>CAVWOI010000041.1:0-294879 GCA_963756245.1 uncultured Alphaproteobacteria bacterium
GATGGCACGGTCTATAAGGACGAAGGCACGGTCAATTTCATCGACGTCTCGGTCGATCGCTCGACCGATACGGTGCTGGCGCGCGCCACCATGCCGAATCCCGATGGCGCCTTGATCGACGGCCAATTGGTCAGCGTCGCGGTGGAAGCCGGCGCGCCGCAGGACAAGGTGGTGGTGCCGCAGGCGGCGCTGATCGCCGATCAGCAAGGCGTCTATGTGTTCGCGGTCGAGGACGGCAAGGCTGTCGTGAAACGGATCAAGACCGGCGGCGAAAGCGGTACCAACATCGTGGTCGATGAGGGCTTGAAAGGCGGCGAGCAGATCATCGTCGAAGGGCTGCAGAGCATTCGTCCGGGGCAGGCGGTTCAGGCCGCGCCGGCGGCCGCCGTCCTGAACCGGTCGTAAATCCGATGTTGTCCGCAATCTTCGTCGACCGGCCGCGGCTCGCCATCGTCATCGCCGTCGTCACCACGATCGCCGGCCTGCTCGCGCTCTTCGCCATCCCGCTGGCGCAGTATCCCGATATCGTGCCGCCGCAGGTCTCGGTCACGACGCTTTATCCCGGCGCCAATTCCGCCGTCGTCGAAGCGACCGTCGCCCAGGTCATCGAGGCGCAGGTCGTCGGCGTCGACAAGATGATCTACATGAAGAGCACCAGCGGCGACGACGGCAGCTACGCGCTGACCGCGTCGTTCGAGCTCGGCACCAATCCCGACATCAACACCGTCAACGTCAACAACCGGGTCCAGGTGGCGCTGGCGCAGCTGCCGCCCGACGTGCAGCGCCAGGGCGTCACGGTCAAAAAGAAATCCTCGGCGCTGCTCGGCGTCATCGCGGTCTATTCGCCCAAGCACACCCACGATCCGCTGTTTCTCTCCAATTACGTCACCATCAATCTGCTCGACCGGATCAAAAGCACGCCCGGCGTCGGCGACGCCACGATCTGGGGCCCGCAGGATTACGCCATGCGCGCCTGGGTGCGCACCGACCGGCTGACCGGGCTCAACCTGACCACCGGCGACATCATCAACGCGATCCAGTCGCAGAACGTGCAAGCCGCGGTCGGCCGCATCGGCGCCCGGCCGATCTCGGACGATCAGCAGCTGCAGCTCAATATCCAGACCAAGGGCCGCCTCGCCACGGTGGAGGAATTCGCCAATATCGTGATCCGGACCAATCCCGACGGCTCGGTGCTTCGCCTCGGCGACGTCGCGCGGCTCGAGCTCGGCGCCGCCAATCTCGATCGCGACACGCGGCTCAACGGCGGCCCGGCGTCGGCCATCGCGATCTATCAGTCGCCCGGCGCCAATGCGGTCAACACCTTGAAGGCGGTGAAGGAGCGCGTCGCCGAAGCGGAGAAGCGCTTTCCCGACGATCTGACCTGGAAAATCACTTACGACCCCACGGTGTTCGTCACCGACACCATCCACGAGGTGCAAAAGACCTTGATCGAGGCCTTCATCCTCGTCGTCATCGTGGTCTATCTTTTCCTCGGCAGCGTGCGCGCCACCCTGATCCCGACGCTCGCGGTGCCGGTCAGCCTGATCGGCACGTTCATCGCGCTGTTGGCCGTCGGCTATTCGGCCAACACCGTGTCGCTGCTCGCCATCGTGCTGGCGATCGGCATCGTCGTCGACGACGCCATCGTGGTGGTGGAAAACGTCGAACGGGTGATGGAGGAGCATCCGGAGCTGACGCCCGGCGAGGCGACCAAGCGCGCCATGGCGGAGATCACCGCGCCGATCATCGCCATCACCTTGGTGCTGCTGTCGGTGTTCGTGCCGGTGGCGTTCATCCCTGGAATTTCCGGCGAATTGTTCCGGCAGTTCGCGGTGACCGTCGCGGTGGCGATGTTCCTGTCGGCGATCAATGCGCTGACCTTGTCGCCGGCGCTGTGCGGCGTGTTGCTGCGGCCGCATCACGGGCCGCGCCGCGGCGTCATGGGTTACGTGATGCGCTCGATCGATCGCGTGCGCGATGGTTATGGTGCCGCGGTCGCGCGCATCGTGCGCTTTTCGATCATCGGGCTTGCCATGGTGGCGGTCGCCACGGTCGGCATCGTCGGGCTTGCCAAATTCACGCCGACCGGATTTTTGCCCGAGGACGATCAGGGCGCGTTGTTCGTCGTCGTGCAATTGCCCGGCGGCGCTTCGGTGGCGCGCACCACCGACGTCATCGAGCGCGCCGAGGCGATCCTCAAGGACGAGCATGCCGTCGAAGACGTTACGTCCGTCATCGGCTTGAACTTCATCGACAATTTTTCGCAAGCCAATGCCGGCTTCATGGTGGTCACCCTCAAGCCGTTCGAGGAGCGCAAGGACAAGTCGCTCGGCGTCAACGCCCTGATCGGACGGCTCAACGAAAAATTCCGCCAGATCCAGGGCGGCCAAGTGGTGCCGCTGGCGCCGCCGCCGGTCCTCGGGCTGGGCACCGGCGGCGGCTTCGCCTATGTGCTGGAGGACTTGCGCGGCGGCGACGCCAAGGCCATGGCGCAGGCGATACGCGGATTGACCGTCGCGGCGAACCAGGACCCGCAGCTCAGACGGGTGTTCAGCACATTCTCGGCGACCAATCCGTCGATCTATCTCGATATCGATCGCGACAAGGCGCAAATCATCGGCGTGCCGCTGAGCGCGGTGTTTCAGGCGCTGCAGGCTTCCCTCGGCGGCTACTTCGTCAACAATTTTAATTTGTTCGGCCGCACCTGGCAGGTCCAGGTCCAGGCCGAGGCCGTCGACCGCTCGAACATCGACGACATCTACCGCATCAACGTGCGCAACAACGACGGCAAGATGATTCCGCTGCGCAGCCTCGCCGAGGTTCGCCTCGTCGTCGGACCGCCGGCCTTGATCCGCTACAACAATCTGCGCGCCGTGACCGTGCAGGGCTCGCCGGCGCCGGGCATTTCGTCCGGTCAAGCGCTTGAATGCGATGGAAGCGGTCGCCGCGAAAACGCTGCCGCAAGGCTATGCCGGCGAGTGGACCGACACCGCGTTTCAGGAAAAACGCGCCGAGGGCAAGACCGCGATCATTCTCGGCTTTGCCGTGCTGTTCGCTTACCTGTTCCTGGTCGCGCTGTATGAAAGCTGGACCATTCCGGTGCCGGTGCTGCTTGTCGGTGTCGGTCGGCGTCTTGGGCTCGTTCGCGGCCATGCTGATGGGCGGGCTGACGCTCGATCTGTATGCCCAGATCGGCATGGTCGTGCTGATCGGTCTTGCCGCCAAGAACGGCATTCTGATCGTCGAGTTCGCCAAGGAGCAGCGCGAGAAGGGCGTTCATCTGCTCGAAGCCGCGACCGAAGGCTCGCGGCTGCGCTTCCGGCCGGTGATGATGACGTCGTTTGCCTTCATCCTCGGTCTCTTGCCGCTGGTGGTCGCTACCGGCGCCTCGCAACTGGCGCGGCGCGACGTCGGCACGCCGGTGTTCGGCGGCATGGTGCTGGCGTCCTTCATCGGCATTTTCGCGATCCCGCCGCTTTACGTCTTCTTCCAGGCGATCCGCGAGCGGCTGCGGCCCTCATCGCGGCCCCAGGAAAAAACGGCGCCGGCGCCGGAGCCGGAGCCGAGCGCGTCCAACGCGGAGGTTTGACATGGCGAAGAAGCCCAAGACCGCGAAAGCCAAGGCCGCCGCGAATGGCCAAGGCGAGAAAATGAAGCGCAAGGCTTACGAAAAGGAGCTGCACAAGCTTCAGGTCGAGCTGTGCCATCTGCAGGACTGGGTGAAGGCAAGCGGCGCGCGCGTCATCATCGTGTTCGAGGGCCGCGACGCCGCCGGCAAGGGCGGCACCATCAAGGCGCTGACCGAACGGGTCAGCCCCCGCGTGTTTCGCGTCACGGTGCTGCCGGCGCCGTCGGATCGCGAAAAGAGCCAGATCTACATGCAGCGCTACATCGAGCGCTTTCCGGCCGGCGGCGAAATCATCATCTTCGATCGCAGCTGGTACAATCGCGCCGGCGTCGAATATGTCATGGGCTTTGCCACCGAGGAGCAGCACAAGCGCTTCCTGAAACTGTGTCCGCAAATGGAGCAATACATCATCGACGGCGGCATCACCTTGATCAAGATCTGGCTCGAGGTCGGGCAGGAGGAACAGGAAAAACGCTTCCTGAAACGCATCAGCGATCCGATGCGGCAATGGAAGCTGAGCCCGATGGATCTGGAATCATATCGGCGCTGGTACGATTACTCGAAGGCGCGCGACCTGATGCTCGCGGCGACCGACAGCAAGCACTCGCCGTGGCACATCGTGCGCTCCGACGACAAACGCCGCGCCCGGCTCAACTGCATTTCCCATATCCTGTCGCTGTTGCCCTATAAGAAAGTCAAACGGGAGGCGGTCAAGCTTCCCAAGCGGTCCAGCAAGCATCGCTACGACGATGTGAAATCCATCAAGGATCGTCATTTCGTCGCCAGCAGATATTGAGCGCTCTGCGGGACGGAACGCCCCATTTGGTATCGCCGCAATGACACCGCCCGTGCCGGAAGACGCCGATAAGATCGCCGCGGCCGACGGAGCGGATAAGACATCTATTGTTGCCGCCATCCGCATCGGCTGTCTGGCGCTCTTGGCCTACTGGTCGTGGCTGGTGCTGCAGCCGTTCCTGTCGATTATCGTCTGGAGCGTCATCTTCGCGGTCGCGCTTTATCCGGTGTTCGACTGGCTGGCCGGTAGGCTCGGCGGCCATCGCGGCGTGGCTGCGGCGGCGATCACGATTTTCAGCCTTATCCTGATCTTCGGCCCGGTCACCTGGCTCGGCATCAGCCTGGGCGACAATCTGCGAACGCTTTACGCGCGGCTTTCGGACGGCAGCCTGACCATTCCGGCGCCCTACGAGTCGGTCCAGGCCTGGCCGGTCGTCGGCGAGGAAGTCTATCAAATCTGGTACCTCGCTTCGACCAACATCAAGGCGCTGCTCGGCGAGTGGGCGGAACAACTCAAGGTGATCGGCTCGAGCGTTCTGGCCATTGCCGGCACCGCCGGCCTGGATCTGGTCAAGTTCATCATCGGCATCTTCGTTTCGGGATTTCTGTTCGTGCCCGGGCCGGCGTTGGTGCTGTCGGTCAAGAATGCCGTGCGCCATATTTCGACGGACCGCGCCGAAGAGTTTGTCGAATTGACCGGCGCGACGATCCGCAACGTGTCGCGCGGCATTATCGGAATTTCGGCCCTGCAGGCGTTGCTTGCCGGCATCGGCTTGCTGGTCGCCGGTGCGCCCGCCGCCGGCCTGCTCAGTTTTTTGGTTCTGCTGTTTGGGATCATTCAAGTGGGCCCGTGGGTCATTTTGGTGCCGGTGATCATTTGGAGCTGGTTTGCACTGGCAAAAACGGCAGCGGTGATATTCACCATCTATACGGTGCCGATAATGGTGTTGGACAACGTGCTGCGCCCGCTGGTCATGGCACGCGGGCTTTCGACGCCGATGCCGGTGATATTGATCGGCGTCATCGGCGGTGCGCTGGCGCACGGTCTCATCGGCCTGTTCATCGGTCCGATCGTGCTGTCCATCGCCTGGCAGTTGTTGGTGGCATGGATGCGCGAGGGGAAGGATGGGATGCAAACCGGCTCCGCCGGCAGGCAAGAGTAGCCGCCGCGAAACCGCGTGCCTTGCCGCCGCAATTTCATCTATCTTGGCGGCACGAAACTAGCCGTCCCATTGCGCGGCAATTCGCTTAAGATCGAATCGCGACCGTCCGCATCCGCAAGGGCACTTTTGTCATGACCTATCGTGCGCTCGCGACCACGACGCTGGCACTGGCCGCTCTGCTCGCCGGCTGCGGCCAGAACAACCAATATGCCGCGCCGCCCCCGCCGAAGGTCACCGTTGCGTTGCCGGTCGCGCAAGACGTCACGCGCTATTTCGACGCCACCGGAAACGCGGCCGCGGTCAATTCGGTCGATCTCGTCGCTCGCGTGCAGGGTTTCGTCCAGGCCATCAGCTATACCGACGGCCAATTCGTCAAGAAAGGCACGTCGCTGTTCACCATCGAGCCGGAACCCTATCGGCTCAAAGTGGAAGCCGCCAAGGCGTCCGTCACCAGCGCGCAGGCGACGCTGACGCAGGCGCTGGCCGAGTATCAGCGCCAGGCCGATCTGGTGCAGAAGCAGGTCTCGACGCAGGCCAATTACGACAAGGCGCTGGCGCAGCGCGATTCATCGCAAGCCGACCTGCAATCGGCGCAGGCCAACGAGCGGCAGGCCGAGATCAATCTCAGCTATACCGACGTCACCGCGCCGTTCGACGGCTATGTCACCGCGCGGCAGGTGTCGATCGGCCAACTGGTCGGCGCCTCTTCACCGACCGTGCTTGCCACCATCGTGCAGCTTGATCCGATCTGGGTGAATTTCACCGCGAGCGAGCGCGATGCGCTGCAGGTGCGCGCCAATCTCGCGGCTTCGGGGCGAACCGTGGCCGACCTCATCGGCGATACGGTCGAGGTCGCATTGCAAAACGAGACCGATTTTCCGCACCTGGGCAAACTCGATTACGTCGCGCCTTATGTCGATTCGTCGACCGGAACGCAGGCCGCGCGCGCGAGCCTGCCGAATTCCGACCGCGCCTTGGTGCCGGGTTATTTCGTGCGCGTGCGGGTGCCGTCGAAGCCGATCCCGGCGCTGCTGGTGCCCGATACCGCGATCGGCAGCGACCAGGGCGGCCGCTACGTGCTGATCGTCAACAAGGACAACATGGTCGAGCAGCGCCAAGTCGAAGCCGGCCAGTTGGTGGGCGACCTGCGCGTCATCGACAAAGGTTTGAGCAAGGACGACCGCGTCGTCATCGGCGGCATCATGCGCGCGATCCCGGGCCAAAAAGTCGATCCCGAGCTGAGCCCGCCGGCGGCAAAGAACTAGCACGCGGAGATTCGGCAATGATCTCCAAATTCTTCATCGAGCGGCCGGTGCTGGTGAACGTGCTCGCCATCCTAATGATTCTGATCGGCGCCGTCGCGCTCTACGGCTTGCCGGTGGCGCAATATCCCGACGTGGTGCCGCCGACCGTGCAGGTGACGACGCGTTATCCCGGCGCCAGCGCGCTGACCTTGCTCGACACCGTGGCGCTGCCGATCGAGCAGCAGGTCAACGGCGTCGAGGACATGATCTACATGCAATCGACCAGCGCCAGCGACGGCAGCTACACGCTCACCGTGACGTTCAAGATCGGCACCGATCTCGATAACGCGCAGGTCCTGGTGCAGAACCGCGTCGCCAGCGCGCTGGCGCAACTGCCGATCCCGGTTCAGGCCCAGGGCGTCACGGTGCAGAAGCGCTCGACCGCGATCCTGTTGTTCGTCACGCTCACTGCGCCGGACGGCCGCTACGACAGCCTTTATCTGGCGAATTACGCCACCATCAGGCTCAAGGACGAACTGGCGCGGCTGCCGGGCGTCGGCAACGTCAATGTGTTCGGCGCCGGGCAATATTCCATGCGCGTCTGGCTCGATCCGGAGAAGCTCAAAGCGCGCAGCCTCAATGCCCAGGACGTGGTCGTGGCGCTGCAGCAGCAAAGCCAAGAGGTCACGGCCGGCCAGATCGGCACGCCGCCGACGCCGCCGGGCGTCAATTTCCAATACACCATTGATCTGTCCGGCCGCCTCACCGACGTCGGCCAGTTTGAGAACGTCATCGTCAAGACCGGCGACAACGGCCAGATCACGCGCATCAGCGACGTCGGCCGGGTCGAGCTCGGCGCCCAGACCTACAGCCAGTATTTCAACCTCGACGGCAAGCAGGCCGCCGGCATCGGCATCTATCAGTCGCCAGGCGCCAACGCGCTCGACGTCGAGCACGCGGTCAAGGCCAAGATGGAAACGTTGGCGCGCGATTTCCCGCAAGGCCTGGTCTACGCCATCCCGTTCGACACCACGATCTTCGTCAACGCCTCGATCCACGAAGTCTACAAGACGTTGATCGAAGCCGCCGTGCTGGTGCTGATCGTCATCATGGTGTTCCTGCAGGACTGGCGCGCCATGCTGATCCCGGCGACCACCGTGCCGGTGACGATCGTCGGCGCCTTTGCCGCCATGTGGGCGCTCGGCTTCACCGTGAATTTTTCGACCTTGTTCGCCATCGTGCTGTCGATCGGCATCGTGGTCGACGACGCCATCGTCGTGGTCGAGGGCGCAGCCCACAACGTCGAGCGCGGCATGAGCGGCCATGACGCGGCGATCCGCGCCATGGACGAATTGTTGGGGCCGATCATCGGCATCACGCTGGTGCTGATGTCGGTGTTCCTGCCGGCGGCGTTCCTGCCTGGGCTTACGGGCCGCATGTACGCGCAATTCGCGCTGGTGATCGCGGCGACCGCGCTGCTCTCCGCGATCAATGCGGTGACGCTCAAGCCGACCCAAGCGGCGCTGTGGCTGCGCCCTTCGGTGCCGCCGGAACGGCGCAACACATTTTATCGCGGCTTCAATGCGGTCTATGGGCGCATCGAACGCCGCTATGCCGGCCTGATCGGCCGCATGGCGTCCCATGCCGGCCTGATGACCATCATCGCCTTGGTCATCATGGGCGTCGCGTTTTTCGGCCTGTCCCGGGTGCCGACCGGCTTCTTGCCGATCGAGGACCAGGGCTATCTCCTCGTCGCCGTGCAATTGCCCGATGGCGCGTCCCTCGATCGCACGCAAAAGCTGCTCGAACAGGTTTCGGAGATCGCAAAAAAGGATTCGAGCGTCGCCCAGGTGATCGCCATCTCCGGCGTCTCGGCGCTCGACAACAATGCGACCTTGGCCAATGCCGGCGTCGCCTATGTGGTGCTCAAGGATTGGAGCGAACGCGACGATCTGCGCACGCTGTTTCCGCGCATCTCGGCGGCGCTCGCCACGATCGATGCGCGGGTGATCACGCTGCCGCCGCCGCCGATCCAGGGCATCGGCAATGCCGGCGGCTTTACGCTCCAGGTGGAATTGCGCGACGGCTCGACCGATTTCGCCAAGCTGCAGAGCATGACCGACACCATGGTCGCCAATGCGCAGTCGCAAAGCGCGCTGCAGCGTGTCTCGACCTCGTTCCGCGCCACCGCGCCGCAATTGCGCGTCGAGGTCGACCGGGTCAAGGCGCAGACGCTGCATGTCTCGGTCGATCAGGTCTTCGCCACGCTGGCGACCTATCTGGGCTCGACCTATGTGGTGCAGTTCAACAAGTTCGGCCGCGTGTTCCAGGTCTATGCTCAGGCCGACGCCGCATTTCGGTTGCGGCCGCGCGACATCGAAAACCTGTCGGTGCGCAACCAACAGGGCAATATGGTGCCGCTCGGCACGGTCGCCGCGATCACGCCGGCGGTCGGCGCACCGCTGATCTCACTCTACAATCTTTATCCGTCGTCGAGCATCATCGGCGTGCCGGCCACGGGTTTTTCCTCCGGCGAGGCGATCCGGCTGATGGAGGAGAACGCGGCCAAAACCTTGCCGCCGGGCACCGGCACCGAATGGACCGCGATGTCGTATCAGGAAAAGATCGTCGGCAACCAGATGTACTTTGTATTCGCCATGGCGCTGCTGCTGGTTTATCTGGTGCTGGCCGGGCAATATGAAAGCTGGTACGCGCCGCTCTCGATCATCCTCTCGGTGCCGCTCGCTTTGGTCGGGCCGGTCGCGGTGCTCAAAGGGCTTCGCATCGACAACAATCTCTACACCCAGATCGGCCTGATCCTGTTGATCGCGCTGTCGGCCAAGAACGCCATCCTGATCGTCGAGGTGGCGCGCGAGCATCGCGTGCGCGACAACCGCTCGATCGTCGACGCCGCGGTCGACGCCGCCCGCGCCCGGTTCCGACCGATCCTGATGACGTCGTTTGCCTTCATCCTCGGCGTCGCGCCGCTGGTGGTCGCCAGCGGGGCAGGGGCCAGCGCGCGGAAATCGATCGGCATCACGGTGTTCTCCGGCATGATCGCCTCGACCTGCCTCGCCGTCCTGTTCGTGCCGTCGCTGTTCGTGGTGATCCAGCGCTTCGAGGAATGGCTCGCCGCGCGCAAGCATCCGCGCATCCGGCCGGCGGAATGATGGGTGCGAATGCGGCAGACAGTCACAATTTGGTCGCACGTTGCGCTATGTTAGGCGGCGTCAATCCAGCGAAATGTCGATGAACCGCTCCATTTCCTTTGTCGTGGCCGCACTCTTGTGTGCGTTGTCGAGCGGGGTCGCCCGCGCGCAAATGTCCCAAGCCGACCTTTTGACCCGCATCGACCGCCTCGAAGCGGCGCTGCGCGAGCTCACCGGCACGGTGGAGCAGTTGCAATACCGCAATCAGCAGCTCGAGCAGCAACTCCGGGCGCTCCAGGACGCGAGCCAGACCGGCGCCCGGCCGCAGGCGTCGCCGCAACCGCAATCGCCGCCGCGTCCGACCGGACAATATTTGCCGCCGCCCGCCGCGCCTTCGCCGCCGCCAGTCATCGCGACAGCGCCGCCGCCCGCGCCCATCGAGGCGGAGCCGCCGCCCGCGCCGCCCGGCCGGAGCGGTCGTGGCGATGCGTTCAACCCGGCGCTGAGCCCGACGGCGCCCGGCGCGCCGCGTCCGCTCGGCACCAGCACGGCAGCGACCGAACCGCCGCCGCCGGTTGCCGATGTGCCGCCAGCCGGTCCGCGCCAGCCGGGCGCGCCGCTCGATCTGTCCAGCGTGTCCGTACCGCCACCGCAGCCGCCGCCGGGCGGTGCCGTTCCGGGCGGGGCCTTGCCGCCGCCGCCACCGGTCAATCCGAGCGGCACCGGCGCCATGCAGGCGACCTTGCCGCCGGGCAATTCGCCCAAGGACGAATTCGATCTCGCTTACGGCTATTTGCAGCACAAGGACTATGGTCCGGCCGCGGACGAGTTCGCAAATTTCCTGCGCCAATATCCGAGCGATCGCCTGGCGCCCGAGGCGCAATTCTGGATGGGCGAAGCCTTGTTCCAGAGCCAGCGCTATCGCGATGCCGCGGAAGCCTTCCTCGCGGTGTCGACGAAATATGACACCACCGCGCGGGCGCCCGACGCGTTGTTGCGGCTCGGCATGTCGCTTGCGGCGCTCGGTGAAAAGGAAGCGGCCTGCGCCTCGCTCGGCGAAGTGTTGCGCAAATATCCGCGCGCCTCGGTGAGCGTGAAGCAGGGCGTCGACCGGGAACAGAAGCGTGCCCACTGCTGACGGAAGCGTTGGCGAGGGCGAAGCGAACGCGCTGTTTCGTGGTCTCGAAGATTTGCCCGGTTTTGTGCTCGCGGTGTCGGGCGGCCCGGATTCCACGGCGCTGCTTTTGCTCGCGGCGCGCTGGGCCAAGCGGCTCAAGCGCGCACCAAAGCTCATCGCCGTCACCATCGATCATGGCTTGCGGCCGGAAGCGGCGCGCGAAGCGGCCGTAGTGAAAGAGCTGGCGCGTCGTCTCGGCGTGCCGCATCGCACGTTGCGCTGGCGCGGCCGAAAACCGCGAACCGGTTTGCAGGAGGCGGCGCGTTACGCCCGCTATGACCTGCTCGCGCAAATCGCCAGGCGCGCGCGCTTCGCTCACATCCTCACCGCGCACACGCTCGACGATCAGGCCGAGACCGTTTTGTTCCGCCTCGCCCGCGGCAGCGGGCTGTTCGGACTCACCGGCATGGCGCGCGCGGCGCCGCTGCCGCTCAATGGCATGCGCGAGATTTTTTTGGTGCGTCCGTTTCTGCATCTTTCCAAAGCGCGGCTCGTCGCGACCTTGAAGGCTGAGCGCATCGCCTATGCCGAAGATCCGAGCAACCACGATCCGCGTTTCACCCGCGCGCGGCTGCGTACGCTCATGCCGGCGTTGGCGCGCGAAGGCCTCGACGCGCGCGGCTTGGCGCGGCTTGCGGTGCGGCTGCGGCGCGCCGAATCGACCATTCAGCTCGCCGTGCAGGCGGCGCGCGCGGCGCTCGTGCCGCCGCCGTGGCCGCAGCTTGGGCCGATCGTATTCGCGACCGCGGCGTTCGCAGACCTGCCCGCCGAAGTGGGCTTGCGGCTCCTCGGCGAAGCGATCGCCCATACCGGGGATGAGGGTGCCGTCGAGCTTGCCAAGCTCGAAAGCCTTTATGAAGCGTTGCGACAGGCACGCTCCCGCCTGCGCCGGACCCTCGCCGGAGCGCTCATTACGCTCGATCATGAGCATCTGACGGTCGAACGCGCACCCGCGCGGCGCAGGTTAGCCATGCGCCGTGAAGGCAAGAGCCGCTTTACGAAATAGCCCTATAATCGGCCGATTGGCCATTCTCGGGTTCTTGGCAGGGGGCAAGCGGAACCCTACATTGCCGGGAGTATCGGAGACGTGAAGCCGCCACGATTTGCTGGCACGTAGTATGCTCGGCGCCGCGGATTCGCGGGTCAAGGACTTAAGATGAACGCCAATATGCGCAATTTCGCCCTTTGGGTGATCATCCTCCTCTTGGTGCTGGCGCTGTTCACGTTATTCCAGAGTCCCGGCCAGCGCCCGGCGTCGCAGGACATTTCATTCTCCGAACTGCTCAGCGACGTCGACAGCGGCCGCGTCCGCGATGTGCTGATCCAGGGCCCGGAAATCCACGGCACCTTCACCGACAACCGTAGCTTCCAGACCTATGCGCCGAGCGACCCGACTTTGATCCAGCGCCTCTACAACAAGGGCGTCGCGATCACGGCGCGGCCGCAGACCGAGAACGTGCCGTGGTTCGTCTCGCTTCTGATCTCCTGGCTGCCGTTCGTGGCGCTGATCGGGGTGTGGATCTTCCTGTCGCGGCAGATGCAGGGCGCCGGCGGCAAGGCGCTCGGTTTCGGCAAGTCGCGGGCAAAGCTTCTCACCGAGGCGCACGGCCGTGTCACCTTCGAGGACGTCGCCGGCGTCGACGAGGCCAAGCAGGATTTGCAGGAGATCGTCGAATTCTTGCGCGATCCCGGAAAATTCCAGCGCCTCGGCGGCAAGATTCCGCGCGGTGTGCTGCTGGTCGGTCCGCCCGGCACCGGCAAGACGCTGATCGCACGCGCGGTCGCGGGCGAAGCCAATGTGCCATTCTTCACCATTTCCGGCTCCGACTTCGTCGAAATGTTCGTCGGCGTCGGCGCCTCGCGCGTGCGCGACATGTTCGAGCAGGCCAAGAAGAACGCGCCCTGCATCATCTTCATCGACGAGATCGACGCGGTCGGCCGCCATCGCGGCGCCGGCCTCGGCGGCGGCAATGACGAGCGCGAGCAGACGCTCAATCAGTTGCTGGTCGAGATGGACGGCTTTGAAGCCAACGAAGGCATCATTCTGATCGCCGCGACCAACCGGCCCGACGTGCTCGATCCGGCGCTGCTGCGGCCCGGCCGCTTCGACCGCCAGGTGGTGGTGCCGAATCCGGACGTGGTCGGCCGCGAACAGATTTTGAAAGTCCACGTGCGCAAGGTGCCGCTGGCGCCCGACGTGAATCTGAAGACCATCGCCCGCGGCACGCCCGGCTTCTCCGGCGCCGACCTCGCCAATCTCATCAACGAGGCGGCGCTGATGGCGGCGCGGCGCAACAAGCGCATGGTGACCCAGGCCGAGTTCGAGGATTCCAAGGACAAGGTCATGATGGGCGCCGAGCGCAAGTCGCTGGTCATGACCGACGAGGAAAAGCTGCTCACTGCCTATCACGAGGGCGGCCACGCCATCGTCGCGCTCAACGTCAAGGCGACCGATCCGGTGCACAAGGCGACCATCATCCCGCGCGGCCGCGCGCTCGGCATGGTCATGCAATTGCCGGAGCGCGACAAGCTGTCGATGTCGCTCGAGCAGATGACGTCGCGGCTCGCCATCATGATGGGCGGCCGCGTTGCCGAGGAACTGGTGTTCGGCCGCGATCGCGTGACCTCGGGCGCCGCGTCCGACATCGAGCAGGCGACCAAGCTGGCGCGCATGATGGTGACGCGCTGGGGCCTGTCCGACGCGCTCGGCACGGTTGCCTACGGGGAAAACCAGGAAGAAGTCTTCCTCGGCTATTCGGTGTCGCGCCAGCAAAGCATCTCCGAAGCCACCGTGCAGAAGATCGACGCCGAGATCCGCCGCCTGGTTGAAGCCGGCTATTCCGAGGCGCAGCAAATCCTCACCGACAAGCGCGGCGACCTGGAGACGCTGGCCAAGGGGCTGCTCGAATTCGAGACGCTGTCCGGCGACGAGATCAAGGATCTGCTCATGGGCAAGCGGCCGAACCGCGAATCGATCATCGAGCCGACCACGCCGCGCAACACCACGGTGCCGACCGCCGGCGCCGGCCGCAACCGCCCGCGCCCCGAGCCCGGCCCGCTGGAGCCGCAGCCGCAGGGGTAAGTGTGGCGCTTCGCCGGCGCGGTGGCCACCTTCTGGGACGAAGACCATGAGCCAGAACGCAAGGCAAATCCTCGACCGCGTCAGCGCTTGGCCGCAAGAGGACGTTGACGAACTCGAAGAGATGGCGCGCGCGATCGAAGCGCGCCGCACTGGCGTCTACGAGGTGACGTCGGAGGAGGAAGCGGCAATCCGCGAAGGACTGGCCGAGCTTGAGCGCGGCGAGTGGGCCAGCGAGGAGGCGATGAAAGCCTTTTGGGTGCGCTGCGGCGTTTTATGACGATCCGTTATAGCCCGCGCGCGACCAGAGACCTCGAATCAATCCGTGAATATCTAGGTAAACGCAGTCCACAAGGCGCGATCCACGTTCTCACGGCGATTTATGCGGCGGTTGAATTCATTCGCAGGTATCCCCAAGCAGCCGAGGCAACACGCATTCGCGGCGTTCGCGCGAAGATCGTACAGCGGTACCGGTTCAAGATTTTCTACCGGGTCAATGTGACTGACAGCGTCATCGAAATCATCCACGTGCGGCACACGTCTCGCCGTTTGTGGTCCGGCGAGGATGTGCCTGATTGAGTGGTATGAATCGGATATGCCCCATTTGGGCTGGCAGTGAAACGACTTCGGACCGATCGAGTCGCATAGGCGACAGAACACGGATCGGCAACTCGTCGAAATCCCGCCATACCCGTAGGGTAGCGGGGCTGGGGAGGCGGATTTGATGCGGACCATCTCGATTGCCGGGGTTATTGTGGCGCTCGCCGCGGGGCAGGCGCTGGCGCAGGGCTTTGGCACGCCGCCAAAACCATCGGTTGCGCCCAAGCCGCCCGTCGCCGCCAAATCGCCGCAGGCCGCGGTGAAGCCGGCGAGTACGCCGGAATCGCGTTCGGCCGCGGCGCTGGCGCTGTCATCGGACCCGGTGTTCGACGAAGGCACCTTCGAGCGCATCAAGGAAGCGCTGCTGTTCTATTCGGATATCCAGGTGCGTGGCGGTTGGCCGATGCTGCCGGCCGATGCAAAACTGGAGCCGGGCGCGAGCGGCCCTTACGTCGCGTTGTTGCGCCAGCGTCTTGTCATCTCCGATGACATGCCGGCCGAGCAGGAAGCCGGCGAGGCCTATGACGCGGCCGTGGTCGAGGGCGTCAAGCATTTCCAATTGCGCCACGGGCTGGATGCGACAGGAACAGTCGGCGCGCAGACCTTGAAGGCGCTCAACGTGCCGGTCGGCGCCCGCATCAAGCAGCTCGAAGCGTCGCTGGAGCGGCTCCTCGGCATGGATTTCATCTTCGCCGAGCGCTACGTCGTGGTGAATATCCCGGCCGCCTTCGTCGAGGCGGTCGCCAACGGCAAGGTCGAGCGCCGCTATCGCGTCATCGTCGGCAAGATCGACAAGCCGTCGCCGACCCTGACCGCGTCCATCACCGCGGTCGATCTCAATCCGACCTGGACGGTGCCGCTGTCGATCACCAAGAACGAGATCATGGCGCATATGCGCCGCGATCCGAGCTATCTGAGCCGCATGCATATGCGGCTCCTCGGCGGCGGCGATCAGGAGGTCAGTCCGTCGTCGGTCGACTGGGCGTCCGACCGTTCGCCCAATTTCACCGTGCGGCAGGATGCCGGCGCCTGGAACGCGCTCGGCAACCTGAAAATCGACATGCCGAACCCGTATTCGGTCTACATGCACGACACCGACACGCGAAAGCTGTTCGCCGATGACTACCGCTTCGATTCCCACGGTTGCACCCGCGTCGACAATGTGCGCGACCTCGCCACTTGGATTCTCCAAGACGTGCCGGGCTGGAACCGCGCCGCCATCGACGCCGGCATCGCCGCGGGCCAGACCAAGATCGTCAACCTGCCGCACAAAATGCCGGTGGCGTGGGTCTACCTCACCGGCTGGGTGACGCGCGACGGCACGATCGAATTCCGCGACGACGTCTATAAGCACGACGAAGCGCTCGACCGCGACGCGCTGGCGCAAGCCACCGGCGCCGGCGGCTTCGTGCAGCCGGCGCCCACGGGGCCGGTGAAGCGGGTGTCTATCGACACGCGGTGAGTTCTGCCCGTTTTCCGTCATCCTGAGGTGCGCGCCGACGGCGCGCCTCGAAGGATGCGGCCGAGGTGCAGAGGCCGTCGCCCTTCGAGGGCCGCTTCGCGACCACCTCAGGCTGACGGAAGTGGCTCCGCGCCCGCGGCCGGGTCATAATGCATCGCCTTCCCGCGACGGACCCCGCCGATGCGCCAGATGATCTTGGTCGGCTTCCTGCAGGCGCAGAACTGCACCAATCTCGCCAGCTCCTGGCGCCATCCAGCCTCGCGCACCAATTCCTGGTCGCCGGATTTTTACCGGCACATCGGCCGCGTGCTGGAAGAAGGCAAGTTTCATCTCGGCTTCTTCGACGACCGGCTGTCAATGCCGGATATGTATGGCCGCAATCACGCGCACACTGTCGAGCATGGCATCCGCTGCGTGAAGCTCGACGCCGTCACCGTGCTCACCGTGATGGGCATGGCGACGGAGCGCCTTGGGCTTGGTGCCACTTATTCCACGAGCTATTACGAGCCGTTTCATGTGGCGCGCGTGTTCGCCACTCTCGATCTGATGACGGGCGGCCGCGCCGCCTGGAACGTCGTCACCTCGCTCAACGACGGCGAGGCGCAGAACATGGGCCGCGACGAGGCGGTGGCGCACGATTTGCGCTACGACCGCGCCGACGAGTTCATGGAGATCGTGCATGGCCATTGGGACGCCTGGGAAGACGACGCCATCGTCCAGGACAAGGCGACCGGACTTTTTGCAAGGCCCGAGAAAATTCACCGCCTCGATTACGAAGGCCGCTATTTCCGCTCGCGTGGGCCGTTCACGGTGCCGCGCTCGGCGCAGGGCCATCCGGTCATCATCCAGGCCGGTTCGAGCGGCCGCGGCAAGGCTTTCGGCGCGCGCTGGGGCGAGGTGATCTTCGTCATTTATCCGAGCATCGAGGCCGGCCAGCGCGACTATGCCGGGTTCAAGGCCGACGTGGCGCGCTTCGGCCGCGATCCTGATCAGGTCAAGATCACGCATCTCGTCAATACGGTGGCCGCGGCCAGCAAGGCGGAAGCCGAGGACAAATGGGCGGAGATCGAAAAGCTGCCGCTCGAAATCGACGCGCTGTCGCTGCTCTCGGAAGCGCTCAATTTCGATTTTGCGCGCAAGGGCATGGATGAGCCGTTCAGCGCCGAGGAGCTCGCCGAAATGTCCGGCCTGCAGGGCATCCGCGACAGGGTGCTGGCCGCGAGCACAACGAAAAATCCGACGGTGCGCGATTTTATCCGCATCAGCGGCCGCGGCCGCGTGCACAACGCCATCGTCGGCGGCCCGAAGGAGGTCGCCGATCGGCTCGAGCAATGGTTTTCCGCGCCCGCCTGCGACGGCTTTGTCCTCTCCGCCACCCACGTGCCCGGCGCCTACGAAGATTTTGTACGCTTCGTCGTGCCGGAGCTGCAACGGCGCGGGCTGTTCCGGAAAGATTTTGCCGGCACGACGTTGCGGGAAAATCTCGGGCTGACGGTGCCGGTAGTCGGCGCGTGGCGCACGGCGGTGAGCTAGGACGCCGTTCGAACCGGCCAAAGACCTGTTTCAAGCAACTCGGATTCCGGCGATACTGTCGGCATGACTGTCATCTGCCGCCTGGTTGCTACCCTCATCGTCGCGATCGCCGCCGCCGCGCCCGTGGTTCCCGCGCGCGCCGCGGACCTGCAGCTTCCTCCGACGGTGTCCCACCGCATGCGCGAGTATGTGGATGCAAACTATCATTTCTCCTTTTGGTACCCGGCCGCGTTGCCGATAGCGGTGGCGGCGGCCAGCGACGACGCGCGCTTCCCCGGTGGCGTAACGGTCGAGACCGTGCAGGTCGGTTCCGGAGGCGACGTATCGCTCTACATCGTCAATTCGCCGCAGAGCACGATCACCGACGAACCCAACGGCCATGCGGCGCCGATCCCGCAGACCAAATATTTTTACGACGCCGCCTCGCAGCGCTGGATGGTGGCCTATCCCGAGGGCACCGACGGCGGCGGCAGCGGCGCGCCGGCGCCGGCCGACGTCTCGAAGACGACTGTCGGTGGCCAGCCGATGCTGCCGAGCAGCGCCCGCTTCGACACCACCATCATCCCGCTGTCGACGACGCAGTTCGTCGTGGTCCAGGACGGCGGCGGCAGCGCCTTCACCAACGAGCTGGCGCGCACCGTGGCGGCGCCGGGCGCCCGGGTCGAAGCCGCCGTGCTGGCGGACGCGCTGCACGCCGAGGCCATGGCCTACGAGAAGCAGCTGCAACAGACGATCAGCCCGGCGACGCTGTGCGCGCTGCAGTCGTCGCCCTGTAAAAAATAATCCCGCGAGGCTCCGTCCATGACCGGCAGGTTGATCTTGACCGGCGACGTCAATCTCATGAACGTCGCCGATGCCACCGTTCCGTTCCGGCACGTTGCCGCGGCGTTGCACGAGGCCGACGTGGTGTTCGGCAATCTGGAATGCTGCCTGCACCTGCCGTTGCGGCGCTCGCATGCCACCGAGGGCTTTTTCGCTGATCCGCTGGTCGGCGGCGAGGCGCTGCGGCGCTCCGGCATCCATGCCGTCGGCATCGCCAACAACGTCAATTACGGCGCCGACAATATCGCCGCCTCGATCGCGCGGCTCGATCAGCTCGGTATTCCCCATACCGGCGCCGGGCCCAATCTCGCCGCGGCGCGCGCGCCGGTGATCGTCGCCCGCAACGGCTTGCGCGTCGGTGCCGTGCAGCGCAGCTCGGTCTATTGGCCGACCGATCATGAGGCCCATGCCGACTCGCCCGGCATCGCGGTCATTCTCGGCCATACCGCTTATCACGTGCCAACGAGCCGCGTTGCGCCCGGCGTGCCGCCGCCGAACCGGCCAGGCGTGCCGCCGGTGATCGTGACCTGGGCGGACAAGCACTATCTCGACGAATTCCGCGCCGACATCTCGGCGTTGCGGCCGCAGGTCGACATCGTCGTCGCCTCCTGCCACTGGGGGCTCGGCCGCGAGCCGCTGCAATACATGACCGACATTGCCTACGCCGCGATCGATGCCGGTGCCGACATCGTCGTCGGTCACGGACCGCATTATCCGTTGCCGGTCGCAACGTATAAGGGCAAGCCGATCTTCTACGGCCTGTGTAATCTCACCTTCTCGACCGGCCATCTCGGGCGGCGGCACGCGGGCTGGATCGGTCTCCTGGTGGAATTGATTTACGAGCGCGGCGCGGTGACCGACTGCAATTTCCGCCTGGTGCGCAACAACGACGTCGAGGAGACGTTCTTCTGCCGCCTTGACGAGGAGGCCGAAACGCTCGCTAATCTCGGCGAACGAAGCAAAAAGCTTGGCGCCAACTTCAATCGGTCGGGCGACCGCGTGCACGTCACGTCGTAACGCTTAAAAGCGCGAACCGTCAGGGAAACGCCATTGCGTCTTCGCCGCAGAGCATTGCTGCATCTCGCCGTCGGCGCGCTCGCGCTGCCGGCGCTGTCGCGACTTTCTGTCGCGGACAGCTATCCGTCGCGGCGCATCACTATGGTGGTGCCGTTTGCGCCCGGCGCGCTGAGCGACATCCTCGGCCGCGTCATGGCCGAAGGCATGCAGGCACTGCTCGGCCAAACCATCGTCATCGAGAATGCCGGCGGCGCCGACGGCACCATCGGCACCGGCCGTGTCGCCCGCGCGGCGCCCGATGGCTACACGCTGGTCTGCGCCAACTGGAACACCTCGGTCACCAACGCCGCCATCTACAAGCTCGACTACGACGTTGTGACGGATTTCGTGCCGGTGGTGCTCTTGCCGGCGGCGCCGATGGTGCTGATCGCGAAAAAAGATAACCCGGCGGCCAACCTCAAAGAGTTCATCGCCTGGCTCAAGGCCAATCCCGACAAGGCGTCGATGGGGACCGCCGGCGTCGGCAGCCCGCCCGATCTGCTCGGCCGGCTGCTGCGGACCGACACCGCGACGCAGTTCGGCATCGTCGCCTATCGCGGCGCGGCGCCGGCGATGCAGGACGTCATCGCCGGCCATACCGAGGCGATGTTCATCAGCATCGCGGCGGCCTTGCCGCAGGTGCAGTCCGGCAACGTCAAAGTGTTCGGTGTCACCACCCATGGCCGCATGGAGATCGCGCCGAACATTCCGACCATGGACGAGGCCGGGTTGCCCGGCTTCTATTTCGCGCTGTGGGCGGCGATATTCGCCCCGCGCGGCACGCCGAAAGACATCGTCGACAAGCTCAATGCCGCGGCGGTGAAAACCTTGGGCGATCCGAACGTCCGCCAGAAGCTCGAAGCTCAGGGTTTTGAGATTCCGCCGCCCGAGCAGCAGACGCCGGCGGCGCTCGCCGCTTATCAGAAAGCCGAAATCGAAAAGTGGTGGCCCGTCGTCAAGGCCGCCGGCATCAAGCCGGAATGATTGATCCGGTGACGCGATATTCAATGGGAGAATAAGCAAAATGACTCTACGCCGCAGACAATTTCTGCAACTGACCGCGGGCGCCGCAGCGCTGCCGCTCGTCCCCCGCCTCGCGGCGGCGCAAAGCTATCCGGCGCGGCCGATGCACTTGATCATCGGTTTCACGCCCGGTGCGGCGTCCGACGTCATCGGGCGCATCTTCGCCAAGAATGCCGAGCCGGTGCTCGGCCAGCAATTCGTGGTCGAGAACAAGCCCGGCGCCGGATCGAGCATTGCCGCCCAATACGTCGTGCGCTCCGCCGCCGACGGCTACACCTTGTTCGTGCCGGCGCTGTCGTCGCTGACCTATCAGATCGTCAATCCCGACGTGAGCTTCGACCTGCGCAAGGATTTTGCGCCGGTCGCGCCGCTCGCCAAGGGCACCTTCGTGCTCGCCGTCAATCCGGAGCTGAAGGTCAAGAGCGTCGCCGAGCTGATCGCGCTCGCCAAGGCAAAGCCCGGCCAGTTGCTGTTCGGCTCTGTCGGCAACGGCAGCCTGCCGCATCTGTGCGCGGAAATGTTTGCTCAGCGCGTCGGCGTCAAGATGACCCACGTGCCGTATCCCGGCAGTCCGCAGGTGATCCAGGACCTGGTCGCGGGCCGCATCAACCTGACCTTCAATATCGCCTCGTCGGCGCTCGGCCAGATCGAAGCGAAACAGCTCGTTGCGCTCGCGGCCTGCTCGAACAAGCGTTCCGCCGTGCTGCCCGACGTGCCGACCATGGCGGAAGCCGGGGTGCCCGATTTCGATACCAGCCTGTGGCTCGGGCTCCTGGCGCCGGCCGGGACGCCAAAGCCGGTGATCGACACGCTCGCGGCCGCCGCCAACAAGGCGATGCACGCGCCGGCGGCGGTCGATCTTCTGTCAAAAGAGAGCTACGAGCCGCTCGATGCCAGTCCCGATGAGTTCGGCGCTTTCATTCGCAGCGAATTCACCCGTTGGTCCGAAGTCGCGCGCAGCGCCGGATTGAAGAGCTAGCTCGCGGCAGCCAGCGCGCCGGGTAAAATCACCGAAAAGATCGAGCCGCGCGGCAGCGCCGGCGCGACCAAAAGCTTGCCGTGATGGCGCTCGACGATCATCCGGCAAATGGCCAAGCCGAGCCCCATGCCGTCGGGTTTTGTCGTCATGAATGCATCGAAGATGTTCGGCAACCGCCCGGGATCGATGCCCGGCCCACAATCCTCCACCGCAACGACGATCGTGCCGTCGCCGTCGCGTGCGGAGCGCAGTTGCAGCAGGCGGCGGCCATCCTTGAGCGCGGCCATGGCGTCGATGGCGTTGCGGAAGAGATTGATGAAAACCTGCTGCAGTTGACCGCTGTGGCCCATGACCAACGGCAATCCGGCCTTAAGATCGGCCCGCGTCGTAATATCGTGAGCCTTGATCTCCTCACCCAGGGCATGGAGGACGGCAAGCGCCAGCTCATTCACGTCGATCGGGGCGTGGGCCTGGTTGGCCTTGCCGAACAGCGCGCGGATATTGTCGAACACCTGGCTGGCGCGATGGGCGTCGCTCACCATCCGCTCCAGCGCCGCCCGCGCTTCCGCGAGATTGGGCGGCGCGTGGCCGAGAAAGCGCAGCGCCGCGCCGCCGTTCGAGGCGATACCGGCCAGCGGCTGGCGCACCTCGTGGCCGATCGACGCCGCCATCGCTTCCATGTTCATGAGCTTGTTGTTGCGCTCGCGCTGCAATTCGGCGATCGAGCGGCCGAGCTCGTCGGTGCGCTGGCGCAGCGCGTTGAGCAGCCGGGTGTTTTCCACCGCGATCGCGGCCTGCGCGGCGAAACTCGAGAGCAACTCGATCTGCTTGTCGGAAAAGGCGCGGACTTCCTGGCGGTACAGGCTGAACGCGCCGATCACTTCGCCTTCCTTCAACAGCGGTACCACCAGCACCGTGCGCGCGCCGCCGATTTCGACCGGCGCGACGAGGCGCGGATCGCGCTGCACCGTATAGGCTTCCTCCGCCATGATGTCGGCGACCTGGACCGCAGCTTTGGTCGCCACCATGCGGCCGAACGGCAGCTTCGGATTGAGACGGACCTGCCGGCGGGCCTCGATCAGAGCGGCCGGCGTGTTGTGCGACGCCACCATGTGCAACGTGTCGCCGTCGAGCCGGAACACGTTGCCGTATTTGGCGTCGCAAATGCGGGCGGCATGCGCCAGCATCTTGCCGAACGCCGGCTGCAGGTCGCCCGGCGAGCCGCTGATGATTTGCAGTATTTCCGCGGTGGCGGCCTGCTGCTGCGAGGCCTCGTCGAGCTCGCGGGAAAGCCGCGCGATCTCGGCTTTCTGGCGGGCGCTCACCGAGCCGCGACGGCGCGCCGCCGCTCCGTTGCGGCGCCGTGGCGCTGCCGCCTTGCGCTGCCGCGTCTTGGTTTTCCCGCCGCCTTTGGGCCGTCGTCTCATGCCGCCCCCGCGGGCTTACAGACAAAGCATCGTCGCCGCCAAAGCTAGCACAATGGAAGCGGCCAAGTGTAAAGGTGTTACGGGCATCGGTGAAAACAGGCACCGGCAAAACGGGAGCGTGCAATGGCGGACGACACCACGCAGCTCTATCTCGAAGATTTCAGCAAGGGCCAAATATTTTCAAGCCCGCCGCGAATGATCACCGAGGCGGACGTTCTTTCATTCGCCGCGCTCACCGGCGATGCCCATCCGCTGCACTACGACGATGAATACGCCAAGACCACACGGTTCGGCCGGCCGATCGTGCACGGCCTGCACCTGATGGCGCTCACGGCGCTGGGCGCGGCGCCGCTGGCCGAACGGCTCGAGGCGTCGATGATCGCGTTCCTGGAGCAAGAGGCGTCGTTCCGCAAGCCGGTGTTCAAGGACGAGATCCTGCGGCCGCAGTTCGAGGTCGAAGGCATCGAGCACAAACCGGGCCTGGAGTGGGGCAGGCTTGCGATAAAAGTCCGCTTGATCAATCAGCGCGAAGAAATCGTCGTCGAAGGCCGGCACGTGTACCGGATTCTTTGCAAAACCCCGGCGCGCTGAAGCGAAGAGCAAGTAGGGCGGGTTAGCCGAAGGCGTAACCCGCCGTTGGGTCGCGACAAAGCGGCGGATTACGCTTCGCTAATCCGCCCTACGCACGGGCGATCATTTCGCCCCGGCCGGGAACGCCGGCAATTTGCCGATGTCGCGCGCGTCGTGCTGGATGACGAGGGTCGCCTTGAAGACTTCGACAATCTTTTTCATGCGCGAGATCGAGGCCAGCGTCTCGGCACGGTCGAAATTGAACGCCGGCACGCCGTCGTTTTCGTAGTTCTCCCGGAAGTGCACGGCGTCGCCGCTAATCAGAAAATTTCCCGCTTGCGGCAGCTTGACCAGGAGGCTGTGGTGGCCCGGCGTATGGCCCGGCGTATACAGCATCATCACGCTGCCATCGCCGAACACGTCTTTGTCGACCGGCTGAGGCTCGACCTTGTTCTCGCCTTTGATCCAGCCTTCGAACGGCGCGAAATTCACGCCGGCGGCCGGTTTTGGCGCGGTGATCGCATCCCAGTCGCCTTTGCCGATCAGCAAGGTGGCTTTCGGAAACGAGGCGACCTGGCCGGTGTGGTCGGCGTGAAAATGGCTGATGCCGACATAGGTGATCTGCTCGGGTTTCACGTTGAGCTGCGCCAACTGGTCGACGATGCTCACCTTCGGCGCCACTTTGGGGGTGGTCATGGCATGACCGGTATCCCACAACAGGTACTGGTCGTCGTGCTTGATCAGATAGCAGCTGTAGACGAACTGAATTTTCAGATCGCCGTAAGAATAAGTGTCGGAAAAGCGCTCATTGACGGCCGTCGGCGCCTGCGGCGTGCCGCAATCGAGCCGGGTCAGCGACATGTCCGCGGCCTGGGCTTGCACAACGAGCGCGCCGGCGCAAAGGCCAGCCGCCAGTAATGTCGACATTCGACGCATCGGTTCCTCCCGTGAGATGACAATTGTTCTTAAGCTTCGGATGTTGCCGGTTGTGGCCGGCGCGGTCAACGTGGAATGCGCAGGATATCAATCGAGCTTGATGCCGGCGTCGCGGATCACCTTGCCCCATTTCTTGTCTTCGTCGGCGATGAACTGCGCAAATTGCGCGGGCGTCATCCGCATCGGCTCGACGCCCAAATCGGCGAGTCGCGCCTTGGCCGCGGGCTCGGCGAGCGCGGCGTTGATCGCGCCGTTGAGTTTTTCGACGATGTCGGCGGGCGTAGCCTTCGGCGCGCCGATGCCGTACCAGCCGAGCGCCTCGTAGCCCGGCACGAATTCGGCCGCGGTGGGGAGATCCGGCAGCGCGTCGAGCCGCGTCTTGGTGGTGACCGCGAGCGCGCGTACCTTGCCGCCTTTGACGAATTCCATCGATTGCGGGATCGGATTGATCACCGCCTGCACCTGGCCGCCGATCAGGTCGGACATGTAATTGGTGCGATAGGGCACGTGGACCATGTCGATGCCGGCCATGGTCATGAACAGCACGCCGAAAATGTGCGACGAGGTGCCGATGCCGCCCGACGCCATGTTGATCTTGCCCGGATTGGCCTTGGCATAGGCGATGAATTCCGGGACGGTTTTGACCGGCAGCGAATTCGTCACCAGGATGACGTATGGCGCGTTGGCCACCGGCGCGACCGGAATGATGTCGCGCATGAAATCGAAGCTGAGATGCTGATAGAGCGCGGTGTTGAGCACGTTGGTCAGCACGTCGCAGATGATCGTGTAGCCGTCCGGCACCGCCTTCACCACCAGCTCGGTGCCGATATTGCTGCCGGCGCCCGGCCGGTTCTCGACGACGAAATTCTGCCCGAGCTTTTCCGAGAGCCATTGCGCGGCGAGCCGCGCGATGATGTCGGGCGCGCTGCCGGCGGGGAAGCCGACGATCATCTGCACCGGGCGGGATGGGTAGGTTTGCGCGTGGGCGATATAGGGCAGTGCCGGCCATGCGGCGGCGGCCAGGCGCAGGAAGGTTCTGCGGGGAAGTTTCATCGGGGTCTCCGGGGGGCGCATTTAGGGCTTCCCGCGCTGGCGGCGGCCGCATCGATTATAGCACCATGGGGATAAGTGGGTCGCTGAAATGCATGCATGGAGCCGGGGGTTTCATCAGATCAGGACATATGGTACCTCGCTTGCGACGCTGCCGCGGCGCTTGGTGCCGAATGGCGGGCCGCTTTCGCCAGCGAACAGCGCCTGGTCGGTCTTCAGAAAAGTATGAAATGACAAACATGTCTCACAGAGACGAACTCGGCTGGTTTGACAGAGATAACGCCGCGGTCGCGGCGGCCGATCCGGAACTGCATGCCCTGTTCAGGCGGCAAGCGCAGTACGAAGCGACCACGATCAAGCTTATCCCGTCGGAGAATTACGTCAGCGACGCGGTACGCCGGCTGACCGGCTCAATTCTTACCAACAAGTACAGCGAGGGCTATCCCGGAGCGCGGTACTACGAAGGCAATGAGGTCATCGACGAGATCGAGGATTTGGCGCGCGGGCGGGCATGCCGGCTCTTCGAGATGGAGCATGCGAACGTCCAGCCGTTCTCGGGGGCGCCGGCGAATCAGGCGGCACTGCGTGCTCTTCTCGGGCACGGCGAGAAAGTGATGGGGCTGGGTGTGCCGTCGGGAGGACATTTGACGCACGG
Organism: uncultured Alphaproteobacteria bacterium; assembly: GCA_963756245.1. GTDB lineage: Bacteria > Pseudomonadota > Alphaproteobacteria > Rhizobiales > Xanthobacteraceae > BOG-931. The sequence goes on from CAVWOI010000041.1 coordinate 26,349, forward strand.
CTGGCGCGTCAATTTTTCCGGCACCGACTACGAGGCGGTCCATTACGGTCTTGACAGCGAGACCGGGCTTTTCGATTTTGACGGCATGCGAAGGCTGGCGCGGGAACAAAGGCCAAAAGTCATCATCGTCGGAGCGACCGCGTATCCCAGAATCATCGAATTCTCGAAGTTCAAGGCGATCGCCGACGAAATAGGCGCGTATCTGCTGGCGGACATTGCTCATATCAACGGATTGATCATTGCAGGGCTGCACCCGAGCCCGGCGCCGATCGCGGATGTCGTGACCACGACGACGCACAAGATGCTGCGCGGGCCGCGCGCGGCGATCATTTTGTCCACGATCAAGGACCGTTTCGCACCGGACGACAAAAAACGCGATCTCGCGCGCAGAATTGACCGGGCGGTGTTCCCATTGCTTCAGGCCGGGCCGCATATGAATGCCGTCGCGGCGATTGCGGCGGCCCTGCACTATGCGGCCACGGACGAATACAGCGCATATGCGCGAAACGTCGTGGCCAACGCCAAGGCGCTTGCCGAAGAGCTCATGGCCCGCGGCTGCCGGTTGGTCACGGGAGGAACCGACAATCACCTCATGGTGGTCGATCTCCGCGATCGGGACTGTTCCGGAAAGCAAGCGGCCCAGGCTCTCGCGAGGGCGGGACTGATCGCCAACTTCAATATGGTTCCCGGCGATCCCCGGCCGCCGTCGGTTGCCAGCGGCGTGCGCATCGGCACGCCGGCGATAACGACAATCGGCATGATGCAATCGCATATGCGGACCGTGGCTGACTTCATAGCGGATGTTCTCGCGGCACCCGACGACGAAACGCGGGTGAAAAAGGTGCGAGAGAAGGTCAGAGACTTTATGGCGCAATTCGAGATTCCCGGAGTTCGCGCGCCGGTAACGACGGCGCTGCGACCGGAACGGCAAGCCAGAGCGTAGGGATGTGAAATTCGGCGATCAAACGTTCGTAGCCCGGATTGAACCAACGGGTCCGGCCCGAAGTGGCCGGCCCGATGACAGGCTCCGTGAAATCCGGGACAGCGAGCAAGACGATTGATCGTTCCCGGGTTTCGCTCCGCTCAACCCAGGCTACTTAGTTCAACCGCAGCTCCGTAATATGCCGCGGATCGGCCTTCAGTTCGCCGCGCTCGACCTTCTTGACGATATCGACCAGCACCGCATTGGCGCGACACGCTAGTCCCACCTTCTCGCCCTCGCGTACCACAAGGCCGTTCAAGAATTCGATCTCGGTGCGGCGGCCTTTCTCCATGTCCTGGCCCATCGACGGTTTTTGGCCGGCTGCCGTGCGGCCGGAGTCTTTGAAACGCTGGGCGTCGCACATGCGGGTGGCCTCCGCGTCGCCTTCGCCGGCGCGGGCGATGGTGTCGGGCTCCAGGTGCAGGATTTCTTCCAGCTGGTAGCCGTGGGCCTGGCCGACGCGGATCGCTTCACTGCCGAGGCGCGTGGAGAAGCGGCGCAGCGCATCGTCTTTCAGCATGGCGCCGCCGCCGAGCCCGGTGCAGGCGGAGAGGCCGTTGGCCATGGCGTTGGCGACCAGCTTTGACCAGCGCTCGCCCCATAGATTGTTGGTGACCTTGGCGCTGTCCGAATAGGCGACCAGGCGGCAGATCTCCTCGGCGCGCTGCGTGATGCGGCCGTGCACTTCGCCGGCGCGGAACACGGTGTGCGCCGCGCCGTGTTTTGCAGCGCCGCGATGGATATGGCCGGGCTCCGGCAGGTTGACGGTGATGCTGGACGCGATGCAGCCGAGCGTCTTGCCCCAGCCGACGACGCCGGCGATGGTTTCCTCGTTCATGCAATTCTGCAGCGACACCACGTAACCGTCGGGCGCGAGATATTGCTTGATCAGCATGGCCGCCCAGGCGGTGTCGTAGGACTTCATGCAGACGAAGGCGATGTCGACCGGCTTTTCCTTGGCGAGCTGTTGCGCGTCGGTGACGTGCAGCGCGCGCACCGGCACGGTGAACTCCGGCTCCGTCATGGCGTGGGTGACGCGCAGGCCGTGCTTGCGCATATGCTCGACATGGTCCGGCCACGGATCGATGAAGGTGACGTCCTCGCCGGCCTGCACCATATGCGCGCCGGTATAGCCGCCGACCGCGCCGGCGCCGACAAATGCTATTTTCTTGCCCATGCTTTCCTCCCGTTGGGCGAAAACCTTATCGGTTCCGGCGGCAGCTCGTAAGTGGCACCATTTCGGAAATCGGGTGGCGCCCGAGCGCGGTGCTGGCTAGATCGGGGTGATCTGGACAACAGGCAGGGCTCGGCGATGCCGCTGCAAAATCGGGTGAATCCATTCGGCGCGTTGTTCGCTGCCTCCGCGCGCGGCAGCTTTTTCGGCAACCGCGGCGGGCGGTTTCACACCGATGCCAAGACGCTGACCGCACGGCGCTGGCAGTCGCGGCAATGGATCTGCTGCGTGCTCGATTTCAAGGGGCGCCGACGCGACGTCTGGGGCCGCTTTTATACCGAGCTGTTTTTTCTCGACGAGCCGACCGCGCTGGCCGCAGGCCACCGGCCCTGCTTCGAGTGCCGCCGCAAAGACGCGGAGGCCTTTGCCGAGGCATGGCGCATGGCGCGCGGGCTTTCGCAGCGGCCCTATGCCGCCGAGATGGACGAGGTGCTGCACCGTGAACGCCTGCGAGGGCGCGCCAAGCGCGTGCACCGGCGTTCGATCGACACGCTGCCCGACGGCGCATTCGTGGCGATCGACGGCGAGGCTTTCGCGGTCGCCGGCGACGCGCTGTTGCGCTGGACGGCGGATGGCTACGCCGCACGCACCCCGCGGCCGCGCGACGTCGTGGTCGACGTGCTCACTCCGCCGGCGATCCTGGCCGTGCTTGCCGCCGGCTATCGGCCGCATTGGCACGACAGCGCGAAGCTTCAGCGCGATCCGCGCCGCTAGACAATGATCCGATTCAATTGAATCCGATCATTGTCTAGTATTTCTATTTGAGCATGATCTTATCCGAAAACCGGTTCCCACTTTTCGGGATCATGCACTAAGGCGCGAGCGGCGTCGGGTTCTCGGCCGGCGGCTCGATGCCGAACGTGTTCGCCGTCATGCAGGTCATCGAGAAGCTGCCGGTGGTCGCTACCGCCGCGACCAGGCTCTCGGTGCCCAAATCTTTTTCTGCGGCCGCGTAGGTGGCGTCAGTCAGATTTTTGTTGGCGAGGAGCTCTCTGGCCACGATGTGGCAGGCGCGTTCGCGCACATCCGGCAGCTCGGGCGGCTTGCGGGCATTGATGGCGTCGATGACCGCTTGCGGGATGCCGACGGCGAGCGAGCGGCGCGCCTGCGCGAACCATGGATAGCGCGCGCCCCAGTGCCGGGCGACGGTGAGATTGATGACTTGCTGCTCGCGCGGCGACAGCGGCCCCGCCGACAGCGATTCGCGCATGGTCTGCGCCGCCTCGAACAATTTCGGCAAACGGATATAGGCGTAATATGGCCCGCCGACGATGCCGCTTCCGGCTTTGGCGGCGTCGTAGACGCGCGCCTGCTCGGCGTTCATGGCGGCGCGGTCGATGATGGCAATGCGTGGCATGGCTGTTCCCCGTGATCGTCGTGGTTTTTCCAGCCGAGCCTAGCGTGCCGGGTGCGCCGATCACAACAGCCGATTACGGTTGGTTGCCTTCGACAATAATAAGATGTAGAAATTTGATCATCTTCTTAAAATTGTGATTGACCGCCGCCAGTCTCGCTTATCAGAGTCGGCGTTCCACGCAGCACGCCGATCGTCGCGGTGGTGTGCCCAATCAAAACTGGAGGAAAGCATGCCGAGGTTGGGAGTTTTGTCGTCGTGTCTCGCTGCCCTGCCGTTGGCCGCCTTGAGCATCGGCGGCGCGGCGGCCCAAGTCGCGGAGCGCGTCGCCACCAACCCGCCGACGCTCGGCGTACAGCAGGGCGTGGTGCCGCGAGTAACGCTGCAGGCGCTGCCGGGGGCGGCGCGCATGACGACCAAGAAGTCGCTCGAGCTCGATATCGTCTATACCTCGAGCCACCTGTACAATCCGTCGACTGACCGCGACGACAGCGTCAACTTGCGCAGCTATACCGGCCCCGGCATCGATCCGACCGCGCGCTTTGTCGCTCCGACCATTGAAATCAATCCTGGCGACACCGTCGACATCACGCTGCACAACAAGCTGCCGGCCGATCCCAGTTGCACCGGCATGGACATGAATCCCGACGCGCCGCATTGCTTCAACGGCACCAATCTGCACAGCCACGGCCTGTGGATCAGCCCGACCGGGAACAGCGACAACGTGCTGTTGTCGATCAATCCCGGCGTCAGCTTCCAATACGAGTACAATGTGCCGCCCGACCATCCGGCCGGCACCTTCTGGTATCACACCCATCGTCACGGCTCGACCGCGCTGCAAGTGGCGAGCGGCATGGCCGGCGCGCTGATCATCCGCGGCGAGCGGCTGCCGACGCCGAGTGCGCACGGCGACGTCGATACGCTGTTGAAGAACCGCGACGGCACGCCGTTCACCGAGCGCATCCTGGTGCTGCAGCAGATCGCCTATGCCTGCCTCGACAAGGACGGCAACATCAAGGTCAAGACCGAGAAGATCAACGGCAAGGACGTGGTCGTCGCCTGGGTTTGCGATCCCGGCGATACCGGCGTCGTCGAGTTCTACGCCGACAAGAACGGCCGCGGCTTGGGCCCGCAGGACTGGGCCCAATCGGGGCGCTATACCAGCGTCAACGGCCTGGTGCTGCCGACCTTCGCGGCCAAGCAGGGCGCGATCGAGCGCTGGCGCCTCATCCACGCCGGCATCCGCGACACCATCCAGTTGCAGTTCTACAAGCGCAAGCCTGGAGCGCCGGCCGTCGGCTTTCTCGCCGCCGCCGCCACCGACGCCTATATCAGCAACAATTGCAGCGGCGATCCGCTGCCCTATCAGGTGATCGCGTCGGATGGCCTGACCATGGCCGCCGCGCAGCAGATGACGGTCGATACGCTGCAGCCCGGTTACCGCAGCGACGCGCTCGTGGTGTTTCCCGACGCTGGCAGCTATTGCGTCGTCAACGCGCAGGTTTCAGCGTCGTCGAGCGTGACGCGCAGCGCGGTGTCGCCGCGGCTCATCGGCTTTGTCGACGTCGCGCCGGGCACCGCGGTCGGCACCGACGTTCGCGCCTACGTGACCGACAATCTGGTCGCCGCTGCCGAAACCGCCATGCCGCTTGATGTGCGCGACGCCGTCGTCGCCGATCTCAAGAACGGCTTGCGTCTGACCCGGTTCACGCCGCATCCCGACATCGCCGATGCCGAGGTCAAGGGCCACCAGTATCTGACGTTTTTCATCGACACCTCGACCCCCGCTACCAAGTTCCAAGTCAGCAGCGCGCCATTCGATCAGTTCGATCCGAAGTCCTACGATCCGAGCCGCGTCGATCGCATTCTGATGCTCGGCAGCGTCGACGAATGGCAGTTGCAGTCACGCTTCGTCAGCCACCCGTACCACATCCACGTCAATCCCTTTCAGGTGGTCAAGATCATCGATCCGAACGGCAAGGACGTGAGTGCCCCGGGCGCGGTCGACGACGCCGACACGACGTCGCCGCCGGATCCGCAATATCCCGGCCTGAAGGGCGTGTGGAAGGACACGCTGTGGGTGAAGAGCCTGATCCCGGGCGTGGACTATCCGAAGGGCGTCTATACCATCGTGATCCGCACCCGCTATGAGCGCTACATCGGCGAATACGTGCTGCACTGTCACATTCTCGACCACGAGGACCAGGGCATGATGCAGAACGTGCGCATCGACCTGCCCGACGGGCAGGGCGGCATGGCGGGCATGCACTGACGGCTGTTGCCCTTAGCCGCGGAATGCGGCCTTGATGGTTTCGACTGACGCGCCCGGTGCGCGGGCGGCGGTGATGATGCGGGCTTCCTGTTTCATGAGGCCGTCGAGCGCCGTCTTCATGGCGTCGATCTTGTCGGCGGGCACGACGACGGCGCCGTGACGGTCGGCGTGGATGAGGTCGCCGCTCATCACTTCCATGCCGTGGATGGTGACCGGTACGCCGAACTCGACCACATGCACATAGGCGTGCGACGGCGTGATCGAGCCGGCGAGCATCTGAAAGCCTTCGGCCACTTGCGCGATGTCGCGGATCGAGCCGTTGGTCACGGTGCCGAGGCAGCCCAGCGCCTTGTGCACATTGGTCTGCACTTCGCCCCAGAACGCCCCGTAGCCGGCCGGCTGGTCCTTGTCCTCGATCATCACCACGCTCGGCCGCGGCTCGCCCGCGACGTAGTCGAGATAGTCCATGCGTTTGGCCATATAGCTCGGCCCGCTCACCGCGTTGCGCGAGCGGATCGTCACCGTCTTGGCGAAACCCACCATGGGCGGCAGATCGGGGAACGGGCAGTGCAGGTGGCTGACGGTGTAGCCGGAGCCGCGGTTCTCGGGCTTTACGATCTCGATCAGGTTGCAGACGGTCGGCGTATCGATCGACCGCAGGAACGAAAATTGACTCTCCGACACCATGGCGTTTCCTTTTTTATAGACCCGTATCACTCCCACGCCGCCGCGACGATGGCGGCGATGACCACCAGCATGGCGGCGATGGTCGCCACGCAGCCGGGCCAGCCGGCAAAACTCCAGGCGATGCCGCCGAGAAAGGCGCCGGCGCTGCCGCCGATATAATAGATCGACGCATAGAGGCCGACCGCCGACGACCGGCCCTCCTTGGCGGTCATGGTAACGTAGCCGGTCGCCACGGTTTGGCACAGCATGCCGCAAACGGCGCACAGCGTCAGCCCGACGAGGATCAGTGTGACAGGCGGTGCGAGCATCAGCAACGCGCCAAAAATCCAGGCGGCGATGATGCCGAGCACCAGGCGGCGGCGGCCGAACAGCGCGATGCCGCGGCCGACCCACGGCACCACCACGCTCGAGGCCAGATAGGTGACGAACAGGCCGCCGATCAGCGTCGCCGAAAACGAATAGGGCGGCGCCGCCAGATGAAAGCCGATATAGGTGAAGGTGGCGACGAAGTTGAACAGCACGCCGAAGCCGATGGCAAACGTCGCGATCAGCCGCGGATCGCGGATGTGCCGCACCATGTAACGCGCCGAGGCGAGGGGGCCGCCCGAGGGCACGAAATGCCGCTCGCGGGTGAGCGTGAGCGCCACGATGATCGCTGCGATCAGCGTGAGCAGCGCCACCACGTCGAAGGCTGCGCGCCAGCCGATCAAATCGGTCAAAAAGCCCGGGATGAAGCGGCCGGAAAAACCGCCGACGCTCGATCCCACCATGTAAATCCCGGCGACTCTGGCGACGTCGGACGCCGGCCACTCGTCGCCGATATAGGCCACCGCCACGGTGAAGATCGGCGGCACCATCATGCCTTGCACGAAGCGCCAGAACACCATCTCGGGCACGGTCGTGGCGAAGGTCATGATCACGGTCGGCACGACGATCAAAAACATGGCCGCGGTGATCAGGCGCTTTCGCCCGACGACGTCGGCGAGCACACCGGTGAACGGCGCGGTGAGCGCGATCGCGCCGGTGCCGGCGGTCATCAGCGCGGAGATTTCGCCGGCGCTGACATGGAATTCGTTGGCGAGCTCGGGCAACAGCGCCTGCGGCGAATACAGATTGACGAAGCTCGCGAAGCCGGCCGTGGCGACGGCGAAGGAGCGCAGGTCGATGGCCATGCTGTGATCAGGAGGTTGCTGCGACGCGATTTGATTGTGCGGCGCGCGCCCTCGCATCCGCGATCGCCTGCCACACCCGATACGGCGTGCACGGCGTATCGATGTGCCGAATGCCCAGCACCGACAAGGCATCGACGATGGCGTTGACGCCGGCGGACAGCGAGCCGACCGTGCCGGCTTCGCCGGCGCCCTTGACGCCGAGCGGATTGGTCGGCGTCGGCACCGGATTGTCCTCGATCACCACGCTGCAAAAATCGTCCGCCCGCGGCATGGCGTAGTCCATGAACGAGCCGGAGAGCACCTGGCCTGACTCGTCATAGGCTTTATCCTCCATCAGCACCTGGCCCATGCCTTGGGCGATGCCACCCATGATCTGGCCCTTGACCAGCATCGGATTGATGACGGTGCCGACGTCGTCCACCACCCAATAGCCGACCATTTGGGTGATGCCGGTCTCGGGATCGATCTCGACCTCGCAGACATGGCAGCCGTTGGGAAAATTTCCGGTGCGGGCGCGATAGGTCGCGGTCTCGTACAGGCCCGGCTCCATGCCGGCCGGCAGTTTTTCCAGCTGGAACGCCGCCTTGGCCACGTCGTGGATGCCGGTGGAGCGATCGGTGCCGGCGATGGTGAAGCGGCCGTCCTTGAATTCCAAATCACCTTCAGACGCTTCCATCAGATGCGCGGCGAGCTTGGTGCCCTTGGCGACGATCTTCTCGCTCACCATGGCGATGGCGCCGCCGCTCATGGTGGTCGAGCGCGAGCCGCCGGTGCCCATGCCGAAGGCGACCGCGTCGGTGTCGCCCTGGATGAATTTTACGCGTTCCGGATCGACGCCGAGCCGGTCGACCAGGATTTGGGTCTGGATCGTGGCATGGCCCTGGCCGTGGGAGATCGAGCCGGTCACCAGCGTGAGCCCGCCAAGCGGGTCGAAGCGGATCTCCGCGGTCTCGATGGTCGGATCGGCGGCCTGCTCGATGGTGTTGGAGATGCCGATACCGCGCAGCATGCCGCGCCGCGCCGCCTCTTTGCGCCGCACTTCGAAGCCGCGCCAGTCGGCGAGCTTCATGGTGCGGTCGAGGTTCTCCTCGAAATGCCCACTGTCATAGGTGAAGACCAGCGGCGTCTTGTACGGCATGGCCTGCGGCGGAATGGTGTTGCGCCGCCGCAGTTCCGCCGGGTCGATGTTCATCTGGTCGGCGGCGATATCGACCAGCCGCTCGATCATGTACGACGCCTCGGGGCGCCCGGCGCCGCGATAGGGCGAGGTGCAATGCGTGTTGGTCAGCATGCCGGACACCGCCACATGCAGCGCCGGCGTCAAGTAGGTGCCGACCACGGTGCCGATATTGACCACCGGCGGCATGGCGCCGCGGAACGACACGAAGGCGCCGAGATTGCCAAAGCTGCGGATACGCACGCCGAGGAATTTGCCGTTCTTGTCGAGCGCCAGCGCGGCATCGACGATATTGTCGCGCGCGTCGTCGTCGCTGACATGGGCTTCGTTGCGGGTCTGCGTCCATTTCACCGGCCGGCCGACCTTGCGCGCCGCCCATAGCATCAAGATGATTTCCGGATAGACCGAACCGCGCAGCCCGTAGGAGCCGCCGATGTCGCCTGTGACCAGCCGCAACTCGGCTTCGGGAATCTTCAGCGTGGTGCGGGCGATGTCGTTGCGGAACAGCCAGGGCCGCTGAAAGCCGCAATGCAGTGTGTAGCGCCCGGTGCCGGCGTCATAGATGCCGGTGACGCCGCGCGGCTCGATCGGATTGGCGGTGACGCGGTTGATGACGAGGCGCTGCTCGACCACGTGCGCTGCGGCCGCAAACGCCGCATCGGTTTTGGCCTTGTCGCCGGCCTGGTAGAAATACGCCTCGTTGTTCGGGCAGTCGCCATAGAGCTGCGGCGCGCCTTGCTCGAACGCGTCGCGCGCCGATACCACCGCCGGCCGCGGCGCGTAATCGACCGCAACGGCATCGGCCGCGTCACGCGCGCGATCCAGCGTATCGGCGATCACCACCGCGACCGGATAGCCGACATGCATGACGCGATCGATGGCGATCGCCGGCCGCGGCGGCAGATACATCGGGCTGCCGTCGCGTTTCTTGTACGGCGCCATCGAGGGCAGCGGGCCGAGCGCGTCCGCGGCATAATCCGCGCCAGTGAGCACGGCATGGACGCCGGGCATTTGTCGCGCCGCGCCCATGTCGATACCGCGAATGTCGGCATGCGCATGGGGCGAACGCACGACGGCCGCATGAAGCTGATCGGCAAGTTTCAAATCGTCGAAATAGCGGCCGAGCCCACGCAACAGGCGGGGGTCCTCGCGCCGCAACACCGATTGTCCGATGGCAAATTCGCCCATGACCTTACCGTACCGCGCTCGCCAATGATCTCACCGAACTACGAACCTGCGCTATTATGGGCGAGGCGGGGCGCGAAAGCACGCCCGCGCAGTTAAGGGCAAAGAGGCGACATGCGACGGCTTATTTTCCTTTTGGCGGTCCTCATGCTCGGCGCCGGCAACGCCTTTGCCGACGACTACCCGTCGCACCCGATCCGGCTGATCGTGCCGTTCGCGCCGGGCGGGGCGGTCGATCCCATCGCGCGGCTGATTGCCAATCCGCTCGGCGAGCGCCTCGGCAAGCCGATCGTGATCTATGACCGCGGCGGCGCCGGCGGCAGTATCGGCATGGATGAGGTCGCAAAATCTTCGCCCGCCGGCTACACGCTGCTGCTCGATCACAGCGGCATGACCTACATGCCGGGTCTTTACCGCACGCTGCCGTTCGATCCGGTCAAGGATTTTGACGGCATCATCACCGCGGTTGCGGGTTTTTATGTGCTGGCGGTGAGCAACGCTCTGCCGGTCAAATCCGTCGCCGAATTGATCGCCTATGCCAAGGCCAATCCCGGCAAGCTGTCTTATGGCTCGGCGGGGGTCGGCTCGACGCTGCATTTGGCCGGCGAGTTGCTCAAACACGCGACCGGCATCGACATCGTCCATGTGCCCTACAAGGGCGCGGCGCCGGCGGCGACCGACCTCGCCGGCGGCCAGATACCGATGATGTTCGGTCCTGCGACCGCACTGTTGCCGCTGGCGCAAGCCGGCAAGATCCGCGCGCTGGCGGTGACCTCGCCAAAACGCTCAGGCTTGGCGCCCGATCTGCCGACCATGTCGGAAACGCTGCCGGGCTTCGAAGTCGTCGGCTGGTACGGTCTGGCCGCGCCGGCTGGCACGCCGAAGGATGTGATCGCAAAACTCAACGGCGAAACCAACGGCGTGCTGCAAGCGCCCGACCTGGTCGCGCACATGCGCGAGCTGAGCTACGAGCCGATCGGCGGCACGCCGGAAGAAGCGAGCGCCCGGATCAAGGCGGATGTTGCGCGCTGGACCAAAGCCATTCACGACGCCGGCATCGAGCCGCAATAAAGCAATGGACCAAAACCTCGATACTCAAACGGAAACGCTCACCAAGACGCTGTGCGGTCATTTAGCGGCGGCGCAATTCGGCGATCTTTCCGCCGCCGCGAAGCACGAGGCGCGCCGCGGCGTGCTCGATTGGATCGGCTGCGCGCTGGCCGGCAGCGGGCACAAGACCATCACCACGCTGCTCGCGGTGCTGCAGGAGATTTCCGGCCGCCCCCAGGCCACCGTGTTCGGCCGCAAATTACGGCTCGGCTTGACCGATGCGCCGCTGGCCAACGGCCAGATGGGACACGTGCTCGATTACGACGATACGCACATGGGCGGCGTCGTGCTGCACACCAGCTCGCCGGTGCTCGCCGCGTTGTTTGCGCTCGCCGAGCGCGCGCCGGTAAGCGGCGCCGACTTCATGCTGGCCTATGCAGTCGGTTTCGAGGCCGGCGTGCGCTCGGGCCGCACTGCGCCGGGCCATCACAAAGGTGGCTGGCATCTGACCGGCACGCTCGGCACCATCGCGGCGGGCGCAGCGTGCGGAAAATTGCTCAAGCTCGAGCGCCAGCGGCTCACCTATACGCTGGGCATCGCCGCGACCCAGGCCGCCGGCATGCAGCAGAACCGCGGCACCATGGGTAAATCGTTTCACGCCGGCAAGGCCGCGGCGAACGGCGTGCTGGCGGCATTGTTGGCTGAGCGCGGTTTTGATTCCACGCAGGAAATCATCGAGGGCAAGAAAGGTTTTTCTCGCATCTACAGCGACGTCGCTGCGCCCGAGCAACTGACCGCCGGGCTTGGCGAGAGTTGGATGATCGAAACCAACGGCCACAAGCCCTATGCCTGCGGCGTGGTGCTGCATCCGCTGATCGATGCGGTGATCGCGCTGCGCAATCGTGAAGCAATCGATCCCGCCGCGGTGAGCGAGATCGCCTTGCGCGTTCACCCGCTGGTGCTGTCGATCACCGGCGTGGTCGACCCGTCGACGGGCTTGCAATCGAAATTCTCGCTCGTGCATTCGGCGGCGGTGGCGTTGCTCGACGGTGCCGCCGGCGTCGCGCAATATTCCGACGCCAAGGCCGCGGACCCCGCCGTGGCGGCCCTGCGCCGTAAGGTGACAGCGGTCGCCGACGATACCTTGCGCAAGGACGAGGCCTACGCAGCGGTCACCGCCGGCGGCAGGCGGCACGAGGTCCACATCGCGCATGCCAGTGGCACCGCCGACAACCCGATGAGCGACGCCGCGATCGAAGCCAAATTCATGGCCAATGCGACGCCGGTGATCGGCCGCGAGCGCGCCGAACGCGCCCGCGACTTCGTCCAGGCGCTCGAAACGCAACCGGACATGCGCCCGCTCATCGCGCTGCTGGCTTGATTCTTTTCTGCCAAACGCGACAATAGCCTCGGGAAGCACTCAAACGCATTGGGGGCAGTGCATGAACCTTCCCCGTCGTGAATTTCTGCGCCTGTCCGGCGCCGCCACCGCGTTACCGGCAGCCACGCGGTTGGCGCGGGCCGAAACCTATCCGGCGCGCCCGGTGCACATCATCGTCGGTTTTGCAGCAGGTGGGCCTAACGACATTTCCGCGCGCCTGATCGGCCAGTGGCTGTCCGAGCAACTCGGCCAGCAATTTGTCGTCGAAAACCGGCCCGGCGCCGGCGGTAACGTGGCGACCGAACTCGTGGTGCGCGCGCCCGCGGACGGCTACACGCTGCTCCTGGTGCCGGCGCCAGCGGCCATCAACGCCACGCTTTACGACAACCTCAATTTCAATTTCATTCGCGATATCGCACCGGTCGCCGGTATTTTGCGCGTGCCCGAAGGGATGGTGGTCAATCCTGCGGTGCCGGCGAACACGGTTCCCGAGTTCATCGCCTATGCCAAGGCCAATCCGGGCAAGATCAACATGGCATCGGCCGGCAATGGCACCGTGCCCCACGTTGCCGGCGAGCTGTTCAAGTTCATGACCGGCGTCGACCTGGTCCGTGTCGGTTATCGCGGCGGCGGCCCGGCGCTGGTCGATCTCATGGGCGGCCAAGTGCAGATCATGTTCGAGCCGACGTTGTCGACGATCGGCTACATCAAAGCCGGGAAGCTGCGCGCGCTGGCGGTCACCTCGGCGACCCGCTCTGCGGCGCTCCCGGACGTGCCGACCGTGGGCGAATTCGTGCCGGGCTACGAGGCGACGGCGTGGTTCGGCCTCGGCGCGCCGAAGGGCACGCCGGGCGAAATCGTCGACAAGCTCAACGCCGAGGTCAATGCGGGCCTGGTCGATGCCAAGATCAAGGAGCGGCTTGCCGATCTGGGCGGCGAGCCGATGCCGATGTCGCCGGCGGAGTTTGCAAAATTCATCGCCGACGAGACCGAAAAGTGGGGCAAAGTCGTTCGTGCCGCCGGCATCAAGGCGGAATAATTATTCGCCGGACTTGGCTCACTTGCCGAAGGGGCGGATGCTTTCAGCGACCAAATCGGCGACGTGTTCCTTGGAAATGACGCCGACGATTTCCGAGGGCCGCCAGCGGCCGCCGGCCTTCGTCACCACCGCCATGCCGGCGTCGTGGCGCGCCATGCGCTGCACGATGTCGAAAGCGATATCGTCCTCGCGCGCCAGCGTGAAATTGCGCTGCGCCACGTCGGCCATGCGCACGCCCGCATAGGCGGCCTCCAGCCCGCGGCGAAAACCGGTGTTGACCCGCAGCACGCCGGCGATGTGCCGGCCGCGCATCACCACCACATGCTTGAGGCCGCTTTCGCCGCCGTGCTTGCGCAAGAATTCGTCGAAGTCGGCGTCCGCCGGCGCTATGACAATGTCGCGTTCCATGACGTCGGCGGCGCGACGCACCAGAAACATGTTGGCATGCAGCGCCTTCGGCACGAAATGGCCGCGGCCGACGAGCTTGATGGTGTAGATATTCTCCTGCGAGAGCAATCGCCGCACGCCGATGGCGAGCGCGACCGCGACGATGCTCGGCATCACCAGGTCATAGTCGCGCGTCATCTCGAAGATCATGGTAACGGCGGTCATGGCGGCGCCGGTGCCGCCGCCGACCATGGCCGCCATGCCGATGATGGCGCAGGTCGTCACGCCGATGCCGTCGGTCGGATGAATGGCGGTGACGATCGCGCCGAACGCGCCGCCGATGGTCGCGCCCATGAACAGTGACGGCGAAAAGATTCCGCCCGAGGCGCCGGAGCCGAGGCTGGTCGAGGTGGCGAATAGTTTTGCCGCGAACAACAGTATCAGCAGTCCCGGCAGCGCGAGGTCGCCGTTGAGCACCGCCTGGATGGTGGAGTAGCCGACGCCTTCGACGTAATAGTGCCCCTCAGTGCGCAGCAGCGCATAAATCAACGTGCCGAGTACGAGCATGCCGACGGCATGGCGCAGGTACGGATTTTTGATGTGCTCGAACAAATCCTCGGCGTAGCTAAGCCCACGGATGAATGCGGTCGCCGCGATGCCGATCAGCGCGCCGAGCAGCGCGAACAACAGCAGCGCCGGCAGCGTCGCCGGTTGCTGCGACGTCAACAGCGTCGCCGGGATCGCGAAGGCCGGATGGATGCCGAAAAATATCCGGCCGATGAAGGTCGCGGTGCCGGTGGCGAGCGCGACCGGCAGGAAGGTGCGCGCGCTCAATTCCGGCATCATCAGCTCGATGGCGAACATCACGCCGCCGATCGGCGTGTTGAAGGTCGCGGCGATGCCGGCGCCGGCGCCGGCGGCGACCAGCGTGATGCGCTGCCACGGCGCCATCTCGACGATCTGCCCGAGCGTGGAGCCGATCGCGGCGCCGATCTGGATGATCGGGCCCTCGCGGCCGACCGCGGCGCCGGTGCCGATCGAGAGCGCCGACGCCAGCGATTTGACCAGCGCCACGATCGGCCGGATGACGCCGTCCTTGTAGTAGATCGCGTCCATCACTTCCGGCACGCCGTGGCCGCGCGCTTCGGGAGCGAAATTCGTGACCAGGAACGTCACGATCATGCCGCCGAGCACGGGAACCAGGATTACGAACGCGCCCCATGGGCCCGGCGGCGTGAACAGGCTGGCGTCGTAATCGATCGAGAACGAGCCGAGAAAGGCGACGTTATGGATGAGGCCGATCAGGGCGCGGAAGATGACGGCGCCGAAACCGGTAATGATTCCGATGACAACGGCGAGCAGGGAAAGTCGAAGGAGACCGAGCCGCTTTGGTAGGCGAAATTTCATGCAATGATAACGCGCAAGCTGCGTTTTGATCGCCCGAGAGGGGGGAATTGCTACACCGAATCGCGCGACGAGTCCCGGCGTCGACCAATGGCCATTCACGCCGGCACTGGACTCGCGCTCTTTTTTTGCGTCGCCCGCTGCACCGGACCGGGCGCCATGATCGAATTCAGCGTCGGGTCGCCCAGGCGCAGGTAAACATGGCCGATGCCGGCATTGCCGAGCATGAGGCCGCAGATTTCCTCGTGGCTCATCAGGCCGGAGGGCCAGGGTCGCTCGCCGCGGTGAAATTGCTCGGTCGCGTAGGCGACCACAGCGTTGAGCGTTGCCGCGTGCGCGGTGCGACCGCAGCGCACGCCATCAAGCAGCGTATCGACCAGGCCGAACACGCCGTGGCAGGCGGTGAAATCCGCGTTCGGCGCGCGGAACCATTGCTCTGCCAGGCGCGCCGTGGCGCCGAGACCGGCGTCGATCTCGGCTGCGACCGCAAAGCCGCAAGCTTGCGCCAACAACCGGCTGCGGACGATGCCGGGGGCGCCGTGGCACCACGCCACCATGAAAACAGGCACGCCGGGCGGCTGCCCCGGCAGCACGCGAAAGTCCGGCCAGTTGCCTTGTGCCGCATCGAAATGCGCGGCCTCGTAAGCAAAGGCCGCGGTGGCCGCTTCGCGTAAAGCCTGCTCCGGCGCAAGTTCGTCCAGCACGAGCAACGCGTGGGCGATGCCGGCGGTGCCGTGCCCAAAGCCGGTGAGGTTTCCCCGGGTGTCGTTCATGGTGTACCACGACATGGTGCCGCGCGGGTCGCGCTCGCCGCGCGCGATCAATTTTTCCGCAAACGCGCCGGCGCGCGCGAGGAGCGTTGCGTCGCGGTCGAGCGCATCGGCAGCGAGCGCCAGCGCCAGCACGGTTCCGGCGATGCCGCCGATGACGTCGGTGGTGTCGGCGACGGGTGCGTCCATCGGCAGGCCAAGCAGCAGTGTGCGGCCGGCCTCGATGGCCTCGGCATCGTCAAGCTCGGCGCCGGCCAGCACCAGCGCCGCGCCGGCGCCGGCGGCGCCGCCGTAAAATCCGTGTGGCGCCAATTCGGCATGGGCGCCGGCGCGCGCCATGGTTTGGCGCAACGCCGCGCGCGCGGTGCGCCGCAATAGCGGGTCGCCGCTGCGGGCCGCCGCTTGCGCCAGGAACCAGCCAATGCCGGACGTGCCGCCATAAACATCCGGCCCGGACATCATGCTGGTCGCCGGGTTTTGCGTCGGCAGTGTCGGGACGGCATCGAACCAGGTGCAGCGCTCGCCGCTCCACACTGCGCGTCGGGCAATGCCGAAGCCGATGGTCGCCGCGACCTCGATAGCATCCCGCGGCGCGAGCATTGGCGCGCTCACGCGGCCTGCTCCTGCGGCAGCCCATCAAGCCGGTACGGATAGCGCGACGTGGGATTGCGTTCGAGACGATCGAGCTCGAGGCCATAGGCGGTCAGGCGTTCGCGCAAGATCGTCAACCGCGCTTCCGGCTCGATGGCACCGCGCTGCTGCGCCAATACCAGGCCCTCCGCGATCAGGCCGCAACGATGCATGCCGAAACTGTCCCGGGTCGGCGGGCTTTCGGCAAAAGCGAGGCCCGGCGCGATCTCGCGGGTGAACAGCGGCACCGACGGCCGCAGGCTGTCATGCAGCGCGCGATAGGTCGAGGCAATCGCATCGCGCGCGGCTTCGACGTCTTCGTCATTGAGATAGAGCACGCCGGCATCGGTGCGCGCATACAGCCACGGCGCGACCGGTACTTTGGCCTGAAATGGAATGCGGCGGCGGTCGAGCCGCGTGCCGATTTCGCGCAGGAACGGCGCGGCGCCGTCCGCTGCCACGTTCCAGTAAAATCGAACCTGGCGGCCGGTTTGCGGATCGTAGACCGGCCGGCCCGAGATGAGGTAGTGGCCGTTCGGAGCGGTTACCATCTCGCGCATCGGCACGAGCCGTACCGGCAGGCCGGGCGCGATGGCATTGGCGAGCGGAACGAGTTCATTGAAGGACGCGAAACGCTGTTGCTGTGCGGCATTGACAATCCAGGCCCCGTTGGCATCGGCGCGCGCGACCGTCCAGCCATCCTCGTAGCGCCGCGCGATCGGGTTTGCCGCCTGCAGACCAGCGAGAAATTCGGCGCCATTCATACCTGCCGGCGCCGTGTCGGCCGGCAGCAAGCTGTAATGGTCGGAGTAAAGCGCGACGGTGAGGCCGCCGAAATGATCGCGTTCGCCGGCCACGAGGACGTCGCGGGCCGCGCCGCGCAAACTGGTCACGCGCGCGCGATCGGGCGCCGCGAAGGCAACGGCGGCGACGATCGCGCGCAATTGCTGGTCGAACGGAATCATGCTGCGGACCTCCAGCGCTGGCGCGAGGCTTCCGGTCGGGTGAGCAATTCCAGCCCCATCTGCAGCACACCCGGCGTCTGCGGATAGATTTGGCTGGCATACTGCGCCCATTCGAGGGCGGTCTGCACCAGCCGCGCGCCGGTGAGCCGCAACAGCGTGATGCGCGGATCGGGCAGATGCGCCGGCTGCGGCAGCACGGCGATGTAGCCTGCCCATAACGCTTCGATCAGCGCTTGCGCGCGCGTCTGCGCAACGTCGAGCGCATCCGGCACGGCCGTCGGATTGGGCATCAGCAGCGATTGCACGACGCCCGCGATATCCCAGAACCCGTCGCCGAGCGCCGCGATTTCCCAATCGATGACGCGCACCGAACCGTCCTCCAGGATGAGCACGTTGGCGGCCTTGGCATCGCCGTGCACGATATGGACGTCGCGCCAATCGGCGCGCGCCAGCGCCAGCGCGTGCAGCGCGTCGGGCCGTTGCAGCACGGCGGCGACGATCGACTGCGCCGCCTGGGTCGCCGGCACGAATGGCGACTGCGGCAGGCCGAGCGTGAGCACCCAGGCGATGCCGGAACGGAACAGGCGGCGGGTGCGTTCATCGCGTAATACCTGCGAGGCCGGTCCATGCAGCGTACCGAAGGCGCGGCCGACGTCGTGCAGGAGACGCGGATCGAGCGCAGTGCCCATCATCATCTGCTTTGCCATCAGCGAATCCGAGGCGGCGATCAGCTCGATGGTGAGGATCTTGTTGGGCTCGTCGTAGTGATAATATCTGGGCATCCACGGAGCCAGCACCGCGAATACCGGATCGTTGACCGAAAGCCAGAAGATCGCGGCTTCGGTCCACATGGTCGTTGCGTCCGGCTTATTCACGTCGGTCGGCTGCTTGACGACATAACACGGCGCGCCCGGGCGCTCGACGCGCACCAGGTGATTGCGTCCGATATATTCCGTCGCGATGATGTTCTGCGTGACGACGTCGTCAGGCGTGAGCAGGCCCAAGCGAAGCAGGTGCTGCAGAGCGTCGCGGCGCGTCAGCATGACGGCGCGCCGGCGAGAGGAATAGGCAATACACGCTTCAAGCGAGGGTTCCTTCGTTGAAATTGCGTCTGGAACTTGTACACTAGAATTCCCGCTCTTGTAGTTGAAAGTATTTCCCGCCTTTTCCGACAACGCAATTCTGGAGACGACATGGCTACGGGCAACATCCGTTACGACGACTTCATCGCCAACGTTCACGCCGATCCGGCAAAACCGGAAGCTTCCATCATGCTGACGGGTTTTGTCGGCCACGGCGCCGAGGGAAAGGTCCGCATCTATCCGGATGCATCCCTGGCCAACTGGTATGACGTGGCGGAAGACGATGTCGTGCACGCCATGCCGGTGCCCGATGCCAAGCTTGGCGGCTCCTATGTCTGGGTGCGCGCCAGCGCGCAGATCAAACCGGGCGCGGCTGCAGCTGCGCCCGGAACCGGCGTCGTTGCGGCGGCCCAGCCGGCCATGCCGTTCACCTTGACTTGTACTCTGAACGCTGCCGCGCCGGTCGGCGGATGGCCGCCCAGCTTGGGTTGCCAGCCGAGCGTCATGGCGTGCCCGCACGCGGCGCTGGGCGCAGGGACTGTGACCGGCTTCTTTGGCTGTACGGCGGCGTGTCCGCCGGCGGCGCTTGGCGCCCAGACCGTAACGGGTTTCTTCGGCTGCACCGCAGCTTGTCCGCCCGCGGCGCTTCACGTCCAGACCAATCCGCCGACTCTCGGCTGCACCGGCGGCTGCAATGCGCTCGGCGCGGCGCAGACCTTCACCATGGGACCGCTCTGTCAGCAGGGGCGCGGCGGGGTTTTCACGCCGTTCCGCGGCTGACTGACGCACGGTGATGCGGCGTCGGTTGCGGCGGTGCCATGGCCGCATTTCGACATGTCAACGGCGCAAGCAGGGTGTGACGAACAGCACAGCTTGACGTCGCGATGTGTTGAAACTGTCATCTTGGCTTGTATACTGCCATCGCTTGAGTTGTAAGCGCTTTTTGCCCTGTTCGCGCAACCACACAAAGGTGATGTCATGGCCGACGACGCACAATCAAAAATCCATTTCGACGATTTCATCGCCAACGTGCAGCCGGATCCGGCGAAGCCGGAATCGACCATCATGCTGTCCGGCTTCATCGGCCGCGGCGGCGATGGCGTGGTGCGCATCTATCCCGACCCGTCGCTCGGCACCTGGTACGACGTGCCGGAAGCCGACGTCGTGCACAGCATGGCGGTGCCGGATTCCAAGCTCGGCGGCTCCTATGTCTGGGTGCGCGGCACCGCACAGATCAAGCCGGGTTCGAGCGCCGCGGCCGCTCCCGCCCCTGCGGCCGCTGCGGCGCCTGCCGCGCAGGCTGCCCCGAACTTCACGATAGGCGCGGGCTGCACCTTCATCTGCGCGCAACCGGCCGGTGTGCTGCAACCGACGCCGGCGACGCATTGCTTTATCTGTCCGTCGATCACGCAACAATGCATGCAACCGACGCCCACGGCAGACGTGACGTTGGCGACGATCTGCACGCAGCCAAATCATTGTCTGCAGCCGACGCCTACGGCGCACCCGTCCTTGGCGACGGTCTGCACGCAGTTTTGTCCGACTTACCAAGCCGGCTGCTTGACCCTGCCGGTCAACTGTTTCCCGATAACGCAGCCGGCAGTTTGCAACATAGCGGTCAGCCCGAACTGTCCGCCGCCGCCGCCCGGCACGCCGGTGCAGCAGCAGGTTTTCGCTGCGGCCATGCAGCCGACGCCGAGTGCCGTCAATCAGTGCGGCGGCGCCATGGTGCAGCCGACGCCGAGCGCCGTGCATCAGTGCGGCGGCCAGACCGCGGCGACAGTGTGTACGCAGCCGCCGGCATGCCATCCGAGCGTGAACGTGGTCTGCCCGACGCCAAGCGCCGTGCATCAGTGCGGCCCGAACACGCAGCCGCCGGCGTGCCATCCGAGCGTGAACGTGATCTGCCCGACGCCGAGCGCGGTGCATCAGTGCGGCGGCCAGACCGCGGCGACAGTGTGTACGCAGCCGCCGGCGTGTCATCCAAGCGTGAACGTGATCTGCCCGACGCCGAGCGCCGTGCATCAGTGCGGCCCGAACACGCAGCCGCCGGCATGTCATCCGAGCGTGAACGTGATCTGCCCGACGCCAAGCGCGGTGCATCAGTGCGGCGGTGCCCAGATGGCAGTTCCTGGAGCAACCCTGGGTGAAGTCTGCAACCGACAAACCGCCCACGTGCATTGCGGCGGGCCGGTCATGCAGGCCGCGGGGCCGACGCCGAGTGCGGTGCATCAGTGCGGCGTGTTCACGCCGTTCTGTCCGCAGTAACGCGCAACGAGGGCGGCGTTGCGCGCGCCGCCTTCGCCATGAACGACAACGGGCGCCGCGTCAGCCGCGGCGCCCGATTTCTTTGTCCGGTCGCGTGGTGCAGGCGCTCAGAGTTGGCGGATGGCGTCGAAATTCCACGCCGAGTCGGTTGGATTCTCGCCGACCCGGATCGTGGTGTCGTTGGTGAAGTGATACGGCGGCACCGGCAGATTGTACGGCGCCGGCACGCCGGAAAACACCCGGCCGGCGGCGTCGTATTTGGAGCCGTGGCAGGGGCAGAAATAGCCGCCCGGCCAGCTCGGCACCGGCGCGGTCGCGCTCGGCGTCGGATAGAACAGCGGAATGCAGCCGAGATGGGTGCAGATGCCGACCAGCACGCTGTATTCCGGCTTGATCGAGCGGTGCCAGTTGGTGGCGTAGGGCGCCTGCTGGACTTGCTTGGAATCCGGATCGGCCAACAGCGCCACATCCTGGGCGCTTTGCAGCGCGTCGAGCGTCTGCTTGCCGCGATGGAACACGAAGATCGGCCGCTGCCGCCAGTAGATGACGACCTGGGCGCCTTCCTCGATCTTCGAGACGTCGAGATCGACCGGACCGCCGGCGGCGAGCGTCGAGGCGTCGGGATTCATCTGGTCGATCAGCGGTACCAGGACCGCCAGGGCGCCGACCGCGCCGACGGCTGCGGTAGCGATATAGAGAAAGTCGCGGCGCGACGGGTTTTCCGGGTGTTCGATACCTGCCGCCGCCGATGCACTGCTCGCCATGGTCGCGTCCTTTATGGGGAAAGTCTTTTATGGCCGCGCCGGGCCCGGAAGGCGGCGCGCCCGCGCCTTTATGTGAGGACGAGGCGGTTTCGTCAATCGAGCAATTGTGCCAGTCACCGCTCTGTCACCAGGCGCAAAGCCGGTTCCCGGCGGTCCCGCACATGCGCTATTGATCGCCACGGGAGCACGCCCCGAACCCCGCCCGGATTAAGGGCCGTGCAGAGGAGACGCCCATGCGCGCCAAGGACAATATGCGCTCCGCCGCCGAGGTTTTGGTCGACCAGTTGCACATCCACGGCGTGCGCCACGTCTTCTGCGTGCCGGGCGAGAGCTATCTGGCGGTGCTCGATGCGTTCCACGACGCCGATCTCGCCGTCACCGTCTGCCGCCAGGAGGGTGGCGCCTGCATGATGGCCGAAGCGGTCGGCAAGGTGACCGGCCAGCCCGGCGTCTGCTTCGTCACCCGCGGGCCGGGCGCCACCAATGCCTCGCCGGGCATCCACATCGCGCGCCAGGATTCGTCGCCGCTGGTCATGTTCGTCGGCCAGGTGGCGCGCGAGATGCGCGAGCGCGAGGCTTTCCAAGAAGTCGACTACCGCGCCTATTTCGGCTCGATGACCAAATGGGCGACCGAGATCGACGATCCGGCGCGCGTGCCCGAGATCGTGTCGCGCGCCTTCCACACTGCGGCGAACGGCCGGCCCGGTCCGGTCGTGGTCGGTATCCCTGAGGACATGCTGGTCGAGCGCATCGCGGTGCCCGACGCGCCGCCGTTCGCGCTGATCGAGACCTCGCCCGGCGATACCGAGATGGCGAAATTCGCGCAAATGCTGGCCGGCGCCCGCGCCCCGATCATGCTGCTCGGCGGCAGCCGCTGGTCGCAAGCGGCCTCCGACGGCATCGGCCGCTTTGCCCAAAAATATGCGCTGCCGGTGTGCACCACGTTCCGCCGCGGTCATTTGTTCGACGCACTGCATCCCTGCTACGCCGGCGATCTCGGCGTCGGTCCCAATCCAAAGCTGCTCGAGCGCATCAAGGCGGCCGATCTCGTCATCATGGTCGGCGGCCGGCTCGGTGAATTGCCGTCGCAAAGCTATACGCTGTTCGACATTCCCCGCCCGCAGATGCCGTTCGTCCATGTGCATCCGGGCGCCGAGGAGCTCGGCCGCGTCTACAGTCCGCATCTTGCCATTCACGCGACGCCGACCGCGTTCGCCGCGGCGCTCGACACTCTCGATCTGAAAGAGACACGCGGGGAGGCCGAGGCCGCCCACGCCGATTATCTGGCGTGGACGGAAATGCCGACCGAACAGCCGGGCGGCGTCAATTTCGGCGCCGTCATGGTGTGGCTGCGCGAATATCTGCCGCCGAACGCGATCCTGTGCAACGGCGCCGGCAATTACGCGGCGTGGATTCACCGCTTCTTTCGCTTCCGCCGCTTCGGCTCGCATGTCGCGCCGGCCTCGGGCTCCATGGGCTACGGCGTGCCGGCGGCGCTGGCGATGAAGCGGCTGCATCCCGACCGGCCGGTGGTGTGCCTCGCCGGGGACGGCGATTTTCTGATGAACGGCCAGGAATTCGCTACCGCGGTCCAGTATGGCGCGCCGTTCGTCACCATCATCGCCGACAACGGCATGTACGGCACCATCCGCATGCATCAGGAGCGCGAATATCCCGGCCGCGTCTCGGCGACCGATTTGCGCAATCCGGATTTTCCCGCTTACGCGCGCGCCTTCGGCGGCTTCGGCGTCTCGGTGGAACGCACCGAGGATTTTCCCGAAGCGTTCAAGCAGGCGCAAGCCTGCGGCAAGCCGGCGATCATCCGCCTCGCCATCGATGGCGAAGCCATCACGCCGACGACGACGATCGCAAAAATTCGCGCGAAGTCCTTGGCCGAGAAGAAGCGCTGACCGGTTGCGCTGCCGCGTTCCGGCGTATCTGGACGTCGCTCGAACCGGGGAACGAAAACAAAACTTACGGATTGAGACAGGCAGAGCAGGGAGCTTGTCCAACGATGAAAATATTTCTGACATGCACAGCTTTGGCGCTCGCGTTTGCCGCCACGACTGTGTCGGCCGATGCCAAAGGCTGTCTTAAAGGTGCCGCAGTTGGCGGAGTAGCCGGCCATGTCGCCGGGCACCATGGCGTCCTGGGTGCGGCCGCCGGCTGCGTCATCGGCCACCATGAGGCGAACAAGGCCGACAAAGCACAGCAAAATCAGGCGCCGAACCAATAAATAGCCGGCGCTGCAAGGTTTCTTATTCCGCCTTGATCCCCGCCGCCTTGATGATCGGCCACCATTTCTCGATCTCGGCTTTCTGGAAGGCATGCAGCGCTTGCGGCGTCTGTTGCTCGCGCGGATAGATGACTTGCGCGAGATCGAGGAGTTTTTGCCGCGTATCGGGATCGGCCAAGGCGGCGACCATGGCGGCGTTGAGTTTCGCAACGATCGGCGCCGGCGTGCCCTTGGGCGCCCACATCGCGTGCCAGAACGAAAAGTAATAGCCGGGCAGGCCGGCTTCGTCGGTGGTCGGAATGTCGGGCGCCACCGCGATGCGCTCCTTGGCGGTGACGGCGTAGGCTTTCAGATCGCCGGATTTTACGTGGGGCAGCGATACCGCCGGCGTGTCGAGCTGGATGTCGGTGAAGCCGGCGAGCAGATCCTGGGTGGCAAGGCCGGCGCTGCGATACGACACCATCTGCCATTTCACGCCGATCAAATTCTCCATCAGCACGCCGGCGACGTGGCTCGGCGAGCCGACGCCCGACGTGCCCATGGTCACCTTGTCGGGATTGGTTTTGACCCAGGCGATCAATTCCTGCAGATTGTTCGCCGGCATGGTTTTGCGCGCGTCGATCAGGAACGGCTGGGTCACCGCGAGCGCCACCGGCTCGAAATCGGTGAGATAATCGTAACCGAGATTGTAGATGGCGCCGTCGGCGACGTTGGTGCCCCACATGCCCCACAACACCGTGTAGCCGTCGGGCGCCGAGCGCTCGGCGCGGGTGACGCCGATGGTGCCGGCAGCGCCGCTGACGTTTTCCACCACCACGGTCTGGCCCAATGTCGCGCTCATGGCCTTGGCCATGATGCGGCCGAGCGTGTCGGTCGAGCCGCCCGGCGCCAGCGGCACGATCATGGTGATCGGGTGATCGGGATAATTTTGCGCGCTGGCGGGCGCCGCGGCGGCAAGGCTCAAAGCGGCAAATACCGCAGCAAATATGCGCTTCATGGTTTCCTCCCAGCGAGCGGTTGTCGTTTCCTATGCCAGAGGATTTTTCCGCTCCAAAGCGCAAAGCGCGCGCTGCGACGGTATAGCCGAACGTTGCCGACGATTTTGAATCGTGGTTCACTTGTTGCGACAAGTGTTGCCGATTCCATCTTGCGAACAGCCGATGCCTTATCGCCGCACCGAAAACGTCGCGCGCCGGCTCGCCGCCCGCCACGCCGCGATCATCGCCGCGGCGCGGGACGCGGCCAGCGAAGGCGGCATGGCGGCGGTGCAGATCACAGCCGTAGCGCAACGCGCCGGCATCGCCGCCGGCACGGTCTATCGCTATTTTCCCGGCAAGACCGATCTGGTCGCGGCGTTGCTGAGGGAAATTTCCCAGCGCGAGATCGGCGCCGTGCGTGCCGCCGCCGATGTCGCGCCGGGCCCGTTGTCGGCGCTGTCGGCGGCGATCATGACGTTCGCGGCACGCGCGCTGCGCCACCGCCGTCTCGCCTATGCGGCGATTGCCGAGCCGGTCGAGGCCGAGCTCGACGCGGCGCGGCTTGGCGCGCGCAAAGCGCTCACGGGCGAATTCGTAAGCCTCATCGCCGCAGCCGCCGCGCATCTGCCGGAACAAGACGCGGCGCTCAGCGCGGCCGCGTTGGTGGGTTTGCTCATCGAAGGATTGATCGGACCGTTGGCCCCTGACGCCACGGGCCGCGAGCGCGCCGTGGTGCAGTCGCTGGCGCTGGTTGCGCTCCGCGCGCTCGGCGTCACCGATGCGCGGGCGAGGGGGTTGGTGGTGATGACGGACAACAGATGACGGACAACAGATGACGGACGACGGACGACAGACGACGGACGACAGACGACGGATCGGAGATCGGCAAACGAGCGTTGTTCTTTCCTACATCTGTCGTCCGTCGTCCGTCGTCCGATGTCAGTGTGACAACAGCACCGGCAACGTCATCGAGCGCAGGATCGAGTGCGTCACGCCGCCGAGTATGAATTCGCGCAAGCGCGAATGGCCGTAGCCGCCCATGACCATGAAATCGGTGCCGCTGTCGGCGACGTGGGACAACAGCGCGTCGGCGACGTCGATATTGCCGCCGCCGATGCGCTTGACGTCGACTTTCAGGCCGTGCCGCGCCAGGTGCTGGCCCATGTCGGCGCCTTCGATCTCATCCTGCTTGCCGCGTTCGTTGGCGACGATGACGACATCGACCTTGCCGGCCTTTACCAGCAGCGGCATGGCGTCGGCGATGGCGCGTGCCGCCTGGCGGCCGCCGTCCCAGCACACCATGACGCGGTCGAGCTTGAGCGGCGCTTTCTGGATATAGGGCACCACGATCATCGGCCGGCCGGATTGGAACAGCGTGCTTTCGGCGATCAGCACTTCGACCTCGCTGCCCTGCGGCTCGGCCTGCGGCACGATGGCGAGATCGAAACGCCGCGCGATGCGGGCGAACTGGTCGCCGGCGCCGGAGGCGCTGGCGCTGAGCGTGATCGGCTCGGCCGAGACGCCGACGCGCGCAGTGGTCGCGGCGAACCGGTCGATGGCGGCTTTCGCCGCGGCCTGATTGTCGGAAAGCTGCGTGTCGATGACTTCGGCCGGGATATAGCCGCTGCCGGAAATCGGCACGATCGGATCGAACACGAATGCGATCCCGGCGATGTGGGCGCCAAGCGTGTCGGCGACGGACACGGCATAGTCGCCGACACCGCCGCCGTCCTCGCGGACGCTGAGATTGACGACAATGTCCTTGATCATGACGGCGTCTCCTCGCTGCGGCAGGGCGGCGGATATTATAGCGTCTTTATGTCACGCCCGCTGCCGATCGCCTTTGCGCCACATCAAAGCGCCGGTCCGACGCGGCCGGCTACTTTTTCTTGATGCTGCCGTCGGCGTCGAACTGGCTGACATAGGCCCACAGATCGTTGATCTCCTGCTCGTTCTTGATGCCGGCAAAGATCATCTTGGTGCCGGGCACCTTGGCGCGGGGGTCTTTGATGTAGTCCTTGAATTGCGCCTCGTTCCAGACGATGCCGGAATTCTTGTTGGCGTCGGAATAGGAGAAATCGGCGACGCTGCCGGAATGCCGGCCGTCGAGCCCGTTCAGCTCGGGGCCGATCTTGTTCTGCGCGTCGTCGCCGATCGAATGGCAGGGCAGGCATTTGTGGAACGAAATCTCGCCCTTGGCGACGTCTTGCGCCGATGCCGAATAGGCCGACGCAGCAATCAACGCGGCCGCTACAATCAACGTCCTCATTATCAGTTCTCCCTTTCGCCTGTGGTGCCGTCGCGCCCCATGCGGCCCAAAATTCGCGCCGCAGCCGTTCAAGCGGCCGCAGCGCCGTGTGTCAACGGCCAAAATAGCCGCCCTGCCGCGCGCTTCGCCCTGAGGCGTTGTCGCGCGGTACGGCCGGCCTTTTCCGGCTATAATGACAACGGAGAAACGCCGGAGTGGTTCGATGCCGGTTTTGATGCCGCTGTTCGACGATGCGGTGCTCAAGCGGCGCGGCGAGATCGTCGCGGCGCTCAAGCGCCTCGTGCCGGGCGAGGGTGTGATCGCCTCGGACGAGGCCATGCGGCCCTACGAGAGCGATGGCCTCACCGCCTATCGGCAGCTGCCCATGGTGGTTGTGCTGCCGGAGACCACCGCGCAGGTCTCGGCCGTGCTCGCTTACTGCAATCGCGAAGGCATCAAGGTGGTACCGCGCGGGGCGGGGACTTCGCTGTCGGGCGGCGCGCTGCCGCTCGGCGACGGCGTGCTGCTCGGCATGGCCAAGTTCAAGCGCATCCGCGAGATCGACTTCGACAACCGTGTCGCCGTGGTCGAGCCCGGCGTCACCAATCTCGCGGTGTCGCAGGCCGTCGAGCAGGCCGGCTTCTATTACGCGCCCGACCCGTCGTCGCAGATCGCCTGCACCATCGGCGGCAATGTGGCGGAGAATTCCGGCGGCGTGCATTGCCTCAAATACGGCATGACCACCAACAATTTGCTGGGCTGCGAACTGGTGCTGATGACCGGCGAGGTGCTGCGGCTGGGCGGCAAGCATCTGGATGCCGGCGGCTACGATCTCCTCGGCATCGTCACCGGCTCCGAGGGGCTGCTCGGCGTCGTCACCGAAATCACGGTGCGCATTCTGAAAAAGCCGCAGAGCGCGCGCGCGGCGCTGATCGGCTTTAATAAATCAGAGGACGGCGGCGAATGCGTCGCGCGCATCATCGGCTCCGGCATCATCCCCGGCGGCATGGAGATGATGGACCGGCCGGCGATCCATGCGGTCGAGGAATTCGTCCATGCCGGCTATCCGCTCGACGTCGAGGCGCTGTTGATCGTCGAGCTCGACGGCCCGCGCGCCGAGGTCGATCATTTGCTCGAGCGCGTGCAGGCGATCGCCAATGCCTGCCGCGCAGTGACCTGCCGCGTCTCCAATTCCGAGGAAGAGCGCCTCTTGTTTTGGGCCGGGCGCAAAGCGGCGTTCCCGGCGGTCGGCCGCATCTCGCCGGATTATCTGTGCATGGACGGCACCATTCCGCGCGCGCAATTGCCGCTGGTGCTGCAACGCATGAAGGAGATGTCGGCGAAATACGGCCTGCGCGTCGCCAATGTGTTTCATGCCGGCGACGGCAATTTGCATCCGCTGATCCTCTATGACGCCAACAATCCCGGCGAGCTCGAACGCGCCGAGCAATTCGGTGCCGATATTTTGCGGCTATGCGTCGAGGTTGGTGGCGTGCTGACCGGCGAGCACGGCGTCGGCGTCGAGAAGCGCGATTTGATGCCGGTGATGTTCTCGGAAATCGACCTCAATCAGCAACAGCGCGTCAAATGCGCTTTCGACGACAAGAGCCTGCTCAATCCCGGCAAGGTATTCCCGACCTTGCACCGCTGCGCCGAGCTCGGCCGCATGCACGTGCATGCCGGGCGGGTGGCGTTCCCCGATATCCCGCGATTTTAGCGCGCGCCAAAAAATAAAAGTGCATCCGATGAAATTCGGCCTGTTCGGTTCGGCGCAAGCCAACAGCAACGATCTGCCCCCCGAAACCGGCCAGGGTTTTCGCGATTATCTCGATTTCAACGTCGAGGCCGAGGCGCTCGGCTTTCAGTCGAGCTTCCTGGTCGAGCATCATTTCACCGGCTGGAACCAAGTGTCGGCAACCTTGATGCTCTTGATGGCGGCCGCCATGCGCACCACGACGTTGCGGCTCGGCTCGGCGGTCATCGTGCTGCCCTGGCACAATCCGGTGCTGCTCGCCGAACAGGCGGCGACGCTTGATCTGATCTCCGGCGGCCGCTTCGATTTCGGCATCGGCAAAGGCTACCGGCACAGCGAGTTCAAGGGTTTTGCGATCGCGCCGGACGAGGCCGAGGCGCGCTTCGAAGAGGCGGTCACGGTGATGACGCGGGCGTGGACGACGCGTCAGCGCTTCTCGCACCACGGCCGCTTCTGGCATTTCGAGGACATCGTGGTCGAGCCGCCGCCGGCGCAACAGCCACATCCGCCGCTATGGGTGGCCGCTGGCAGCGAGCCATCGATCCGCCGCGCGGCGGCGCGCGGCTTCAACCTGATCCTCGATCAATATGCCAGCGCGGCGCAAATTGCCGAGCGCATCGGTTTTTACAAAGCCGAGCGCAAGTCGCATGGTTTGAGCTTCGACCCGATGCAGGTCGCGGTGGCGCGCCAGCTTTATGTCGCCAACGACGAGGCCGACAAACAGGCCGCGCTCAAGCGCCAGGCCTCCTATACGCAGCGCACCGTCGATGTGTCGCGCAAGCCCGCGGCCAAAGGCGGCTCGCACGTGCTCGCCTATGCCGACAAGGCCGGCGGCACCGAGGAGAATGCGCTCTTCGGCACGCCCGATGAAATCTGCGAAAGCCTCGCCGCCTTGCAGAAAGCCGGCGTGGCCTATGTGCTGCTCACCGTCGCCGGCGGCAGCGCGCAGCTGCGCCGTTTCGCGCGCGAGATCATGCCGGCCTTCGCCGGCTCCACGCCCGTCGCCGACGCGGCGGAATGATCGCCCATGGCCGATCCGCTCACACCGCGCGATGCCGCCGAGGTCGAGCAGGCGATCCGTGCGGCGCTCGCCGACGGCAAAGCGCTCGAAATCGTCGGCCACGGCACCAAGCGCGCCATCGGCCGCGCCGCGCAATGGGACGCCACTCTCGATCTCTCCGCGCTCACCGGCGTCACGCTCTATGAGCCCGAAGAGCTGGTGCTGTCGGCGCGCGCCGGCACGCCGCTCGCCGAGATCGAAGCGCTGGTGGCGGCAAGCAAACAAGAGCTCGCCTTCGAGCCGATGGATTATGGGCCGCTCTTGGGCACGGCGGCCGGTGCCGCCACCATCGGCGGCGTGCTGGCGGCGAACCTGTCCGGCCCGCGCCGCATCAAGGCCGGCGCGGCGCGCGATCATTTCCTCGGCTTCACGGCGGTGTCCGGCCGCGGCGAGATCTTCAAGTCCGGCGGCCGCGTGGTCAAGAACGTCACCGGCTATGATCTGTGCAAGCTCATCGCCGGCTCATGGGGTACGCTCGCGGCGATGACCGACGTGACCATCAAGACGCTGCCGCGGGCCGAGACCGAAGCGACAGTGCTGGTGCAAAACCTCGACGATGCCGCGGCACGGAAAGCCATGGCGGCGGCCACCGGCTCGTTCGCCGATGTTTCGGCGGCGGCGCATCTGCCGGCTATTGCCGCGGCGCGCATTGCCGAGATCGCTTCCGCCAAAACCGCCGTGACCGCATTCCGTCTCGAAGGCGTCGCGCCGTCGGTCGTGGAGCGCAAAACCGTGCTGGAGAAGCTGTTGGCGCCGTTCGGCGCGCTCGGTTCGCTCGGCGAGGCGGCATCGCGGGCGCTGTGGCGCGCGATCCGCGACGTGATGCCGTTCGCCGCGGCGGGACCGGCAGGCACACGCGATCTCTGGCGCATCTCGACGGCGCCGACCCGCGGTCCCGACGTCGGCCGCGCGCTTACGGACAAAGCCGACGCCGAGCTTTTTTACGACTGGGCCGGCGGCCTGATCTGGGCCGCCTTGCCAGCCTCAAGCGACGCCCACGCGCCGCTGGTGCGCGGCGCCGTGGCGGCTGCCGGCGGCCACGCCACGCTGGTCCGGGCGCCGGCCGCGGTGCGCGCCGCGGTCGAAGTCTTTACCCCGGAAGAGCCGGCGCTTGCCGCGCTGACGGCGCGGGTGCGGGCAGGTTTCGATCCGCAAGGCGTGCTCAATGCCGGTCGCATGTGGGCGGGCGTGTAGCCATGCAGACCAGTTTCACCCTGGCCCAGCTCGCCGATCCGGACACCGCCGAATTGGAAAAGATCCTGCGCGCCTGCGTGCATTGCGGCTTCTGCACCGCGACCTGCCCGACCTATGTGCTCGACGGCAACGAGCTCGATTCGCCGCGCGGGCGCATCTACCTGATCAAGGAGATGCTGGAGCACGACCGCCCGGCGACCGCGGACGTCGTGCTGCACATCGACCGCTGCCTGTCGTGTCTCGCCTGCATGACCACCTGTCCGTCGGGCGTGCACTACATGCACCTGGTCGACCACGCCCGCGTCCATATCGAAAAGACCTACGAGCGCCCGCCGCTCGAGCGCCTATTGCGCGCGATGCTGGCTTGGTTGCTGCCCTATCCGCAGCGGTTCCGGCTGGCGCTCGTTGCGGCGCTTCCGGCAAAACCGCTGGCGCCGCTGCTCGATGCGGTGGGACTTAAGCGGCTCGCCGCCATGCTCCGCTTGGCGCCGTGGCGGGGGCCGCGGCGTCCGCTCGGGCCGCAGACGTTTCCCGCCGTGGGTGCGCGCAAAGGCCGCGTCGCCTTGCTCGCCGGCTGCGTCAACGACGTGCTGGCGCCGCAAATCAACGCCTCGACTATCGCCGTGCTGACGCGCCACGGCATCGAGGTGGTGCTGCCACGCGGGGTCGGCTGCTGCGGCTCGCTGGTCCATCACATGGGCCGCGACGGCGAGGCCCTTGAGCAGGCGCGCGCCAATATCGATGCCTGGACGGCGCTCGAAGGCCTCGACGCCATCGTCATCAACACCTCGGGCTGCGGGACCACGGTGAAGGATTACGGCTTTATGCTGCGCACCGATCCGGCCTATGCCGATCGCGCCGGCCGTGTTTCGGGCCTGGCCAAGGACGTGTCCGAATATCTCGCCGGGCTGCCGCTCGAGCCCGCGCAAGGCATGCCGCAACTCACCGTGGCCTACCATTCGGCGTGCTCGTTGCAGCACGGCCAGCGCGTCAACCGGCAGCCGAAGGAGCTGCTAGGCAAGCTCGGCTTTCAGGTTTTGGACGTGCCGGACGGTCATCTGTGCTGCGGCTCGGCCGGCGTCTACAACATTTTGCAGCCAAACTTTGCAAGACGGTTGCGTGAACGCAAAGTCGGGACTATCGAGAGATTGCGACCTGATGTGATCGCCGCCGGCAATATCGGCTGCATCGCGCAGATCGCGGCGGGCACAAAACTTCCAGCCGTCCATACGGTCGAGTTGATCGATTGGGCCACCGGGGGGACACGTCCACCCGCGCTCCGGGTGAGCTGATTTCATATCCAACGATCGGGAGGTCGATCATGGCGAAGAAAGCAAAGGCGAAGAAGAAACCGGGCAAGAAGAAAAAGGCGGCTCCGGCAAGCAAAAAGAAGAAAGGCGTCAAATACGGAAAGAAGCCGGCGCCGAAAAAGGCCGCCAAGAAGAAGAAAAAGCCCGCATACAAGCCCAAAAAGCCGGCCTTGAATCCGCAACCTCTTCCGCCAGTGGCGGCGGCCAAGCCAAAGCCCAAGCCCCGGCCCAAGAAGCCGGCCTTGCAGCCGCAACCGCTTCCGCCTGAGGACAACGCCCCGTCCTCGACCCCGCCTTCTACCAGCGGGCTCGTCGGCAACGACGGCAGCAGCTGATCGTTTTGGCGTCATCGGCAGCGCGGCGTCGGGCGCCCGCCTGACGCCGCCTCCAAGCGCGCCGACCTGCATTGCAACTGCCCGGCGAGGCCAATAGCATTGGCCGCACATGAAGGTGGCCGGCGCGTTGGCGCCGGTCCGAGGCCGGTGATGGCCGGCCGTTTCGCTTCCCGGGAGGTGCGTTATGCCGACCTACAACATCCTGCTGATGGGCGCGTCCTACGGTTCGCTGCTCGCCTCGAAGCTCCTGTTCGGCGGCCACAAGCTGCATCTGGTCTGCCTGCCGGCGGAAGCCGACCTGATCAATGCCGAAGGCTTTCGCGTGCGCCTGCCGGTGCGCGGCCGCAAGGATCCGGTCGAACTCAACTCGCGCAAGCTTCCCGGCGCCGTCACCGCCGGACCGGCTACGGGCGTCAATCCCAAGGACTACGATCTGGTCGGCCTGTGCATGCAAGAGCCGCAATACCGCTCGGCCGGCGTGCGCGAACTGCTCGACGCGGTGGCCAAGTCGCGGGTGCCGTGCATGTCGATCATGAACATGCCGCCGCTGCCCTATGTGAAGCGCATCCCGGGCCTGGACTACGACGCGCTCAAGCCGGCCTATACCGACCCGACCGTGTGGGACTCGTTCGATCCGGCGACCATCACGCTCAACAGCCCCGACCCGCAGGCGATTCGCCCGCCGGACGAGAAGGTCAACGTGCTGATGGTGACCTTGCCGACCAATTTCAAAGTGGCGAAATTCGACGACCCGAAGCCGACCGCCATGCTGCGGCAGTTGCAGGACGAGATCGAGGCGATCCGTTATGACCCCGGCGACGGCAACAAGATCGAGCTGCCCGTAAAGCTCAAGGTCTACGATTCGATCTTCGTGCCGCTGGCCAAGTGGTCGATGCTGCTCGCCGGCAACTATCGCTGCGTCACCAAGGACGGCATGCGTACCGCGCAAGAGGCGGTGTGGAGCGATCTCGAAACCTCGCGCTCGGTCTACAATTTCGTCTTCGACCTGTGCGTCAAGCTCGGCGCCAAACCGGACGATCTGGTGCCGTTCGAGAAATACGCCGCCGCGGCGCAATCGCTGGTCCGTCCGGCTTCTGCCGCCCGCGCGCTGCAAAACGGCGCGCCCTATATCGAGCGTGCCGACAAGCTCGTTCAGCTCATCGCCCGGCAGAAGGGCTTGAGCCATCCGGCCATCGACGCCCAGGTGGCGCTGGTCGATGCCCGGCTCGAGGCCAACCGCAAAAAGGCGGCGTAAGCAGCAGCCCGGATTGAGCGCAGCGAAATCCGGGGGCGGACTTCCGGCTTGTCGATGATTCCCCCGGGTTTCGCTACGCTCAACCCGGGCTACATGGCTACGCGACTTCGACGTCCTGCCAGAAGCCGAATCGGCCGCCGACCGCGCTCATCTCCGGCCGTGGAGCCTCGTAAGACCATGCGGCGCGGGCGTGGCGTTTGCCGTCGACGACCACGTCGTAGAACTGCACGCCGTGGGGGCATTTGAGGTCGTCCGCGGTTTTGGCGGTCTTTTGCAGCCAATCCATGCGCACCGCGCCCTGCGGAAAGTACTGATAGCCCTTGCAATCGATTACATCGTTGCTCTGAGCAACCACTTGGCCTTCGACAACTGCTTTCATGACCGAATCTCCTGCGCCGCAACGCTTTCCAGCGTGGCCGATTACGGAAAACTAAGCGCCGCGGCGGTCCGATCAAGGCCAGAACAGGTCCGGTTATCCACAACAGGGCATGCAAACTGACGCTGGCTCGGATTTCAGCCCTCGCCGGCCAAGGAAAATACTGGCCTCAACGCAGTTTAGAGCCCCAAAAGTGTAGCGTTCGCGCCACACTCATTAACATTATGCGAAATTAGGCCGAAAACGCATAAAAAGGCGGCAGTTGCTTCAGTTTTAGACTTGGCTGAGCGGCCTCTACGTCGAAATATCCGGACATGTCAGGTGCGAGTTCGCTTTGACAAAAATGGTGCTGTAGCCGGCCTTCGGGGACATCGTCGTCCGGTGCAGGGGACAAATAGGGGCTTACAATGAAAAAGGTAGCTTACTCATTAGTGCTGGCGGCGGGGTTGGCGTCCTCGTCCGTCATGGCAGCCGATATGGCCGTGAAGGCTCCCCCCGCGGCGGCTCCGCCGCCTTCTCCGTGGGACGTCGTGGTCACCTCGGCCTTGATGACTGATTACAATTTCCGCGGCATCAGCCAGTCCAACCACAAGCCGTCGACGCAGGCCGGCTTCGAGTTGCGCTACAACTGGAATCCCAACTGGCAGAGCTACGGCGGCATCTCGGGCGAGAGCATCAACTTCCCGAATAACGCGGCAGCGGAAGTCGACTTCTACGGCGGTATCCGCCCGACCTTCGACAAGCTCGCCCTCGATTTCGGCGCTTGGTACTACTACTACCCGGGCGGCCAGTGTTTCAACGCGCCGGCCTTTTGCACCACGCTCGGCGGCGGCCCGGCGGTGATCACGCCGGCTGGTGTCGTCGGCTCGGTGCCGGGTCTCGGTATCCAGCCGCTCGGCGGCAACGTCGCCAAGCAGAACGCCAGCTTCTGGGAAGTCTACGGCAAGGGCACCTACACCTTTAACGACCAATGGTCGGCCAACCTTCAGGAGTGGTACTCGCCGTCAGTCGTCAACACCGGCGCTTGGGGCTTTTATACGGTGGGTAACGTCACCTTCACCGCTCCGAGCACCTGGTTTCAGAGCGGGCTCGGCATGTACGTCTCCGGTGACCTCGGTTACTGGGATCTCGGCACCAGCGACGCGTTTTATGGCGTACCGGCCGCCCCCGGCGGCGTGAAGTACACCAGCTACACCAACTGGGATCTGGGCGTCGGCTTCACCTACAAGGTGCTCACGCTTGACCTGCGCTACTACGATACCAACCTGAACAAGGCGCAGTGCAACGTGTTCACCAGCGCGCAGAACGCGACGTTCTCGCCGGCCAATGTCACGGCGCAGAACCCGAACGGTCTCGGCACCAACTGGTGCAGTGCGGCCTTCGTCGCGAAGCTCTCGGCCTCGGTCGACTTCGCGTCCAACCTGAAATAAGCGCCTGAACTCGCAAACTGACGCGGCCGGTGGCGGAAACGCCACCGGCCGTTTCGTTTTTCATATCCACCGCGGCTATTCGGCCACCGACACCAGCGGCACGTCGCGCACGTCGTAGTGATTCGGCTCGCCCACGAAGGCGAAGCGGCGGCGGTGGAAGGCGCCGAGCGTCGAACGATGGCCGATCGAAATAATGGCGGTGCCCGGCAGCCGCTCTTGCAGCAGGCGGTACAGCATCGCCTCGGCGGGCTCGTCGAGCGCCGCGGTGGCCTCGTCGAGGAACAGATAATCCGGCGCGTAAAGCAGCGCGCGTGCGATGGCGAGCCGCTGCTGCTCGCCGCCCGAAAGCATGCGGTTCCAGTGCGCCTCCTCGTGCAGCCGCGGGATCAACCCCGATAGCCCGACCGCGGTGAGCGCCTCGGCGAGGCGCGCGTCGTCGAAGCTGCCGCCCCTCGCCGGGTAGGTGATGGCGTCGGCGAGCGTCGCCAGCGGAAAATACGGCCGCTGCGGCACCAGCATGACCTTGGCCTCCACCGGCACGCTGACCTTGCCCGATCCGAACGGCCAGATGCCGGCAATGGCGCGGAATAGCGTCGATTTGCCGGCGCCCGATGGACCGCTGACCAGAACATGATCGCCGGCATTGAGCGCGAGCTGTTCGGCAGTGAGGAGCGGTTCGCCTTGGGGCAGGCCGACGGCGAGATGGTCGATGGCGATCGCGTGACTTGATTCGCGCGCCACGACTTCGATGACCGGCGTGGTGAGCGCCGCGGCGCGGGCGGCGTCGATCGCACGCTCGAACCCGGACAGGCGCGCGACGACCGCCTGATATTCGGCGATCTGCTGATATGCGGAGACGAAAAACGACAGCGCGTTCTGCACATTGCTGAAGGCGGACGCAGTCTGCATCAGGCCGCCGAGCTGCATCGACCCGGAAAAATAGGCCGGGCTCACCATGACATAGGGAAAAATCACCGCTGCCTGCGAATAGCTCGCCGTAAAGAAAGTCAGCTTCTTGGTCCGCTGCATGATGGCAATCCAATTCGCCACCAGGAGGCCGAAACGGCCGAGGTGACGCTCGCGTTCGGCGGCCTCGCCGTGCAACGAGGCGATCTGTTCGGAATTTTCCCGCGTGCGCACCAGATTGAAACGAAAATCCGCTTCAAAACGCTGCTGCCGGAAATTGAGCGCGATCAACGGCCAGCCGATCAGGTGGGTGAGCGCGGTGCCGACGATCGCGTAGAAGACTGCGGCCAATACCAGATAGCCGTGGATCGTCACGCCCAAAAGCGTCAGCGGCGCCGCTTCCGACAAATTCCACAGGATGACGACGAAGGAACAGAACGTCACCACGGCGTTGAGCAGGCCGAGGCCGATGGGCAGGATGCCAAATCCGCCGCCAAATCCGGCTCCCGAATCGATGAACATGCGGATGTCTTCCGCGATACGCTGGTCCGGGTTGTCGGCGGCATCGCCGAGAAGCTGCATGCGATAATGGTTCGCGGTGTTGAGCCATTGCTGCAGATAGGTCTGCGTCATCCAGCGCCGCCAGCGGATTTGCAGCCACAGACTCAGGTAGGTCTGGTAAACCTGCAGCACGGTATAGATCGCGGCGAGCACGCAGAAAAACAGTACGGCGCTGACGAAAGCGCTGAAATCGCGATCCTGCAACGTATTGTAGAAGCGATTGTACCACTGGTTCAAAATCACGTTGATGGCGACCAGCGACAGCTGGATGGCGATGACCGCGCCGAGCAGGAGCCGGCCCGCCCAGCGATCCTCGGAGCGAAAATAAGGAGCGGCCAGCCGCCACATCGTGGCCAGTGTCGCGACCAGATTTTTCACGAAAAACCTCCGAGGTGGACTTTAGGAACGCGGTGCGATGCGGAACAACCGACGCGCACCGGCGCCGTTTCACACACGGCAACAGCCAGAGCCGCGTTGGTGCGTTGCAATATCACAAACCAATTCGTGGCGCGATATGCGTTGCCGATCAGGCGATAGGCAACGCCGCGCAGCCTGCACGATGTTGTGCGGCGAAATGACGGCCAATCTTGCTTTCTTCGCGTCGGCTGGCGCATGCTGACGTGCCGCTCATGCGGCCAACAAATGGAGACACAATAAAAGCCGCTCACAAGTCCTAAGCTGGGAGGGACTGTCCATGTTCACGCAAATTCTCGATCCGACTGGAAATCTGTTCGTGACCTGGCTGGTCGCGCTCATTCCGGTCGTGCTGCTGTTGTTTCTGCTCGCGGGCTTGCGCATGTCGGCGTGGCTTGCGGTGCTCATCGGCTCCATCGTTACGTTCCTGCTCGGGCTCTGGGTCTGGAAGATGCCGCTCGACGACGGGCTGCGCGCCTATCTTTACGGCTCCGCCACCGGCGTTTGGAACGTCGACTGGATCACGTTTTGGGGAGTGATGCTGTTCAACACGCTGGTTGCGACCGGCGCCTTCGACAAGCTGCGGCGCTGGCTGATCCAGCAGGGCACCCGCGATGTGCGGGTGCAGACCATCCTGTTCGCCTGGGCGTTTGGCGCCTTGCTCGAAGGGTTGGTCGGCTTCGGCTATCCGTGGGCCTTCGTCGCGCCGATCCTGATCACGCTCGGCATTCCGGCGCTCGATGCGATCCGGGTCGCTGCCATCGCCAACAACGCGCCGGTGTCGTACGGCGCCCTCGGCGCTCCGATCATCGCCTTGGCCGCGGTGACCGGCATGCCGCTTCTGGCGCTGGCCGGCTCGGTCGGCAAGATCGTTGCCATCCTCGCGCTGTTGCCGCCATGGATCCTGCTCTATCTGGTCAGCGGCAAGCAAGGCATGAAGGGCGCCTGGCCGCTCGCCATCGTCGGCTCGCTCGGTTATATCGCCGGTCAATTGCCGACCTCGATCTATCTCGGGCCATATCTGCCCGACGTCATCGGCGCCATCGTCTGCTTCGCTTGCCTGCTGATCCTGCTCAAGGTCTGGCGTCCGGCGCAAACGCTCGGCTATGGCGGCGTCCCGCTGACGGCGGCGCAGGAAACCGCCGCCGAAAGCCACGGCCTGTCGGCCGGCGAAGTGTTCCAGGGCTGGTTGCCGATCATCGTGCTGGTCGCCGTGGTCGTCGCCTGGACCGGGCCATGGTCGAAGCTGCCCGGCATCGTTGCGCTGCATTACCAGGTCGATGCCGCGTCCTCGATCGCGCCGGGTGCAAAGATTTCGGCGGTCTTCAACTGGACGCCGTTCGTCGGCGGCAGCGCGATCCTGGCGTCCTGGATCATCGTTGCCTTGCTGCTGCGCGTCAGCGGCGCGCAGCTTGTCGAAATCTTCAAGAAAACCTGGTCGCAGATGTGGGGCGCCTGCCTGGTCGGCGTCTTCATCTTCGGCCTGGCTTACGTCTTCAACTTCTCCGGGATGGCCGGATCGCTCGCCAAGGCCTTCTCCAGCCTCGGCGTCGCCTTCATCGTTGTCGCGCCGCTGCTCGGCTTCATCGGCGTCGCGCTGTCCGGCAGCAACACCTCGACCAACGCCATGTTCGGCAAATTCCAGGCGCTGGTCGGCCAGTTGCTCGGATTTCCGCTGATGCTGTTGCCGGTCATGAACTCGGTCGGTGCCGAGATCGGCAAGCCGATCGCGCCGCAGACCGCCAGCGTCGGCGTGTCGACCAGCGAGTTCGTCCGCAACGAGGGCGAGGTGATCCGCCACAATTTCGGCTGGACCCTCGTGCTCCTCGTCTATCTCGTGCTGATCGGGGTGGCCTGTTACCTGTTCTTCCCCGACATCGCGGTGTTGCCGAAGGCGTGAGCGTCCGACGGACGCGCCAGTGACGAAATAGCGCGTGGCAAATGGGGGGAGACCTTTCATTCGCCACGCGCAATCTGCCCCTAGCCAATCCAAGCGCAATTCGCTATTCGCCATTCGCGATCCCGTTCGATCGGAGTGCTGATGTTCTGCCGGTTTTACGTCCTCGTTGCCGCGGTACTGCTCGGCCCGCCCGGGCTCGCCGGTGCGGCCGGCGCCGCCGAAAGCGCCTTTCCGTTCGCAACCGAATTGATGCTCGACGTCGAGCCGCTCTACGGCTCAAAGCGCATCCCGATGATCGAGATCGAGGATGACGGCACCGCGGCGATCGACCTGTGGTGCGCCAGTGTGCATGCATCCGCGACCGTCGGCGAGAATTCCATCACCATCGTCGCCGAGCCGGCGGAGCCGGCGCAATGCTCGCCGGAGCGCCAAAGCGGCGACGAGACCTTGCTGGCGGCGCTGTCGCAGGTCACCAACTGGCGCCGCGACGGCGACGTCATCGAACTGATCGGCCCCACCACGCTGCGCTTTCGCGCCATGACCAATTGATTGGCCGGAGCATCCCCTGAACCCGGAGACGACAATGCTGCGCCGGCCCCTTGCCTGCTGGCTCGTTGTTGCGGTTTTCGCCGGCATGCCGCTTGCCGCGATCGCCGCCGAGACCGCTTTTCCGTTCGGCAGCGAGCTTTTGCTCGACGGCAAGCCGATGCGCGGCACCAAGCGCCTGCCGTCGCTGTCGATCGAGCAGGACGGCAGCGCGGCAATCGATTTGTGGTGCGGCAGCCTGCGCGGCCGCGCCGAGGTCGGCAATGGCACGATCGCCATTACGCCGGGCGAGCGTGACAACGCGCAATGCGCTGCGGACCGCATCGCCAGCGACGACGATCTGTTGGACATGCTGGTCCATGTGACCAACTGGCGCCGCCGCGGCGACACCGTCGAATTCTCCGGCCCTACCACGCTGCGCTTTCACCTGATGACGAATTGATTTCGCCGCATCGAGCGCGCGACCAAACAAGAAGGGCGCGGTTTGCACCGCGCCCTTTCGTCATTCGGTCGCGGAAGGGATCAGAAGCCCATCCCGCCCATCCCACCCATGCCGCCGCCGCCGCCCGGCATTGCCGGCATGGCCGGCTGATCCTTCGGCAGTTCGGCGATCATGGCTTCGGTGGTGACCAGGAGGCCGGCGACCGAGGCGGCGTCCTGCAGCGCCGCGCGCACCACCTTGGCCGGATCGACGATGCCCTTGTCGAGCATGTCGACGTATTCCTCGGTCTGCGCGTCGAAGCCATAGGTC
Source organism: uncultured Alphaproteobacteria bacterium (assembly GCA_963756245.1). Taxonomy (GTDB): domain Bacteria; phylum Pseudomonadota; class Alphaproteobacteria; order Rhizobiales; family Xanthobacteraceae; genus BOG-931. Next base: position 67,404 of record CAVWOI010000041.1, read on the forward strand.
TCGGACTTGTTCTCGGTGATCTTGTTGACCACGATCGAGCCCTCGACGCCGGAATTTTCGGCGATCTGGCGGATCGGCGCCTCCAGCGCCTTGAGCACGATGTTGATGCCGGCTTGCACGTCGGCATTGGCGTTGGTGAGCTTGCCGACCGACTTCTTGGCGCGCAGCAGCGCAACCCCGCCGCCCGGCACAATACCTTCCTCGACCGCGGCGCGGGTGGCGTTGAGCGCGTCCTCGACGCGGTCCTTCTTCTCCTTGACCTCGATCTCGGTAGCGCCGCCGACGCGGATCACCGCGACGCCGCCGGCGAGTTTTGCCAGCCGCTCCTGCAGCTTCTCGCGGTCGTAGTCGGAGGTGGTCTCCTCGATCTGCGCCTTGATCTGGTTGACGCGGGCCTCAATCTCCTTCTTCTTGCCGGCGCCATCGACGATCGTGGTCTTTTCCTTCTCGATCACGATCTTCTTGGCGCGGCCGAGCATCGCCGTCGTCACGCTTTCGAGCTTGATGCCGAGATCTTCGGCAATGAGCTGGCCGCCGGTGAGGATGGCGATGTCTTCGAGCATCGCCTTGCGGCGATCGCCAAAGCCCGGCGCCTTCACGGCCGCGACTTTGAGGCCGCCGCGCAGCTTGTTGACCACCAGCGTGGCCAGCGCCTCGCCCTCAATGTCCTCGGCAATGATGAGCAGCGGCTTGCCCGACTGCACCACCGCTTCCAGCACCGGCAACATCGCCTGCAGCCCGGAGAGCTTCTTCTCGTGCAGCAGCACGAAAGCATCCTCGAGCTCGGCCACCATCTTCTCGGCATTGGTGATGAAATAGGGCGAGAGATAGCCGCGATCGAACTGCATGCCCTCGACGATCTCGACCTCGGTGTCGAGCGCCTTGGCTTCCTCGACCGTGATGACGCCCTCGTTGCCGACCTTCTGCATCGCTTCCGCGATCATCTTGCCGACGGCGGCATCGCCATTCGACGAGATGGTGCCGACCTGGGCGACTTCCGACGAGGACGCGACTTTCTTCGAGCGCTTCTTGATGTCCTCGACTACGGCTGCGACCGCGATGTCGATGCCGCGCTTGAGATCCATCGGATTCATGCCGGCGGCCACCGATTTGGCGCCTTCCTTGACGATCGACGCCGCGAGCACGGTCGCGGTGGTGGTGCCGTCGCCGGCGAGATCGTTGGTCTTCTGCGCCACTTCGCGCACCATCTGCGCGCCCATGTTCTCGAACTTGTCTTCGAGCTCGATCTCCTTGGCGACGGTGACGCCGTCCTTGGTGATGCGGGGAGCGCCGAAACTCTTGTCGAGCACGACGTTGCGGCCCTTGGGGCCGAGCGTGACTTTCACTGCGTTAGCCAACGTCTCGACGCCGCGCAGCATGCGCTCGCGCGCATCGCCTGAGAATTTTACGTCTTTGGCAGCCATGATTTCTTTCCTTCGGATTGGGATGCAGGGATCGGAGGACGGACGACAGATGACGGACGACGGATGAAATAGACGAACTTTGCTTTTCTGTCGTCTGTCCTCTGTCTTCCGTCCTCTGCTAGGCGATCACGCCCATGATGTCGGACTCTTTCATGATCAAAAGCTCGTCGCCGTCGAGCTTGACCTCGGTGCCCGACCATTTGCCGAACAGCACGCGGTCGCCGGCCTTGACGCCCATCGGGGTGAGCTTGCCGCTCTCGTCGCGGCCGCCGGGGCCGACGGCGACGACTTCGCCCTCTTGCGGCTTTTCCTTCACGGTGTCGGGAATGATGATGCCGCCCTTGGTCTTGGCCTCGGCGTCGATACGCTTGACGACCACCCGGTCATGGAGCGGCCGGAATTTCAGCTTCGCCATTGTTCACCCTCGTCGCCGCGCTCAAGGCGGCATTGGCGTTGGACAGAAAGTTGTTGTTTTGCAGCGCATTAGCAGTCTTATTGGCTGAGTGCCAATAAGCTGCCGCGGAGATAGGGGCTGCCCCGCGCGCTGTCAAGCGCGCCGGCGCGCCATGCTTTACGCGAACGCCACGTCATGGCTGGTGGCTTGCGCCGTCATAAAGTCTATTCTGGGTAACAGGATCGCCGGCCGGGCGGGGAGGGGAACAATAGAATGCGCGCGCTGAGCCTCGATCAGGCCAACACCATCATTGCCGCGACCTTCGCTTTGGCAAAGAAGGAGCGCTGCCGGCCGATGAGCGCCATCGTGCTCGACGCCGGCGGCCGGGTGAAGGCGTTCCAGAAACAGGACGGCGCCTCGATGCTGCGGTTCGAGGTCTGTTACGGCAAGGCTTACGCGTCGCTGGCGCTGGGGCGGCCGTCGAAGCTCGTCCTGCAGAAGGCCAACGAGAAGCCGCTGTTCATGCAGGGAATCGATAACCTCGCCGATTACCCGCTGTTTCTCGAAGGCGGCGGCCAGCTGATCCGCGACGAGGCGGGCGAAGTGATCGGCGCCATCGGCGTTACCGGCGACGCCAACGAGATGGACGATATTTGCGCCATCGCCGGCATCCATGCCGTGGATTTGCGCGCCGACAGCGATTTCTTCCACGACCCCGAGCAGATGCGGGCGTTGAGCATCCACAAATCGGCGCCGCTGAAAGATCCGCGCAAACCGGCGCGGTCCGGCGGCAAGACAGCGCGGGCCGCGGCTGCCGGCCGCAACGGCGCGCGCAACCGTTCCGGCCCGCAAGCCGCCAAATCAGGGCCTTAATGGGCGTATCTGCTGGCCCAGAGGGGATAATTTGAAACAAAGTCGAAAGGACCCGGCGGTAGAACTGGGGCATTCGTGGGGCCGGGCGCGGTTTTTCGCTCCGGCTCGACCAGAGCTTTGAGGAGACCTTCCATGGGCGCGTCGCTCCGCGATCTCCGGGTGCTGGCAAGCGTGGCCGCTTTGTCCGTGCTGGCGCTCTCGGCCTGCACCACCAGTTCGCCGCCGGTCGAGCAATCCGCACCCCCGCCGGTGGCGCAGCCCGCCATCGCATCGCAGTACCGGCCGGAGGAAATGGTCGGCCGTTGGGGCTATGGCGCCTACCACAACGATGCCGACCTCGCCCGCACCACGGCCGCGGCGCGTTCGCAATGCGGCCAGCCGGTGGTGATCAATCGCGGCCCGGGCGGCGGCGTCATGATGTATCTCGCCGACAGCGCCGAGTTGCAGGAGTTGCAGCTCAAGGGCAGCCAGAACGGCAAGAACTATATCGGCCCGCCCGGCGACGCCGGCGGCCCGCAGGACCGCGAGATCGTCTCGTTCGACGGCCGCACCATGGTGCTGCGCTGGATCGACCCGGAAGTCGCCGGCCGCTACGGCACCGGCGTCTATGTGCGCTGTGCCGCCGAAGGCGCAGCACCCCGCTCCGCCGGCCGGCCGCCGATGCAGGCGGCGCCGCAGCGCTAAATCTTCTCCCTCCCCTTGTGGGGAGGGGAATAGTGATGCCCAGCCCCCGCGACTTCTTCGTCGGCCCGTGGCGCGCCGTCACCGTGCTTGGTGTGACGGAAATCCTGTCGTGGGGCGCGATCTTCTATCCGCCCGTGCTCACGGTGCCGCTGATTGCGGCCGATCATGGCTGGTCGAAAGCTTTTGCCATGGGCGGCTTCTCCGTCGGCCTGTTGGTCGGCGGCCTGGTGTCGCGTTATGTCGGCGGCGCGATCGATCGCTACGGCGGCCACGTCGTCATGCCGTGCGGCTCGCTGATCGGCGCGCTCGGGCTTGCCGGCCTTGTGGTCGCGCAAAGTGCGGTCGCCTATTTGGCGGGGTGGATGGTGTTGGGCGTCGCCATGGCGGCCTCGCTCTACGATCCGGCTTTCGCCACGCTCGGCCGGATATTTGGCGCCGGCGCGCGCGCGCCGATCACGACGCTGACGCTGGCCGGCGGCTTTGCCTCCACCGTGGGCTGGCCGGCGACGCAATTCCTCATCGACAAAGTCGGCTGGCGCGGCACCTATCTCGTCTACGCCGCGTTGCTTGCCGTCGTCGCCGCGCCGCTGCACGCCTTCGCGCTGCCGCGCCAGCGCGCGGAAATCCCGGCGCCTGTTGCCGCCAAACCTGAGCAAAAAACGCCGGTCGCCGTACATTCGCCGTACGGGCTCGTTTTCGCGTTGGTCGCCACGGCCTTTGCCGCTTACGCATTCGTGCCCTCGGCGCTGTCGGCGCATCTGCTCGCGATCTTCAAGCGTTTTGGGCTCGCGCCGGACACCGTGGTCGCGATCGGTATGCTGTTCGGCCCGGCACAGGTCTTGGCGCGCATCTGCGAATTGACCTTCGCGCGCAATCTCAATCCGTTGTGGACCGCGCGTTTCTCGCTCGGCCTTTTGGTCGCGGCCTTCGCGCTGATCGCGCTCGCGCCGTTTTCCGCTCTCGTCGCCGCCGCCTTCGCGGTGATGTACGGCATGGCCAATGGGCTGATGACCATCGCGCGCGGAACCGTGCCGCTGTCGCTGTTCGGCGCCGGCGGCTATGGCCTTCTGGTCGGCCGCATCGGCGGCCCGTTCCTGGTGGTGCAGGCGGTGGCGCCGGTGGTGCTCGCTTATGTCGCGGAGCGAGCGTCGGACGAGGCGGGACTGATGTTGGTTGCGGCCTTCGCCGTGGTGGCGCTGGCGTGTTTTGCCGCGATCAGGCCGGCACGAACAATCTAGAGCATGATCCCGAAAAGTGGATACCGGTTTTCGGATAAGATCATGCGCCAACTAAAATCCAGACTATGATCCAATTCAATTGAATTGGATCATAGTCTAGTTGTTGCCGCTGAACATTTCGTCGATGTCGGCTTGCGAGACGTGGCCGCTGTCGGTGTCGAGCCGCGGGCCGTGCAGATATTGCGCGCCGTTGCGCCGCGCCGCCGACGGGTTCTTGATCTCCTCGAGCACGCGGCTGACGTGGTCCTCGACGAAATTGAGCGTCGCCAAAACCTTGGCGATACGCTGACCGGCGAGATCCTGGAAATTGCAGGCCTCGAAGATCCTGATCACGAGATCCTGGATGTCCTTGGCGAGGCCCTGCTCGAACTTGCCGCGCAGCGCGGCCACGAGATTGTTCGCCACCTGATCGATCTCTTCGGCCGCCGCCAAGACCTTTTGCGTCGCCCGTTCGGTGCTGTGGACCACCTCTTCGAGCTCGTGGGCGATGCGCGTCATCGGCGGCATCGCCTTGCCCGGCCCGGCGGCGCCGGCGGCGTCGGTGCGTATGGTCTCGCCGTTGATCGCGTCGGCAATCAGATTGAGCTCGCAGGCAAGCCGCGCGGTGGCGCCGTTGCGCGACGCCCCAAAACCGTCCGACGGCGGCTGCGCCGCCATCGTCGCCAGCATGGCGCGCAGCGCTGAGATCTCCTGCATCAGTTCGGCGTGGCGGTGCGGCGCCGGCGCGCCGGTCGACTGCGCACCAAGTCGCGATGCAGCCTTCTCTTCGATGCGGAAGATCTTGCGCGGCTCGGGCATTACGGCACTGACCAAATTCCACTCAAGATTACCGGTTATCGGCTTAATACCGCGTTCACGGCTTGTCGCGCCGCCGCGCACGCTTCGTTAACCATGCGGGCGCGCCGTTCATGCAAAATAAACTGTAACTTGATGAACAATGTACGAAGACCGCCGCGACCGCTCGCGACCGGTGCGAAATTTACCAAACAGTCGAGGTTTGGGTCTCAACTCGTCGCACGGGCGCGCCGTGGCGATGTGGCCACACACGTGCCCGGTGTGCAACGGCGTAACAGTAGAGTACAGCAATGCGGCGTGTTTTCGTGTCCGCGCTCGTTCTGAGCGCGCTCTCGGTTCCTGCCTCCTACGGAACGGCCTGGGCCGGCCCCCTGCAACTCACTCTCGATCAGGCACCGCCGCCGGACCAGAACGGCGCCGCGATGCAGCAGCCGGAGCCGCAACCGCAGCAGCTTGTTGCTCAGCCGCAATCCAATCTCGGCGGCGGCTTCATCCAATTCCTGTTCGGCGGCGCGCCGCGCGAGCCGATGATCCAGCGCCCGTTCCAGCCGCTGCCCGAATCCTATGCGCGCGGCTACCAGCCGGGGCAGCCCGACGACGAGGCGCAGCAGGCGGCGCTGACGCAGCTGTCGAGCAACGACCCGGCGACTTTCGCGCCGTCGAGCCAGGGCGACATGGCGCATCCGACGGTCGATCCGAAATACGACCGTCAGCTCGTCGATTACAGAAGCGAGGAACGGCCCGGCACCATCGTCATCGACACCCCGCACCATTTCCTGTTCCTGGTGCAGGACAACGGCAAGGCGATGCGCTACGGCATCGGCGTCGGCCGCCCCGGCTTCACCTGGGAAGGCGTCAAGACCATCTCGGCCAAGAAGGAATGGCCCGATTGGCGGCCGCCGCCGGAGATGATTCAGCGCCGGCCCGACCTGCCGCGCTACATGGCCGGCGGCCCGGAAAATCCGCTCGGCGCGCGCGCCATGTATCTCGGCTCCACGGTGTATCGCATCCACGGTTCCAACGAGCCCTGGACCATCGGCAGTAACGTGTCGTCGGGCTGCATCCGCCTGCGCAATGCCGACGTCATCGACCTTTACAACCGCGTCCAGGTCGGCACCAAAGTCGTGGTGATGTGAATCAGAGCATGATCCGGAAAAGTGGCTGCCGGTTTTCCGAAAAGATCATGCTCCAACGAAAAAGCCAGACCATGATCCGATTCAATTCGATCGGATCATGGTCTAGTCGCTCTTGATGACGGTCGGGGAATTGCCGGACAGCAACAGCTGCGGCGCCTGCGAGAAGGTCCACGGCGCGGCGTCGTCGGCGCGGCTGAAAATCCACACCACGTCGAAGCGATCGCCCGGCCACTTCTGCGGCGCGGTCGTGTTTTGCAGGATCAGATTGGCGATTGCAGGGATCGCTTCATGATGCCAAGCGATCAACACCACGCCGCTGCTGGCAATCGCGGTGTTGACCAGATCTTGCTCGGCACCCTCGGTGATAGCGCTGTCGATGTCGATGCCGAGGAATTTCGCCAGCGGCGTCATCGTGTGCAGCGGACGCTTGCTGGCGGTCTGCGATGACGGCTCGGTGGCGAAAATGGTCGCGGGCCGCTTGATCGGCCCGTTCGGATCGCGCGGATTGGCAAAGAACTGAACCAGGGCGCCGGCGCGCTGCCAGCCGCGCACGATCAGCTCGTGCTTGTCAGGATTGCCTTTTTGATCGATGCCGCCGTCCTTGTCGTCCGGCTTTTCGGCGTGGCGTATCAGCATGATTTTGGTTGCGGGCATGACCGTGGTCCGTCCTGTTGGCCGCTTGTTCGCGATCGAAGTTGCGGCACGACGATATACCACCGTCGCGGGTGCGACAATGTTGGTTCCGACTAGAGTTTGATGCCGCGCTCGGCGAGCAGCTGCGCAAACGCGTCGCCGGCGAAGAACGCGTATTCGTGCTCGCGTGACTCGGTGACGTGGTCGAGCCGTTTCAGCTCGGCGTCGACCTTGCCCGGATGGCACATGATGACGCCGCCGTCGGGCATGCCATCGAGGAAGGTTGCGAACAGCGCCGCGTAAGCCGCGTCGGAGCGAAGCGTATAGGTGCCGGCAAAGGCCGGATTGGTCCGCAGCCCGTGATCGGCCGAGAGCCGGCGGAAGCGGCGGCTGAGCCCGTCCAGCAACAACGCCTTGTGATCGGTGAGGCGCCGGCGCGCCGACAGTTGGCCGCATTGCCGCACCCAGGCGGCGGGCGCCAAATCCTTGGTCGCGCGCAGCACGGCGTCGCGGATTTGCGGAAACAAATGCACGTGGTGGTGGCCGTCGACAAAATCCGGCGGCCGGCCGAAGGCCGCAATGAAAGCTTCGAGCTGGCGCGAAATCTCGACGGTCAGAAGTTTTGGCCGCAGCGACCGCAGATGCGCGCGGCGCAACGTGGTCGCGAGTGACAAGAATGCGCCGTCATGGAGTGGCTCAAAGTCTTGCGAGAGCGGTGCGAATGGCCCCGTCAGCGTCACATGCAAGCCGACTGAAGCGCGCTTGGCGGCAACGTCCCGGAGCTTCGCCGCGGTGTCGTGGTCGAATTTCGGCGCCGCGACCATGACCGACGTGGCGTTGAGGCGCCCTCGCGCGATCAGATCGCGGATCGCGGCGCTGACCGCGGGCGAGATGCCGTAATCGTCGGCGCAGATGATAATGTGCCGCTCGTTCATTCGGCAGCGGTGCGCGTGTCGGACTGCAGCTTCGATGCCTCTTCGCGCAGCTTCACGTCGTGCTCGGCCACGAAATAGACCGGGCGGCCTTTGATCTCGTAAAGAATCTTGCCGATATATTCGCCGACCACGCCGAGCATGACGAGTTGCACGGCGCCGAGCACCATGACGCCGACGAACAATGAGGGATAACCGGGGACGCTGACGCCATAGACCACGGTCTCGTAGATGATCTTGCCGCCGTAGATCAGGGCGATCAGCGCCAGCAGCAGACCGAACACCGTCGCCATGCGCAGCGGCGCCACCGAAAATGCCGTCAGGCCGTTGAGCGACAGTCCGATCAGCGAGCGCAGTCCCCAGTGGCTGCGGCCTTGCGCGCGCTGCTCCGGCTCGTAGTCGATGCGCTTTTGGCGAAATCCGATCCAGCTCGCCAGCCCTTTGAAGAAGCGGTTGCGCTCCGGCATCTGGCGTAGCGCCTTGGCGGCGCGCGGCGACAACAGCCGAAAGTCGCCGGCGTTCTCGGGAATTTTGACATTGCCGTCGGAATTGAGCAGCGCGTAGAACGCCTTCACCGCGGCGCGCCGCACAAACGATTCCTCGTCGCGATGCGCCTTGGCGGTATAGACCACATCGTAATCGTCATCGAGCCAATGGCCGACCAGGGTTTCGATCAGCTCCGGCGGATGCTGGCCGTCGCCGTCGATGAACAGCACGGCGCCGAGGCGGGCGTGGTCGAGGCCGGCGAGGAGCGCCGCCTCCTTGCCGAAATTGCGCGACAGCGACACCACCTGGACGTCGAGCGCATTGGCCGGCAAGCCGCGGGCGATTTTGAGCGTGTCATCGGCGCTGCCATCGTCGACATAGATGACTTCGCAGGCGAGCGCGCGGGTGGCGGCAAGCTTTTGCGCCACTTCGGTCAGGCGCGCGTGCACACGCGCAAGCGAGGCGGCTTCGTTGTAGGCCGGAACCACGATCGACAGCCCCGCGGCGGCGCCGGAGGGGGCGGCGCCGTGCAAGACGTTTCTGTGCTCGGTCCCGGGGCTCATCTTCGATTCTTCAAAGGCCTATCTATAGCTTAATCGCGCTGGGCTGTCGTGGCCACAAGGTCGCGGCGCGGGCTGCCGGAACGCTGAGGACGTGATATGCGGTGACGGCAATGACCCGCGCCTCCCGCTTCGATTCGGCTCGCGCCAAGCTGTCGGGCGCCTGGCGCAACCGCGGCGTCAGCGTCAAGGCGTTGAGCTTCGCCATGATCGGCGTCGTCAATACGCTGGTCGATTATGGCGTGTTCCTGCTGGCGCGCGCGCTGTTGAGCGGATCGTCCGCGGCACTGGCGGCGATCGGTTCGCTCAACGACTTTTGCCAATGCAGCAACGCCACGGCCACGACCCTGGTCGTCGCCAACCTGATCTCCTGGAGCGTCGCCGTCACCGGCTCCTATGTCATGAACTCGTCGATCACCTTTGCGGCCGAGTCGGGACGGCAATTGCGCTTGGGCGCGTATCTGACCTTCGTGGCCTCGGGCGTCGCCGGATTGCTCGTCAACACGGCGACGCTGTTGTTCGCCGCGGAAGTTCTGCTGCTGCCGGTTTGGCTGGCGAAAGCGGTCGCAATTCTGGCGAGTTTTCTGGTCAATTTCTCGCTGTCGCACTTTGTCGTCTTCCGGCCGCGCGGCGAGGCGGGCGATACGCGCAAGGATATTTAAGGCGTGCGAAGCGATGCTAGGTGGTTGGCGGCGTTCCAAACGCCACCGTGACGCGCCTGTTGCGCCGGCTCTTTTTCTCGATCTTGCGGACAAATACTGCACCGATTTCGCCGGTGGAGCGTATGTGGGTGCCACCGCACGGCTGAATGTCCACTCCGAGAATCTTGACAATACGCATGGTGTCGCCCATCTCCGGCGGCGCCACGAATGCGGTGCGCACCAATCCGGGTCTGGAGCGCACTTCGCTTAGGGGCCAGTGCATGACCTCGACGGGTACATCGTTCCTGATGATTTCGTTCATCCGCTCCGTCAGCGCGGATTTATCGAGCGTGTTTTCTTCCAGGTCGAAATCCAGACGCGCATGGTCGGCGTGAATGGCGCATCCGGTGATCGGCGCATCGATAAGGCTGCACAGGATGTGCAGGCACGTATGCATGCGCATGTGCTGATAGCGACGTTCCCAGTCGATCTTCATCTTGACCGGCTGGCCCGCCGCGGATGCATGCGGCAATGACTTTGCCGTGTGGACGATCGTAATGCGGCCAGGTGCATAATTTGCGTCCGCGATTTCAATCGGTTGGCCGTCGTCGAGCAGAAGGATTCCGGTGTCACCCGGCTGGCCACCGCTATTGGCGTAGAACAGTGTCCGATCGAGGCGAATACCGTGCTCCGACACGGAAACGATTTGGCCTTCCACCTCGGTGAGATAGGCGTCGGCTTCGAATAACCGCACGGTCGGTACCGGGATCATGTTCGCAGTGCGCTAGGCGCGACGCCGAGCCGCGTGCGGAACGTGGCGGTCATGTGAGCGTGCGACGCAAAACCCGATGCTTGCGCGATCGCTTTCAAATCGAGCGCCGTCGTCAGCAGCAGCGCTCTGGCGCGTGAAACCCTGCGATCGATAATGTAGTCGTGGGGCGCCTTGCCGACGGCGGCTCGAAATGCTCGGCAGAAGAAGCCGGCGGAAAGCCGCAGCGCGCCGGCCAGCTCTTGAACCGTCAACTTCGAGTCCAGCCTCGCCTCGATCAGGTCATCGATGAGCTTGAGCCGGCGCGGCGTCATCCAGGACCGTGCGGTGCGCTCAATGGCGATTCCGCTTAAAACGCAAGCCGTTCGTTGCTTGAGGACGTCGACCAGGCGTTCGCATTGCAACGCGTCCATGCGATCACGCGCCAAAAGCTCGCGGCGCAGCATTTGCGCGGCGTCGATCGCGGCGGCGTCGATGACATCGCTGAAACGCCGCGTCCAAGGCCAGGGCTCACCGTGGTCCCACGCAAAGGTCACTTTCAGATACTCGCCGCCGTGGTCGGACAGTGAATAGACGTCGCAGCCGGGCGGCAGAAAAGCGAGGCCGTTGGGTCTGGCCCGGAACTCAACTTTGCGGTCGCTGCCCAAGGCGTGGACGCCGCCTTGAGCCTCGAACGCGAACCCGATGCTCGGAAGTTCGGGTGTGTAGGCCGCCCGGTAAGGTCAGCGCGGCAACAGCTCGGCGTGCCAGGAGTCGGTCCCGGCGCTGTGCCTTGCTTGGGACGCAGTATTCTTGGCTCCAGGCGCCAATGTTCGCATGTTACATCATATCGCCCATACGGGCATTGACCAGGAGACCTTCGGTCGAGTGGGTCATTTTGCGTCAGGTTTTTGAAAGCGGCGATGGCCGGATACCGGTTATCTACCCGTGACAAAAAGGGGGAGACATGCCGCTTTTTACCCTTGAAGAACTTGCCGCCGCTACCGCGACCGTTCGCACTTATGTGCCGCCGACGCCGGCTTATGCATGGCCGCTGCTCGCCGAGCGGGTCGGCGCCACGGTCGTGGTCAAGCACGAGAACCACACGCCGACCGGATCGTTCAAAGCCCGCGGCGGGCTGGTTTATGTGGATGCTCTGTGCCGCGCCGATCGCGGTCTCAAGGGACTGGTCACGGCGACGCGCGGCAATCACGGCCAGTCGATCGCGCTCGCCGCGGCGCGCAACGGCGTGCCGGTGGTGATCGTCGTGCCGGAAGGCAATTCGCGCGAGAAGAACGCGGCGATGCGGGCTTTTGGCGGCGAGCTGGTGACCGGCGGCAGGGATTTTGACGAAAGCCGCACGGTCGCTGCGCAAATCCAGAACGAGCGCGGCTATCACTTCGTGCCGTCGTTCCACTGCGACCTGGTCAAGGGCGTTGCCACCTATGCGCTTGAGCTGTTCGAGAGTTTTGCCGATCTTGATGTGGTCTATGTGCCGATCGGCATGGGCTCAGGGATTTGTGGCCTGATCACGGTGCGCGATCTGCTCGGGCTGAAAACCGAGATCGTCGGCGTCGTTGCGGAAAATGCACCGGCCTTCGCACTGTCGTTCGCTGCCGGGCGGCCGGTGCCAACGAATTCAGCGCAGACTTTCGCCGACGGGGTGGCGTGCCGCGACCCGCAGGCCGACGCATTTGCCATCATCAAGACCGGCGCGGCCCGCGTCCTCACCGTCAGCGAGAATGAAATCGCCGAAGCGATCCGCATCTACTACACCACGACCCACAACCTGGTTGAGGGCGCCGGTGCTTTGCCGCTCGCGGCGCTGCTCAAGGAAAAAGCCCGCTACGCCGGCAGGCGCGCGGGCCTCATCCTGTCCGGCGGCAATATCGACATGCCGGTGTTTGCCAAAGTTTTAAGCGGTGAGACGCCGTCGGCTTGACGACACGATCAGCCGGTGTGCCGCTTCAACCGGGTCTCCAGATCGTTCGCCGTGTTCTGCACGCCGGTCGTGAAGGCGTGCAAGTCGTCGGACACGACGTTCCAGTTCACCATCGGCGCGTTGGCGGTCGACAAGCCGTTAACTGTGCGGCCTGACGAAGCGTCATAGAGATATGCGCCGCCGATCGTGACCAGTATACCAAGAATAAAGCCGAAGAATGCCGGCATGGCTGCTCCTCCTCCGTCCTGAAGATGCGGATTTAGATAAATCCAACGCGTCCATGTGGCGAAAGTTCCATACGCCAGCGACCAGAGACTATTTGATCGACAGATCGAGCGCTTTGACCATCTTGCCCCACTTGTCCACTTCGGCTTTGAACATGGCGTCGGCTTGCGCCGGCGCGCCGGTGATTGGATCAAAACCCATGTCGGTGAGTTTTTTCTGCACTTCGGGCGTTTGCACGATGGCGTTGATGGTGCCGTTGAGCGTGGCGACGATTTGCGGATCGGTCTTGGCCGGCGCGAAGAAGCCGACCCAGGGCGCGGCGGTGAAGCCCGGGAATCCCTGTTCGGCATAAGTCGGCACGTTCGGCGTGACGGCTGCGCGTTTGTCGGCGGCGATGCCGAGGCCTTTGAGCTTGCCGCCTTCGATCTGCGCCGCGGCGCCGCCGCCGAGCGTGGTCGCCATCAGGTCGACCTGGTTGCCGATGGCTGCGTTGATCGCCGGCGCGCCGCCCTGGAACGGAATCATCTGCGCCGGAGCCTTGGCCAAGAATTTGAAGAAATATTCCGCTTCGATATGCGATCCGGTGCCGACGCCGGGTACGGCGAAATTGATGGTCTTGCCGGCCATGTTTTTGAGAAACTCGGTGAGATTGTTCGCCGAATTGCCCGCGCCCGTCACCAGCGCTTCCGGGCTGCTGGCGGCAATGGCCACGGTCTTGAAATCGTTCGCCGAAAATTCCTTGTTGGTGAACAGCGTTTCGTTGATGGCGAGCGCCGTGGTGGTGGCAAGGAGCGTATAGCCGTCGGGCTCGGCGCGCGCCACCGCGGCGGCGGCGATATTGCCGCCGGCGCCGCCGCGGTTCTCGACGACCATGGCCTGGTGCAAGCGATCGCTCAAGCCCTGGGCGATCAGCCGCGCCAGGGTGTCGGCGATGCCACCGGGCGCAAAAGCGACGATCAGGGTGATCTTATTGGCCGGGTAAGTCTGCGCGCCGGCTTGGGAGCCTACGCAAACGAGCAACACGGCGGCGGTCGCGAGCACGCGGCGCACAATACCTTGCATTTGCGATTGTCTCCTCAGCCCTCGCGCAACGCTTTTTCGATCCGGCGATCGGGAATGAGCCACATCACCGCGACCAGCGCATAGATCGCAATCGACAGCCAGGCATCGACAAAGGCAAGCGCGACGGCCGCGGCATAGAGCAGCGGCGATATCTTGCCTTTGACATCGCGGCCGAGCGCGCTCGCCAGCACCGAATGACCGCCTTGCTGATGCACGATCGCCCTCTGCAAGAGGTAATAGGCGATGGCCGGCATCAGTAGCGAGACGCCATAGACTGCGGTCGGCACCGGCGCCAAAAAATTCTCGCCCATCCAGCCGGTCGCCGCCGGGATGAGCGACAGCCAGAACAACAAGTGCGAATTGGCCCAGAGAATAAGCCCATCGACCCGCGTCACGGTGTGCAAGAGATGGTGGTGGTTGTTCCAGTAGATGGCGAGATAGACGAAGCTCAACACATAGGCGACAAAATTGGGCGCCACGCCGCGCAGCGTCGCCCAGTCGGCGCCGTGCGGCACTTTGAGCTCCAACACCATGATGGTGATGATGATGGCGATGACGCCGTCGCTGAACGCAGCAAGACGATCTTTGCCCATTCAGGTCGCTCTTGATCGGCGGTGGTCTAATGCCGGGCGTGCGAGCCGGCTTGGCCCAATTCATCCTGCTGCCGGTATTCGGCGTCGTATTCCATGACGCCGCGGGTCAGCTGCTCGATGATATTTTGCCGCGTTGCGGCATCCTGGCCGCAGGTCAGCTCCGCCACCGTTTTTGCCAGCGCCGTGATGACCTCATCGGTATCGATAACGTCCGGCGCTTCCGCGGACACCGGATATTCGGCAAAGAAACTATCGACCACCTCGACGATCAGGCAATGCAGGCACGGCCGCTCTTCGTCGTCGCTTTGCTCATCCGCCATTTGTTCATCTGGCATGGCCGTTACTCCGTTGCTTTTGGTTATGTAACAACGATCAGGCGACGACGCTATGGCTGGGCGGGCCTGTCGAGCTCGGCTGCGAGCTTGGCGTAGAGCGGGTTGTCGCGGGTGTAGACGTAGTCCAGCGCGGCTACGGAAACGGCCTCGGCGCCGTGCTCGCGCAAAAAACTCGCCAGTGCGTGCACGTATTCGGGCGGGCAGTGCAAGGTCAGCATGCCAGAGGAGGTCGGGCCGCCGAACGGAGCTGCGACGCCGAATTTTTCCCGCGCCGTGGCGAGCAGCGTGTCGTTCAAGCCGGCAAAGCGCGAGCGCACCTCGCGAAACGACGCGGCGCGCTTTTGGGCGGCGATGCGGTCGAGCAGGCGGCGCGCGGTGTCGCGCTGCGCCGCGCTCCAGGTTGCCGCGCGCGCGGCGACAAGATTGGCCTGCGAGCGCAGGATCACGCCATCGTCGATCACCTTGAGCCCGTTGGCGGCGAGCGTGGCGCCGGTCGTGGTGATGTCGACGATCATTTCCGCGGTACCGGCGGCCGGCGCGCCCTCAGTGGCGCCGGTCGATTCGACGATGCGGTAGTCGACGACGCCGTGCTCGGCGAAGAAGCCGCGCGTGAGGTTGGCGTATTTGGTGGCAAGCCGCATCTTGCGCTCGTTGCGCAGCCGGAAGGCGGTCGCGACGTCGTCGAGATCGGCCATGTTGCGCACGTCGATCCAGGCCTGCGGCACGGCGACGACGACGTTGGCGAAACCGAAGCCGAGCCCGGTCACCATGACGATGCGGCGGTCCGACTGCGGGATCATCTCGCGCACCAGATCTTCGCCGGTGATGCCGAGATGGGCGGCGCCTTGGCCGAGCTGTTGGGTGATCTCGGCGGCGGACAGATAAGCCACTTCGACGCCGTCGAAGCCCGCGATGGCGCCGCGATAGTCGCGGGCGCCGCGCGGCTTGACGAGATCGAGACCGGCGCGGGCGAAAAAGCTTTCGGTGTTCTGTTGCAGCCGGCCCTTTGACGGCACGGCAAGAAGGAGCGGGGCGGCGCCGTTCATGCTGCGCCTCCGCATGCCGTCAGCTCTTCGATCGAAGCGGCAAAACCGACCGCCGGGATCGGCGCGCGGGCGCCGAGCCGCGACAACAGCCCGTCATAGCGGCCGCCGGCGACCAGCGCGCTTTTGCCGCGCGGGTCGTGCAGCTCGAACACGAAGCCGGTGTAATAGTCGAAACCGCGGCCAAAACCGGTCGAGAATTTTATGGTACGCACGTCGACGCCGCGCGCGGCGAGAAATCCGGCGCGGGTCTCGAACAGATCGAGCGCCGACCCGAGCGCGATCTTGGCGTCGGCCGCGAGCGTGCGCAATTCGCCCGCCGCCTCGTCGGGATCGCCGGCCACCGAAAGGAAGCGCTCGATCAAGGCGCGGGTCTCGCGCGGCAGCCGGGTCGGCGCGTTCAGCGCCGCCTGTTCGAGAAAACGGTCGGCGATCTCTGCGACGGAGCGGCCGCCGACCGCGGCGATGCCGGCGATCGACAACAGATCGGTCACCAGGTGATGCGCCGCCTTCGGATCGGAATTGGACAACGCGGCGAGCACGCCTTGATATTCCGGCGCGCCGTTGGCTGAACTCAGCGTGATCTGGTCGAGATCGTGCGCCAGCGAGGTTTTGCGATTGAAATCCTTGACCAGGCGGCGCTTCCACACCGGCGCCAGATCGAGCGCGGCGATGAAGGCGGCAAACAATCCGACATCGCCCATGCGGATTTGCGGCGCGTTCAAGCCGTAGTGCGTCGTCGCTTCCAGCCCAAGCGCCAGCATTTCGGCGTCCGCCGCCGCCTTGTCGGTGCGGCCGAAGGACTCGATGCCGGCTTGCACGAATTCCGACGTTGCGCCTTCGCGGTGGCGGAACACGGTGCCGAGATAGCAAAAGCCCACAGCCTTCCCGGCCTCGGGGGATGCCAGATAGTCGCGCGACACCGGGATGGTGAGGTCGGGCCGCAGGCACAGTTCGCGCCCCTCCGGATCGCTGGTCAGGAACATGCGGCGGCGGATGTCCTCGCCGGACAAGTCGAGGAACGGCTCCGCCGGCTGCAGCACCGGCGGCTCGGTCTGCGCGTAGCCGGCACGCACATAGGAGGCCACGAGCGCCTGCGCCCGCGCGTCCGGTCCGTTGCTCGATGTGCTCGACATGTCGCTCTACAGCGGTGGCCGGTTTGGCGCCGCCCGCCCGCGCAATCCTTAGCTTTGTTGCGCGGCCCTTTAGCACGGCAAACCCTACAATTCGACGAAGATCGGCCGGGCCGTTAATGCCGGCGGCGCGGCCTGCGCTTGTACCTGCGCCTTTCAGCGTGCCGAAATCGCGGCGTTATGGGAGGAAAATCAAATATTTACGATGAATAACGACGACCGGCGGCTAGCCGGGTAAAGAGCCCGGGCGCAGCGGGTCACGGCGGCGTGTCGCAGCAAGGTCCCCAGCACCCCGCGACGTAGCGTTTGCGCAACGCCGACCAGGTCGCGGCCGGGCGCTAGTATGCACTTTCATTGACAATATCATACTCGCCGCCTCATGGTGCGGATGATCGGTGGGGGAGCCGTCGTCCGGCTCGGGGGCTGCGATGCTGTCGCTTTTCTTCGCATCGATGGCGGTGGTGTTGTCGCTTTTGTGCGTGAACGCCCAAGCGCAGACGCCGCCGTTGCCTGCGCCGATAGCGTCAACTCCGCTCAAGCCGTCGCACGCCGCACAGCTGCCACCGATCCGCGTCACCGCCAAACACAACAAGCCGCATGCCGCGCCGACGAAGCCGGCCAGTGCTCCGGCCGCGGTGGCGAATGCGTCAGTTGCGCCCGCGCCGCCTTACGTCACCGGCGCGCCGAACATTGCCGGCGGCGCTGCCGTGCCGCCCACCATGGCGAGCCAGATGACGGTGACCGGGCAGGATCTCAACACCCGCCCGGTGACGCGGCCGGGCGAGATTCTCGAAGCCGTGCCCGGCCTCGCCGTGGTCATGCACGCCGACGGCGGTAAGGCCAATCAATATTATCTGCGTGGCTACAATCTCGATCACGGCACGGATCTGGCGATCTTCATCGACGACATGCCGATCAACCTGCCGACCCACGCCCACGGCCAAGGCTACGCCGACCTCAATTGGCTGATGCCGCAGACCGTCGCCAGCCTGAACATCCGCAAGGGACCTTATTTCGCCGACGTCGGCGACTTCGCCAGTGCGGGCTCGCTGTTCATCAATCTGCGCGACAGCGTCGACAAGACCATCGCCGAAGCCACCGTCGGCAGCTTCGACTATCTGCGTTATTTCGGCATGGGCGCGACAAAGCTCGGCGGCGGCACGCTGCTCTATGCCGGCGAGGCGAACACTTATGACGGGCCGTGGGACACGCCCGATCACATGCACAAGCTGTCCGGCTTGTTGCGCTACAGCCAGGGCACCGCGACGGATGGTTTCTCGGCGACCGCGATGGGCTATTCGAACACCTGGAATTCCACCGACCAGATTCCGCTGCGCGCCATCGCGTCGGGCCTGATCGGGCTCGATGGCGAGCTCGATCCCACCGACGGCGGCGATACCAGCCGCATGTCGCTGTCGGCGCGGCTGGCGCAAACCGACGACGGCGGACAATGGAAGGCCAATGGCTATGTGGTGAGATATGGGCTCGACCTCTACAACAATTACACTTGGTTCCTGACCGACCCGACCAACGGCGACCAATTCCATCAGCACGACGATCGCACTTACGGCGGCGGCGGCGTCTCGCGCACCATCCAGGGCTCGCTGCTCGGCCGGCCGAGCGAAACCGTGTTCGGCGTGCAGTCGCGCTATGACGACATCACCGTGGCGCTGACCAATACGGCGCAGCGCCAGTTCCTGTCGAATACGCTTCTCGACCATGTCAGCGAGGGTAACGCCGGCGTCTATGCCGAAAACACCGTGCAGTGGACCGATTGGCTCAAAACCACGGCCGGCTGGCGCGGCGATTATTATGCGGCGTCAGTGGATTCGATTTTGCAACAGGCGAATTCGGGCAACGACAAGGTCGCGATCGGCAGCCCGAAATTGCGCGTCGTCTTCGGGCCGTTTTACAAGACCGAATTCTTCCTCGGCCTCGGCATGGGCTATCACAGCAACGACGCGCGCGGCGTGACGGCGACCGAAGCGCCCGGCGATCCGACGCAGCCGCAAAGCGCGGTGCCGTTGTTGGTGCGCTCCCGCGGCGCCGAGGTCGGCGTCCGCAGCCGTGCCATTGCCGGCCTCGACAGTTCGGTGAGCCTGTTCATTCTCGATCAGGCCTCGGAGCTGTTCTTCGACGGCGATACCGGCGACACCACGCCCGGCCGGCCGAGCCAGCGCACCGGCATCGAGTTCACCAACGACTACCGGCCGGTGTCGTGGATGCATCTCGACGCCGACCTCGCGCTGACCCGTGCCCGCTTTCTCGGCTTCGATTCAGCGCAGGAACAAATCTATCAATCGCTCGCCGGTTTCCCGCAGGCGCAGATCGGCAATGCGCCGGGCAATTTCGTTTTCAACGCGCCGTGGCTGGTGGCGTCGGCCGGGATCACGCTGGGCGAAGACACCGGCTGGTTCGGCGCATTGCGCTGGCGCTATATCAGCGCGCGGCCGCTGACCGAGGATGGCGCGTTTCAGTCGGCACCGC
The DNA here is from genome assembly GCA_963756245.1 of uncultured Alphaproteobacteria bacterium. Classification (GTDB taxonomy): domain Bacteria; phylum Pseudomonadota; class Alphaproteobacteria; order Rhizobiales; family Xanthobacteraceae; genus BOG-931. The sequence goes on from CAVWOI010000041.1 coordinate 86,768, forward strand.
TCAGCGTCTTCAACGGTCGCCTCGGCTATCGCTTCGCCGATGGCTGGCGCATCCAGCTCGACGGCCTCAATCTGTTCGACACACGATCTGCCCAGGCCGAGTACGCCTACGGCTCGCTGCTCAAGAACGACAACTTGTTCGCCCTGTGCTTTCCGGTAAGCGGCGCGCGATCGACGGCGCTGGCCGCCGTCTGCCAGAACGGCGTGATGGACTATGTGCTGCATCCGATGGAACCGCTCGCGGTGCGGCTGACCTTGGCGAAGAATTTTTAGATTGCCCGCGCGGATGGTCTAACTTGCCCACGCGGATGGTCGCCGCATGGCCGTATATTTTGCTGCCCCCAAACTGCTGTTCCGAAGCAGTAAAAAGCTCTTGCGTTTTGTAATGTTATAACATTACGATTGTCGAACAGATCGGGACGGGGAGATTGGCTTTGCAGCGGACTGGCGCAACGGTGGCGTTTGTTCCCTCACGACTGTCGCATCAATGCCACAGCGCCCATCAATCGCCTCAGCCCGGCTTGCGGAAAGTTGTTATGGCGTTGCGCACCGGCAGCGGCGTCATAGACTGAACGGCATCGCCGGGAATGCGAAAACGAAACCTGAGTTCGCGTGATGCGGTGGTTCAGAGCGAACAGGATTTTGGGCAGCCGGCTGGCGCTCTTCGCGCTGGCGGTGCAGTTCGTTCTCGCCTTTGGCCACATCCATCACGACGATATTTACGGCTCCGCGCGTCCGGGCGCGGCGATGGCGGCCGCGGTGCCGGACGGCAGCCAGCCGCTTCCGGCCAATCATCCGTCAAAGCATAGCGACGACTACTGCGCCGTCTGCGCCACCATGTCGTTGCTCGGCAATTCGTTCGTCGCCGCGGCGCCGGCATTGCCGCCGCCGTCCGCCTCGCACGCGATCGAGCAGGTTGACCGCGTCGCGATCATTGTCATCGCGCCGCGCCGCGCCGCGTTCCAATCCCGGGCCCCGCCGGTGGCCTGACCGCTGGTTGGTGCCGGGCTTCGGCATCGCTCGCGCTTTTTTGCTTCTGTCAGCGCCGGCGATGGCCGCAGGCTCAACGCGGCAGCGTTTCTTCGTTCCCGATTTGCCGCGACAGCACGACCGTTGGCCAATCATGCAAATATTTGGGTGCAGAGTGTCATGCTTGTTCGTTCGGATCGTCGCGCGTATTTGCTCGGCAGTTGTGCGTTGCTCGCCTTGATCGGCTTCAGCGATGCGGCCATCGCGCAAGTCGCGCTTCCCGAGGTCCAAGTCACCGGCACCAGGGCGAAACCGAAGCCGCGTCCGGCGACGGTTGCGCGCCCGGCCGCGCCCGCGACAGTGGCGCCGCTGACACCGGCCGAACAGGCGGCGGTGAAGAACGACGCCTTCGACCAGAGCCGCAGCAATCTGTACACGACCATCGGCACTACATCGAGCACGCAGACCCACGCCACCATCGACGCGCTGCCGCAGGGCACCAATACGACCGTCGAAAAGGTGCTGCTGCAGGCGCCCGGCGTGTCGCAGGATTCCGCGGCCAGCGGCAGCCTCCACGTCCGCAACGATCACGCCAATCTGCAATTCCGCATCAACGGCGTGATGCTGCCCGACGGCGTCACCGGCTTCGGCAGCATCATGGACACCGGCCTGATCGGCACCATCGCGCTCGTCACTGGCGCGCTGCCGGCGGAGTTCGGGCTGCGCACGGTCGGGCTGATCGACATCACGACGCGCCCCGACGTGTTCAACAATTCCGGCAGCGTCAGCCTGTACGGCGGCGGCCGCGGCACCATCACGCCGAGTTTCGAATATGGCGGCACGTTCGGCGGCAACTGTCCGACGACGTCGTCATCGACCGTGACGAAGGCTCAGCCATCGTCCGCGAACGCAAACTGCTTTGCAGGCGTGCAATATTTCTTCACCGGCCGCTATCTGCAGACCACGGAGGGAATTGAAAATACTCTGCCGACGCTCAATGCCATCCATGACTTCTCGCAGCAGGAGCGGGGTTTTGGCTACATGTCGACCTTCATCGATCCGACGACGCGGCTGAGCCTGATCACGGGGACGTCCTACAACACGTTCCAGATTCCCAACACACCCGGTCAGGCCGTCGGAATGAACGGAAATCCGCCGGTCACTAACGTGTCCGGGATTACGACTTTCAACTCGGCGCTGCTCAACGAGAACCAGCGGGAGTTCACGCAGTTCGGCGTGCTGGCGCTGCAAAAATCCGCGCCCGGGTTCGACGGCCAATTGTCCTATTTCACCCGCTACAACAATCTGCACTTCATCCCGGACCCGATCGGCGACCTGTTGTTCAACGGCATCGCCTCGGACATCAGCCGGCAGTCCTACACCAACGGCATGCAGGGCGACGCTTCTTATGTGGTCAACGCGGCGCATACGCTGCGCGCCGGTTTTACCGTCAGCGCCGAACAGGCCTGGGTCGACAATACATCGCTGGTCGAAGCCTGCGGTCCGGCCTGCAACGGCACCGACAACGTCACGACGCCGGAATCAATCACCGACGACCTCGCCAAGCTCGCGTGGCTCGCCGGCGTCTACGTGCAGGACGAGTGGAAGATCACCAGCCAGCTGACCATGAATGCCGGCCTGCGCTTCGACCAGATGTGGCAGTTCACCGACGCCAATCAGTTGAGTCCGCGGCTGAGCTTCACCTACAAGCCGTTCGACAACACGACCCTTCATGCCGGCTACGCGCGCTATTTCACGCCGCCGGTGCTGGTCGAGGCGGCGCCGGCCAATATCGCGGCATTCAACAACACCACCGGCGCGCCGAATGCCGGCCAGCCCGCCGATCCGGTGCTGCCGGAACGGTCGCATTATTTCGACGCCGGCGTCGTGCAGAAAATACCGTTCGGCTGCTATGGGGCGGCGTCGCACGATTGCTCCAGCCTCGAAATCGGCCTCGATGCCTATTACAAGATCGCCAAAGACCTCATCGACAACGGCCAGTTCGGCCAGGCGCTGGTGCTCAGCGCGTTCAACTACCAGAAGGGCATCAACGAAGGCGTCGAGCTCAGCCTGAAATACACCAACGGCAATTTCCAGGGTTACGGTAATCTCGCGGTGGCGCAGCAGCGAGCGACCAACGTGGTGTCGAACCAATATCTGTTCGACAACACCACGCCGCTCGCCGATCTCGGCGGCCTGACCGAGTTCCAGTACATCGCGACGCACTGGATCTATACCGATCACAACCAGTTCGTCACCGCTTCCGCCGGCGCGAGCTACACGTTCTGCGGCCGCCCGGCCACGGCGGCGGAGATGTTCGGCAGTGCCGGCGCGACATGGCCGACGTTCAATTCGTGGTGCGGCACGCGGCTCTCCGCCGATATGATCTACGGCTCGGGCTTGCGCAACGGCGACGCCAATATCGGCACGGTGGCGCCCTACAGCCAGTTCAATGTCGGTATCGCACGCGATTTCCTGCTGCCCGGCGATACCAAGCCGACGACGCTGCGGTTCGACGTCGTCAACCTGTTCGACAGCATCTATGTGATCCGCGACGGCAGCGGCATCGGCGTGTTCGCGCCGCAATTCGGCCCGCGCCGCGGCTATTACGCCGGCATCACGAAGAAGTTTTGAAGCAGGGATCGCGCCGTCAGGTCTGCTGCACTTCGACGGTGACGTGCGACAGGTTGCGGAAGTGGTGGAGCAGGCGCCGGTAATGGCCGGCGTCGCGCGGCTTGGTGGTGACGACCGAGAGGATCGCGCCGAGATGGCCGGGGCCGAGGCGCCACAGATGCAAATCTTCGAGCCGGTCGCCGTCGCGCTCGATGGTCGCCCGCACCCGCTCCGCCATGCCGCGGTCGGGATTCATGTCGAGCAGGATGGCACTGGTGTCGCGGATGAGCCCGTATGACCAGGATGCGATAACGGCAGCGCCGACAAGGCCCGCCAGCGGATCCATGAACAGCCACCCGAAAGTGCGGCCGAACAAAAGGCCGGCGATCACCAGCACCGAGACGACCGCGTCGGCCAGCACATGGATGACGGCGGCGCGCATGTTGTTGTCGCGATGCGCCTTGCCGTGTGCATGTTCTTGCGCGTGTTCATGGGAATGGTCATGGGAGTGCGCGTGATCGTGGCCGCCGCCGCCGCTGAGCAGGAGCGCGCTGACGATATTGACGATCAATCCCAGCACGGCGATCGGGATCGCCTCGTTGAAGCTGATCGGTACCGGCGCGATGAGGCGCGCGACCGCCTCGTAACCGATCAGCACCGCAATCATCAACAGCACGATGGCGCTGGAGAAGCCGGCGAGGTCGCCGAGCTTGCCGGTGCCGAAGGAGAAGCGCGGGTCGTCAGCGTGGCGCCGCGCGTAGCGATAGGCCAGCGCGGCGAGCAGGAGCGCGCTGGCATGGGTCGACATGTGCAGGCCGTCGGCGACCAGTGCGATCGAGCCGAACATTAGCCCGCCGATGACCTCGGCCACCATCATGACCGCGCAAAGCGCGATTACCGCCCAGGTGCGGCGCTCGTTCTTGTCGTGGCCTTCGCCGAGGAAGACGTGGCTGTGGCCGGCTGTGGACATGACGCGCGCCGCCTTCACTTCAGATAGGCCTGCACGGCCTCGATCAGTTCCTCGGCGCCGCGCGAGCGATCGGCGTCCTTTGCCGGATCGACGACGTGCAGCCGGATATGGTCCTCGATCACTTCGGTCATCAGGCCGTTCATGGCGCCGCGCGCCGCGACGATCAGATGCAGCACCGTGGCGCAGCCTTTCTCGCTTTCGAGCGCGCGCTCGACCGCCTCGATCTGGCCGCGCACCCGGCGCACCCGGTTGAGCAGCTTGACCTTCTCGATCTTGGTGTGCGACACGGCGGCGTGGTCCAAATAGGGTAGGGGGTATGGTATAGGCCCGCTCCCCTACTGTCGAGTCCGGTGCGCGACTTGCCGCGCAACAATGTTCGGGATGGACTGAATAATATTCAGGGACGACAGTTGCGGTGGCGTGGCCGGAACGACAGCGAGCAGGCCGTTGTCACGGTGCTGTCGTGATCGAAATGGCAGCAATAGCGCTCGAGCAGATCGTAAGGCGTCGGAGGTTTGGGGCACCGATGAGGGGACTGCGCATTGTCATATGGCCTTTGGGGCTCTTGGGGTTGACGGCGCTGACGGGGAGCGCCGCGGCCGCGGACATGCCGGTCAAGGCGCCGCCTCCGGCCACGACGGCCTATGACTGGACCGGCGTCTATGTCGGCGGTCATATCGGCTACGCCGCAGGCTCATCCCATTGGTCGGCAATGCCGGCCGGAGCGGGGGGGCCGGCGCAGAGCGGCTCGCTCGACCTGTTCAAGGCCTTCGATGGCTTCGACGGCATGGGCAGCTATTTCGAGGGTTTCCAGGCCGGCTACAATTCCATGCTGCCGTCGCGTTGGCTGTTCGGTGTCGAGGCCGACGTCTCGTTTTCCAGCACCATTACCGGCACATCGACTTTGTCCTCGGCCGCGTCCGGCATGGCGAGCTATGCCGAGACGGTCGAGTTTTCCGGCACGTTGCGCGGCAGGATCGGCTACGCGCCAAATCTTGGCACCACGCACTGGCTATTCTACGCCACCGGCGGCTTCGCTTGGAGCTACGACCAGTTCAGCCGCACGCAGATCGCCGGCACGCCGGCCGGCGGCACCGCGGTACCGGGGCAAGCGGAGAATTTGTTCGTGGTGCCACGCGTAGGTGGCGTCGCCGGCGCCGGCGTGGAGCTTGCTTTGCCGTCGAACTGGACCGCGCGGCTCGAATATCTGTTCACCGATTACGGCAACCGCAGCGTGACGTTCCCGGCCGGCGCGCAGCGCTTCAACTCGGATCTCAACGTCAGCGAATTGCGCTTCGGCCTCAACTACCGGCTCAACGGCGATCCAAGCACGGGGAGCGCCGCCATCGCGCCGCCGACGCCGGAGTTCGACAATTTCGCGGTCCACGGCCAGACCACGTATATCAGTCAATATGTCTTCCCGTTCCGCAACCCCTATTCCGGCCAGAACAGCCTCGCGCCCAACCAGGGCCGCGAGACCTGGGACGCCACCGCGTTTGTCGGCATGCGCCTGTGGCAGGGCGCCGAGCTTTGGGTCAATACGGAGATCGATCAGGGTTTCGGCTTGAGCTCGACGCTGGGCGTCGCCGGATTCCCGAGCGGCGAGGCGTATAAGGTCGGCGCCGCGGTGCCCTATGCGCGAATTCCCCAATATTTCGTCCGCCAGACCATCGATCTCGGCGGCGATACGAAAAAGGTGGATGCTGCGGCCAACCAGTTCAGCGGCTCGCAAACGGCGGACCGCCTGGTGTTCACCGTCGGCAAGTTCGGCGTCACCGACATTTTCGACACCAACAAATACGCCCACGATCCGCGCAGCGATTTCATGAATTGGGCGCTGGTCGACACCGGCACGTTCGACTACGCCGCCGATGCCTGGGGTTTTACTTACGGCGCCGCCGCCGAGTGGTACCAGGGCGACTGGACGGTGCGCGGCGGCATATTCGATCTGTCGGCCGTGCCCAACGACGTCCAGCTCGACCCGCATTTTTCGCAGTTCCAATGGGTCGGCGAAATCGAGCGCCGCTACGACCTGTGGGGCCAGCCGGGCAAAGTCGCGGTCACCGGATTTTTGAGCCGCGGCCGCATGGGCAGTTTCAGCGACGCCATCGCGCTCGCGGCGGCGACCGGCGGCGTGCCGGCAACCTCGGCAGTGCGCCAATACGCGAGCCGCGGCGGCGTGAGCTTTAATCTCGAGCAGCAGGTCACCGCGGACCTTGGCGTGTTCGCACGCGCCGGATTCGCCGACGGCAATATCGAGCCGTACGAATTCAGCGACATCGATCGCACCGCGGCGGCGGGACTTGCGCTTACCGGAAAATCCTGGGGCCGGCCCGATGACACGGTGGGCTTGGCCGGCGTGATCAACGGCATTTCCGGCGTGCACCAGGCGTATCTCAATGCCGGCGGCTTGGGCATTCTGGTCGGCGACGGCATGCTGCCGCATCCGGCGCCGGAGCAGATTGTTGAGGCCTATTACCAATTGCCGGTTTCGTTCTTCAAGCTGACGCTGGATTATCAGTTCATCGTCAACCCGGCCTACAACAGCGACCGCGGCCCGGCGTCGGTGGTCGCGGCGCGCATGCACGCGCAGTTCTGACCGTGGAACCCGCCCGCCGGCCGTCCCATTGTTTTGATCGACACAGCCGCAGCAGAGTGCGAACTTGATGTGCCGGCGTCGGGGGACGTCGCGGTGGTGTTGGGGCGGTCATGCGGGGGCTGGTTGTTGCCGGAATGGTTCTGGCCGCGTCGGGGCAGGGCGCGTATGCCGCCGACGCTGCCCTGCCGGTGAAGGCGCCGCCGCAACAGTCCCAAGCCAAGCCTTACGACTGGTCGGGTTTCTATGCCGGCGCGAATTTCGGCTACGCCGCGGGTTCGTCGCGCTGGTCGGCCACCTCGACCGGCGCCGCCGCGCCGGCGCTGACCGGCTCGCTCGATCTCTTCAACGGCTATGACATGTTCAAAGGCACCGGCAGCTACTTCATCGGGCTGCAGGGCGGCTACAATTATCTCTTCCCGTCGCGGTTCCTCGTTGGCGTCGAGGCCGATATAGCGTTTCCCAACACGCTCGGCGGCATGGCGACGTTCTCGTCGCCCGCGACCGGCACGGCGAGCTACGCCGAGCAGGTGGAAATGTCCGGCACGTTGCGCGGCCGCATCGGCTATGCGCCAAATCTCGGGACAGGCAACTGGCTGTTCTACGCCACCGGCGGCTTGGCCTGGACTTACGACCAGTTCACCCGCACCCAGATCGCCGGCATGCCGGTCGGCGGCACGGTGACGCCGGGAACAACGGAAAATCTGTTCCTGGTGCCGCGCCTCGGCGGCGCCGCCGGCGTCGGCATCGAGCTCGGCCTGACGCCGAGTTGGGCGGCGCGGCTCGAATATCTCTATACCGACTATGGCTCGCGCAGCGTGACGTTTCCCGGCGGCGCCCAGCAGTTCACTTCGAGCCTCGCCGTGCAGTCGGTGCGGGTCGGCCTCGATTATCAGCTCGGCCATACCGGCATCGATCCCGATATTTTCACCAAGGGGCCGTCGGCGCTCGACCTCGACCGGTTTTCCTTCAAGGGCCAGACCACCTTCATCGAGCAATACGCGCCGCCATTCCGCTCGCCCTATCTCGGCCCGCACAGCCTCGATCCGAACCAGGGCCGCGAGAGCTGGGACGTCATGTATTTCGTCGGCGCCAAATTGTGGCAGGGCGCCGAGTTTTGGGTCGATCCGGAAATCGATCAGGGTTTTGGCTTGAGCAACACCGAAGGCATCGCCGGCTTTCCGAGCGGCGCCTCGTTCAAGGTGGGAGCCTCGGTGCCCTATGCGCGGGTGCAGCGCGCCTTCGTGCGCCAGACCATCGATCTCGGCGGCGCCACCCAGAAAGTCGAGGCCGATCAGAACCAGTTCGCCGGCTCCAACACCGCCGACCGCCTGGTCATCACCATCGGCAAGTACTCCGTCTCCGACGTGTTCGACCAGAACAAATACGCGCAGAACCCGCGCAAGGATTTCATGAACTGGGCGCTGATCGACACCGGCACGTTCGATTATGCCGCCGATGCCTGGGGCTACAGCTACGGCGCCGCCGCCGAATGGTACCAGGGCCCATGGACGCTGCGCGCCGGCGTGTTCGATCTGACCACGGTGCCGAACAGCGAGGATTTGGATCCGCATTTCAGCCAATTCCAATGGCTCGGCGAGGTCGAGCGGCGCTACGACTTATGGAGCCATCCCGGCAAGATCGCGTTCACCGGCTTTCTCACCCGCGCCCGGCTGGGCACCTACGAGGACGCCATTGCCTTGGCCCAGGTCACCGGCGGGCCGGCCGACATCGCCGCGGTGCGCGAATATCGCAGCCGCACCGGCTTGGGCGTCAATCTCGAGCAGGAAATCACCGCCGATCTCGGGCTGTTTGCCCGTGCCGGCTTTGCCAGCGGCGATATCGAACCGGATTCCTATACCGACATCGACCGTACCGTGGCGGCCGGCTTGGCGCTCAAGGGCACGCAGTGGCATCGCCCCGACGACACATTTGCCGTCGCTGCAATCGTCAACGGCATCACCAAAGAGCACGAGGCATTCCTCAATGCCGGGGGCTTGGGCATCCTGGTCGGCGACGGCATGCTGCCGCATCCGGGTTTGGAACAGATCATCGAGACCTATTATCAGTTGCCCATCTACACGTGGCACATGACGTTCGATTACCAATTTGTCGTCAACCCGGCCTACAACCGCGATCGCGGGCCGGTGTCGATCCTCGGCCTGCGGGCACAGACGGAATTCTGATTATTGTCCGGCCTCGATCACGATCGGCGCGGTGAGTGTCAGGTGTTTGTTGCCGTCGAGCACGACGTCGACACTGATCGTCCAGTTGCCTGGCTCGGCAAGCGCGATGCCGTCGACCTGCCAGGCGCCATCGCGATCTTGGCGGGCAGGGCGCGGAGTTGGCTGGCTCGTCGCGTTGGGCGCAGCCAGACTCAAACTCACTTGCCGGGCGTTCAGCGCCTCGAAATCTTCGTTCCAGAGCCGGATTGTCGCGCGCGCGTGCCCGGTGCGCCCGGGGCTGATGGTTACGTCTGCCATGCCGTCCACGTCGTGGATGTGGACGAAAGCGGCGTCGGCGGGGACGGCCCCGTAGGTCGGATGCTGATGGGCGGCATGGATCGCCGGCGGCATCGTGCCGAGCGCGGCGACGATGGCGATGACGATGGCGCCGGCCGAAGTCTCGATCGCGGCGTTGCGGCGCAGTTTTCGCAACGCGTCGCGGTTCGCGGCGATGCTGGCCTGCTGCAGAAGCTGCGGCGTCAACCGGAACCGGTTGACCGTGGCAATCGCCACCATCGCCAGGAACAGCGCAATCTTGATGAGGAGCAGCCGGCCGTAATCGGTGTGCAGCAGTGCCGCCACGCTGCCGGCGAGATAGTAGGTGTTGACGATCCCGGTCGCGAGCAGCGTGCCGACGCTGACGATGCCGAGGATGGAAAATCGCGTCGTCGCCGTTCGTGCGATCGCCAGCGACGCGTCGTCCGCGCCGGCGGCGGCAAACAGTGCGATGAGCGGCAAGAGCGCTCCGACCCAGGCCGCGGCGGCGACGAGATGCAGCACGTCGGCGGCCGGGTGGATGATGGCCTCGCCGCCCAATCCGCCCGCGGCGTGGCCGGACCAGGCCAACGTACCGGCAAAAGCCGCCGCCAAAACCACTGCTGCGGCCTCAAGCCAAGGTGTTTTATGATTTCGCGGCGACAGCAACGCCGGCAAAGTCGCGGCCAGCGCGCAGGCCACGACGAAACGGGCGAGCCAGTCGCGTCCGAAAGTGGTTTGCGACAGCACGGTCCACAGCACGCCGTCGCTAAAAACTTGCGCTGCCGGTAGATCGCTCATCGCCGCCGCGGTCAGAACCAGCCACGCCGCGCCGGAGATCAGCGCCAGCGCGAGGCCGATCCAGGCGATGATGGCGAGCCGCCTTCGAACATTGACAGCAAGGGCGCTGTTGCCGCCACCGCGCCACGCCGGCGCGGCGACGAAGACCACAAACAAAACTAAGCCCGCCACCAGCATCGTCGCGGCGAAGTGAATGGCGCGCGCGTAAAGCAGCGGATCGGCCAAAGCTAGTGCCCGCCGACGTGGAACGTGAAGGTGCCTTCGGTCGAGTGGGTATCGACCGAGAGCGCGTGCCAGTGCACCTTATAGCTGCCGGGCCCGATCGATTTCAGTCCGACCGTCATGGTGTTGCCGCTGACTTGCGCCTTGCCCTGGTCGACCCTGGCGCCGCCCGAGTCGGTGACCTGGGCCGTGCTGAAGGCAGCTTCCAGGTTTTGGGTGAACGTCATCACCACCTCGTGCGGTGCCGCCGGCACGGTGCTGCCGACGAGCGGACTGGCATGATCGAGGAAGGCGTGGGCGCGCGCCGCGACGGGTGCGAGCGGGATGAGGAAGAGCGCGACGAGGAGCAGAAATTTTCGCATGGCGATACCTCAGAACTTGAGCTGTTGCGGCGGCGCCGATGGGCCGCCGATCAGCGGTTGGCCGATGGTTTTGGGGAAGATGTCGTCGAGATAAAGGTGCAATTGGCCGAGCACGCCGATGCCGTGCCCGCTCTGGGCATTGACCGGCACCTGTGCCTCGAGCCCGACCTGGAAATAGCTGCCGACCCAGATCACGCCCGGATTGATGGTGCCGGTGGTGACAAAACTGTTGCCGAAATTGTTTTCGGCCGGCGTCGACATCTGGAACTCGACGATCGGGATCAGGTGATTGATGAAATCCGGCAGCTGCAGGTCCATGATTTCGGATTTCAGGTACGGCATGCTGTACTGGATCGAGCCGCCCCAGGCCAGCACTTGCGGGATGAACGTCTGCTGCACGACGTCGAACGAGCGGCTCGGAATCTGATAGCCGATCTGCCCGGTCACCGCGAACGCGCGCAGCCAGCCGGCGCTGTCGGGCAGGTCGCCGAAACCTTTGCCGAAATAATAGGTCGGCGTCAGCGTCGTATAGGGCGTCGCGATGCCGGAATTGATGGCACCCGTAGAACCCCAATCGACGATCAGGCCGAGCAGCATCGCCAATTCGTGCGAGTTGTCCTTGAGCAACTGGTACTGCGCGGTGGTTTCGAGGTTGTCGAACCCCGCCATGGTCGGACCGCCGGGGCCGCGGATTTGCGTCCAGGTTTCGCCGATCGAAATGCCGAAATCCGCGGTGATGCGTTTCGACAGTTCGCCGGAAACGTCCCATTCGGTGGCCGGCGGCATGTCGGCGGTCCGCGACCACGATACGGTCGGCAGCGACAGCTCGTCCGCGACGCAGGGGTCGTCGGTGGCGAGGGTTGCGGGAAAGAAGCGCGCGCCGACAAAGCAATGGGCGAACGCGCCGGTGCAGGGTAGCGCGGCGAAGACCAGCGCCAGCGCGACGGCGCGCAAACAGCTGTGAATTCCAGACATGGAGGCTCTCCAATGGCATCAGAGAAACGCTGCGGCCGACGCGGGTCGGGCCGCTGGGCTTCACGCTGCCGGTGGAGGCGCTCGCGAACGATGATCTTTGGTTTGCAGCGCGCCGACGAGAACGATGTTTTGCGGCGGGCTGACGGTTTGGCTGGCCGATAACGGCGCGCCGGTGATTTTCGCCGGCGGCGGCGGCACCGCCGCCATTAGCATCAGGCAACCGATGCAGCAATTATCGATGCAGTGCTTGGTGTTGGTGTCGCCGGAGGCGGGCGCCGCGGCGCCGGCGGCAAGCGTATGGCAGATGATCCCAGTCGGAGCGGCTGCCGCAGCCGCGGCGCTTGCCGCGCCGAAACTCGCGATCAGGCTCGCCAGCGCAATCGTATAGGCCGCCGCCAGCGCAACAATGCGCCGCCGCAACGGCCGCCTGGCGAAATACTTGCGCACGGTGCGTCCCCGGGACAACCGCTATGCTATATCACGAAGGTAGCGCGCCTATCACTCTGTGAACCAGAGCCGGCCCGCTTTATTCCTGTGACTGCGGCATCCGTGCAACGGTGCCGGGCGGCGGGGTCAGCGCGGCCCGAGCTTGTGGCGCGCCAGCACGGCGCGGACGGCTTCGACCAGTTGTGCCTCCGGCACGGCGCGCTGCGCCTCGGCTTGCTTCTGCAAATGCTCCTCGCGGCCTTTTTCCAGCTTGGCGAGCTCGGCGCCGACGATCAGATCCTTGATGGTGACCTCGCCCTTGGCCTTCTCGTCGGAGCCCTGGATGACGACGCACGGCGCGTTACGCTTGTCGGCATATTTCATCTGCGGGCCGAATTTGCCCGAGCCGAGATAAAGCTCGGCGCGGATGCCGGCGTTGCGCAGCGACGCGACCATCTGCTGATAGTCGGCGATGCGGTCCTTGTCGAACACGGTGACGACGACCGGGCCTGCTTCCGCTTTGGTCTCGACCTTGCCGAGATGCTGGAGCGCGGCGAGCAATCGCGACACGCCGATGGAAAATCCCGTCGCCGGCACCGGCTCGCCGCGGAAGCGCGAGACGAGGCCGTCATAACGCCCGCCGCCGCCGACCGAGCCGAAGCGTGGTGAGCCATCCTTGCCGTCGGTTGAGAACAGCAGTTCAACTTCGAAGACCGGGCCGGTGTAATATTCGAGGCCGCGGACCACCGATGGATCGATTCCGATTTTGCTGTGCTCGTAGCCCGCTGATTCAATTATCTCGGCTGCGGCGGTGAGTTCGTCCAGGCCTTGCTGAAAGGCTTGGTTTTCGGGCGCCACGTAGCGCAGTCGAGCTATGCGATCTAAATTTCCAATCTCGAAAAGAGCCTTGCCATAATTTGGTATTTGGCTCGGGCCTAAATTAGAAATGCCAAATCGTTGATAATATGACTCTTGAGGGCTGGCTTTGGGATTTGCGCCACCAACAAACCAAACGAGGCGTTCAACCTGTGAATCATCTAAGTCCGCCCCTTTTGTGAAGTCTCCAGATTCATCCTTTCTCCCTTTTCGGAGTAGGTCACTGACACCGTGCGCCCCCAGTCGGTCGATCTTGTCTAGCGCTCTGAGGACGATGAGCCGCTTCCCTTCGTTGCTGTCGCCCGCCAGCCCTATAGACTCCAATAGTCCATCCAAAACTTTTCGATTATTCACTTTCACAACATATGAATCACGCGGAATCCCTAACGCCTCGATCGTATCCGCCGCCATCATGCACATCTCGGCATCGGCGGCGGGCGAGGCGCTGCCGACCGTATCCGCATCGAACTGCATGAACTGCCGAAAGCGCCCCGGCCCCGGCTTCTCGTTGCGAAACACCCAGCCGACGCGATACGAGCGATACGGCTTCGGCAGCGTGTCGAAATTTTCCGCCACGTAGCGCGCCAGCGGTGCCGTCAGATCGTAGCGCAGCGACAGCCATTGCTCGTCGTCGTCGAGGAAGGAGAAGACGCCTTCGTTCGGCCGGTCCTGGTCGGGCAAAAATTTGCCGAGCGCGTCGGTGTATTCGATCGCCGGCGTTTCCACCGGCTCAAAACCGTAAAGCTCGTAGACCGCGCGGATTTTTTCGATCATTTCGCGGGTGGCCGCGATCTCGGCCGGGCCGCGGTCGGCGAGCCCGCGCGGCAGCCGCGCTTTGAGCTTGTTGGATTTTTCCGATTTGTCGGCCATCGACGCGGTCGTAGCAGTGGCGATTTGCGCCCGCAAGCCTACTCGATTTCATCATGGCCGGGCTTGTCCCGGCCATCCACGTCTTCCATGTTGCTGCAAAGACGTAGTTGCCCGGCATGAAGCCGGGCATGACGGGCCGGAGACAATGCCATGGCAGAGCCCAATCGCCGCAGCGCGGCCGTGCCCAACGATCTAGAAGCCTTTTGGGTGCCGTTCACGCCGAACCGGGCGTTCAAGCGCGCGCCGCGGCTGATCGCGCGTGCCAAGGACATGCATTATTACACCCCCGAAAACCGCGCCGTGCTCGACGGCACCGCGGGGCTGTGGTGCACCAATGCCGGCCATAACCGCGAGCCGATCGTTGCCGCCATCCAGCGCCAGGCCGCGGAGCTCGATTACGCGCCGGCGTTCCAGTTCGCGCACCCGAAATCGTTCGAACTGGCGAGCCGGATCGCGGCGCTGGCGCCCGCGGATCTCGACCGCGTGTTCTTCTGCAATTCCGGCTCGGAAGCGGTCGACACCGCGCTGAAAATCGCGCTCGCTTATCACAATGTGCGCGGGGAGGCCTCGCGCACCCGGCTGATCGGCCGCGAGCGCGGCTATCACGGCGTCGGTTTTGGCGGCATTTCGGTCGGCGGCATCGTCGCTAACCGCAAGCATTTCGGCACCTTGCTCGCCGGCGTCGATCACCTGCCGGCGACCTATAGCCGCGAGCATCAAGCCTTCACCAAGGGCGAGCCGGAGTGGGGGGCGCATCTCGCCGACGATCTCGAACGCATCGTCGCGCTGCATGACGCCTCGACCATCGCCGCCGTCATCGTCGAGCCGATGGCTGGCTCGACCGGCGTGCTGCCGCCGCCGAAGGGCTATCTGGAGCGGCTGCGCGCGATCTGCGACCGCCACGGCATTTTGCTGATCTTCGACGAAGTGATCACCGGCTTCGGCCGGCTCGGCCATGCCTTCGCCGCCGAGCGCTATGGCGTCACGCCCGACATGATCACCTTCGCCAAGGGTATCACGTCGGGCGCGGTGCCCATGGGCGGCGTCATCGCGAGTGAAGGAATTTACGACGCCTTCATGCGCGGTCCCGAGCATGTCGCGGAGCTGTTCCACGGCTACACCTATTCGGCGCATCCGCTGGCCTGCGCCGCGGGCTTGGCGACGCTCGATCTTTATCGCGACGAAAAACTGTTCGAGCGGGCGAAAAAGCTCGAGCCGTTGTGGGCCGATGCCGCGATGGCGCTCAAAAGCGTGCCGGGCGTGCTCGACATCCGCACGGTGGGGCTGACAGCGGGCATCGATCTCGCCTCGCGTCCCGACGCGTTCGGCAAGCGCGCCTACGAAGCCATGGAGCGCGGCTTCCACGACGAGGGCGTCATGATCCGCATCACCGGCGAGACCTTGGCGTTGACGCCACCGCTGATCGTCAGCGAGGCGCAGATCGGCGAGATTTTCGACAAGGTGTCGCGCGTGATCAAGGCGGTGATGTAATCCGTCATCGCTTTTTCCGTCATCCTGAGGTGGCCGCGAAGCGGCCCTCGAAGGATACGGCCGAGGTGCCCGGGCCGTCGCCCTTCGAGGCTCGCTGCGCTCGCACCTCAGGGTGACGGTAAAGGTTACTGCGGCTTCAAGATCGCCCAGCCGACATGCAGCGCGCCATAGCCGCGGCGCATCGGCAGGTCGAACGGGGCGCCGACTTCGGCACTCCCGGCGACGTCTGCGAACTGCGCAGGCAGGTGCGCGGTGTCGCCGCCGGTCCACACCACGATCGCGCCCTTCTTATGCAGATCGCCAAGATCGATCCACGGCACGCGGCGCGGCAGGCCGTCGATCAAGACTTCGGGCTGGTCCGGCGAATAGTGTGCGACATTGCCGCCGTCCCACATGGTGCCGACGACGTAACGCAGTTTTGTCCCGGTGGTGTCGTGGAAGCGCTGCGTCAACGTCGCCGCCAGCGTGTTGCCCGGATAGAACACCGCGCGATAGCGGTGATCGAAGAGCGGCAGCACCGAGTAATTGACCAGAAAGACGATGGCGAAGATCGCGAAGACCGCGCACCAGTGCGCGACCGCGTGGGCAAGCCGTGCGCGATCGAGCGCGGCACGCAGCATCAGCACGATCCAAAGCCCGACAAAAAGCCACAGCGGATAGCCCCACATGGCAAATGTGCCGCGGCCGCTGACGGCAATCAGCGCGATCATGGCGAGGCCGGGACCGAAGGCGAGCAACGTCACGACGCGATGATCGAAAGCGTCGGCCGTAAATTCCCTCCCCCCTTGTGGGGGAGGGTAGGGTGGGGGGTCGGGAGGTGCGGTCACAGGCGTAGACGAACGCGCGTCACCTCGCGACCCCCACCCCCGACCCCTCCCCACAAGGGGGAGGGGAGTCGGCCACAGCAGCGGCGCGGCAATGAAAAACGACGGCAGCAGGAAAAAAATCTGGCTGCCGATGAATGCGGCCGGGTGCAGGATATGGTCGTACCAGCCGCGCACGTCCGCGGCGCGATGCTCGGCATAGGCCAGCGGCAGGAAATCGGTCTGGAACAGCCAGACGACATGGGGCGCGGCAATCACAAGCGCGACAATGAGCGCGAGCCATGGCCCGGGCGTTGCCAAAGCGCGCCGTGCGTCGCGATCGAATATGAGGAACAACGCGTAGGGTGTCGCCAAGACGACGACGAAATATTTCGCCCACAGCGCGCTGCCGAAGGCGAAACCGAGCAGGAGCCAGTGGGCCAAGCGCCCGCGCTTGAGCGCGGCATGGAAAGCGTAGCCGGCCAGCGCCCAGAACGGCAGCTGGATGACGTCATGATTGAATTTTACCGCCGTGTATTGGAAGTAATGCATGCCGTCGATGATCAGCACGGCAATGAGCGCGCCGGTCGCTCCGACCAGCGGCCGTGCCGTCGCCCACACCGCGGCGAAGGCGATGATCACCGCCACTTGCGCCAGCGCGTAATAGGCGGCGTCGGTGCCGAACGCTCGGTGCATGATCTCGACCAGCCACCACGGCAGCGGCGGCAGCTTGTCGTAGCCGAGCTGCCACTCGCGGCCGTAAGTCAAGGCTTCGATCAAGTCGAGCGGCAGGTTGGCGTAGAGCAAGGTCGGCAGCGTGGTCCAGACCACGAAATGTAAAGCCAGAAACGCGGCGAACGCCGCGCGCGGCGCTTCCTCGATCCAGTCGAAGAAGCCGGCCGCGAACGCGGGCCGGGGCGCCGGCGTCATTTCAAGCAATTGCGGCATCGCCGACATGAGTTTCGCGCCAGTCCCAAAGGCGGCGTCCGCCGCCTTGCCTGCCGTTATAAAAGCACGGCAAAAACTTAGCCATGGCGGCGGGCGGACTTGCGGCGCCGCGGCGCTTGTGGACACTGCTACTGCCCGAATGCGAATCATCCGGGCGGGGCCGGCGTGTGCGCCCCGGGGCTGCACCGTCCGGCGGGAGGCATAGCGGCATGGTGCGTATCAGCGCCATCTTCATCGCCGTCTGCATGGTGCTCATCGCCGGCTCGATCGGCTTTGTGGTCTATCTGCGCTTCGGCCTGACTGGCGCCGAATCGTTCCTGGTCGGGCTCGGCGTCCTGACCGCGCTCGCGGTCTATAACGCAGTCGCCGCCCGCTCCCGCGACCGCGCCGAAGTCAGCGACCAGATCGCCTCGATCTCGCGCAGCTCCGCCGACTTGGCGCGCCAGCTCGCCGAGTTCGGCCGCCAGCTCGGCACCGTGGAGACCAAGGTCGATTCCGTGCTCGACAAGGCGCTGGCCTCGGCGCAGCCGCTCGCCGTCGAGATCGAGGAATTGTCGACCTTGGTCAAGCATCTCGCCGATTCGGTGGCGGCGCACGAGGCGGCGCTGGCCGGCTTGAGCGGCAAGGAGCGCATCGCGCCGGCTGCACCCGCATCTGCCATGACCGCTAATGCCATGACTGCTAATGCCATGACCGCCAATGCGACGACCGCAGTACCGATGCCCGATCCGGCTGCGGCACCGGCGGCGCCGATGGCCGGCACGATCGCAGCCTTCAACGGTCTGGATCAGAACGGCATCGCTGCCGCGATCAACAGCGCCATCGAAGGCAGCAAGATCGAGCTCTACCTGCAGCCGATCGTGACGCTGCCGCAGCGCAAGGTGCGCTATTACGAGGCGCTGTCGCGCCTGAAGGCCGACAACGGCGATCTGGTCGCGGCTGGCGATTTCCTCAAATTCGCCGAGGCCGGCGGGCTGATGCCAAAACTCGACAATCTTTCGGTGCTGCGCTGCGTGCAGGTGGTGCGGCGGCTGCTCCTGAAGAACCGCGACATCGGCCTGTTCTGCAATCTGTCGTCGGCGACGCTGACCGATTTCGGCTTTCCGCGATTTTTGGAATTCGTCGAGGCCAACCGCGCCATCGCTCCGGCGCTGGTGTTCGAATTCACCCAGGAAGCGGTGCGCGCCATGGGGCCGATCGAGCACGAGAGTCTGGCCGCGCTCGCCGAACGCGGCTTCCGCTTCTCCATGGACAATCTCACCGACCTGCGCGTCGAGCCGCGCGAACTTAACGAGCGCGGCTTCCGCTTCATCAAGGCGCCGGCGGCGCTCTTGCTCAACCGGGTCGGCGCCGCCTCGACCGACATCCACCCGGCTGACTTGTCAGACCTGGTCGGCCGCTTCGGCATCGACCTGATCGCCGAACGCATCGAGGCCGAAGGCGCGGTGGTCGATTTGTTGGACTACGACGTCCGCTTCGGCCAGGGCTTTTTGTTCTCGCCGCCGCGCCCGGTGCGCGCCGAAGCCTTGCAGGGCGCGGATGCGGCCAATCCGGCCGATCAGGCCAGACACGATGCCGCGGCGCCGCGCAACGGCGGATTGACGCAACTTGCGCGTACCGGCAGCGGACGGCCCTGATTTCCTGCCTGCAATTTATTGCTGGCTGACCTTCACCGGCACGAACTGCGTCGTGAACATCTCCTTGTCGTCGGGGATGTCCTTGAGCAGTCCCATCTCGATGTAGGATTTCTTGAGCACCGCCACCGCCTTCGGGTCGAAGGTCCCGTCGGTATTGAAGGCGCCGATCTGCTCGTCGTAGACGCGGCTCATCACCGCCTCGCTCATATTGAGGACTTTTGCCGAAATCGCCACCGACTCCGCCTTGTGGGTTTTCATATAGGCGATGGTTTCGAACCAGCCGGCGAGAAACGCCTTCACCTCTTCCGGATGCTTTTCGATCGCCTCGTTGGTGGCGAAGATCACGTGCGTGATGAATTGATCGACGAACGGCGTCGCGGGCGTGATGACGCGCCATTCCTTGGCTTCCTCGAGCGCGTAGCCGGTTTCCAGCGCGCCGATATAGCCGTCGATCTGATGGGTCTTGATCGCGGCGCGCGCCGGCGGCATGCCGCCGATCGGCACCGTGGTGATGCCGTCGGAGCCCCAGCCTTCCTTCTGGTTGATGCGGGCGCCGATCCAGTCGGTCAGCGAGCCGACCGTGGTGCAGCCGAGCTTCTTGCCCTTGAGATCCGCAACCGTCTTGACGTCGCTGTCGTAGCCGACCATCACCGCCATGTTTTGCGGCGCGCCGAACATGGCCGCGACCGCCTTCGCCGGCACGCCCTTGACGATGAAGGCCATGCCGGGGCCGGAGCCGATGCCGATATCGATCGAGCCCGAGGCCAGAAGCTGCTGCAGCTTGGCGTCGCCGGCCGAGGCGGAAGCCTCGATGTCGAGGTCGTGCTTGGCAAAGATGCCGGCCGCGATGCCGATATCGAGCGGCGTGAACGACCAGGCGAACGGCACCACCTTGGCGACGCGAAGCTTTTCGGCCGCGTGCGCCGGCGCGAAGCCGGCCGCGAGCACTAGCGCGGCGGCGCATGTCAGGGCTGCACGGAACATTCGCCTCATCGTTTCCTCCCACTGCGGCCGGTTTTGCGGCCGGACGGCGGCGAAATCATCGCAGAAATCCTGCTGTGTTGCCATGCGGCAGGGCCGCACGTTCGTTGACCGCGACCGTCGCGCTCACTAGAATCATCGTATTCTTCAAGCCGTTCCGCAGGAGCGCCCCGTGCACATCATCGACTCGCATTTTCATTGGTGGCCCCGCTCTATCTTCGACAAGTTGTGCAAGCGAAAAGCCTATCCGCGGGCGAGCGTGAACGAGAAGGGCGGCTACAGCTATTTCCGCCGCGAGGCCTCCGGCTGCCATCTCAACTCCTGGGCCGAGTGGTTCGATCTCGACAAGTCGTTCGAATACATGGACAGCCTCGGCCATCAGGTCGACGTGGTTTGCTCGATCGGGCCGTTCTCGGTGTCGTTCTCCGACATGCCGCTTTCGGAAGGCCGCGACTATGCGCTGATGTGGAATGAGGAGATGGCCGGCGCGCAGAAGAAATATCCCGGCCGGGTGTGGGCGAGCGCCGCGGTGCCGCTGCAGGATACGCGCGCCGCCATCGAAGTGGTCGATGACGCGGTCAATCGTTTAGGCCTGATGGGCGTCAATCTGCCCGGCAGCGTCGGCGAAGACGCGCGCATCGATGCCGAGCGGCTCGAGCCGTTCTACGCCCATGTCGAAAAACTCGGCCTGCCGCTATTCCTGCATCCGACCGACGTCATCTTCCAGGACATGCTCGACGGCTATGACGGCGCGCTGCATCTGAGCGTCGGCCGGGTCATCGAGGTATCCGTCGCCGCCATGCGCCTGATCCTCTCCGGCGTGATGGAGCGGCATCCGAATCTGAAAATCGTGATGTCGCACACCGGCGGCTCGCTGCCCTACCAGGCCGGCCGCATGGACAAGAATTCCAAAGCCGCGAAATTGCCGCGGCCGGTGCAGGACTACATGAAGCGCATGTACACCGACACCGTGTCGCCGCACTCCGCCGGCATCGAATTCGCCATCGACTATTACGGCTTCGACCACGTCATGTACGGCACCGACTATCCGTGCTGGGACCCGGCGCCGTGCCTGAAGCTGATCGAGGACATCAAGCTCACGGATGCCGACAAGCAGAAACTGTTCTACGACAACGCGCGGCGGATTCTGAATTTGCGCGATCCGGTTTCGACGAAGCAAGCCAAGCGCGAGCCGGCGCTGGTGTAACCCTTTTCCGTCACCCTGAGGTGGCCGCGAAGCGGCCCACCCAAGTCGGCTACCGCCGACTTGGACACTTAAAATCTGAAATCGGATAAATCCGATTTCAGGTGGGGCGACGGCCCGGGCCGTGCATCCTTCGAGGCTCGCTTCGCTCGCACCTCAGGATGACGGTTCATAGTTATTGCTTCGGCGCAAACCTCTCGTCGATGCTTTCCCATTTGTCGTAGCCGACGAGCTTCTTGTAGTCCTCGAAATCCATGCCGTCGTTGCGGTGAGCGAATTTGCCCGACTTCATGTCGACGAGCACCGCTTCGATCGCCTTGGCGGCGTGCATGATGGTGTCGAGCCCGAGCACGGCGCAGTTGAAGCCCAGTTGGCCGAGCTCCTCCATCGACAGAATCGGGGTGTGGCCGCCCATCAGCGGATTGCAGATTTGCGGCACGTCGAAGGCTTTGCCGATGCGCTCGAGTTCGGCAATGCTGCGCGGCGCTTCGATGAAAATGCCGTCGGCGCCGGCGCGGATATAGCGCTCGGCGCGGCGCAGGGCCTCGTCGAGATCGTAGACCGCGCGCGCGTCGGTGCGGCCGAGGATCCAGGTTTCCGGATTGATGCGCTCGGACGCGGCCGCCTTGATCTTGGCCTCGGCAAGCTCGATGGGCACGACCTTCTTGCCGACCATGTGGCCGCAGCGCTTCGGCCATTGCTGATCCTCGATCAGGATGGCGCTCACCCCCATGCGCTCGTAGGTCTGCACGGTGTGCACGACGTTCTTGACGTCGCCATAGCCGTCGTCGCCGTCGACGAAGACCGGCAGGTCGCAGGCGCCCATGATATCGCGCACCGCGGCCGAGATTTCGCCAAAGCCCTTCAAGCCCACATCGGGCACGCCATAACGGGCGCCGACCGCGGGAAAGCCGCCGATGAAATAGGTCTCGAAGCCGATTTTCTGGATCAGGCGTGCGCTCAACGCATCATGGGCGCCGGGCACCACCAGGAAGCGCTTGTCCTTGACGGCTTTGTCGATGATCTGGCGGAAACTTGTCGGCATTGCACGGCCTTGGGTTTTCGGGGGAGGGGTCAAATCCCATACATGCCGTGGTGATTGCGATCAACTCGCGGGGTTACAGCGGCGCCGCGCGCGGCTATGATTTTGCGGAAAGAACGGCGCGGCCGGAAGGATAGCGATCATGAGTGAGCCAACCCAATCTCCCGTCGTGCATTTCGTCGGCAGCATTCCGCTGCCGGATTCCGAAACCGTGTTCCGCACGCTCGCCGGCGCCGTCGGCAACCACGTCGCGCGCCTGCCCGACGGCGAGACCGGCGTGCGCAAAACCTGGATCCGCTTCCTGCAAGACGTGCTCGCGGAAAATCCGGCGATCGAACTGGCCAGCGACGTGCCGCCGTTCAAGTTCGTGCAGTGGGACGGCAAGGTCATTCGCGAAATCCCGCGGCTGCGCATCAAGCCGGGTCAGACTACCCGACCGCAAAGGCTTCAAGACCGGCTATGCCGACATGGCCATTCAGTCGTTCGGCGTATTCGACCGGCTGCAAAAGGCCGGCGTCATTCCGGCAAACGTCAAATTCCAGATCAGCATCCCGACCCCGATCGCGCCGACCTATAACAACATGGTGCCGGCCGACCGGCCGAAATTGCTGCCGGCCCTGACCCAGCATTTTGTCGGCGAGGTCCATGCCATCGCCGCGGCCCTGCCCAACGACCGTATCGCCGTGCAGTGGGACGTCTGCCAGGAGGTCTTGGCCTGGGAAGGCTATTACGAGCCAGGCCCGGTCGATTTCCGCAAAGAGACCATCGACGTGCTCGGCCAGATCGGTGACGCGGTGCCGAGCAAGATCGAGCTCGGCTATCACCTTTGTTATGGCAGCCCGGCCGACGAGCACATGGTGCAGCCGAAGGATTCCGGCATCCTGGTCGAGATCGTCAACGGCATCGTGGCGCGGGTGAAGCGGGGCATCGATTTCTTCCACCTGCCGGTGCCGAAGGGCCGCACCGACGACGCCTATTTCGCGCCGCTCGAGAAGCTCAAGCTGCGGCCGGGCACCGCGCTCTATCTCGGCCTCATCCACTACAACGACGCCGAGGGCGACAAAACGCGGCTGGCTGCGGCGCGCCGCCACGTCCGCGTCGACGGCATCGGCACCGAATGCGGCATGGCGCGCGGCGATCCGGCGCGGCTTGCGGCACTGCTCGCCGCCCATGCCCGCGCCGCCGAGCTTGCCGATTGATGATTACGCGCGAATGATCTAATCACCGCGCGCGCCCGCCCGCGGCGCCGAGGTTTGTGAATCAATTGCCCGACTTCATCGAACATTTCGAGCCGATGGCACAAAACTACGACGTGCTATTGTGCGACGTCTGGGGCGTCATCCATAACGGCGTGGCGGCCTTTGCGCCGGCCTGCGACGCGCTGCTGCGGTTCCGTGAGCGCGGCGGCACCGCGATCCTGATCACCAACGCGCCGCGGCCTGGCGATTCGGTGGCGCGCATTCTCGATCGGCTCGCGGTGCCGCGGCAGGCCTATGACGCGATCACCAGCTCCGGCGACACCACCCGTGGCATTGTCGCGAGCCGCCACGGCCAGCGCGTGTTCCATCTTGGACCGGAGCGCGATGTGCCGATCTTCGGCGGCCTTGATCTGACTTTCGCGCCGCTCGACACCGCCGATTACGTGGTGTGCTCAGGCCTGTTCGATGACACCATCGAGACGCCGGAAACCTATCGCGACATGCTCGCTGCGATGCGGCAACGGTCGCTGTTCATGGTCTGCGCCAATCCCGACATCATGGTCGAGCGCGGCGACACCCTGGTCTATTGCGCCGGCGCGCTCGCCGATGCCTATGCGGCGCTCGGCGGCGACGTGCTCTATTGCGGCAAGCCGCACGCGCCGATCTATCAGACCGCGCTGGCTGCGGCCGCCACGGCGCGCGGCGCCGCCACGGTGCCGCTCGATCGCGTGTTGGCGATCGGCGATTCGGTGCGCACGGATCTGAAAGGCGCCGCCGCGCTGGGCATCGACAGCCTGTTCGTCACGTCGGGGATTCACGCCGAAGAATATGGCGGCCGCCACACGCCTGAGATCGAGGCGCTCGACGGCATCTTCGCCGCCGGCGGCGTTACGCCGATCGCGGTGACGCGCGGATTGAAGTGGTAGCTGTCAGGCCGGCTAGCTATTGGGCGAGGTGTGCTCGACCTTGTCGGCGAACACCGCCTCGATCTTGGCCTTGAGCGTCTGGGCGTTGAACGGCTTGACGATGTAATTGTTCACGCCGGCCTTCTTCGCCGCGATGACGTTCTCGGTCTTGGATTCCGCCGTCACCATGATGAACGGGATTTCGCCTAGGCCCGGATCGGCGCGCACTTGGCGCAGCAGGTCGTAGCCGGTCATCGGCTCCATGTTCCAATCGGAGATCACCAGGCCGTAACGGCGCGAATGCATCTTGGCGAGCGCGCTCTCGCCGTCGCGGGCGTCATCGACATCGGCGAAGCCGAGTTGGCCCAACAGATTGCGGATGATGCGAACCATGGTGCTGTAGTCGTCGACCACCAGCACCGGCATTGACGGATCGAGAGCCATCGCTCTGCTCCTGGCGCACAAGTCTTGGCGTGCAAGCACGGGACCCGACCGGGGTCGGCACATCGCATCAAGGCAGGGCCGTCCACCAAGACGACCCAACTCCGAAGAAGCTCCCTCCTCTTAACTCCCGCCCATTGCGCCACCATGAAGCCGACCAGCGCCAATGGGACGGCGCGCTGCCAGCCGAGCGAGCGGCCGACCTGGACGGCGGTGGCGAGAATTTTCGGATCGAGCAGCCACGACGGGGCGTGCGCGCGGGCGGCGCGTTCCAGAATAGCGCGTTCGCGCGCGCGGCGCCGCGCTAGCTGGCAGACGATGAGGCCGATAATGGCGATCGCCACAAAAATCGCCGCCATCACCAGGCCGGCATAGACGCTGCCGATCTGCAGCGCCAGCCAGTCATAGGCGGCCACGCACAAAAACACGAAGGCGGTCACTGCCGCCAGCGCGACGACGATCAGCCAAACCACGAACGGCGTGGTGATGCCGGTTCGCGTTTGAACCGCGAGCACCATGTCGTGCATTAGGTTTTTAAACATGGCGCTCGCTCAATGCCTCGGCCTCACGGCCGGCGCCTAACGCCGCCATGTCGCGCCGAACAGGAATCCGAGAGCGGCCACGATCGCCAGCGTTGTATAGGGGCGCGTCTTGATCGACTCGTCGATGGCGTCGACGAAATTGTCGGAGACCTCGCGTACCGCGTCGACCGCTTCGCGGCCGGTATCCTGCGCGCCGGCGACCATGTCATCGACGCTGGAGCGTGCCTTCTGCCAGGCGGCGCTGCCTTTGGCGCCGAGGATGTCGCCGACTTGCTCGGCGAGCTTGGCGAAATCGTCGCGCAGCGCCTGCAGATCAGCTTGGATGTCGCCGGAAGCTTCGTTCGCTGCCTTCCTGACCTCGCGCAGGCCTTCGCGGGCGTCTTTGGCCGCATCGCGAACATTTGGCGATGCCGTTGCGGCGGTATTCATGCGAATTCTCCGTGCGTTGGATTGAGCCCAGTTAAGTACATAATCATCCGGGTTCCAAGGAGTTCCATTGCCCCCTGTCAGCGAACCGATTGCTGTCGTTAATCGGGCAAATTGACCTCTTCGGTCGGAAACAGGTGGTTGAACACGACGAGGCCGATGATCGACAGCGGCACGGCGAGGAAGGCGCCGAATGGGCCCCACATCCAGGTCCAGAACGCCAGCGCCAGCAGCACCACCAGCGGGTTGAGGGTAAGGCGGCGGCCGACGATGGTCGGCGTGATCAAATGTCCTTCCAGAGCCGTGAGCGCAATGAAACCGAGCGGCGCGATGGCGGCATGGGCGATGGAATCAAAGCTCACCAGGCCGACGCCGAACAGCGCGATCACCATGACGCCGGGCCCGACATAGGGCACGTAGTTCAGCAACGCCGCCAATACGCCGAAGATCACCGGATTGGGATAGCCGACCAGCCAAGTGCCGACGGCGACGACCGTTCCAAGCGCGGCGTTGATGATCGTCACCACGGTCAGATAGCCGGCCAAGTTGCGCTCGATGTCGCGCATGATTTTCAGAAAACGCAGCTTGGTGTCGCGGTTGCCGAACAGCGAAACCAGCGAGGTGCGCAGCTCGATCTGGCCGATCAGGAAGAACAGCAAGGTGCCGAAGAACAACAGCAATTCGCCCGCGGCCGGGGTTACGAAGGCGACCACCGGCAGTACCAGGCTCGTCGGTGGCGTATTGACATTGACGCCTTCGCCGCCGGACAGCGCGGTCTGCAATTCATGCAGCGACGCCAACGGTCGGTCGAGCACAGCAAGCTTGTCCTTGATGGTCGAGCCGATCTCCGGCGCGCGGCCGATCCATTCGCTCACCGGGCCGGCAAGCATGGTGGCGGCCAGGCCCAGCGCGCCGAGGCCCAGCGCGACGATGACCAAGCTGGTCAGCCACGGCGAAATGCCGTGCCGCTTGCCCGCCTTGACCAGAGGCGCCAGCGTCAAGGCGACGACCGAGGCGGCCATGATCGGCAACAGGATGGCGCGGCCGATATAGAGGAAGGCGCCGAGCAGAATCAGGAAAATGCCGATATTCGCCGCCTGGCCGGCCGAGAGCCAGACGTTCTGGACGTTTTCTACCGGCTGCGGGTCGCTGATGACCAGCGCGTGACGAACTTCGCGCTTGGCGCGGATATAGTCCACAAAACCCTCCGTCGCCCCTGAAGCAGCCCGCCCCGATGGCTCATCGAGGTAACGTCAAGTCCGAGCCGCCGGTTCCCCAACCGCTGCTTTTGCGCCTTTCCGCAGCGCAATCGGCTTGTTAGAAGGCGCCCCATGAGCGATACGCCGGCCAAAGCGCGCGATTATTCGGAAACGCTGTTTCTGCCCAAGACCGACTTTCCGATGCGCGCCGGGCTGCCGCAGAAGGAGCCGGCGATCCTTGAGCGCTGGGAAAGCATGGACCTTTACGGGCGGCTGCGCGCTGCCAGGAAGGGCCGGCCGCGCTTCATCCTTCATGACGGGCCGCCCTACGCCAACGGCAACATCCATATCGGGCACGCGCTCAACAAGATCCTCAAGGACGTGGTGACGCGCAGCCAGCAGATGCTCGGCTTCGATTCCAATTACGTGCCGGGCTGGGACTGCCATGGCCTGCCGATCGAATGGAAGATCGAGGAGGAGAATTACCGCGCCAAGGGCAAGCCGAAGCCCGATTTTTCCGACGCCGCGGCTTTGGTGGCGTTCCGCAAGGAGTGCCGGCAATTCGCCGAGCATTGGATCAAGGTGCAGCGCGCGGAGTTCGAGCGCCTCGGCGTGGTCGGCGACTGGGCGCATCCCTACACGACGATGGATTTCGCCGCCGAGGCGCAGATCGCGCGCGAACTGATGAAATTCGCCGCCAACGGCACGCTCTATCGCGGCTCGAAGCCGGTGATGTGGTCGGTGGTGGAGAAGACCGCGCTCGCGGAGGCCGAGGTCGAGTATGAGGACTACACCTCCGATACGGTGTGGGCGAAGTTTCCGATCGTTGCGGCAAAAGATCAGGCGCTCGTCGGCGCTTCAATCGTCATCTGGACGACCACGCCGTGGACGATCCCTGGCAATCGCGCGATCAGTTTCTCGCCGAAGATCGAATATGGACTCTATACCGTCGTCGACGCGCCGGCGGACAATTGGGCAAAGCCCGGCGATCGCTTCGTGCTGGCGGATAAATTGGCGGTCGATATCTTTCGTCAGGCGCGGGTCACCGCCTTCAAGAGATTGAGCGCCGTCACGGCCGAGACTTTGGCGACGGTGGTTTGCAGTCATCCGCTCAAGACAGTGGGCGGCTACGACTTTGCCGTACCGCTGCTTGCCGGCGATCACGTCACCGACGATGCCGGCACCGGTTTCGTGCACACCGCCCCGGGCCATGGCCGCGAAGACTTCGACGTCTGGACCGCCAACGCGGCGAAGCTCGCAGCGCGCGGCATCAACACCGCCATCCCCTATACGGTCGATGCCGATGGTCGTTTCACCGACCAGGCGCCCGGTTTTACCGGCAAGCGCGTGCTCACCGACAAGGGCGAGAAGGGCGACGCCAACGAGGCGGTGCTCAAAGTCCTGACCGACAACGGCATGCTGATCGCGCGCAGCCGGCTCAAGCATCAATATCCGCATTCCTGGCGCTCGAAGAAACCGATCATCTTCCGCAATACGCCGCAGTGGTTTATCGCGATGGATAAGGTTCATCGCGATGGACAAAGATATCGCGGGAGAAGGCGACACCCTGCGCCATCGCGCTCTCGAAGCGATCAAAGTCACGCGCTGGGTGCCGGCGGCTGGCGAGAACCGCATCAACGGCATGATCGAGAGCCGGCCCGATTGGGTGATCTCGCGCCAGCGCGCCTGGGGTGTGCCGATCACGGTGTTCGTGCGTGAGAAGGGCGATGGGTCCGCCGACATCCTCCTCGACGAAGCTGTCAATGCACGCGTCGCTGAGGCGTTCGAGAAGGAAGGCGCCGACGCCTGGTATGCGCAAGGCGCCCGCGAGCGCTTCCTCGGCTCGCGCGCCAACGAGGATTGGAAAAAAGTCGACGACATCCTCGACGTCTGGTTCGATTCCGGCTCCACGCACGCTTTCGTGCTGGAAGACCCGAAAGTTTTTCCGGCTCTGGCCCATATCAAGCGCAAGGCCGACGGCGGGCCCGAGACGGTGATGTATCTGGAGGGCTCCGACCAGCATCGCGGCTGGTTTCAGTCCTCGTTGTTGGAGAGCTGCGGCACCCGCGGCCGCGCGCCGTTCGACGTCGTGCTCACCCACGGTTTCGTGCTCGACGAGAGCGGCTACAAAATGTCGAAGTCGCTCGGCAACGTCACGGCGCCGCAGGACGTGATCAAACATTCCGGCGCCGACATCTTGCGCATGTGGGTGTGCGCCGCCGACTATGCCGACGATCTGCGCATCGGCCCGGAAATCCTCAAGACCACCGTCGAGACCTATCGCAAGCTGCGCAACACGTTGCGCTGGATGCTGGGCAATCTGGCGCATTTCGAGGCCGCCGATAAAGTCGCCTACGAAAAGATGCCCGAGCTTGAGCGGCTGATGCTGCATCGGCTCGCCGAGCTCGATCCGCTGATCCGCGCCGCTTACGCCGAGTTCGACTACAAGCGCATCTTCGCCGCACTGAACGGCTTCATGACCTCCGATCTGTCGGCGTTCTATTTCGATGTCCGCAAAGACGCGCTCTATTGCGATCCCTACACCTCGGTGACGCGAAAAGCCTGCCTCACCGTGCTTGATCATCTGTTCCGCGCCACGGTGACGTGGCTGGCGCCGATGCTCTGCTTCACCGCCGAGGAGGCGTGGCTGGCGCGCGATCCGGCGGCGCAGTCGGTGCATCTGGAAGCGTTCATGGCCGTGCCGCCATCCTGGCGCGACGACGTTCTGGCGGAGAAATGGCGCAAGCTGCGCACCTTGCGCCGCGTCGTCACCGGCGCGCTCGAGCTCGAGCGCGCCGCCAAGCGCATCGGCTCCTCGCTCGAAGCGGCGCCCATCATCTACGTCGCCGATACCGACTTGTTCGGCGTCGCGGTCGGTGCCGATCTCGCCGAGCTCTGCATCACCTCGGCGGCGACCCTGGTCGAGGGCGAGGGACCAGCGGCGGCGTTCCGGCTCGACGATGTGCGCGGCGTCGCGGTGGAACCGCGCCGCGCCGAGGGCAGGAAATGCGCCCGTTCCTGGAAAATCTCGCCTGCGATCGGCGCCGATCCGCAATATCCCGACGTCACGCCGCGCGACGCCCAGGCTTTGCGTGAGTGGGAAGACATGCGCAAGGCGGCGGAGTAGGAGGCCTCGTGGCGGACGCAGCACGAGGCGACGCGGACCGCAGCTACGTTTGGGGATCGCTGAGCGCCTTGGGGCTGCTCATTGCCGCGGTCGTCTGTGCGCTGGACCAGGCGGCAAAATTTTGGCTCCTGGACGCTTTCGATCTCGCCAGCCGCGGCGTCGTGCCGATGACGCCGTTCGCCGACCTCGTCCTGACCTGGAACACCGGCATCAGCTATGGCCTGTTCCCCCAGCAGGGGCCGGTCGGCCAGTGGGCGCTGCTGGCCTTCAAGGCGGCGGCGGTGGCGTTTCTTTGGGCATGGCTGGCGCGGGCCTCGTCGCGACTCACCGCCGCAGCGCTTGGGCTGATCATCGGCGGGGCGCTGGGCAACGCCATCGACCGGCTGCATTGGCCGGGAGTGCTGGATTTCGTGCTGCTGCACCTCGATACCGCCACCTGGAGCTTCCGCTGGTATGTCTTCAATTTGGCCGATGTGGCCATTGTTGCGGGGGTGGTGGGCCTATTGTATGAATCGCTTTGGGGTGGCAGTGCCGCAAAAGCGCCCTGATCCCGTATTTAAAACAAAGCCTGACGGGGTCGGCGCGGTCTTTGAGACTGCCTTCCGGAGCAAAGCGCTCCGGTTTCTCGGGGTGAGGGTTATGCCGCAGATCCGAATTCACAACCGCAAGGTTGCCATGCTGGCGCATGCCGCACTCGGCATCGGCCTGGCCGGCGCCGTTCTTTGCACCGGGTCCACTGCGCGGGCCGGTGACGATGACGACAACAGCCCCACGGTGATGGGCAGGATCATGGAGACGCTCGGCTTTAGGGACCCCAACGGGACCTATGCGGGCATCGATTATAACGAGCGCTCGCCGCTGGTCGTGCCACCGACCCGCGATCTGCCGCCGCCTGAGGCCTCGACCGCGCCGCCGGCGCCGAATTGGCCGAAGGATCAGGACATGCTCCGCCGCGCCAAGGCGAAAGCCGAGGAAAAGAAGGTCGCGCCGCATCCGGACTACGTTTCCGATTCCAGCCGGCCGCTGCGGCCGAATGAGCTCGATCCCGCAGGCGCCCCGAAGGTCAATACGCCGATCGACAGCAGCGCCAGCGCCGATTCGCTGATGAACGACCCGCGCGACCACGGCGTCAAGAAAAGCCTGTTCAGCGGCATATTCTCGTCGAAGACCGAATACACCACGTTCACCGGCGAGCCGTCGCGGCAAACGCTCACCGATCCGCCGCCCGGCTATCTGACGCCGTCGCCCGATCAGCCCTATGGCGTCGGCCAGGCGCCGGCGAACTACAAGGTCAAGACGCTCGGCGAGCGGGTGGAGCCGACGCGCTAGAGCATGATCCGGACAAGCCCAGTCAGGTTTTCCGGACAGATCATGCTCCGCTGAATGACGATCGATCGAGCGGAGCGTGATCTTCGGCTCGAAGTGGATTCCGACTGAATCGGAATGGTACCTGCAACGCAGGATATCCTGCCGGGGCGCGCTCTCGAACTAACCCGCGGAGGTTATGCTCTTGTCGAAACTGCCGATGTTTATCGTGGCGCTTGCCACGCTTGCTCCCGTCGCGGCGCAAGCCGCGCCAACCATCACCGATTTCAAGCTCGACAACGGCCTCGAGGTCGTGGTGATCCCCGATCATCGCGCGCCGGTCGTCACCCACATGATCTGGTACAAGGTCGGCGCCGCCGACGAGACGCCGGGCAAATCCGGCCTGGCGCATTTCCTCGAACATTTGATGTTCAAGGGCACCGAGAAGAATCCCGGCGACACGTTCTCCCAGGACGTCGCCGAGATCGGCGGCCAGGAGAATGCCTTCACCACAAGCGACTATACCGGCTTCTTCCAGCGCGTGCCGCGCGAGCACCTCAAGGAGATGATGGCGCTCGAGGCCGACCGCATCACCGGCTTGGTGCTCACCGACGAAGTGGTGAAGCCTGAGCTCAATGTCGTGCTCGAAGAGCAGAACATGCGGGTCGCCAACAATCCGGTGGGCCGGCTCGGCGAGCAGATGGATGCGGCGCTCTATCTCAATCATCCTTACGGCCGGCCGGCGATCGGCTGGCGCCAAGAGATCGAGAAATTGACCCGCGACGATGCGCTCGCGTTCTACCGGCGCTTTTATACGCCGAACAACGCGGTGGTGATCGTCGCCGGCGACGTCAGCGCCGAAGAGGTCAAGGCCGACGCCGAGGCGACCTACGGCAAGGTGGCGCGGCGCGCCGACAACAATCCGCGCCAGCATCCCATGGAGCCGGTGCAGGAAGCACCGCGTACCGTCACGCTCGCCGATTCCCGCGTCGAGCAGCCGAGCATCAGCCGCAACTATCTGGTGCCGTCGGACACCACGGCCAAGCCCGGCGAGAGCGAAGCGCTCGACGTGCTGACCAATATTCTCGGCTCCGGTTCCGACAGCCGGCTCTACCGCACGCTGGTCGTCGACAAGGGCATCGCGCTCAATGCCGGCGCCTCCTATGCGAGCACCGCGCTCGACTACGCCAAGCTCGGCATCTACGGCGTGCCGAAGCCGGGCGTGACCTTGAGCCAGCTCGAGGACGGCATCGATGCCGTGTTGGCCGATGTCGTCGAGCACGGCGTCAAACCGGACGAGGTCGACAGTGCCAAGAACCGGCTGATCGCCGAAGCGGTCTATGCCCAGGACAATCAGGCGACCTTGGCGCGCTGGTACGGCGCGGCGATTGCCTGCGGCGAAACCGTCGACATGGTCCAGGCCTGGCCCGACCACGTCCGCGCCGTCACACCCGAAGCCGTGCAAGCGGTGGCGCGGCAATGGCTCGACCGCCGCCGGTCGGTGACCGGCTATCTCGTTCAAAGTCTCAAGCCCCAAGACCTTAAGCCCGAGGAGAAGCATTCGTGAAAGTCATCGCGCGCGCTCTGTCGAAACCCGTCCATCGCGCCGCGGTCGCGATCGCGATCCCGCTCCTGGCGGCGGTCACGTCAGCAACTCCGGCCGCGGCGACCACCATCGAGCGTGTGGTCAGCGCGAGCGGCGTCGAGGCCTGGCTGGTGCACGAGCCGGCCGTGCCGCTGATCGCCATCGACTTCGCCTTCTCCGGCGGCGCCGCTCAGGACCCGGCCGGCAAGGCGGGCACCGCCTATCTCGCCGCCTCGACGCTCAACGACGGCGTTGGCGACTTCGATTCCAAGACCTTCCACGAGATGCTCGAGCGCAAGGCGATCGAGCTCAATTTCAGCGCCGACCGCGACGCGTTGCGCGGCTCGCTGCGCACGTTGTCGGAAAACCGCGACGAGGCGTTCGAGGATTTGCGGCTGTCGCTGACCGCGGCGCGCTTCGATGCCGACGACGTCGAGCTCAATCGCGCGCAAATTCTCTCGGCGCTGCGCCGCGCCAAGACGAGCCCCAATGATATCGCCAATCAGCGTTGGTGGGACATCGCCTTTGCCGGCCATCCCTATAGCCGGCCGGCGAACGGCACGCTGGAATCGGTGCCGAACATCACCGGCGCTGATGCGAAAACCTATGCGCAGCGCGTGCTGGCGCGCGACAACCTCAAGATCGCCGTGGTCGGCGACATCGATGCCGCGGCCGTCAAGACCATGCTCGACCGCGTGTTCGGCGCGCTGCCGGCAAAGGCGGAGCTCACCCCGGTCGCCAACGCGGTGCCGCAGGGCCTCAACCGCCGCACCGTGGTCAGCCTCGACGTGCCGCAGTCGGTAATCGAGTTCGGCGGCGCCGGCATCGGCCGCAAGGATCCCGATTTCATGGCCGCCTATATCGTCAACCACATTCTCGGTGGCGGCGCGTTTTCCTCGCGGCTTTACCAAGAGGTCCGCGAGAAGCGGGGGCTCGCCTACGGCGTCTCCGACAGCTTGCTCTGGTACGACCACACCGCGCTGTTCCTCGGCTCGACCGCGACGCGGGCGGATCGCAGCGGCGAAACCCTCGACCTGATCCAGAAGGAAATCCGCCGCCTCGCCGACGACGGCCCGACCGCGCAAGAACTCGCCAAAGCCAAGGCTTATCTCAACGCGTCGTTCGCGCTCAATCTCGACACGTCGAGCAAGATCGCTTCGCTGTTGGTGCAGTTGCAGCGCGATGATCTCGGCATCGATTACATCGCGCGGCGGCCGGCGACGATCGAAAGCGTGACACTGGACGACGCCCGACGCGTCGCCAAGCGCCTGCTCAATGGCGGCCTCCTGGTGACCGTGGTCGGCAAGCCCGAGGGCGTGGCTTCGACCGCGCCGACGGCGAATTAACTTCTTTCCCCTCCCCCTTGTGGGGAGGGGCAGGGGTGGGGGTCGAGAGGTTTTGTTCATCGTTGACGATCGCTTACGAGCGTCTACGTTCGCGAAAAAGCTCCCGACCCCCCACCCAACCCTCCCCCACAAGGGGGGAGGGCTAGTAAGCTGCGCCATGATTCAGGTCACCGCCGACATCTCGATCGACGAGCGCGAAATCGAAGAAAGCTTCGTGCGCTCTTCGGGGCCGGGCGGCCAGAACGTCAACAAGCTCTCGACCGCGGTGCAGCTTCGCTTCGACGTGCGGCACTCGCCGTCGCTGCCGAACGACGTGAGCACGCGATTGCAACGGCTCGCCGGCTCCCGGCTGACCCGTGACGGCGTGCTGGTCATCATCGCGCAAAGCCATCGCACCCAGGGCCGCAACCGGCAGGATGCGCTGGACCGCCTCGTCCAACTGATCCGCCAAGCCGCCATTGCGCCGATCAAGCGACGGCCAACCAAGCCGACCAAAGCGTCGCGCGAGCGCCGCATCGAAGGCAAGAAACGCCGCGGCGGCATCAAGAACTTGCGCCGTGCCAAGCCGGCGTTCGATTGACTGTAGCCCGGATCAAGCCAAGCGAAATCCGGGAACGATCGACCGATCTCAGGCCCGGATTTCGCTAGCGCTCAATCCGGGCTACGGTTTCTGATCAACCCGAGTCGCCCATGCCCGTCCGCCAGCTTTCGGAAGCCACCGTCAATCGCATCGCCGCCGGCGAGGTGGTCGAGCGTCCGGCGAGCGTGGTCAAGGAACTGGTCGAGAACGCGCTCGATGCGGGCGCGACCCGCATCGACGTGCTCACCGACGGCGGCGGCCGCCGCCTGATCCGCGTCACCGACGACGGCGAGGGCATGAGCCGGGCCGATCTCGAGCTCGCGATCGAGCGCCATGCCACGTCAAAACTTGCCGACGACGATCTGGTGTCGATCCGCACGTTGGGCTTTCGCGGTGAGGCGCTGCCGTCGATCGGTTCCGTAGCGCGGCTGTCGATCGCGACGCGGCACGCCGGCGAGCCCCATGGCTGGACGATCGAAGTCGACGCCGGCACGAAATCCGCCATTAAGCCGGCGGCGCTGAGCGAAGGCACCCGCGTCGAGGTGCGTGATCTCTTCTACGCCACGCCGGCACGGCTGAAATTCCTCAAGCTCGACCGCACCGAGGCCGAAGCCGTGCGCGAAGTGGTGCGCCGGCTCGCCATGAGCCGGCCCGATGTCGCCTTCACGCTCGCCGGTGAGGAGCGCGCGCCGGTGACCTTTGCGGCGGCGCTCCCCGGCGCGACCGGGCGGCTGACGCGGCTTGGCGACATTCTCGGCGCCGACTTTCGCGCCAACGCCGTCGAGATTACGGCCGAACGCGAGGGCGTCGTCATCGACGGCTTTGCCGCGCTGCCGACGCTGACGCGCGGCAATGCGCTCGGCCAATATCTGTTCGTCAACGGCCGGCCGGTGCGCGACAAGCTTCTCATCGGCGCGGTGCGCGGCGCCTACGCCGATTATCTGCCGCGCGACCGGCATCCGGTGCTGGCGCTGTTCGTAGCCCTTGATGCGCGCGAGGTCGACGTCAACGTGCATCCGGCCAAGGCCGAGGTGCGCTTTCGCAATGCCGGTCTCGTTCGCGCGCTGATCGTGTCGGCGCTCAAAGCCGCGCTCGCCCGCGAGGGCATGCGCGCGGCGACGACCGGCGGCTCGGCGACCATCGCGGCGTTTCGCCCAGCCGCCGTGCCGATCCGCAGCTGGGACTGGCGCCGCTCGCCGGCGCGACCGAATGATGCGCTGCGGTCATACATGCCGTCGCGCGGCGGTGGTGGTTTTGCGGAGGCCGCGCAAGCCGCGTTCGACGTCGGCGGACCGGCCGCGGACCTGCGCGTCGATGCGGAGCCGGCCGCCGACATGATCGAGCGGCCGCTAGGGGCAGCGCGGGCGCAAGTGCACGAGACCTATATCGTGGCGCAGACCCGCGACGGCCTGGTCATCGTCGATCAGCACGCTGCGCACGAGCGCATCGTCTACGAAAAGCTGAAAGCTGCGATCGAGAAAACCGGCGTGGCGCGGCAGATTCTGCTGATCCCCGAGATCGTCGAGCTCGACGAAACCGATGTCGAGCGCCTCGCCGCCCGCGCCGAAGAGCTGGCGCGCTTCGGACTGGCGCTCGAGCCGTTCGGTCCGGGCGCGGTGGCGCTGCGCGAGACGCCGTCGCTCCTTGGCGAGATCGACGGCGCGGGCCTTATCCGCGATCTCGCCGAGCACATGAGCGAATGGGACGAGACCTTGCCGCTGGAGCGCCGCCTGATGCAGGTCGCCTCCTCGATGGCGTGCCACGGCTCGGTGCGCGCCGGGCGCCGCCTCAAGCCCGAAGAGATGAACGCGCTGCTGCGCGAGATGGAGGCGACGCCGAATTCCGGCCAGTGCAATCACGGCCGCCCGACCTATGTGGAACTGAAACTCACCGACATCGAGCGCCTGTTCGGGCGGCGCTAGCCTTAATCGCGGAGTATTGGATGTCTTGTCGTCGGCTGTTGTCTGCTGTGGCGTTGTTTGTTGCTTTCTGCGCGCCGGCACACGCGGAGGATTGGCCGGCGCGACCGGTGACCATGGTGGTGCCGTTTGCTCCGGGCGGCGTCTACGACACGTTCGGCCGTGTCTACGCTGCAAAGCTGACCGAGATCCTGCATCAGCCGGTGATCGTTGAAAACGTGCCCGGCGCCGGCGGCATGACCGGCGCCGCGCGGGTCGCGCGGGCCGACCCCGACGGCTACACGTTCCTGTTCGGCGGCGAATCGCCCAACTCGCAGAGCCCGCTGGTCAACAAGGAGCCGCTTTACGATCCCGCGAGCGATTTCGCGCCGGTGGCCTTGATGGCGATCCAGCCGCTCATCCTGGTCGCCCGCGGCGGCATTGCCGCCGGCAATCTGCCGGATTTCATCGCCTATGCGAAAGCCAATCAGAGCAAGATGCAATACGGCTCGCCGGGCACCGGGACCGGATCGCATCTCGCCTGCGCACTGCTCAATCTGGCGGTCGGCATCGAGGTCACCCACGTGCCGTATCGCGGACTCGGTCCGGCGATGCAGGACTTGTTGGCCGGCCGCATCGACTATCTGTGTCCGACCATTACCACCGCGATCGCGCAGATCGACAGCCACCAGGTGCAGGCGACGGCGGTGCTCGGCCGCGAGCGTTCCGCGAGCCTGCCCGGCGTCGCCACCGCGCAAGAGCAGGGCCTGAAGGATTTCGAAGTCTATAGCTGGAACGCCACATTCTTGCCTAAGGCGACGCCGGCGCCGATCGTCGACAAGCTCAACGCCGCCGCGGTCGCGGCCATGGACGAGCCGGCGGTGCAGGGACGGCTGCACGATCTCGGCGCCAGTGCGCCGCCGCCGGAGCACCGGTCGTCGCAATATCTGCAAAGTTTCGTTCAGGCCGAGCTCAAGAAATGGGGCGCCGCCGTCAAAGCCGCCGGCATCACGGCGCAATAGCGAGCCGCAGCACGACGAATTCCGTATCGTCGTAGCCGCGCCGCTCGATCTCGGTGAACCCTACCGGCGCCGCGAACGCAGATTTTTTCGCCTCCTCGACGACGATCAATGCCTCCGGTACCAGCCAGCCGCCGGCGCGCGCCGAGGCCAGTGCCTGTTCGGCGAGGCCTTTGCCGTAGGGCGGATCGAGGAAGGCGAGCGCGAACGGCTCGACCGGATGCGCCGGCCCGAGCTTGGTGGCGTCGCGGCGAAAAATGCGGGACGTACCGCCAAGGCCAATCGTCGCGACGTTCTCGCGCAGCAGCGCGCGCGCCTCCGCGCCATCGTCGACGAACAATGCGAAAGCGGCGCCGTGCGACAGCGCTTCGATGCCGAGCGCGCCGGTGCCGGCGAACAGATCGAGCACGCGGGCGCCAGCGATCGGGTTGTCGTAGGCGTGGACGAGGATGTTGAACAAGGATTCGCGCAGCCGGTCGGCGGTCGGACGTATCAGGTGAGACTTTGGCGCCGCGAGCGTACGCCCGCGCAGGCTGCCGCCGACCACGCGCATCAGCGGCGGCCTTTGGGATGACTGCGTCGCGGGCCGGCGGCACGGTCGGGCGAACGGCGGCGGCCGAACTTGCCGCGTTTTTCAGGCCGTTTCTCGGGGACCTTTTGCGGCGGCTCCCGCGACGACGGTTGGCCGTGGCGCTCGACGGGTACGCTGCGGCCTTTACGATCCGTCAGCACGTCCGCGCGCGCTTCGGCGGTCGGGTATTGCGGCCGCGGCTCGGTATCACGGCGCGCGCCGTGAAATTTGCGTTGGAATTTCTTGTTCGGACGTTCCTCTTCAGGCGCGCGCCAGGAATGACTCGGGGGTTTGCGCGGCGTGGTCTCGCGCCGCGGGTCCTTGTCCGGGGCCGGCGGCCGCGGCAAAAGCGGCATCGAGAAATCGACGCCTGATTTCGCAACGAGCTGCGCGCCGAGCTGGTCGCGCAAAATCCGCGTGCGGACTTCCTCGACGTCGCCCGTCTTAAGCTCGGCGAGCTGGAACGGGCCGAACGAGACGCGGATGAGCCGCGTCACGTCAAGGCCGAGATGGCCGAGCACGTTGCGCACCTCGCGGTTCTTGCCTTCGCGGATCGCAAAGGTGAGCCAGAGATTGGCGCCCTGCACGCGCTCGATGGTGGCCTCGATGGCGCCGTAATGGATGCCGGAGAGTGTCAGTCCGGCGCGCAATTGATCGAGCTGCGCCTGGGTCACCTTGCCGTGAGCGCGCACGCGATAGCGGCGCAGCCAGCCGGTCGCCGGCAGCTCGAGCACGCGGGCGAGCGCGCCGTCATTGGTGAGGAGCAACAGCCCCTCGGTGTTGAAATCGAGCCGGCCGACGCTGATCAGGCGCGGCAGATTTTCCGGCAGATGGGCAAAGATGGTCGGCCGGCCCTGCGGATCGGCGTGAGTGGTCATCAGCCCGCGCGGCTTGTGATAGAGGAAAAGCCGCGTGCGCTCGCGCGCCGGCAGCGGCGCGCCGTCGACGGTGACGTGGTCCTGCACGGTGACATTGCAGGCCGGCGAAGCGATCACGGCACCGTTGACCGCCACGCGGCCGGCCGCGATCCACGCTTCCGCCTCGCGCCGTGACGCCAAGCCGGCGCGGGCGATCACTTTGGCGATGCGCTCGCCGGGTTTGTGCTGTTCGGTGTTGCCGTTCATAGTCCTGCTCGTCGAGAACGGCTGATAGCAGAGCGGCTCGCAGGGGACCATGACTTCCTTCATGGCGATGGCGCTGGACGAAGCCCGCGCCGCCGGCGCCAGCGGCGAGGTGCCGGTCGGCTGCGTCATCGTGCGCGACGGGGTCGTCGTTGCCCGCGCCGGCAACCGGACTTTGGCCGACCGCGACCCGACGGCCCATGCCGAGATCATTGCGATCCGGGCGGCCGCGGCCTCGCTCGGCTCCGAACGGCTCGAGGACTGCGACCTCTATGTCACGCTCGAGCCCTGCGCCATGTGCGCGGGCGCGGTCGCCTTCGCTCGCATCCGCAGGCTCTATTACGGTGCCGCCGATCCCAAGGGCGGTGCGGTGGACAATGGCGTGCGGTTTTTTGCGTCGCCGACCTGCCATCACCGCCCGGAGGTCTATGGCGGATTGGCGGAAGCCGAGGCGGGCGCGTTGCTCACGGCGTTTTTCCGCGAACGCCGCTAAGCCGCAAGCAACGCGCCGAGCTTCTCCTTCACTTCGTCCTTCACCGCGTCAGCGGTGCGTAAAATGGCGCTGGCTTGATAAAAATCCAGCGTGCGGAAGATCGTGACATTGGGGCGGATCATGAGATCGGCAGGATCGTGCTTATGCTTGGCCGCGACGATGGCCGAGCCCATGATCTGCAGCGTGGTGATCATGCTTTCCCAGGCGCTCGGAATGTCGTTTCGCTCCGCGTCCGCCATGCCGAAGACATCGACCGCGACGGTGACATCGGCGCGCTCGCGCACTTGATCGAACGGCAGCGGATTGATGGCGCCGCCGTCGACCAGGATGCCGCCGCCGATCGCCACCGGGCGAAACAGGCCGGGAATGGCGATCGAGCTCGCCAGTGCCGGCCGGAGCGGGCCGGACGTGAAGGCCGCTTCCTGGCGCCGGTGCAGGTCGGTCGCGATCACCGTGAGCGGAATTTGCAGCGCGGCAAAATCCTGCGGCACCGCTTCGGGCAGAAACTGCGCGCAGAATTTCTCGGCGTCGAGTTGCGTCGCCTGGCCGAACGCGCCGGTGAACAGGTCGGCCAGCGTGCCGGCGCGCGCGGCGATCAGCCGGCGTGTGATCTCGCCGCGGTTATGCGCCAGCGCGATGACGTGGCGGCGGATGTCCTTGCCGCGCATGCCGGAGGCATAAGCGGCGCCGACGAGCGCGCCGATCGAGGTGCCGGCGATAGCGGCGGGTTTTACGCCCAGCTCGTCGAGCGCCTCGATCACCGGGATATGCGCGAGCCCGCGCGCGCCGCCGCCGCCGAGCGCGAGCGCAAACGTCTTCATGCGCCGGCAGCCTGCGCGAACTCCCAGGCTTTGGCGGCAAGCGGACCCACCAATTCGGCTTTGGCGGCGGCAAAGGCGCTCGTCGCAGTGCCGTCGCGCACCCTGCCGGCGATGCCCTGCAGGATCGCGGCGAGGCGGAAGAAATTATAGGCGAAATAGACCGGCAGATGCGGCCGCGGATGGAGCCCGGTGCGCGCGACGTAAGCATCCACGTAAGCCTCGAGCGACGGAATGCCGAGCACGGCAATGTCCTGGTCGACGAGCGAACCAGTGCCGGCATCCGACGGCGGCATGTGCCATTGCATCAGGTGGTAGGAGAAATCGGCCAGCGGATCGCCGAGCGTCGAGAGCTCCCAATCGAGCACTGCGGCGATCTGCGGCGCATCGGGCGAAAGGATAATGTTGTCGAGCCGGTAGTCGCCGTGCACCACGCGCGGCGGCTGGCCGGGCGGCAGATGCGCCGGCAGCCAGGCGATCAGGCGCTCCATGTCCTCGATCGATTGCGTCTCGGAGGCGCGGTACTGCTTCGACCAGCGCTCGACCTGGCGCGCCACATAATTTTCGCCGCGGCCATAGTCCGACAGGCCGATCGCGGCCGGATCGAACGTATGCAGCCGCGCGATGGTTGCGTTCATGGCGTCGTAGACGGCGGCGCGCTCGGCCGGATTGGATGCCGGCATCTGCGGCTCCCAGAACACGCGGCCCTCGACATGGGCCATGACGAAGAACGGCGTGCCGACGATGCCGTCGTCGGCGCAATAGAGCATCGGCTCGGCGACCGGGAAGCGCTGCGCGGCAAGCGCGCTGATGATGCGGTGCTCGCGGTCCACGGCATGCGCCGATGGCAACAGCTTGCCCGGCGGTTTTCGCCGCAGCACGTAGCGCCGCAGCGGCGTTTCGACGAGATAAGTCGGGTTGGACTGGCCGCCCTTGAACTGGCTGACCACGATGGGGCCGGCGAAACCCGCAACATGCGCGCTCAAATAATCTTCCAGCCGCCCCACGTCGAAGCGCAGCCGTTCGGCGACTTCGCGCGTGCCGGAAAAGGCGTTTTGGCGGTCGATGGTCGTCATGCGCCGGATTCTAGCGCGCGGCAAAGAATTCCAGCAATGCCCGCGCGGTCGCAGCCGGGTTCTCTTCCGGCACGTAGTGACCGCTGTCGATTGCGAAGCCGCGCAGGTCCGGCGCCCAATCGCGCCAGGTCGCGAGCGGATCGATGCCGGCGTTGGCGGGCAGGCCGCCGGTGCCCCATAGCGCCAGCACCGGGCAGCCGATCTTTTTGCCGGCAGCGCGGTCGGCTTCGTCATGGGCGAGGTCGGTGGTGCGGCCGGCGCGGTAGTCCTCGCACATGGCATGGATGCGCAACGGGTCCTGGTAGGCGGCGTGATAATGAGCCAGCGCGCGCGGATCGAAGACGGAAATGTCCTTCGCCTCGGCTCCGGCCCGCGCCCGGGAATCGAAGAAGAATGCCGGATCGTGGCCGATCAGCGTCTCGGGAAACGGTGCCGGCAGCGCCAGGAAGGTCCAGTGCCAGGCGCGCGAGGCAAGCCGTAGGTCGAAACGGTGCCACATGTCCCAAGTGGTGATGATGTCGAGCACCGCGAGTTGCTCGAGCCGGCCGGGATGGTCGAGTGCAAGCCGATAGCCGACCCGCCCGCCGCGATCGTGGCCGGCAAGACGGAAGCGGACAAAGCCGAGCGCCGCCATCGCCTCGACCATGACGGCAGCCATGGCGCGCTTGGTATAGGGCGCGTGATCGGCGTCCGCTTCCGGCACCGCGGACCAGCCGTAGCCGGGCAGGTCGGCGATCACGAGAGTGAAATGCGGCGCCAGTTCCGGTGCCACGCGATGCCACATCACATTGCTTTGCGGATGGCCGTGCAGCAAAAGCAGCGGCGGCCCGTTGCCGCCGACGCGGGCGAAGATTTTGCCGATCGAGGTGTCGATCCAGCGCGCGGCGTAACCGGGATAGAGGTCGGTCAAGTCGGCCATTATTGCGACTCCCGTTCCACCGCGCGCCAGCCGATGTCATGGCGATAGAATCCTTCGGGCCAGCGGATGCGGGCGATCGCCTCGTAGGCGCGCGCTTGCGCCTCGCGCACCGTCTTGCCGATCGCCGAGACGTCGAGCACGCGGCCGCCATTGGCAAGGATGCGGTCACCCTCGGCCTTGGTGCCGGCGTGGAAGATTTCCACGCCCTCGACCTTGGCGGCGTCGTCGAGGCCTTCGATGACCGAGCCGCGTGCGTAATCTCCCGGATAGCCTTTGGCGGCCATCACTACCGTGAGTGCGGGGTCCGGATACCAGCGCAGGTCAAAGGATTTGAGTTGCCCATCGCGGCTCGCCAACAGCGCCGGCACCAGGTCCGACATCAAGCGCAGCATCAGCACTTGAGTTTCCGGATCGCCGAAGCGGGCGTTGTACTCGATCAGCTTCGGTCCCTCGGCGGTGATCATCAGGCCGGCGTAAAGCACACCCTTATAGGGCGCGCCCATAGCGTCCATTGCCCGCAATGTCGGCGTGATGATTTCGGCCATCACGCGTGCGCTCATGGCGTCGTCGATATTCGGCGCCGGCGAATAGGCGCCCATGCCGCCGGTGTTGGGTCCCTGGTCGCCGTCGAAGGCGCGCTTGTGGTCCTGCGCCGTGGTCAGCGGAATTGCGGTTTTGCCGTCGCACAGCGCGAAGAAGGACGCTTCCTCGCCGGTGAGGAATTCCTCGATGACGACTTCGCCGCCGGCTTCGCCAAGGCCGCCGCCGAACATCATGTCGACGGCGGCTTCGGCCTCGGCCACGGTTTGCGCCACCACCACGCCTTTGCCGGCGGCAAGGCCGTCGGCCTTGACCACGATCGGCGCGCCGCGGGCGCGCAAATAAGTCTTGGCCGGATCGGCTGCGCGGAAGCGTTCATAGGCCGCGGTCGGGATGCCGTTGGCGCGGCATAAATCCTTGGTGAAGCCCTTGGAGCCTTCAAGCCGCGCCGCGGCCCGCGTCGGGCCGAACGCCTTGATGCCGGCGGTCTCCAAATCGTCGACGATGCCGGCGCAGAGCGGCGCCTCCGGCCCGACCACGACCAGGTCGATGCGGTGAGAGCGGCAAAACCCTATCACCGCCCCATGGTCGGCGAGGTCGAGCGCCACGCATTGCGCCTCCCGGGCGATGCCGGCATTGCCCGGCGCGCAATAGAGCCGCTCGATCAGCGAGCTTGCCGCCATTTTCCAGGCCAGCGCGTGCTCGCGCCCGCCGGAGCCCAACAGCAGGATATTCATGGGTCGGAACGCATATCTTTGCTAGGAATTGCCGCAACGCA
Source organism: uncultured Alphaproteobacteria bacterium (assembly GCA_963756245.1). GTDB lineage: Bacteria > Pseudomonadota > Alphaproteobacteria > Rhizobiales > Xanthobacteraceae > BOG-931. The sequence goes on from CAVWOI010000041.1 coordinate 130,921, forward strand.
GGCTGTCGGGGCCTTGACCCAGGCCCACGACGCACAACACTAATTGGGTCAGAAGCAAAAGCCCATGGACCGCGCCCGGCCATCCACATTTCGCCCCGGCCGGGACATCAGGAGAGCGCGATGAATCGTTCGGCCGTCGGTGTGGCATTGCTGCTGTCGCTTTGCGTCGGCGGCCCATCGCACGCGCAGGCCGAGACCATCGCGGTCTTCACCAAGAACCAGGGCAGCCCGATCTTCGCCGCGTTTCGCGCCGGCGCCGCGGTTGCAGCCAAGAATCTCGACGTTCAGGTGGTGAACTACGTTCCGTCGACGGCGGACAGCGTGCCCGAGCAGAACAAGCTCGTCGATGACGCCATCAAGGACAAGCCCGATGCCATCGTCTTCGTGCCGGTGAAATTCACCGAAGCCGACAGCGCGGTGAAGAAGATCAATGCGGCGCAGATCCCGCTGATCAACGCCAACGAGCCGCTGGTCAATGCCAACATCGTCGGCTACGTCGGCACCAACGACGTCTCGCTGGCGCGCGAGACCGGCCGTTATCTGCTCAAGGCGATGAACGGCAGCGGCAACGTCGTGATCCTCGACGGACCGGACACCAATTTCACCGCGCAAGGCCGCGGCCAGGGCTTTCGCGACGTCATCAAGGAATTTCCCGACGTCAAACTCCTCGATGGCAAGCCGGCCAACTACCAGCGCCCGCTGGCCAAGCAGGTCGTCGCCGGTTTCTTGAGCAAGCTCGCACATGTCGACGGCATTCTCGCCGGCAACGATCCGATGGCGATGGGTGCGGTCGATGCGCTCAAGGCCGCGAACCGCAAAGCTCTGGTGGTCGGTATCAACGCCAGCCGCGAGGTGATGGATATGATCAAATCCGGCGACGTCATCGGCAGCGGCGATTACGATACCTTCGCGCAAGGGTGCCTCGCCGTCGAAATGGCAGTGCGCAGCGTGCGCAAACAGGACGTGCCGCGCGAGCTCATTCTCAAGCCCACGGTGATCGACAAGACCAATTATGGTCCGTTCGATCAGCCTTTGGATAAACGCGAATGCCCGACATTGGGCAATGTCGACCGGCAATGATTGGCCGATAAATCGACGGGACGTTCAAGACTTCTGGCCCGCCGCGAGCCGAATGTCTTTGATAAGCATGAACAGATGCCGCTCGTCTGACGGCGATGGCGTGAAGCCGAAGTGGCGGTAAAATGAGACGGCGCTGTCATCTTTGGCGTGCACAGCGAGCGCGCGCACGCCGATCACGTCGGTGACCTGGAGCGTGCGCCCGAGTGCGTCGAGCAGCAGCCCAGAGCCGACGCCGCGCCCTTGCGCCTTGGTATGTACGGCAAGGCGCGCGAGGACCACGAGCGAGATTGGATGGCGCGGCATGCCTTTGACGACGCGCTCGGGAGCATCTGTGTGATGCACCTCGCCGGCGACGATCGTATAAAAGCCGACGATTTCGCTCCCGTTTACGCCGACATAGGTCTGTGACGAATTTGCCTGCTGGGCGCGCAGCGCGTGGCGGACGAGAAAGCGATCAAGCTCCGGCTGGCCGCAAGTGAATTGGTCGACGGCGTGGCTGCGATGCAGTTTTTCGATCTGGAGCGATGCCGTCACGGTTCGCTTTTTGGATCGAATACCGAGGGTTCGCGAAACAACCGCTCGAGGCGCGGGTGACGGCGCGGGGGCGCATCGAGCGCGGCGATGAAAGCATCCCATTTCTTGGCGTCGAGCATGAAGATGCGCCGATCGGCAAGCCGCTCCTCAGCTTCGCTGAGCGCGGTGTCGAGCACGAATTCGCTGACCGACTTGCGTTCGGCATTTGCCGCTGCTTGCAATGTCTGTTTTGCGGCGCGACTCAGCCGCAGATCGAGCTTTTCTGTCCGCTTGGTGCGCTGGGTCATTCGTTACCTGCCGATTTGAAGGGTAGCATGATTTGCCAGACAATGTCACGACAAATTCTGCGGTCGGCCGATGCGTCATATAATCCACCTGAATCGACAGATTTCCTGACTTTCGACTTGCGGCGCCAGCCGCTCATGCTAGGTCGCTTCGATGAACGAACCGCGGCTCAACCTGCCGGAACTGACCGTCTCGGAGCTCTCGACGGCGCTCAAACGCACCATCGAGGACGCTTATGGCTATGTGCGGGTGCGCGGCGAGCTCGGCAAGGTGAGCTATCACGGCAACGGCCACGTCTATTTCGATCTCAAGGACGAGCGCGCCTGCATCGCCGGCGTGATTTGGAGAAGCACCGCGCCGCGCATAAAACTTCGGCTCGAAGCCGGCCTCGAAGTGGTGATCACCGGCCGGCTCAGCACCTATCCCGGCCGCTCGCAGTACCAGATTATCGTCGAGACCCTGGAGCCGGCCGGGCTGGGCGCGCTGATGGCGCTGCTCGAAGAGCGCCGCAAGAAATTCATCGCCGAGGGTTTGTTCGACGAGGCGCGCAAGCAGCTGTTGCCGTATCTGCCCACCGTGATCGGCGTCATCACCTCGCCGACCGGCGCCGTGATCCGCGATATTTTGCACAGGCTCGCCGACCGCTTTCCACGCCACGTGCTGCTTTGGCCGGTGAAGGTGCAAGGCGAAGGTTCGGCCGCCGAAGTCGCCGCGGCCATCGAAGGCTTCAATGCGTTCCCGGAGCAGGGCGCGCTGCGTCGGCCCGATCTGCTCATCGTTGCCCGCGGCGGCGGCTCGCTGGAAGATCTTTGGTCGTTCAACGAGGAGATCGTGGTGCGCGCGGCCGCCGCCAGCATGATCCCGCTGATCTCCGCGGTCGGCCACGAGACCGACGTGACCTTGATCGATTTCGCTGCCGACCGCCGCGCGCCGACGCCGACGGCGGCGGCCGAGATGGCGGTGCCGGTGCGCGCCGACCTTCTGGTCGATATCGATTCGCTGGCGCGGCGCGCGCTCGCCTCATGGCGGCGCAATCAGGAGGCGCGCCGCACCGAGCTGCGCTCGGCGGCCCGCGCGTTGCCCGACGCCGACGAGGTCTTGGCGCTGCCGCGGCAGCGGCTCGATCATGCCGCGGCGGCGCTGGCGCGGGCGTTGCGTGCCAATGCGCAAATCCACCGTGTCGGTTTCTCGCGGATTGGCGGGCGCTTGAGCCCGCAATTGCTGCGCACCAATGTCGAGCGCCGGCGCGAGCGCTATACCGGCATCGCGCACCGGCTGCGCGCCAGCGTGGCGGCGAATATCGAGACCTATCGCACGCGGATCGCGCGCCAGCGCGAGCGTGTCATTGTGTTTACGCAACGCGCCGAGCGCGCCGTCCGTACGCTCATCGCCACGCGGCTGGCGCGCTGCGAGCGCGACGGGCAATTGCTCGCGGCGTTCTCCTATCGCGGCGTGCTCGCGCGGGGCTTTGCGCTGATCCGCGACGCCGCCGGGCAGCCATTGCATAGCGTGACCGCCGCCATCGCCGGCATGCCCATCCAGATCGAGTTCTCCGATGGCCGCGTCGGCGCTCATGTCGACGGTACGTCGTCCGCCGATAGGCCGGATGAACCAACAAAGCCGCGGGCTAAGCGCGGCGGCGGTCCGGGGCAGGGCGATCTGTTCTGATCAGGCCTCAGGCCGGCGCCGGCGCAAACATGCGTTCGATCAGCGTGTCGAGCCGCTCGCCGGCAAGATTGGCGGAGTCAGCGTGGTATCCGGGCCGGATTGGATTGAAGAAAGAGTGGCCGGCCTCGGCGTAGAGGAAAATATCGATATTGGGCTGATGCGCCGCGGCGCGCGTCACCGCGTCGATTTCCGGCCGCGGAATGTGCGGGTCCTTCAGCCCGTAGTGCAATTGCACCGGGCAGTTCACGCGGGCGAATTCGGCGTCGTGCTTGGCGATGCCCATGCCGTAGAACGACACCGCGGCATCGACGCCGGCCCGCGCCGCGGCGACGAAAGCCATGCGGCCGCCGGCGCAGAAGCCGAGCGCGAAAACCTTGCCGTTGGAAAACGGCTGTGCCCGCAGCCACTGCACCGCGGTGCCGATATCGCCGCCGGCGGCATCGACATCGAGGGCGGCAAGCCGTGCCCAGGCGGCTTCGCGGTCCGCGCCTTCGAAGGCGAGCTCGCCCGGATAGGCGGCGCGCCAGAATAAATTCGGTATCAGCGCGTTGAAACCGCGCCGCGCATAATCGTCCGCCATGTCGCGATTGTGCTGTCCGATGCCGAACATCTCGGTGAAGATCATGATGCTCGGCGCGTTGCCATGTTCCGGCCGCGCCAGATAGGCGTCGAATGTGCGGCCGCCGTCGTGTGCCAGCGCGATCGTCTGCGTCGTGACCATGCGTGAATGATCCCCGGGTGACTTTGCCGTCATCTTATCGCAGGCTGGCGCAAACGCGCGAGACCGATCGAACGGGGAATCCATGCAGGGCAAGATCGCAGTCGAGGAGCATTTCCGCATCGCCGAGACGACCGGCAGCGAAGGGCGCTACCCGGGCGCTTACTGGGCGGGGCTCTCGGCCAAGCTCCTCGACATTCATGATGCGCGGCTTGCCGAGATGGACAAGACCGGCATCGAAATCGAGGTCATCTCGCTCAACTCCAACGCCGTCCAGGGCATCCCAGATCTCGCCAAGGCGGTCGAAATCGCGCGCAAGGCGAACGACGCCTTGGCGGAGGCGATCGCCAAGCGCCCGGACCGCTTCGCCGGCTTGGGCGCGTTGCCGATGCAGGATCCGCAAGCCGCCGCTGAGGAGTTGCAGCGCTGCGTGCGCGAGCTGAAATTCAAAGGCGTGCTGGTCAACGGCTTTTCCCAAGCCGGCGCGGCCGACACCGCGGTCTATTACGATTTGCCGCAATACCGGCCGTTCTGGGCCGAGGTGGAGCGGCTCGGCGTGCCGTTCTACCTGCACCCGCGCGACCAACTGCCGAGCCGGCGCCAGGCTTACGAAGGCCATCCGTGGCTGGTCGGCTCGCCCTGGGGTTTTGCCGACGAGACCGCGATCCATGCGTTGCGCCTGATGGGTTCTGGTCTGTTCGACGCGTTTCCCAAACTGCAAATCGTGCTCGGCCATCTCGGCGAGCGCATTCCTTACGATCTATGGCGGCTCGATCATCGCCTGAGCAAAGTGCCGAATCGTCCGGCCAAGCGCACCATGGGCGAATATTTTCGCAATAATTTTCATATCACCACGAGCGGTCATTTCTGCACGCCGTCGCTCATCGCGGCGATGCTGACCATCGGCGCCGATCGCGTACTGTTCGCGGTCGACTATCCGTTCGAGGATCACGTGCAAGGCTGCGCGTGGTTCGATGGAGCCGAAATCGCCGAGGCCGACCGGGTCAAGATCGGCCGCGGCAACGCCATGGCGTTATTCGGCCTCGGCTGACGCGAAAGCCTGCTCGTTCCAGGCCGTGCCGGATACCGGCTTGCCGGCAAAGGTTCCCGTCGCAGCAGCAACCCCTTCATAGACTGCGCCGACGGGGCGTGCCGGCGGGAATTCCTGGGGATCGACCAGAGTGGAGATGTTCAACGTCGCGGCAAATGCCGGAATTTTGATCTCGAACTGCATGAAGTAGGTTATGCCGGATGCCGGGCTTGTCCAGGTGCGCCCGACAGGGGTCAAGCAGGAGGGCTGAAGATACATCGCTCCCGTCGGGTCCTGCAGCGTCACCAAGCTCGCGGTCTCCTGGCCGAGCTTCGGCAGAGAGTCGACAATGACGGCGAAGTTCGACAGCGTCCAACCGTTGTCCAATTGGGCGTCTTGTAAAATCCATTTGACCGGATTGGCGGCGGAGCCGAAATGGCCGTATTGGTGATCCATCCATGTAAGGCCGGTCACAGCGAATTTCTCGCCGCCGATCGTGATCGAGCCCGAGGCGGCAAGCCGCGGCAGCGAATAGTAGTAGTTGTTGGTCTGCAAGTGAGTGCCGCTGGCCGGCGACGGCCCGGGAAGGACACCGATTCCCCAGACAATAAACGGCGGTCCCTGCTGCGACAGCATCAAGTCGAAATAAATTTCAGTGTCGCTCGCCTCATCCGAGAGAAGCGCCACGACCGCCATGCCCTTGGTCGGGTCGCCCCAGGCCGCATCCATCGTCACGTAGGAATGAACGGCTTTGGCAGTGGCGCCCGTGCCGCCGCCGCCCGAGATCGATACGCTCGGCGCAGACGTATAACCGCGGCCGGGATTTGTCAGCTGCACGGTGGAAATCTGGCCCGAGACCGGCACGGCGCAGGCGATGGCCTGCGAGCCGCCGCCGCCGGTGATTTCGATCGTCGGGTCCGAGCTATAGCCTATGCCGGGGTTGGTGACCTCGATTGCCGATAAGCAGTTCGCAGCGCTGCCCAGCCCGACATGCCAATCCTTGGTCACGTCGTGCTGCGCCCAATTGTCGAAGTCGACGCCGACCGGCGGTGTATAGAGCGTCGTTCTTTGATAGTGCTTGGCGTTGGCGACGTCGGTCAGCATGATCTGCGAGATCGCATATCCGCGATCGGAAAACGCCGCCGCATTGATCTCGAATCCGAAGATTCGATCGCCGGATTTCAGGGTGCCGACGTGCCACCACCATTCGGTCGGCGCGCCGCGGTGCAGGTATTGGTCGGCCGGCAAAAAGATCGCCGACATCGACGGCGGAACCGGCACGGGAGAGCCGGACGTCGATGGAGCGATATCCGGTGCGTATAGCCCGCGCTCGAAGGGTCCCATGATTATGCTCCTGTTGAATCGAAAAAATGCATTCGGCGAGAAGGCTCCCGTCGCACATCTCGATCGTTCGGTGGATTTCCGGCTGCGCCGCGCCAAGGAGAAAGCGCAGCTTGGATGGTTCGGTTTGTAATAGTGACCCGCAATTTTAGTTTGTCAATCTCTCAAAAGCTCGCTGAAATAGAACCAAATTCGTGACCGTTCCGCGACGAGTTGTGTCGAAGTACCCGAGCAACGCGGCGGCGGTGTTTGGTCTTTGTTGAATCGCAATTCTGTCAGTTCGTTCATTTGCGCGTCCTGGAACCGCCATCATGCTCGCGTGTTATGTGCTCGGCGAACACGATTCGCGTCCAAGGAGGACACACAATGTTACGGACTATGTTTGCGATGACGGTTGCGGGTTTGCTCTTCACGGCCGTTTCCGGGACTTCACAAGCTGCGCCGATTGCTCCCCTGCCGTCGAGCGTGACCCATGACTCTGGCGGCCTTACGCAAGTGTGGTGGCATCGTCACTGCTGGATCGGCCGTTGGGGCCATCGGCATTGCGCCTAAGGATGTCGCGCTCCTGACGCGGAGATCATAGGCGAATTCGATTGAGCCGCGCTGTGGCTTTTTCGACCAAAACGCGTCAATCTGGCGCCGCGCCGACGATAGTCGGTGCGGCGCTTGGTTTTTGCGCCAAGCTAATTCCCGCCGGAGGTCAACAATGGATCTTCTTGCCGATCGCGGCCGCCGCGTGCCGATCGAGGAGCTCAATACTTCCAGGCTCCTGGCCCATGCCCGCAAGCAGGCCCATGAGCGCAACCTCGACGACATTCTGGTCGCCGACGTCGATTCCCACCACTACGAGAACGAGTGCTTCGACGAGTTTCTGCCCTTCATCGAGAACGACGTGCTGCGCCACCTGGTGCTGGCCGGCCGCGCCAAAGGGCGGCAATCGCTGACCCCGAGCCAGGTCAGTTTCCAGGACATGGGCGGCCGCATCACCCGCTATCCGCTGCGCGCGTCGGAAAAGACGGCAGCCGGCAAGATTCGCGACGTCGAGCTCGGCCAGCGCTGGATGGACGCCATGAGCGTCGATTACGCCTGCCTGTTTCCGACCTTGCTGCTCGGCATCGGGCTGCATCCATCGGTCGAGATGGAGATCGAGCTGTGCTTCTCCTACAACCGCTGGCTCACCGAGCAGGTGCTGCCGGCAGGCGGCGGCCGGCTCTACTCGATGCTGTCGCTGCCGATCTCCGAGCCCGACGAAGCGTTGCGGCAGGTCGAGACGTTCGGCGATCGCAAGCACATCTCCGGCTTCATGGTGACGTCGGCGCGCACCTTGCCGATCCATCACAACTCCAACATGAAGGTGTTCCGCGCCATCGAGGAGCGCGGGCTGGCGCTCGCCTTCCACTCGGCCATCAATATCGGCGAGCCGGTGTTCAAGGGGCTCAACAGGTTCGCCGCGGTGCACGCGCTCGGCTTCCCGTTCTTCAACATTTTGCACGTGACCAATTGGGTCACCAACGGGCTCGGCGAGCGCTTTCCGAAATTGCCGGTGATCTGGATCGAGGGCGGGCTCGCCTGGGTGCCGTTCCTCATGCAGCGGCTCGACCATGAATTCATGCTGCGCGCTTCCGAATTTCCGCTGCTCAAGAAGAAACCGTCCGACTACATGCGCGACATGTATTACGCCTCGCAGCCGATGGAGCGCGTCGACATGGGGGCGCTGGAATGCACCTTCCGCATGATCAATGCCGAGACCCAGCTGATGTACGCCTCCGATTATCCGCACTGGGATTTCGATCTGCCGTCGACGGTGTGGGACCTGCCGTTCGTGTCGGAGAAGGCCAAGCACAATATCCTCGGCGGCACAGCGGCGCGGCTGTTCAAGCTGCCGCCGCGCAACGACAAGCAGAAACAAAACCTCGCCCGTTTCGGCAATCTCGCGGCGTGATGCAAGACGTCAGGCTCGGTGTCGACATTGGCGGCACCTTCACCGATGTGGCGCTTGAAGTCGGCGACAAGCGTTACACCGCGAAGGGTTTGACGACGCCGCGGGCGCCGGAAGACGGCGTGCTGGCGATCGTGCGTTCGGTCATTGCCGCGGCCGGCATTGCGCCGCCCGACGTGCGCCTGATCATCCACGGCACCACGCTTGCCACCAATGCGCTGATCGAGCGCAAGGGCGCCAAGACGGCGTTGTTGACCACCGAAGGCTTTCGCGACGTGGTCGAGATCCGCCACGAGAACCGCTTCGAGCAATACGACCTCAATATCGACCTGCCGCCACCATTGGTGCCGCGCCGGTTGCGGCTGCCGGTGCGCGAACGTATCGACGCGCAAGGCGCCGTGCTGGTGCCGCTCGATGAGGGCAGCGTTACGCGCGCGGTCGACACGCTCGCCGCGCAACAGGTCGAGGCCGTGGCGGTCGGGCTGTTGCACAGCTTCACCAATCCGGAGCACGAGCGCCGGGTCGGCGCGGCGATCGCGCGCCGGCTGCCAAATATCGCCGTGACGCTCTCCTCGGATGTCTCTCCGGAAATGCGCGAATATGAGCGCTTCTCCACCGCTTGCGCCAACGCCTATCTGCAGCCGCTGATGGGGAATTACATCGGCAAGCTCGAGCGCGAGTTGAGGCGCGCCGGCTTCCGCTGCCCGATGCTGCTGATGACCTCGGGCGGCGGCATCACCACCGCCGAGACCGCCATCCGCTTTCCGGTGCGGCTCGTCGAATCCGGGCCGGCCGGCGGCGCGATCTTTGCCGCCTGCATCGCCCGCCAGCACGGCCTCGACCAGGTGGTGTCGTTCGACATGGGCGGCACCACGGCGAAGATTTGCTTCATCGACAAGGCGCAGCCGCAGACCGCGCGCCTGTTCGAGGTGGCGCGCATCTACCGTTTCGCCAAAGGCTCAGGCCTGCCGCTACGCATTCCAGTCATCGAGATGGTCGAGATCGGCGCCGGCGGTGGCTCGATCGCCAGCGTCGACGGGCTTAACCGCATCGTCGTCGGCCCGGCGAGCGCTGGGTCCGAACCGGGGCCGGTGTGCTATGGCCGCGGCGGCAGCGAGCCAACCGTGACCGATGCCGACGTGGCGCTCGGCCGCATCGATCCACAAACTTTTTCCGGCGGCAAGATGACGCTGGATGCCGCCGCCGCCAAGGCCGCAATCGCGGCGCGGATCGGCAAGAAGCTCGATCTCGTGGTCGAGCACGCAGCCCTCGGCATCAGCGAGGTAGTTGACGAGAACATGGCGAACGCGGCGCGCGTGCATGGCATCGAGAGCGGCAAGGATTTGCGGCCGCGCACGCTGATCGCGTTCGGCGGCGCCGCGCCGCTGCACGCCGCGCGCATTGCGGAAAAGGTCGGCATCAGCCGCGTGCTGATTCCGACCAATGCCGGTGTCGGCTCGGCGGTCGGCTTGTTGCGCGCGCCGGTGGCCTACGAGGTCGTGCGCGGCCGGCTGATGCGGCTTGAAAGTTTCGATGCGGTGGCGGCCAATCGCCTGCTCGCCGAAATGCGCACCGAAGCCGAAGCGATCGTGCGCCGCGGCGCGCCGGATGCGGCGCTTGCCGAGCGGCGCTCGGCGCTGATGCGTTACCGCGGCCAGGGCCACGAGATCACCGTCGAGCTTCCGGTGCGCGATTTCACGGCTGCGGATCGCGCGACCATGCGAAAGCTGTTCGAGGAAGCCTACAGCCGGCTCTACAGCCGCCATATCCCCGGCGTCGAGATCGAGATTTTGAGCTGGGTGGTCGCGGTCGCTGCGCCGGCCGAAGGCGAATTAGCGGTCGCCGTCGAAACGAAATCGACCGAGCCAAAGCCGCACACGCGGCGGCCGGTGTTCGATCCGGCGAGCGGCGAATTTTTGGATGTGCCGATCTATCGGCGGCCGGAGCTCGCGCCGGGTGCGCGCATCAAGGGACCGGCAGTGATCGCCGAGGACGACACCACCACAGTGGTGAGCCCGTTGTTCGACGCACGGATCGACCGCTTCGGCTATATTGAGCTCACTCGTCGCGAGACCTGAACCATGATCGCACGCCCCAACGCCGCGCTGGCGCAAATCCATGCCCAGATCATGTGGAACCGCCTCATCGCGGTGGTCGAGGAGCAGGCGCAGACCATGATCCGCACCGCGTTCTCGACCTCGGTGCGCGAGGCCGGCGATCTTTCGGCCGGCGTGTTCGACCGTCAGGGCCGGATGTTGGCGCAAGCCGTCACCGGCACGCCGGGCCACGTCAATTCCATGGCCAACGGCGTCAAACATTTTCTCGACGTCTATCCCATCGACGGCATGAAGCCGGGCGATCACTACATCACCAACGATCCGTGGCTGACCGCCGGCCATCTGCATGACATCACCGTCGTCACGCCGAGCTTTTATCGCGGCGAGGCGGTCGGGCTCTTCGCCAACACCATCCATGTGGTCGATATCGGCGGGCTGGGCATGGGGCCGGACGGCAGGCAGGTATTCGAGGAAGGCGTCGCCATTCCGATCATGAAGCTCGCCCGTGAGGGCCGCATGAACGAGGATTTGCTGCGCTTGGTGCGTGCCAATGTGCGCGAGCCGCTGCAGGTCGAGGGTGACATCTATGCCTGCGCGGCGTGCAACGACGAAGGCAGCCGGCGTCTCCTCGAGATGATGGAGGAGTTTGGCATCGCCAATCTCGACCGGCTCGGCGACAGCATCCTCGAAGCCTCGCGCGAGGCGACCTTGGCGCGCATCCGCGGCCTGCCGAAGGGGACTTATCGCAACAGCATGACCATCGACGGCTACGAGAAGCCGCTGTTGTTGAACGCGGCGCTGACTGTCGGCGAAGATGGCATCCACGTCGATTTCGACGGCACGTCTTCGGCGTCGGCCTACGGCATCAACGTCGTCTACAATTATTGCCTCGCCTACACTGCATTCGGCGTCAAATGCCTGGTGGCGCCCGACGTGCCGAACAATGCCGGCTCGCTCGCGCCGATCACCGTCAGCGCACCGGAAGGTTGCCTGCTCAACGTCAAACGGCCGTGGCCGGTGGCGGCGCGCCACACCGTCGGCCAGATGCTGCCCGACGTGGTGTTCGGTTGCCTGCAAAATGTCATCCCCGGCAGCGTGCCGGCCGAGGGCGCCTCGGCGTTGTGGAATCCGCAGATCTTTGGCGGCGGCTCGCTGGTCGATGAAGTCGAAGAGGGCACTGATGCGAATGCGCTGCCGGAATTCTCCACCGTGATCTTCCACTGCGGCGGCGCCGGTGCGCGGCCGGAGAAGGACGGCTTGAGCGCGACCGCGTTCCCGTCCGGCGTGCGCACGATCCCCGTGGAAGCCACCGAGAGCGTGGCGCCGGTGGTGTTCTATCGCCGCGAATTCCGCGAAAGCTCAGGCGGCGCCGGCACGCGCCGCGGCGGGCTTGGCCAGGTGATCGAGATCGGCGGGGCGGGCGCCAACCCGGTAGCGCTGTTGTGCAATTTCGAGCGGGTGAAAAACCCGGCGCGCGGCCGCGACGGCGGCAAGTCCGGCGCCGCCGGCACCGTGGCGCTGCGCTCGGGCCGCCCGATCCGGCCAAAAGGCCGGCAGACCGTGCCGGCGCGCGATGCCATCCAGCTGCACCTGCCTGGCGGCGGCGGGTTCGGCGATCCGCGCCGGCGCGATCCGCAGAGCGTGCGCGACGACGTGCTCGACGGTTTGATCACGGCCGAGGAGGCGCGGCGCGATTACGGGGTCGTCATCGATGCGCGCGGCGAGATCGATCTCGCCGAAACCGCGCGTATCCGATCGCCATGAGATATCTGTCCGCCAACGCCGCAATCATGCGATTGGCCGTGGCGCTTGTCATGGTCGGCGCGTCCAGCATGCCGGTGTGGCCGCAAAGCGCGCCGGCGTGGTCGGTGCCCGAAATCGGCGCCTTGCCGCGCGACGCGAACGGTCTGCAGGTCCGCGAAGGCCGCGATCTCATCACCGCGACCTACGCGTATATCGGGCCGGAGGTGCCCGATGCTGCGAAACGCTATGCCGGCAACAATCTCGCCTGCAGCAACTGCCACCTCGAAGCCGGCACCAAGAAATTTGGCTTGCCGTTGTTCGGCCTGTTCGGCGATTTTCCGCAATACAGCGCCAAATCCGGCGGCGAGATCAGCATCGAGGATCGCATCAATTCCTGCATGACGCGCAGCATGAACGGCCGCGTGCTGCCGAACGACGCGTCGGAGATGCAGGCCATCGTCGCCTATATCAAATTCCTCTCGACCGGCGTGGCGCCCGGCGAACGATTGCCTGGGCTCGGCGCCGGTCATATGCCCGAGCTCAACCGCGCCGCCGATCCCAACCGCGGCGAGCCGATTTTCGCGCGCGTCTGTGCCGCCTGCCACAATACCGATGGATCGGGTATCCGCCGCGGTACGGCCGGAACCGATCTCGGCTACCTCAATCCGCCGCTATGGGGCGCGGACTCGTTCAATAACGGCGCCGGCATGGCGCGTATCATCACATTGGCCAATTTCATCCACTTCAACATGCCCCACGGCACCGATTATGTCGATGTCCGGCTCAGCGGCGAGGAGGCGTGGGACATTGCCGCTTATGTGGAATCGCAGCCGCGGCCGCAGCGCGCCGGTCTCGCGCACGACTTTCCCGACCTGCTGCGCAAGCCGGTGGATGCGCCGTATGGTCCGTACTTCGACAAATTCAGCGAGCAGCAGCACAAATATGGGCCGTTCGCACCGATCCGCGCCGCGATTGCGCGGCTCAAGCAAGGCGGTGGCGCGCATTAGATCGACGGGTGCGTAGGCGCCAAAAATGCTACCATGGCCGCCGGCTATTCGGTAACCGCGAGCGCGCGATGCCCATCAAGATCATCGGCATGATCGGCGTCACGCCGCCGCGCAGCGACACCACCTTGCATGTCATCGAGGGCGGGCTGTCGCCCGATTACGTGACCCAGGCCGCGCGCGCCCACGAAGCGTCCGGTTTTGATCTGGTGCTGGTCGGCTATTCGTCGTCCTCCGCCGAGGGTTTTTTGGTGGCGCTGCACGCGGCGTCGCGCACCGAACGGCTCGGTTATCTCATCGCGCACCGGCCCGGCTTCGTGGCGCCGACCTTGATGGCGCGCAAGATCGCGACCTTCGATCATCTCACCCAGGGCCGTCTCGTCCTGCACGTCATCACCGGCAAGACCGATGACGAGCAGGAGGGTGACGGCGATTTCACGCCGAAAGACGAGCGCTATCGCCGCGCCGCCGAATATCTCGAGCTGATGAAGCTGGCCTGGGCGAACGAGCGGCCGTTCGATTTTTCCGGCGAGTTCTATCGCGTCAAAGGCGCGCATTCCGACGTGCGGCCGTTGCAAAGGCCGCATCCGCCCATCTTCTTCGGCGGCGCGTCCGACGGCGCGCTCGAAATGGGCGCGCGGCTGTGCGACGTCTATGCGATCTACGCCGAGCCGCTGCAATCGACCCGCGAGCGCATGCGGGAGTTTCGCGCCCGCGCCGCAGTGTTCGGCCGCACGCCGGGCTTCAATGTCTCGGTGCGGCCGATCATCGCCTCCAGCGAAGGCGCCGCCTGGGATAAGGCGAACCGGATTCTGGCCGGCGTCTCCGGCAATAAAGGCTGGAGCCGGCAAGAGGCGATGGCGGGACCGGTGGACAATGCCGGGCGCCGCCTGATGAGTTTTGCGCTCGAACGCGACGTCCATGACGAGCGGCTATGGATGCCGATTGCGCGCGCCACCGGCGCGCTCGGCAATACGTCGTGCCTGGTCGGCACGGCGGAGCAGGTCGCGGCCGCGATCCTGGAATATTACAAGCTCGGCGTCGGCTCGGTGCTGATCCGCGGCTTTGATCCCATGAACGACACTGTCGAGTTCGGCCGCGAGCTTATTCCACGCATAAAGACCGGCGCCGCCGAGGTCGATCGCCTGCAGGCGGCCGGCTGAGTTTCAGGCCGACAGCGCGAGCGGCGCGTGCGCCGCGGCGTCCTGCAGGATCATGTCGGAGCCCTTTTCGCCGATCATGACCGCCGCCGCATTGGTATTGCCGGAGACGACCGTCGGCATGATCGAGGCATCGACCACGCGCAGGTGTTCGAAGCCGCGCACGCGCAGCCGCTCGTCGACAACGGCTGTTGGATCAGACCCCATGCGGCAAGTCGAAGTGGGGTGATAGACCGTGGTGCCGGTGTTGCGGGCATAGGCCAAAAGATCGGCGTCGCTTTGGCATTGCGGCCCGGGCGCGTGTTCCTCGGCGATCAGCTTGCGCATCACCGGCTGGCCCATGACCCGGCGCAACACGTGCAATCCGGCGATGACGGTGTCGCAATCGGTGCGCGCCGACAGATAGCGCGGCTGGATCGCCGGCGCGTCGGCAGGATTATTGGATTTGATGCGCACGGTGCCGCGGCTGTCCGGCCGCAACTGGCAGATCGACGCCATGAAGCCGGAGAACGGATGCACCGCGGCGCCCGCGGTCTCGGTCGAGAAGATGAGAAAATGAATCTGCACGTCCGGCGTCGCGAGATCCGGCCGGGTGCGGAAGAACGCCCCGGCATAGCCGGCGCCGACGCTCAACAGCCCCTTGCGCGACAGGAAATAGCGGATGCCGGCGCCGTAGCGGTGACGCCAGTTGTTGATCACGTCGTTGGCGGTGATCGGCGCGGTGCAGCGGAACTGCATGCGCACCTGAAGATGGTCTTGCAGGTCGGCGCCGACGCCGGGCATGTCGGCGAGCACCGCGATGCCGTGGTTGCGCAATAGCTCCGCGGGCCCCACGCCGGAGAGTTGCAAAAGCTGCGGCGAATTGAACGCGCCGCCCGAAAGGATGACTTCGCCGTCGGCGTGAGCGGTGCGCGTCGCCGCGCCTTGGCGATATTCGATGCCGACGGCGCGGCGGCCCTCGAACAGGATCCGCGTCGCCAGCGCGTTGAGCTCAACCTTGAGATTGGTCCTTTTGCGTGCCTGTTTCAGATAGCCGGCGGCTGTCGACCAGCGGCGGCCGTTTTTCGCGGTGAGCTGGAAATAGCCGGCGCCTTCCTGTTTCGGCCCGTTGAAATCGTCGTTGCGCGGAATGCCGGTCTGCTCTGCCGCTTCGAGAAAGGCTTCGCACAATGGATGCGGCTCACACACATTGGAGACCGAGAGCGGACCGCCGGTGCCGTGCAGGGTGTCGGCGCCGCGCTCCTGATCCTCGGCGCGGCGGAAATAGGGCAGCAGGTCTTCGAAGGCCCAGCCGGTGTTGCCGAGCTGGCGCCAGTGATCGTAATCCTCGTGCTGGCCGCGGATATACAAGAGCCCGTTGATCGAGCTCGATCCGCCCAGCACCTTGCCGCGCGGCTGGATGATCTGCCGATTGTTGAGCTCGGGCTCCGGCTCGGACTTGTAAAGCCAATTGACCTTGGCGTCGTTGAACAGCTTGCCGAAGCCGAGCGGCACGTGGATCCAGAAATGGCGGTCATGGCCGCCGGCTTCCAACAACAGCACGCGATGGCGCCCCGACGCGGTCAGCCGGTTGGCCAGCACGCAACCGGCCGAGCCGGCGCCGACGACGATGTAATCGAAATGTTCCGAGTCCCGATTTTGTGCCATGGCGCGGTTTTCTCCCTGCGGGCAGAATAGCGCGGAATGGCCGCGTGTGGCACGCCGGCGTGAGCGGGATTGCGGACCGCTCGAATGACCCTTGTCACGGGCCGGAATCATACGCTACGCTTCGTAGCATTAACACAGGTGACATCGAAATGAACGACGATCTCCCCGATCTGGGCGAACTCGAACGCAAGGTCATGCAGCTGGTCTGGGCACATGGCGCGGCGACCGCCGAACTGGTGCGCGAGCAACTGGACCGGCGCCTGAAAGAATCCACCGTGCGGACCGTGCTGCGGCGGCTGGAGGAAAAGGGCTTCGTGAGCCACAGCGTTCAGGGCCGCACCTACATTTTCCGCGCGCGTGACGACCGCCAGCGTGTCGCGGCCAAGGCGGTCCGGCGCATCGCCGATTGGTTCTGCAACGGCTCGATCGAAGACGTCATGGTCGGGATCGTCGACGCCAAGATGCTCGATAAAAGGCAATTGGACTTGCTCTCGGAGAAAATTGAAGCGGCGAAGCGAAGGAGGAAGTGATGCTCCCAGTCATTCTGGAAGCCGCGATCCGCTCGATGGTTCTTGCCGTCGGGATCTGGCTTGGATTGAAGGTGCTGCGCGTCCGCAACCCGCACATTCTGATGGCGACATGGCAGTCGGTACTGGTCGTTTCCCTGCTGATGCCTTTTCTCCTCGGCTGGGCGAAGGTGCCGCTGCCGTCGGCCACCCTGCCAATTCAACAGTTGCTGCCCGCCGATCCGGCCATATTCTTTTCTCCGGCTTCGGGCCCGGTCGCGCCGGGTGTCAGGTCTTCCCCGATCGTCGATTGGCGCACGATCTGCGCGTCGATTTACTGGCTCGTCGTCGCATTCTTGCTGCTGCGATTGTTGATCGGCGCGCTTTTGACATGGAAGCTGTGTCGGTCGGCTTTGCCGGTCCGGGAGGATTGGACCGCGGGCCGCGACGTGCGCGCCAGCGGTTTCGTCAACGTGCCCGTCACCTTCGGCTCGACCATCGTCTTGCCGGTGAATTACGCCGGCTGGGATGCGACGGAGCGGCGGGCCGTCATGGCGCATGAATATGCCCATGTCAGCCAGGGCGACTTCTACTTCTTGCTGCTGTCGTCCATGAACCGGGCGGTGTTCTGGTTCAGCCCGTTGGCGTGGTGGCTGCACAGCCGGATCGCCTATCTGGCGGAGGCAAGAAGCGACGCGGCGGCGATACAGGACATCGAAGATCGCGTGCGCTATGCGGAAATTCTGGTCGAATTCGGCGGCAAGACCAGCCGGGCAACGCTCAGTCTGGCGATGGCCAGGCCAAGGACCATCCACCATCGCGTCGAACGCATCCTGGCGGAAACCAACCTGCCGAAAAAGATGAGCTGGAAAGCCTGCTCAGTGATCGTCGCCTGCATTCTTCCGCTCGCGGCGCTCGCCACGGTCACGGCGGGAGCGGTTGCGGGCGTGCCACCGGAAAATCGGGAGAATAGAAGTTCGATGGCGCTCGATCCGGAGACGCTCGGGCAGCGCCAGGCGGAACAGAGAATACCGCGACAGGAAGTCCGGATCGATCCGGCCATCCTCGACAATTATGTCGGCTATTATCAGTTGGGCGCCTATCTGGCCATTACGGTCACGCGGCAGGACGACGCGCTCTTTGTCCAGTTCATCGGCCAGGAGTCTTTGCAAGTCTATCCCGAAAGTGCACAGAAATTTTTCTACAAAGCCGCCGCGGTGCAGATTTCATTCGTCACCGATCCGCACGGCCGAGCGACTGGACTGCTGCTCCATCGCGATGGCCTGGACAAGCCAGCGCATCGGATCGATCAAGCGCAAGCGCAGCGCCTGACCGACAGCTATGCCAAGCGCCGCGAAGGCAATGCGCCGATGCCCGGCAGCGAGGCGGCGCTGCGGCACCAAATCGAAGCACTCGAGCACGGACAGCCGGACTACGATGTCATGACGGAAGGATTGGCAACCCTGACACGCCCGCAAGTCCCCAGGATCGGGCGCCAATTCGCCCTGTTGGGTCCGCTGCAAGCGATCTCGTTTCGCGGTGTCGGCTTTTCCGGCTGGGACATCTACGAGGCCAAATTCACCAACGGCATTCTCATAAACAGGATTCTGCTGACGCCGAACGGGAAGGTCACCGGTCTGCGATTCGAGTGGGGGCCGTAGGCCGGAGCGGGCGCGGCGGGCGATGTCCGGGTATGGCGCGTCAGGCCTGTTGCAAGGTCGCCGCAGCGCGGGATGACTTTCCCCATCGACAACGAAGGGTGGCTGCCATGCATGGGAGAACAGCGCTAGTAGTCTTGATTGCGACGCTCGCGATGACGCCGCCGGCCTTTGCCAGCTGCGTGACCTACCATTTCCGTTTCTTCAGCCGCGGCGATGCCGTCACGACGAGCGAAAGCTTGTCGAGTGGCGATACCTGTTTCCACACATT
Organism: uncultured Alphaproteobacteria bacterium; assembly: GCA_963756245.1. GTDB lineage: Bacteria > Pseudomonadota > Alphaproteobacteria > Rhizobiales > Xanthobacteraceae > BOG-931. Next base: position 149,562 of record CAVWOI010000041.1, read on the forward strand.
GCGGAACAACCCGCTGAAAGGAAGTGTCTTTCAGTCCGTCGCCGTCGTGCAAAATCCCGGCCATGGCGCGGTCACCGCCGGCGGGTCGGGCTTCCAATACCGATCGAGCCCGGGATATCGCGGATCGGACAGCTACGCCGTCAAAATCTGCATGCAATCGCCACGGGGGCAAGGCTGCTCAACCGTGACTTTCAACGCCGATATCAATTGAACGCAGTTCTGGACGCCGTCGCCTCAGTTTTAGAACCCGCGTCCGGTTTGCGGACGGTCTAATCGCCGCCTGCGAATACGGGACTCAATTCTTCGCCGCCAACTTTTTCGCTGCCGCCTGCGCGGCCAGCATCCGCTTGGTCGCCTCCAGGTCGACCAACGGATAGGTGTCGAAATGGGCGGGAATGATGTCCGCCCACTCGTTCAAGATTTGATGCAAGGCCTCATTGCTGGTCACGTCGAGGACGGCGACCGCGCCGCGCCCGGCGCGGGCGTAGATGTGCCGGCACACTCCCGCCGCTTCATACTTGGCCATCCACGGCCAGAACGATTGCCGACGCTCGGCGAGATCGGACGGTCGCTCGGGCCGTGGCGTCGAGACGACGAGAAACAACATGATATGGGCTCTGCAATTGCCGGCTTGGCGCTGAAGCGTTTCTGCTCAACGCACGAACTTGTAATGAAACCGCGCGCCGTCCGCCTCGATCAAGCCGGTGGTCGGATGCGGAAAGTGGATCGGCAGCACGAATCTGCCGGTGCCGGCGGTTTCGCTCAAAAATTTCCGCCGCGAAAGCGCTGCCTGCGCCGGATCCCAGTCGAACACCGTCGACCAGTCCGGCTCGCGGCATTGCAGCGCGTGATGCATCAGGTCGCCGACGACGATGGCTTGCTGGCCGCGCGAGCGGATGTTGACGCAGCAATGGCAAGGCGAGTGGCCCGGCGTCGGGGTGAGCCACAGCGTGTCGTCGAGCGCATAATCGTCGTCGACCAGGAGCGCTTGCCCGGCCGCGACCACCGGCTCGCAATTGAACGGCCACACATTGCCGCCGCCGCCGGGCCGATTGCCGCCGCGCTTGGCCTCCTCCTCCCACGCGGCATATTCGCGCTTGTGGAAGATGTATTTCGCCTTCGGAAACGTCGGCACCCAGCGACCGTCGCGCAGCATGGTGTTCCAGCCGGTATGGTCGATGTGCAGGTGGGTGCAGAACACGTAATCGATGTCCTCGAAGCGCAGGCCTGCGGCATGGAAGCCGTCGAGCCAGGGCTGCTTCGGAAAATCCATCGGCGGCGGATAGCCTTTGTCCTCGCCGGTGCAGGTGTCGATCAGGATGGTGTGCATGGGCGTGCGCACCACATAGGTCTGATAGGTGATGACCATCTTGCCGGAGACGGGATCGAATACTTCCTTGTCGAGCGCCGCGAGGTGGCGCTTGCCGACCTCGGCATCGTAAGCCGGGAACATATCTTCCGGCTTCCGCCACGGCCCGTCGCGTTCGATGATGCTGGTGATGGTGACGTCGCCGATATTGAGCTGTTTCATTGATCCCGCGCCCTGGTTTTCGTTTCCGCCCTGAGGCGTTGAGCATAACGGACATTGCGGCGCCGCGGCCAGCGGTTCCACCGCCGATCCCGATATCCGCCTAAAGCATGAGGTGCGCGCGACAAAAACTCGCTTGCCGCGGGGGGAGGGCGATAGGCTAGACTGCCCGCCACGCCGTCGTCCGGGTCGAGACGACCGTCAAAATCATTGGGAGGAATGCTGATGAGAATGCTCGATAAACGTGCCGTTTTCACGGTCAGCGCGGCCGCGTTGGCGCTCGCTCTGGCGACGCCGGGCAACGCTGAGGACACCATCAAGATCGGCGTCATCGCCGAGGCGCAAGCCGTCGCCGGCTCGTCGATCCCCCAGGCCGCGCAGCTTGCCGCCGACGAGATCAACGCCGCGGGCGGCGTCAACGGCAAGAAGATCGAGATCGTCTCCTACGACAATCACTCCTCCGCCGCCGAATCCGTGCGCGCCTTCCAGCGCGCCGTCAACGAAGATCACGTCAATGCGGTGATCGCCAGCTACATCAGCGAGGTCGTGCTGGCGCTCGAGCCGTGGACCGGCCGCTTGAAGACCGTGATGGTGACGCCTGGCGCCGCCTCCGACGTGATCACCCAGAACATCGCCAAGGATTACGACAATCTCAAATATACGTTCCACGGCTATCTGACCTCGACCAGTCTGTCCGACTCGGTCTGCGCCGCGGCGAAAGATCTTCTGGTCGGCCAGTTGCACATGAAGACCGCCGTGGTGATGAGCGAGGACGCGGCCTGGACGACGCCGCTCGACGCCGAATACGTCAAATGCCTGCCGACGATCGGCTTGCAGGTGCTCGATCATATCCGCGTCTCGCCGGACACCACCGACTTCACGCCGATCTTCAACAAGATCGAGGGCGAGAAGCCCGACGTGATGATCACCGGCATTTCCCACGTCGGCGTGCAGCCGACGGTGCAGTGGAAACAGCAAGAGGTGCCGATCCCGATGTTCGGCATTTCCTCGCAGGCGACCAATTCCAGTTTCTGGAACGATACCAACGGCGCGGTCGAAGGCGTGCTCTATCAGGCCGTGTCCGGTCCGGACGTCGCGGTGACGCCGAAGACCCTGCCGTTCGTCAAGGCGTTCAAGGCCAAGTACGGCAACTTCCCGTCCTATTGCGGCTATACCGCCTATGACGAGGTCTATTACCTCGCCGACGCGTTCAAGCGCGCCGGCTCGACCGATTCCGACAAGCTGGTCGATGCGCTGGAGAAGACCGACTATGTCGGCACCATCGGCCGCGTGCAGTTCAAGGGCAAGGACTCGCCCAATCCGCACGCGCTCAAGGTCGGCCCCGACACCATCACCGGCCTGATGCTGCAATGGCAGGACGGCAAGCAGACCAATCTGTGGCCGGCCAATGTCGCCAACGGCAAGCTCAAATTCCCGAAGTTCATCAAGGTCGGCGCGGCCAACTGACGGGAAACGAATGAGCCTCCCCTGCAGGGAGAGGCCGTCGCGCGAAGCGCGGCGGGTGGGGCCGTAGTGCGGAGACCGCTGAACTTCCCCACCCGGCCGCTTCGCGGCCGAACCCTCCCCCTGCAGGGGAGGGTGTTTTTTAGGTCCAACCGATGCTGTTCTGGCAAATCCTGATCGACGGCTTTGCGATCAGTTCGCTCTATGCGCTCGGTGCCACGGGCTTTGCGCTGATTTTCGGCGTCTCCGGCGTGCTCAATCTGTCTCATGGCGCGCTGATGGTGGCGGCGGTGGTCGTTGCCTGGGCGGCCGGCAACGATCTGCACGTCGGGCCCTATGCGGGCGCGCTGATCGGCGTCGCGGTCGGCTTGGTCGCGTCCATGATCACTTATTTCCTCATCGTGCGGCCGCTGCAGCAGTCGCGGAAAATTCGCGAGGAGGAAAAGGAAATCTTCATCCTCACCGCGACGCTGTTGTGGGGCATCATGCTCCAGGAGCTGATCGCCTATTTCTACACCAACAATGCGAAAACCGTGGCGCCGATCGTCGAAGGCGTGGTGCGGATCGTCGGCGTGCGCACGCCGTCGAATGAGATTTTCACCGCGGTGGTGTGCTGGTTGGTGATCGGCATATTGTGGCTCCTGGTCAACCGCACCCGCGCCGGCAAGGCGGTGCTGGCGGCGTCGATAAATCCGCGCGGCGTGACACTGCTCGGTGTCGAGCTTTCGCAGGTCTACATCGCCGTGTGGGCGATCTACGGCGTGCTGGTCGGCGTGGCCGGCGTGCTGCTCGGCATGTTTCTCGGCGTGTCGTCCTATAGCGTGGGCCCGCTCACCGCGAGCGCGTTTTCCATCGTCGTGCTCGGCGGGCTGGGCAGCGTCTCCGGGGCGCTGCTCGCGGCCTATGTGGTCGGCTATCTGGAAACCCTGACGGCTTATCTGATCTCGCCGGCCTATCGCACCATCCCGGCGCTGCTGCTCCTCGTCGCCGTGATGTATGTCCGCCCGCGCGGGCTGTTGGGGCGCCGCTAGATGGGCAGTCTTTCGACCACGCGTGTTCTGCTCATCGGCCTCGTCGCGGTCGCGCTGGCCTCGTTCCTGCCGCTCGGCGTCTCCGGCTACATCCTCGGGCTCCTCACCATCGCCTATTATTTCGGCGTGTTCGCCATGGCTTGGGATCTGCTGTTCGGCTTCGCCGGCGAAGTCAATTTCGGCCCGACCTTTCTGATCGGCACCGGCGCCTATACGGCGGGCATTCTCGATAATCTCTATCAGCCGCCGATCTGGCTCTGCGTTGCCGCCGGCGCGCTGGCCGCGGTCTTAGGCGGCGTGGTGTTGGCGCTGCCGGCGTTGCGGGTGCGGGGGCCCTATTTCGGGCTCACGACGCTGGTCGCCGTGCTGATGCTGCAGAATTTCGTCGTGGTCGACGCCAGCCTCACCGGCGGCGAGATCGGGCTCACGGTACCCGACGTCATCACCATCAGCGACGCCAAGAATTACGAGATCGCGCTGTGGTTCATGGCGATCAGCGGCGCCATCCTGTTCGCGCTGTCGCGCTCGCCGGTCGGGCTGATCTTGCAAGCGAGCGGACAGGACGCGGTGCAGGCCGGCGCGCTCGGCTTCAATGTCACCAAGCACAAGCTCACGGCTTTCGTCATCAGCGCCTTCTTCTCCGGCCTCGCCGGCGCGCTGCTGGTGTTCTATCTCGGCTCGGCCTCGGTCGGCACCTTCATCGACATCACCGTCGGCGTACAAATCATCATCGCCGTGGTGATCGGCGGCCGGCGCACCATTCTGGGCGCCGTGCTCGGCGCCATCTTCATCATCGCCATGAGCGAAGCGCTGCGCCCAGTCGGCGACCTGGCGAACTTCATCGTCTTCGCCATGGCGCTTGTCGTCGTGCTCAAGTTCCCGAACGGCTTTTTCGGCCTGCTCACCCGCAGCAAAGAGACTTCGTAAGCATGGCCGCGCACCTTGAAGTGACCGGGCTGACGAAGCGCTTCGGCGGTCTGGTCGCCGTCAAGGACATGACATTTAACGTCGACGCCGGGAAAATTCTGGGCTTGATCGGCCCGAATGGCTCCGGCAAGTCGACGGTGATGAAGCTGATCATGGGCATCGAGCGGCCCGATGCCGGCTCGGTGCGCATCAACGGCACCGAAGTGGCCGGCTGGCCGTCGCACAAGGTCGCGCGGATGGGCGCCGGCATCGTGTTCCAGCATTCCCGCCCGCTGCACCGCCAGACCGTGCTGGAGAATATCAAGCTGGCCTTGCTGCCCGACAAGCTCACCCGGCTGTTGGCCGATCCGGAAACCGACACAAAGGCCCGCGCCATCGCCGCGCGCGTGGGCCTCAGCGCCGTGCTCGATCGCCGGCCCGCGACCTTGCCGTTCGCCGATCTGCGCAAGATCGAGATCGCCAAAGCGATCGCGCGGGATCCGCAGGTGCTGCTGATCGACGAGCCGTTCGCCGGGCTGACCTCGAAGGAAACCGCGGCGTTCTCCGACCTGATCTGCGAATTGCGCGACGACGGTCGCGCCGTTCTCCTGGTCGATCACAACGTCAAAAGCGTGGCCCGCCTGGTCGACCGCGTGCTCGCCATGTATGTCGGCGAGCGCATCGCCGAAGGCTCTGCCGACGAGGTGATGCGCAACGAGACCGTGCGCCGCGTCTATCTCGGCGGCAGCATCGAGACCGCGGCGCGGCCGGAATCCTCGTTCCGCGACACGACGACGCCGTTCCTCGAAGTCAAGAATGTCAGCGTGCATTACGGCAAGGCGCAGGCGCTCGACGACGTGTCGATCCACGTCCACGCCGGTGAGTTCGTCTCCGTGGTCGGACTAAACGGCGCCGGCAAGACCACGCTGTTCAACACCATCTCCGGATTTTTGCCCTATGCGGGCGACATCCGCCGCGAGGGTGCGTCATTGCGCGGCTTCACCGCGGCGACCATCGCGCGCAGGGGCATCGTGCAATGTCCCGAAGGGCGCGAGCTGTTCGTCGACATGACGGTGCGGGAAAATCTCGATCTCGGCGGCCAGCATTTGCCGCCTGTAGAGTGCGCCGAACAAATCGCCTGGCTGTTCGACCTGTTCCCGATCCTGCGCGACCGCCAGAAACAGGCGGCCGGCACTTTGTCGGGCGGCGAGCAGCAGATGCTGACCATCGCGCGTGCGTTGATGATGAAACCGAAACTTCTGATCCTTGACGAACCGACGCTCGGCTTGGCGCCGGTCATCCTCGAGCAATTATCGAAGGCCTTGGAGCGCTTGCGCCAGACCACGCCGATCACGGTGCTGCTCGGCGAGCAGAACGTCACCTTCGCGCTGCCCCACGCCGATCGCGTCTATGTGCTCGAACACGCCCGCATCGTCTGGGAAGGCGAGCCGGCGCGTTTCGCCGCCGACGTCGGCACCGGTTATTTGTAAAAAGCACCCACGCGCACGTTATTTCTCCAGCCACGCCGGCACGCGCTTGAGCGCGTCGTTGCGCGCCGCGGGATTGGTGCCGCCGTGGGCCCGTCCGGAAGGGTCGACGGTGTTGACCAGCCCGGTGCGCAGCCGGATCGGCGCGTTGGCGCGGTCGAACTCGTGATAGGCGCCGGGATAGACGACGATCTCGGCGCGGGCGCTGCGGCCGCGGGCGCCGGCGACCATCTGCTGGCAGGCCGTCGCCGGCGTCCAGTCGTCGGCACTGCCGATCAGGATCAGCGTCGGCACGCGGGCGCTCCAGGCGGTTTCGCGCAGGCGGCGGCAACTCGGATAGAACGCGACCGCCGAGCGGAAATCGGCCCCGCCGTCATGGGGCGCGGCGGTCGGGCGCACCGTCCACAGCGCCGCGACGCCGCCGTGCGACCAGCCGAGCAGCGAAATATGGTCGGCCTTGACGTAGTTTTGGGTTTGCAGCCAACGCCGCGCCGCATTGGCGTCGGCGACGCGCTCGCGCCGGGCGTGAACCTTGCGATTGGCTTCGCGGCATTGGGGTCCCAGCCCGCGCGAGGCGAACAAGTCCGGAAACAGCACGACAAATCCCTTGCCGACCAGGAGATTGGCCCATTCGTTGTAGAGCTGCGCCTGCATCGCCGGCCTGCGGATCAGGCCGCCGCAATCGTGCATCGCCACCACGGCGGGAAACGGTCCGTCGCCCTCGGGCCGGTATAGCGTGCCGTGGAGCGTCACAGTGTCGGCGGGGATGTCGATGTGCTCGGACGCGGCGGCAAGGGCTGTGACGGCGCCGCAGCCGATGCCGGCAAGCGCGAGGATAAATTTGCGAAAGTCCATGTCTGCCAATGCGAAGTCTGCCAATGCGCCAAAGCGAATTCGGAGCTTAAGCCGGCCGTGCCGGACGGCAGCGTATCATGGAGCACGCCGCCGGCGCAGGTCTTAAGCGATCAAAAGTAGGAGGGTTTCGCCGCGGCGGCGGAATGATTATGTTGCGCCGGTCGCGGGCCGTTCAAGCTTGGGGGCCGGTCCGCAATGGAGCAGTCGGAGGCGCATTTGCTCAATCGTACCGATCGTCCGGCTCCGATGCCCGGCGAGGCCGACGTCAAATATCTCGACGGCGATTTCCGCGTCGTGCGCCCAGGCGCCTTCGTGCGCTGCGCGGTGACCGGCGTCGCCATTCCGCTCGAGGAGCTGCGCTACTGGAGCGTCGACCTGCAGGAAGCCTATGCCACGCCCGAAGCCGTGGCGCAGCGGCAGGCTTATCCGGGGAAAAAGTAGCGCGGCAGATCAGCTGCGCTTCGCGACGCTCAGTACCAGCCGCCGAAATTGATCCTGTTCGTCGATGACGAGCCGCACCGGCAAGATGCTGGCATGGGCGGCCAGCGCTGCGAGCGCCGGATCGCCGGCGAGGCGGACGTGGTCCTTTTCCGTGGTGATGAGCACCAGGTTTTCCGCTTGCGCGCGCGCGATCAGCGCCTGCGCTTCCGTCGCCGTATAACGATGATGGTCGGGAAAGCTTGACCGCGCCGCAACCGCGATGCCGGCCTCGGTCAGCGTCGCAAAAAACTTGTCCGGATTGCCGATGCCGGCGAAGGCCAGCACTTTGCGCTTGCCCAGCGCTGCGAGGCTGTTGCGGTCGGCTTCGAGCCGGCCGTGGAACACGGTGACGCGGTAGCGGCGCGCGGTGTCCAAAATTTTTCCGGCGCCGTCCGGCGGCCCGACGACGACCAGCGCCTGCGCGCGCGCGATCTGGATCTCGAGCGGCGCCCGCAGCGGGCCTGCCGGAATGACGCGGCCGTTGCCGATGCCGCGGCGGCCGTCGACCAGAAGGATGGCGAGGTCCTTGGTCAGCGACGGGTTCTGGAAACCGTCGTCCATGATGATGATGCTGGCGCCGGTGGAGCGCGCCGCCCGGGCGCCGGCGACGCGGTCGCGGGCGACGATGGTGGGAGCAAGCCGCGCCAGCATCAGCGGCTCGTCGCCGACATCGGCTGGGCGATGAAACGACGGATCGACGCGCACCGGTCCGGCGAGTTTTCCGCCATAGCCGCGGCTGAGAAAAAACGGCCGCTCGTGCACCGCAAGCAGAAGATGCGCCACAGCCAGCGCCGCCGGAGTCTTGCCGGCGCCGCCGGTCGTGAGATTGCCGAGGCAGATCACCGGCACGCCCGCCGGTTGGCCTTGCGCCTGAATGCGTCCCCACGCCACCGCGCCATAAACGGCGGCAAAAGGCGCGAGCAGGCCGCCGCCGCCCTTGCGCCACCAGAAGGCGGGCTCGCGCATCACAGCATGATCCCGAAAAAGCCTGCCCCGGACTTGATCCGGGGTGGATACCGGTTTTCGGATAAGATCATGCGCATCTAAGAAGCTCTTTGCTCCAGGCGGAGTTGCACGAGATACGGATCGAGCGCGGCAAGCGTGCGGTCGAGCGCGCCGCCGAGTTTACGCACGGCTTTGGCGCCGGCCTCGGCGACCGCGGTGCGTGCCGCCGGATCGGCGAGCCAGGCGTTGAGCTGCACCGTCAACGCTTCTTCGTCGGCGACGCGTTTTGCGCCGTTTGCTTCGTCGAGGGTGGCGTAGATTTCGGCGAAATTCCATACATGGGGGCCGTGCACGACGGCGGCGCCGAGCCGGATCGCCTCGATCGGATTTTGCCCGCCATGGCCGACCAGCGAGCCGCCCATGAACACGATGGGCGCGAGCCGGTAGATCAGGCCGAGTTCGCCGAGCGTGTCGGCAATATAGACGTCGATGCCTTGCTTCGGCGCTTCGCCGCGCGAACGCAAGCCCACCGATAAGCCGGCGACCTTGGCGATGTCGGCGATCGCCGCGCCGCGGGCCGGATGCCGCGGCGCGATGATGGTCAAGAGCGCGGGATGCTTGGCCCGCAGCCGCCGATGCGCGGCGATGATCGCGGTCTCCTCGCCGTCGTGGGTCGAGGCGGCGGCAATCACCGGGCGCAGGCCGAGCGTCAATTTCAATTGCCGCAAGGTTGCGTCATCGACCGGCGGCGCCGGCACGTCGAGCTTGAGGTTGCCGGTCGAGGTCACGCGCTGCGCGCCGAGCGCGCCATAACGCTGTGCGTCGGCACTCGATTGGGCGAGGCAGAGATCGAAGCGCGACAACAGCGCCGCGATCACGCCGGGCACCATCCGCCAGCGGCCAAACGAGCGTTCCGAGAGCCGGCCGTTGACCACGATCATCGGGATTTTGCGGCGGCCTGATTCCACGATCAGATTGGGCCACAGATCGGATTCGACGAACAGCGCCAGGTCGGGCCGCCAATGATCGAGAAAGCGGCCGACATAGCGCGGCGCGTCGAGCGGGATGAACTGGTGCAGCACGCCCGGTGGCAAGCGGTGCTCGGCCAGCGCCGCCGACGTCACCGTGCCCGAGGTGACGAGGACGGCAAACTTTTGCGCGCGGATGCGTTCGATCAGCGGCACCGCCGCCAGCATTTCGCCGACGCTTGCCGCGTGCACCCAGATCAGCGGGCCGTTTGGGCGCGGCAGCGAGGCTTGCCCGCGGCGCTCGGCAAGCCGCGTCGGATGCTCCTTGCCGCGCTCGAGCCGCCGCGCCAACAGGCGCGGCGCAATCGGCGCCGCGGCGAATGAGGCGAACTGATAAAGACGCAGCACGAGCGGCAGTCGATCGGGCACGCTAAAGCCTCCCAGAGAGTGCTAGCGGAGTTGCGGCTGATCGACAATCTCATAGGCCCGGCGCGTGGCGGCGTTAAGGCGGTTTTCGAGCTCCTGCCGCGCGGCTTCAAGCGCCGCGTCATCGGCATCGGCGGCGACCCAAAGCGGCTCGGGAACCACGCCGGCGCCGCGGCTGAACGGCAGGTTGATGGTGGAGTGATCCCAATTGTCGAGCACGATGCGCCAGTGCGTGGCAATGGCGATGGCATGGATCGGCCGGCCCGACACTTGCGCGAGCTTGATGATGCCCAGCCCAGCGACGCGCGACACTTTCGGCACGTCGGCCGAGAGCGCGACCGAATAGCCGTCCTTGAGCGCATCGAGCATGGCCTGGAACGCGGCGACGCCGCCTTTGTGCACGAAGCCGCTGGCGTGATTGCCGGAGCCGCGGATGGTGCCGATGCCGAGCCGTTCGGCCGCAATGGCGTTGACCTCGCCGTCGTGATGGCGCGACACCAGCATTTTCACTTTGTACGACGGCTTGCTGGCGTTGGTGGCGAGCAGGTGCTGGCCGTGCCAGAACGCGCTGATGATCGGCATGTCGGCTTCGGCGCGGTCCCAGGCGTCGGGCGGCTCGACCGTGAGCCGCGTGGTCTTGCCGACGAAACGCACGTATTCGGCGGCGACGACACCGAGCGTCGTCTTTGCCCATTGCTGCCGGCCGATGCGCCGCCAAAACTGCATGCGTTGTCTCAGTGCGGCGCGCTGCTGTCGGGCTCGAGCAGGCGGTGCATATGCACGATGAAATAGCGCATCTCGGCATTGTCGACGGTGCTTTGCGCCTTGGCCTTCCAGGCCGCGTAGGCGCTCGCGTAGTTCGGATAGATGCCGACGATGTCGAGCCTGTCGAGATCCTTGAAGGTGACGTCGGCGACGTTTTCAAGCTCGCCGCCGAACACGAGGTGGAGCAATTGTTTCTGAGGGTCCGCCATGATGATCGTTCCGCGCGATGACGTTTTAGAGTAACGCGAGGCGTTCATCCCTGAAAAGTTCGAGCAGCGCCGCGTGCCGCTCCCGGCCGGCCGCGACGAGCATCCCATGCCGCGGCACGGGACGATTATAGGTCACAGCGACGCCCGCGAAAGTCGTCAATGCGCCGCCCGCTTCGTGCACCAAAAGGTCGGCGGCTGCAAGGTCCCAGTCGTGGCTGCTGCCGCCGGCAATGCCGGCGTCGAACGTTCCCTCGGCGACCCGGGCGAGACGCAGCGCCAGCGAATGGGTACGCGGCATCACGGCAAACGGCGGCGCGATGGCTTGCAAGCGATCGAGAAGTTTTCGCGGCGCGGCGATGCGCGCTTGCGCAAGCTCGGCGCCGGGCGCGGCCGCGATGGCTGCGCCGTTGCGGGTAGCGCCTTGGCCCGCGATGGCAACAAAGAATTCGTCGCTGACCGGCGCGTAAAGGCACCCAGCGATCGGCCGGCCGTTCTCGACCAAAGCGGCGGAGACGGCCCAATCCGGCAGGCCCGCGATATAGGCGCGCGTGCCGTCGATCGGATCGACGATCCAGACATAGCGCGCGTCGAGGCGTGCGAGATCGTCGACGCTCTCTTCCGACAGCCAGGCGATGGACTGTTCGTTGCTGGTCAGCCGCTCGCGCAATAGCACGTCGACTGCGATATCGGCGTCGGACACCGGCGACAGCGCCTCGCCCTTGGTCCAGTTCTTCAACGGCGTCTTGAACATCGACAGCGCCAGCAGGCCTGCTTCGCGGACGGCCTCCGCAAGGCGCTGCGCTTGTCGTTGCAGGTCGACGACCTCAGTGGCCGGCAACAGTCAGGCCCTCCACGCGCACGGTCGGCGCATTGGTGCCGTAGCGGAAGACGAGGTCGTTGCCCGGCGTCAAGCTCTTGAATATTTCGGTCAGATGTCCGGCGATGGTGACTTCGCTCACCGGATAAGTGAGCTGGCCGTTCTCGATCCAAAAGCCCGAAGCGCCGCGGCTATAATCGCCGGTCACCAGATTGACGCCGACGCCGATCAGGTCGGTGACGAAGAATCCGTCGGCGATCTCGGCGATCAGTTCGGCGGCGCTTTTGCTTCCGGCGGCGAGATGCAGATTGCTCGGTCCGGGCGAGGGCGGCGACGACACGCTGCGATAGGCGTGGCCGGTGGTGGCGAGACCGAGCTCGCGACCGGTCGCGCTGTCGAGGAACCAGGTTTTGAGCACGCCGCCTTCGACCACTTTGCGCGCGCTGGTGACGACGCCCTCGGCGTCGAACGGCCGCGAGCGCAGCCCGCGCTTGCGCAACGGATCGTCGATGATGTCGATGCCGGGCGCAAAAATCTGTTCGCCGAGCTTTTCGCGCAGAAAGCTCGTCTTGCGCGCGATCGAGGCGCCGTTGACGGCGTTGGCGAGGTGGCCGACCAGGGAGCCGGCGACGCGGGTGTCGAACACCACCGGCACGCGGCGCGTGGTGACCTTGCGCGGATTGAGCCGCTTGACCGCGCGCTCGCCGGCGCTGCGCCCGATGGCCGCGGCGTTTTCCAGGTCGGCGGCGTGCAGCGTCGAGGTGTAATCGTAATCAGTTTCCATGGCGGTGCCGCTGCCGGCGATCGCCGACATCGAGGTCGAGTGGTGCGAGTTCATGGCCGTGCCATGAAAGCCGGTGCTCGTCACCAGCACCAGGCCGCCGATGCCGGCCGAGGCCGAGGCGCCGCCGGATTTGCTGACGCCCGCGACCGCCATGGCGGCGGCCTCCGCCTCGCGCGCGCGTTGTTCCAGCGCGCCGACGTCGGGCATGTCGGGATCGAGCAAATCGAGCGCGGGCGGATCGCGCGCCAACAGCGCCGGATCGGCGAGGCCGGCGAAGCGGTCCTCGGGCGCGGCGCGCGCCATGGCCACCGCGCGCTCGGCCAGCGCCGCAAAGCCGTCGCTTTTGAGATCGTTGGTCGAGACCACCGCCTGCTTCCGGCCGACCAGCACGCGCAGGCCGAGATCGTCGCCTTCGGAGCGCTGCGATTCCTCGACCGCGCCGTCGCGCACCTCGACCGACAGCGACACGCCGCGCACGGCGAAGGCGTCGGCCTGGTCGGCGCCGGCGCGTTTGGCCGCGGCGACGGCCCGTTCGGCGACATCGGCGAGTGCAGTCTGGTCGAGGAGCGATGGCATTGGTTGGCGAATGGTTTATGCGCTGGTGAAAATAATGACAAGACCAAGATGTGGCTGCGGATCGTGGGATTCAAGCTCACTCGGTGTTGTTTCCCGGGCGCAGCGCAGCACGAAGTGGTGCGCTGCAGACCCGGGATCGTCGCGGACTCAGAGCCCAGCGCGATCCCGGATCAGCGATGCACCGTTTCACGCTGCATCGCATCCGGGAAACAAGCATTGGAGCAATTTGTCCCGCTCCGGCAACGTCTCGTCAATCATGCGGGCCGTTCAAGCGGGCAACACGACCTTTTAACCAGGATCCTTAAGCCGATTACGACCGCACTCTGGCATTGTCACGGCAACCGGGCGGCAACAGTCCGGGGGGAGTTCGAGTTTCGAGGCGTCACATGGAAGCCGGCAGGTTCGCTGCCGGGTCGGGTCGCGCGGGGGCAATCCCCGCGCGGCTCGACCCCTTCTCCTTGCCCGTGCGGTTCACCGCCGCCGATGATGCGGCCGACGAGCAGCTTCGCGTCGTCGATCTGCATCGCGAGCGCGTCGTGCTGCGCCGCTCAGTGCGCGGCATCCGCATGGCCTTGAACATGCCGGTCGCGTCCTATCGCGGCGTCGCCATCCGCTTGAGTGGCGAAACCGGAAAGACTCCAACCGCCATTGCCGTCGTGCTCGAGCACCGCGATCCGGCTTTGTCGCTGCCGCTGTTCGCCTCCGCCGAGCGCGACGACATCGTCGCCGAATGGCAAAGCTGGGGCAGGGTGCTCGGCCTGCCGCTCCTGGTCGCCGAAGGCGACGGATCCTTGCGCGAACCGTTCGCCCGCCTCGGCGCGCTGCGCATCGAAAAGCCGACCTGGCGCCGCCGCCGTCGCAGCACGATCGCCAAACGCCGGCCCTCGCGCCTGCTGCGCCGCCGCCCCGGCAAGCTGCCGGCAACGCCGATCGTGCATCGCGGCGAACGCGAGATCATCGCGCGCAACTAATTTCCGCCCCCGCGATAGCGGGGGAGGGGGACCACCCCGAAGGGGTGGTGGAGGGGGCGCGGGACTCGACGCGCCGCAAGAGTCTTTATGACGTCCAAACATTTTCGCTCGCTCGCTTCTTCTTGCGACGAGAATTTTCTGTAACGACAACGAAGCTCGGAGTCCGGCGCCCCCTCCACCACGGTTCGCTCGCTTCGCGAGCTCCAGTGGTCCCCCTCCCCCGCTATCGCGGGGGCGGAAAGTGGTGGCGCGCCCGGCACGGCAATCCATTCCCGCTCGGAGCACTAGCTCCGCGAGCTTGTTATCGTGCGCCAGCAAAATACCGTCACGTGAAGCGCGAAACCGGTCCGGTCCAGGGAAAGGGCAGGGGTGGGGCCTGTCTTTCTTCTTTCCGTTACGCGGTTTCGTCGTTTCGTAGCCCGGATTGAGCGCAGCGAAATCCGGGAACGAAGATCCGGCTCCATCGCCGCTCCCGGGTTTCGCTGCGCTCAACCCGGGCTACGAAGAAAAATTGAAGGAAGCGGAACGCCGGCAAACGCTGATCCGTATCCTCCGCATCTTGCGATGCGGCTCGCGCTTTTTACGGCGCGCTCATTTGTCGGCGTTCCACCACGGCTCTCACCTAAGGGAATTATTCCATCCCAAAGGCTCAGCTTCAGGCCAGGCTTCCTGGGACGTGGTCTGCACGGGCGTTACCCGCCTTCGCCTGTCCCAGTCCAGGGATGCACCTCCCACCCCGGTCATAATGCCGGGAGACATGATGCCCAAGCCGCCCGGGAGCAGACTGCAAATCCGCCCGCGGGCACCGCCCTCGCTCCCATGACGCGATGTGCCTCCGCGCCAGGTCCTTCAACGGAGCGAGGATTGTTCAGTAACCGATATAGAGACGTATGTCAATAAAAAAGTGACAGCGACAGTAACGATATCTCCCGACCTCCCCTGGAGCGGGAGGTCGACGCGCGAAGCGCGGCGGGTGGGGTGACAGCGTTGACGGGCGCTCGGTGTAGCGGCACCGCCGCGCACCCACCCCGCGCACCTACGGTGCGCGACCCTCCCCCTGCAGGGGAGGGTGAAGCTACACCGCAACCACCTCGACCTCGCCCAATCCCGCGACAGAAAACACCGCGTGGTCGCCGGGCTTGATCGACATGGTCGGGATGACGCTGCCGGTGATCACCACCATGCCGGCTTTGAGGCCGCGGCCGCGCTCGGCGAGATGATTGGCGAGCCAGGCCAGCGTCGCGCACGGGTCCTCGGCAAAACCTTTGCCGGCCGGCTTGCCGCCGATCTCGAGCCGGCCGGCGATGCCGTTGAGCGATGCGGGGGATACCGATCTGGCCGCGCCGATGACGATGCCGCCGTTCCAGCAATTCTCCACGATCAGCGAAGCGGCGTCGGTCTGGGTGTAATCGGCATTGCGGTCTTCGATCAGCTCGAAGGCGGGCATCGCGGCGGAGATTGCCGGCGCCACCTTGTCGCGCCGCCACGGCGCGCCGGACGCCGGCAGATCGGCGCCGAGCATCAGCGCGATCTCGCTTTCGATGCGGACGTTGACGAAATTGGCCACGTGCACATGCGCCGGCGAATAGTGGATGGTGTGCGAAAAGATCGCGCCGCCGCAGGGATGGTCGATGCCCATCAGCTCCTGCATCACCTTGGTGGTGGTGGCGATCTTGGCGCCGCACACCGCGCCATAGACCGGCTCCGCCAGCCGGTAATAGGCCTCCTGCGCCGCATAGGCCTCGCGCAGCGACGCGGGCTTCAACTCGGCCGGCAGGTTGCGATAGGGCAGGCGGCGGGCGCGGGCGTCCCACATCCATTGGGCCATGGCGTTCGTGCGGTCGCTGGCGTCCATGGGCGCAATTGTAGCCCGGATGGAGCGCAGCGTAATCCGGGATTCGGCGGTCCAACCCGGCAGCGCCCTCGGATTTCGCTGCGCTCCATCCGGGTTACAACGTTCTGCTCGCTTGAATTCCCTCGTCCCGAGCGTATTTTGTCGGTAGGAGCGTATCGGCATGAAAATCAAAGTTGTGGTGCACGAGGCGGAGGAAGGCGGCTTTTGGGCCGAGGTGCCCGCTATTCCTGGCTGCGCCACCCAGGGTGAGACCATGGACGAATTGATGCGCAACGTGCATGAGGCGATCGAAGGCTGTCTTGCGGTGGACGTTGCGGCGCCCAAGCCCGGCGGCAAGGAACGCATTGTCGAAATCGCCCTATGAGGGCGATCGCCGGCCGCGAATTCGCGCGGATGATCGAGCGGCGCGGCTGGCAATTGCTGCGCATCAATGGCAGCCACCACATCTACGGCAAGGCCAACAGTACCGTTCGCCTGTCTGTTCCCATTCATGGCAACCGCGCGCTCAAGACCGGCCTGCTTCGGCATTTGGCCAAGCTCGCCGAAATTCCCGACGATGACTTGAGGTAAGAGGGTGAGCTACGGCCACTCTGCTGAAACATGCCACGGACGTTAGGGTCTCAGCGCCACGAGGCGCTGCGCAAATTCATCAAGGAAAAACGTGAGAAGGCCGATCTCACGCAACATGAATTGGCGCGGCTCATCCGGCGTTCGCAGTCCTACGTCGCCACGATCGAGACCGGGCAGCGGCGGATCGATGTGGTGGAGTTGGTCGAGCTCGCGGCTGCGCTTGGCTTTGATCCGCAGGCTGCGCTGCGGTTGGTCAAGGGTATTAAAGGTGCCTAACTCCTAGGATTCAAATAAGTGCAGATTGGCGAGGAGAATTGATTTGATAGTTGCGGTTGTATGGCCGTAGGAGCATTCTGAATCAACGCCGCGGACGGACGCAGACAGGGCAAGCTTAGGGGGAGGTGGCGGCCTCTCAAAAAGCCTCTCACTCGGAGGGTGTTGAGATGATGGAAGCAATCCTTGGATTTGTGGCCGTCGCCGCACTAATCGCTGCTATATTCGCCGTGCTTTGTTTTGCCAAAATTAGAGCCGCTGAGCGTCGCGAACCCATAACTAGAGAGATTCTAACCCAACTTCTTCGGGCGGAAACAGATCTTTTAAAGACATCCGGGGAACAGCAGGCGCGAATTTCACGACAAGAGCTTGGTGAGACGCTGAAGAATTTTCAGCAGTTCACTCTTACTGCGTTCAACACCTTACGTGAAGGAATTGATGGCCAAGTTCGCTCTTTTGGCGACCGGCTCGACGTGAATATTAAGATGATTGATCAACGCGTTGCAGCAATTACCCAGAAGTTGAACGACGACATTTCGACAATGCGCACCGAGGCAAATGCTAATCGAGAGGGTCTCCGGCAGGTCATCGAACGTAAACTGGATCAATCCAACGAACAGCAGGCCAATACCGCGAAAGATTTACGGGAGGAGTTGAGTACGAATTTTCAGCGGCTTGGAACGCGGGTCGCGGACGCATTGAATGTGGCAAGTGATCAACAAAAGGAGAGGCTTGATCAAAGCACGCAAGCTTTAACTCTATTGGGCGAGAAAAACGAGCGATCACATGAAGTATTGAAGCAGACGGTGGAAGGTCGTCTTGATGCGATACGACAGGAAAGCGCATCGAAGCTTGAAGAAATGCGTCTTACTGTGGATGAAAAGCTTCAGACAACGTTAGATAGTCAATTTAGCAAGATTGTAGAGCAGCTTGCGCGTGTATACGAGGGCATCGGAGAGATGAAAGATGCTGCATCTAAAGTGGGCGATTTAAATCGCATTTTGACTAGCGTGAAGGCGAGGGGAATGTTTGGGGAGGGCCAACTAGAGCTTTTGCTTGACGAGTTTTTGACGCCCGATCAGTACATTAAAAATGCGCAAGTAAAGGATGGCAGTCAGGAACGTGTAGAGTTTGCAATACGTTTCCGCGTAGGCCTCGATGGCGATGAAATGTTGTTACCAGTGGACGCAAAATTTCCACGGGAGGATTACGAACAACTTATCGCAACGTCGGAAAGTGGCGATGCCGCGTCTGTGGCGATTTGCAGAAAACAACTAGAAAATCGAATGAAAGCGTGCGCTAAGGATATTCGTGACAAGTATATAAATCCGCCAAGAACTACAGAATTTGCGATTCTTTTTCTTCCTACTGAAAGTCTCTACGCTGAGGTACTGCGCATTCCTGGTCTGCTAGATCAGTTACGAGCGCTCCATGTCAATCTTGCGGGACCCACAACTTTCGCGGCAGTTCTTCATGCATACCAGTTGAATTTCCGATCACTGGCGATAGCCAAACAGTCTACAAAGGTCTGGGAGATATTAAGTGCAGTACGTACTGAGTTTTCCCGTTATAACGGCGTTATTAACAAGCTAAGCAATCAGCTTGGTACCGCGAGTAAATCCGTTGATGAGCTCGGCAAGCGCACCAGAATTATGGACCGGACCTTAAAGGCTGTCGAAACGATGCCGAATGATGATCATGCGGAAGCGGTCTTGGGTATTGAAGCTGATGCGACGATTAAGGTCGATTTAGGGGAGTTGCCCCCGGCGTCTGAAATAGCCGAACAAATACTTCTTTCGGACAAGTCCTCCCCCTAGGGGCATAATTCGACAAGCTTGCGTGAATTCACCCGACTATTTGATTGAATCGAATATCAGTAACGCCAGCCTCGGCGAACGCCGCATTCAAGAGGTCCGAAAGAACTGTTAGGTCGCGCGGTCTTACGCCGTCCGCAAAATATTCCTGTTTGAATTCCAGGTCGCCTGACTTCTCAACCTCTATTATCTTAATAGAACCTGGAACTTCTTGGTATGAATGACTGTATTTCCACGGGCCGCCAGCTGTTACCTCTACTTGATTGGGAATCCGCCGAAGTATCGCCTCGATCAGAGGAGGGCGTAAATATGGACAGAATCTAAATTTGTGTAGGTTCGTTAGCAGTTCATGCTGAATGCGGGGCTTGTCGAATATCCAAACACGCTTGCCGCGAAGAATACCTTGCTTCTCAAAGCGGCCGTATGAAAACCATCGCGCCCATTCTGTCCAATCCAAACGCGCTTGTTTACATCCCCATGGATTTAGTTGGTTATCAGCCTTTCCAAAGCAATATTCGCTCGGGCGATACGCCTTGTTTCTTTCCTCGGCACACCACAAAAATCCAAATAGCTCGTCCCAATCGATCTCTTTCCCTTCGCGATAACACTTTTTATTTCGAATGCCGCTTAGAGCCCCCGCTAATTGCGCTGCACCTTCAATCGCATTGAGGGGCCATGCGCCCAAATACCAAGCTTTTTTATTTCTGATTTGCGTTGAAAAACTAGGCGCAGCCTTTGCCAACTTTAAAGCAGCCGGAAAATTTCCTGACGTAAATTCGCAAAATTCAATTGAGTAACCTGTGGCTGGAATACTTGGTTCTGCAGCAGGTGCGCTTACAGCCAAGTCGGTTCCGCATTTGGGGCAGTATTTCGAGTCCTCATAAATCTTGGTGCCACAGTTAGGACAGGCGAACGAAAGCTCTGTCGCCTTTAGTCTATTGACGGCGTCGTGCGACAAGGTCGCCCGTTGCTGATCGGTAAGATTTATACCCTCCGAAAACTCGGCAATGATCTGTTTCTTTGCCTCTGAAAGACGGCTGCCGAGAATGGCAATGTAAAGCATGTCCGCCAAATTGCCGACCTGCTCCGAAAAACCACCGACCTTGACGGGCGAGAATGTTCCGGAAAGCGCACGCTTTGCCGCTCCATCGTAAACGCTTTTCTTTGCGCCCAGTGTCGTTCGAATTTCGTCAAGCGCGGCAGCTACTTTCGGGGATATCTCACCGTCGGCGTTTGCTAAAAATATGATATTCGCCAAGTAAGAGATCAAATCGGGCTCATTTAGATGCATGACAATGCGACCTGACACACGCAATATCTTCTGAAATGCGAGCTTAGCGAATCCTCAAGCTCGTCGAAAGTGGAAATTGAATTTATATTTGGAAGCGCCCTACGTGCGGCCTTCCGAGTATTATATTCAGGACTATCGCGAGTATACCAATCTCAAAGTCCGAGCCGGAGCGAAGGTATGTCATGGCCGAGGGAACCCTCGGCCATGACTCTTCAAACAAGCAAGCCGCCGCCTAATCCAACGGCTCGACCTTCACGATCTTATGGTCGTGATTAGAGCCAACCCAGAACGTCACCGGGCTCGTCGTGTTGTCGATGTACACCGTGCGCATGTTGGTGTCGCTCGGCATCAGATATTGCACGCTCGTGTTGGTCTTCGGATCGAGCCGCACCACGCGGTCCGTGCTCATGGTCGAAGCCCAGATCTCGCCGTTCTTGTCGAAATTGGCGCGATAGGGGAACGTGTAGGGCGGGAACGAATATTCGGTGAACTGTTCGGTCTTGGGATCGAACAAAGCCGCCTTGCTGGTGCGATATTCGGTCACCAGCACGCGGTCCTGGGCGTCGATTTCCATGCGGCGGGCGCGGGCATGCGCCGTCGGCGTGGCGTACCAGGTCACGGCGCCGGTCTTGGCGTCGATCTTGCCGAGATGGCCTTCGGTGAATTCGGCCATCCACAGATTGTTCTGCGAGTCCGCCATCACCTGATAGATGCCGGCGTGCTGCACGCCCGGCAGCTGGTCGAGCGGGCGGAATTTCTCCCAGTCGCCGGTTTTCAGGTCGACGCGGAAGATTTCCTGGGTGCCGACGCTCTTGGTCCACACCTTGTTGTCGACTTCGTAGTGCAGGCCGGTGAAGTTGAGCTGCACCTTGTCGTCGTTCCACTTGGCGTCGAGCGGATAATATTTGATCTCGCCGGTCGCCGGATCGAGCGCACCGAGCGAGCCCTGGTACATGGTGTCGAACCAGATCTTGCCGGTGGTGTCGAACTCGATGCTCAAAAGCCCGGTCGGTGCGTTGTCCTTGAACTTCTTGATCGGGTATTCGGTGAGCTTGAGCGTCTTCGGATCGAACTTGCCGATGAACATCTCGCCGAAGTCCGAATACCAGACAGCGCCGTCCTTATCGACCAGGATGTCGTGCGGCTCGGTGGTTTTGCGCCCCATGTCGTATTCGGTGACGACCGCGCGCGTGTCACGTCCACTCGGGCGCGGCAGCGTTTTCAGATCATATTGCCACTTGTCGACCGCGCTCAGGTTTATGCTGGCGAGATATTCGGCGACCTTGCGGTATTGCTCGGGCGTGCCCGCGCGCGAACGGTCCAGCATCGGCTGCGGCTTGACCGGCTGGCTCACGGCGCCATAGCCCATCATGCGGCTGACAACCTGCATCCACTCGTCGGTGTCGTGGGTTGAGCGCACCACGCGTTCCAGCGTGTGGCAGCTGGTGCAGTTGAGCAGCATCGCCTTCTGGTCTTCGGTGCCGGGCATGCTCATCATCCACTCGGCATTGGTGAGCTGGCTGGCGAGGTTTTTGGTCTTGTCGAGCTTGATGTCGGTATTGGTCGTCTTCTCGGCGACGACGTCGGCCGCGGCCGGCGCGCCGATGTCGTAACCGACGGCGCGGATGGCGAGATTGTAGTGGCCGGGCTCGAGGCGGTTTTCCGGGAAGGCGTAGCGGCCCTGCGCGTCGGTGGTGACGCTGACCGAGACGATGGACCCGTCCTTATGGGCGGTGACGACGACGCCTTCCATGGCGCCTTCGGCTTGCGAGCTGACCACGCCGGTCAGCGCGGCCGGCGCCTGGTCGGCGCGCCCGAGTGCCGGGATCGCCAGCACCAAGGCCAGCGCGGATATGCCGAGAAGATAAGGTGATTTCATCGATCGCTCCCTGAAATCCGCATTCTTAATAAGTGAGACGGATTGCCGCTATCTTGCGCCGGCCGGCGAGAGTCGACAAGGCCCTTTCCCGCTACCCAGACGCGCGTTTCCCGGATGCGGTGCGGCGTGAAACGGTGCGCCGCTGATCCGGGATCGTCGCAGAGTCGGAGTTTGTTACGATCCCGGGTCTGCAGCGCATCATTCCGCTTCGCTCCATGCTGCGCTGCGCCCGGGAAACGCTTCGTGATGATCAAGTCACACGCAGCGCGGCGTCCAGCACCAGGCCGGCGAACAGGATCAAACCGGCATCGCGGTCGGATTTGAAAACGGCAAGGCAGTTGTCCGGATCGCCGATATCAAGGCGCGCGATCTGCCAGGCGAGGTGGGCGGCGAAGGCGGCGAGGCCGAGCGCGAAGACCAGGCCCGCGCCGGCGAAAAAGCCCGCAAGTCCGACGAGGATGACGGCGAGACCATAAAACAGCGCCAGCATCGGCTTCGTCCGCGCGCCGAACAACAGCGCGGTGGACTTGATGCCGATCAGCGCGTCGTCTTCGCGGTCCTGATGGGCGTAGATGGTGTCGTAGCCGATGACCCAGGAGATCGAGCCGGCATAGAGCAGAAGCGGCGCCGCATCGAGCCGGCCGAAGGCGCCGGCCCAGCCCATCAGCGCGCCCCACGAAAATGCCAGGCCGAGCACGATTTGCGGCCAATAGGTGATGCGCTTCATGAACGGATAAACCACGACGATGGCGAGCGAGGCGATGCCGAGCGCGATGGTGAAGCCGTTGAACGTGATCAGTACGGCGAAGCCGATCAGCGCTTGCAGGACCAGGAACAAGGCCGCTTGCGCAACGCTGACTTGGCCTGAAGGTATCGGCCGCGAGCGGGTGCGCTCGACGGCGCCATCGAGATCGCGGTCGACGATGTCGTTCCAGGTGCAGCCGGCGCCGCGCATGGCAAAGGCGCCGATGAAAAACAGAATGAGATGCAGGATGTTCGGCGCCCGCGCCTGCGCCGCGACCGCAGCGAGCGCTGCCGACCACCAGCACGGCAACAGCAACAGCCACGACCCGATCGGCCGGTCGAGGCGGGCGAGGCGCAGATAGGGTTTTAGCCAAGCCGGCGCCAGCGTATCGACCCAATTGCCGGTCGCGTCGGCGACGGAGCCGCCGCTCATTTGGCCAGCGGATTACCGGTCAGCGTATCCAGCGTGCCGCGGCCGGTCTTGGTATTGATGCCGGTATCGAGCGAGGGCGTGCCGATGGCGTCGCTCAATGTCGGCGCCTTGGGCTTCGGCCCTTCGGCGCAGACCGTGTCGCGGAATTTTACCGTATTGGCGTGCATGGCCTTGGCCTGGGTGACCGCCTGCGGCGGCACCCCGCAATTCGCCTTGTTGTCATCGAGGAACTTCACCACTTTTTCCTCGGCGGCGGTGAAGTTTTGCACCGCCACGCACATGTCCTTGCGATCGCCGTGCCGTTTGCCGATTGCCGAGACCAGTTCGGCTTTCGCCTTGGCTTCATCGCGCAGTTTCGGGAAAGTCGCGCATATCCCCGATTGCGGCGGCGGCCCGCCCATCGGCGGCCCTCCCATCATCGGCGGGCCGCCCTGCACCGGGCCCGACGGAAATACCGACTGCTGCGGCGCCGCCGGGAACGTGGACTGCCGCGGCGGCGCTGGGAACGGCGACGTCGAGTCCGCCGGTAATTGCGATTGCTGCGGCGGCGGCGGGAACGGTGACGACTGCTGCGGCGCCGGCGGGAACGGCGACTGCGCCAGCGCGGCATGCGACAGCGTCGCGCCGGCCGCCAAGGCCAGCCCCATCGCCACCACCAAGCTCCAATTCATAGCGATCCCTTGCGGTTCCCCAAGCCCCAAAGCCCCAAACCCGTAACCGGATACGCCCCACCCGTCGCGCCCGCGCCACCACAAGCCTGATGAATTCGGCGACAAGGGGGCAGGCTGCCGGGTGCGACTCTGATGCTCATCCGGCAAGTTTAAGCTAAAGCCACGGTACGGTCCCGTTGCACAGTATAGCTTGGTTCGCGCCATGCCGGCCTACGATTTTCGCAGTCCCCGGCTTTTCGTTAAGGCGCCGCTCGCGGCCGGCGCCGAGGTGCCGCTCGACCGCGCCCAGGCCCATTATCTGACCACGGTGCTGCGCCGCAAAACCGGCGACGGCGTCCTCGTCTTCAACGGCCGCGACGGCGAGTGGAGCGCCGAGCTCGCCGGGCGAAAACGCGACGTCGGGCTTGCCCTCAACGCCAAAGTCCGCGAACAGACGGCGCCGGCCGACCTGCATTATCTGTTCGCCCCGCTCAAATCGGCGCGGCTGGACTACATGGTGCAGAAGGCGGTGGAGATGGGTGCCGCACGGCTGCAGCCGGTGCTCACCCGCCACGGCCAGGTGGCCCGCATCAATCTCGAGCGCATGGGGGCGAACGCCGTCGAGGCCGCCGAGCAATGCGGCATTCTGTCGATCCCCGAGATCGCCGCGCCGGCCGACCTGAGACAGCTTCTTGCCGCCAGCGATCCTGCGCGCACGATCGTGTTCTGCGACGAGGACGCCGAAGTCGCCGATCCGCTTGCGGCGCTGTCTGCGGTTCCGCCACTTTCGCCGCTCGCGGTGCTGGTCGGGCCCGAAGGCGGCTTTGCCGAGGACGAGCGGGCGATGTTGCTCAAGCTGCCCAATGTGGTGCGCATTGCGCTTGGCCCGCGCATCCTGCGCGCCGATACCGCGGCCGTCGCAGCGCTCGCGATCGTTCAGGCGGTGGTGGGGGATTGGCGGTAAAAGCTTTGTTTCCCGGGCGCAGCGCAGCATGAAGCGAAGCGAAATGATGCGCTGCAGACCCGGGATCGCAACAAACGCCGAGTCCAGAGCGGTCCCGGATCAGCGGTGCACCACTTCGTGCTGCACCGCATCCGGGAAACAAGTCCGAGCTAATGAATCATCCACGGCTTATCGATGCAGACGAAGCTGACGTAATCGCCGTAGACGCGATGCACGGAGGTGATGTGCGACAGCCGCCGCCAGCGCGCGCAATAATTCTGCGCGATCTCCTGGTAGAAGCCTTCGAGGTCCGGCGAGTAGTGGATGATGCCGCCGGTGTCGTTGCCGTTGATCCAAGGGGCGGGGCCGGTGAAGCTCGCCAGCACGGCGCCGGTCGAGCCGATGCCCAACAGCGCCGCCAGCGCGCCAACGATCAAGGATTTGCGACCCATCGCACCAAGCCTCCCGCCTTTGCAAGCGCCGGAAGCTTAGAGCTTGATGCCAATAATGGGAAGCGGCGGCGCTGCCGCCGCGGCATTCACTGCATCGAATAGGCGCTGGCCACCATGCCGACCGGCCGCTTGTCGTGGGCGGCGAGCAGCATGACCCGGCCAAAACTGGTGTTGCGGCCGATGCGCACCACGCGGGCGTCGGCGACGATGTCGTAATTCACCGGGCGCAGGAAATGGGTGGTCTGGTCGATGGTGCTCATCGGCCGGTAGCCGTTCCAGGCCGCCGAGCAGGCGATCACCATGGCGGTATCGGCGAGCGCCATCAACGCCTGGCTGCACACCGCCGCGCCGTCGCTGCAAATCTTCTTGGAATAGGGCAGCCGCACCACGGCGCCGGGCTGCCAATCGTCCGCCGCGCCGGGCGGGCGGACCGGTTCGACGCTTTCCACGAGCAGCGCCAGGTCCTGCACCCAGGCCGGAAAGATCTTGATCATCAGGCGCCCCGCCGCCTGTAAACCGAACGCCGGTTCCGGGGTCGAAAGCCGATGCACTTCGCCCATTTCAGTTCCCCCACCCTTGAGCCCCGACCATCGTCCGCGATGGCGGAAGCCGCCTGCCGGACCGGCAAGCCCCCGCTCGCCGGCAACGCCTTGACGCACCACCTCGCAGCCGCCGGACTGTCCGGCGGAGGCGGGGAGACTGATGACGAAGACTGATTACGGACGCTGGCTACCAGAACGCTGGCTACAAATGGAGCGCAGTGAAAGCGGGGACGCAGCCAAAACGCCTAACACCCCGCCGATACCCACGAATCACCAATGCATTCTCGTAGCACAGCGCCGCAAGGTTTGCCGTGTCCGTCTTGCCACGCTGCCCGGACAAACGCGCCGCGCTGGCTTGCCGGCCTTGACCGGCCGGCGGCGCCACGGCACGCTGAATGGGGTTTTGTTTTGCGGGAGTTCAGGACGATGGTCAGCTTCGGCCGGATTGCGGCTGTCGCGCTTGGCTTGGCGCTCTGCGTCACGAGCGTCTCGCAGCCGCGCGCGGCGAGTTGGCTGGAAATGAATTTCTGGCTGACCGGTCCGCGCTACGAGCGCGACGAGCGCCATGTGCCGGCCTGCGACTTTCCCGGCGCGCTCGACCGCATCATCGCCAATTTCCACACCAAGGAATATCGCTTCTGGAACTCGGAGCTGCGCATCGTCGGGGTCGAGGGCATCCACGAGACCGCGTGGCTGCCGTGGGCGGCGCAGTCGATCCCGCGCCGCTATTGCAGCGGCACCGCGGTGATCAACGACGGCGCCCGGCATCCGCTGTTCTACTCGATCGCCGAAGATACCGACATCGACGGCTTTGGCTGGGGCATCAATTTCTGCGTCGATGGGCTCGACCGCAATGACGCCTACAATCCGCACTGCCGCTCGGCGAAGCCTTAGCCCAGCTCCTGCAGCACCCGCTCGCGCAGATCGACGCGATCGCTGACGCCGCGCTGGGCGAATTCGATCACTTTCCTGGCGACGGCGTCGGTTTCGGGGCGATCGCCGTCGTGCAAGCCGAGCGTGCGGCAGACGTCGGCATAAGCGCCGCTCAACGCACTGATCGCTTCCGGCTCGAACGGCTTGTTCCTGAACAGGCTATAGATGGCCATCGTAGTGCCCTCATCACTGTGACGGATTTCGACAAGGCCGCCTGTCAATCACCGGCGGTTCGGCAGCAGTTACGAGCACGGCCGAGATCCTGGCACTCGCCGGCCGCGGCTCAAGCCTGAACTGTTAAGTAGGTGCAGAACCGGTTACCGTCGATACGCAGTTCCCCCATACTTTGTTCCCGCTTCGTTCGAGCCGTGCTATGGTGCCTTCCCTACGATGGCGAGGTTTTTCATGAACAGATTTGTCGCCGGCTTGGCCCTTGCCGTGAGCTTGCTGGCCGCCGCGTCCGCTTCGGCGCAGGATGCGCGGCAGAACGAGCCCGGACAATTCGACTTCTATGTGCTGTCGCTGTCGTGGTCGCCGTCGTTCTGCGCCTCGGCCCAAGACAGCGGCCGCTCCGGCGGCGCCCAATGCGGCGCACGGCCTTATTCGTTCGTCGTGCACGGGCTGTGGCCGCAATACGAAAAGGGATTCCCGCAATTTTGCGAACAACCGTCGCCGCGGCTTTACCACGGAATCGTCAATGACATGCTCGATATCATGCCGGCGCCGCGCCTGATCTACAACGAGTGGGACAAGCACGGCACCTGCTCGGGGCTCTCGGCGCGCGCTTATTTCGACACCATCCGCAAGGCGCGCGCCGCGATAAAAATCCCACCCGATTATGCCGATCTGAAAGAGCCGCTCAATGTCGCGCCGGACGCGGTGCGCGACGCCTTCGTCGAGGCGAATTCCGGTCTCGCGCCGGGCGGCATCGCAGTGGATTGCGATAATCGGCGTTTGACCGACGTCCGCATCTGCTTGTCCAAGGATTTGCAATTCCGCGACTGCCCGGGCGTGGTCAAGCGCGCCTGCCGGCGCGATCAAATCGTAATGCCGCCGGTGCGCGGCGGCTGAGCATCGTCCCGAAAAGCCTGCCCTCGGACTTGATCCGAGGGTGGTCGCCGGTTTTCGGAAAAGATCATGCCCCAACTCAATATCCCGTGAATTATCAGCACGCCTTCCATGCCGGCAATTTCGCCGACGTGCACAAGCACGCGGTGCTGGCGCGCATCCTGTCTTATCTGAAAGCCAAGCCGGCGGCGTTCCGCGTGATCGACACCCATGCGGGCGCCGGCCGTTACGATCTGCGCAGCGCTGAAGCGTCCCGCGGCGGCGAGTGGCAGGACGGCATCGGCAGACTTTTGGGCCGGCCGTTGCCGGACGCGGTGCGGGCGCTGCTCGCCCCTTATCTCGACGTGGTGCAAAATCTCAATCCCGACGGCCGGCTGCGGGTCTATCCGGGCTCGCCGCTCGTCGCGCTTGCCCTGATGCGGCCGCAGGACCGGTTGATCGCCTGCGAGCTCGAGCCGCGCGCGGCGGCGGCGCTCAAAGGCGTGCTGCGCGACCGCCGCGCCAAGGTATTGGCGCTCGACGGCTGGACCGCGCTCGGCGCCTATGTGCCGCCCAAAGAGCGCCGCGGCGTCGTCCTGGTCGATCCGCCGTTCGAGGAGGCGGCCGATTTCACCCGGCTCGCCACCGTTTTGGCGGGAGCGCACCGTAAATGGCCGACCGGCATCTATATGCTGTGGTATCCGATCAAAGAGCGCGACGCGCCTGACGCTTTGGCGCGGCGCCTGCGCAAGCTCGCCATGCCGGCTGTGTTGCGCTGCGAGATAACTATGGGACCGCCGCGCGCCGATGCCGGCCTGCTCGGTTCCGGCCTGATCGTGATCAACCCGCCGTTCAAGCTCGCTGCCGACCTGAAAGTGCTGCTGCCGGCGCTGGCGCAGGCGTTCGCCCCGCAGGCGGTCTGCCGGATCGACTGGCTGACCGCCGCCAAATAGCGTTCAAGGTAGCCGCCCACTTTTCCACAATCGAGAATTGGTCTAGTTTTAGAATGCTGGGCTTAGACGTTCCGCCTCCTGTGGGGGGCCGGCGGAGTGATTGAGGCCGTCCTCGCTCTCTTTGCTCGTGTGGATGTCCAGCCTAACCGTCGTGCCGTGGGGGCCGACGGCGAAGCATCCACGGGGGAAGGAGTTGCTCGATGGCAATGGGTGGTACGGTCAAGTTCTTCAACGGCGAACGCGGCTACGGTTTCATCAAGCCCGACGACGGCGGCCGCGACGTGTTCGTGCACATCACCGCCGTTGAACGTGCGGGGCTGAAATCGCTGGTCGAGGGCCAGCGCATCAGCTTCGATGTCGAGCCCGACAAGAAGGGCAAGGGCCCGAAAGCGGTCAATCTCGTCGTCACCGGATGAGGTGACGCTGCCGCGTCGTGTGGGAGCGCGACGCGTTGTCAATTACCGTGCGGCCGCCCGGCCGAACGCTGATCTGTTGCATTGCGCCTTGCAGCGTACTTTCAGAAAGCAGTGCGCCTCCGGAAAAATGCACTTCCACAACAATGCACTCCCGCAAACCAAATCAGTAACGTCAAAGGTGTTGCAATGATGATTCTGCGCTCTTCGCCGGCTTCGCCGTTCGGCCGCAAGGTCCGGCTCGCGATTTCGCTGCTCGGCCTCGACAACGACGTGAAAATCGAGGCCGCCGACACCGGCGACGTCAACGACAGCGTCCGCCAGCAAAATCCGCTCGGCAAGATTCCGGTGGTGATCGCCGAGGACGGCACCGCGTATTACGATTCCCGCGTCATCCTCGATTATCTCGACGACCGCGCAGGCGGCGGCAAGATCGTGCCGCGCGA
Source organism: uncultured Alphaproteobacteria bacterium (assembly GCA_963756245.1). Classification (GTDB taxonomy): domain Bacteria; phylum Pseudomonadota; class Alphaproteobacteria; order Rhizobiales; family Xanthobacteraceae; genus BOG-931. Next base: position 179,012 of record CAVWOI010000041.1, read on the forward strand.
CGCCAAGGCGCGGCTTGCGGCGCTGCGGTTGCAGGCGCTGTGCGACGGCATCCTCGATGCCTCGATCCTCACCATCTATGAGACGCGCTGGCGCAAGGCGGAGACCCACGAGCCGAAATGGCTCGAGCACCAGGCCGGCAAAGTGTCGCGCGCCCTCGCGGCGCTCGAAGCCGCGCCGCCGCCGCTCGATGCGATGCCAAATGTCGGCCAGATCACGCTGGCCTGCATGCTCGGCTATCGCGATTTCCGTTTCAACGGCAGCTGGCGCGGCGATCATCCCCGCCTCGTCGCCTGGCTCGATCAATTCGCCGCGCGGGTGCCGGCATTCGCGGCCACCAAGCCGGCGGGCTGATAGACGGCCACGCTCGTTCGATCAATCGCGGCCCTTGCGATGGCCGTTGCCGTTTTTCATTTTACGATGTGCGGCCATGGCAAAACCGCGCGACCGCTTGGTTGTGTCGGGCTTTGGTTCGCCATTGCGGGCCGTCGCACCGGGCGGCTCCGCAGCAGGCGCGATCAGCGTGACGCCCTGCCAAGCGCCGCTTTCCACCAGTTCGCGGACCAGCGATTTCAACGTCAGCGCGACGGCCTCGACGGCGGGACTGCGCAGCCCCACCTCGGAAAAACAGAGCGCAACCGGACGGACCATCTTGGCATCGACGAAGCGGCGGTAATTGAGCGCCAGTCGCGGATCGCCGCTGTGCAGCGCGGACCATGTCATGATCGCGTTGCCGATGCCGGACGCGACCAGCTCACGCATCGTATTCAACGAATCGCATTCGCCGATCAGCTCCAGCGGCAGCCCGTGTTTCTCGAACGTCTGCCGGGTGTCGCGCTGGACGCCGCTGCCGGGACCGGGCAACAGCAGCGGACGCCGTGCCGCATCGGCGATGCAGACCGGCGAATGATCCTGGTCGGCGGTCACATAGAACATCTCCTCGAGCACCAGCGGTTCGACCGCAAGGCCGCGCTCGGGTTTGCCGGTCAGCAGTAACGCCATGTCGAGACGGCCATTGTCCAGCCGCTCGCGCAGCACCGCGCTGGTGCCGTCGGCAAGATGCAGCAGGATCTGTGGATAGGCCGTGCGGATCCGCACGAACAGTTCGGTCGCCAGGATGGATGCCAGCGCGACCGGAAATCCGATGGACACGCGTCCCGACGGCACATTCGGAACGTTCAGGGCATCCTGCTTGGCAAATTCGACATGCCGCAGAATAGCCTCGGCGTGCCGGTACAACACGCCGCCGGCGTCGGTGAGCTGGATGCCCTTCGGGCCGCGCGTGACCAGTTGCCGACCCAGTTCCGATTCGAGGCTGGCAAGATGGTGACTGATCGCGGACTGCGCCACGTGCAATTGATCGGCGGCGCGCGACAGGCTGCCGGCCTGGACGATGCCGACGAAATAGCGAAGCTGGCGCAGGTCCATGGCCGTCCGTTGCTGTTTGCGATCCGTGCCGCAGCGCGGCGCGCTGTTGACCAGTTTGCCCGACTTGCCGAGGCTTACCAACCTGGGGCACACTGTACACGTTTTCCGTGTGCCGACAAAGCGGACGACCGGAACGTGATTGCGAGAACTCGTTCTACCGCGCCTGCACCGGCGCAACGACGAACCGCCATGGCGGGTGGGTTCGCGCTGCTGCTGCTCGGCGGCTTCGTCTACGCGGCGTGGGCGCAATCGGGCGTGCCAGTCTGGCCGGGAACAAAATCCATTCGCTTCGAAGTCGTCGCGGCGCCCGGCGGCTTGGTCGACATGGTGCCGCGGACGCTGTCGAATCCTCTCGCCGCCTCCATCGGCGTGCCGGTCGTGGTGGAAAACCGGCCCAGTGCCGGCGGCAATCTCGCCGGCACTGTCGTGGCGCGGGCAGAACCCGATGGCCATACGCTTCTCGTCACCGGGTCGAACCTGGTCGTCAACCCGACGCTGCTGCCAAATCCCGGCTTCGACTACGAGCGCGATCTCCTGCCGGTGTCGATGGTCGTCAAGTCGAAATTGCTGCTGGTGGCGTCGCCGTCGTTTCCCGCCAACAGCATCACCGACGTCATCGCCTTGGCCAAGCAAAAGCCGAAATCGGTCAGCATCGCGATTTCGCCGATCGGCACCCCCAATCATCTCGCCGCCGAGATGCTGGCACAGTTCGGCGACGTCGATCTTAATTTCGTCGCCTATAACGGTATCGGCCAGGCGCTGCCGGACCTGATCGCCGGCCGCGTCGATCTCGGCGTCGCCGCCCTATCGGTATTGCTGCCGCAAGTGCGCAGCGGCGCGCTCAAGGCGCTGGCCGTGACCTCGCCGCAACGCTACCCGCTGGCGCCTGACATTCCGACTGCGGCGGAAGCGGGCCTTGCCGCGTTGCAGATCGACGGCTGGATTTGCGTGATGACGACCGGTGGCACGCCCGAGCCCATCGTCGCGCGCCTCGATGCGGAGATCGCCAAAGCTTTGGCCGCGCCGGAGGTCCGCGATACTTTCGCCAAGCAGGGCGTCGAGATCGCGCACACGAACCCGAATCAACTCGGCGCATTTCTGCGCGCGGAAGCCGCGCGTTTCAACAAACTCCTCAAGAACTCCCGCGTCAGCCGCGCGTCGCCGTAAGTCAAAGCGCTGGTCGGCGTCGTTTCCGGCTCCACCATCTGATTTCAAGAGGGGGCCATATCGCAGCGCGTCTTTACAACCGCCTGCCGTCGGCCGAGTTTGCTCGCGCGCTCGTGCTTCCTCCCATATCCGGCGATGTCGCGATTGGAGCTGTCCTCTATGACCGATGCCAAGCTTGTCATGCTGTCTTCTTTTCGTCAGGCGCGTGCCAAAGCCAAAGAGGCGCCGTCGCCGGCGGAAGGTCTGAAGCTGATGAAGGCATTCCTGCAAATCGGCGATTCCAAGCGGCGCGCGGAAATCCTCAAGATGGTGGAAGAAGCCTCCGCGTCGAAGACCGGATGATGGGCCGGCGGATCATAGTCTAGGGCGCGGATTCGATCGGCAGGATGAACTGGAAGCGCGAGCCGCTGGTGCCGTCCGACGATGCGGTCAGTTGCCCGCCATGCTGCTCGACGATCATGCGGCAAATGGCGAGCCCCAGGCCCATGCCGTGCGACTTCGTCGTGACGAAGGCGCCGAATATGCCTTCGAGCTGCTTGGCGTCGATGCCGGGCCCGGTGTCTTCGACTTCCACCGCAATGGCATCGCGGCCGTGACGCGCGCTCCGCACCTGCAACAGCCGGTTTCTGTCGGTCGTCGTGGCCATGGCTTCGAGCGCGTTGTGGGTCAGGTTGAGGACGACTTCCTGCAGTTGGCCGGTGTGGCCGACGACGCGCGGCAGTTCGGCCATCAGCTCGGTACGCACCGCGACGCCGCGATCCTTCAACTCTTCGGCCGATGACTGCAGCACGGCGCGAATGATCGCGTTGACGTCGATCGGCTGTCTTTGCTCGTCGGCCTTGCGGAACAGGGCGCGGATGCTGTCGAAAACCTCGCTGGTGCGATGACTTTCGCCGATGATCCTGCCCAACGCCGCCTCGACCTCGGCATGATCGGGCGCCGGCCGGCGCAGAAATTTCCGCGCCGCGCTGGCGTTGGTGGCGATCGCCGCCAGCGGCTGGCGCACTTCGTGGGCAATCGCGGCCGTGATCGCCTGGGCGTTCATCAGCTTGTTGTCGCGTTCACGCTCCAGCATCAAGTTCGAGCGCGTCAGCCGCGCCTCGCTGTCGCTGCGCTCGGCAAACAACGCGGCCAGAACGAAGGCGCCGAGCGCCACGAACAGGATCGCCGACTGGGCTTGCAGGATGCGGTCCGCGAATTGAATTCTGGCGTCGCCAAAATGGCCGAGGCCAAAGACCGCGGTGGCGACAAAAGTGATGCAGACCAGGAACGCGGCCCCCGCCGCATAGACCGGCCGGCAGCGCGCCGTCACCCACAACAGGATCGGAAACAGCGCGGCAATCGGCAGCACCGTCACCCAAAACTCCGCCGGCAGGAAAATGACGATGCCGGTCGCCACCGCGAGTACCGTGAGCGCGACGCCGCCTTCGATCAGCTCGCTGCGCGGCGGCGGCCGCCGCAGCGCGGCGGCGATCCCGATCACCAGCGGCGCGACAATGATGATGCCGATGGCGTCGGAGGCGAACCAGTGCTGCCAACTGGTCAGCATTTCCGCCGACGGGCCGGAATACAGCCGGTACGTCACCGCGCCGCCGACCCCGGAGATGGCGGTGCCGACGATGGCCGCGACCAGAAGGCCGATCACCTGGCGCAGCCGGTCGAGGCTGAAATCCGCGCCGAAATAATATTCGATCAGTCCGGCCGTGATCAGGGCTTCCGCCGCGTTGCTCAGGCCCAGCGCGATGCCGGCCCACAGCGGATCGGCGATGAGCAGATGGACCACCACGGTGGCGGCGATCACGCCCGCCGCCACCGGCCACCGCGCCCAGCGCCCAAGAGCGATCAAAACGCCCGAGGAAATGCCGGCCGCGGGCCAGAACACGGCCACGCCTTCCGGTTTGAGAATGAGGCCGACGCCCAGCCGCCCGGCGAGGAAATAAGCCACGCCGACCGCCACGGCGAGGCCGGCGCCGATCAACCCTCGCCGCGTGAGATCGTGGGCGGTGGAGCGGCGGCGTTGACCATTGGCGCGCTCGGCCATACCCGGATTCCCCAGCATGGCGGGCAGCTTATCTTATTCTGATCAGGTTCCGCCATCGCGGCTGAGGCCGCATGTGGTCGCGCTCACTGCATGATCGTGGTGCGCCAATGGACGCGCCGCTCGTCCGAGGAATAGCCGCCGGCGGCCGAATGCACGGTGCAGCGGTTGTCCCACAGCACGATGTCGCCCTTCTGCCACTTGTGCCGGTACTCGGCATTGGGCTGCAGCATGTACCAGTAGAGCTCGGCGAGGAGGCGATCGGCTTCGGCGTCCGCCATGCCGATAATGCCGATGGCGTGCGTCGGATTGACGTAGAGCGATTTGCGCCCGGTCTCGCCGTGAACGCGCACCATGTCGTGCACCGCCGGCGGCCGCGCCTGATCCGCGGGCTCGAGCAGATCGAACCATTTGCGCTCGCGCCCGCCGTAGCGGAACGCGATTTTGAGCGGCGCGATGCGATCCTTCAAACGCTCGGGCAGCGCGTCGTAAGCCGCGTGCATGGAGGCAAACAGCGTATCGCCGCCGTAGCTCGGAATCTCGATGCCGTAGAGCTGCGTGCCTTTGCAGATCTCGGTGTCCCACGGACTGTCGGTGTGCCAGCCTTCGCCGCGATTGAGGATGAGCGCCGCGCCGCCGGTATCCTTGGCCATGCTGGTGACGCCCATCAGCGTGATCTCGGGATTGTCCGGATCGCGCGTGCGCTCGATCATGTGCGGCTTGAGCCGCCCGAACCGGCGGCTATAGGCGAGAAAGTCGGCCTTCGACAATTCCTGGCCGCGCACGATCAGCACGTGGCGATCGAGCCAGGTCTGATACAGCGTCCGCCATTCGCTGTTGCTCATGCGCTTGACGTCAAGCCCGGTCACCAGCGCGCCGATATGAGGAACCGCATTCTCGATTTTCATGCGCGGTCTCCTTCGCGGCCGTAGGGCCGTCCGTCAGCAGCAATTCGGCGGGATGATATTGACGGAACCCGTGGGTATGGTGCCGCCCATGGTGCCGGCAGCGACTTCCAGCGCTTCGTCGGGCAGCTCGGGAGTGAGGATTTGCGTGTCGGCCTGGTCGAGATCGCGGGTGTCGTCATTCATGGCAACGATCCTCTTTTTGCGGTAGCCCATTGTAAGGGCTGCCGGCACGTTTTTCAAAACCGTCACGTTGGATCACGATAACGTCAGATTTCAACGACCGGGGCCGCCGTAAGGCGGCCCCGTATTGCTCGCAGGCCCGTCGTTGCCGCTAGTGGAAGCGATCGGGGAACGGCGGAATGTAGGCCGGCATCTTCGACACCGTGTAGCCCTTGACCTGCAGCGTATAGGCCGAGTCGATGGCGAGATTGGCGCCCGCATAGGGCAGATACAGCGTCAGGTTCGAGACATACAGGGTTTGCTTGTCCTTGCTGAAGGCGGGACTCGCCGGGAACAGCAGGCCCTGCGCGATGCCGTTCTGGTCGATGCCGCGGAAATCGCCGCGCTTGGCGATCACCTTGCCGGTCTTGTCGATGACGTCGATCTCGTCCTGCTGATTGGCGCAGATCCACAGGTTGCCCTTGTCGTCGACCGCGATGCCGTCCGGCGCGTTGATGCCGGTGATCAGGATCGAGGCCTTGCCCGCGGTGCCGTCGTGGTTCACCGGAATCTGGATGATCTGGTGAAACGCGGTGTTGGCCACGTAGAGGATCGAATGGTCGTTGTTGAACTCGACGCCGTTGGCGCCGAACGGCGGCGTCAGTCCGGTTCCGGGCCCGAGCAGCGGATCGTTGGACCATGTCGTTGCCGACCCGGAATGCGGCACCTTCCAGATGACGCCGTTGAACGAATCCGACACATAGGCGTTCCCGGCCGTATCGAACGTCAGCGCATTGAGGCCGGAATTGGCGAACGGTCCCGCCTTCACGGTGGACAGTCCGGAGTGCGGATTGACGTCGAGCACGGTACCGGCGCCGAAGTCGAGAACCAGCAAGTTGCCGAACACCGGATTGAAGGCAAGCCCGAGCGTATGCGGGCTCGATCCCTGGATATCGACCTTCCTGACGATACTGCCGTTCGGGCTGATGACGATCAGCACGGAGTTGCCGGTGAGAGCGCCATGGGTGTTGAAGCCGAACGTCGTGACATAGATGTTGCCGTCGGGTCCGACCGTGAGGCCCTCGGCGCTGCTCTGCACGTTTTGCGTAACGTCCGGCAGCACCGCCAGCACGTCGACCGGGCCGCGCTCCCACGCGCGAGCCGGCAGGGATGCGAGAATGCCGATCGAGACTCCAAGCGCGGCAATGCCGATCTTGAATCGTGACATGCGTAACCCCCCTTTTTGAATTGTGAAGCAACCATATTATCTATGGTTGCGCCATGATGTTATCATTGCATAAGCGTGTGCGGAAGCCGCCGGATAGCCGTGGCCAATCGACCGCCCGCGCAGCGATGGCGAACGCGGCGCAGGGCGGGGTAAACGCGCGACCTATTCGCCCGGCGCGCCGATCTGCTTGAGCGCGAGCTCGCGAATTTGAACCGGATCGCGCACGCCGGTTTGCGCGATCGCAATGATAGCCTTGGCGATGATTTCGGTCAGCGGATCGGACCGGTTCTTCAGTTTGAGAACGCGCAGGCAATCCTCGTAGGCGGCCCCGATCTGGACAATGTCCTCAGGGGTGAATGCCGAATGCTGCAACAGGCGGTAAATCGCCATGGGAGCGCTCCAAACGCCGTATCAAATATGGGCGGGAGCGATAGCCTTCCCCGTTGCTGCCGCTCGGCCAGCAATGACGGATGAGTATGCTTTCAACGATGAACACAAGCTGAACTGGAACCGCGCCAAATTACGTCAAAAGACATGTATCGATGAATCGATTATGCTGCCGTTCCTGGCAACGCTGAGAATCGTCTATTGGCAGGCCATGCCGCTGGCGCAGTAACATCGATCATGCCCGAATTTGCCGCGCCGGAGAGCGTGCTGAACAGAACTCCCAAGGACGCCCAGGCGCGGGCCACCACCATTCGTCTGCTGCAGGTCCTGGCTGCCGCGGCGTTGCTCTTGCCGGTGTTGTTCTTCGCATTCGCCAGCGCCTTGAGCTATCGCTCGACCTACGCATTGGCCGACGAAAGAATCGAACGCTCGCTCGACGTGCTGCAGGAGCAGGCGCTCAAAGTCTTCCAATCGATGAATCTGGCGCTCGACACCATCGATTACATGGTAGCGGGCCTTTCGGAACCCGAGATCCGGGCCAACGAGCAACGGCTGCATATGCGGCTGCGGCAGATCCAAAGCGCGCTGCCGGAAGTGCAGTCGATCTGGATTTTCGGCCCGACCGGCCACCCGCAGGTGATCACCCGCGACTATCCGGCGCCCTATGCCGAGGACTATACCGCGCTCGACTATTTTGCCGTGCCCCGCGACGGGCCGCCAGGCGTCTATATCGGCGGCATCCACAAGTCGATCTCCGGCGGGCAGCCGTACTTCAGTTTCAACCGGGCGCGCCAGGACGCCCAAGGCAAAGTTGTCGGCGTCATCGAGATGTCGCTCTTGCCGAGCAATTTCAGCCAGTTTTATTCGCATCTTTTGAGCGGCGAGGGCTTGCAATTCGCGCTGGTGCGCGACGACGGCGTCATGCTGGCGCGCTATCCGCCGATTTTACGTGACCTGCGGCTCGACGAGCGCAGCGGCTTTCATCGCAGCATTGTCGCCAATCCGGCGGGCGGTTTTTACACCTCGGTCGGCGGCAACGACAATGTCGAACGCCGCGTCGGCACGCGGCGCGTGCCGGGCTTTCCCGTTTACGTGATCGCCGGCATCGACACCGCCCAGATCCGCAACGAGTGGATGGGCGGCATGGCCATGCATCTGATATTCGGCGTTCCGGCAACGCTGTTTCTGTTCCTGACCTTGCTCGCGGTGCTGCGGCGGACGCGGCGGCTCTATGCCGAGACCGACCAGCGGCTCGCGGCGGAGGAAACGCTGCGGCAATCGCAAAAGCTCGACGCCATTGGCCACCTCACCGGCGGCGTCGCCCATGATTTCAACAATCTGCTCACCATCATCATCGGCAATCTGGAGGCGGCGCAGCGCCAGCTCGAAACCTGGACCGACGCGGTGCATTTGAAGCTCGCGCAACGCATCGGTAGTGCGATGCACGGCGCCGAGCGCGCGGCGACCTTGACCAAACGGCTGTTGGCGTTCGCCCGGCAGCAGCCGCTCAATCCGACGGCGATCGACGTCAACCGGCTGCTCAACGGGCTTGCCGATTTTCTCCGCCGCGCGCTCGGCGAAGACGTGTCGCTGGAAATCGTCGGCGCCGGCGGCGTGTGGCCGGTCGAAGCCGATCCCGCCGAGCTCGAAGCCGCGATCCTCAATCTCGCCGTCAACGCCCGCGACGCCATGCCCGACGGCGGCAAATTGACCATCGAAACCGCCAACGCCTATCTCGACGACGGCTATTGCCGGCAATATCCCGACGTGCGTCCCGGGCAATACGTGCAAATCTCCGTCACCGACAGCGGCGCCGGAATGACCAACGCGATCATCGAGCGCGCCTTCGAGCCGTTCTTCACCACCAAGCAAGCCGGGCAGGGCACCGGACTTGGGCTGAGCCAAGTCTACGGTTTCGTCAAACAGTCCGGCGGCCACGTCAAGATCTACAGCGAGGTCGGCGAGGGCACCGCGATCAAAATGTATCTGCCGCGCTTTGCCGGACAGGCTGCGCCGTCGGCCAAGCCCAAGAGCGAGCCGCGTCGCGGCCGCGCCGGCGAGTGCATTCTGGTCGTCGAGGACGATGCCGAGGTGCGCGCTTATGTGGTCGAGACGCTGCGCGGGCTTGGCTATGACGTGCTCGATGCGGCAAGCGCCGAGGAGGCGCTGGCGCTGATGGAGCGGCACCGGACCATCAGTCTGCTTCTCACCGACGTCGTCATGCCGGGGCAGAACGGGCGCAAGCTCGCCGAAGCGGCGCGGGCGCGCCAAGCGTCCTTGAAGGTGCTGTACATGACCGGCTATTCGCGCAACGCCATCGTGCATCAGGGCCGCCTCGATCCCGGCGTCGAGCTTTTGCAAAAGCCGGTGACCAGCGAGCAGTTGGCGACGACGGTGCGCAAGATCCTGGACGCGTAGCGGCGGCGAAGGTGCCGGCCTCATTGCGTCAGGCGCTGGCATTCCTTCAAGATGTCGCTGTTCTGACACGGCTTGGCGAGGACGGCGCTGCCGGAAACACAACGAGTGCGGTCGATTCTTTCTCCCGACGTGTAAAGGACGGGCATATTGGGCAGAACGGTTCGGAAGCATTCGGCCACGTCCCAGCCGCTGAGTGAGCCGCCGAGATTGATGTCGGTGATGATGATGTCGATTGCCGTACCCGCGTTGCACAAGGCGACCGCTGCCTCGCCGCTGCCGGCTTCGATAACGGCATAGCCCGCTTCCTCCAAAGAGTCAGCGACATCGAGGCGCACGAAGTGGTCGTCCTCGACGACGAGGACCACCACGACATCATCAGCTTCGTTTGCAGCTAATGCGGACACAACCAAGCCTCGTCTGGCCAAGCCGCGAGGCCTGGCTTTGATCGATGAGTTTCGTTTTACGGTCTTGAGGCGGTCGAATATCGTCAGACGCCTAATTGGCATCAACGGTCCTGGCATGGTGCGGTTCCGCACGGGGCCTCTTTAATCTTGCATTGCGGCGTCGTCCCGGATTGGTTCCGAGCGGCACTCCGGCGTATAATCGCTGGCGTTCATCAGGCCGCGGCCTAAAAGGCATGCGATGAAGCTTTCCTTCGCCGGCGCCATCGATTGCGACCTGCATCCCGCCGTGCCCGACGTCGCGGCGTTGATGCCATATCTCGACGATTTCTGGCGCGAGCATTTGAGCGAGCGCTATATCGACCACGCGCCATTCGTGCTCGCCAGCTACGCGACCAACCTGCCGCAATCGGCGCGGGCGGATTGGCGGCCGCAACAGGGCGTGCCGGGGGCCGATCTGGATGCCTTGCGCCGCGATGCGCTCGATGCCTTCGGCACGCGCTTTGCGATAGTCAACGTGCTGCACGGCGCGGTGGCGCTCTACAACGCCGACATGGCGGCGGCTTTGTGCAAGGCGGTGAACGGCTGGATGGCGCGGGAATGGCTCGATCGCGAGCCGCGGCTGCGCGCGTCGATCCTGGTGCCGCCGCAAGACGTCGAGCTTGCGGTTGCCGAGATCGAGCGCTGCGCCCCCGATCCGCGCTTCGTGCAGGTGCTGCTGTTGGTGATGGGCGATCGCCCCCTCGGCCACCGCAGCTTTTGGCCGATCTATCGCGCCGCGGAAAAACACGGCCTGCCGATCGGCATTCACGCCGGGTCCACGTTCCGCCACGCGCCGACCAGCTCCGGCTGGCCGTCCTATCATCTCGAGGACAGCGTCCTGCAGGCTTCGGCCTTCGAGGACACGCTGGTGAGTTTCCTGGCCGAAGGCGTGTTTGCCAAATTTCCCGCCACCAAACTGGTGCTGATGGAATCCGGCTTCGCCTGGCTGCCGACGCTGTTGTGGCGCACCAACCGCAGCTGGCGCGGCGTGCGCACCGAAGTGCCGTGGATCGACCGGCCGCCGGCCGACATCGTGCGCGATCACGTCCGTTTTACCTTGCAGCCGCTCGATGTGCCGAACGGTGACGTGCTCAACCGCATTATGGATCACGTGCGCTCCGATGAGCTGATCCTGTTCTCGACCGATTATCCGCATTGGCAGTTCGACGGCGATGACGCATTGCCGGACGGGCTGTCGGAGGCGATACTGCGCAAGATTCTGATCGACAATCCGCTGGCGACTTATCCGCGCTTGCTGGCGGCCGAAGCAGATCAAAAAACGACGCGCGAGGAGATGGCGCCATGAACAAGCCTGTTCCTGAGCGAGAAACCAAGGCGGCGCAGCGGCTGGGTTTTGTCGATTGCGACATCCATCCGGTGCAGCGCTCGCCGAAAGACCTTTATCCTTATCTCGAGGCGCGCTGGCGCGAGCACAGCGAAACGTTTGGCGGCCATCTCTGCCAAGGCTTGAGCGGACAATTGTCGTTTCCGCGCATGATGGCCAACGGCATGCGCGCCGACGCCTATCCGTCGAACGGCGGCCCGCCCGGCTGCGATCTGGAGCTGATGCAGCGCCAGCATCTCGATCTCAACGGCTGCGACACCGGCATGATGGTGTGCCTGTCGCGCGGCGGCATGGAAGAGCGCAATCTCGAATTCGGCGCGGCGCTTGCGCACGCAGTCAACGATTGGCAGATCCACGATTGGGTCGAGAAAGATCACCGCCTGAAGGCCGGCATCGTGGTGCCGCAGGACTATCCGGACTTCGCCGTGCGCGAGATCGATGCGCGGGCCGAGAACGAGGCGTTCCGCCAGGTGATCATCTCGCCGCGTGCGAGCGAGCCGCTCGGCCGGCGCAAATATTGGCCGATCTACGAGGCCATCGCGCGCAACAATCTCGTGCTCGGCCTGCATCCGGCCGGCGCGCCGGGCGGCCATCCGTCGAGCGGCACCGGCTGGGGCACTTATTACATGCAGGAGCATTACACTTTCGGCACCAGCATTTCCGGCAACGTGGTCAGCCTCATCACCGAAGGCGTCTTCGAGCGCTTCCCGAACCTGAAAGTGGCGCTGATCGAATCCGGTATCTCCTGGGCGCCGTCGCTCGGCTGGCGCATGGACAAGCAATGGGCGCACATGCGCAAGGAAACGCCGCATCTCAAGCGCCCGCCGTCGGAATATCTGCACGAGCATTTCTGGTTCTGCACCCAGCCGATCGAGGAGCCGGAAGAGCCCGCGCATCTCTACGACGTGCTCGACTGGATCGGCTGGGACCGGCTGATGTTCTCCAGCGACTATCCGCACTGGGATTTTGACGATCCGCGGCAGGCCTTGAGCTTCAAGATGAGCGAAGCGCAACGCGCCGGCATTTTGCGCGACAACGCCAGGGCGCTGTATCGGCTGTCGTGATGAATGATTCCAATCCGTCACCCTGAGGTGGCCGCGTAGCGGCCCTCGAAGGGCGACGGCCCGGGCGCCTCGGCCGGCATCCTTCGAGGCTCGCTGCGCTCGCACCTCAGGATGACGGACCAAAGTGTCGCGATGAAATTTTCTCGCAGGCATTTTTTGCAAATCGCTACGAGTGCTGCGGCGCTGCCGCGTATTGCGCGCGCGGAATCCTATCCGGCGCGGCCGGTGCGCATGATCATCGGCTTTCCGCCGGGCGGCGCCACCGACATTGCCGCGCGCCTGATTGGGCAGTGGCTCTCGGATCGGCTCGGCCAGCCGTTCGTCATCGAGAGCCGGCCCGGCGCTGCCGCCAACCTCGCCACCGAGGCCGTCGCCCACGCCGCGCCCGACGGCTATACGCTTCTGGTCGCGGTCGGCACCAACACCATCAATCCGGCGCTCTACCAAAATCTCAATTTCAATTTCATCCGCGACCTCGCCATGGTCGCCGGCATTTTGCGCACGCCGCTGGTGCTCGAGGTCAATCCGGCGGTGCCGGTGACGTCGGTGCCGGAGCTGATCGCTTATGCCAAGGCCAATCCCGGCAAGCTCGCCATCGGCTCATTCGGCACCGGGAGCATTTCCCACATCGCCGGCGAAATGTTCAAGATGACGACCGGCACCGACATGGTGCACGTGCCCTATCGCGGCTCGGCGCCCTTGGTGGTCGATCTCCTCGGCGGCCAAGTGCAGGTCGCCTTCGACAACATGCCGCCGTCCATCGAGCATATCCGCGCCGGCCGGCTGCGCGCGCTGGCGGTGACGACGGCCGAGCGTTCGCCGGCGCTGCCCGACCTGCCGACCGTGGCCGACTTTTTGCCTGGCTTCGAGGCCAGCGCCTGGGCGGCGATCGCCGTGCCCAAGGCTGTGCCGCGCGACATCGTCGACAGGCTCAATACCGAGATCAAGGCCGGGCTCACGGATCCGAAAATTCTGGCGCGGCTCGCCGATTTCGGCGCCACCGCCTTTGTGATGTCGCCCGCGGCGCTCGATAAGCTCGTCGTCGAGCAGACCGAGAAATGGGACAGGGTGATCCGCGCCGCCAACATCAAGGCGGAATGACGTTACGAGTCACTTCGCAACGAGCAACTCAGGCCGATATTCGAAATGCATGGTATCGAAGTGATACCATTTGCCGCCCCAAATAAAACCGTGCTTTTCAAAGATCGCGACGATCTCTTGCGGCATGCGGTTGCGATAGACGATGGCGCCGTCATGGGGCTGCCAGTACCAATAATCCGACACCGCAGTATTGAGATCGATGGCGATGCCGTAGCCGTGCGGGCTCGGCTGGCCGGTGTCGGCCACGGCGCGGCAATTATAGGTGCCGGCGATCGGATAGGCGGCGCGTTTGATGTTGTCCGGCAGCGCGTCGATCTCCGCCGACACCGCGCGCAACTGCGCGTCGACGCCGTTGATCGAGGTGATGCGGATCGTTTTGCCCCAAGTCTTGTTGTTGGCCCACGTCTTGGGCAGCCAGTCGAGCGACACCAAGCGCGGCAAGACCTCGCCCTTTTGGCAGTCGCCGTACATCTTGGTGAAGAAGGCGGTGTTGCGGAACCGGCCCGGATCGGCATCGACGGCCGGCGGTTTTGCCAGCGCGCCGGGCGGATAGGGCAGGTGAAACTGATCGGCGATGGACGGCTGCCGCAGCAGCTTCTGGAACGGCCTATTGTCGTTATCGTCCGATACCGGCATCACGGTGCCGTCACGCCAGCGCAGCCCTTTATCGTCATGCCCGGCGAGCGCGTCCGGGTAGGCGGCGACCAGGTTGTCGAGCGCGGTGCCAAGCCGGTCGTCTTGCGCGAGAAGGGAAGTTATGCCCGCCAGCATCGCCAGCCCGATGACGAGGCAAACCTTCGTCATCGGGATCATGCTCAGGCGTGCGGCCAATGCCGCTCGCGGAACCAGGCGCGGTAGTCCGTCATCTTGGCGCGTTGCGCCGCCGGCGCGTGGCGCTTGCAGGTCGACGCTTCGTCGCTCCGGTCCGGCGCGCCCCAGCGCAACTCGACGCAGTCGTTCAAGTTATAGGCCATCTCGAGATCCGCGGCGCGGTCGATCACATCCTGCAGCGACAGCGTCCAGGCCGAGCCGTCGCTGCGCGTATAGGTGACCTTGCGTGCCGCAAGCTCCGATGCCAGCACGCTCTGCAATTCGGCCTTCACCTGGGCGACGCTCTCGCCGCGTGGCATGGCGTAGCGCTCGGGCTGCCGCGCCACCTTGTCCGGATAGCCGCGCACCACGTCGATGGCGATGAGCAGGCGAAAGTCGCGCGCCGGCGTCGCGAAATCCTCCCACGCGCCGTTGGTGGCGAAGATCGCCGGCCCGTTCGGCATGGTCGCTTCGCCCTTGCCGCTGTTCTGGTATTTCCGTCCGTTCTCGATCGAGCCGACGCGCGTCTTGACCTGCTCTTCGAGCGAGTCGATCGCCCCCTTCATCGCGCGCACCGGATCGAGCGGCTCGGGCGACATCACGTCATCCATGTGATCGTAAAATTCATCGACGCCGAGCTGCGACTGCTCCAGCGAAAAATCGCCGTACTGCGGATTTCTGGAGATTTCGGCGTTGGTCAGCCGCCGCAAGCTGCCGCCCGTGTCGCGCACGATCGGCCGGAAGCGCTTGAAACCCGGGCTGCCGAGCGTGGGCTCGTGGGCAAACAGGAAGCTGCCGCGCCAAAAGCGCTTGCGCGCTACCGTGCCGTCGGGCTCGCCGTCGACGGCGAGGAAGACGCCGGCCGCGCCGCCGGATTCCGGCACCCGCCGCACCAGCATCAGGACGTGCCCGTAGGGGTCGGCATACACGGTGCCCGGACGCAGCGCCTCCTGCGTCAGTGGCACGGTATAAAAATCGGTGTTGTCGTCGGTCGCCAGCACGCGCACGGCGCCGGACTGCACGGCGTCGGCGACCACCGGCAGATAAGCGCCGAAACCGGCCGCCAAGCCGTCCCGCTGCGCCGCCGCGGGGGGATTGAGATTGGTCAGCCACGTGTAGCATTTCGGCGCATGGCCGCCGCCGCCGCGCGAGCAATTGGAATAGCCGAACGGCAGTCCCATCTTGAAAGCGAAATAGGCGCGCAGGAAATAAACCAGATCGGCGCAGTCGGGGCTGATCGGCGCCGACACTTCGTCTTCGCCGGCACCCAGATAGTTGAACAGCATGTTGCGCGAGCGGTCGCGCAGCACGGCGCGCAGCGTCGGCCACGACGGCTCGGCATCGAGCGGGGCGTCGAACAGTTTTTGGATCCACGCCGAATACAAATTTTCCGTGGCCCGGTTCCATGTCGCGCGCACCGGCCAGACCGCGCCCGGCGTTGCGCCCGGCGGCGGTGCCGGCGCCTCGCGCACGGCGATGTCGCGGGTGATGGTGCCGCAGCCGGACGCCGCGAGCGCGGCGTGCCAGGTGCCCACCGCCGGCGATGCCACCTCGGCGTACCAGAAATACGGCGGTCCGCCCTGGCGGTCGCGCGATTTGGCAACGACCCTGCCATCGGGGCCGGTCAGGGAGAACTCGCCGTCGAGCGGCTTTTCCGCCGTGACGACGACGCGCAATGGCATGCCCTTCCACGGCGCCATCGGCGCCGACAAGACCGCGACATCGGCCGAGCCTTCTTCGCAGTTGGCGGAAGGATTTTGGGCGCGCGAGTCCGTTCCGGAAAAAAGCAGGACGAAAAATGCGCCTGCGATCGGGAGCAATGCCGCGGCGGTAAGCCGGCGTGTTGCAAACACGTGAATCCCCTTCCTGGAACGCCCTAAAACCGCATCCGATCCCGGCAGCCAGGGGCCGCCCTGCAA
Source organism: uncultured Alphaproteobacteria bacterium (assembly GCA_963756245.1). Lineage (GTDB taxonomy): Bacteria > Pseudomonadota > Alphaproteobacteria > Rhizobiales > Xanthobacteraceae > BOG-931. The sequence goes on from CAVWOI010000041.1 coordinate 195,425, forward strand.
GATACCGAATTGGCGGAGATCAGTCAGCGGGCATGAAGGCGATTTTGCGGCCGGTGGAACCCTGGCAACGCAAATGCCGCAGGATCCGCATGTTGCCATTCAAGACCTCCAGACAAAGGCCTAAGATCACGCCATCGACGGTTGCGCACCCCGGGGGCGCGGCGGCGGCCCGTCTGACAACGACGAGGAGAGGAAAATGAGCAAAATCTCGAATTCTATTTCGCGCCGCGACATGCTGGCGGTCGCGGCGGCCGGTGGCGCGCTCTCGGCGGCGGCGACGGTGGCGCAAGCGCAGACCGCTCCGCCGATGCCGCAACCGACGCGGCCCGGCCAAGGCGGCACCAATCCCGGTCCGAAGAATCCGGTCCGCGCCAGCCAGAACCCGGACATCCTCTCGCCGCCGGCCACCGACCACGGCACGCTGCCGAATTTGCGCTTCTCGTTCGACGATTCGCACATGCGTCTGGAGTCCGGCGGCTGGACCCGCCAGGTGACGGTGCGCGAGCTCGGCATTTCCAAGAACATCGCCGGCGTCAACATGCGGCTCAACTCCGGCGGCGTGCGCGAACTGCATTGGCACAAGGCTGCTGAGTGGTCCTACATGCTCTACGGCACCGCACGCATCACCGCGATCGATGCCGAAGGGCGCAATTTCGTCGACGACGTCGGCGTCGGCGATTTGTGGTATTTCCCGCCGGGCATCCCGCATTCGATCCAGGGTCTTGGTCCCGACGGCTGCGAGTTTCTGCTGGTGTTCGACGACGGCGATTTCGACGAGGACAACACCTTCCTGCTCAGCGATTTTATCAAGCACACGCCGCCGGACGTGCTGGCCAAGAATTTCGGTATGGATGCTTCGGCCTTTGCCAACGTGCCCGATCCGAGCAAGCTCTACATCTTCCCGGCGCCGCTTCCGGGACCGCTCGAAGGCGACAAGATCGCCGGCGCGACGCCGGTGCCGCAAAGCTTCAGCCATCGCATGCTGGCGCAAACGCCGATCAAGACCAAAAGCGGGACGGTGCGCATCACCGACACCAAGGTGTTCCCGGTATCCAAGACCATCGCCGCAGCGTTGGTCGAGGTCGAACCGGGCGGCATGCGCGAAATGCATTGGCATCCCAACACCGACGAGTGGCAATATTATATTGCTGGGCAGGCGCGGATGGGCGTGTTCGCGGCGTCGGGTCAGGCGCGCACCTTCGATTTCTTCGAGAACGACGTCGGCTATGTGCCCTTCGCCATGGGCCATTACATCGAGAACACCGGCACCACGACGTTGAAGTTTCTGGAAATCTTCAAGAGCGACTATTACGCCGACGTGTCGTTCGACCAGTGGCTGGCGCTCACGCCGCCGGAACTGGTCACCGCGCATCTGCACACCGATCCGCAATTCATCGCCAAGCTGCGCAAGGACAAAGTGCCGGTCGTGCCGGCTTGATCTCGTCAGATTTTCAAAACAAAAACCCCGGAGCTTTCGCCCCGGGGTTTATTGCATCACGCATTCGCCGAGGCGATCAGAACCGGTAGTTGACGCCGGCGCGTACGATGTTGGAGGTGAACGACACGTTGTCGGTCACAGCGGCGCCGCAGGAGATGCCGCAGTTCACCTTGCCGAGGTCGACATAGAGATATTCGGCCTTGGCGGTCCAGTTGCCGGCAATGGCGAATTCGAGACCCGCACCCACCGTCCAGCCGGCATTGGTGTTGGTGACGCCGCCGAAGCCCGGAGTCGAGGCGCGGATGTCGCCGAACGCGGCGCCGCCGGTGACGAAGGGCATGAAGCGGTCGGCCGCATAGCCGAGCCGGCCGCGCACGGTGGACAGCCAATGATCGCTGGTCTTGCAGCCCAGCGGGCAGGCGGTGTTGGTAGAGCCGTTGATGTCAGCCCAGTCGATGTCGCCTTCGACGCCGACGACGCCTTGGCCGAACTGGTAATTGTAGCCGAGCGTGCCGCCGACCAGGCCGCCGGAAATGTCGAAGCTGCCGGTCGTATCCCAGGTCGAACGGCCGAAGCCGCCGCCGCCGTTGATGCCGATGTAGAAGCCGGTCCAGTTATAGACCGGAACGGCCACCGGAGCCTTGTAATAGGGCGCCGGCGCCGGACGCGGCGGAAGATCGGCCGCCGCCGCCGTGCCCGTCAGTGCCGCCAAGCCGACAAGGGCGAAAAACACACGCTTCATTATGGACCTCCATTGATTAGGTGGCCGCATAGTATTCATACGCGTTTTTGGGTCTAGTGCAGGGAAGACACAGTGGATTTGTCTATCTGGACGACAATATGGCAAGATTTGAGACAGTAAAGTCACGATTAGAGGAAAGAATGTCTTAACGCCGGCGCCGCAATGGTAAAAGAAGTTTTAATCGCGGCGAAAATCGCGTAATGGGAACTTTGGCGCTGCGGGAGACCTACTTGGTTCGTGGAACCCATTACCTTCCGGAAATGGAACCGGCGGCGGGCTAGAAGTGATAGTTGACGCCAAGCCGCAACAGGTTGGCGGTCAGCCCATTGGTGGAGCTGGTGACGGAGAACGTGCGGTCTGCCAGATCGAGGTAGAGCCATTCGGCCTTGGCCGACCAGTGCGGTGTAAAGCCGACTTCGGCGCCCGCGCCTGCGGCCCAGCCGGGACTGGTCCTGGTCTCCGACAGGTTGCCGGGGCTGTCCACGGTCAGGCTGCCATAGGCAAGGCCGGCGGTGGCGAACAACAGCACATTGCCGATGGCCACGCCGGCGCGGCCGCGCAAGGTGCCGAACCACGGATTGGTAAACTGCCACGGCGCAAACGTGTCGCTCGCCGCCGAGGCCTGGATGTCGGTTTCGATGCCGGTGACGAACTGCCCGAACTGCCAATTATAGCCGGCCTGGATGCCGCCGAAGATGCCGGACGGCTTGGTCGGATTGTTGCTGACTTCGCCCCATTCGTAGCCGAGATTGGCGCCCAGATAGGGGCCCATCCAGCTGAAGCCGGAAAGCGGCGCGGGGGCGCTGTAGTAGCCTGCCGCCGGAAGGTCGGCGGCGCGCGCCGGGCCGGCAATCGCCGCCGTTGCGAGGAGAAGAGCTGCGCCAAATATTGTTCTCATTGCTGACCTCCGCGACGACATCGGACGGACCGCCGCGGACGCGCGGCGGGCCCCGGATGCCTATATTGAGGCTCGAAGTAAGGCGCCAAGTTAAGGTACCAAGACCGTTTCCCCGGCCTATAGAATTTATCGCGATGTTTCAGTTAAGCGGTGGTGAACCGCTAAGTAGTTCCAAGATGACATCGTTAAGAAAGTCTATATTCGCGGCCTGACGTGGTTCGTGACCTGATTTGGCTTGAGACCGATACGCATGAACGACCCGAAGAAAGACGTCGCGCCGGAGCCCGATCTCGTCGAGGAGGACGACGAAGAGGCGCTGCCGGAAGCCGACGAGGCCGCGGCAATCCAGTTCGACGAAGGCGAGGCGGGCTCGCTCGCCGCCGGCCGCGATGCCATCGTCCACGCCATCAAAGCGGCGCCGCCGCGGCCCGGCGTCTATCGCATGATCGATGGCCGCGGCGACGTGCTTTATGTCGGCAAGGCCAAGAACATCAAGAAGCGCATCGCGGCCTACGCCCGGCCGACCGGCCTCGATACCCGCATCGAGCGCATGATCGCGCAGACCCGCACGCTCGAATTCGTCGTCACCCGCACCGAGACCGAGGCGCTGCTGCTCGAAGCCAATTTGATCAAGCGGCTGCGGCCGCGCTTCAACGTCACGCTGCGCGACGACAAATCGTTTCCGTATATTTTGATCACTTCGGACCATTGGGCGCCGCAAATTCTAAAACATCGCGGCGCGCGGTCGCGGCCCGGCCAGTATTACGGCCCGTTCGCCTCGGTGTGGGCGGTCAACCGCACCGTCAATGCGCTGCAGCGCGCGTTCCTGTTGCGCTCGTGCAGCGATCCGTTCTTCGAAAGCCGCACCCGGCCGTGTTTGCTCTATCAGATCAAGCGCTGCTCGGCGCCGTGCACCAAGGAGATCGACTATCCCGATTATGCGGCTTTGGTGCGCGAGGCCAATGCGTTCCTGTCCGGCCGCAGCAAGTTGGTGAAGGACCAGCTCGCCGGGGCCATGGAGAAAGCGTCTACCGCGCTCGATTTCGAGCATGCCGCGATCTACCGCGACCGGCTCGCGGCGCTGTCGGCGATCCAGTCGCAGCAGGGCATCAATCCACGCACGGTCGAGGAGGCCGACGTCTTCGCCGTGCATCAGCAGGGCGGCTTCACCTGCGTCGAAGTGTTCTTCTTCCGCACTGGCCAGAACTGGGGCAACCGCGCCTATTTTCCCAAAGCCGATAAATCGCTCGGGCCGGGCGAGGTGCTTTCAGCATTCCTGGCGCAGTTTTATGACGACAAGCCGCCGCCGCGCTTGATTCTGATCTCGCACGCCATCGAGGACCGGGCGCTGCTCGCCGAAGCGCTCGCCACCAAGAGCGGCCACAAGGTCGAGATTTCGCTGCCGCAGCGCGGCGAGAAGAAGGATTTGATGGCGCACGCGCTCGCCAATGCGCGCGAGGCGCTCGGCCGAAAACTCGCGGAAACCTCGTCGCAGCAGAAACTGCTCGATCAGCTCGCCGAAACCTTTGGCCTGCCGCGCCCGCCGCGCCGCATCGAGGTTTATGACAACAGCCACATCCAGGGCACCAATGCGGTCGGCGCCATGGTCGTCGCCGGCCCGGAAGGCTTTCGCAAAAAGGACTATCGCAAGTTCAACATCCGCTCCACCGAGCTCACCCCCGGCGACGATTTCGCCATGATGCGCGAGGTGCTTGAGCGCCGCTTCAAGCGGCTGATGAACGAAGCGCCGCCACAGCCGATCCCGCCGGTCGACCCGGCGGTGGCACTGACGCTGCCGATCGCGCTGTCGGTAGAGGAAGGTGAGGAATCCCCGTGGCCGGACCTCGTGCTGATCGACGGCGGTCTCGGCCAGCTCAATGCCGCCCGCGAGGTGCTCGCCAGCCTTGGCGCCGAGGTGCCGCTGGTCGCCATTGCCAAGGGGCCGGACCGCGATGCCGGCCGCGAAACCTTCTTCCTCCCGGGCCGCGACTCGTTCAAGCTGCCGCCGCGCGACCCGGTGCTCTATTTCGTCGAGCGGCTGCGCGATGAAGCCCATCGTTTCGCCGTCGGCTCCCACCGGACGCGCCGTGCGCGCGACATGCGCGAGGCCGGGCTGCAGGAGATCGCCGGCATCGGACCGACGCGCAAGCGCGCGCTGCTGCATCACTTCGGTACGCTGAAAGCCATCGAGCGCGCCGCGGTCACCGACCTGATGCAGGTCGAAGGCATCAGCGCCGAAACGGCGCGGCGGATTTACGAATTTTTTCACGAGGGGGCGGCTTAAAGAATAGGTCGGCGGCCATGCGCAGGAGTAAGGTTCCATCAGGGGCGTCGCAGAGCGGCGCGCTGGCATGCGCGCCTTGGGTCTCGCAGCCGTCATTCGGCGGCGCTATGGTGCGGCCATGAATTCAACCGTGAATTCGACCACGACGGCACGGCCCCGCGCCCACGCTGGCGCGCTGCCCAACATCCTCACCTATGCCCGGATCGCCGCGGTGCCGGTCGTGGTCGGCTGCATGTATTGGCAGAGCATCCTCGATGGCGGGTTGTGGCTGCGCTGGGTGGCGCTGACGGTTTTCATCGCCGCCGGCGTCACCGACTTTTTTGACGGCTATTTCGCCCGCATCTGGGGCCAGCAATCTTCGCTCGGCCGCATGCTCGATCCGATCGCCGACAAGCTTCTTGTCGCCTCGTGCCTGTTGATGCTGGCGGCGGAAACCACCATTCACGGCTGGGCGCTGCTCGCCGCCGTGGTCATTCTCTGCCGCGAGGTGCTGGTCTCGGGCCTGCGCGAATATTTGGCCGAGCTGCGGGTGAGCGTGCCGGTGACGCGGCTCGCCAAATGGAAGACCACGCTGCAGCTCATCGCCGTCGGCTTTCTGATCTGCGGCGAGGCCGGCGACGCCATCGTGCCGGTGGTCACCCGGATCGGCATCACGCTGTTGTGGCTCTCGGCCATACTGACGCTCTATACGGGTTGGGATTATCTGCAGGCCGGGGTGCACCACCTCACCCGGGAGGATGCGTGAAGCTTCTGTATTTCGCCTGGGTGCGCGAGCGTGTCGGCAAGGCGGAGGAGGAGATTGATCCGCCCGCCGGCGTGGCGACCGTCGGCGACCTGGTTGCCTGGCTCACCCGGCGCGGCGAGGGCTATGCCTACGCGTTCGAGAATCCGAAAGTGATCCGCGCCGCCATCGACCGCAACCACGTGCGCGCCGACACCCGGATCGAAGGCGCCCACGAGATCGCCTTCTTCCCGCCGATGACCGGCGGGTGAATCTGCTCCCTCTCCCCGGAGGGGAGAGGGCCGGGGTGAGGGGGTTCGGAAGGTTCAGAAAAATTCTGGGCCGTCCGAACCCCCTCATCCTGTCCTTCTCCCCTCCGGGGAGAAGGGACGCAGCGTCGCCGCTGCGTTTCCTCTTTCTCTTCAGGTACGGCGGGAAGAGGTTATTATAGATCATGACCACGACGATACGCCTTCAGAAAGAGGTCTTCGACGTCGCCGCCGAAACGGCGCTGCTCACGCGCGGCCGCACCGATATCGGCGCCGTGGTGACGTTTACCGGGCTGTGCCGCGCCGACGAGAACGGCGAGCCGATCGCGGCACTGACATTGGAACACTATCCCGACATGGCGGAAGCCGAGATCGCCCGTCATGTCGAGGAAGCGCGCGCCCGCTGGCCGCTTCTCGGCGTCACCGTGATCCACCGCTTCGGCCGCATTGCGCCGGGCGAGGTCATCGTGCTGGTGGTCACCGCCTCGAGCCATCGCGAGGCGGCTTTTGCCGCGGCGTCGTTCCTGATGGATTATCTGAAAACCCGCGCGCCGTTCTGGAAGCAGGTCGAGAAGGTGTCCGGCAACATTTGGGTCGACGCCAAGGCCACCGACGATGCCGCGGCCGAGCGCTGGTCGGCACCACCGCCGCGGCGCGAAGCGGCGAAATAAAGCGCGCCGGCCGCAGCCGTTCGATGCCCGCTTAGGGAAGCCAGAACGGCTGGGCGGGCCGCAATCGCTCAAAACCACGCGACAGGCCGATGTCGCGCAAGGTCCGGTCGGTGAGACCGTCAATCTCGGTGCGCGCATTGGCGCTGATCTGCCAGGCGGCGAAACCGCGTCGCACATGGCGCCACAGGCGAAGCGGGAAAGTATTCCTCGTGTCCATGGCTCTCTCCTAAATTCCCAACCTACGCTTTCGTATAAGTCTTCGGCGCTGCGGCGCATGTGACCCACAGCACGAAATTGCGCCTATCCGGTCGGACCTGTGACGTGCGTCACAGGTAACCCGCTTTTGGATGTGTCGCTGACTGCCGGGATCGAGCCGGGCGTCGCAGACTTGACCCGCCGGGCCGTCCCCTTCCAGATTGACGGCCGCGCTTCCAGCTACGCCGCCGCGGCCTTGCCCTTGGGCTGCACCTCGGCGGTGTAGTCGCCCATCAAGGTCTGGGTGATGCGGCCGGGGGTGAATTTCCAGTCAGCGATTTCCGACACTGCCGTGACTTCGGCCGCGGTGCCGGTGATGAAGCACTCGGTGAAGCCGGAGAGCTCCTCGGGCATGATGCGCCGCTCGATCACTTCGATGCCGTGACGGTGCGCAATCGCGATCGCGGTGGCCCGCGTGATGCCGGCCAGGAAGCAGTCGGCGATCGGGGTGTGGATCTTGCCGTCACGCACGAAGAAGATGTTGGCGCCGGTGCATTCGGCGACGCGGCCCTGCCAGTCGAGCATCATGGCGTCGGCATAGCCGCGCTTTTCGGCGCGATGTTTTGACACCGTGCAGATCATGTAGAGGCCCGCGGCCTTGGCCAGGCAGGGCGCGGTTTTCGGATCGGGCCGCCGGTATTCGGCGAGGTCGAGCCGGATGCCTTTGAGCCGCTGCGCCGGATCGAAATAGCTCGGCCATTCCCAGGTGGCGATGGCGAGGTGGATCTTGTTGTTCTGTGCCGAGACGCCGAGCTGCTCGGAGCCGCGCCAGGCGATCGGCCGCACATAGGCTTCTTTCTGATTGTTCTTTTCCAGAACCAGCCGCTTGGCGGCGTCGATTTCGGCCACCGAATAGGGGATTTCGAAATCGAGGATTTCGGCCGAGCGTTTGAGCCGCTCGGAATGCTTGGTGCCCTCGAAAATCTGGCCGCCATAGGCGCGTTCGCCCTCGAACACGCAACTCGCATAATGCAGGCCGTGGGTGAGCACGCTGATCTTGCAGTCGACGGTGGGGATGAGCTTGCCGTCGAACCAGATGAGATCGGAGCGTTGGTCGAAGGGCACTGCCATGGCATTGCCTCCCTTAATTTATCACCCGCCCGAAACCGCCCGCCAGAGCCGCATTTTGCTTCGGGGCGGGACTCCCGTTATGGTCACAGCCGCTCTATAGGAGCGCCCTTTGCGGCCCGGCGCAATGTTCAGCCGGAACGGCGCGGTCCGATGTCGCGGTCGCAGCTTTAGAGCATGATCCGGAAAAGTGGACGGCGGTTTTCCGAAAAGATCATGCTCCAACGAAAAACTAGACCACGATCCGATTCAATTCGATCGGATCATGGTCTAGCTTAACAAGCCGCCCGAAATATGTCAATAGTGCTTACCTAAATGGCTGACATCAGCATCACCACGGCCAGGAAACTCCGGTCGACCGCCGAGCCGGTCGAGGCGGCGGCCGCGGCGCCGGCGGCGCAGGAGCCGTGCTGGGATCTCATCGAGCTCTTGTTCTTCGCCTATCGCGATTTCGTCGGCGATCCCGACGAGGTGCTGGCCAAACTCGGCTTCGGCCGCGCCCACCATCGCGTGCTGCATTTCGTCAACCGCAATCCCGGCATCAAGGTTGCCGACCTCCTCGACATCTTGAAAATCACCAAGCAGTCGCTCGGCCGCGTGCTCAAGCAACTCATCGACCAGGGCTACGTGGTGCAGCGTGAGGGCGCGCACGATCGCCGCCAGCGGCTCCTTTATGTGAGTCCCGCGGGCGAGGCGCTGGCGCTGCAGCTTGCCGGCCTGCAGACCGAACGCATTGCGCGCGTGCTGGCCGAGATCGGGCCGCCTGGGCGCGAGGCGGCGCGGCGCTTTCTTGCCGGCATGATCGATGCCGACGACCGCGATCACGTGCTGCGCCTGATCGCCGATGCCGACCGGACGCGGCCGCGCGGCCGGGACCGCGGCTCATGACGGCGCCGGCGCCCGCGCCCGCGACGCTATCGGACGACGCGCCGCATCTGCTCGTCGTCGACGACGATCGCCGCATCCGCGCGCTGCTGTTGCGTTTTCTGGTCGCCGAAGGCTACCGCGTCTCCACCGCCGAAACGGCAGCGGAGGCGCGCGCCAAGCTTTTGGGCCTGAAATTCGATCTCCTCGTCCTCGACGTCATGATGCCGGGCGAGAACGGATTCGATCTGGTCAAAGCCATCCGCACCTCGTCCACGGTACCGATCCTGATGCTGACCGCGCGCGACGAGAAGGAAAGCCGCATCATGGGGCTCGAAATCGGCGCCGACGATTATCTGGCAAAACCGTTCGAGCCGCGCGAGCTTTCGCTGCGCATCGCCAATATCCTGAAACGCGCGCGGCCGCCGGTGGCGGCGCCGGTGGAATCGGTGCGCTTCGGCCAATTCGTGTTCCATCTCACGAGCGGCGAGTTGCGCCGCGGCGAGGAGGCGATCCGGCTCACCGACCGCGAGCGCGACATGCTGCGCGTGCTGACGTCGAGTGTCGGCGAGACCGTGCCGCGCCAGGCGCTCGCCGGCAACGGCGACAATGTCAGCGAGCGCACCGTCGACGTGCAGGTCAACCGGCTGCGCCGCAAGATCGAGCGCGATCCGGCCAATCCGCTGATCGTGCAGACCGTGCGTGGCGTGGGTTATCAACTCGTCGCGGCGCTCTGAGCCATGGCCAGTTTCGACGATGGCATCGGGCGTCTGCGGGTCGCGGCGGGGCACGTGGTGACCGCGGCCAACGCGGTCGCCGGCGCCGCGGGCTATATCACCGGCCCGTGGGACCGCTTCACCCGCTGGCTGCGCTCGGTGATGCCGCACGGCCTTTATGCCCGCGCGCTGCTGATCGTCATCATGCCGCTGGTGGTGCTGCAATCGATCGTCGCCTTCCTGTTCGTCGAGCGGCAATCGAGCGTGGTGAACTATTATCTGTCGTCGGCGGTGACCCGCGAGATCGCCACCCTCATCGACGTCTATAAAACTTTTCCGCCTGGCACCAACCGCGCGCAGTTGCGCCGTATCGCCCAGGATCGGCTCGGCCTGGTGGTCGATTTTCTGCCCGTCACCGATTTGCCGCCGCCCGGCCCAAAGCCGTTTTTCTCCGCGCTCGACCAGGAACTGTCGAACGAGATCCGCAAGCAGATCGGCCTGCCGTTCTGGATCGACACCGTCGGCCGCTCCTCGATCGTGGAAATCCGCATCAAACTCGACGACACCATCATGCGCGTGTTCGCGCCGCGCGCCGACGCCTACACGTCCAATTCGCTGGCGTTCCTGACGTGGATGGTGCTGACCTCGGTGGTCGTGCTGACCATCGCCATTCTGTTCCTGCGCAACCAGATCAAGCCGATCGTGCGGCTGGCCGACGCCGCCGAAGCGTTCGGCAAGGGCCGCGAGGCGCCGAATTTTAGGCCGCGCGGTGCGCGCGAGGTACGGCGCGCGGCGGCGGCTTTTCTGGAAATGAAAGCGCGCATCGAGCGGTCTATCGAGCAGCGCACCACCATGCTCGCCGGCGTGTCGCACGATTTGCGCACGGTGCTGACGCGGTTCAAGCTCGAGCTCGCGCTGCTCGGCGACAGCCCCGAAGTCGAGGCCATCAAGAAAGACGTCGACGAGATGGCGGCGATGCTGGAGGCCTATCTCGCCTTCGCCCGCGGCGACACCGGCGAGCAGTCGGCGCCGACCGACATCGCCGCTTTGCTCGAGGAATTGCGGCTCGACATCGAGCGCCACGGCCATCGCGCCACTGTCGCCTTCCACGGCCCGCCCGAAGTCACCGTGCGGCCGGCGGCGTTCAAGCGCTGCCTGGCCAATCTTGTCTCCAATGCCGCGCGCTTTGCCTCCACGGTGGCGATCACCGGCCACCGCGACCATCGCTGGCTCACGGTGACGGTGGACGACGACGGCCCGGGCATCCCGCAGCCATTGCGCGAAGATGTGTTCAAGCCGTTCCTGCGCCTCGACGACGCCCGCAACCAGGACGAAGGCGGCACCGGGCTCGGCTTGGCCATCGCCCGCGACATCGCCCGCTCCCACGGCGGCGACATCACACTTGGCGCAAGCCCGATGGGTGGATTGCGGGCGACGGTGAAGGTGCCGGTCTAACAGCACCAGGATTTATTGGTCGAGTGTGCGCGCGACGCGGAAACCGAGGCCGTTGCTGCGGTCGTCCGCGGTGTAATTGGTGCGATAGGCGACGCGCAGGTTTTCCGGACCGTTGTGCCAGGCGCCGCCGCGGACGACATGGCGCTGATCGGCCGGACATGCGCTGGTCCACTGCGATCCGTCCGCCGGCGCGTCGACCTTGCCCTGTGATGTTTCGACCTCGTAGCTTGCATGGTAGCAATCCGCGACCCACTCCCAGATGCTGCCGACCATGTCGTAGAGACCGAACGCGTTGGCGGCGAACGACCCCACCGGCGCCGGCTCGATATAATCCCATCGGCTGTTGCAGCCGTTACAGTCGGCATTGTTGCTGCCGGGGTCGTCACCCCAAGGGTAGGCGGTCTGCCGTCCGGCGCGCGTCGCATATTCGTATTCGGCTTCTGTCAAAAGCCGGTAGGGCTTGCCGGTCATCTTGGAGAGCCACGCCACATAGCGCTGGGCGTCATCGAAGGTGACGTTGATGACCGGCTGCGTGCCGCGTCCCCAGCCGCTGTCGCTGACGCCGGACCGGCAATCGCCGTAAGCGACGCAGGTGTCCCATTCGTCGAAGGTGAGGGGGAATTTGGCGACTGCGAACGGCTTTGCGATCTTGACCGCGTGTTGCGGCTCTTCCGCCGGCACGTGGCCTTTTTCCGTGGCCGGCGAGCCCATCACGAACGATCCCGCCGGCGCCACGATCAGCTCCGGGCAATAATCCTTGCCGGCTTCCGCTACGCATTCCCTCAATGCATCGTGCGGTTTCAGCGCGTGCTCGGCCGCGGCCGTCAGGGTGCGGATTTTGGCCTGCATGAATGGACGGCTGATCGCAAACCAGCGCCATTGGTCTTTGATGCTGTCCTGATTGATCCAGCCGATCAGGCCGCCGATGATGCCGACCAATAGCGCGTAGACGACCGCCTGCGCGCGCCGCTTGCGGCTTTTGGCGGCGGCTTCGGCGTTTCGGCAGGCATTCAGGTAGGCGATGTCCGCCGGCTCCAGATTGGCGGCAAGGTCGGGCCGCGCGCTGAGCCGGTTGGCGGCGGCGAGCCGATCGGTGGCGTGAGCGAGCCACGCGCTGTTGCGGTTGTTCGCCGCCCAGTCGCGGCTCGCCCGTTTGATGCCCTCCAATACGGCGAGCAGCGCCGTGTCTTCGGTGAGCCAGCCGCCCAGCAGGCTCCATTGCCGCAACAACGCTTCGTGCGCCGGTTCGATGGTGCTGGTGCCGGTGTCCTTGGCTACATCCGTCGCCAGCAACCGTTGCTCGACCAGATGCTGGAGCAGCGGCCGCGCGTCGGCGGGGATTTCCGACAGACGCGCGACGCGGCGGCGCGGCACACCGGTATCGGGATCGATGTCGGCCAGCCAGGGAATGAGACCGCGGCGCAGCAGCGCCAATCGCGCGACACGGTCTTTCGGGATCGCCGGGTCGGCGTCGGCCGCCTTGAGCGCGCGCTCGACCGCGGCTTCGATCGAGCCTTTCACGCCGCCGAGCTCGCGGTAATGGGCGAGCTTGAGATGGCCGCCGCCATGGTACTCGCCGTAGAGCCGCTCCAGCGTGAAGGCGAGCAACGGCAACGCATCCTTGGCGCCGCCGGCCTCGATGTCGGCCAAAAGCGCATCGACCAGGGCGTCCTCGATGTCGATTGCGCGCGGCGTTCCTTCCAGCCGCAACGCCGGCCCCTTGACCACTTCGGCATAGGAGCCTTGCGGCATCGGCGGCAGGCTGAGCAAGTCCGGATGCACGCCTTCGAGCTCCTTGGCGAGCTGCAGGCGTTCGTAATTATCCGAGCGGATGGTGAAAACGGCGATGATGCCGGGCGCATCTTCGTTGAGGAGGTCGCGCAGCAGCGCAAGGCAGCGCTGCGCCTCGTCCTGCGCCTCGGCAAGGAACAATTCCTCGCCCTGGTCGATCGACACGATCAGCGTCGGCGGTTTCGGCTTGGTTTCGCCGTCGGCGGCGATCGGCATCGCCTGGTCGGCGAGCGCTTGCAGGAGCGGTTTGAGCTTTGCGGCGCCGCCGTTGATGGCGGTGCGCAAATCGGCGCGCGATACCTTGAGCTTCGCCTCGGCAAAGGCGCCGTGGAGCGCAGCCAGGAGGCCGGTTTCGCCGGAGATCGCAGCCCGCTCCGGGCGGACGATCGGCAGCGGCAGGAAATTGCGGTCGTCGCGCTCCAGCCGCGGCAACAGACCCGCCCGCAGAAACGAGGATTTGCCGGCGCCGGACGCGCCCAGGATGACGAGGAGGCGCGGCGGCGTCGCCTCGCGCAGGCCACGCAGCCGGTCGAGCGCCTCCACGATCGGCCCGGCGCGGCCGAAGAAAATGCCGGCATCCTCGGCTTCGAGCGCGCGCAGGCCGCGATACGGCGGGCGGTCCGGGTCGTTCTGCGGCGGCCAGGCGAAATATTTGGCGCCGAGACCGGCTTCCTCGAGGCCACGCTTGAGGCGCTGCAAGCCCTCGGCCGAAAAGGTGACGTGCACCTCCTGCTGCGTGATCGGCAGCACGACGCGGAACGAAATGTGATCGGTGCCGGAGGCGAGCCGCACGATTTGCCAGGTGCCGATCAAATCCTCGGGCAGATCGCCGGTCGGCAAATCCTCGATCAGCACGCCAAACAGCCGTTTGTTCATGCGTTGCGCCAGATTGAGCTCCTTGAGGCACCAGCGCGAGGCGAGCCAGGCCTTGGAAACGAGAAACAGCACCGCTTCGCAGCGGCTTGCCGCCTCGTGCAGTGCGCGGTCCCAGCGTTCTCCGGCTGCGATGCCGCGTTGCGGGTCGAGATCGAGGAAAACGTCGTCTTGCCAGCCGTTGGCCGCCAGCCAGTCGCGCAGCGCGACGGCCTCGGCATTGTTATTGCTCGAATGGCTGAGAAAAATGCGCGACACGCGGGCGTTCCGGACCCCGTCGGGGGCGATCCGAACCTAAAGCGTGGGGTCGGTCGGCAGCAAGCAACTCTGGGGCGACGATCTTGAATTTGCCGGCCGTTCTTGCCATCTCCGCAGCAACAAAATGCCGCCTTGGGGAGCCCGCCATGACCACCGCCGAACAAACAAAGACCGAGGACAAGCCGGAAGGCCCGCCGACCGGGGACCAGCCGTTCCAGGCTGACGTCGCCAAGCTTTTGCACCTGATGGTGCATTCGGTTTATTCCGATAAATCGGTATTTTTGCGCGAATTGATCGCCAATGCCGCCGACGCCTGTGAGCGGCTGCGCTACGAGGCGATCGCCGAGCCGGCGCTGCTCGGCGACGACGTCAAGCCGCGCATCACGGTCTCGATCGATGCCGAGAACAAACGCCTGACCGTCGAGGACAACGGCATCGGCATGAGCCGCGACGAGCTTGCGGAAGCGCTCGGCACCATCGCGCGCTCGGGCACCAAGGCGTTCCTCGACGGCATCGAGGCAAAGCAGCCCGACGACGAGACCGCGCTGATCGGCCGGTTCGGCGTCGGCTTCTATTCGGCCTTCATGGTGGCCGAGCAGGTCGAGGTGATCTCGCGCCGCGCCGGGACCGATGCGGCCTGGCTGTGGTCGTCGGACGGCAAGGGCACCTTTTCCATTTCGCCGCTGCCGGTCGCCGAGGCGCCGACGCGCGGCACCCGCGTCGTGCTGCATCTCATGGACGACGCCAAAACCTACGCCGAGCGGTTCACCATCGAGCGGCTCATCAAGGCGCAGTCGGGCCACGTGCCGGTGCCGATCGCGATCGTCGAGAAGGCCGGCAGCGAGCCGGCCGAGATTTCTGACGGCGCGGCACTGTGGGCCAAGCCGAAAGCGGAGATCAGCGCCGCCGATTACACCGATTTCTACCGCAGCATCGCCGGCCAGTTCGACGAGCCGGCCGCCACCATCCATTACCGCGCCGAGGGCCGGCAGGATTACACGACGTTGCTGTTCATCCCCGGCTCGCGGCCGTTCGACCTGTTCGATCCCGACCGCAAGGGCCGCATAAAACTTTACGTCAAGCGCGTCTTCATCACCGACGATGCCGATATTCTGCCGCGCTATCTGCGCTTCGTGCGCGGCCTGGTCGACAGCGCCGACCTGCCGCTCAACGTCTCGCGCGAGAAAATCCAGGAGAGCCCGCTCTTGGCCGCGATCCGCAAGGGCGCGACGCACCGCGTGCTCACCGAGCTCGAACGGCTCGCTGACAAGGAGCCGGAGACCTACGCGAAAATCTGGGAAACTTTTGGCGCGGTGCTCAAGGAAGGCATCTACGAGGATTTTGAACGCCGCGACCAAATGCTGGCGCTGGCGCGGTTCAAGACCACGGCGTCGGGGGCGGCGGCGTCGGGCGGCTGGCGCAGCCTTAGGGATTATGTCGGCGCGCTGAAGACCAATCAGACGGCGATCTATTATCTTGCTGGCGACGATCTGGCGCGGCTTGAAGCCTCGCCGCATCTCGAAGGTTTTCGCGCCCGCGGTATCGAAGTCTTGCTGCTGCCCGATCCGGTCGACAGTTTCTGGGTCATGCCGGGCGTCGGCTTCGACGGCAAGCCGTTCAAATCGGTGACCCAAGGCGTGGCCGATCTGGCGCTGATCCCGCGCACCGATACGCAAGCCCCGCCGCCGGCCGATGTCGCCGATGCGGTGCAGGAATTCCTCGCCTTCGTGAAAACGACGCTCGGGGAAGCGGTCGCCGAGGTGCGCGCTTCGGAGCGGCTTACCGACAGCGCGGTCTGCCTGGTGGCGCCGGATTCGGGGCCGGACCGGGCATTGGAGCGGATTCTGGCCGGGGCAGGGCGGTTGAACGCGGCGTCGAAGCCGATCCTCGAGGTCAATCCGCGGCACGACATCGTGGTCGCGCTGGCCAAGCTCGGCGACGGCGAGCGCGCCTTCAAGGAGGACGCCGCGCATCTATTGTTCGACGAGGCGCGCGTGCTCGACGGCGAGCGGCCTGCGGACGCGCGGCTATTTTCCGACCGGCTCGGCCGCGTGCTCGGACGCGGCTTGCGCTGAGGCGACAGCGGGCGGAAACGCTATTCCGCCGGCGTCGCCGGTATGCGCTGTGGCTGCAGTTCGGTCGGTATGTCCACCGGCTTGTTTTCGTCGGCAGGCTCGAGGTCCGGCGTCTTGCCGCCCTTAAGCCGGAAGTAGATCTGGCTGCCGATCAGGATGGCGCACAGCGCGATGAACACCGCGCTGATCGGCCGTTCGACGAACACGGCGATGTCGCCGCGCGAGATCAGCATGGCGCGGCGGAAATTCTCCTCGAACCGCGGGCCGAGCACGAAGCCGAGCAGGATCGGCGCGGGGTGGAAGCCGAGGCGCAGCAGGATGTAGCCGAACAGGCCGATGCACACCACTTCGCCGACCTGGAAGAAGTCGTTGTTAGCGGCATAGACGCCGATGCAGACGAAGAACATCGCGCTCGGATAGAGGTACTTGTAGGGGATCGCCAGCATCTTCACCCAGATGCCGATCAGCGGCACGTTGAGCAGCACCAGCATGATGTTACCGATCCAGAAGCTGGCAACGAGACCCCAGAAAATGTCCGGATGCTGCGAGATCAGCTGCGGGCCGGGCACGATGCCCTGGATCATCAGCGCGCCGAGGAGCAGCGCCATCACCGCGTCGCCGGGGATGCCGAAACTCATGGTCGGGATGAAGTCGCCCTGCACCGAGGAGTGGGTCGAGGCTTCCGGGCAGACCACGCCTTCGATCAGGCCGGTGCCGAACAGCTCCGGATGTTTTGAGATCTTCTTTTCGGTCGCATAGGCGACGAAGGAGGCGATGGTCGGGCCGGTGCCGGGAATCAGCGCGCACAGGCTGCCGATGATGGTGCCGCGCCACATCGGGAAGAAGGCGCGTTTCATGTCGGCCTTGGTCGGCCGCATGTCCTTGAAGGTGACGTTGGTATATTTGGTGTTGATCGGCGCCACCTGATTGACGCTGTTCATGAACTCGGCGATGCCGAACAGACCGAGCGCCAGCGCGATCAGCTCGATACCGTCGTCGAGCTCGGTCATGCCGAAGGTGTAGCGCTCCGATCCGGTTTCGAGATCGGTGCCGACCGAGCCGAGGAACAGCCCGAGCACGGTCATGGCGACGCCCTTGATCGGCGAGCCGCGCGCCAAGGTCGAGCCGGCCAACAGGCCGAGCAGCATCAGCGAGCAGACTTCGGCGGGGCCGAATTGCAGCGCCGCGCGCACCAATAGCGGCGACAGGAAGATCATCTCGGTGATGCCCCAGGAGGCGCCGACGAACGAGGCGAACACCGTCAAGCCGAGCGCGACGCCGCCGCGGCCCTGCTTGGTCATCGGGAAGCCGTCGAGGCACGTCACTGCGTGCGGCGGGTGGCACGGCAAATTGAGCAGGATCGAGCAGATCGCGCCGCCATATTGCGCGCCGTACATCACGCCGCCCAGCATCAGGATGGCGGCGACCGGCTTCATGCCGAAGGTCAGCGGCAACAGGATCGAGATGGTGGCGAGCGGGCCCATGCCGGGCAGCACGCCCACCATGTTGCCGACCAGCACGCCGATGAAGCAGAACATCAGATTGTGCGGCTCGAGCGCGACGCCGAAGCCGTACCAGAGGTCCGTCAATGCGGTCGTGATCACAGGCCGCCCCTCCATGTGAATATCGGCATTGGCACTTGCAGGAAGTAGGAGAACAAGCCGACGCCGAAGACGGTGACGACGGTGGCGAGCACGATCGAGCCCCGCCATGTCGCGTCTTTGTCACCGAGCGCGGCCATAAGCACGCAGCTGAAGGTCGCCGGCGCCATGCCGAAATAGCGTCCGAAGAAGATGAAGCAGATCGGGCTCATGAGGATGCAGAACCAGGCCCACCATTGCGGCTGCGCCGGCAGGATGCTCTGGCCCTCGTCGCTGCCCGGGTCCGCCGGCGCCAGCGAGGCTGCAGCGATGGCAATGCCGAGCAGGACGAGAATGATGCCGAGCGTCGTCGGCAGGAAGCCGGGCCCCATATGCATGAGCGTGCCGGCGCGGTAGGTCGAGCCCTTGAGCGCGACCCCCAAGCCGAGCAACAGCATCAGTCCGCCCGCGTAAAAGTCGCGCTTTCGCACGAGGTCGCGCAGAAGGCTTGAAGCAGGCTGCACAATTTCCTCCCGGCCGTCTCTGGGCCGTTTTGTCCGTCGGCCCGATTTCTTCGAGTCCGAGGAACTACCGCATATGCCGACAGGTTCCGCGATGACGCGGTGTCGCGGGTCTCCTGTCGTACCCCCACCGCGTTCAATCAACGCGCAGAGACCCCGCACTTATCACGCAATGGACGATATAGGGCAGTGGCAACAGGTGCAACTCCCCTTGAATAACCCGACGATCACCCACGGTTGTGGCATTTTGTCGTAAACGACCGCTGGTCAAGATTTGGCGCGTAACGGCGCGAAAAGTCGTGGGTTCAAAGTCATGGGCTCAAAGTCATGGGTTCAAAGTCGTGGGCTCACGGGGGTTGAGCGCGCCCGACCCCTCACCCCGCTTTTGCTGTTGAAGCGTCGAGCAGCGCTCTTCCGCCAGGGGAGAGGGGCATGCCCGTTACGCGCGGGCATCGGCGCTCAATGAAAGTCGCGGCTCTTGAGCGGCAGCGCGTCGCCGTCCGGCAGCGGGCCGCCGGAAAGTTTCGGCGCGAACAGGTCGCCGCCCTCGCGCAGCCACGGCAGCTCCGCGGACAGATCGATAAAACTTTCCGCGACCACGTGGATCACGAGCCCTGAGCGCTGCAGGCGGCCGCGCACGGCGAGGAAGCGCGCCGTCATCACGGTGCGGCGGTTTTTGGCAAACACTTTCGGCCAGACGATGATGTTGGCGATGTCGGTCTCGTCCTCCAGCGTCATGAACACGACGCCCTTGGAGGTGCCCGGCCGTTGCCGCACCAGGACGAGGCCGGCGACGGTGACCGTCTGGTCCGGCCGCGACTCATCGCCGCGCAGCGCCGTATTGCGCAGCGCGCCGAGCGCATCGAGGCGGTCGCGGAAGAAGCCCACCGGATGCGCCTTCAGCGACAGGCCGGTCGCCACGTAATCCTCGACCACGTGCTCGGAGAGCGGCATGGCTGGCAGCGCCACGGCCTGTTCGGGGAAAAGCTCGTCGCTCAAATGCGGCGCGAGCAGCGGCAGCGGGTCCTCGATTCTGATATTGGCGGCACGGCGCGTCGTGCTGATGCCGAGAACGTCAAGGCGCCGCGCCGCCCACAATGCGGCGCGGCGGTCGAGGCCCAGCGAGCGAAACGCATCGGCTTCCGCCAGCCGCTCGATGGTGAAGCGCGACACGCCGGCGATGGCCGCAAGCCGCTCGATCGAGGCAAAACCGTTGCCGCGCGCGGCGATGAGTTTTTCCAGCTCCTTTTCCGCAAGCCCGCCGATGATGCGGAAACCGAGCCGCACGGCGTGCTTGCCTTCGTCTGAGGATTCCAGCGTGCAATCCCAATTGCTGAAATTGACGTCGACGGCCAAAACTTCGACGCCGTGCGCCCGCGCATCGCGCACCAGCTGCGCCGGCTGATAAAAGCCCATCGGCTGGCTGTTGAGGATGGCGGCGCAGAACACGTCCGGATAGCGGCATTTGATCCAGGCCGAGGCGTAGACCAGGAGCGCAAAGCTCGCGGCATGGCTTTCCGGGAAGCCGTATTCGCCAAAGCCCTTGATCTGCTCGAAGCAGCGTTCGGCAAAGGCGCGCTCATAGCCGCGGCGCACCATGCCGTTGATGAACTTGTCTTCGAACAGATGAACCGTGCCGTTGTGGCGGAAGGTCGCCATGGCGCGGCGCAGCCCGTCAGCCTCATCGGGCGTGAATTTGGCGGCGTCGATGGCGATCTGCATCGCCTGCTCCTGAAACAGCGGGACGCCCAGCGTTCGCTTCAAGACATTTTCCAGTTCGTCGGCACGCCCCTGCGCGGGATCGGGCGACGGATAATGCTCGGGATCGATCTTGTCGCGGCGGCGCAGATAGGGATGCACCATGTCGCCCTGGATCGGCCCCGGCCGCACGATCGCGACTTCGATGACGAGATCGTAGAAGCATTGCGGCTTGAGCCGGGGCAGCATCGACATCTGGGCGCGGCTCTCGACCTGGAACACACCGATCGAATCGGCGCGCGACAGCATCTCGTAGACCGCCGGCGCATCGTCCGTGCCGTCTTTCGGGATGCCCGCCAGCGAATAATCCTTGCCGTAATGCGTTTTCAGAAGGTCGAGCCCGCGGCGCAGGCAGCTCAGCATGCCGAGCGCCAGCACGTCGACCTTCATGAGGTGAAGCGTGTCGATGTCGTCCTTGTCCCATTCGATGAAGGTGCGCTCGGCCATGGCGGCGTTGCCGATGGGGACGGTCTGGTCGAGCGGTTCGCGGGTGAGCACGAAACCGCCGACATGTTGCGAGAGGTGGCGTGGGAAGCCGGTCAATGCGTCGGCGAGTTCGACGGCTTGGCGGATCCGTGGATTTGCCGGATCGAGGCCGGCCTGGCGGATGTGATCGTCGGGCAATTCGTCGCCGGTGCCCCATACGGTTTTGGCGAGCGCCGCGGTGATGTCCTCGGTCAGGCCCAAAACCTTGCCGACTTCGCGGATGGCGCGGCGCGAGCGGTAATGCACGACGGTCGCGCAGATCGCGGCGCGATGGCGGCCGTAGCGTTCGTAAATGTACTGAATCACTTCCTCGCGCCGCTCGTGCTCGAAATCGACGTCGATGTCGGGCGGCTCGTTGCGGTTCGCCGAAATGAAGCGGGCGAACAAAAGCTTGCTCTCGTTCGGATTGACCTCGGTAATGCCGAGGCAGAAGCACACCGCGCTGTTGGCCGCCGAGCCGCGGCCCTGGCAAAGAATGTTTTTTACCTTGCGCGCATAGGCGACGACGTCGTGCACGGTGAGGAAATAGCGGGCGTAGTCGAGCCTGGCGATCGTCGCCAATTCCTCGTTGAGCCGTTTCTTGACTTCAGCCGGAACGCCGTCCGGAAATCGATCCTTGGGGTAACGTTCCGCGGCGCCGGCCCAGGTCAGGTCTTCGAGATGCTGCTGCGCCGTCTTGCCCGGCGGCACCGGCTCGTCGGGATATTCGTATTCCAGTTGGCCGAGCGAGAAGGTGCAGGCGTTTGCGATCTTGACGGTGCGGGCGACGGCGTCGGGAAAATTCTTGAACAGCCGCGCCATTTCGTCCGGGGTTTTAAGATGCCGCTCGGCATTGACGGCGAGCCGGAACCCGGCCTGGGACAGCGTGCATTTCTCGCGGATGCAGGTGACGACGTCGAGGAGCGGCCGGCGCTCCGGCGCGTGATAATGCACGTCGTTGACGGCAACGAGCGGCGCGCCGAGCCGCTCGCCGAGCTCGGCCAACAGGGCAAGCCGGCGGGGCTCGTCGCCGCGGTGATAATGCACGCCGGCAAGGAAGGCGCGACCGGGCGCGGCGCGGACCAGAGCCGCGAGGCGTTCGGCGAATAACCCTCCCCTGCAGGGGGAGGGCGGCCGCGAAGCGGCCGGGTGGGGCGGTGCGAACAGCGCCGGCGGCGGCAACGCAATAAAAATCTGGCCTTCGCAGGCGCTCAGAATCTGCTCGAAGGTCAGATGACATCCGCCTTTCTTGGCCTTGAGGTTGCCCTCCGTCAGAAGCTGGCAAAGCCGGCCATAAGCTTGGCGATCGGTCGGATAGGTCAGCACCTCGAAACCATCGAGGGTGACGAGCCGCGTGCCGACGAGAAGCTTTATGGTTCTGTCCTTGGCTTCATCATAGGCGCGCACCACGCCGGCAAAGCTGTTGCGGTCGGCGATGCCGATGGCGGCGAGGCCGAGCGCATCGGCCGTCGCGACCATCTCGCCCGGATGCGAGGCGCCGCGCAGGAAGGAAAAATTCGTGGTGACGGCGAGCTCGGCATAGGCGCTCATCTTTCACCCTCCCCTGCAGGGGGAGGGTCGGCGAGCGCAGCGAAGCCGGGGTGGGGCCGTGCGCGAAACTACCCCACCCCGATGCCGAGCTGACGCTCGGCATCGACCCTCCCCCTGCAGGGGAGGGTGAAGTGAGTGCGCACCTCGCAAACTCATCTCACTCTCACTCACGCAAACAGGCCGTGCACGAACCAGCGCGCCGCCGTCGTCTCGCGGCCATAAAGTCCTTCGCGGAACAGCCAGAAGCGGTGGCCGCTGGAATCCTCGACGAGGTAATAGTCGCGGGTTGGTTTCGGCTCGCGATGCCGCCACCATTCGCTGGCAATGCGTTCCGGCCCTTGCGCGCCGGTGATGTCATAAGTCACGCCGCGCCAGCTAAAACGCCGCGGCGGACCGTCGGGGACGAGAGCTGTGACATCCTCGGCCGGCTCAGCATGGGGCAACAGCAGGAGCGGGCGCGGCTTTTGCTCGGCTTCAGGCCACGCGGCTGCCTCGCCGTCGACCGGCGGCAGCACTTCGGCGCGCTCGGGCAGATGACTGGCCACCGGTTCGAAACGCCGCACGCTCGCTGGTCCGAGCCGCTGGCGCAGCGCATCGATCAAGCTTGCGCAACGTTCGCTTCGGTCAGCATCGTCGGTGACAGACGTTAGCTCCGTTTGTCGTGCCGGCATCGGCTCGGCACAAATCACCGCAAGGCCGATGGCTTCGAAACCGAAGCCGGCATCGCAGGTTGCCGCCAGCGCTTCGAGTTTTAGTTCGATGAGCCGCGCCACGTGGCTGACGTTGCGTGTCGGCAGCGTGAGCCCGATGTCGATTGCTTCGATCGCGCCGTCGACGTTGTAGAGGCAAAGCCGCAAAGCGCGCGCGCCGACGTCGTCGCGAGTAAGCACGTGGACGAGCGTCGCCATGAGGCGATTGGCGTGGGCGATGATCGCGTCATGGGTGAAGATCGGCTCGATGAGATAGCGCAACGCGTGATAGACCGGCGGCGCGACGACCGGCACCAGCGGCTCGTCGATGCGGCCGAGCGCCTGATCGACGCGGCGCAAGAGCTCGGTGGGAAAGCGCGCGGCGAACGGCGCGCGCGGCTTGTCGAGCAAGGAGCCGACGGTCTTGAAGCCGAGCCGGCGCAGCGTCGCGCGGGTCTCCGGCTTAAGCCGCAAGGCTGCGATGGGTAATGGCGCCAGGGCCGTCGTTTCCTGGCCCGAGGGCAAAACGCACGACGGCGTCTTGTGAAAGCGCGACAGCGCCCAGGCCGCGCCCGGCGTGTCGGCGACGGCAAGCCGTGCCGGCAGCGCGAAATTTTTTCGCAATCTTGCAGCAAGATCGGCGAGCAATTTCTCCTCGCCGCCGAACAGATGGGCGGCGCCGGCGATGTCGAGGAAAAAACCATCGGCGCCGTTGTCCTCGCCCCACGGTGACGCGGTCGGCGTATAGCGCGTCGCCCACAAGGCGAGCCGCCGCAGCGCGGCATCGTCGGCCGTGGGATCGGCGTCGCGCACCTGTAAAAATTCCGCTTTGGCCCGGGCGTCGGCCAACAGGTCGCCGGTGGCGAGGCCCAAATCCTCGGCCGCCGCGTTCAAGGCGGCGATGCGCGGGCCGCCTGGGGCAACGACAGCGAGGACGAACGGACGGTCCGGATCAACTGGCTTGCCTGATGGATTTTTCGCCTGCGCCGCGAGCGTGCGAAAAATCGGCCAGCGCGGCAGCCAAACTGAAACGATGCGCGACATGATCGTACTCCACTACCCATTCACCCGGCCGTCCGTTGCGGCAGCGCTCGAGTTGCAAATGCCAGCGCGGCTGCGTGACGAGGCCGAAACGGTCGCGCGCGGCTTGCGCGGTGCCGATGCGCCAGCGCGTCGCCGCGGCGCTGCCCCCTCCCCACCCTCCCCCGCTTGCGGGGGAGGGAAGGGTGGGGGGCGCCGGCCGGATGAGAAGCAGCGGCACACCTGCCTCCGTGGCCGTCAGATGCAGCCGCTGGCTGGTTTTCAGATCGAGCGTGTCGATGGCGCCGACGACGGCGGCCGGTGCCGCCGAGCGCACCGCTTCCTCCATGGCCCACAGCGTCTCCTTGCGCTGTGCGGTCTCGACCAGGATCAAGCGGCCGGGATCTAGGCCGAGCGCGTTGAAGCCGTGGCCGTGCAGCCGGCCGTGGGAGCGATAAGGGCGCAAGCCATAAGTGGGCACGATGAAAAATAATGGATGAGCACGCAGCGAAGCGGCTTGCTGCTCCCTCCCCCACCCGGGCCGCGCTTGCGCGCGCCCGAGTGCATGCTTGTTGGGGAGGGTGGGGTGGGGGTCGTGAGGTGATGCGAGAGCGTCGACGCTGTTACAGAGCCTCCCGACCCCCACCCCTAACCCCTCCCCACAAGGGGGAGGGGAACATGCAGCGCGCGCTGCACCGTTGTTCATCAATGAAATGCGCCCAAGGATCGCTGCGATGAAGCCGAAGGCGGCGGCGATGGAGCCTTCGGCCGCGGGCACGACTTCATGCAAGGCGCCGCGGGCAAGCCCACCGTCGGGCAGGTGGGAATCGATCGCCGCCAAACCGAGGGGCAGGGGCGTCCGCCGCCCTTCGATCCCGGGCATGAGCTGGCGCAGTTCCGCCAGGACCGTGGCGCGGTTGCGCGACAACGCAAGGACGTTGGGCCCGGTCATTGTGGAAAGCCCTTTGGATGTTCTCTGTATGTTTTGGATTTACAGTCTAGAACAAAAAGAGAACAATGCCAAGGGACGATCCGTTCTAATTTTTATTCCGCCGTATAATCAATGGCTTATAAAATAACCGCCAGAATGACCGGCTCGACGCTCCGGCGGCGGAAAGATTCATCCGCCGCCGGTGTTTATCGCCCTGCCTGGAGGCGCACGGAGATTGCAGTGAACACCCTCATCGCCAAATCGATGTTTGCGGCCGCAGCCGCTGTGACGTTCCTGGGCTGCACGATGTCAGCCGGCCATGCCGCCGGCTGGCGTCATGAGCCCTGGTGCGCATTCTTCGAATATGACGACGTCACCGTGGATTGCAGCTATCGCACGTTCGAGGAGTGCTACCCCAACGTCATCGGTGGCATCCGGGGCACCTGTGGCCCCAATCCCGATGGTCCCGGCGTGTCAGCTGCCGCGCCGGCAGAAGCGCACAAGCAGCGCAAGCATCGCGCCCAGCAGTAACCCGAAAAACCGGACGTCCCACCGCACTCTTGATGGTGCGCGGACGATGGCGCATAGGTCTGCCGACCCGCGCGGGCACGAGCGCGGACAGCGCAGATCAGGAAGGTGCATCATGCCGGAAGCCGACAAGGAAGGTGAACGCTACGCCGTCGACCAGCCGCAGCAGACGCCGGGCTTTTTCCTCAAAGGCACCCACCAGCTCGACTGGGGCATGAAGAACCGCATGGCGCGGGTGTTCGATCCGGTTTCCGGCCGCACCGTGATGCTCGCCATCGATCACGGTTATTTTCAGGGCCCGACCACGGGCCTCGAGCGTATCGATCTGTCCATCGTGCCGCTGTTGCCGAATTGCGATGCGCTGTTCTGCACGCGCGGCATTTTGCGCTCAGTGATTCCCGCCGAATGCCAAAAGCCGATGGTGCTGCGCGCGAGCGGCGGCCCGAGCATTCTGCGCGAGGAATTGTCCGATGAGCAGATCGCCATGGACATGGACGACGCCATGCGGCTCAACGCCGCCGGCGTCGGCATCCAGGTCTTCATCGGCGGCGAATTCGAGACCCGCTCGGTGCACAATATGACCAAGCTGGTCGATGCCGGGCTGCGCATGGGCATTCCGGTGATGGGCATCACCGCGGTCGGCAAAAACATGGTGCGCGATGCAAAGTATTTCCGGCTGGCCTGCCGCATCATCGCCGAGCTCGGCGCCCAATACGTCAAGACCTATTACGTCGACGAAGGGTTCGAGACCATCACCGCGTCGTGCCCGGTGCCGATCGTGATGGCCGGCGGCAAGAAGCTGCCCGAGCTCGAGGCATTGACCATGGCCTATAACGCCGTGCAGCAGGGCGCCTCCGGCGTCGACATGGGCCGCAACATTTTCCAGTCCGAGGCGCCGCAGGCCATGATCGCCGCCGTCGCCGCCGTGGTGCACAAGAACATGAAGCCGAAAGAGGCGCTCGACCTGTTCAATACGCTCAAGGCCAAAGGCGCGATGCGCGCCGCCTAGCCGTACATCCGCCGCGGCGCGGCGCCGAACAGGAACCAGGCGACCAAGCCTGCGGCCAGCGCGCCCCCAAGGGTCGCCAATATTTCTTCGAACCAGGCGTCGCGGCCGTCGTCGTCCCGCGCTGCAAGCGCAACAGCGTGAACGGATTGGGCGTCGGCGACTTTCGGCGTGGCCGTCGTCTGGTCGCTGCTCGAAGCCGGCGCTTCGGTTTCCTGCGGTTCGGAATCAAGCACGCCGGCGAAGATCGGCGCATTGCCGGCGGGCCAAATGCTCGGCGGCGCGGCGTCGATGGCGGCCTGCGCCGTCCACGCTGTTGGTTCGGGCGCCAGGGTCTGCTCGACTGCCGGTGCCGGTTCGATGATGGGGGAGGGCTCTTCAGTCGCGGCAGCGACGCGTATCGCGTGGCGATGGACGTGCCTGACCGTTCTGACCGGCTTGTTCGCGGGTTCGGGTTTAGCCTGTGGCTCGGGCTTGGCCTCGGTGGCGTGAAAGAGCAGCTTGAACAGCGAGACCGGTGTGCTGGTGGTGTCGTTGCTTTGCGCGGCGGCGGCGCTGACGGCGAAAGCCAGGATCGCGCCGGTCGTGACGATGCGGAACTTCAGCATGTCCGTCCTCTATCGCTGATTCACCTCAGCCATTGCGCACGGGCGGCGTGACCTCAGGGTGACGCGATTGAGGAATTTTTCGCGCAAAGCCGGGACCAAAAGCGGCCATTATTTAGCCTCCCCTGCAGGGGGAGGCCGGCGAGCGCAGTGAGCCAGGTGGGGAGGTGCATGCACTGCCCCACCTGCTCGCGTGCGCTCGCTATGCGAGCTTCGGCGAGCGATCCTCCCCCTGCAGGGGAGGATGGATTATTCCACCGTGACGCCGCTTGCCTTGATCGGCACCGCCCATTTGGCGATCTCGCTTTTGACGAGGTCGCCGAGATATTGCGGGGTGGCCTGCTCGTCGGTGGCGATGGCCGCGCCGAGCGCGGTGAGCCGGTCGCGCACCGCCGGCGTATGCATCGCCTCGAGCGTTGCGTCGTGCAGCTTCTTGACGATCGGCGCCGGGGCGTTCTTCGGCAGGAAGATGGCGTTCCAGGTATAGGCGACGAGGTCGGGCGTGCCTTGCTCGACGGCGGTCGGCACGTTGGGCAGCGCCGGGGACCGCGCGCTGTCGAGCACCGCGAGCCCTTTGACGGCGCCGCTGTCGATCGGCGGTTTTGCCGTGGTCATCACGTCGCACAGATAATCGATACGGCCGCCTTGCAGATCCTGCATCGCCGGGCCGCTGCCGCGATAGGGCACGTGGGTGACGTTCACTTTCAAGAGATAATTCATCAGCAGGCAGCCCAGATGCGTCGCCGAGCCGGTGCCGGCCGAGCCGAATTGCATCTTCGCCTGGTTCTCCTTGGTGTAGGCGACGAACTCCTTGAAATTATTGACCGGCAAATCCTTGCGCGCGACCAGCACCAGCGGAATATTGGCGATCAGGATCACCGGGGTGAAATCGGTGACCGCGTTGTAGAGCGGGTGCTGGTAGAGCGTCTGGCCCTGCGCGTGGGTGCCGACGGTAGCGAGCACGAATTCGTAACCGTCGGGCGTCGCATTGGCGACGCGCAAGGAACCGGTCTGGCCGCCGGCGCCGTTGATATTCTCGACGATCACGTTTTGGTGCAGGATTTCGCTCATGCGGCCTGCGACCATGCGCCCGAGCACGTCGGTCGGCCCGCCGGCGGCGAACGGAATGATCATGGTCATCGAGCGGCTGGGATAGTCGTCGGCTTTCGCCGGTACCGTGAGTGCAAATATGGTTGCGGCCAATGCCGCGAGTGTTTTCATTGTCATTGTTTGTTTCCTCCGCAGCCATAGTGCTGCATCGGCGCAACGGTCCGGTCAACCGGTCCGTTCGCCGCAAGCCTCCTCCCAACCCTCCCCGCAAGCGGGGGAGGGAAGGGGGTGTTTGTTTATTTGGAGTTTACCCGAGCTCGGTGATTTCTTCGGGAAAGTGATGCAGCCGCTCGCCCGGGCCGTTCGGCCCGATCAGCCAATTGTCGCAGTACCACGTCAGCATGCCGCCTTTGATATAGGTCGGATGCACCACGATGTTCATGTCTTTCTCGATGTTCATCGGCTCGTCGTTGCGAATGAGCGGACGTTCGACGAGATCGTAGCCTTGGCCGTGGCAATGCAGCCGCTTCTCCTCGGGCCGGCCGTTCTTGCGCATGAAATCGTTGTAGGCGGCGAAGACGTCCTTGCACGCGGCGCCCGGCTTTAACAGGCCGAGATTGAATTTGCGCGCTTCGAGCGCGAACGCGTATTCGTCCTTCATCTCCTGCGACGCGCGCCCGACCACGCAAGTGCGGCCGAGCTCGGTATACATGCCGCCGGGGCCGGCATCCTCGACCAGGAGCGCCACCGCGTCGCCCTCCTGGATGATGCGGTTCTGATAATGCCGCGCCGAAAACTGCGCCGGCTTGCCGGGCGGCATCGAGGCGCACAGATAAATGCCGTGCTCGCTGCCGTGGCGCTGGCTGTAGCATTGCGCGATCGCGGCGATATCGCGGTCGCGCATGCCGGGTTCGACCGCGGCAAAAGCCGCGCGCATGGCGCCGTCCTGCATGGCGGCGGCGCGCTTGACCAAATCCTGCTCCTCGGCGCTCTTGATGACCTTGATGCGGTCGACCATGTCGGAGGCGTCGACGAATTTGCTGTTGGAGAAGCGGCCCTTCTGCATGTAGTCGACCATGGCGAACGACATCTGATAGGTGCCGACCAGGCCGATGGTGCCGCCCGCATAGGGCTCGAGCGCCTTGGCGGCGAGCTCCGGATCGTAAGGCGCGGTGTAATAGCACGACGAATAGCTCGGCGTGGTGTACCAGCGCTTGACGCCGCGGCGGGTGCCGTCGCTGTTGCCGTTGAGCTCGGTGACACCGCCGAACGGGCCCTGGCTCACCAAGGTCATCAAATCGTCGCGCGGAAACACCACGGTGAGCGGATAGCCGTTGGTCGCCGGCAGGTCGGTGAAATATTTCACATAGCCGCCCATCTGGTCGGAATTGTTCTGCATCAACAGCACGTCGATCTTGTCGCGCTCCATGGCGGCGCGCACCGCGGCCCAGCGGCGTTCAAGCTCGGCCGTCGAGATCGGCGTCTGCAGGCGTTCGGAAAGTTGTTCCATTTCTTACTCCTGGCCTTCGTAGGGTGGGCAAAATCGCTGCTGTTGCCGACCGGCTCGAAATGATGGTGTTGGCGATTTTGCCCACGCGGTCAAACCGAGAGGCGCGTGGGCATTGCGCCCGTATTCCGCGACGAATAACAATGACCTCACTTGCGCAATGCCCACCCTTCTGTAACGGGCCTCGATTGGTCAATCCCTCTTTGCGCTATCCACTCGCCGGGTCTCGCTTCTGTACGGGGTCGGCGCAAGGCCGCCACCTGATGGGGTTTGAAGAGGACAGGCCGACCAATCTACGAACGCGTGGTCGCAGTGCCGACTGGATGGGCAGCGGTCTGACCTGATCCATCGTCCCGGCGAGGGGACTTCGCTTCGAGAAGGCCTGGTGTCGTGACCCACCCGAAAACTGTTGTGCTTGTCTCCTGTTAGGCCGCTGCCATAGCGGCGTTGAACGGCGTTGCGTTGGCGAGCATCCGATGCAGGATCACGGCGAGCTTGCGCGCCAGCGCCACCTTGGCCTTCTTCATTCCGGCACGCTTGGCGATCCGCATCGCCCAGCTCTTGAGCGGCGCGCAGCCCTTGATCGGCTTGATCAGCATGATGTGGGCGGCCTCATAAAGTGCCGTGCGTACCGTGGCGTCGCCGATCTTGCTGATGCGGCCGGTGTAATCGGTCTCGCCCGATTGGTACTTCTTGGGCGTCAGCCCGAAGTGCGCTCCCACCCGTCTTGACGATGTGAACCGCCCCGGATCGTCGATCGCGCTCGCATAGGTGAGCGCCACGATCGGCCCAACCGCCGGCGCCGACATCAACAGCTTGGCTTTGACGTCGACGCGCGCCATCGATCGAACTTGCTTGTCAAAAGCCTTCAGTTCGCGCAACAGCACCGCATGCACAGACAGCAGCGCCGCGGCGATCATGTGAAGGCTCGCATGGTTGACCACTAGGTCCTCGACCCGTCCGGCGAAGCTCCGGTTCGTGGTATGGCCGACTTTGAGCCCAAAGCCGCGTAAAATCCCGCGCACACTGTTCTCAACATCCAAAAGCTTCGACTGCACCAACTTGCGGGCCGTCAGCACCGCCCGCGTCTCCTGCGCACCAATCGACTTGCAATGAACCGGCCGGAACCAGCCCAGCCGTATCAGCTGGGCGATACCGCGCGCATCGTTGCGATCGCTCTTCACCGGCATCGTCTCCAGCGCCGTCCGCACGTGCCGGGTCTCCAATAACTCGACCGCCAAACCAGCTTCCTTCATCGCCGCGTAAAGCCACTGCGACAATGGCCCCGCCTCCAGCCCGATCCGCACAACAGCCAGCCCCAGCGAGCCAAAATAGGCGATCAGCGCCTCAGGCTCGCTCGCAACCTTGCCCTCGCGCACGATCTTACCGCCCCCATCCACAACGCAAACGCTCGAGCATTCCAATGACACGTCAATTCCTGCATAATGGTCCATGGTCGTCCCTCGTTGATGCTTGGAGCAGGCTCACGCCCGACTCCGCTACACCATCAGATTGAGGGACGACCGCCTGTCCGGCTACTCCGCCGCCGGCCCGTTACCCCATCTACGATCAATGCGGTACCACATTAATCATGCCCTTGATGTCGCCGTTAAGGAAGCAGCGCATGTTGGCTTCCACGGTCGGCAGCGCGTAATCGATATAGACGTCGCAGAAGCCGCCCTGGTGCGTGGTGATGATGACGTTCTCCATCGCCCAGAACGGATGATCGGCTGGCAGCGGCTCTTCGTTGAACACGTCTAGCGCTGCTCCGCCAATGCGGCCCGACCTAAGTGCCTCGACCAGCGCCGGTTCGTCGACGACACCGCCGCGGGCGAGATTGACCAGAAAACTCGTCGGCTTCATCGCGGCGAGCACTTTGGCATCGACGCTGTTGCGGGTTTTTTCCGTGAGCGGCGTCAAGAGCACGAAGAAATCGAATTCGCCGACCACGTCGGCGAGTTCTGCGCTCGAAACCATGCGGTCGAAGCCGGCGACGGCGCGAGGCGCGGAGCTGATACCGATGGTGCGCATGCCGAACGCCTTGCATTTCGGCACCAGTTCCTCGGCGATGGCGCCGATGCCGAAGACGCCGACCGTCTTGTTGTGCAGCAATTTTGCCGGGAAGCGCGCCCATTCGCGCGCTGCCTGCGCGCGCAACGCGCGCGGAATATCGCGCGCCAGCGCCAGCATCGAACCGATGGCGGCTTCAGACACCGGCGCGCCGTGAATGCCGTGGATGTTGGTGACGATGACGTCTTTGCGCAGCACCGGTCGGTCGATCAGATTGTCGACGCCGGTGCCGAGCGCTTGCACCCATTTGAGCCTGGTGCCGGCGCGCAGCACGTCGTCGCTTAATCTTGGGGCAAAGGTCAGCAAAATGTCGGCGTCGCCGATATAGGGCCCGACCTTGGAATGGTGATCCACAAGATCGACACGAAGCTCAGGGAATTTCGCCTTGAGGCGATCGCGGTATTGATTGTTGAGCTCCGGCGTCAGCGTGAGCAGGATCAGGAGATTGGTCATGCGGCGTTGTTCGGACCTTGAGCCGGCGCGGACGGCGACACGGCTTATATCGCCTTCGCCACGACGCCGCCAAGCGTCATCGCCGGCCTCGATCGGCTGCGCCCGGCAACGGCGTCTGCGCCAGCGTGACGATGGCGTCGAAGCCGCCGAAGCGAAACGGCTTGCGGTCGCGCAGCTTAAATCCCCTTTTGGCGATTTTGTAGGCGCGCAGCGGATCGTCGCAGACCAGGTCCAGGCACGCTTGCAGGCTGCCGTCGTTGTAGCGGAAAAACAACGCGTCCCTGCGGTCGGCGAACAGCCGGCGATGGATGGCGTTGTCCTCGACGATATTGACACAGCCGGCATTGAGCCCGTTGACGGTGCGATTGTGAATCTCGTCGTTGACATGGCTGATGCTGAGCACGGCCCGCGCCTGGGTCATGCGTTCGAACGTGGTTTTCATGTCGACGTCGGCCGCGAAAGTGGCGCGGTCGCCGGCGGCAATCGGCCGGGCGGTGCTGTCGGATTGGATCGACACCGGGTAGCGCCGCGCCACGGTGAAAATCCATTGCCGGCGCCTGATCTGAACGGTCTCTTCGATGATCTGCACACAGAAATTGAAACGATCGTCAGGCAGGTCCAGGCCGGCATCAGCCAACGCGTCGACGAAATTGCTCTCGATCGGCCGATCGAGATCGGCAAAAGCGGTTCTGATCGCCCGATCCACCGCCCTGCCGAGCGCCGGTTCGAGACTGTCGCGGCGGCGCATCGCGTCTTCCAGCGATCCGCCGATGCGGCGCAAGTTCAACGGAATAAGACAGTTGTAGGCGCGCGCGACAAAATCCCGCCGGTAAAACCGCGCGGCGCGCGAATGCCGGCTGACGCCGGTATTGCCGGTGGTGTGGCCGGTGACGCTGCCCGGCAGCGCGTAGCGCTGAAAGTACGCTTCCGAGAACGGCGACAGAAAGAGAAACCGGGAATTGGCCGCGGTGGCATGAGTGAACTCCGGCCACCGCGTGCTGGAATGGTCGAGAACCCAGTGGATCACCGGCACGTTGGCGCGGGCCGCAACGTCGAGGAAATTTTCCGCGCCGATCCATGAATGATCGAGCAGCGTGTTGAGCCCGATGACGCCGATGGCGCCGTCGTGCAGGCAGCGCTTGAGCTCCAATCGCTGGCCGTCGGCGGGCAGCGTGATGGTCTCGACGGCGATGCCGCAACCGCGAAAAAAGTCGGTCAGGTTCTCGGTATAAATCGGGTCGTTCTTATGCGGGCCGTGGCACAGATAGAATGTGCCCGAAGCTGTTCGAGCCTGCCGCCGCGCCAACGCATTGCCGCCGGCCCAGCCTTTGAGCACATCGACGAGTCGCCCCATGGCCAACGGCATATGCGGATTGGACCAAGAGATCGAGGCGATCGCCAAAACGCCGCGGCACGACCACGCGGCCCAAAGGCGCGCGATAGGCGCGCATGGTCATTGATGCTAATATCGCCGTCATGCAGCTTTCCGGCCTCATTCGGCAAGTTTTGCGGCAAATCTTGCGCAGGCCGCAGCCGGCGCGGCGCGCGGTCGAACGGCTCGAATTGCATGTCACCCATGCGTGCAATCTGACCTGCGACAGCTGCTCGCATTACTCGAATCACAATCATCACGGACAGCTAACGCTTGCCGAAGCGGAGCGCTGGATGGGGCTGTGGAGCCCGCGGCTTGCCGTCAGCGAGTTCCACCTGCTCGGCGGCGAGCCAACCATTCACCCGGACTTGCCGGGTTTTGTCACACTGGCGCGCCGGCACTGGCCGGACGCCTTCATCCGCATCCGCACCAACGGCTTTTTCCTGCACCGCCATCCCGGCTTGCCGGCGCTGTTGGCGGCCGACGGCCGCGCCGCCATCAGCGTCGCCGTGCATCACGACTCGGCCGAATATCGCGAGCATCTGCAGTCGATCTTCGACCTCATCGGCCGCTGGCAGCGCGACTTTGCGGTCCAGATCGATGTCGATCAATCCTTCGCCAACTGGACGCAGCGCTATCGCGGCTTCGGCGCTACCATGGAGCCGTTCGCGGACGGCGCGCCGCGTGCCAGCTGGGAGATTTGCCCGGCGCGGTTTTGCAAGCAGTTGTTCGAAGGCAAGATCTATAAATGCGCGCCGCTGGCTTATTTGAAGATGCAGAAGGCGAAATACGACCTGTCGCCGAAATGGGATTTCTATCTCGGCTATCGGGGTTTGGAGCCGTCGTGCAGCGATCGCGAGCTCGATGCCTTCATCGCCAAGGAGGAGGAGCCTTATTGCGCCATGTGCTCCGCGCGGCGTCGTCCCTTGGACCTGACCATACCGATACGAAGTCGGCAAAAATCAATGGCGCCTTCGCCAGCAAACTGATTTTGCCGCGGATTGCGAGCCGGAAAGAACGTCGACTTGGTACACTACCGGCTCATCATTGATCCAGCTAAACTGCGGCAGGCCGATCCAGCCGGCTTTGCGAGGAGCACACGATGCCTATCGATCTTTCCACGGTGAACTGGCTCTACGTCTCGATATTGGCGGGCTTCGTGTTCGTCGCCACGCTGCTCGGCAGCATCATCTCGTTTCGCAACAAGTTCGCCGCCGCCATCATCGCCGCGGTGCTGTTCGCGGGCGCCTTCGTGTTCTGGACCTATTATCCGCGCGACAACTTCCCGGATGCGATCAAGTCGCTGCCGGCCAGCGCCAAATAGCCTGCGACCTGGATAGGGTAAGACTTCGGATAGGGTAAGACTTGTGGATAAGGTAAGACTTGGCATCCGTTCTCTAGCCAGTTGACCTTTCCGCCGGTCCCGCTATTCGTAATTCATTGCCGGGTGAAATGGAGTGGTCATGAACAAGGTCTATGCGGATGCCAAGTCCGCGTTGGCCGGGTTGCTCAAGGATGGCATGACCATCATGGCCGGCGGTTTCGGCCTGTGCGGTATCCCGGAATCCTTGATCGTTGCGATCCGCGATTCCGGCGTCAAGAATTTGACCGTGGTGTCCAACAATGCCGGCGTCGACGGCAAGGGCTTGGGCATCCTGCTCGACAGCCGCCAGACCAAGAAGATGGTCTCCTCCTATGTGGGGGAGAACAAGACCTTCATGCAACAATACCTCGCCGGCGAGCTCGAGATCGAGTTCAACCCGCAAGGCACGCTCGCCGAGCGCATCCGCGCCGGCGGCGCCGGCATCCCGGCGTTCTTCACCAAGACCGGCGTCGGCACCCAGATCGCCGAGGGCAAGGACGTGCGCGAGTTCGACGGCCAGCGCTACGTCATGGAGCGCGGCATCGTCGCCGATCTCGCGATCGTCCATGCTTATCTCGGCGATACCGAGGGCAATCTGGTCTACCGCAAGACCGCGCGCAATTTTAATCCGGTGATGGCGACGGCGGGCAAGGTGACGGTGGCCGAAGTCGAGAATCTGGTCGAGCCGGGCAAGATCAATCCCGATCACATCATCACGCCGGGCATTTTCGTGCAGCGCATCATTCACGTGCCGAATGCGATCAAGTACATCGAGCAGCGCACCGTGCGCAAACGAGCTTGAGAGGAACGACCATGCCCTGGACCCGCGACCAAATGGCCGAACGCGCCGCCAAGGAATTGCAGGACGGTTTTTACGTCAATCTCGGCATCGGCATTCCGACCTTGGTGTCGAACTACATCCCGGGCGGCATCAGCGTACAGCTGCAATCGGAGAACGGCATGCTCGGCACCGGCCCGTTCCCGTATGAGGGCGAGGAGGACGCCGACCTCATCAATGCCGGCAAGCAGACCGTCACCGAGCTGCCGACCACGAGCTATTTCAACTCGGCGGACTCGTTCGCCATGATCCGCGGCGGCCATATCGATCTTGCCATCCTGGGCGCCATGCAGGTGGCCGAGAACGGCGACATCGCCAACTGGATGATCCCCGGCAAGCTGGTCAAAGGCATGGGCGGCGCCATGGACCTGGTCGGCGGCGTCAAGAAGGTCGTCGTCGTCATGGAGCATTCCGCCAAAGGCGAATCAAAACTCCTGCACCGCTGCAACCTGCCGCTCACCGGCGCCGCCGTCGTCGACATGGTGATCACCGATCTCGGCGTCTTCACCGTCGACCGCACCGGCGGCGGCCTGACCCTGATCGAGCTTGCGCCCGCGGTGACGCTTGATGATATCAAGGCAAATACGCAGGCGAGTTTTAAGGTCGCGAATACACTCAAGCAGTAACCGGTCATGACTGGACGTCCGTGCAAGCCTGGTTCCGACCTTCACGGCCTATGGCGCCTGCTGCTACCGGGCACGGCGTTTCCTGCATGCGGCGTGCCGGAAAATTCCACTGAAGATACATCCGAGCGGGTCGCGTTGGCGGAGAACGCGCGCGACGAAAAGACCGACGCGGAGGAGCCGCAGCGCTGAAGCGGTATTATTGATCCGTCTACGTGGGTCTCAATCACCGCTGATCGCAAGCTTGATTGAATCCGTCTTGACGCCAGAAAGCTCGACGGTGAACGGTGCCGCGGCAAGATCGAACTTCACGCTCTTGCGGATGCCTTCGCAGCCCAGCGCGCCGCTGAATGCGGTGGACTTCACCGTGTTGCCCGACTGGGTGATATCGATCCAGCCTTCCGCCGATAAGGTGATCTTGTAGCTGCCGGGTTGCTTGGGAGCCGGCGCCTGGAAAAAGCCGGCGAATGTGTCCGGCGATTTCGGCGCGCGCTCCGGCGGCGCCGGCAGCTTGGCGTCGGCGAACGGCAGCAACGCGATGATCGTGCCGAAGGGAATCGGAAACGTCACGTTGGCGCCGGAGGCGATCTTCGGCAGGTCGGTGCCGTTGAGGGTGGCGCGCTCCTTGTCGAGCGGCCATTTGAATTTGTCGCAGCCGACCGGCTCTTGCGCGAACGCCGGCGCGGCCACCGCGCAGGCGGCAATGACGAAGAATGCTGTTTTCACGATGAATTCCTAATCGACCGCGATC
This sequence comes from uncultured Alphaproteobacteria bacterium, assembly GCA_963756245.1. GTDB lineage: Bacteria > Pseudomonadota > Alphaproteobacteria > Rhizobiales > Xanthobacteraceae > BOG-931. The sequence goes on from CAVWOI010000041.1 coordinate 232,484, forward strand.
ATCACGCTCGACGCCTTGATGATGGCGGTGGCGGTGCCGCCGACTTTCAATCCGAGTTCGTCAACAGCTTCGTTGGTGATCGACGAGGTGATGATTTGGCCGGGCGCGATTTCGAGCCGGACATGGGAGGTCGTGGCGCCCTTCTTCACGTCCAAAATCTTGCCTTTGAGCTGATTGCGCGCGCTGAGTTTCATGACGATCCCTCAATGAATGTGCCGTAGCACGGCGGAGCCGCGCCAACGGGCGGACAATGGTTTGCGATGCGACCGTTTCCGGAAGCGCATTCCGGAGGCTCGTGGCGCGCGCGCAGCGCGCCGGCAGTCGTCTGCATCATAGCAGACCGCGATCTGCAATCTACCCGCTTGCTGGCAACCGGCAAACGATGCAACAACCCGCTTCCGCACAAGGAGAGAAGCGCCCATGCGTACGGTCATCCTCGAAGAACACTTTTCGCTGCCCGCGGCATCCGCCCGCGTCGACAAAGCGGTCATTGCGCGCCGCGGCTATAAGCCGAGAGCGCTGCGCAAGGACGTGCCCAATCCGCTGGCGCTGTTGCCCGATCTCGGCGAAGCGCGGCTCAAATCCATGGACGAAGCCGGCATCACCGTCGAAGTGCTGTCGAACAGCGGCCCCGGACCGGATCTGGTGGCGGGCCCCGATGGCGTGGCGATGGCGCGCGAGATCAACGATCATCTCGGCGCGGCTTGCGCCAAACATCCCACGCGCTTTGCCGGTTTCGCCTCGCTGCCGATGCAAAGCCCCGATGCCGCGGCCAAGGAGCTTTCGCGCACCGTCAAGGAGCTCGGCTTCGTCGGCGCCATGGTCAACGGCACGACGGAAGGCAAATTCCTCGACGATCCGAGTTACGACGGCATCCTGGCGGCGGCCGAAGAGCTCGACGTGCCGATCTACATCCATCCGCACATTCCGCCGGCGGCGGTGCGCGAGGCCTATTTCTCCGGCCTGCCCGAGGGCGCCGGCCGCGTGCTCGAAACCGCGGGCTGGGGCTGGCACTCCGAAGTCGCGGTGCACGTGCTGCGCATGGTGGTCGCAGGCTCGCTGGACAAGCATCCAAAGCTCAAGCTGATCATCGGCCACATGGGCGAAATGCTGCCGATGATGCTCGACCGCGCCAGCCAGGTGTTTTCCGCCGACATCGAGCATCTCAAGCGCTCGGTGCCGCAGACCATCCTCGACCAGGTCTGGATCACCACCAGCGGCATTTTCAACGAGCCGCCGCTTTATGCGGCGCTGATGACCTTCGGCATCGACCGCGTCATGTTCTCGATCGATTATCCGTATTCGACCCACATGATGGGCCGCCAGTTCCTTGACAAGATCTGGCTGGCGCCGTCCGACATGGCGAAGTTTTGCCACGGCACCGCTGATGCGTTGTTGAAGCTGAAAGTCCGCTAAGCACGTAGGCGCCGTGTAACCCGGCTTGGCGTGTGGCAGGTCTGCCATGCGCGAGGCCGTCAATGACAGCGGCGAAGTTTGCCGGTATTCACCTAGAAAAAGCCGTTCCGCCGGGAGCGCTGCGCCGCCGTGGTCGCAGCGGAGTGAACGTTCATGGACGCCAAAGTCAGCGAGCCTGGCGTTGGTCCGGCTATCGCCGAGCCGCTGACGCACAAGGACAGGCGGCTCATCGTCGTCAGCATGATGCTGCCGGTGTTTCTCGGCTCGATCGACCAGTCGATCCTGGCGACCTCGTTGCCGACCATCGGCCGGGCGCTCGGCGACGTGCACGATCTGCCCTGGCTGATCACGTCGTTCCTGATCGCCTCCACCGCGCTGACGCCGCTCTATGGCAAATTCGCCGACATCCATGGCCGCCGCGCGGCGCTGTTGATCGCGCTCGGCATCTATATGGCGGGTTCGCTGTTGGCGGCGTCGTCGACCAGCATGCTGATGCTGATTGGCGGGCGCATCGTGCAAGGCTGCGGCGGCGGCGGCCTGACCGCGATCTCGCAGATGATTTTGGGCGACGTCGCCGCGCCGAAAGACCGCGCCAAATATTACGCCTATTTCTCCATCGCCTTCACCACCGCGGGCGGCACCGGGCCGGCGCTCGGCGGCTGGATCTGCGATCACCTTTATTGGTGGGTGATCTTTCTGTGGAATTTTCCGCTCTGCGTCGGCGCCGTGATTTTGACCCTGACCATGCTGCGCCGGCTGCCGCGCCATGACCGGCCGCACAAGCTCGACTTCGCCGGCGCGGTGCTGGTGATGGCGGCAAGCTCGTCGTTCATGCTGGCGCTCAATCTCGGCGGCGTGCGCTATCCGTGGTTCTCCTCGCCGGTGCTGGCGCTGGCCGGATGCGCGCTGGTGCTCGGCGGCGGCTTCGTGGTGCGACAGCTCACCACGGCCGAGCCACTTATTCCGCTCGCCATCCTGGCCGATCCGACGGCGCGGCTGGCCATGGTGGCGCACTCGTTCGGCTGGGGCTCGATCCTGGCGCTGAACATTTTCCTGCCGATGTATCTGCAAACCGTGCTCGGCTGGTCTGCGACCTCGTCGGGATTGAGCCTGGTGATCCTGATGGTGACGCTCAATGCCAGCGCCGGCCTGTCCAGCCAGCTGGTCGGCCGGGTCAAGCACTACAAGCTCCTGCCGATGATTTTCCTGTTCGTCGGCATCGGCGCGGTGCTGGTGCTGGCGTGGTCGGCGGCGACCATGACCACGGTGCAATTCGAGATCATTCTGTTCCTGATCGGCGTCGGCTTCGGCCCGACCGCGCCGCTCACGCAGGTGGTGCTGCAGAACACCGTGTCGATCCATCATCTCGGCGCGGCGATCGGCACCATGAATTTCGTGCGCACGCTGATGAGCACGATCCTGGTCGCGGTGTTCGGCGCCGTCGTTCTGGCTGCGGTTCCAATCGGGGCTTCGGGCGATACGCTGAGCCAACTGGCCTTGGCGGGAACTTCGGTGGCGACCTTTACCGAGGTGTTTTTCGCCGCCGCGATCGCGCTTGCGATCGCGCAATTGGCCATGATCCTGGTCGAGGAGAAACCGCTGGGGTCGACCCTGCCGCGCAGCCCGGCCTAGCGACAATCCGGAGCCTTGCGCCCGGGCTGCATTCCGGGCCATTACGGATCGACCGTGCCCGCGGGGTGGGCCGGAGCAGCCTCCGTCTCCCTAAGGGGCTGAAAACAAAAGAATTTCTCGCCTTCAGTTCCAGCCATGTAATGTTCCGGTAATTTCTTCACGGGCATTTGAACCCCGCGGCGGTAATGCGCGACCAATCCATGAGCTGATTTAGGGCGATGCAGGCACCGGCAGACGAGTTGCTGATAGGCCGGATTGCTCGCGGAGACCGGCTCGCGATGCAGGTGCTGTTCGCCCGGCATCACGTGCGGATCTATCGGTTCGTCCTTCGCCTGTTGCGTGACGAGATGGCGGCGGAGGATGTGATCAGCGAAGTGTTCCTGGACGTGTGGCGTCAGGCCAGTCGATTTGAAGGCAGAAGTGCCGTTTCGACCTGGCTCATCGCCATCGCCCGCTTCAAGGCGCTCTCGACGTTACGCAAGCGGCGCGAAGAAGGACTCGACGAAGAAACGATGGAAGCGATCGAGGAACCTTCAGACAATCCAGCGATTTCTATCGAGAAGCTCGACAAGGGCGAAAAGTTGCGACAGTGCCTCGCCGCGCTGACGCGGGAACACCGGGAAGTCATTGATTTGGTCTACTATCACGAGAAATCGGTCGAAGAGGTGGCGCAGATCATCGGCATTCCGGAGAACACGGTAAAGACGCGCATGTTCTACGCGCGCAAGAAACTGGGAGAGTTGTGCAGAATGGCGGGAATTGATCGAGGTTGGCCATGATGAGCGGTGAAAACATGGAACCTACAGAGATCGAGACCCTGCTGCCGTGGTATGCCGCGGGTACGTTGCGCCGGCGCGACCGCCAGCGCGTCGAGGATGCGCTGCGCTACGATCCGGCTCTCGCCCGCCATGCCGATCTGGTGCGCGAGGAACTCGCCGAGACGATTTCGTTCAACGAGTCGCTAGGCGTGCCTTCGGCGCGCTGCATGGACCGGCTGATGGCCGCCATCGACGCCGAGACCGTGGCCGCGCGCAAGCGCAACTCGGCGGGCGCTTTCGCCGCCCAATTCTCCTCCTTCATTGCCGGGTTCTCGCCGCGCACGCTCGCCGTCGCCGCATCCTTCGCGGTGGCGGCGATTGCGTTGCAGGCGTTCCTGCTGGTGAGCATGGCCACCAAGCCGCAAGCCCCGTTCGAGACCGCGAGCGTCAACCCGACGGTGACCGGCCACGGCACCTTTGCCATGGTGCGGTTCGCCCGCGAGGCCAGCGCCGGCGAGATCACCCGCTTTCTCGAAGAGTACCAGGCCACCCTGGTCGATGGGCCGAAACCCGGCGGGTTCTATCGGGTGCGGCTGACGATGAAGACGTTGGCGAAGGAAGAGCTCGCCCGCGTCGTCTCGCGCATGCGCCAGGAGCGGGTCGTCGAAACCGCAAATGCGGGCGACAGCGACTAGGGTTTGGCGTTGTATCGCCTAACTGATTGATTTTCCCATCATTATTGCAAAAGCTAGCCGACGGCAGGCTGTTGTGCTGTCCTATTGCGGTATTAAAATACCGTCAAAATAGTTAACGGCCAGATGTGAAATGTGCCGTCGGCCAGTGAACCTTCGCCGGGGTAGCAGCGACCAATGTGCGGTGACGGATTTTCAAGTCGCCATCGGCGCGCTTCTCCCCCGACGCTGGCGCCGATCTCTTAGACCCGCCCGGTCGTCCCCCCGGGCGGGTCCTTATTTTTGCGGTTGCGCGCCGCCGTCTGTACGACAGTCCAATTTGACGCTGCGGGAAAAGAATAGCCGCGGCGGAGTTCCTCTTTACGGCCTGCCGGAACACGTCGACAATGGCCGGCGTGGGGGAATGTGGTGCGTAGCGAGATCGTCCTCGAAACCGAGGACCTGACCAAGGAATTTGCCGGATTCGTCGCGGTGCGCGCGGTCAATCTGCGCGTCGTGCGCGGCACCATTCATGCGCTGATCGGCCCGAACGGCGCCGGCAAGACCACCTGCTTCAATCTGCTCAGCAAGTTCTTGATCCCGACCCGCGGCCGCATCACCTTCGACGGCCGCGACATCACCGCGCTCAAGCCCGCCGAGGTGGCTCGCCTCGGCCTGGTGCGCTCGTTTCAGATCTCGGCGGTGTTTCCCCATCTCACCGTGCTCGAAAACGTGCGCATCGCGCTGCAGCGCCGGCGCGGCGGCTCGTTCGATTTCTGGCGCTCGAAACGCGTGCTGCATGCGCTCGACGACGAGGCCACGGCGCTGATCGGCGATGTCGGGCTCGCCCCTTACGTGAATTCGAGGGCGGTCGAATTGCCCTATGGCAGGAAGCGCCTGTTGGAAATCGCCACCACTTTGGCGCTCGAGCCGCAAATGCTGCTGCTCGACGAGCCGATGGCCGGCATGGGCCATGACGACATCGCCCGCATCAGCGCGCTGATCAAATCGCTTACCGACAAGCGCACTGTGCTGATGGTCGAGCACAATCTCAGCGTCGTCGCCAATCTGTGCGACCGCATCACCGTGCTGACCCGTGGCAACGTGCTGGCCGAGGGCGACTACAAGACGGTGTCGGAGGATCCGGCGGTGCGCGAAGCCTACCTCGGGACCGGCCATGCCTGAGACAAAGCCTGACGCGCATCCGCTCCTTGCCGTCGACAATCTCGAAGCCTGGTACGGCGAGTCCCACGTGCTGCACGGCGTGACCTTCGACGTGCAGGCCGGCGAAGTGGTGACGCTGCTCGGCCGCAACGGCGTCGGCAAGACCACGACGCTCAAGGCGATCATGGGCATCGTCGAGAACCGCACCGGCTCGGTGCGCTTCGAGGGCCGCGAAATGACCAAGCTCGCCTCCAACGTGATCGCCCGCGCCGGCATCGCCTTTTGCCCGGAGGAGCGCGGGATTTTTTCCAGCCTCGACGTCAAGGAGAACCTGTTGCTGCCGCCCCAGGTGCGGCCCGGCGGCCTCGACCTCGATCGCATCTTTGCGCTGTTTCCCAACGTCCGCGAACGGCTGCGAAGCCAGGGCACGAAACTGTCCGGCGGCGAGCAGCAGATGCTGGCGATCGGCCGCATCCTGCGCACCGGCGCGCGGCTCTTGCTGCTCGACGAGCCGACCGAAGGCTTGGCCCCGGTCATTATTCAACAAATCGGCCACACCATCGGCACGCTCAAGGCGCAAGGATTTACTATTCTGCTGGTCGAGCAGAATTTCCGCTTCGCCGCGACCGTCGCCGACCGCTTTTACGTGATGGAGCATGGGCGTATCGTGGACCACTTCTCGAACGCGCAGCTGGCCAACAATATGGAGAAGCTGCACGACTATCTCGGCGTTTGAAGTCAACGAGGGGCCAAAGGCCCGGATCCAGGGAGGTTGGCAATGCGACTGATAGCCAGTTTGGCATTCGCTTTCGCCGCGCTGTTCGGCACGGCGGCGCAAGCCGAGGATATTTCCGTCAAGATCGGCGTGCTCACCGATTTTTCCGGTCTCTATACCGACGACACCGGGCTGGGCTCGCTCGCCGCCGCCAAAATGGCGGTGCAGGACTTCGACCCTGCCGCTCACGGCATGAAGGTCGAGATCGTCAGCGCCGACCATCAGAACAAGCCCGACCTCGGTTCCAGCATCGCGCGGCAATGGTTCGATGTCGATCACGTCGACGCCATCGTCGACGTGCCGACCTCGAGCGTGGCTTTGGCCGTCAACGAAGTCGTGCGCGAGAAGAACAAGGCGTTCCTGGTTTCCGGCGCCGCGATCTCCGATCTGACCGGTCCGAAATGCTCGCCGAACACCGTGCATTGGACTTACGACACCTGGATGCTCGCCAACTCGACCGGCAAGTCGCTGGTGAAATCCGGCGGCGACACCTGGTTCTTCCTCACCGCCGATTATGCGTTCGGCCATGCGCTCGAGCGCGACACCACCGCGGTGATCAAGGCCAATGGCGGTCAGGTGTTGGGCGCCGTCGCCCATCCGCTGAGCACGCAGGATTTCTCGTCGTTCCTTTTGCAGGCGCAGACCTCGAAGGCCAAGATCATTGGCCTTGCCAATGCCGGCGGCGACACCATCAACGCCATCAAGCAGGGCGCTGAATTCGGTATCCAGGCGGGCGGGCAGCACTTTGCCGCGCTCTTATTCTATGTCGCCGACGTCCAGGCGCTCGGCTTGAAGGTCGCCCAGGGCCTCGTTCTCACCGAGACCTTCTATTGGGACATGAACGACGGTACCCGCGCCTGGACCAAACGCTGGCAGGCCGAGCGGCCGGGCAAATTCCCCAACATGAACCAGGCCGGCAGTTACGCCGCGACCTTGCATTACCTGAAAGCCGTCGCGGCGCTGAAAAGCACCACTGACGGCAAGGCCGTGGTCGCCAAGATGAAGGAAATCCCGACCGACGATCCGCTGTTCGGCAAGGGTTATATCCGCGCCGACGGCCGCAAGATCCACCCGGCCTATCTGTTCGAGGTCAAGTCGCCGGAAGAATCCAAATATCCGGGCGACCTTTACAAGCTGCGCGCCACCATCCCGGCGGAAGAAGCCTTCCGGCCGCTCAAGGACGGCAACTGCCCGATGGTGACCAATTGATCTTTTCCCTCCCCCCTTGTGGGGGAGGGCAGGGTGGGGGGTCGAGAGGTGATGCGCGAGCGTTGACGTTCATGCTCCGCCTCCCGACCCCCACCCCTACCCCTCCCCACAAGGGGGAGGGGAATTGTTAGGAAAGGCCAAGGTGCAGCCGCTAAACGGCGATCTTGGAGTTTGCTATAGAGGTTACAGAAAATGTGGGCTTTTAGGCCCGCAGTCAGGGAGGTTTGTCATGAGACTGATCGCTACATTGGCCTTGGCGGCTGCCGCTGCGCTGACAAGTGCGGCGCAAGCCGAGGACCTCACCGTCAAGATCGGCGTGATGAGCGATATGTCGGGCCTCTACGCCGACCTCGGCGGTCCCGGTTCGGTTGTCGCCGCTAAAATGGCGGTGGCCGATTTCAATCCGGCGGCCCATGGCCTGAAGGTCGAGCTTGTCAACGCCGACATGCAGAACAAGCCCGACGTCGGCGTCAGCATCGCGCGCCAGTGGTTTGACGTCGACCACGTCGACATGATCGTGGATGTACCGAATTCCGGCGTGGCGCTCGCGGTGAACGAGGTCGCGCGGGAAAAGAATAAGGTGTTCCTGGTGTCGGGCGCGGCCAGCTCCGATCTGACCGGACCGAAATGCTCGCCCGACACCGTGCACTGGACCTACGATACGTGGATGCTCGCCAACGGCACCGGCAAAGCGCTGGTGAAAACCGGCGGCGATACCTGGTTCTTCCTCACCTCGGACTATGCTTTCGGTCACGCGCTGGAGCGCGACACCACCGCGGTCGTTTTGGCAAATGGCGGCCGGGTGCTCGGCGCCGTGGCCCATCCGCTCAACACCAGCGATTTCTCTTCGTTCCTGCTGCAGGCACAGACTTCGAAAGCCAAAATCATCGGGCTGGCCAATGCCGGCGGCGACACCATCAATGCGATCAAGCAGGGCGCCGAGTTCGGCATCACGGCGGGCGGCCAGCAATTTGCCGGACTGCTGGTGTTCATCAGCGACGTCAATTCGCTCGGCTTGAAAACGGCCCAGGGACTGGTTTTGACGGCGACCTGGTACTGGGACATGACTGACGCCAATCGCGCCTGGACCAAGCGCTGGCAGGCCGAGCGGCCGGGCAAGTTTCCGACCATGGTGCAAGCCGGCGTCTATTCGGCGGTCACGCATTATCTGAAGGCAGTTGCAGCGCTCAAAAGCGCGGCCGACGGCAAGGCCGTCGTCGCCAAGATGAAGGACATGCCGACCGACGATCCGTTGTTCGGCAAAGGCTCGATCCGCCCTGACGGCCGCAAGATTCACCCGGCCTATCTGTTCGAGGTGAAGAAGCCCGAAGAATCCAAATATCCGGGCGACGTTTACAAGCTGCGCGCCACCATCCCGGCCGAGGAAGCGTTCCGGCCGCTCAAGGACGACAACTGCCCGATGGTGACCAACTGATGCAACTCGCTTCTGTCCACGTAGAGAACTTTGCCGGCTTCCGGGTGGGCAAGCCAGCGCCGGTGCTAAACTAAAGACCAAGGTGCAGCCGCGGCACGGCGATCTTGGAGTTTGCTATAGAAGCTGCAGGAAATGTGGGCGTCCAAGCCCGCAGTCAGTGAGGTTTGTCATGAGACTGATCGCTACACTGGCCGTGGCGGCCGCGGCTGCGCTTACCAGCGCGGCACAAGCCGAGGACATCACCGTCAAGCTCGGCGTGCTCAACGACATGTCGAGCCTTTATGCCGACATCGGCGGGCAGGGCTCCGTCCTCGCGGCCAAGATGGCGATCGCCGATTTCGATCCGGCCGCCCACGGCATGAAGGTCGAACTCATCAGCGCCGATCACCTCAACAAGCCGGACGTCGGCGCCAACATTGCGCGGCAATGGATCGACGTCGATCACGTCGACGCCATCCTCGACGTGCCGACCTCCAGTGTCGCTCTCGCGGTCAACGAAGTCGTGCGCGAGAAGAACAAGGTATTCCTGGTGTCCGGCGCCGCGATCTCCGATCTTACCGGGCCGAAATGCTCGCCCAACACCGTGCATTGGACCTACGACACCTGGATGCTGGCCCACGGCACCGCCGGCGCGCTGGTCAAGACCGGCGGCGATACCTGGTTCTTTCTCACCTCGGATTATGCCTTCGGCCATGCGCTCGAGCGCGACGCCACCGCGGTGGTGCTGGCCAATGGCGGCCGGGTGCTCGGCGCCGTCGCCCATCCGCTCAATACCCAAGACTTCTCGTCGTTCCTGCTGCAGGCCCAGGCCTCGAAGGCAAAGATCATCGGGCTTGCCAATGCCGGCGGCGATACCGACAACGCCATCAAGCAGGGCGCTGAGTTCGGCATCACCGCGGGTGGGCAGCAATTCGCCGGTCTTTTGGTGTTCATCACCGACGTTCAATCGCTCGGCTTGAAGACCGCCCAAGGGCTGGTGCTGACCGAGACCTTTTATTGGGACATGAACGACGCCACCCGCGCCTGGACCAAGCGCTGGCAGGTCGAGCGGCCGGGCAAGTTCCCCGCCATGACGGTAGCCGGCGTCTATGCCTCGACCATGCATTACCTCAAAGCGGTCGCCGCGCTGAAAAGCGCCAGCGACGGCAAGGCCGTGGTCGCCAAGATGAAGGATATGCCGACCGACGATCCGCTGTTCGGCAAAGGCTATATCCGCGCCGACGGCCGCAAGATCCACCCGGCCTATCTGTTCGAAGTGAAGAAGCCGGAAGAATCCAAATATCCCGGCGACGACTACAAGCTGCGCGCCACCATCCCGGCCGAGGAAGCATTCCGGCCGATGAAGGACGACAACTGCCCGATGGTGACGAACTGATCTTCTCTTCCCTCCCCCCACCCGGGCCGCGCTTGCGCGCGCCCGAGTGCAAGCTTGTTTGGGGGAGGGCAGGGTGGGGGGTCGGGAAGTGACGTGAGCGCGTCGACGTTCATGCGCTGCCTCCCGACCCCCACCCCTACCCCTCCCCACAAGGGGGAGGGGAATTTGTGAGGATGGAGTACGGTAACTGATGTTCGAAATCTTCGGCATTCCGTCCCAGGCGCTGTTCGGGCAATTGCTGCTCGGCCTGATCAACGGCTCGTTCTACGCGCTGTTGAGTCTGGGGCTCGCCGTCATCTTCGGCATGCTCAACATCATCAATTTCACCCACGGCGCGCAGTACATGATGGGCGCGTTCACGGCTTATCTGTTGCTGCAATATCTCGGCATCAATTATTGGGCGGCGCTCGTCATCGTGCCGATCGTGATCGGCGTGTTCGGTATTCTCATCGAGCAGCTGTTCCTGCAGCATGTGCGCAAGCTTGATCATCTCTATGGCCTGATCCTCACCTTCGGCCTGGCGCTGATCATCGAGGGCCTGTTCCGCAATTATTATGGCTCGTCCGGCCAGCCCTATCAGGTGCCCGAGGCGCTGCGCGGCGGCCGCAATCTCGGCTTCATGTTCCTGCCGAACTATCGCGCCTGGGTGATCGCCTTCTCGGTGGTGATCTGCCTCGCCACCTGGTTCGCCATCGAGCGCACCCGGCTCGGCTCCTATCTGCGGGCGGCTACGGAAAATCCGACCCTGGTGCGCGCCTTCGGCATCAACGTGCCGCGCATGGTGACGCTGACCTACGGTTTCGGCGTCGCGCTCGCGGCTTTGGCCGGCGTCATGGCGGCGCCCATCTATAACGTGTCGCCGCAGATGGGCTCCGACCTCATCATCGTCGTGTTCGCCGTGGTGGTGATCGGCGGCATGGGCTCGATCATGGGCGCGATCGTCACCGGCTTCGTGCTCGGCATCGTCGAGGGTTTGACCAAGGTGTTCTTTCCGGAAGCCTCGAACACGGTGATTTTCGTCATCATGGTCATCGTGCTGTTGGTGCGGCCGGCTGGAATGTTCGGACGGACCGCATGATGGAACGCGTCGTCGATCCGCTGGTGCTGCAGCGTCGCCGCGAGACGAGTGTGAGTTTTGTCGTCGGCCTCGGCATCATGGTGGCGCTGTTCGCGGTGCTGCCGTTCATCGTCTATCCGGTGTTTCTCATGCAGGCATTGTGCTTTGCGCTGTTCGCCTGCGCCTTCAATCTTCTGATCGGCTATGTCGGCCTGGTGTCGTTCGGCCATGCGCTTTATTTCGGCTGGGCGAGCTATCTCACCGCCTATGCCGTCAAGACCTGGCATTTCCAGCCCGAACTGGCGATCCTGATCGGCACCGCGACGGCGGCCGTGCTCGGCGTCATCGCCGGCGGCGTCGCCATCCGCCGCCAGGGCATTTACTTCGCCATGATCACGCTGGCGCTGGCGCAGATGATGTATTTCTTCGCGCTGCGCGCGCCGTTCACCGGCGGCGAGGACGGCATCCAGGCGGTGCCGCGCGGCCGCCTGTTCGGCTATTTCGACCTGTCCAACGAAATGACGATGTACGCCTTCGTCCTCGTCGTCGTGCTGGCCGCGTTCCTGCTGATCTACCGCATCATCAATTCGCCGTTCGGCGAAGTTTTGAAGGCGATCCGCGAGAACGAGCAGCGCACCGTCTCGCTCGGCTACAACACCGACCGCTACAAGCTCGTTGTCTTCGTGCTGTCGGCGACCCTGGCCGGGCTCGCCGGCTCGCTCAAGGCGCTGGTGTTCCAGCTCGCTTCGCTCACCGACGTGCACTGGACCATGTCCGGCGACGTACTGCTGATGACGCTCTTGGGCGGTCTCGGCACGGTGTTCGGGCCGGTGGTCGGCGCCTTCGCGGTCATCGCCATGCAAAATTACTTGGCGCCATTCGGCCAATGGGTGCTGGTGATCCAGGGCGTGATCTTCGTCGTCTGCGTCCTGGTGTTCCGCCGCGGCATCATCGGCGAGCTGGCCGCTTTCCTGCGCGTCGAGCTGTGAACGCGGACTCCGATTTCAATACAGCCAGGAGAACCTCATGAGTGCGGAAGCGCGTCTGAAAGAGCTCGGCATCGTGCTGCCGTCGTTGGGCACGCCGGTCGCCAATTACCTGCCGTACCGGCTCGCCGGGAATATTCTTTATCTGGCCGGCCAGGGGCCGCGCGACGAGAGCGGCAAGCAACTCACCGGCAAGCTCGGCAAGGACATCAGCGTCGAGGAAGGCTACCGGCGCGCCCGGCTGGTGGGCTTGGGCCTCCTCGCCGCCATGCGCGATGCGCTCGGGTCGCTCGACCGCGTCGACTACATCGTCAAGCTTTTGGGCATGGTCAACGCCGTGCCGGATTTCAACGACTCGCCAAAGGTCATCAACGGCTGCTCCGACCTGTTCGTCGAAGTGTTCGGCGACGCCGGCCGCCACGCCCGCTCGGCGGTCGGCAATGTCATGCTGCCGAACCAGATCTCGGTGGAGATCGAAGGCATCGTCGCGGTGAAGGCCTAGGCGTTCCGCGCGGCCGCGGCTTGCCGTAGCCAGCATTGTGCCGGCCGGTCTTTGCGATTTTCGGAGGAGGGAAGCGCCCAACCGCGGGACGGCCTATGATGGGCCTCGCGAGGACGTTCGATGAGTTTATGCGCGTCGATTCCCCGGCATATCGATTTGGATGCCCTGCGGGCCGACCCGCTGGCGCATTTGCAGTCGGCACGCTTGGCGGCCGCGAACGGACTGGTGGTGGTTTCGGAATCAGGGCCGGTGTTCTCCCGGGCGCGGGACTGCGCGGCAACGGTCGCGGTCTTCGGGCCGAAAGGAGCGCAACAGGTCCTCACCGACCCCGATCTGTTCGGCACTTCGGTCTCGGTCGGCGAGCTGTTCGCGCTGCCGCCCACGCTCAAGCGGCTCAACGTCGGCCTGTTCAGCATGCGTGGCGAGCAGCACAAGAGCCACCAGCAGCTGTTGCGAGCGGTGGCCGCCGTCGATCAGGACCATGATTTCGGAGCCGCGATCGCGCGGGGCTGGGAGCGCTTCGTGGCGCAGTTGCCGGCGGAGCGCGACGTCGCGCTGTTGGCCGAGATGCATCGCCTCACGCTTCATGTCTCGGAGCAGGTCGTGTTCGGCGATGCCGATGTCGCATTGGGAACGCTCGCCCAGTCATATTTCGATTACCGCCGCTTGCTCTCGGGGCGCCACGCGCCTCCCGGGACCGCAGCCCGCCGCCAGCTGATAGCCATGGGCGGGCAGCTCGACCGCATGCTGCGCAAACGGCTTGCGGCGCTGCGCCAAGAGCACGCAGCGTCCGATGCGCCGCCCGCGAGCCTGTTCGGCCGGCTGGCGACGCTTGCTTCCGGCGGCGACGTTCGATTGACCGACGATCAGGTGATCGCGCACGCGAACATGCTCTTCCTTTCGGCGAGCGAGCCCATTGCGGTTACCCTGACGTGGGTCTTGCTGCTGTTGTCGCAACAGCCCGGATTGCGGCTGGCGCTGCGGCGCGAACTCGCCGCGGCCTGTGGCGCACACGGCATCCCTGGCCATGCCGACGAAACGGATTGCCCGCTGCTCAAGGAGGTCATCCAGGAAACCTTGCGGCTGTTGCCGCCCAGCGCGATCATGGCGAGGTTGACGACGCGTTCGGCAGCGCTACTCGGTCACGCCCTGCCGCCGCAGTGCGAAATCATCCTCAGTCCCTATATCGCTCACCGCGATCCGCAGGAATTTCCCGAACCGAACCTCTTCAATCCGCAGCGATGGGCCGGTTTCCGGCCGTCGGCCTATTCATATTTTCCGTTCAGCATGGGCGCGCGCCATTGCATCGGGCGGCCACTGGCCAATGTCGTCCTGCTGTCGCTCTTGGCGCGCATTCTCAGTCACTACGACGTCACCCTGGCGCGCGACCAGGAGTTGGATTGGAAAATAAATATCACCCTGATGCCGGCCGCGGAGCCGGTCGTAAGATTTGTCGCACCGAACGCGAATCGCACGGCGCCGACCGGAGGGCGGCTCGGCGGTCCGGTCGCCGCATTGGTGCGCTTTGCCGCGCCCGATCCGGGCGTCTGAAAATCAATTTGCGCGACCGATATCCACAGCACCGGGCTGAGCGCATTGACGTTGATAAGCGCGATCCATACACTTTCACGTAGTATCCGCATCATCGGGAGAATTTTCATGGCCAAAAAAGCCAAGGGAGCTACCAAAGCGGGCGGCGGCGCGCATAACTTGAAGATGGCTTTCAAGCTCGATCCGGGCAAGGTTGCGCAAATTCAGCGCTGCATTGCCAAGGGACAGCTGATGATCACGGTGGTCAAAGCCTCTGCGAGCGCACGCGCAACGAACGGCTACAACTACGACTAAGCGCGCGCGACAAATCTACGCGTATGGGTGCCGTGTGTGCTTCCTGGCTAGGAGGCGTGGATGAATGGTGTAGGCGAGGGCGCTGCCCGACTTTTGGCCGCGTCCTCCTCGCAGCGTGTGTTGATCGGCCTGGCTCTCGGTCCAGGCGTGCCGCAGATCATCGACCATAATCCCGGCCTGATCGACTATGTCGAACTGCCGTTCGAGCTGTTGCGCCACGATCCGTCGGCGATAAAGGCGGAAGCCCTCGCTCCCATCGTTCTTCATTGCGCCAGCATGTCGATTGCCGGCTTTGTGCCGCCATCGGACGATACGCTCGGCGCCATCGCCGCGCTTGCCGAGCGCACCAACACGCCCTGGATCGGCGAGCATCTCGCCTTCATGTCGGCCGATCCGCTGCGCCAAGGCGCGGCGCTGCACGAGCCGACCACCCTGACCTACACCGTGTGTCCGCAGCTCAGCGAAGAGGTTTTGCAGCACGCCTGCAACAACATCACGCAGCTTCAGGCGCGCTTTGCCATGCCGCTGATCGTCGAGAACTCGCCGCAATATTTCGAAGTCCCCGGCAGCACCATGTCGATCGTCGATTTCACGGCCGAAGTGCACCGCCGCTGCAAGGTCGGAATGCTGCTCGACCTCACGCATTTCCTGATCAGCGCCAGGAATATGGGGTTCGATCCGAACCGGGAAGTTCGCCGCTTGCCGCTCGAAAATCTGGTCGAGATGCATGTCTCCGGAATGGACGTTCAATCCGGCACCGCCTGGGACGACCATGCCGGCCTCGCCGACGAAAGCACGTTCGAGCTCATGCGCACCGTTCTGCAACGCGCCAGGCCGCGGGCCATCACCTTCGAATACAATTGGGCGCCGGATCTGGCCGACGCGGCGATCGTCGGGCAGATCGAGCGCACCAAAGCCATGTGCCTGAATGCTTAGGGGTAGCGCACCGTCGGCGCGGAAAATCCATGCCATGCTGGCCGCCGCCGTGGACGATCCGCTCGTGCTCGAGCGGCTGCGGCGGCAGGCAAGATCGCGGGGCGCGGCGGCCTTCGATTTCGAACGCATCCGTCTGTTTGCCGGGCTCGCCGCCAAAGTCCGGCAAAACGACATACGCCTGCGCCTGCCGCTGACTTTTGCGCTGCTCGACAGGCTCAAGGTCAGCATCGCGGTTTTTGCCGATTACGCCAAGCCGGCGGCGGCCTTGCGCCAGGCCAACAAGAAGTCGCGTGCGGATAAAATCAACTCGTTCTGCCGGTTCCTCGACGGCTGGCTCGATCACGGCAATCCCGATCACGCTTTGGCGTGGGATTTGGTCCGCCACGAGCGCGCACTGTTCGAATTGCGCGACGGCGCGAGCGCGCTGCCGGTTCAGCCAGGCGATGCAAAGCGCAAAAAGGTGACGGCGAAATCCGTACCGGTGCGGCGCGGGCGGACCGCTCATCACCAGATGAGCGCAAATCCGCTTCAGCTCGAACAGATATTGCGCGCGCGCAGCGGCGATCTTTCGACGCTTGCACGCGGCCAATTCCACTACGTCTACCGCTGGGACGAGCCGCGCGGCTGCGTCAGTATCGACGAAGTCGACGAACTGGGCTGCGTGCTGTTCGATTGCGCCGACGGCGAGAACAGCGTCGCGCAGATGGCAGCGGCGCTGCGCCACGCCGGCGTCGCGGTCGACACCGGACGCTTGTGCGGCGCGGTACAGCAACTGGTCGATGGCGGCGCGCTGATGTTGCGCGGATGACGGCGCGACGCGGCATCGGAGTTTTGGATGCGTCTGGTTCTGGTCGATAATTTCATCACGCCCGAAAGCGTCGATCCGGCGCTGTTCGACGTTCACCCGCATCTGGGGCTGGCTTCGCTTGCCGCCGTGGCGATGCGCGACGATCACCACGTGCTCATCTACGATCCAAAGCGCGAGGTACGGTTCGGCCGCCGCGCCTACGACAGGGAATTTTACGGCCGCGCCGCGGACGATATTTTGGGCATGGCGCCCGATGCCGTGGGTTTCACCACGCTGGGCTGCAGCCTTTTGTTCGCGGTCAATGTTGCAGGCCTCATCAAGCGCCGGCAACCCGAGCTTCCCATTCTGCTCGGCGGGCCCCATGCCACCATGCTCGACCGGCCGATCCTCGACGCCTATGCGCAGTTCGACATCGTCGTCCGCCACGAAGCCGAGGAAACCTTGCCGCCGCTCCTCGCCAAGCTCGAGACGCGCGCGTTTGGCGACATAGCCGGCGTGACCTGGCGCGACGGCCGGCGCGGCGGCATCAAGACGACGCCAGGTCTGCCCAAGATCGAGGATCTCGATCGCCTGCCAATTCCGCGCTACGACCTCTACCCGGTCGCGGAGCTCGGCCTGGATCTGATGCGGGTCGAGGCCGGCCGCGGCTGTCCCTTCACCTGCACGTTTTGCTCAACCTCGTCGTTCTTCCAGCGCGACTACCGGCTCAAGTCGCCCGAACGCATCGTTCGCGAGATGGATCTGCTTCACGAGCGTTACGGCGCGCGTGAATTCAAGCTCGACCACGACCTGTTCACCGTCAATCGCCGCAAAGTGCATGCGTTCTGCGAGGCGGTGAAAGACCGCGGCTATCGCTGGCGCGTATCCGCGCGCACCGATTGCGTCGACGCCGATCTCCTCGAGGCGATGGCGCTCGCCGGATGCATCGGCCTCTATTTCGGCATCGAGACCGGCTCGAAACGCATGCAGAAGATCGCCGACAAGCGCCTCAAGCTCGACGGCGTGCAGCATATTCTCGACATCGCCGAGAACTGGGGCATCGAGACCACCGCGTCGTTCATTACCGGCTATCCGGAGGAGCTTTTGCAGGACCAGAACGAGACGCTCGACATGCTCGGCACATGCTTTCGCCGCCCGCAGGAGGCCTGCACGCCGCAACTGCACATTCTCTTGCCGGAGCCGGGCACGCCGCTGTTCAACCAACATGGCAAGGCGCTGGCCTATGACGGCTATACCACCAAATTCAACGCGCGCCTGATCGGCGACGGCGACGCCCAACAGGTGCGCGCCCATCCCGATCTCTACTCGACCTATTACTATTATCCCGCCGCGATGCCGCGCGAGACCTATACGTTCGCGGTCGATGCGGTGGACGCTTTTCGCGGCGCCGGCCACGACGTGCTGAGCTATGCGCTGCGGTTCTTTCAGAACCGCTTGAGCGTGCTTGTCGAGCGCTTCCGCGAATGGGTCAAGCCGCGCGGTTCGGCCGCGCCGATCGACGGCGACCTGGTGGTCGAATTCATCGCCGACCGGTTCGGCGCCGCCCATCATCTGACGTCGCTGTTCAAGTTCGGTTTCGCCATCGCCGCGCGCGGGACGCACAATTCGCGGCGCCGCGCCGCGGCGCCGGGCGAAGCAATCGATCTCGACGATTTCTACCGGCTGAACCCGCAAACGCACATCTTCACCGACCTGCACGATTGCGCGCAATTGCTGGAGCGCGTTCGCAGCCTGCCGCCCGATGCGCCGCCGCTCGAGCTCGACGCCACCAGTGAACGCAATTGCTACGTGACCGTCGTCGACGCCGATCGATCGGTGCATTACCGCGTCGAGCACGGCGTCGAAGACATCCTCAGGCTGTTCGAGCAACCGCAAAAGCTCGGCGACGTGGTGACATTTCTTCGCGACATTGCCGGCGATGCGGCGGTCCAGGACGATCTGTTGGATCACATGATCGAGATCGGAGCGCTCGTGCGCGCGGCAAATCCGGATTACGGCACGGCCGACGCGCTGCGGTGAGGGCGGTCTCCACCAACGCCCGTCCGGCGCGCTGGTCGGTGTTCGACCTCGCCGAGGGATTTCATCTCGCCTGCGCCCTGGTCGCGCTCGACCGGCGCGGCATCTTGAAATCGCTCGCGCGTCCATGCGCGATACGGACACTCGCCGCCGGGCATCGCGTCGACGGCGGCATGCTGGAGGCAGCGCTGCAAATGCTCGCCGCGCGGACGGAACTGATCGCCCGCAGCGGCGACACATATCGATTGACGCGCAAATACGACGCCTATGCGCGTTTCGCGATCGGCCAATATCTTCGTACTTACGGCGGCAATGCGATCGCGCTCGATCGCGTACTGCCCCGTCCCGGGCTCGCGCCGGCCTTGATCGACCGGCGGCAGCATCCGGTCGCATTTCAGGAGGCGCCGGCGGTCAGCTCGGTGATGCTCGGCGATTTGATCGTCCAGCTCGGCCTCAATCACGTGCTCGATCTCGGCTGCGGAACCGCAATCATGCTGCACGACCTTGCCGTGCGTATTCCGCAATTCGTCGGCTGGGGACTCGATATCAATCCGGAGATGTGCGCGGCGGCGCGCAAGCGCGTCCGCTCCGTGCGCGCGGCCGCTCCGATAAAAATCATCCGCGGCGATTGTTACGATCCGGGATCCGCCGTTGCCGCGGCGATCGCGCGCCAGGTCCGCACCATTACCGCAGCCAGCGTCGCCAACGAGTTTTTCGGCGCTGGAACCGACGCGGCTGCGGCATGGTTGGCCAACCTCAAGAAAGCCTTTCCCGGACAACTGTTGCTGATCGGCGACTATTATGGCCGTCTCGGTCATCGCAACAATCCGCCGCGCGACATCGCGCTGCATGATTTCGTGCAGGTCATTTCCGGCCAAGGGGTGCCGCCGCCGGCGCTCAAAACCTGGCGAAAAATCTACCGGGCCGGCGGCGTCACACTGGTCCACGCCATCGAAGACCGCGAGGCGTCGTGTTTCGTCCACCTGATCAAGCTGTAGGCTCAGCGCCCACCGGGGCGGCGATGCTTTTCAATCGTGTCACTGTTTGCCGATATAGCGCCGGCGCAGATACGCCAAATAGGGTTCCGTGCGCAGCGGCTGGCCGGTGGCGGCGGCGATGAGCTCGCCGGTTTCGAACAAGCTGCCCTTGCCGTAGATGTTGGTCGCCAGCCAGTCGCGCAGCGGCGCGAAATTGCCGCTTGCCAGCGCGCGGCGCATCTGCGGTTGCGCCAGACAGGCGGCTTCGAACAGTTGCGCGGCCACGATGGCGCCGAGCGCATAGCTCGGAAAATAACCCCACAATCCCGCCGCCCAATGAATATCCTGCAGGCAACCGGCCCGATCGTCCGGGACTTTCATGCCCAACGACCGCCAAATGGCGGCATTGTAGGCCTCCGGCAGGTCAGCGACCGGCAGGTCGCCGTCGATCATCGCCGTCTCGAGATCGTAGCGGATGACGGCGTGCAGCACATAGGTCATCTCGTCGGCGTCCATCCGGATCAATGACGGCTCGACCTTGTTCATCAGGCGGTCGATGTTCGCTTCGCTCCACGCTTGCCCGTCCGCGCCGGCTGCCGCGCGCAGGAGCGGCGCAAGATAGGAAACGAATTCGGGCGTCGAGCACGCCTGCATTTCCATGAGCAGCGCCTGGCTCTCGTGCACCGTCAATCCCCGCGGGCTGCCGACCGGCTGGCGCAGGAATTGCCGCGGTCTGCCCTGCTCATAGAGCGCGTGACCGCATTCATGAAAAAGCGCGGTCAGCGCATTAAGAACGTCGTCTTCGCCTTGGCGGTCGGTGATCCGCACATCGTCGGTGGCGCCGCCGCAGAACGGCTGCCGGGCGGAATCGAGACGGCCGCGCTCGAAATCGAAGCCGATGGCACGCATCAGGTGCTCGAACAACCGCCGTTGCGCCGGCGCGGCCAGCGCCGCCTTCGGCAACGGCTTGGCCGGCAGCCTTGATTGCATCGACCGCGCCTCCCCGATGAGTTCGGGCAGCGCCGCGCGCAATTGCGCGAAAATCGGATCGATGAAGCTCTTGCGCAGGCCCGGGTCGAAACCGTCCAGTAATGCATCATAGGCCGCAAGGTTCGACCGCTGCCCGATCGCCGTGCCGATATCCCGCTGCAGCGCGGCCACCTCGGCCAACGGGGCTTGCAGCAGCGCGAAATCGTTTTTGTCATTGGCTTCGCGCCAAGCCATGCGGGCTTTGAAGACGGCTTTCGATTTTGCTTCGACCAGATCGCGGGGAACGGCGGATTCCTGAACGAACAACCGGCGCATTTCCCTCAAGTTGCCGCGTTGCCAGACGTCGAGGACATCTTGCCGTTGCTCCGCCGCTGTCAGGAGCTCGGCAACCTCGCCGTCGAGCAGCATATCGTGGGCGATCCCCTGCAAGGCCGCGGTCGCCTCGGACCGGTATGGCGCGGCCCCTTTCGGCATCGTGGTCTCGCTGTCCCAGTGCAGGATGCCCAGCGCGTCCTCGATGCCGGCGCGACGTTCGAATTTTTGCGCGAGAAGGTCATACGCCTGCATCTGCTGCGCATCCCCGGACGGATTGTTTCCAGCGGCTCGCCCGACATCTATGGCCTGTCGCCGCCTCCCGCCAGTCTACCGGCAGCGAAACCGGACGGCGGATTTGACGGCCCAGGCCGGACGCACGGTGCCGAATCACATTTGCCCGCAATTATCCACAAAGCGCATTGTCAATAAGTCCTGCCATCAAACAAACAAAGTAATTTGATTGCTCGAATCAAACACGCCGATGAGTATGCGGAAACGCCGAATTCACGGGCGCTTCTGGCTTTCTCATGTCGGAACGGCAACAAGGTCCGTACGACAGTATCGCGCGCAAATGGCTCGCCTTGGCGGAGCGTCGGCAGGCCCATTTCATCGAATTGGTCGATAGCGGCCGCTGGCGGCACTATTTCACGCCCGAGCGGCTCAACGCCGAAATACGCAAGGCGGCGCAGTTGCGCGACCAGTGGGCGAGGATCGCGGGCCTCCTGGTCGACGAGGAAGTGCCGGCCGAATAGGCCCGTCGGCAACGGGCTTTTTGCTCCGCCGCGCGTCGTCCAAGCACCCCTCGGCACCGCTTGACTCCCTGTGCCGCGCTGGGGCATCGCTCATGGCCGCGTGTTCAGCCCATCGCAACGGCGTGTTATCCACAGACAGGACCTGCGCGTATAATGTGCGGCCTGCAGGCCATTCAACCGCGCCAAGCGTTCCGTTTCACCCCCGCAATATGCGATCAGCCAATCAGTGGTGAGCCATGACGAGTGCTTTGTTTTCGCCCATCCGCCTTGCCGGCCTCGAGCTCGCAAACCGCATCGTCGTCGCGCCGATGTGCCAGTACAGCGCCGATGACGGCGTCGGCAACGATTGGCACATGACGCATCTTGGCATGCTGGCCAATTCCGGCGCCGGCATGCTGGTGATCGAGGCGACCCATGTCGAGCGCCGCGGCCGCATCACCCATGGCTGCCTCGGGCTTTATTCCGACGCCTGCGAGGCGGCGCTGGAGCGGGTCGTCTATCACTGCCATCACATCGGCACCGCCAAGATCGCCATCCAGCTGGCTCATGCCGGCCGCAAGGCATCCTCGGCGCGCCCTTGGGAAGGCGCCAAGGCGTTGACGGCTGCGGAAGATGCCTGGCCGACCATCGGGCCGTCGGCGCTGCCGTTCGGGCCGGGCTGGCATACGCCCGCCGCCATGACCGAGGACGACATGGCGCGCGTCAATGCGGCGTTCACCGACGCCGCCAAGCGCTCGCTGCGCATCGGCTTCGATGCCATCGAATTGCACTTCGCCCACGGCTATCTGCTGCACAGTTTTGTCTCGCCGCTGTCGAACAAGCGCAACGACGCCTACGGCGGCTCGTTCGAGGGCCGCATGCGCTTTCCGCTCGAAGTGGTGCGCTCGGTGCGCGCCGCGGTGTCCCGCACCGTGCCGCTCGGCGCCCGCATCACCGGCACCGAATGGCTGGACAACGGCTTGAACGGCGACGACGCGGTGGCCATGGCCAAGGCGCTCAAGGACGCAGGCCTCGACTACATCGATATTTCCTCGGGCAACATCACGCCCGACAGCCGCTGGCCGACCGATCCCGGCTTCAACGTGCCGATCGCCGAGCGGGTGCGCCGCGAGACCGGGATTGCCACCCGCGTGGTCGGCATGATCGCCGGCGCCAAGCAGGCCGAGGACATCGTTGCTTCGGGCAAAGCCGACATGGTGGCGATGGCGCGCGCCTTCCTCGACGATCCGCATTGGGGCTGGCACGCCGCGCAGACGCTCGGCGCCGAGGTGGCGCGGCCGCCGCAATATGCGCGTACGGCGCCAAAGCTATGGCCGGGCACGGCTCTACGCGGGTGAGCGCGGCGGGTCGTAGAGTTCGGCGAGCAGCGCCGGCTTGACGCCGAGATAGTAGGAAAGGCGCAGCCGCCACATCAGCAGGATCGTGCGCACGACGCCGTTTTGCTCCCAGCGCCGCCCCGAGGTGACGGCCGGCGTGGCGATGCAGAACGGCCGGCACAGGCGCTTGAGCCGTCGCGAGATGGCGATGTCTTCCATCAGCGGCAAATCGGGAAAGCCGCCGACCGCCTCGAACGCTTCGCGCGTGACGAAGATCGCCTGGTCGCCGGTGGCGACGCCGGTCAGGCGCGAGCGCCAATTGATCATGCGGGCGATCACGGCGAAGAGCGGACGGCTTCCGGCAATGCGCAGGTCGAAACGGCCCCAGGCGCGGCGCGCCAGTGCCGCATCGATCAGCCGGTCGGCGTCGTCCGGCAGCGTTGTGTCGGCGTGCAGGAAGAGGAGCGCATCGCCGCCGCCGAGCGCGGCGCCGGCATTCATCGCCGCGCCACGCCCGCGCCGGACGGTGATCACGCGGTCGGCGAACGGTTTTGCGAGGCGCGCGGTGCCGTCGCGGCTATAGCCGTCGGCGACGATGATCTCGGCGCCGCGGGCGCGCAACGGCGCGAGCGCCCGCAACGCGGCAACGATGATCGCCGCCTCGTCGAGCACCGGAAGCACGATGGTCAGCCGACCCATGGCGTCCGGCATGCTACAGGATTGCTGAGCTGGAGCGTGGCCATTTAAGCATCGAACATGAATAACCCGATTCTGGTCGAAGTTTTGCGCGGTAGCCTGGTGGAAAGCCGGCATCGCGGCGCCGTCGCGGTGGCCGATGCCGACGGCGGGGCGGTGCTGACCCTAGGCGATGTGACCACGCCGATTTTCCCGCGCTCCGCCGTCAAGGCGCTGCAAGCCTTGCCGCTGGTCGAGAGCGGCGCTGCAGACATGTATGGCTTCGGCGACGAGGAGCTGGCGCTGGCCTGTGCCTCGCACTCTGGCGAGGCGGGGCATGTGGCGGGCGTCACGCGCATGCTGGCGAAGGCCGGGCTCGACGCCGCGGCACTGCGCTGCGGCGCCCATTGGCCGATGGCGCAGCCGGCGGTCGCGGCGCTGGCGCGCACCGGCGAGCCGTCGGCGCTGCACAACAATTGCTCCGGCAAGCATTCAGGCTTCCTCTGCGTCGCCTGCGCCAAAGGTGTTGACCACGCCGACTACTGGCGGCCGCAGCATCCGGTGCAGCGCGAGGTGCGGGCGGTGCTGGAAAACCTGACCGGCGCGGTACTCGGCGACGACCACTGCGCCATCGACGGCTGCTCGGTACCGACCTGGGCGATCCCGCTGCAAAATCTCGCTCACGCCTTCGCCAAGTTCGCCACCGGCCATGGGCTGGCGCCCGAACGCGCCCGCGCCGCCGCCCGACTGCGCGCGGCCTGCTCGCAAAAACCGTGGCACGTCGCCGGCACCGGACGCTTTTGCACCGAGATCATGCAGCTGTTCGGCGCGCGCGTGTTCGTAAAAACTGGCGCAGAAGGCGTCTATTGCGGCGCGCTGCCGGAACAGGGGCTCGGCATCGCCATCAAATGCGACGACGGTGCCGGTCGCGCCGCGCAAGCAGTCATGGCGGCCGTCATCGCGCGGTTTCTGCCGCTGAGCGACGCCGAGCGCGTGGCACTCGACCGCTTCGTGCATCCGACGCTGCACAACTGGAACGGTTTTGAAATCGGCGCGCTGAGGGTGACAGCAGCGATCTAGCGTAGCTACGCCTCACCGCACCCGGTTGCCGACTACCGACAACTGCGCGTAGCGCTCGGCGCCGTCTTTGGCGAGATCGCCGGTCACCGGCTTTTTCCATTCCATGCCGACGATGGCTGAAAGCCGTGCGCCGGAGATCATGTTGTCGGCGATCACGGCGGCGCCGGCGCCGGGGGCGACCGAGACCGCGATGCCGTAATCGGCGCCGCGCACCACATTGGCGTTGATGGTGACGTCGCGCAGATATTGGCCCCAGCCGGCGGCGATGCCGATATAGGGCGCGTTCTCGATGACGTTGCCGCTCACCGCGGTGTCGGCTTCGATGCCGATGCCGATGCCGGCGCTATCGTCCGGATCGGTTCCGGCGGGTCGGTGCGGCAGGAGATTGCGGACCAGATTGCCCTGCACCACGGCGAGCCGGCCGCCCTCGTTGGAATTGGTCACCGAGACGCCGAGAGCGGCGCCGTCGACGATGTTGTTGGCGATCATCGCGCCTTCGAAGCTGAACTCGGCATAGAGCGCGACTTCGCCGATGGCGCTGCAAGTGTTGCCGAGGATTTGCAGATTTGATGCGGCATTGCCGCGCACCGCGGAGAACGTCGCGTTGCGGATGCGGTTGCCGCGCACCATGACGTTGTTGGCACGAAAAACATTGATGCCGTTGCCGTACTGCCCGGAGCCGCCGGATTTGTTGGCGACGTTCTCAATGCGATTGTCGACCACCAGGGTGCCGTCGTCGCCGACGGTCGAGCGCCAGACCAAAATGCCGCCATTGCCGGCGCCGCGTACGGTATTGCCGGCGATGCGCAGGCCGCGCGCGTCAATTGAGATTATTGCGGCGTCGGCGGCGCTGATCGTGGTGCCGGTCACTTCGCCGTCCATTGCTTCCAGCGCGATGCCGTTGCGGCCGGCGCCGACGATCTCGCAATCGGCGATGCGCAGCGCGCGGCCTTGCGCCAGATGGATAAGCCCGCGCCGCTCGGGCAGCGGGATATTGGCGCCGTCGAGGATCAGGCCTGAGAGCGCGATGTTGTCGCTGCCGGTGGCTGACAGCATCGAGGCGCCGCCGGCCATGACGATGCGCGTCAGTCCGGCGATGCCGGCGATGCCGGCGTGGTTTGGCAAATTCAGCGCGCCGGCACGATAAAAGCCGGCCGGCAGGTGCAGGACCGTGCCCGCGGCCGCGGCCTGGTCGATGGCGCGCTGTAGGCTCGTTGATTGATCGTCCGGCGCGTTCGGCCGCAGCCCGAGCGTGGTGGCGTCGGTTACCGGCCGCGCCGCGACGTCGCGCGCCAGCGCCGGCGCTGCGGCGCCGGCCGTGGCGGCGCCGGCGAGGGCGGCAAACAGGCGGCGGCGGTCGAGGCTCATCGCAAATTCCCGTTAAGCGCGGCGCAACGCCTATCACATGGTGTGCCACTAAACCGTTTCAGTACGGCACACGCGACGTTCCCGCGTTAACGGTTAACGGCGGCTTGTGGCGATCAGCGCGATGAGGATCGCCTCGGCGGCTTTCAGAAGCTGGGCGAGCGTCGGTGGCCTATTCAAGCGTCGCCGCCGCGGCTTGGTGTTGACCGGCGGGATATGAACGAATTGCAGCAGCGGCCGGGAGCCGCGCACCTGTTCCAAGCCACGCCAGTAAACGTAGTTGCACAGATAGCGGCCGGCATCGCGCGACAGCCGTACGCGCGGCCCCGCCGCGCCGGCAAGGCGCGCGAATGGCGCGTTGCCGGCGAGTGCCGCCGGTCCGCCGCGCCTTATGACACCGTGGCGCGGCCGGTGCCCGCCGGCGTCGGGAAACAGCAGCGAGACGGCGTTGCGCGCCCGCGTCTCGATGCAAAGCCGGCGCCGTCGCCCGGCGACGCCGAACATCAGCACGATGTCGGGTTTTTGCTTGAGCAGCTTTGGCAGGTCGCGATCGACGGAGGCGTATGTCGTTGCGAACACATGCGTCGAGCGCTCGATGCCTGCCAAAGCCGGCCGCCGCCTGCGCGCCAGCGCCTTGACCAGCGCCGCGCTCGGATTGAACGGCGCGCCGGGGAATGGGCCGAAGCCGGTGATGAGGATACGCATAACGTCAGAGCTCGAGCATTTCGGCGATCTTCTCGACCGCCGTGGCCGGCGCCAGCCGCCCGGCCGCGACCTCGGCCTCGAGTTTTAGCAGCGCCGCTTTGAGCGCGCGGTCGGAGCGCAGCGGCGCGAACAGCCGCTCTTCCAGCATCGCCCACATCCATTTCACCTGCTGCTCGCCGCGGCGCGCCGCAAGCTCGCCCGATGCCGTGAGCTTTTGCCGATGATCGAGGATGTGCGTCCACAACGCCGCGACGCCGTCGCCCTTGAGCGCCGAATAGGTGACCACCGGCGGCGACCAGTTCGCCGAAGCGGGGCTCAGGATATGCAGCGCCGCGCCGTATTCGGCGGCCGTCAGCTTGGCACGCGGCAGGTTGTCGCCGTCGGCCTTGTTGATGGCGATCATGTCGGCGAGCTCGACGACGCCCTTCTTGAGGCCTTGCAGCTCGTCGCCGCCGCCGGGCAGCACCAGCACCAGGAAAAAATCGGTCATGTCGGCGACCGCGATCTCCGACTGGCCGACGCCGACGGTTTCGACCAGGATCACGTCATAGCCGGCAGCCTCGCACAGCAGCACGGTCTCGCGCGTCTTGGCGGCGACGCCGCCGAGCGTACCGGAAGCCGGCGAGGGGCGGATGAAGGCGTTGGGGTCGGTCGACAGCTGGGACATGCGGGTCTTGTCGGCGAGGATCGAGCCGCCGGTGCGCCGCGACGACGGATCGACCGCCAGCACCGCGACCTTGCGGCCTTGCCGCGTCAGCATGGAGCCCAGCGCATCGATGGTGGTCGATTTGCCGACGCCGGGCGAGCCGGTGATGCCGACGCGCACCGCTTTGCCGGTCGCTCCGAGGAGCGTCTGCGTCAGCGCGGCCGCAGTGCTTCGGTGATCGGTGCGCTTGCTCTCGATCAGCGTGATGGCGCGCGACAGCACGGTGCGGTCGCCAGAGCGGATGCCTTGCGCCAAGCGCTCGACGTCAGCGGCGGGGGAGGGCGAAGCCATGCTGTCTCATCGGCGGGCCGGCGTGGCGCGTCAAGTCAATGCTCCATGAGCAAAGCCAGCGTGCGCGCCGGGATGAAATTTTGTTCATGGTGCTTGCGCGATGGCCTGAAAAACTTGAGAACGATTCCAGATATTCTACACCGGGCTCGATGTTTCTGTGCGGTAATTTAGCGGATCGCAACCACACCGGCGGTAAGAAATCTGCGATGCCGGGAATAGCGTCTTTCTGAATTGACAATCGAAGCCCGCCAGAGCAACGCCAACATTCGTCTTGGAAAGACCGCGTTATGGTCGAACTCAGGCCGCATCGCGCCGCTGACATCGCGCGCAGCCAAGGCGCGACGGCGCCTGCCGCGTTTCCATTGATGGCACGGGAGATCACGATGACCTGGGATCAGATCGAGGGCAACTGGCTGCACTTCAAAGACCGGCTGCGGCACAACTGGGCCAAGCTCACCGACGAGGACGTCACCCGCATCAACGGCCGCCGCGACGAGCTCGCCGCCCGGCTGCAGGAGCGCTACGGCTTTGCCAGGGCCGAAGCCGAGCGCGAGATCGGCGCCTGGATCCGCTGCCAGCGGCACGCGGCGTAGGGCACTTGTTTCCCGGGCGCAGCGCAGCACGAAGTGATGCGCTGCAGACCCGGGATCGTCTAAAACTCCGAGTTTGGAACGATCCCGGATCAGCAGTGCAACACTACGCTGCGCTCCGTGCTGCACAGCATCCGGGAAACGTCAGAGTGGTTACGGCAAAATCGCGAACGCCCGCGCCGGAAATCCCAGGCCCTTTTCCACTTTCGGCCACGTCACCACGAGGACCGCGCCGGTCGCCGGCACTTTGTCCAGATTGGCCATGACCTCGATCTGATAATGGCCGTGCTGCAGGATGTAGGTCTCCGAATCCATCTTGTCGGTGGTGTCGGTGTCCATGGCCTCGTGGCCGGTCGCGGTCACGCCGCGCTCTTCGTAGAGATATTTGATGGTCTCGAACGCCCAGGCCGGGAACGGCTGGCGCTTGAAGCGCTCGGGGTTTGTATCCCAATCCTTGTACATGTCGGTGCGCAAAGCCGCGAAAGCGCCTTTGGGCACGCGGCCGTGTGCGCGCTCCCACGCTTTGAGGTCGGCAACCGAGAACGCGTGGTTCGGGTCCTTGCCGAGATACGGCGTATCGTCGAGCACGACGAGCGGCAGGATCATCTGTTTGAGCGGAATCTCGTCCATGGTGATGCCGGTTTCCGCAAAATGTGCCGGCGGATCGACGTGGGTGCCGTATTGCCCGACCATCTCGTAAAACGTGGTGCGGAAGCCGTCCTTGGCAATGGTGTAGGGCTCGTGCGTCTTCGGATCGGCGGCGGGCGAGAATTTGGCTTGGCCGAAACCCGACCAGACCGGCGTTTCCGGCCCAAAACTGTGGGTGAGATCGACGAAGGTTTTGGCGGCGATGATGCGATAGGCGGTCGCGAGGTCCGATTGATCCCTTGCCGATGCGGCGTTCAGCGTCAGCGCGCACAGCGCTCCGATCAACAGGGTAGCGCGATGCGTCATCGTCTTCTCCTTTGGCGGCTAGTCCGGCAGCGGAATGAACTCGGTGGTGTCGCCCGGCACGATATCGAAGCGGCCGGCTTTCCAGTCGGCCTTGGCGGCTTCGATCCGCTCTTTGCGCGAGGAGACGAAATTCCACCAGATGTGGCGCGGCCCGTCCATGGCGGCGCCGCCGACCACGACGAAATGGGCATCGCTCGCCGCCCGGATCGCCACCGGATCGCCCGGCTTGAGCACCAATAGCCGTTCCGGCCCGTGGCGGTCGCCGCCGATCTCGATCTCGCCGCCGAGCACGTAGACGGCGCGCTCCTCGTGGGCGGCGTCGAGGGGCATCGTGGCGCCGGCTTTGAGGTGGGCTTCGGCTAACAGCGTGTCCCACGAGGTCACGACCGGCGAGCGCAGGCCGTGCAGCGTGCCGGCGACCACGCGAAGCGCCAGACCGTTGTCGCTGAGCGCGGGGATGTCGGCGGCTGCGGTGTGGGCGAAGGCCGGGGCCGTTTCCTCATCATTCGTCGGCAGCGCCACCCATAGCTGCAAGCCATGCAGCGGCTCACCACCATCACGATGATCGGCGGCGGTGCGCTCGGAATGCACGATGCCGCGGCCGGCGGTCATCCAGTTGACCGCGCCAGGCCGGATCGGCATCGCTGTGCCGAGGCTGTCGCGATGCACGATCTCGCCGTCGAACAGGTAGGTGACGGTGGCGAGCCCGATATGCGGGTGCGGCCGCACGTCGACGCCGTCGCCGGCCTTGAACACCGCCGGCCCGAAATGGTCGAAGAAGATGAACGGCCCGACCATGCGCGATTGTCCCGACGGCAGCGCGCGATGCACCTGGAAGCCGCCGAGATCGACCGTGCGCGGCACGATCAGCTGCTCGACGGCGTCGCTCGATGGCGCGTCGCCGAGGCTGGGGTCTTTACCGGGGAAAAAGCTCATGGTTTCCTCCGTCGGATCGTCTCACTTTGCATTTTCGCTCTCGCCGAAGGCGAGGATATAGCCTTCCGGATCCATAATATAGAAATCACGCGTTCCCCACGCAGTGCTGGCAAGCGGCTTTGTAATTGTCGCGCCTTTGGCTGTGCAGGTCTCATACAATGCATCCACGCCGACAACGCCGGCATAAATGTCCAAATGTTCGTGCTGCTGCCGGTGGGCGCGATCCTCGACCGTTTTGGCAGCGCATTTGAGGTGAACCTCAAAACCGTCCCGTTCGCCAATGGCATAAAATCCACCCCATGGCGGGCCGAATGAGAAGCCGAGAACGTCGCTGTAAAACTTGATCGCTCTGTCGAGGTCATCCACCAGCAACTGCGGGGCAAAAGTCCTGATGCGTGTTGCGACCGCTGCCATGACGCATTCCTCCCGTAGGATAGAGCGCGCGCCCACCAAGGGAGCCTAAAAGCTACCCGCGGGGCCTGCCAGTCACGTTTGCTTTAGCGCCAAATCGCCCCGCTCAACGCCGCGGCTTTGCCTTGGCCACCAGGTCGGCGATGAAGCGCGGCTGAGCGAAGGCGGCGACGTGGTGCTCGGGGGTCCAGTATTTGGTGGTGAAGCTGCCGGCCTTGCGGTAGCGCGCGGCGATGGTCTTGGCCGTCGTGGCGCGCAGCGCCTTGTTGTCGCTGGCAAAGCCGATGGCCATGTGGCCGCCGACATAGACCGGGATGGCGGCGACGTAGCAGGTGGCGTCGGCGAACAGTTTGCGGAATTTCGACATGGTCGAGGCGAGCTCGGTCTTCTGGAAGAACGGCACGCCGTTTTGCGTCACCAGGACGCCGCCCTTTTTCATGCAGCGCCGGCAGCCCCGATAGAATTTCTCGCCGAACAGGATCTTGCCCGGCCCCTGCGGGTCGGTGGAATCCACAATAATGACGTCGAAGCGCCGGTCGGTCTTGGCGACATATTTGGCGCCGTCGTCGATGACGCTTTCGAAGCGCTTGTCGGCGAATACCGGCTTGGTGAATTCGGGGAAATGCTCCTTGGCGAATTCGACCACCTTTTCGTCGATCTCGACCTGGGTCAGCCGTTTCACCGTCTTGTGCTTGAGCACTTCTTCCGCGATGCCGCAGTCGCCGCCGCCGATGATCAGCACGTCTTGGGCGTTGCCGTGGGCGAACAGCGGCACATGCGACATCATCTCCTGGTAGATGAACTCGTCGCGCTTGGAGATCTGGGTGGCGCCGTCGAGCATCAGCATTTTGCCGAAATAGGGCTGCTCGAACAGGATGAGGTGCTGATGCTCGGTGTGCAGCTCGTACAGCACCTTGTCGACCGCGAAGGTCATGCGGAAGCCGAGCTCGTCGAACAGCGTCTCCGGAATCCAGCGTTTCTCTGCCATGACACCCTCCGGTCTTTAGGCGCGATAGCCGCCCACAAGGAAACGGCCGGGACCTGGCCCGGCCGCTTGATCGTCGCAGATTCGCTTCGGCGCTTTAAGCCTGGCCTTAGGCGTCTTGGTCGTTAAGCGTCTTGGTGGCTAAGCGTCTTGGCCGCGCAGCAGCTCGTTGACGCCGACGCGCTCGGCCGAGAATGCCTCGCGCAGCACCGGGATGCAGGCGTCGGGATTGGCCGAGCCGCACATGAACACGTCGAGCGCGGCATAGCCGACTTCCGGCCAGGTGTGGATGGAGATGTGGCTCTCCGCCAGCACCGCCACGCCGGAGACGCCGCTCGGCTGGAAGTGGTGCAGGTGGATGTGCAACAGCGTAGCCCTGGCGGCATCGACGCAGCGCCGCAGCGTTGCCTCGATATGGTCGATGTCGTCGAGCCGCTTGGCGCCGTGCAGGTCGACGATCAGATGCGCGCCCGCGCAACGCACGCCGTTGCGGACCGCGAAATGATCGTAACGCTCGTCCGACGGCGGCGGCGCGACTTTGAGCTTGGTCTTTCTTGCTTCCGTTCGGGCGGTACCTGGAATCCCCAAGCCCTTCACCGATCGCAAGAGGGCATTCTGTGCCATGCTTCCTCTCCAACCAGAGACATGAACCCGAGATGCCGGCGAGCCGGCGCCGCGGAATGCGAATGCCGCCCGATCAGTTCACGCGAGCTGATCAACAGCGGCAATTTCCCCACATAAATGCAATCAGCGGGGAGTCAAGAAGATTCTGCAAGAAAACCTTTAATGCTTCGTCACGTTCCACAGTGCGCGGCGCGTCAAGACGCGGCGGCGACGCCGCGGCACACGCCGGAGCAGCGCTCACACCGACTTGCCGTCGCCGCGACGCTCGCTAAGCTCGCGCTCGGCAAAGTCAGAACGAAAAACGGATGACGAGGGATGAACACGAGCCTTACGCGACCGTATTCGACAGCGCAGAAACCGCTGCGGCACAGCGCTTTTCGCCTTTGCGCCTGTTGTCAGCCGACAGCGCTCCCTGCAAATCCGGCGCGGCGGAATTTTCTCGCCGGTGGCCTCGCCGCGCTTGGTCTCGGCGCCGCGGCG
The DNA here is from genome assembly GCA_963756245.1 of uncultured Alphaproteobacteria bacterium. Lineage (GTDB taxonomy): Bacteria > Pseudomonadota > Alphaproteobacteria > Rhizobiales > Xanthobacteraceae > BOG-931. Next base: position 265,221 of record CAVWOI010000041.1, read on the forward strand.
GTGCCGGCGGCGGCTCAAGCGGCGCCGGAGAAGACGCGCATCGACGTCCATCACCACTACGTTCCGCCGGTGCAGGGCGAGGCGTTGGCGAAGCGCGGCGGTCAGGCGCCCAAATGGTCGCTGCAGTCGTCGCTCGCCGATATGGAGAAGGCGGGCGTGGCGACCGCCGTGCTGTCGCTGGCGCCGCCCGGCGTCTGGTTCGGCGACGTCGAGGAGGGACGCTCGCTGGCGCGCGCCTGCAACGAGTGTGGGGCGCAGCTGCGCAAGGACAATCCCGGCCGCTTCGGGCTGTTCGCCGCCATTCCGCTGCCCGATACCGAAGGCTCGCTGCGCGAGATCGCATATGCGCTGGACGTGCTCAAAGCCGACGGCATCGGCCTGTACACCAGCTACGGCGACAAATATCTCGGCGACGAGGCTTTTGTGCCGGTGTTCGAGGAACTCAATCGGCGTAACGCTATGGTCTATACCCACCCGGTCAATCCGGCCTGCTGCACCCATTTGGCCGATGGGGTGGGGCCGAGCTCGATCGAATTCGCCACCGACACCACGCGGACCATCGCCAGCCTGATCTTCGGCAAGGCCGGCACCGCATTCCATAGCCCCGACGTCCGCTTCATCTGGTCCCATTCCGGCGGCACGCTGCCGTTCCTGATCGGCCGTTTCATCCGCGAGCAGGTGGTCAGGAAAGATCCGCGCATGCCCGACGGGCCGGAGCCGATCATGCGGAAATACTTCTACGAGATCGCCCAGGGCAATGAGCCGGGCCAGTTCGCGGCGCTGCTGAAGCTCGTGCCGGTATCCCAGCTTTTGTTCGGCTCGGACTATCCCTATCGCGAAGCCATCGAGGCGGCGAACGGGCTTCGCGCCTATCCGTTCACCGACGCCGAGCGCGCCGCGATCAATCGCGAAACGGCGCTGCGGCTGATGCCGGGGCTCGCCGGATAAAGGTATCCGGCTGTGCACCGCACCATGAGCGGGTCACATTTTTGCCTGCGGATATTCATAAGCGATGGCGACACGGGGCGGCCGAAGCAGGTATAAGCCGGCCCTGCCAGGCGACGGCGGAAGCGGGAAGCGGGAAGCGGGAAGCGGGAAGCGGGAAGCGGGAAGCGGGAAGCGGGAAGCGGGAAGCGGGAAGCGGGAAGCGGGAAGCGGGAAGCGGGAAGCGGGAAGCGGGAAGGGAGAACGGCTATGGTGCGCGGTTTGGGAGCTGGGATGTTGTTGGCCTTGTCGGCGTTGCTGCCGGCGCAGCAGGCGGCGGCGCAAGATCCGGTTGGCGGCGCGATTCTCGGCGGGGCGTTGGGCGGTATCATCGGCGGCGCATTCGGCCGCGGCCCGGGTGGCGTGATTGCCGGAGCTGCGATCGGCGCCACGACCGGCGCCGTCATCGCCAGCGAAGCGCAGCGGCGTGCCGGCGGCTATTACTGGTGGCACGGCGGTTGCTACTACCAGTATCCGAACGGCGCCTGGGTGCAGATCGCGCCGAATTATTGCAGCTACTGAGTCCGGCGCAGCCGTCCGCTAACCGTTGACGGCGACGGCCTGCGGGATCACCGGCGCCGCCGGCTTTTTGGTGCGCGTGCGGAAGAAGCCGAGCACGCGCTTGGCGGTGTCGGGCTGCAGGCGGTTAAAGCTCATCAGCGCCCGTTCGAGGTCTTCGGTCGACATGCCGCGGTCGGCGGCGCGCAACAACAGCACGGCCTTGGTCGTGGTCGACGACAGGCCTGCGACCTTGGCCAGGATCAGCACGATCTCGGCGCCCGGATCGAGCAGCGCCCGCTCGACCACGTCGATCGGCGTGTCGCACAGAAGCGACAGCGCGATCGCGGTTTCCTCGAATTTGCGCTCGCGAGCATATTGGTAGATCTCGGTCTCGCCGATGCGGCGGATGCGGTTCTGCCGCGCCACCGCGGCCTCGGCGGCGGCAAAGGCCGGCGAGGAGTTGCGGATCTCGTCGCGCATGCCGCCGACCACTTCGGCCATGACGCCGTCGATTGCCGTCGCGGCTTGCGGGTTCTCGGCGGCCAGGCGCGCGCGCACCGCGCTCGAGGCCTTTTCGAGAAGCATCAGGAAATGCTGCCGCGGGATGTCGCCGCGCAGGCCGACTTCGCTCGCCAGCGCGTCGTCGCCGTTCGAGCGCATGACCAAAGCGCGGAAGCCGGCATTGGAAAAGCGGGCGCCGCGGTTCTTCGCCACCGCATGCACCACGTCGCGGTCGCCGCGCTCGACCAGGATGTCGGTCACCGCCTCGCTGAGCGCGTCGCGCTGGGTGATGGCGTAGAGGTGCTGCTGGCTCTTGCTGTTGGCGGTGGCGACGAGGGTGTGCTCGCTGAGCCGCTCCGAGCGGGTCAGCACCGGGCGCGCGACTTCGATGTCGTCATCGGAGGCGAGGAGCTGGATGACGTTGCAGGGCGCGTTGGCGATCGGCGCCAGGCGCTGGGCGAGCTTGGCACGGGCCTTGGCCTCGATCCTGACCATCAGCCGCGCCATGACGTCGTCGAACACTCCGATCTGGTCATCGGAAAAGTGCGGCGCGCCGTTGATGAAGAGATCGGTGACGCTGGTCAGGATGGCGATGCCGCGCGCGCTCGAGCCGGAGGCCAGAGTGATTTCGAGCTCGTCAAGAAGCGCCAGGGTACCGTTCATGCGCCACGCGGTCACGCCATTCAATTTCCGTCGAGAATGCCGCGCGAGCGGTGAACAAACCGTTCTCCGGGGCGGCCGGGCCGGCCCAGGTCACGGTTAATGAATGGATAAATTGCGCCGTTGCCGCGTCCGCGTACCGCAAGCGCGCCAGCCTGCCGCAACCGAAAGGTTATCGCCGGCCGAAGGCGCCCATGCGGTTGTGCACCTCGGCGGGCACGCGATAGTCGCGGATGACCGGCCGCGGATCGCGCAAGCCGAACGCCTCGCGCTGGACCATGAAGCACCACAGCGCGTCGCTGGCGTCGCGGACGAGGCGCGCCCGCGCTGCGTTCTTGGCGCCGTGGCTGCGGTCGTATTCGGCCAAGGCGGCAAGCGCCGTTTCGAGCGCGCGGCCCATCCGGCCGAGCGCCGCGACCTGTTCTTGCGCGATTTCGTAGTCGAGCGCGTCAAGGCGCGTCGTTCGCGAACTTGAACTCGCTTGCGGCGGGCGTAAAGTCATAGCATCAAGATAATAAGCAATCCCGTCATCGCTGTGGAGGAAATCATGCGAAGACTTGTCGTCGCCGTCCTGTCGATCTTCGCGCTGGCGGGCGCGATCCGCAGCGCCGCGGCCGAAGATACGCTCAAGGTCGCCATCCCGCAGAAAGGCGCCTGGGATGCCGGCGTTGCCGAGCTCGGCCAGCGCGGCGGCATCTTCAAGAAGCACGGGCTCAATCTCGACATCCTCTATACGACGGCCGGGCCGGAATCGATCCAGGCCATGATCGGCGGCTCGATCGACGTCGCGGTGGCATCCGGCGTGTCGGCGGCGATCGGCACCTTCGGCAAGGGCGCGCCGATCCGCATCATCTCCGGCGAGATGACCGGGGCCCCGGATCTCTACTGGTACGTGCCGGCGGATTCGCCGATCAAGACCATCCAGGATTTCAACGACAAGACGGTGGCCTATTCGGCGGTCGGCTCGTCGAGCCACGGCTCGCTGTTGGCGCTGATCGCGCAATATCACCTGACCGCCAAGCCGACCGCGACCGGCAATATCGCTTCCACCATCACCCAGACCATGACCAAGCAGGTCGATGTCGGCTTCGGCGCCGCGCCGTTCGGGCTCGATCTGGTCGAGGCCGGCAAGGCGCGCATCATCGCCACCGGCAACGACGTCGCGGCGCTGCGCACCCGCGCCGTGCGCGTCAATCTCACCGGCGCGGTCACCTTGCAGAACCGCAAGGATGCCATCGTGCGTTTCATGCAGGCCTATGACGAGACGGTGGACTGGATGTATTCCAGCCCCGAAGCGCTCAAGGTCTACGGCGAATATTCCGGCCTGCCGGACTCGATCGTGCAGCGGGTGCTCAAGCTGATCCCCAAAGAGGCACTGCAGACCGGTGAGGTCAAGGGCATCAACGACATCATGGCTGACGCCGTGACGCAGAAATTCCTCTCAGCCCCGCTGACGCCGGATCAGCTCAAGGAGCTTATTCAGATTCAGAAATAACATCCGCCCCCGCGATAGCGGGGGAGGGGGACCGCGCGTAGCGCGGTGGAGGGGGCGCTTGAGTCAGCGCTTCGTTGTCGTTGCAAGGCAATCAACGTCGCCGCCGATATTCCCTTGAATCGCCTTTGGTCGCGTCAATTCCTGCGCCCCTTCCACCACGCTTCGCGTGGTCCCCCTTCCCCGCTATCGCGGGGCAGGATGTTTTAGCGCTCCCAGGTCACCATGCTCACCCCCGCCGCGGCGTCGAGATCGCGCCGCGGGCCGGGTTTGAGGCCGTGGCGCATCAGCACATCCTCCGGCGTCGCGTTCGGACCGACTTCGTTGAACACCGGCCGGCCGCCGGGGATTTTGGCATTGGCCGCGCGCGACAGGTGAAAGCTGTCGTAAAACGGCAGGAACATGCTGAACACCTCGGTGCCGCCGATAATGGCGACGACGCCGTCGCCAGCGCCGAGTTGCTTGATAGCCTGGTCCAGCGTCGCGCCGGTCGGATTCCAGAGCAGTGAATTGGGATGCGCCGGATCGGGCGCGGTCGCCGCAGTCTGCCGCGTCACGACCAGGCGTTTTCTTCGCGCCGCGCGCGGGCCGCCTTCGTGGGAGTGCCGGCCGTGCACGATGACGGCGGCGCGGTCGAGACCGGCCTGGAAGAAGGCCTGGTCGGTGTCGTTGCGGATCGAGGCCGGCATCGCGCCCCGCGCATCGGCGATCATGCCGTCGGCCGAAACGATGACGTAGCCCTCGATGCGGCGCAAGGCGGTTGCCCGGCGTCTAGAAGACCGCGAGGTATTTCAAGAGCGAGATGATGCCGAGCACGATGACCACCACGCGCACGATCTGCTTGGCGCGGCCGTCCATCGGCAGCATGTTGACGAGGTAAAGGATGAGGATGACGACGACAAAGGTGATCAATGCGCCGATGAGAACGTTCATGGAATCCTCCGCGTGAAATGCAATGCGAGAAAAACCCCCGCCGCACGAGCGACGATTGTTAGCACTCTTGATGGATCAAGTCATGACGCGGCGCCGGATACGACACGCCCCCGACGCGGAGGCAATAACGCCCCGATGGCGGCTCCGGTTCCGCAATTGCCAAGGGGCGGCGATTTTGGCGGCGATTTTCACGCACCGCGTTTCGCCCTATACTCGCCGGATCGAGGAGTCGACCATGCCCGAGCCCGCGAGCCTCATCATGCTGCAATTCCTCGCCTGGGTGGCGGACCGCCCGCGCACTTATGCGGCGACCATGGAAGCGTGGCACAGCACCTGTCCGCGGCTGTCGGTGTGGGAGGACGCGATCATCGACGGGTTGGTGCGCATCGACAACGAGGCCGGCCGCCCGGTCCGGCTGACACCGCGCGGCAGCGCCATCTTGGAAGAATCACGCGCCCACGCGAGCTGAAGGGGTTTTGTTTTGCCGATGCCGAAAACCAAACTCCTGGGCGCGCTCTCCGGCGCGCTCTTCGCCGCTTGGGCGATGTTTGCGGCCGCGGCGGCGCCGGCGCGCGCCGAGGTCAATGAAGTCCGCATCGGCATCCAATACGGCTTGATCTATCTGCCGGTGGTCGTCGCCGACGCGCAGGGCTTTTTTGCCATCGAGGCGAAGAAGGCCGGCCTGCCGGATCTGAAAGTCACCGTGCAGCGCTTCTCCGGTTCGCCGGCCATCACCGACGCCGTGCTGTCCGGCAATATCGACGTCGGCGCTTTTGGCACGCCCGGCCTGCTGATCGCCTGGGAGAAGACCAAGGGGCATCAGAACGTCGCGGGATTAACGGCCCTGGGCGCCAATTCCTTCGTGCTGATGACCAACAAGCCGAACATCAAGACCATCGCCGATTTCGGCGACAACGACCAGATCGCGGTGCCGGCCACCACCTCGCCGCAGGCGGTGGTGATGCGCATGGCGGCCGAGCAGACTTTTGGCGACTATCGCCGCCTCGACAAACTCCTCGTCGCCATGCCGCATCCCGACGCCACCGCGGCGCTGCTCTCCGGCCGGATCATTTCCGGCTATGTGGCGACGGCCCCGTTCATCTCGGTGCTGAGGAAGAGCGACAAGATCCATGCCGTCACCACCTCGAAGGACGTGCTCGGCGAAGAGATGACCGGCGTCGCGCTCGGCGCGCCGAAAAGTTTTGTCGATGCCAATCCGACGGTGGCGAAGGTTTTGATCGCCGCGGTCGAGGACGGCATCACCTATCTCGCCCATGAGCCGATCCCGGCGGCGGACGCCTATCTTCGGGCGGAAGCTTCGCGGCTGCCGCGCGACGATGTGATCGGCATGCTCACCGACGGCTCCATCGTCTTTTCCGTGGCGCCGACCGGGCTGATGAAGCTTGCCGCCTTCATGGCCAAGACCGGCGAGCTCAAAACCGCGCCGGCGTCCTGGCAGGACGTATTCTTTCCGCTGATCGGCTCGCTGAAGGGAAGCTGACCGAAAAAAGTGGCCCGTTTCCCGGGCGCAGCGCAGCACGAAGTGGTGCGCTGCAGACCCGGGATCGTTACGAACTCCGAGTCCAGAGCGGTCCCGGATCAGCGGTGCACCGCTTCGCTACGCTGCGCGCTGCACCGCATCCGGGAAACATTCACTTGATTACTCGCGGCCGAGCTCTTTCGCCACCGCGTCGACCACGCGCGCTTCCATCGGCTCGACCGCGGTCGGGAAGACGGCGGCGATGTGGCCGTCGCGGCCGACAAGATATTTGTGGAAATTCCACTTCGGCGTTTCCAGCGGCCGCTCGCTCGCCGCCCATTTGTAGAACGGGTGCGCGTTCGGGCCGACGACGTCGGCCTTGGCGGCAAGCGGGAAGGTGACGCCGTATTCCTTGTTCGCGGTCTCGGTGATTTCCGCAACGCCGCCCGGCTCCTGGCCGCCAAAATCGTTCGACGGCACGCCGACCATCATCAGCCCGCGCTCGTGGAAGCGTTTGAAGAGCTGCTCAAGCCCAGCATATTGCGGCGTGTAACCGCACAGCGACGCGGTGTTGACGACGACGATCGGCTTGCCGGCGAAATCCGACAGCCGGATCGGCTCGCCTTGCAGGCCGGCGAAGGAGAACGCGTAGGCGGTGAGGGGGCTCATTTGGGTATCTTTGGCGGCATCATTGGCGGCTTGCGCAATCTTGGGCGCTGCGAAGCTTGCGGCAAAAAGCGCGAGAAAACGTCTGCGGTCGGTCGTCATGGCAAGCTCCGCTCTCAGTGTAGCCGGTCTTCGGTCGCGCTTAAATCCGAGCTTTCCGGCTTCGCTACGGCTGGGCGCGAAAGCCGATCCTGCCGCCGTCGGCGTCGTACAGATAATCGTAGCGGGCCAGCACGTAGCGGCCGGTATTGAGGCCGCCCTTGCCCTTGCGCAGATTGACCTCGCTCGGCGCCATCGGCTGATCGGCCGCCCCGGTGGTGAAGCTGTAGGCCAGCGCTGGCGCATTGCCGCCGTCAGCCGGAAGCGAAACCGCCACGTCGGCTCCGGGCGGTACGACGTCCGGCCACTTGGCCGGCCGTTGCGCGGCAGTCAGCCACAGCAGCATTTCGGGCACTCCGGTGTCCATGAGCACGGAGAGGTCGGCGCTCAACCGCGGCCAATCGCGATCATTCGGCGCCACCAATTCGATATGTCCCATCGGCTGCCGCCAGTCGTCGCCTTTGGCGTTGCGCTGGAGCGAGACTGCGGCAAATCCCGCCGCGTCTGTCGCCGTCGGCCCAAGCACGATGCCATCCTGGGTGAGAATATAGCCGCGCCTCAGGGGCGCGCCTCGGTAGACAGCGTTCAAAAACGGATTGCAGCCGGCACCGGCGTCCGCTTGGTCGCCGATGTCGAAACCGACGCCGAACATCCCGCCGGTATATTTCTTGCTGAGATCGTTATCGATGTGATCGACCGCGAAGACTGCGATCGTGGCGGTCGGATAGTCGCCGCTGCCGTCCCACGATTCCGGCACGCCCATCACCACCGGCAGCGTCACCCACTGGCCCTGATAGCTGTTGCCGCTGCTGACATAGCTGACCGTCTGATCTTTGCACGGATCGAAATCCTGATAGGCCGGCCCCAGCGCGTCGCGCGGCACCAGCACGCCGACCGAGCCGGTGTCGATCTCGAAGCGATGCGGCTTGCCGCCGCCGAGCGCCGCCGTGATGTGGAAGGCTTCGGCGACGCTGGAATCCGGCGCATAGGGGATCGTGCGGCTTTCGGCCGCCGGCGGCTGAACTTCCTGCGGTGCTGGATCGCTCACTGCATCCTCATCTGCTAAACTGTATCGCGAGGAATCATACCATGAACGGGCTGCCGGGCGATGCCCAGACCAAGGCGCTGGAATTCGTCAATTCCACGAGCACCTATCTGCTGCTGGCGACTTTGGCGCTGTTGGCTTGGGTGGCGTCCGGGGTGGAATTTTCCAACGACCTGTTGCGCATTCCGGCGCTGGCGTGCCTGGCGCTCTCTGCGGCCTTCGGGCTTGCCACGCTGTCGCTCGTGCCGCTCGTCCAGGAGGCGCGGCGGCCCGGGCAGTCAAATTTCGACGTCGAGGCGCGACTTCTGTTGCTCGGCAAGGTACGGCTGAGGACGATGCTGGTGCCGCAATATCTGCTGCTGTTCGCCGGCGTTGTGCTTTACGCCTTCGGTGCCTGATCAAGCGGCGGCGTGAGATTCAGGTCAGCGGCTTGCCGGGCTGCGGTGGAATATCGAACGTGTTGAGCACCAGGCCGATCATGCCGTAGAGGCCAGAGCAGGTGACGGCTTCGATGACGCCGTCAAGCCCGAAGGCCGCTTTGGCGCGCTCGAAAGTCGCCGCGCTGACGGTCTTGTCGGCGAGAAGCTCGCTGACGAAATCGTAGATCAGCCGCTCGTCGTCGCGCTTGAAGTCCGGGCGTTTGCGCGCCCGGATGGCGTCGATCACGTCCTGGGTGATGCCGACCTGCAAGGCATGCGGCTCGTGCACCGACCACGCGTATTGCACGGTCGCGCTGCGGCACAGTATCAGGATGATCAGCTCGATCAGGCGGCGGCCGAGCTTTGGGTCTTTGCGGTAATAGTTGACCAGATGGTCCAGCGGCTCGGCGATGTCGGGGGTGTGGATCAGCACCGAGAACGGCCCGGTCAGCGTGTTGCGCGGCCGCGACTTCAAAAAGTCGTCGTGCAGTTGTTGCTGGCGCGGTGAAAGATCTTCACGTTTGACGTCGTCGATGCGAGCCATTTGCTTTCCTTATTTCAACTCTGCGGAACCATCGCCACGGACCGCGGCGACGTAGCGCGCGACTGAGCGCTTAACGACGTCCTTGCCGCCGCGCGGAATGGTGCGGTCGAACCAGGCGCCGTGGATGACGTCGTATGGGTAGGGCTCGAGCAGCGCGCCGATGCGCTCGACGGAAGGCGCCGACAGCGGGATCATGTTCGGGTAGCTGCGCATGAAGGTGACGAATTTGCGGTCCGGGATGACCTGCACGATGTCGCCGGACAACAGCGCGCCACGGCCGTCGCCGCCTTGCGCCCAGTGCAGCACCGTGCCGCCGGCGAAATGGCCGCCGGCGCGGATCAGCGTCACGCCGTCGGTCAGCGTGAGCGTATCGCCGTCCCAGAATTCGATCGCCGGATCGGGCCGCATCACCCATTGGCGGTCGGCGGCATGCAGATGGATCGGCGCCTCGAAGGCATGCGCCCATTCGACCATCGACGAATAGTAATGCGGGTGCGAAATGGCGATGCCGAACAGCCCGCCGAGGCCTTTGACGATTTCCTTGGTGGCGTCGTCGAGCAGCGAAATGCAGTCCCACAGCACGTTGCCTTTGGCGGTGCGCAACAGCAGCGCGCGCTGGCCGATGGCAAAGGCCGGCACCGTGCCGATACCGATCAGGCCCGGCTCGTGCTGGCGAAACGTATTGGTATAGCGCCGCGCCAGCGCCTCGTGGGTGGTCCAGACCTGCCCCGACGGCGGCACGAACTGGCGCTCTTCGTCGCAGATCGGACAGCGTAGCGGCTCGCGCTCGGAAGGCGCGAACTGTGTGCCGCAGGTATTACAGATGAAGGCCGGCATGACGCCATCAGACATGAAAAGCGCGGCGCCTTAAAGAGGCGCCGCGCCGTTGCATTGCGACCGCGTGTCGATCAGCTCAACACGCCATACTTCTTGAACCAGGCGGTCATCTGCTTCCAGCCATCCTCGGCGGCGTCCTTGTTGTAGCTTGGCCGGTAATCGGCGACAAAACCGTGCGGCGCGCCGGGATATTCGTGGAACTCCGCGGTCTTGCCGGCGGCCTTCAGCGCCGCCTCCATCTGCTTGACCTGATCCGGCGTGATGCCGGTGTCGGCTTCGCCATAGAGACCGAGCACGGGCTCTTTCACCTCGGCCGCAAGGTCCATCGAAGATTTCGGCGCGGCGTCGCTCTTATCGATCAAGCTGCCGTAGAATGCCACGCCGGCTTTCAGGTTGGGATTGTGCGTCGAGTAATGCCAGACGTTACGGCCGCCGCGGCAGAAGCCCATGATGCCGAGCCGGCTGGTGTCGCCGCCTTGCGACTTGGCCCAGGCCACGGTGGCGTCGAGATCGGCGAACAGCTCGGTATCGGTCTTGGCGTTGACGATCGGGAACAGCGTTTTCATGTCCTCCATCTTGGTCAGGTCGACGCCGCCGGTTTCGGCGCGGAAATAATAATTCGGCGCGATGGCGAAGGCGCCGAGATGACCGACGCGGCGGGTAATATCCTTGACCCATTCGTGCAGGCCGAAGATCTCCATGCAGACCAGGATGACGGGCGGGTTCGCCGCGTCGGCCGGGCGCGCGAAATAGACCGGCATGTTGCCGCCGGTGACCGCGACATCGGCCATGCCGGCTTTCAGTCCTTTGGCGTCGGTCTGAATGGCATCGGCGCGCACCGGCCCGGCGGCGAGCGTATAGCCCGCGGCGGCGGCTGCGGAACTCGACATAAAACCGCGCCGCGACAGTGGCGGCATGACCTTGGAGAGCCCGACGATGTCGGACGGCAGTTTTTGGATGTTCATTTGGGGGATCCTCCCGCTTCTGTTGCAACGGCTTTTATGGGTGCAAGAATAGTATGACGGTCGCGCGACGTATAGGCGGTGCCGCACCCCCGGTATGAACACCGCGAACGGCATTTGCATTCCGGCCGCCGGACGTCTATTTGGAATTCAAACGAGGGTTTGAAAAATGGCGCGATTGTGACGCGGCCGTCCGACATCACCCGCGAGCGGATCATGAAGGCGGCGGAACGGCTGTTCGCCGAGCGCGGCTATGATGCCACCTCGATCCGCGCCATCGTCGCCAAAGCCCGCGTCAACCAGGCGGCGATCAATTACCATTTCGACGGCAAGGACGGGCTTTATCGCGAGGTTTTGCGCGCGGCGTTCCGGGCGCTGACCGAGCAGCAGCTCGACCATGCCGACGAGATGAAGGCGATGTCGCGCGAGGCGGCTTTGGCCGAATTCGTCCGCCGCCAGCTGCGCCCGTTGCTGGGCCGCGATGAGTACAGCCGCCACATGCGCATCCTCAATTGGGAGACGGTGCGGCCGACCGCGGTGTTCCGCAAATTGCTCAGCGAGGAGGCCGCCCCCTTCATGGGGCTGGCGGTGGAGCTGGTGCGCCGGTTCCAGCCCGAGGCGGATCAGCGCACCCTGGTCGCGGCGGCGGTGTGGCTGGTCGGCCAATGCAGCGTTTTTCTGCGCAATCGCGAGCAGTTAGCCGATCCGCTGCTAGGTCTGGCGCTCGACGAGAAAGCGGTGGAATGGCTGGCGCAACTGGTCAGCGGCTGGGCCGCCGGCGGCCTCGGCCGGCGGGCTTGAGCCTGCCGGTGCCCGAAAAAATCGGGGAATGCCGCAAAAAATCCTTTTTCCGGGCCTGCGGCCGCCCAGAACAGATGTTTGAAATTCAACCGGCCGTTTGAAAAACGGGATGGTCAAAGGGACGGGGATCATGCAGCACCAAGCGACCCAGCCGACCGCGATCGTGAAGTACCAAGCTCCGCACCACGCAGCGCCCTTGCTCAAGCGGTTCGTCGGCAAGCTCGTCGTCGACGTTTTGCCCGCGACTTTCGTCAGCGTGCTCGGTGGCGTCATCATCGCCCAATACCAGCTCAATCACGCCACGGCGTCGCATCCGGCGACCGAGCAGGTGGTGCCGGCGTCGGCGGAAATGATGCAGCTGGTGCGCGACGAGCACGCGGTGATCATCGATTATCTCAAGACCCAGATGGCGGCCGAGAAGAACCGGCATGCCGCGGAAGATGCCGCGGTCGCCGATGCCCGCCTGGCCGCGACCGAACCGCCGGCGCCGGCCGCAGCCCCGCTTCCGGCGCCGCGTCCCATCGCGACGGCGGTCATCGCCAAGCCGGTCCCGGCGCGGACCAAGCTGGCGGCGGCTCCGGTCCTGCCGCCGCACGCGCCGCTCATGATCGCGCAGAACGATCAGACCGCGAGCGCCGCGCCCGCGGCCGACCCCGCGCCCGAATCGAAGTCGCTTCTGACCAGGACGATCGAGATCAAGGACCACGTGGTCGGCGCCACGCTGCACGTGGTCTCGGCAATCGGCGGCATCCCGTCGTGGATCGCCTCGATGGGCGATCGCGTCGGCGGCTCCGGCACGACCTCGAGCTCGACCGGGCGGATGTTCTCGACCTCGCTGTGACGCCGTGCGCGCCGGCCGTGCCGGCGCTACAGGTTGACCGGCGTCCCCATGAAATCGCGCTTGCCGACTTCGACGCCGCAATGGCGCAGGATGTCGTAAGCCGTGGTGCAGTGAAAATAGAAATTCGGCAGCGAATTTCCGAGCAGCAGCGACTGCCCGGTGAAGTCGCGCGTCGCTCCGCTCGGGAACGTGATCTTGATCGCCTTGTCTTCGCTGCCGTCGATCTGCGCCGGCTTGAATCCTTTGACGAAGTCGATCGCCTTGGCGATCCGCTCGCCGAGCTCGGCGAAGCTTGCCTCCGTATTGGCGAAGGCGAGCGGCTCGGCGCCGGCGAGACGGGCGCTGGCGTTGACGGCATGATCGGTCGCGGCGCGCACCTGGCGCACGAGCGGAAACATGTCGGGAAACAGCCGCGCGTTGAGCAGCGCCGACGGCTCGATCTTTTTGGCCTCGCAATGGGCGGCGGCCTTGTCGAGCACGACGCCCAGCGCGGTGAGAAACTGAACGAAGATCGGCACGGAAATCTTGTACATCGAAACGGTCATGGCAGAGGTCCTCGTTGGTTGGCGCTCAAGCTTACGACATTGTGTGGGAATAGCGGCAAGGGGCGACAAACGATCGCCACCAAAACCTGTTCGACTCCCGTTCGAGAAGGACAACCACCCCGGCTGTTCACAGCGAAGAGGAGCCTTCGATGTGCGACTATAGTCTGCATCATGTCGCCAGCCGACCCGCCAAGGTCGGCGACAAGCTGGTCACCACCAGGTTCGTCAACACGCCGACCGGCGGCTTCGCGGCACTCGACAATGTCAATGTCGCCGTCTGCCTGCGTCCCGGCACCGAGCTTGCCTTCGAGCGTGACGTCGAATGCGAGCCGGCGTTCGGCATCCTGCCGAGCCGCAAGATCGGCCAGCGCCTGGCGCGTTTCCGCCAAATCAACGTGGAGCAACCTTGCGTCCATCACGACGCGCTGGAATTCCCCGACGGCAAAATCGTCATGGTGACGCGGCTGCGGGAGGGCCAGCAGGCGACCGTGCTGCAAATGCCGGCCGCGGCTTGTGGCCAGCACGTTGCGGCGGCAGCGGGCGGCAGGGCCGAGCAGGCGCTGGAAACGGCGCTCGGTCGGCTGCTGTCTCGGGTCGAATAGGCTCGCCGCGCGAAGCGGCAACCTTGTCAGGTCGAGCCCGTTGCGGGAGCCACGGCAAAATGCCGAAGGCTCCCGCATCCGGGACCACTGCAGGTCGACTTATGCACACCAGGGCACCGCGGAGCGGTAAAATGCTGGGGAATTGTCGGCGGATTGCGATGCAATTGATGCGTATTGGCAACAGGTCATAAATTTCGTGTTTACAGCGTCTTGTAAGCGTCTTGTAGCAGTCGCGGATCATGTTAATCGGGGGCTCACCACCTGCGGAACTCGCTCCGCCGCGACGCGTTTTGGCCACTATCGGCCGTAGTAATCGGCAGTTGTAAATATCGGGAACGCTCAACTTACGTCGGCTTGGTTTCCTTGGGAGGGTTGCGATGCGGTTCGCCGGGAATTTTCATCCCGAATGGGGCTATCTCGCCCCCGCACCAAATTTCATGCGCACGGCCCGCATTGTGGCAGTCGCCACGGCGATCGGCGCCACGGCCGGTGCCGCCGTGGTGTTGTCGTTGGCCGAGCGCTCGGCGCCCGGTGCGATGGCCGATGCCGGCAAGACTTTGGTCGTGGTGCATTCGCTGGTGCAGCCGGCGGAAGCTGCCGCGCCCGCAGCGGTGCCGGTTGCCGTCGCGGTGCCGGCGCCCGTCGCAGCACCTGTCGCCATCGTTGCGCCGGCCGCTCCGGCGGCGCCCGCCAAAGGACAAGCCAGCGTTCAACCGCAAATCATTGTTCCGTCAAACTTGCCGGCCAATGCGCCGGTGACGCGGCAACCGAGCGCGCCGCCTGTGACCGCCAGTGCGCAGCCGATCGCGCTGCCGCCCGCGCCGAGCGACTCGCGCGCGGTCTCCACTTCGGCGGCGCCGGCGAGCGTTGCCGCGCTGTCGGAGAGTCCGCCGGTCACCGAAGCTTCGCCGTCGCCGGCGACCAATAACGTGGTTGTTGCGCCCGTTCCCTTGGCACCGCAAAAGGACGCGATCAAAAAGCCCGCAGCGATCGGCCAGACCGTCCCGCAGCACGGCACGGCCGTCGCCGCCGGCCCGAAAAAGAAGCCGGACGAGCACGGCCTCGGGCCTGTGCTGCGCCGGCTGTTCAGCGCGAATTAAGCGCGCGATCGCAAGGTTGACACGCGCCGGGCGGCAGCGGCGAAATGCGCGCCCATACACGCGAGCATCGCTATATTCTGAACAGACAACTATTGTCTGTGAGCAATGCTTTGCGGCGCGAGCAAACAAATAAAAACCGCCCGTCGGTTGTTCGGCGGGCGGCAATCGCAAAGCTCAGCGGGCGGTCAGCCTATTTGTCCCAGCCCTTGCACCACTTATGACCCATTGCATAGGTGCCCTTGGTCTGCGCCACGTCCCAGCTCGGCACGCTCACCCAGAGAACCTGCGAGGTCCCCCAGGGCTTCGCGGTGTGGTCGTACCACGCGCGGCAATACCCGGTATCCTTGAACTTGACCACGGCGAAGTCCGCGTTCGCCGGCGTCGCGGCAGCAAAGCCGAGCGCCAGAACGCCAATCCCAAATACCAAACGTCTCATTTCCAGCTCCCTGTTGCTCCCGTTCGGGAGCGTTCCGAAAGCGCGCGGTCGCGTTCAGGCAAGTCTGCAGCGGTCGCGCACCGCGCTATCTGTCGCTTGCGGCAATAGAAAAGTTCAACGGCCGCGGCCGGCTTGCCGCAGTTCTTAGTTGCAGGTCCTGGCGGCGATCGCGGCATACAGGGCGGAATCGGCCGACGCCCAGTCGGGCGTCATGGCGACCTTGGTCCAGTTGACGCCCCACGGCGTCGCGCCGGCGTCCCACCAGATCTGGCAATAGCCGGTGTCAAAGCGCACCACCGCATAATCGGCGCGCGCCGGGGTGGCTGCGGCAAGGCCCAGCGCCAGGAGGCCAATGGCAAATGCAAAACGTTTCATGGTCGGCTCCGTGTTGTGCCGGCCCCTCAAGTTGCAGATAATGCGGGCTCGATAGCGCGGCAACACCGCCGCTCCCGACCCCGATCAGCGCGTTCGTCGCACAACCAAGGAGGATCGTTCATGCCGGAAGTCGTCGTTTACATTCTGGAAGGCCGCACGCTCGAGCAGAAGCGCGGCCTGGTGAAGGACATCACCGCCGCGGTGGTGAAGAACGCCGGCACCACGCCCGAGCAGGTCACCGTGTCGCTGGTCGAGACCGCGAAAAACGCCAAAGCCAAGGGCGGCGTGCTGTTCAGCGAGATGCCGGCGCGTTGAGCCGCCGGTTCGGCAGCCAAATCAAAGTTAATGGCGTCGGTGGCCGGTGTGCCGTTTGTCACATCGGCCGCCGTCGTTTTTAGCCATAATCACAACCGATGAAATCCTTGTGAGTGCACTGCACAATTTCCTTGTTGCAATGCGGCAAATGGCTGATAATACGTCTTGTATGCCAAGATTGTACGCCAAGGTCGTACGCCAAGACAGCGCAATAAAAAGAAGGGTTGGCACATGAGCGACATATGGGACACGAAGGATGGCCGGCGCCGGGTACGGCGCGACCCGCCGACGGTCGAGGAAGCCGTGCAGGCGGCCCAGGGCCTGACCGAAGAGCTCAGCGAGCAGATCGAGATCGTGGCTTCCCTGATGGAGGTCTCCGCCGACGAGGCGCGCAGCGCCGTGCTGCGCCTGGGCCAGCGCAAGGACGTCAGCCGTTTCACCATCGCCGGCCGCGCCGGCGCGCAGCGCGCCATTGTCGTCGAGCGCCGCGTCACGCGGCGCCCGCTGCGTACCGGATCGATCGGGCGCTAAAGGCGCCCGCTATTTATTGCCGGGATCGGAGATCACGCCCCTGGCCACCAGATGGTGCCAGATGAACAGCACGACGAGGGCGCCGATCACCGACGTGATCAGGCCTGCGCCCTGCTCCGGACCGTAGTGTCCGATCGCCTGACCGATCCAGGTCGCCAGGAACGCGCCGGCGATCCCCAACAGCGTGGTCAGGATGAAGCCCGACGGGTTGTTCGGCCCCGGCGCCAGGAAGCGCGCGATAAGGCCGGCGATGAAGCCGATGATAACGATCCAAAGGATACCCATGGCGACCCTCGCAATGATTGATGCGTGATACTCGCACGGAAGCGCCAGCGAGCGCTACCGCGTCGGACCCGGAAGGCGCAACGCCGCGGCGCGCTGGGATGGGACAGCGGAATGAATTATGCTGGCGCGGTTTGTCATCGGCAAATCTATTTGGGCATGACCGGGTCGGCAATGACCAAAACCGTCGAAAAGCCGCGCACCAAGGTGAAGCCGAAGACGCAGCGGCCGCCGCTGTACAAAGTCATTTTGCTCAACGACGACTACACGCCGCGCGAATTCGTCGTTCAGGTGCTCAAAGCGGTGTTCCGCATGAACGCCGACCAAGCCTATCGCGTGATGATGACGGCGCACCGCCGCGGCGCCTGCGTGATCGCGGTCTATACCCGCGACGTCGCCGAGACCAAGGCCAAGGAAGCCACCGAGCTCGGCAAGAGCAAAGGCTATCCGTTGTTCTTTACGACGGAGCCGGAGGAATAGGCACGCTTGGCGCAAGGGCGTTTTCGGGCGTTATTTCTTCTCGATCGACAAGCCATTCGGGCCGAGATGGAAGCGCACGCCTTCGGGCAGCTTGTGCTCCTGATAGACATGATAGGTGATCGCGGCAAAGACGATCGCCAACGCGCCGATGACCAGGTAGTAAACATTCTCGCGAGTCACGCTCGCCCCCCAGATCGCCCGTCGCCCCCCAGTGATCTGTTGTGCGGCAGCTTATCACCGCGCCGCGTGAGTCGGATGCCGGATTTTTCCGATCGATCCTGCGGCAGGGCCCATGCCAGGCGCGCATAGTCAGAATTTTGTGATGTGCGCCGCGCGGCCCGGCGCGTTACAGGATCGGCCAGGGGCGGCGATGAGGTTGAATCGCCATGGATCAGGCCACCGCCAAAGTTCCAATTTACGCCGCCGCCCCATCGCCCACCGGCCTCTCCGGGATGCTCGCGTCGCTCGCGCCTTACGTGCTGAGCATCCTGCGCATCATGGTGGGCCTGTTGTTCCTCGAGCACGGCCTGTCGCGGCTATTCGGCTTCCCATCGCCGCTGCCGACGCCGCCCATGCTGACCCTTTATTGGTTCGCCGGCTGCATCGAACTCATCGGCGGCATTTTGGTCGCGCTCGGAGTGTTGACGCGGCCGGCGGCCTTCATCATGTCGGGCGAGATGGCGATTGCCTATTTTCACAGCCACGCGCCACGCGGCTTCTTTCCGATCCTCAACGGCGGCGACGCCGCGATCCTCTATTGCTTCATCTTTTTCTATCTCGTCTTTGCCGGCGCAGGCCCGCTGAGCTTCGACGCACTATGGCGGCGCCGGCGCGGCTGAATTCGCCGGCACGCGGAACCGCAGGATCGTCAAGACATGCTGCGCCGGTGGTACGGAACGCCGTGGCGATGCCGCGCGTTGGTTCGACGATTGGCATGGGGCGGGCTTGGCTAACGGAAAGGTCGCCCATGTCGCTCACCAAGTCGCCGCCAAGCAATTTTGGTTCCGGTTCCAGTCTCCGCACCATCATGACCACGGGAGCCGCCGCGCTGATCGGTACGGTCATCGGCGGCGTCAGCGTGCTCGGCATTGTGGTGGCGGTGACCCCGCCGCCGAATCACGAAATCCGAAGCGATGCCAGGAGCGACGGTGGAACGGCGGCCACCCCGGCGGTGCAAGCCGCAGCGCCGCCGCAGACCGCGGCTGTGGCGCAGAGCCAAAGCGTTCCTCCGGTGCAAAGCGTTCCTCCGGTGCAAAGCGTTCCCCCGGTGGAAGGGCCTCGAACGGTCTGGCCTGACGCGCTCTCGGCGCGCGCCAATCATAACGCCGAGACCGCAGCGGAAACGCCGGCGCCGCAACAAGCTGCGCCGCCCGCGAACGATCGGGTCGCCATGAACCAGCACGACGGATACGGCGCCGGGCGCGATCAGTCTGCGGCGAATGGCAGTGCAGTGACGTCGCGCGATTCGCTGCCGAACCAAATTTCGCCGAATACCGCGCCGGCGAAAAAACGCGTCGTCGTGCCGCCGCTTGGCCAATCCCCCGAACGGACCGTCGACGAAGTGCCGGCGGGCAACACGCCCACGGGCAACGCGCGCAGCGAGACGAGGAATTCGCAATCGCAAGTGGCGCGGCGGCCCCAGCGATCGCCGGACAGCGCCGATCAATCCGGTGACGGCCAGGCCGTGGCTGCGCCGCAGCGGCGCGTCGTCATCCTTCCCGGCCCCGACCGGGCGGCAAGCGACGACCACGGCCACTGGGGCGGCGGCCTGTTCGATTTCTTCGGCCAATACCATTCCGACGGCGATCGTTGGAATCAAGATCACCGGGACGGCGACTGGCACGGCTCGTCCGATTGGCACGACTGACCGTGGATCGCGGCTGCGCCGCGCCGGGACGCCGGTTGCATGAGTTGAGCGCGGTGAAAACTTGGGCCAGAATTGCGGCCACGGTTTTCATCTGGCCCGGCGATGAACGCGCTCACAGATCCCACATTCTGGCTGGCATTGGTACGCGAAGGACAATAGACCGAGGTCGCGACAAACGGGCGAAACGCCGGAGGGGGGACCATGCTGCCGAGGTTCTTTGCTGTCTTCTTAGCGCTGACATTGGCGGTTTGGCTCGGGCGCATCGATGCCGCCGGCGCCGTCGGTATCGGCGGCACCTGCGCTGGAATCGCCGGGCTGGGCTGCGATGACGGCCTATGGTGCGAGCTGGAGCCGGGCAGCTGCAAGCGCGCCGATGCCGAGGGTCGCTGCGTGCATGCGCCGCATGCGTGCGGCCTGTCATTGCGGGCTGTCTGCGCCTGCGGCGGCCACACCTACGGCAGCGATTGCCAACGCGAGCGGGCCAAGGCGCAGAAGGCGCACGACGGACCGTGCCGCTAGCGGCGCCGGCCGCCGAACGTTCTCCGCTCGCGACTAGCCTATTGCTGCGACGTTGACGGGGCGTCGATGAGAACCGACGCGATTTGCGGGTTTACCGCGCTTGGCGCCGGCGCGCGCGGCCTGGCCAAGGCGCCGCCGATGATGAGGCCGCCGAGGAACACCATGGCAATCGTCGCAATCACCACGCCGTCGCGGCGCGGCGGAACATGAAGGTTGCGCAACTGCCTGTCCAAAAGCTTTTGATCTTGCAGGTCCATCCAAAAATCTCTTTGCCGGTGCAATACCGATATAGAACGCGCTGGCGGGCAACGCGTTCCCCGGCATGTCGGCATCCGCCGCGCCGATACGCGCGGGCGGCGCGGTTGCTCTAACGCTTAAGTTGTGTAATGTTTCCCGGCCGTTTTATTCATGGGAGGAAGACGATGAGGAATCGGGGCTTGTTTTTCGCCGTCGCCGCAGTGGCGGGCGTGTTGCTGACCAATGCCGCCGAAGCGCAGCAGCCGCTGCCGCCGGCCAAGACAGTCAACATCCTCGGTTGTGTCAGCAAGGGCGTCGAGCTCTGCCTGGTCATCAAGGATATCAGGAATGGCAAAAGCTATCAGATCAACGCCGCCAATCCGCCGCCGCCGCAAGGACACGTCGTGCACCTGACCGGCACGATCGTGAGCATCATCGACTTCTGTCAGCAAGGACCGGTCCTCAACAACATCAAATGGAACTACACGCCGTTGCGCTGCCTTCCGCCCAAGGCGAAGTAGCAGCGACGGACCGATTGCGCGGCGTGACCGACGCGTTCAAATAACGCGCCGGTCAAGTTATATCGTCGTTGAGATGACGCGTCGTTGCGCTATCGGTTAAGTTGTGTAATATCTTCTCGACCGCTGCAGTCGAAGGAGAAAAACCGATGTGGACGAAGGGATCGCTGCTCGTCGCCGCCGCGCTGACCGGCATGATGCTGACCGGCGGCGCCAACGCGCAAGCAGCCGTGGCCGCAGGCGGGCACGAAAGTCACGGTCAACGGCTGTGTCAGCCGAAGCCCGGACAATTTATGCTGGATCATCCGGGATACGAAGACCCAGCAAGTCTATACCGTCAGCTCGGCCACGCCGCCGTTCGGTCCGCTCGTGCAAAAGTATCTGGTGCATCTGACGGGCACTGTCGCGTCGGATATTACTTTTTGCTGGAGCGGGCCGATCCTGAAAGACGTCAGCTGGTACATGTATATCAAAGGATACGGATACTGCCCGCCGAAAAAATAACAATGAACGCGCGGCAGGTTTGACCGAGCCGACGGGTTCGCGTCGGCAAGGAGCGATCGGCGCGCGTCAAGCGCGCCGCCGCGCCGGCATCCGATAGGCCATGCGGGCGTGACCGGCGCAGTATGAGAAGCCGGTGACCGCAGCGTTGCCGCAAAACGCAAAATCCGCGGCGTGCGGATCGCCGATAGGCCAGTGGCACTTGTCCTGCGCGATTTCGAGCAGCGAGCAGCGTTGCGCGCTGTCGACCGGCGTCGGCTCGGCGGCCGCGTTGGCCGCGACGCCGGGCGGCTGCGCGCCGATCAAGCGCAACAGCCGGCTTGATGGCGGCAGCCGCGGGTGCCGGGCGCGCGGAGGGCAGGAACGCGCCGGGGCACCCGCGGGCCGCGCCGGCGACAGGCCGAGGCGGTGGATTTTGCCGATCACGGCGTTGCGGGTGACGCCGATCTCGGCGGCGATCTGACTGCAGGTCAGGCCGGAGCCGACGCAGTGCCGGAGCTGCTCGATGCGCTCGGCGGTCCAAGTCTCGATGCTCATGGTTTTGTGCTCATAAAACGGCCTCGCGGTTGCGGCGGCCGGTTCTGGGCCGCCGAGAGGGCGAAAGCCGCGCGCAACGAGCAGCGCGAGACGGTAAAAGCCCCCCGGAAGCGCAAATTCGGTGCGCGGCGGCCAGTGTCCCCGGGCTTAAGCCCATGGCGCCGCGATCACCGAGCCGCATCCGCCCCTAAGGGATTGCCAGCCCGCTGTTTTTTGCCTGGCCTCGGTCCGTCGAGATGGACCGGGGCCGCTTTAAGCTTGTTGCGCGAAAACCCTCGCCGCGAATCAAACTTGCATGATTCAATTCGCCTGCCAAGAGTTTTAACGATATTATAACCCTGTTTTAACCTGAGGCGTTTCCGACCATGGCGCGACCCGAAAACCGCTCGGAGGCGAGGGCGCTCAGCCTGACGCTGCCGATAGAAACCTTCAATTACCTGGCTTTATTGGCCACGCTCGGCAAGCTCGGCCGTACCGAGAACGAGGTCGCGACCCATATCCTGGTGCGCGAGGTCTATGCCATGCACGCCGAGGGCTTCCACGAGACCCGCATCCCGCCGCCCTCGGACGAGTGACCCTTATCGCAATACCGCCAGATCCGATCCGCTCGCGGCGGAGAACGCCGTTTCGATGGTGTTGACGTGCGCCGGTTCGCCGGCCTGCGAGCGCAAATTGCCGAGGAAGATGCCGGCCAGAAATATCGCGACGATCGCCAGTATCATGGTGCCGTCGCGGCGTTGCGGGATGCAAAGCCCGCGGAGCTGCCGGTCCAAAAGCTCCTGATCGCGCCGGGTCATGTCGACCTCCTGGATGTTTCTGTCTTGACCTTCACCTGTGGGACCGCTGGGCGGGTCCGAGGTTCAAGGGGATGACAGAAGATTCCCGGGCGGTATGACGCGCCCGCTGGCGCGCTATTTGATCCCGAGCAATTCGACGTCGAAGATCAGCGTGGCGTTTGGCGGAATGACGCCGCCGGCGCCGCGGGCGCCGTAGCCGAGCTCGGGCGGAATGATCAGCGTGCGCTTGCCGCCGACCTTCATGGTCGAGACGCCTTCGTCCCAGCCGGCGATGACCTGGTGCAGGCCGATCTTGAACTCGAACGGCTCGTTGCGGTCGACCGAGGAGTCGAATTTCTTGCCCTTGGTGGCGTTCTCATACAGCCAGCCGGTGTAATGCATGACGCAGGTCTGGCCGGTCTTCGGCGAGGCGCCGGTGCCGGGTTGGGTGTCGATGATTTTCAGTCCGGAAGGCGTGGTCATAACGGGTTGGGCTCGGGTTGGGGTGGAGGGGAGGGCGATGCCGGTAAGCGCGACAAGTATGAGCATAGCCTCGCGGCGTTGAACGGCAGGCATTTTGACAATAGTCATGTGCTCATTCCTCGTCCCAAGGCTGTCGCGCTGAGTGGTGAATGTGCAGGATTTCTACAGTATCTGCGGTCACTTTGTAGAAAATCCTATAAGGGTACCGCCCGACCGGAACTACGCGGACGCCGGGATATTTTGCCGAGCGGCGCGCGCTCTGCGGCCATTGCGCGATACGCGCGATAACGTTGTGAATACGCCTCTCAACGGCCGAAGCAATCGTCGGATAATGGTCCGAAAGCCAGTCGCCAATCTCTTCGAGATCCCTGAGCGCGCCGGCGGTATAGACAATCTTCATCCGCGGCGAAATTTGGCGAATGCCGCCGCGACCTCCGCATCGGTTGCGAAGCGTCCTTCGGCCGCATCACGCAGGCCGCGCTCGATGCCAGCGCTCTCCGCGTCGGTCGGCTCGTAGAGGACATCCTTGAGGCCGGCATCGATGTCGAACGCAATCTCGGCCAGCTGATCCTGCGCGTCCGCCGGCCAGTTCTCGATGCGCTCAAGGGCTTTGCTCAGCAGCTCGGTTTTCATGGGGACATTATACCCAAAGCGGGCGCAATAGCGAAGCCTATTGAGCCGGCACAGGTCTGCAGATTGGCGGGCTGCGCTTGCTTTCGTGCAAGCGTAAAGCCGAAGATGCAAGAGATGAGGAAGCGACAATGCCGCAACGGGTTTTGATCACCGCCGGCGCCGCCGGCATCGGCCGCGAATTCGCGCGCGCGTTTGCCGCGACCGGCGCGAGCGTGTTCGTCTGCGACATCGACACCACGGCGCTCGAGACGATCGCGAAGGAGATTCCCGGCGTGATCGCGCGGCGCTACGACATGGCGCGCCGCGTCGAGATCGAGCACATGGTGCCGGTCGCCATCGCCCATCTCGGCGGGCTCGACGTGCTGATCAACAATGCCGGCATTTCGGGGATGACGCTGCCGGTCGCCGATTATCCGCCGGACGACTGGGACA
This sequence comes from uncultured Alphaproteobacteria bacterium, assembly GCA_963756245.1. Taxonomy (GTDB): domain Bacteria; phylum Pseudomonadota; class Alphaproteobacteria; order Rhizobiales; family Xanthobacteraceae; genus BOG-931. The sequence continues at coordinate 289,155 of CAVWOI010000041.1, forward strand.
AGGTGGTCGCGGTCAATCTCACCGCCATGTTCGACGTCACCAAGCTTGCGATCCCGCATCTGAAGCTTTCAAAAGCCGGCGTCATCATCAACATGTCGTCGGTCGCCGGCCGCTACGGCTTTGCCAACCGCAGTCCCTACGCCGCCACCAAATGGGCCGTGATCGGCTTCACCAAGACACTGGCGCTGGAGCTCGGCGAGTGGGGCATCCGGGCGAACGCGATCGCGCCCGGCGCGGTCGAGGGCGACCGCATCGAGCGCGTCTTCGCCGGCCGCGCCCAGATCAGCGGCCGGTCGGTCGAGGAGGTGCGCGCCGAGGCGATGGCCGCGCAGTCGATCAAGGCGATGATCAGCCCAAAGGACATCGCGGCGCTCGCGGTGTTCCTCGCCTCCGACGCGGCCAAGTCGATCAGCGGCCAGGTGCTGCCGATCGACAATGACAGGCAGCGGGCGTGATCGTTTTGGGTGGGCTAGTCGTAATAAAGTGAGACCGATAGATTAACTTCTACGGCCGATTTTGCTCCGCAGAATTCACAACAGAGGGTATTGCCGTCCATGTGGCCGTCAGAGCGCCCACATGCCGAGCAGGCTCGCAACATGTATCCATTTGCGGTGGCGTAGTTTCTCTTATTTTCTTCATCTTGAGTAATTGCCAGCTTTGACCCAGTCTTACTCTCGTAGTCGTGAAGCGCTTTCCAAAATCGTTGAGTTGGCGCCTTCTTTGGCGCAATCCATTCTCGCCGCATTTCATCGATTTGCGGCTTTCTTTGTTTCGCTGCGGATTTCGTCACTCCGAACACTTGGATTAAATCATTTTCGCTGTAGCACCCCCTTTCGACCGCTTCGATGAAAGGGACTGCTATCGCTCCGGCAACCCGGTTTGCGATCCACTCATCAAATTTTTCGTCGGCAGTGCTCAGCTTGCGGATATCTAGGCCAGGAATTTTCTTTCGAATGCCGCGGTGCTTGAGAAGCACATGCGCCGCCTCGTGGAGCAGCGTCATCAGAGGATGGGGATCCCCGCGAAGTCCGCAAGCGTGAATACTTGCTCTAATGTATAGCCATTTTTTTCGTCTGTCGACAATTGCCGCCGCATCCAAATCATCATCCGGGACTATTCGAACTTCAAAGCGTCCGAATCTTGAGGTCTTGAACTGATCAAATAAAAAACGATAACGAAATCGAGGGAAAATATTACTCAGTCCGATAGCTTTTGAAATCGAAGCTGCGGTTTCTTCGATTTGCAACAGGCTAGGGTAGATGATCGGCTCTGTTCGAATCGGAGCCATCAGGACCTCAACCCCCATCCTCGAGGCGAATCAGCGTCGCGCAAGCCTGACACAAATAGGTCATTTCATCTACATATAGTAGTGGAATTAGGTCGGTTACCCACAATTCGTGTCTCAGCCTAAACATCAAACCTCTGCCAAATCGCGGCCGATGAACTCGGCGGCGGATTTCCATGCCGGCTTCACCTCGCCTGTAGTTGGGTCTTTGTACCAAGTCTCCCCCCAAGTGCGGTCGAAACTCCACTCCCACGCCACGCGTCGGCCCTTTACGAAATGAGTTCGTGTTGTCGGGAAAATTCGAAATTTCTTAGATACGCCGTTAGGCGACGTGACTTCCAAAATCACGCCCTTCACGTCAGGCAATCTATTTCGGCACTCGGGGTCGCTGTAGAGGTCGACGCCGGGATCAAAAACAATATTGACCTCGGCCGGAACTGCGTCGATCGCTTTGAGTACTCCAAAGCCGGAATCAATTGCGCGCAACGTGTCTTCATCATTCACCCCATATCCGTGCAATATTTTGTTTCGGACCTCAAGAAACAGCTTAAGCGACCCCGAAACGTTGGACGGAAGGGTGCCCTGAGCGCGAAGCTGATCGATGGCATCAGCTATTGGGGCGACTGAAATGTGACTCCAGCCGGTTGCTGCCAGTAGACGGCGCAGTCGTTTCTCAATCTCTGTTTCGAGCAACATCAACTTTACTTTCGGTGATGTCGCTGCGTCCCGCAGCAGTTGTTCTTCAAATTGTTCGGAAGGATCAATTTGTTGAGCCGCGTCTTTAGTCGGAGGGATGGCTCGTGCAGTTTCCGCTTGAGCCGCCTCTGACGAAGCCTTTAGCTCGTCTAACTGTTCCCCTAATTCAATCTCTTGTCCTAACAGTTTGCCTCTTCGAATTTGGCTGAGGCGTCGCAGTATTCGAGCAATCTCACCTCTAAAATGCCAAAGAAAGAAAATGGCAATTGCCGGCCATAGAAGAGCAGCAATTGCCTTTATGAGTTCTGCCAGTGGAGTCATGGACGAGCTCTAGAGCCGCCCTTAGCTACACCCCGTGGTGCTCCCGCACGTATCACACTTCAAACAAGTCCCATTCCGCACCAGCGTGAAATTCAAGCACTCCGAGCACATCTCGCCCTCATAGCCCTTGGCCTTGGCCTCGGCGCGGCGTTCGGCGGCGACGGCTTTGGCGTCGGTCTTGGTCCATTGCATTTGCTCGAGCGCTTGCGTCGGCGAGAGTTTTTGCTCGGGCTCGGCTTTCAGCGCGGTCGAGCCGGAGATTTCGCCGCGTGGGCTTACGGAGGAGAGGGATGTCACGTTGGAGACTACCCCACCTCGGCCGGCTTCGCCGGCCGATCCTCCCCCTGCAGGGGAGGATGACGTCAGGTCCGCGCCGCCTTGCATCACTTTCAGGCGGTCGGTGCGCGAGCGGGTGAGGCCCTTGGAGACGTAGCGGCCTTCGGTGGCCGGGCGGCCTTCTTCGACGCCTTTGCCGAGCGCGTCAAAGCCGCCTTCGGTCGGATCGACATGGGCGAGGTCGAAGCGCTCCATGTAGGAGACCGCGAGCTCGCGGAACACGTAGTCCAAAATCGAGGTGGCGAACTTGATCGAGTCGTTGCCCTGCACCGGACCGGACGGCTCGAAGCGGGTGAAGGTGAAGGCATCGACATATTCGTCGAGCGGCACGCCGTATTGCAGGCCGAGCGACACCGCGATGGCGAAGTTGTTCAAGAGCGAGCGCAGCGCCGCGCCTTCCTTGTGCATGTCGATGAAGATCTCGCCGAGCCGGCCGTCGTCGTATTCGCCGGTGCGCAGATAGACCTTGTGCCCACCGACCACGGCCTTTTGCGTATAGCCCTTGCGCCGGTCGGGCATGCGCTCGCGCTCGCGCATCACCACGATGCGTTCGACGACTTTCTCGACGATCTTTTCCGACAGCGCCGCGGCGCGCGACGCCATCGGCTTGTCGATGAACGCCTCGATAACGTCGTCGTCCTCTTCCTCGTCGGCGATGAGCTGGCTCTGCAGCGGCTGCGACAGCTTTGAGCCGTCGCGATAGAGCGCGTTGGCTTTGAGGCCGAGCTTCCACGAGAGAATGTAGGCCGCCTTGCAGTCCTCGACCGTCGCCTCGTTCGGCATGTTGATGGTCTTGGAGATGGCGCCGGAGATGAACGGCTGCGCCGCCGCCAGCATGCGGATATGGCTGTCGACCGAGAGATAGCGCTTGCCGGTGCGGCCGCACGGATTGGCGCAGTCGAACACGGCGTAATGCTCAGGCCGCAAATGCGGCGCGCCTTCGACCGTCATGGCGCCGCAGACGTGGATATTGGCCGCCTCGATCTCGCGCTTGGTGTAGCCCATATGCGCGAGCAGGTCGAAGCTCGGAGCCGCCAAATCCTCGGCGTCGACGCCGAGTTGGTCACGCAGGAATTCGGCGCCCAGAGTCCACTTGTTGAAGGCGAACTTGATGTCGAACGCGGTCGGCAGCGCCTTTTCCACCTTTGCAATAGCTTCTTCGGAGAAGCCTTTGGCTTTGAGCGTGGTGTGATTGATCGCCGGCGCCTGGCCCATCGAGCCGTGGCCGACGGCGTAGGCGATGATCTCGGCGATATCGCTCTCGCGATAGCCAAGCACGCGTAACGCTTCCGGCACTGCGCGGTTGATGATCTTGAAATAGCCGCCGCCGGCGAGCTTTTTGAACTTCACCAGCGCGAAGTCGGGCTCGATGCCGGTGGTGTCGCAATCCATCACCAGGCCGATGGTGCCGGTCGGCGCCACCACACTGGCCTGCGCATTGCGATAGCCGTGCGCCTCGCCGAGCTTAAGCGCGCGATCCCAGGCCTTCTTGGCATGCTCGGCGAGCTTTTGATCGGGATTGGCTTTGTGGTCGAGCGGCACCGGAGGCGTCGACATCTGCTCGTAGCCGGTGCGCTCGCCGTAAGCGGCGCGGCGATGGTTGCGCATCACGCGCAGCATGTGCTCGCGGTTTTCCGAAAAACGCGGGAACGGGCCGAGCTCGGCCGCCATTTCGGCGGAGGTCGCATAGGATATGCCGGTCATGATCGCCGATAGCGAACCGCAAATGGCGCGGCCGGCTTCGAAATCATACGGAATGCCCGACGACATCAACAAGCCGCCGACATTGGCGTAGCCGAGGCCGAGCGTGCGGAAGTCAAAACTGCGCTGCGCGATCTCGCGCGACGGGAACTGCGCCATCAGCACCGAGATTTCCAGCACGATGGTCCACAGCCGCACTGCGTGCTCATAACCTTCGACGTCGTAAAGCTCGCTCTTGAGCTTTTCGCCGGTCGCGGCGGCGGGCAGCGCCTGGGTGTGGAACGCGAGCAGGTTCAGCGACGCCAGATTGCACGCGGTGTCGTCGAGGAACATGTATTCCGAGCACGGGTTCGACGCGATGATCGGCCCCGACGCGGCGCAGGTGTGCCAGTCGTTGATGCTGGTATGAAATTGCAGGCCGGGATCGGCGCTGGCCCAGGCGGCGTGGCCGATCTTCTCCCACAGGTCGCGCGCCTTGATCGTCTTCGAGATTTTGCCGCCCTTGGTGCGCCAGAACAAATCCCAGTCGCGATCGGCTTCGACCGCTTTCAAGAACTCGTCGGTGACGCGCACGGTATTGTTGGAATTCTGGCCGGAGACCGTGAGATAGGCTTCCGAGTCCCAATCGGTGTCGTAGATCGGGAAATGGATATCGGTATAGCCCTGCTTGGCGAACTGGATGACGCGGCGGATGTAATTGTCCGGCACGTGGTTCTTGCGCGCCGCCTTGATCTCGCGGCGCAGCACCGGATTCTTCTCCGGGTCGAAGCAATCGTCGCCGGAGCCCTCGCAGTTGACGCAAGCCTTGAGGATCGCGCGCAGGTGGCGCTGGTTGATCTTGGAGCCGGTGACGAGGTTGGCGACCTTCTGCTCCTCGATCACCTTCCAGTCGATGAACTGCTCGATATCGGGATGATCGGCATCGAGGATCACCATCTTGGCGGCGCGGCGCGTGGTGCCGCCCGACTTGATGGCGCCGGCGGCGCGATCGCCGATCTTCAAGAAACTCATCAGGCCCGACGACTTGCCGCCGCCGGACAGCCGTTCGCCTTCGCCACGCAGCTTGGAAAAATTCGAGCCGGTGCCGGAGCCGTATTTGAAGAGGCGCGCCTCGCGCACCCAAAGGTCCATGATGCCGCCCTCGTTGACGAGGTCGTCGGCGATCGACTGGATGAAGCAGGCGTGCGGCTGTGGATGCTCGTAGGCCGTGGCCGATTGCACGAGCTTGCCGGTTTTGAAATCGACGTAGTAGTGGCCCTGGCTCGGGCCATCGATGCCATAGGCCCAATGCAGGCCGGTGTTGAACCATTGCGGCGAGTTCGGCGCCACCATCTGCATCGCCAGCATGTAGCGGTGCTCGTCGAAGAAGGCCTGCGCGTCGGCTTC
>CAVWOI010000042.1:0-77832 GCA_963756245.1 uncultured Alphaproteobacteria bacterium
GCCGCGCCCGGGAAACAATCACGGAGTGAGTGGCACTGCCGCGCCCTGCTTCCATTCCGCCAACCACTTCGGAAAGCGCTCCTCGCCCTGCCCCGGCCGCCACATCGCGTAAGCCGCGCCCTCTTCCGCGATCATCACCACGGCGTCCATGCCCTTGGCGCGGCGCAGCGTCTCGATGGCCTGCTCGGGGGTTTGCGCGATCGGGCCGCCGACGTTGAACGAGGTGTTGACCGCGACCTCTTCGCCGTTGCGGCGGCCGAGAGCTTTCAGATAGGCGTAGGTCAGCGGATCGGTGTGCTCGCGTACGATCTGCAGCCGCCCGGTGCCGTCGGCGTGGATCACGGCGGGAATGCGCGCCGCCGCCTCGGGCTTCGCCTGCGCGGTCAGCACCATATAATTATAGGCGTTGTAGTCGGCGTCGGCGGTGCCGTCCGGCAGCTCGAACCATTTGAGCGCCGCCTCGCGCGTCATCATCGGCGCCAGCGGCCGGATCGCTTCGCGGTATTTTACCCGCGCATTGAGAAACTCCCGCGTGCGCGGATTGCGCGGATTGGCGAGAATGGAACGATGGCCGAGCGCGCGCGGCCCGGTCTCGGCCGCGCCCTGGTAGAGCGCGATGATGCCGTCCTGCGCGGTCATATAGGCCATGAGATCGGCGATCGCCTCGCGGCCAGCGGCGCTGGTCACGTCGCCGATCGGCGTCCAGGCCACGTCCGGCGCGGCGGCGAACGCATCGCGGATCGCGGCATCGCTCGCCGCCGCGCCGCAATAGAACGCGTGCTCGAGCGGCGCACCGACACCGGCACCGGCCAGATAGGCCCCCATAAAAGCCGCGCCCATCGCCACGCCGGCGTCGTTCGGCGTCGGCGGCACCCATAGATGCAGCCGGGCGCGGCGGCCGAACTGGCGCTGAAAATAGCTTTCGTCGAAATGTTGCAGGAGCCGCATGCTGGCGACGGCGTTGAGCGCGGTGCCGCCGGTGAGCACCAATTGGTCGCTGCCCGTTAAGCGGATGAGATGATCGATGATGTGGATGAGCGCGTCCTCGAACACCATCTGCGTGGCGGCGGCCTTGTCGAGCCGTTCCTGGGTGTCTTCCTTGTGGCGGATGTCCTCGACTCTCAGCACCGCGTCGGGATTCCACATGTCCTTGAGCGCGATCGGCTCGCCGAGGATTTTGATCAGTTCCTTGGTGTAAGGCGCCATCCCGTTGCGCCCCCAGTTCGCCAGGTCGCGGTTGACGAACACTTGCCCGTCGGGGGCGAGGTCGAGGATTTGCCGCAGCGGCGCGTAAAACGGATTCGTTTCGCGGTCGCCGTTGCCCCAGGCTGCGGCGCCCATGTAGCGGCCTTCGCTCGACAGCGCCGTCCAGCCGCCCTGGGTCGAGGAGATGACGGCGTAGAAAATGCCGAGCGAGTTGGTGAAGCTGTCGTTGCAGTAGAGCTCGCGCATCACGCCGCGCTCGCAGACATAGAGCGAGATGGCGCCGCGATCGCCAAAGCCGTCGACCGCCGCGATCATCACCGGGCGCTCGCTTCTGGCAAACGGCGACACCGCAAACGAGAACCAGGCGTGGTTGTCGTGATGCGCCGTGGCGATCACCGGCGCATCGCAGCCGAGCCGGCGGCCGAGATTGCGCGCCATGCGCAGGCCGGCTTCGAGCCCGTGCGGGCTGAAGGCCGAGATATCCGGCGTTCGCAATAGACTTAAACTTGCCGGCGCCTCTTCCACCGCCGCGCGCAGCATCATGGCGACCAGCGCCGGATAGTCCCAGGCGGAAAACCAAGCGTCGATGCGTTCAGGTTTTATCCCGGCGCGTCCCAGCATCGCCTTGAGCTCGTCGATCGAGCGGTCGGGAAATTTCGTGGTGTGGCGCTCGCCGGAAAAGCGCTCTTCCTCGTTGTTGCAGATCAGTTTTGGCCCGCGCTCGCGGCTGACTTCGATCAGCGCCACGCCGGTATTGTGGGTGCCCGAAGCGCAGATGCCGCCGAGATAAAGCGTCTCGCCGGCGTAAAGCTTGCGCCGCAGCGCCGCGATGCGCGCCACGCCGGCGGCGCTGCCAGCGCGAAATATGCCGCGCCGCGCGCAGAGCTTTTCATAAAGCCGCAGTGTCAGCCGATAGACTGCTCTACCGAGCCGTGGGTGGCGGGGGCCGATACGCATGGAGGATCAGGTATCGGTTATCAGCTATAAGGAATCAACTTGATCCCTGATCCCTGATCCCTGATTGCCGATCCCTGACCTCAGTGGAGGCGGAATTCGCCGTCCACCGCCCTGATCTCCGCCGGCTTGATCAGCCGCGCGTGCGCCACCGTCACCGAGTGCAGCGGGCCCTCGAGCTTTTCCAGCCAGAAATTGAGGAATTTGTTCAGCGCCGGAAAGTTCGGGCAGAGATCGTAGTCCTGCCAGACATACGTCTGCAGGAGCCAGGGATGGTCGGGCCGCCGGTAGAGGATGTTGGCGGTGGTCAGGCCGTAGCCCTGGAGCTGCCGGCGAAAATCGTCCGAAACGCGACCTTGTTGCGAAACTGAAGCCCCTTTCGACACCATGGTGCCCTCCAATCCCCGTCTCGGGGATGTTTCGAGACTCGCCGCTCCATTACAAGCCTCAAGTTTAAATAAGTTGTTTATTATCAAGGCACTAGCAGCATCCTTCGGTCCGTGCTAACAGCTAGGTTCCGCTATTTCCTGACGCGACGGCAACGGAACTTGCGGCCAAGAAGTTTCCCCGCCCGGCCGCTGTATATTTTTGAAATTGCTATGGAACCGGCCCCCGTTAACCTTTCTAAAAGAGTTGTTGGCAATCGCTTACGGCGAGTGCTAAAAAATTTTCAGGGACCTCTTGTGGGCAAAAAATCGCGCCCCATGTCGTTGCCAGGGGCATGAAAGTGCTCGCCATCAGGCGATTATTCGCGGCTTTCCGCGGGGGATCGCTCCAACCACAAACCACGTCGTTTCAATAACTTAGGAGGACACCATGAAGTTTCGTCCGCTTCACGACCGCGTAGTCGTCAGGCGCCTCGATGCCGAAGAGAAGACCGCTGGCGGCATCATCATCCCGGATACCGCCAAGGAGAAACCCTCCCAGGGCGAAATCACCGCCGTCGGCCCCGGTGGCCGCGACGAAGCCGGCAAGCTCATCCCCATCGATCTGAAGGTCGGCGACCGCGTGCTGTTCGGCAAATGGTCGGGCACCGAGGTCAAGATCGACGGCCAGGATCTCCTGATCATGAAGGAGTCCGACATCATGGGCGTGCTCGACGAGCCGGTGGCCAAGAAGAAGGCCGCGTAACCCCTTTGTTGTTCGTCATGGCCGGGCGTGACCCGGCCATCCATCTTGCCGCGTGAAGGAAAGATGGATCACCGGGTCAAGCCCGGTGATGACGAGCGGAAAAGCAAAAGCAAACCAAATTCAGGAGTGAATTGAAATGTCTGCCAAGGAAGTCAAATTCTCAGTCGATGCGCGCGACAAGATGTTGCGCGGCGTCGACATCCTCGCCAATGCGGTGAGGGTGACGCTGGGCCCCAAGGGCCGCAACGTCGTGCTCGACAAATCGTTCGGCGCACCCCGCATCACCAAGGACGGCGTCACCGTCGCCAAGGAAATCGAGCTCGAAGACAAGTTCGAGAACATGGGCGCCCAGATGGTACGCGAGGTCGCCTCCAAGACCTCCGACATCGCCGGTGACGGCACCACGACGGCGACCGTTCTCGCCGCCGCGATCGTCAAGGAAGGCGCCAAGGCGGTTGCCGCCGGCATGAACCCGATGGACCTCAAGCGCGGCATCGATCTTGCGGTCGAGCACGTGGTCGAGGAGCTCAAGAAGAACTCCAAGAAGGTCACCTCGAACGCCGAGATCGCCCAGGTCGGCACCATCTCCGCCAACGGCGACAAGGAGATCGGCGACTACCTGGCCAAGGCGATGGAAAAGGTCGGCAACGAAGGCGTGATCACGGTGGAAGAGGCCAAGAGCCTGGAGACCGAGCTCGACGTCGTCGAGGGCATGCAGTTCGACCGCGGCTATATCTCGCCCTATTTCATCACCAACGCCGACAAGATGCGCGTCGAGATGGAAGACCCTTACATCCTGATCAACGAGAAGAAGCTCTCCGCGCTCAACGAACTGCTGCCGCTGCTCGAGGCCGTGGTGCAGACCGGCAAGCCGCTCCTCATCGTCGCCGAAGACGTCGAGGGCGAGGCGCTGGCTACCCTCGTGGTCAACAAGCTGCGCGGCGGCCTCAAGGTCGCGGCCGTGAAGGCGCCCGGCTTCGGCGATCGCCGCAAGGCCATGCTGCAGGACATCGCCGTCCTGACCGGCGGCCAAGCGATCAGCGAAGACCTTGGCATCAAGCTCGAGAACGTCACCCTGGCGATGCTCGGCAAGGCCAAGAAGGTGATGATCGACAAGGAGAACACCACGATCGTCAACGGCGGCGGCAAGAAGAAAGACATCGAGGACCGCATCACGCAAATCAAGGCGCAGATCGAGGAGACCACCTCCGACTACGACCGCGAGAAGCTGCAAGAACGTCTTGCCAAGCTCGCCGGCGGGGTCGCGGTGATCAGAGTCGGCGGCGCCACTGAGGTCGAGGTCAAGGAGCGCAAGGATCGCGTCGACGACGCGATGCATGCGACCCGCGCCGCGGTCGAGGAAGGCGTGCTGCCGGGCGGCGGCGTGGCGCTTCTGCGCGCCACCGAGGCGCTCAAGAAGGTGCGTACCGCGAACGACGACCAGAAGACCGGCGTCGAGATCGTGCGCAAGGCGCTGCAGTCTCCGGCCCGCCAGATTGCCAGCAATGCCGGTGAGGACGGTTCGGTCATCGTCGGCAAGATCTTGGAGAACTCGAACTACGGTTTCGGCTTCGACGCCCAGGCCGGCGAGTACGTCGACATGATCAAGAAGGGCATCATCGACCCGACCAAGGTCGTGCGCCAAGCGCTGCAAGGCGCCTCTTCGGTCGCCGGCCTCCTCATCACCACCGAGGCGATGGTTGCCGAACTGCCGAAGAAGCAGAACGCCATGCCCCCGATGCCGGGCGGCGGCGGCGGTATGGACTTCTAAGTTTCACGTTTCAGGCGACGTGTGAGTGCGAAGGCCCGGGACAAAATCCCGGGCCTTCTTTCATGGCGGCGACACGTCTACGCGTTGTCGGGCGCACGCGGCACCTCGGCGCGGATCTCCGTCGGCGTGCGTCCGTAGCGACGGCGGAACGTGCGATTGAAATACGAAAGATCGTTAAATCCGGCGGCAAGCGCGATCGCGCTGACGGTTAGCGCGGGATCGGTCAGCAGCATGCGGTGCGCGCTTCCGAGACGTTCCGTGAGCACGAACTCCGAGAACGACTGGTTCTCGGTCTCGAACAGCATCTGCACGTATCGCGGCGTGACGCCGAGATGCGCGGCGACGGTGTTCGCCCGCAAATCGGGCCGGCGCAGCTGTTCGCGCACAAAGGTCTTGGCTGCCGCGCGGCGCGCCGCCCGCACGCCGCGGCCCTGGGCAATCTCGGCGGCGTCGCGGGTGGCGCCGAGCGCAACGGCAAGGAGATCATGGACGTGGCTGGCGACGAGCTGCTGCAACTCGGGCGTTTGCAGGGCCTGCACGTCCTTGGCGTTACCCAAATAACCCATCAACAATTTGAAGGCCGGGTTGTCGGGCGAAATCGGCCGCGCGATGACGGCGCCGAGATCGGGAACGAGCGGCCGGATGGCCGCCCGCGGCACGCTAAACGACATGAATTGCGTGCCCGCTGCCACCGCCACCGAGCCAACGTCTTCGTTGCTCATCATCACGCTGTCGCGCGGTGCCATGTCCGTCGTGCGGCCGAGCTGCGATGCCGTAAAATGACACGCTGGCGCCACCAGGAACGACAGATCGTCGTCTCTGATGAGTTCGCGCGGATGGTGACACTTATGCGCGTCACTGAAAGCGAACAACACCGCAAGTCCCGGCAACAGGTACGCGGTCGCCTCGGCGCGAAACGTCTCGGGATTTGTTGGCTCGATGTCTACGTTGATCACCGAGCGGCCGACAGCATCGCGCCATGCCGACAGACGCTCGCGCTCCGCGAAAGCGTTTGTCGAAAAGTGGAACATACGAGGGCCCCCGGCGGGCGGGGCTTTCGCGGTCATCGCGTTACGGTCGCGCTCGTTGGATCACTGTTAGTTGCACGATAACAACACAAGCTGAACTTTTGAAGCCACTTCGTCTCAGTCCTGGGGGAGTTCGCGTCAGTCCAAGCCCTTAGTCAGCGGCGCTCATATCGTGACGCCAACGGTGGAGGGGGAAATGAAGCGTATTCTTTGCGGCATCGCGATCCTCGCAATTGGTGTGAGCGGCCACGCTTACGCGGCCGATATGCCGGTCAAGGCGCCACCGGCGCCGCCGCCGCCGGCATTCGGTTGGACCGGTTTCTACGCCGGACTCAATGCCGGATACGGCTGGGGCGAGACCCGGCAGACTTATACCGGCGACGTTGCTGGAACCCCACAGGGCGCAGGCAATATCGTCCTTAACCTTCTCCAGAACATCACCACCTTCCCGGCCAGCTCGGCCAACAATCCGTTGTCGCTGCGCGATCGCTCTTCGGGCTTCGCCGGTGGCGGCCAGCTCGGCTTCAATAAGCAGTTCGACCCGAAGTGGGTCGCCGGCATTGAGACGGATTTGCAGTTTGCGGACCTCAAAGGCAGCAGTTTCTTCGCCCCGCAGCCGCCGGGCGGCGTCACCTTCTCGCTCACCGAAAACGACCGCCTGAAATGGTTTGGCACGACGCGCGGACGGTTGGGTTATCTACCGACAGAGCGGCTGATGCTCTTCGGTACCGCCGGCGTCGCCTATGGCCGAACCAGCGACACGACCGCGATCGCAAACACCAGTGCTATTGGATTCCTTGTCGGCGGCGGGCCGACCACAATCTTTTGCCCGGCATTGCTAGTCTGTCTTGCCAATGCGGAATCGCACACCGGGGTCGGCTGGACCGCGGGCGGCGGTATCGAATACGCCGTAACAAACGCCGTATCGCTGAAGGTTGAATATCTTCACGTCGATCTTGGCTCGCAGACCTTCAGGCTCGTCGCTCAGCAGCCGCAACTGGCGCCGTCGACCGGCAACGGCTTCATCACCGCCAAATACGAAAACGACTACGACATCGTACGTGTCGGCGTGAACGTGAAATTCGACCGGCTGTAATTGCCGCTTCGGGTCCGGCGTGTTGACCGCACGATACTGATCGCAAGCAAACGGGGGCCGTTATGAAGAAAATCTTATTCGTAATCGCGGCGCTGGCGGTCCTTGTCGCAACTGACTTGGCCCACGCCGCCGACATGGCGCTCAAGGCGCCGCCGCTGCCCGCCCCGGTCTATAGCTGGACGGGCTTCTACGTCGGCGCCAATGCTGGCTACGGCTGGCACGATCCCACGGTCAGTCTCACGCCAAACGATTTCTTGATCCAGAGCCAAACCTGCGCGGCAACGGGTAGTGCGGCCGGCACCTGCCCCGCCCCGACCGCATTCAACATCCAAGGCGGCCTTGGCGGTCTGCAGGCGGGTTACAACTTTCAGGTCAATCAGAACTGGGTGCTGGGCCTCGAAGCCGATTTCGACTGGTCACGCATCAAAGGCACGGGGACATCGAACTTTTTCATGTCCGGATTTATCGCGCCGTCCCCGACAAACTATCAGGCCAGCGACGATGTCAAATGGTTCGGCACGGTCAGGGGACGTATCGGTGTCCTGCCGACCAGCAATCTCATGCTCTATGCAACGGGTGGCCTTGCCTACGGGCGCGTGCAGGAAAATGTCGTGGTCAACGCCCAGCCCGGCGCAATGGCCCTGCCGGGTCCCGCGGGCTTCTCGTTCAACTGCGTCGCTGCCGCGCCCTGCTTTGCCGGCAACTCGGCGCGCACCGCGACCGGTTTTACCGTCGGCGGCGGCGCCGAATACGCGCTCTGGAATAACGTCAGCCTGAAGGCCGAGTACCTTTACGTGAATCTGGGAAGCGGCAATGCCTTCAATGTGACGGCGCAGGCCTCATTCGGCGGTCAACCAAATCTGTCGTCATTCTCGGCTGCTTATGGCAGGACCGATTTTCACATCGCGCGCGCCGGCGTGGACTGGAGGTTCTAAGGCCAAGTTTAGCCTCGTCGCCCGCGGCTCGATCAGGCGTTCGTGGCCGTAAGGCCGAGGATCTGCCGCGCCTCGTTCGGCGTCGCGACGTGGTCGCCCAGAACTTCGATGATCCGGGCCGCCTTCTCGACCAGCGCCGCGTTGCTCGGCGCCATCTTGCCCTTCTCCAGATAGATGTTGTCCTCGAGGCCGACGCGCGGATGGCCGCCGAGCAGCACGGTTTGCGCCACCATGGGGAATTGGTGCAGCGAGATGCCGAAGGCGAACCACGGCGCATCGGGCGGCAGGAGATTGCGCATATAGGTCATGGCCTCGGGCGTCGCCGGCTGGCCCCAGGATATGCCGAGGCAGATCTGGAACATGCCCGGCGGCTTGACGAAGCCGTTCTCGATAAAACGCTTGGCGAGGAGCAGATGGCCGGTCTCGAACACTTCGAGCTCGGGCATCACGCCGGCGTCCTTGATCGCCGCCGCCATTGCCTGCAGGTGTTTTGGCGTGTTGACGAAGACACGGTCGCCCATGTTGAGGCTGCCCATGTCGAGACTGCAAATGTCTGGCTTGAGCTCGACCACGTGGCGCACCCGGTCCTCCGGCGATCGGAGCACGCTGTCGGGGCCGGGCTTTGTCGGATCGGCATCGTCGTGCGAAAACCGCGCGCCCGGTCCGGTGGTGAGGTTGATGAGCACATCGCTACCGCTTGCCCTGATGCGCTCGACCACCTCGCGATAGAGCGCGCCGTCCATGCTCGGCTTGGTGGTCTGCGGATTGCGCACGTGGATGTGTACGATTGCCGCGCCGGCCTTGGCGGCGTCGATCGACGAACGGGCGATCTGTTCCGGCGTCACCGGCACCGCAGGATTGCGCCCGGGCGTATCGGCCGAGCCGGTGACTGCGCAGGAGATGATGACTTTGCGTTGCATGGGGAAGTCAGACGACGGAGGACGGACGACGGAGGACAGAATAAGGATAAAGCATTGAAGGGGCCGGGCAACCCCTGCAAATCCGTCCTCTGTCGTCCGTCCTCCGACGTCCGAAAACGACCACGAGCGAGAGGCGCGCGTTCATCCGGCGTCGCCTGATCGTCGTGGCCGTCAGGGCGATGGGGGCTTACTCTCACAGACCATCGCCGGTAACAATTGGAAATTAGCAGCGTTCGGTGACACTCCTATGACTCCAAAATCGGGCCACATCCGTATCGGTATCGGCGGCTGGACGTTTGAGCCGTGGCGCGGCGTGTTTTATCCAAAGGGTTTGCCGCACGCGAAGGAGCTCAGCTACGCCGCCGAGCGGCTGACCTCGATCGAGGTCAACGGCACGTTCTACCGCTCGCAGACGCCGGCGACGTTCCGCAAATGGGCGAGCGAGGTGCCGCCAAATTTTGTGTTCGCGCTCAAGGGCCCGCGCTTTGCCGTCAACCGGCGGGTGCTCAAGGAGGCCGGCGACTCGATCAAGCGCTTTCTCGATTCCGGCATCACCGAGCTTGGCGATCATCTCGGCCCCCTGCTCTGGCAATTCGCGCCGACCAAAAAATTCTACGCCGCCGATTTCGGCGGCTTCCTCGACCTGTTGCCGGATAAATTCGACGCCCGCGCGTTGCGCCATGTCATCGAAGTCCGCCACGACAGTTTTCGCAATTCCGAATTTTTGACGCTGCTGCGCCAGCACAAAATGCCGGTCGTGTTCACCGACCACGCCACTTATCCGAATATCGCCGACCTGACCGGCGATTTCGTCTATGCCCGCCTGCAACGCGGCAAGGACACGGTGCCGACCGCCTATCCGCCGAAGGACATCGCCGCCTGGGCCGGGCGCTTGCACGCGTGGGCGACGGGCAAAGCACCGGACGATTTGCCCCATGTTGAACCGTCAAAGAAACCCAAACCCGCGCCACGCGACGTCTACGCTTATGTCATCCACGAAGGCAAAGTGCGCGCGCCGGCGGCGGCGATGGCGCTGATCGGGCGGTTGAAAGATAACTAGGACGGACTTGTCCCGAACGGCCTGCCGGGAACCGGACCGATCCTAGGAATAATTCCCGCCTCGAGTTTTTTAGCACCGAGCTTGTCGACCGCGGGCGTCGTGCTACCATAGAGCGTCGCTATAACAAGATGCGGCGCGATTTTTCCGAGGGTCGCGAATTTTTCGGAACGCGTCTGCTTTTGACTCGCTCGCAGTGATGAGACCAGGTCAACGCGCGGCACTAAGTGGTTTTATCTGTTTCGGGAAACTTCTTCGTCGTGACGCCGTTGGATTGTGTGCCGGCCGTATCACAGGGGAAATTCCATGCGCACCCGCGTCATTCACCTGATCAATCCGAAAACGGATTCGCTGACGACGCGCCCGATCTACCTCAATAGGGCGCTGTACTCTCCGCTCGCCGGCCTCCTCGCCGTCGCCGCATCCATTCCGCGCGATCAATACGAAGTGGTGCTGACCGACGAGAACATCGAGCCGATCGACTTCGAGTTGAAGGCGGACCTGGTCGGGATTTCCGCCATGACCAGTTACGTCAACCGCGGCTACGAGATTGCCGATCAGTTCCGCGCCAAGGGTATGCCCGTGGTCATGGGCGGCGTGCATCCAAGCTTCATGCCTCAGGAAGCATTGAAGCATTGCGATGCAGTCGTGGTCGGCGAAGTCGAGCTCGTGATCGACAAGCTGCTCGACGATCTCGAACAAGGAGCGATGCGCGGCACGTATAAATCGGACAAGCTGCATCCGATGGTCGGGATGCCGATGCCGCGCTACGATCTCTTGAAGAAGAACCGTTACGTGAACTGCACGTTCGTCCAGACTTCGCGCGGCTGCCACCAAGGCTGCACGTTCTGCGCCGAGCCGCTGATGAACGGCCTGAAATTCCGCTACCGGCCGGTCGACGAGGTGATCCACGAGATGGAGAATTGCGGCTCGCGCGTGGTTTCCATCAACGACGCCGATTTCTTCGGCACGCCGGAGCGGCCGAAGGAGGTCATGCGCGCGCTCAAAGGCCGCGGCCTGCAATGGCAGGCCGGCGTGACTTCGAAGCTCGCCCAGGACGACCGCATGCTCGAGCTTGCAGCCGAGAGCGGTTGCACCATGTTGAGCATCGGCTTCGAATCGATTTCGCGCGAGACCCTCAAAAGCGTGCACAAGCATGTCAATCGGCCCGAGACCTTCGTCGCCCTGGTCGACAAGTTGCACTCCTACGGGATCATGGTGTTCGGCTTGTTCATGTATGGTTTTGACGGTGACGACACCTCGGTTTTCGACGAAACTGTCAATTTCAACATCGACGCCAAATACGACGCCTGTGCCTATTCGGTGCTGACGCCGTATCCAGGCACCCTGACGTGGTACGAGATGAAGAAGGCGAACCGCATCGTCTCCTTCGACTGGGAGAAATACGACCAGGGCCACGTGGTGTTTCGGCCGGCTCAGATGACGGGCGACGAGCTCCGCCTCGGCCAATCGCGGACCTATGAAACGTTCTACTCGCTGGCATCGATCGCCAGCCGGTTCCCGAACTCGCGGCCCACGTCATCGTACCCAATGGCTGATCTACAACACATTCATGCGCAGGGCCTCCAAGACGGAATCAAAGCGCATCGTTTCGATCGCGCCGCCCACAGAGGTGCCCGATACCGCCCCAATGCCTCCCATCCTGCCGGTCAAGCGCGAGTGGCGGGCGGCAGTGCTTGAAGCAGCGGGCGGCGGACCGGGACCGCACATGGGCTGACGGCACCTGGGCTGACGGCACCTGGGCTGACGCGCTCATCAATCTAAATTGACCGACGGCGGCGGTCCGTTACCGGCTCTTGTCATTGCAGTTCTTGCCTTTGCGGGTTCTTGCCTTGGCGATCTATCGCTAGCCAGGAATGATGACGGTCGACGTGGACCCCCACGCGCCAAACTGTTGCTCAAATCTTCCATCGAGACCCTCGACCAGTTCCTCGATGATTTTGAGCCCGTGTCCCGGGCGAATATGTCCTGACCGAATATGTCCTGGCTGAATATGTCCCGGCCGAATATTTGCCGGAGCCGATCCGTTGTCCAGCACCCTGCATTCGACAAAGGGACCGGAGCGCAATAACTCGACCCGTATATCGCCACCTTTGCCATTGAACGCATGGCGCGCCGCATTCGTGACAAGCTCGTACACGATCATTCCCAGCCGCCAACATCTGTCCGATTGCATCGACAATGGACGAGCCGCGAGCACCAGGCTTATCTTCATGTCATCCAGCTTCGATCGGCTGATGGACAGGCACAATTGCTTGACATAGTCCGCCGCGTCAATTCGCGTACGGTGTTCCGGCATCTGCAGAGCGCGATACACGTCGGCATGATGATGCAGCAGCTCGGTGACACCGGTCAGAGCGATTGCAACGTCTCGATTGCCGGAACGTGCGGCGGCACGCGATACGACGCCGATCATTGACGCGATTTCATTATTGATCCTGTGCGTCAGTTCGTGCACCAGCAATTGTCCCTCCGGCAACGATTGCCGGGTGGCAAGTTTTGTCATGATATCCTCCTGAGCCAATATTACAGCTCGGCGGCCGCCGCGTGACCCGCGCCGCCGCCTGACGTTTTCTTGAACACAATGAGCAGCGGGATCACCGCGAGCGTCGCGATCATCAACAGCTTGTAATCGTCGATGTAGGCAATGATCTGCGCCTGCTGCGTGATCACGGCGTCGAGCGCGGCGCGTCCGGCGGCGGTCACGGGATCCCAGAATTGCGTGATCGCCGGGCTCTCGAACGCCCGGTTCACCGCCGTCACATGCTGCGCGATGTCGGCGTGATTGACCTGGGTGTTGCGGGTCAGCAAAGCGTTCACGACCGAAATGCCGACGCTGGAGCCGATGTTGCGCGAGAGATTGTAGAGGCCGGCGCCCGCGGTGCGCTGCTCGGCAGACAACGTGGCCAAGGTCACCGTGCTCAGCGGCACGAAGAGAAAGCCAAGACCGATGCCCTGGACGACCCCGACCCACACGATCGTCGTTTGTGACACGTCCGGCGTCCAGCCGGTGATCGCATAGAACGCCCAGGCCGTAAGGGCGAGGCCAAAGCCGAGCAAGAGCCGCGTATCGACCCGCCCGATCAGCCTGCCGACGACCAGCATGGCCGCCATCGTGCCGATGCCACGTGGGCCCAGCACCAGGCCGGCGGTGACAACCGGATAATTCATGAGGGTTTGCAGATAGGGCGGCTGCAGCGCCAGCGAGGCGTAATAAGTGAGGCCGACAATCGCGACGAAGATCGTGCCGGCGGTGAAATTGCGGTCGCGGAACAGAGCCGGCCGCACAAAGGGTTTGGCCGTGGTGAAGGTATGGACGAGGAACAGATAGAACGCGGCGGCGGCAACGATCCCCTCAATCATGATCTCGCCGGAGCCGAACCAATCGAGCTGTTCGCCGCGGTCGAGCAAAACCTGGGCGGCGCCGATGGCGAGGCTCAGCGTACCGAAACCGAACCAGTCCAGTTTCTCGCCGGCGTTGCTCGCAGTGTCGGCCAGAAAGGTCCTCAGGCCGAGGAAGCAGAGAATGCCGATCGGCACATTGATGTAGAAGACGTAGCGCCACGTGTAGTCCTCGGTCAGCCAGCCGCCGAGCACCGGGCCGAGGACGGGACCGGCCATCACCGCGACGCCCCACATCGCCATCGCCGATCCCTGCCGCTCCGGCGGATTGATGCTGAGCAGCACGGATTGCGACAGCGGCACGAGCGCCGCGCCGAATGCGCCTTGCAGAACGCGGAACAGCACGATCTGCGTCAGCGACTGCGACATGCCGCACAGCATCGAGGCGACGGTGAAGCCGGCGACGGAGACCAGGAAAAGCCGCTTGAGCCCGAACCGGCTGGCGAGAAAGCCGGTCGGCGGCGTCATGATCGCGGCGGCGACGATGTAGGAGGTCAGCACCCAGTCGATCTGGTCCTGGGTCGCCGAGACACTGCCTTGCATGTAGGGCAGCGCGACATTGGCGATGGTGGTGTCGAGCGCCTGCATCAGCGTGGCGAGGATCACGCAGGCGGTGATCGCCAACCGATTGCCGCCAGCTGCTGTGCGCTCCGCAGCCATCATGCACTCCGGTGAGTACGGCCGAACAACGCAGTCAGAAAGTGCGGCAAGCCGCGCGCGTGGCCGGTGTCGACGTCGACTTCGACGCTCATGCCGGCGCGCAGCGGCGGTAGGTTTTTGCCGCTGGTGTCGACGCGCACGCGCATCGGAATGCGCTGCACCACCTTGACCCAATTGCCGCTGGTGTTCTGCGCGGGCAAGAGCGAGAACTGCTGCGCCGCCGCCGGGCTGATGCTTTCGACGGTGCCATGCCACTGTGCGTCCGGATAGGTGTCGACCGTCACGGTGACGGACTGCCCCGGCTGCACGTAGGTCAACTCGGTCTCTTTCGGTGTTGCGTCGATCCAGACGTGATCCCTATCGACGAGAAAGAAGGCAGTCATCGAGGCGGCGAGGTACTTGCCCGGCGCGATCGAAGGAACGTTGGTTACGGTGCCGGCGAACGGCGCCTTGACGACAGTGTGATCGAGCTGGCGCTGCGCTTCGTCGACCTGCGCTTTGGCCTGCAGGTACTGCGGGTGCTCCGTCACCGGAATATCGGGGTTGCCGGCAAGCCTTGCGAGTTGCACCGCGGCCTGCTGGCGCAGCGATTGCAGCTTGCTCTTGTCGGTTTCGAGCGTGTACCGCGCCTGGTCGTAGGTGGCCTTGGAGGTGCTGCCGCTCGGCAACAGCGCGGCGTTGCGGTCATAGGTCGTCTGATCGAGCGCGACCTGCCCTTGCTGGGCGGCGGCATCGCTGAGCATGCGCTGGTAGTCCTGCTTCATCGCGTCGATGATCAGCGCCGTTTGCGCCAGGTTGGCTTTGGCGTTGTCGAGGGCGATCTGGAACTGTTGCGGATCGAGCCGATACAGAACCTGGCCGGGATCGACATGTTGGTTGTTGGTGACGTCGATCTCTTTGACGATGCCCGGTACGTCGGTCGAGATGCCGACCGTGTCGGCTTCGACATAGGCGTCGTCCGTCGACATCACTTTGCCGCCGGTAACGTACCAATAGGCTGCGGCAATAAGGGCGAGCGGCAATAGCGCAAACAAAGCCCGGCGCAGCCACGGCCGGTGCGGCGACTGGGTTTTCTGCGGCGGCTTCTCGGCCGGACGTTCCGGCAGCTCCGATGGTGCATCTCGTTTCGTCACCGGCGCATCGGCCGGACGCGCCGGTTGCTCCGGTGGCACGCCGCGACCCGGATGCGGCGCTCTGGCCGTTTCCGCGGTTCGCAAAGCCAATGTCGCGTCAGCTGGCATGGAATCTCCCTCACGCTCCTCGTAACGCTTAGGTGTTGGTGGAAGAGGCAAATGAAAATCCTATATCCATTGCATTCGCTGTTGAGAGGAATTCAGCAATGGATCGCAACCACCTCGCCGATCTCACCGCGTTCGTCGCCGTTGCCGATCGCCTGAGTTTTCGCGCCGCGGCGTCGCAGCTTGGCGTCACGCCATCGGCGCTCAGCCATTCGATGCGGCAGCTGGAGGAGCGTCTCGGCGTGCGTTTATTGCATCGCACGACGCGCAGCGTGTCGCTGACCGACGCCGGACGGCGTCTGCTCGATCGGCTGCGGCCGGCCATCGATCAGATCTCAGGCGCGCTCGAGAATTTGAACCAGGAGCGCCAACGACCCATGGGGCGGCTGCGGATCTATGCGATCCATATGGCGGCAGTCACCGTTATCGCGCCGATCTGGCGGCTCTTCTTGTCGACCTATCCGGAAGTCCACCTTGAGCTCGCCGTGGGCGAGGCGCCGCTCGACATCGTGGCGAAGGGATTCGACGCCGGCATCGGGCCGCACGACCGGGCGCCGGCCGACATGATTGCGATTCGGGTGACAGGGCCGATGAAAATCGCCGTCGTCGGTGCGCCGACCTATTTTGCGCGGCAGCCGCCGCCGCGCTCGCCCGATGATCTCGCCCGTCACACCTGCGTTCAATATCGGCGGGCAGCCGAGGGCGAAGTCTATGCGTGGTCGTTCGAGCGGAACCGCAAAACGCGGCGGATTTCCGTGGACGGCCGCGTGATGGTCAACGATCCCGACCTGGCCGTTCGCGCGGCAGTTGACGGGCTGGGGATCGCATACACGATCGAAGCCATGTCCGAGCCATTCCTGCGCTCTGGGCAGTTGGTCCGTGTGCTGGAAGACTGGTCGCCGTCGTTCGAAGGACTGTATCTGTATTATCCCGGGCACCGGCAGGTCCCGGCCACCCTGCGCGCCCTCATCGACATGATCCGCGCGGCCCGCGGCGCGACACCGGCGAGACGCTCACGCCAGAACCCTTTTACCAAGGACTGAGCGAGCTTTCAGGAAAGAACTCGGGCGCGAAACGACCGCGCCGAACGGGAGGCGCGCTGATTTAATTGAAGGCCGGGGTACAATTCCCGGATAGCGCCCCCACTTACACATTTGCGCTGCCTTGTCGGACGTCGACGTTCCGGCAATGTTGCACTCGGCGGCGCGGCTTTGCGGCTGGCAAACCGGAGCTTTTGATGGACGGTGCAGATCGGGCTCCGATTGACGGCTTGGATCCGCGGTATTTTCAGATCGGCGAGGTGGTCGAGCGGCCGCCTGCCGAGCGGCCGCAGCATGACACCATCGAGGCGATCATCGATTGGCTGGCGGGCCCGGCGCTGCATGTGCCGACGCTGTCGCGCGAGTTCGACGAATTCGCCTGGCGGATGCTGGCCGCGGGATTTCCGCTGTTGCGGGCGACCCTGCAGCTGCGCACGCTCCACCCGCAATATCTCGGCGCCAACTTCGTGTGGTGGCGCACCACCGCCCGGACCGTGCTCCGGCTCATCACCCATGAAGTGCAGGATCTGTACGGCCACGAAGACAACCCGGTTCGCCGGGTGCTGGTGGACGGCGAAACGGTGCGGCGCCGAATCGATGTCGCCGATGACGCGCTCGATTTCCCGATCCTGCGCGATCTCAAGGCCGACGGCGCGACCGACTATTTCGCCTTGCCGGTCAGGAGCTCGTTCGGCACCAATCACATGGTGACCTATGTCACCGACCGCCCCGGCGGCTTCACCGCCCGCGAAATCGCCGATCTGACGCGGGTGTCGCAACGCCTGGCGCTGCTGGTCGATTTGCGCAGCCAGCGCCGCATCGCCAGCAACATCCTTGACGCCTATCTCGGTCCCAAGACCGGCCCAAAAGTTCTCGCCGGCCAGATCCGCCGCGGCACCGGCGAGGAGATCACCGCCGTGCTGTGGTCGTCGGATCTGCGCGGTTTTACCGCGCGGTCCGACCGCCTTCCCGGAGCCCAGATGATCGCCTTGCTCAACGCGCTGTTCGATGCGCAAGCAACCGCAATCGCAACTCACGGCGGCGAAATCCTCAAATTCATCGGCGACGGCCTATTGGCGATTTTTCCAATCGAGCATGCCGACAAGGCCGCCTCCGCCGCGCGCTGCGCGCTCGACGCTGCGATCCAAGCCGTCGAGGCCGCGCGGGGACTCATACATGACCCATCGCTGGTGGATGAGCCGCCGCTCGAGATCGTCGTTGCCCTTCACGTCGGCACGGCCATCTACGGCAATATCGGCGCCGCCGACCGGCTCGATTTCACCGTGATCGGCCCTGCCGTCAATCTCGTCGCCCGGCTCGAGGCAGTGGCCAAGGCGCTGGACCAGCCGATCGTCGTCAGTGACGATTTCGCCCGCGCCTATGGCGGGCCGCTGCGGCCGCTCGGCCGTCACGAGCTGCGCGGGCTCGCGACACCCCACGATCTGTTCGCGCCGCCACCATCCGCTGCCCTCCCATAGGGCAACACCGCACCTAGCGACACGTCGGCTCGCCGCCGAAGCCAGGGGGCACACAAGAATTGGAACAACATTCACCGGGCAATGAACAGGCCGCGCCCGGAGGCTTACACGCCTGGGGCCACCGCTTGGGCGCGTGGAAAAATGTTTTTGTTTGCAAATTTATTTGCTGCTTGTGGGTTTGAGATCGTAACGGGATTGGGGCTTGGGCGTGCAGCCAAGACATCCAGCTTCGCTGCCGAAACACCGCCGGATTGAAACGAACGCGGTGCGACCGTGCCGTCAGCCAACAGCGGACCGGCATTCGCGCCCAAGACGGCGCAAAAAACGAACGCGGCGAGTGGGGACCCACGCAGCAGTTTTGAAAACTTCATGGCTTGTCTCCTTCGAACTTCGCTATTCGTCATCACGCTGCGACCATCACACCAGGCGGTTGCCACGTCCCGTCACCCGCGGGCAGGATCGACGGGGGAGTTTCCTTCGGCCAGTAAAGGCGCATCACCAGATAAATCGGGCCGGCTGGCGCGGGCAGCCAGTTGACCTCCTTATCCGCGCCCGGTGATTTGTTCTGAATATAGAGCGTCACCGATCCGTCCGCATTCATCTTCATCCCAGGCAGCATCGGCGAATTGATGAGATAACGGTTGATCGGGTTCTTGATCAGGAACTGGGTTTTGCCATCGTACATTGTCACAGACCAGAAGGCGTTCACGGGCGGAAGTTG
Source organism: uncultured Alphaproteobacteria bacterium (assembly GCA_963756245.1). Taxonomy (GTDB): domain Bacteria; phylum Pseudomonadota; class Alphaproteobacteria; order Rhizobiales; family Xanthobacteraceae; genus BOG-931. The sequence continues at coordinate 18,659 of CAVWOI010000042.1, forward strand.
GCCGGCGGCAAAGGTCAGCGTGTAGTTGTTCTTACTGCCGTCGAGCGTTTTGCCGTTCGCGTCGGTGCGCGTAACGGGATACACCGCTTCCACAGCGCTGTTACCGTAGATACCGGCCTTCGCGCCGGCAGCGCGTAACAGCCAGTCGCCGTGGAAAAAGGCGCGGTCGCCCAGGATGGAACCCACTCGCCACCCGTTGATGTTTTTGCCGATATTAGCGACCGCCTTATCGATCTTCTCGTCGCCGTCCTTCATCCCGAGGGCGATTTCTAGTTTGTGCCCGAGCGGCAGGTCCTTGAAGCTGAATGTCTTGCCCGGTCCGACGCCGATGCTGGCTAGCTTGGCGCGAATATCCGTCTCGTCCGGCGAAGGCGGTGCGAATTGCAGCGCAAAGTCGAGGTATTCAAAGAAGTTCTTCTTCGCAAGTTCTTTGTTGATCTTCGGGAAGGCGATGGCCGGCGCAGCGGGCGGCGCAGGCTGCTTCAAATAGCTTGAAAGCGACTGTGCCTTGTATCCCGCCTGGACTTTAATCACATTGTCCATGTCGCCCGCGTTGAAGAGTTGGGTTCGGAAGCCTGCAAGCGAGAACTGGGTGCCCGACTGGAACACTTTCTTGATGCCCGCGGGCGTTGCGCCCTTCCAGTCCGGTCCGACGACCATGTAGTCGCCAGCGTCATTGCCAGTGGCCCGACTGCCGATGTAGCCGTAGTTATACGTGTTGCCGTCAACGAGCTGCACTACGTAGTAGCGTCCCTTTTCAACCGCCGGGACGGACAGCACCATCGGCTCCGCGCGCAAGTCCAACCACAAGAAAGAATAAGGCGTGTCGCTATTGGGAGTGACTATTGCCGTGTCTTCATAGGTGAACACGCGCGCTTGGTTTGAGATTTTATTGAATGGCGCTTTGAACTGACCTGAGTTGCGATCTACCGCATAATCGTACATGACGCCGTAGTTCATCACGATTGGCAGGCCGAAGATAAACCCTTCCTCCGCGACGGCTTTGGCTGCGCGAACGTCAGGCCAACGGGGTGCAGCGGCCTTAGCCGACGATAGACCTTGCATTGCCGCGGAGGCCGCGAGAGCCGCACCGCCGAGCAGTTGGCGCTTAGTGATCATTCGGGAGTCTCCCTTAAGGAGTGTCAAACTGAATGGGCTTAGCGCTGATTATGGCCGCGAGCACCGATATGTGGGAATCGGTGCTCGCGTTGATTCTCACTGCGCCAACAGGTTCGACGTGCCTTGAGTTTTTGTAATGGGCGGCGGGTTCCACTTGCCGGTGAGCGCGTCGGACTTCGGACCATAGAGGCGCATGGTCAAGTTGAATGCCCCCTTCGGCGCCGGGAGCCAGTTGACCTCTTTGTCCGGCCCCGGGCTCTCGTTCTGGAAGTAAAGATCGAGCGAGCCATCCGGATTGTATTTGAACGGCATCCAACTGCTCACCGCGAAACGATTGAGGCTGTTCGCCACCTGAAAGCCGTCACTGTCATAGAGCGTGAGTGACCAAAAAGCATCCACCGGCGGCGTAGCGCTCTTGTCGAAGTGGATCGTGTACTTGCTTGCGCCGTCGAGCGGCTTGCCGGTTTCGTCACCGAGGTTGAGCGGGTAGATCGCGTCTTCCGGCAAGTTCGCGCCGAGACCGAGCTGCGCGATGATGGCGCGCTTGAGATAGTAGTTGCCGTATACGCCCATCGTGTCGGTATTCATCGACCAGTCGTTCGCGACCCGGGCAATCGTCGGCACTTTCCATGCCATGAGTTGCTGTCCCGCTTCCGGCGCAGCCTCGATCGCCTTTCTCACCGCAGGATCGACCTTGCCGATGTCGAAACTTTTGCCCGGCTCGATGCCGATCCGCTTCATCTGGGCAATAATCGGTTCATCGGTCAGGTGGGGCGGTTGCAGCTTGAGAAGCTCGGCTGCATAGGCGAAGTAATCGCCGCCTTTCATGGTATCGACCTGAATTTTCGGCGGCGTCTTCATGTCGATGCTCGGATCGATCTTCACCTCGATCGCCTTGGGCGGCTTGCCCCACTCCGACAGCGGCGTGATCTTGTAACCGGCTTGGATTTTGTGGACGGCGTCGTAATCCGGCGGACCGTCAGTCTTGGTGCGGCCAATGATCCAGACATAGGGCGTGGGCGCTTCGATCTGGCTAAATCCCGCCGGCACGGTTCCGCTCCAGCCCCGCGGCGTGACGAGGAAATTGGCGGCCTGCGTTCCGGTCGTCCGCCAGCCTGGGGACGCGAAGACGTCGGTCCACATATCGAGCATCGGCAGCAGGTAATAGCGCCCGGCGGTATCCGGGACAGAGACGACCATCGGCTCCTTGGTGAGGTCGAGGTAGCCAACGGTGTACAGCGTGTCGAAATTGGGCCGTACCACCTGCCTCATGTCGGCGGTCGGAAATGCCGGAAAGCTGAACAGCGCATTCATAGGCGCGCCGACCCCTTTGCCGGACTCGACATTCGTGAGCTGCTTACGGGTCACGTCCATGGTCACAAGCGGATAGAAGTAGATGTAGCCATCCCTGGCGATGGATTGCGCCTCCTGTTCGGTGATGGCGCTCTGTGCCTGTGCGGCGAGTGAAAGGAGTGGACAAAGAAAAAGGCCCAGCATCAACCCTATGGTGCTTCTGCTCATGGTGCTCTCCCGATATAGCCGGCGATTTCAGTGTTGCACTGATCCGACGACGCTAAGTCGCCGGGCGCATTGAGGCTTGGTTCGGAGCAGGCTAACGCGACAACGACCGTCATCACGATCGCGCCCCGCGTCGAGATTGCGTGTTCTATCGCACGTTAGGGTATCTTCATCCGAGTACCCTCATCCAATACGACATTTTTAATCACGAAATCGCGACCCGCATTGGCCACAACGAAATACCCATGCTTCAAATTTTGCCATGCAATGTCGGCAGAATGTCATGACGCCCAAGTGAATCGGACCCGCCGCCTGCTTTGCGCAGAAACCGAGCCAAATTGGGTGCTTCTTTTCCTCGCCCATCGAGTATTATCGGCCCGATCGCGACGCAGCCTGGAGCATTCGGATGCCGTGTCCCGCCAAAACCCTGATTCCCGCAACCGCCTTGGCGCTGCTGGCGCAATTGACCGTCGCATTTGCCGACGGCGTGCCGCGCTACAACCTCGAACCGCTGTGCCGCGGCATTGCCCAGCAAGGCGGCATGAGTTTTTTGCCGAACCAGAGCGCGCCAAAAGATTATAAGAGCTGCATAAGAAGCGAGATGGTCGTCCGCCATCAGCTGGTGAAACTGTGGCCGACCTTCAAAGCGTCGAACAAGGCAAACTGCATCGGCGAAAACAGCGCCGGCGGCCTGCCGAGCTATACCGGGCTATTGTCGTGTCTGCAGATGGCGAAAGAGGCGGGCAAGATGTTCGGCCAGTAACGCTTGGCTTCGGCCCCGCGACACCCGCCGGGATTGGCGGCATAAGGAGCACGATATGGGACGCAAATTCCAGAACATCCTCGAGACGGTCGGCAATACGCCGGTGGTCAGGATCAACCGGTTGGCGCCGGCGGGCAGCAACCTGTTCGCCAAGATCGAGGCTTTCAATCCGCTGGGCTCGGTCAAGGATCGTCTCGCGCTCGGCGTCATCGAGGCAGCCGAGCAAGCCGGGCAGCTGAAACCCGGACAAACCGTCATCGAAGCCACGTCCGGCAATACCGGCATTGGGCTCGCGATGGTGTGCGCGCAAAAAGGCTACCCGCTGGTCATCACCATGGCCGAGACCTTCAGCGTCGAGCGGCGCAAGCTGATGCGTTTCCTCGGCGCCAAGGTGGTGCTGACGCCGGCGGCGCAGCGCGGCATGGGGATGGTCACAAAAGCTTTCGAACTCGCCAAGGCGCGCGGCTGGTTCCTGACGCGGCAGTTCGAGAACGAAGCCAATCCCGACATCCATTCGCGCACGACCGCCCGCGAAATCCTCGACGCTTTCCAAGGCGAGCCGCTCGACTATTGGGTCACCGGCTACGGCACCGGCGGCACGCTCAAGGGCGTCGCGCGCGTGTTGGCGAAAGAGCGGCCCGACACCAAGATCGTCGTCTGCGAACCTGAAGACGCCCAGCTCCTCGGCAGCGGCATCGCGCAACAGCGCAACCCGGACGGCTCCGCCGCGGCGGCGCATCCGGCATTCAAGCCGCACGCGATGCAAGGCTGGACGCCGGATTTCATCCCCAAGCTGACCGCGGACGCGGTGGGCACCGGCGTCATCGATCGCATCATCCCGATCGCGAACGCCGAGGGTTTGCGCTACAGCCGCGAATTGGCGCAGAAGGAAGGCATCTTCGTCGGCATCACTGCCGGCGCCACTTTTGCCGGCGCCCTAAAGGTCTGCGCCGATGCGCCCAAGGGCGCGACCGTGCTGTGCATGCTGCCCGACACCGGCGAGCGTTATTTGAGCACGCCGCTGTTCGCCGATATCCCCGCCGACATGACCGAAGAAGAGCTGGCGATTTCGAAATCGACGCCGTCGGCGCAGATGGGTGGTTGAAAAGTTTCGGATCGCTCTATCCGACTGTGGCCGTCTTGATTTTGCGGGCCTGGGATTTGACCGGTCGTTTCACCAACTCGGCTTCGATCTGGCGTTGCCGTTTTGCTTCGCCACGCAGCCATTCGCGAAAGGCGATGAGCGCCGGATCGTCGGCGCGGCCGGGACGGTATTCCAGATACCAGGCTTCCTTTTTTGTGGCGACGATCGGGAACGGCGCGACCAAGCGGCCGGTCGCCAGCGCGTCGGTGATGTAGAGCGGCTGTGCCGCCGCTATCCCGACGCCGGCGAGAACCGCCTGCATGGCCATGGCATTGTTGTCAAAGAAAACCTCGGCGCCCGGCCGCAATGGCGCGCGCAAGCCCGCCGCCTCGAACCAGATTGGCCAATCATTCGCCAGATGCGGCACGATGATCAGCGTTGCCTTGTGCAGATCGGAGGCCTGGCGCAACCCGGCCGCCAGCTCAGGCGTGCAAACCGGCACCAGCGTGCTCGGGAACAGCTCCTCGGCGGTGTAGCCGGGCCACGCGCCGACATCGCGGCGTATGGTGCAGGTCCAGTCGTCGCGGACCGGGCGCATCGCCCCACCGGTGGCCATGCGGACTTCGACCTCGGGGTGGCTGCGATAAAAGCCGGTCAGGCGCGGGATGAGCCAGTTCATCGCCAGCGTCGGCCCGACGCCTACGGTCAGCACCGGACCCGACCGCATCGCCGCAACGTGTTCGGAAAGGCGTGCGATCGCATCGAAGGAATCGGTGAGTCCCGCCAAGAATGTCTGACCTTGGGCTGTGAGCTCCAAGGCATTGGCATGACGCCGAAATAGCGCGAAGCCGAGGCGCGCTTCGAGCAGCCGCACCATGCGGCTCACCGCCGTCTGGGTGACGTTCAGCTCGTTCGCGGCGGCAGTGAAGCTGCCGTGGCGGCCAGCCGCTTCGAACGCGCGCAATCCATTCAACGAAGGCAACCGCCGCACCATGATCCGTTACCCCAATCATTTCTTAGGCTGAGAGTGAGCTAAGACCGTTTGCTCCGCAACCACTGGTGCAGAAAATATAGCGGTAGATTCGATTCTAGCAGGCCGTCAGCCGGGTGTTGATGACTGAGAAATTCACAGCCTCGTTGGCCGGCTGCGGCTGAATTCGGACAATAAAGCCAGTCGCCGCGTGAACATTTCCGAACCCTTCATCCGCCGGCCGGTGGCGATGTCGCTACTGATGGCGGCGATAGCGCTGCTCGGCATCGCGGCGTTCCGGCTTTTGCCGGTCGCACCGCTGCCCCAGGTCGATTTCCCGACCGTGCAGGTCACCGCGACGCTCGCAGGCGCCAGCGCCGAGACCATGGCTGCGTCCGTGGCGACGCCGCTGGAGCGGCAACTCGGCCAGATCGCCGGCGTCAGCCAATTGACCTCCTTCAGCACGCTCGGCGCGACGTCGATCACGATTCAATTCGACCTCAACCGCAACATCGATTTGGCGGCACAAGACGTGCAAGCGGCGATCACGGCGGCGAGCAAGACGCTGCCGCAGACCATGACCGCGCCGCCGACCTATAAGAAGCTCAATCCCGCCGATGCGCCCATCCTCATTCTTTCGGCGCGCTCCGATACGATGCCGCTCACCGTCGTCGACCAATACGCCGACAGCTATCTCGCCCAGCAGATCTCGCAAGTTCCCGGCGTTGCTCAAGTCGCGCTCGGCGGCGAACAGCGGCCGTCGATCCGGTTGCAAGTCGATCCGGCAAAACTTGCTGCGCGCGGGCTGACCTTGGAGGACATCCGCGGCGCGCTGGTCACAGCTACGACCGACGCCCCGAAGGGTTCGCTGACGACCGCGCGGACGAGTTTCACCTTCGAAGCCAATGACCAGATCACAGATGCCGACCAATTCGACGACGTGATCGTTTCCTACCGAAACGGCGCGCCGGTGCGGGTGCGCGATATCGGGACCGCAATCGCCGCCGCGACCGATCGCTTCGCCGCCGCCTATCACGACAATACGCCCGCAATCCTGCTCTCGGTCTACAAACAACCTGGAGCCAATGTGATCGACACAGTCGAGCAGATCAAACACCTGCTGCCGAAAGTCGCCGCGGTCATTCCACCGGCGATCAAAATCGAGACCGTGCTCGACCGCACCACGACCATTCGCGCCTCGGTCAGGGACGTCGAGCTCACTTTGGTCCTGACGGTGGTCCTCGTCGTTCTGGTAGTTTTGCTTTTCCTGCGCCACACTTGGGCAACGCTGGTGCCGGCCTTTACCATCGCGCTGTCGCTGTTGGGCGCGTTTGCGACGATGTATCTGTTCGGCTTCAGCCTGGACAATCTGTCATTGATGGCGCTGACGATTGCCATCGGCTTCGTGGTGGACGATGCCATCGTCGAGGTCGAGAACGTCTACCGCCACGTCGAGGCCGGCACGCCGCCGTTCGAAGCGGCGCTTGTCGGTTCGGCCGAAATCCGCTTCACGGTGCTGTCGATCAGCGCATCGTTGATCGCGGTTTTCATCCCGCTCTTGCTGATGAGCGGGATTGTCGGCCGCCTGTTCCGCGAATTCGCCGTGACTGTCATGGCGGCGGTCGCGGTTTCCGCGTTCGTATCGTTGTCGCTGGCGCCGATGCTGTGTGCGCGCTTCCTGCGCCGTGATGTGCGAAAGCACGGCCGGCTTTATCTCGCGATCGAGGCCGGCTTGGACGCCATGCTGGCGTTCTATCGGCACACGCTCGATATCGTGCTGCGGCATCAGGCGATTACGCTTGCGGTGTTCTTCGCGGCCTTGGCGCTGACCATCGTCATGGCCATCCAAATCCCCAAAGGTTTCTTTCCAATCCAAGACACCGGGATGATCGGCGGACTTGCCGAGGCGGCACAAGACGTTTCGCCCGCGGAAATGATGCGGCTGCAGCGCGATTTGGGCAAAATCCTGCTGCGCGATCCCGATATCGCCGGATTTGCGTCGCAGACCGGAAGCACTGGCGGCAACGGCAACGCGCAGACGGCGAACACCGCGCGCTTTGTCATTGCGCTAAAGCCGCGCGAGCAACGAACGCTCTCGGCAACGCAGATCATCGACCGGTTGCGGCCGCAGATTGCCAGGGTCAAAGGCGCCAATCTGTTTCTCCAGGCGACCCAGGATATCACCGTGGGGGGACGGTCCGCGCGTGCCAGCTTCCAGTACACGCTGCAAGACCCCGACATCCCGGAATTGATCGCGTGGTCGCAGAAGCTGCTTGACAAGCTGCAAACACTGCGGGAGCTCGCCGATGTTTCGAGCGATCTGTTGGCGAACGCGCCGCATATCAAAGTGATGATCAACCGCGACCAGGCCGCGCGGTTCGGCATAACGCCTCAGGCGATCGACGACACGCTCAACGACGCTTATGGCCAGCGGCAGATTACCCAGTATTTCACTCAGCTCGACACCTATTGGGTCATTTTGGAGATGGCGCCGGAATTGCAGGCAAGCTTCGACTCGCTCGATCGCATCTATGTCAAATCGCCGCTCACCGGCCAAGCGGTGCCACTTTCCGTACTGGTGGACATCGACAGCAGCCGGGTCGGGCCGCTCTCGGTCGCGCATCAGGGGCAATTTCCCGCGATCACGCTGTCGTTCAACCTCAGCCCCGGCGTCGCGCTCGGCCAAGCGGTCGATGCCATTGATGCGGCATCGCAAGAGATCGGCCTGCCGGAAACGGTGATCGGCAATTTTCAGGGCAACGCGCAGGCGTTCCAAAATTCGCTTGCCAGCGAGCCGGCGTTGATCGGCGCAGCCCTCGTCGCGGTCTATATCATCCTCGGCATGCTGTATGAGAGTTACATTCACCCGCTCACCATATTGTCGACGCTGCCTTCAGCCGGCGTCGGCGCCTTGTTGGCGCTGCGCATTGGGCGCATGGATCTTTCGGTGATGGGCATGATCGCCATCATCCTCTTGATCGGCATCGTCAAGAAAAACGGCATCATCCTGGTCGACTTCGCCATTGCCGCGGAGCGCAACCGCGGCATGACGGCGATCGAAGCGATCCGGCAGGCGTGCCTGCAGCGCTTCCGGCCGATTATGATGACGACAGCTGCCGCAATGATGGCGGGTGTGCCGCTGGCACTCGGCCACGGCACTGGAGCGGAACTGCGGCAGCCGCTCGGCTACGCCATGGTCGGCGGCTTGGCGCTCAGTCAACTGCTGACGCTCTACACCACGCCGGTCATTTATCTGTATCTCGATCGCCTGCAAGGCTGGCTGCGAAGAATTGGTCTCGCCACCCTTCGTCGTGTCGAGGATTCAGGGACTGCGGACTCTTCCTAAACCACGCTGTTCTGCGCGCGTAGCCGCCGCGCCAGAACGCGCATGACGTTGAGCGCGAAATGCGGCGTGCGGCTGACCAGGAACAGAAACTGCTTCTCGCCGACCGGAACGAGCCTCACGTCGGTGGCCGCGATCGCGGTGGCGCTGCGCGGCGTGGCATCGATCAGCGCCATCTCGCCGAAAATGTCGCGGTCGGACAAGGTGCCGAGCGAACGGTTGCCGAGGCGGATGTCGACCTTGCCGCTCTGGATGACGAAGAACTCGGACGCCGCCTCGCCTTGCTTGAAAATGACCTCGCCGGCCTTGAATTCGCGCACCGGCGCGCCGGCTCCCGCCAGAATGCCGAAGTCGACGGATGTCTCGGCCATGTCGCCCCCCGAGGTTGCTGCACTAAGGTTGCTGCAATAAGGTTGCCGCAATGCCGCTTGCGATTATTGCAGTTCCACGACCGTAGGCGATACCCGTTTTATGGCAGCGCAAGCCCTCGGCGCGGCGCGGTCCCTGCGAGGGTTCTATGCGCGATATTGAACGGCCCGGTCGGCGTCCCAAATAAACTCAGGCCGGAAAAATGCTAACGGCCACGAGACGACAAGGTGCGCGTACATCCGGCGTCACCCGTCGAAACCGTGGCCGTCCGTAGCGGAGCCTTGGAAGGCATCAACGCTACGCAAATATAGATAGGCGCGGTTTGTGGCTTATGCAAGACTATGCGCCGGGAGCTTTGAAAAATCCCCATCAGTGTTGCATTTTTCCGACACATCCGGGTCACCGCCAAATCTTAACGAAGGGTGACCATCCAAGGGAGCGGACAATGGCCATGTACCCCAACGACGCCGCCGGCATGGAACGCGCGGTGGCCAATGCAATCCACGAGCACTGGAAGCTGTTTCTCATCGAAGGCATCATCCTGGTCATCCTCGGCATGATCGCGATTGCGGTGCCGTGGTTCGCGACGTTGTGGTTCACCATCATCATCGGCTGGCTGTTCCTGATCAGCGGCGTCTTCGGCCTGTTCACCACCTTCTCGATGCGCAATGCGCCCGGCTTCTGGTGGTCGCTGATATCGGCGATCATCGGCATCGCCGCCGGCGTCGCGCTGCTCGCCCAGCCCGTCACCGGCGCGCTATCGTTGACCTTCGTCCTGATCGCCTTCTTCGTCATCGAAGGCATCGTCACGATCATGTACGCCATCGATCATCGCGCCCAGCTGTCCGGCCGCTGGGGCTTGATGCTGGCGAGCGGCGTCGTCGATCTCGTCCTCGCCGGCATGATATTCGCGAGCCTGCCGTCGTCGGCACTTTGGGCGCTTGGCCTGCTCGTCGGCATCAATATGGTGTTCGGCGGCGTCGCCATGATCGGCATGGCGTATGCGGCACGGCCGCCCGCGCATTGAATTCGATTTGGTTGGCGGCATAATCCGCTCCAGGCTCGGCCAATAGCCGATACCTTGGCAGGCCGGGAGCGGATTTGCGCATGTCGTTCGATGTCTTCATCAGCTACCCGCATCAGGATAAAGCTGCGGCGGACGCGACCTGCGCCAGGCTAGAGGGCGACGGCATCCGCTGCTGGATCGCGCCCCGCGATATCGTTCACGGCATGGACTGGGGCGAGGCGATCATCGACGCGATCGCCGGCGCCAAAGTCATGGTGCTCATCTTTTCCGGACACGCCAATGCTTCGCCGCAGATCACGCGGGAAGTCGAGCGCGCGGTCAACAAGCGCATGCCGATTATCCCGGTGCGGATCGAGAACGTCGCCCCGACCAGGTCGCTCGAATATTTCATCAGCACCTCACATTGGCTGGACGCCCTCACCCCGCCGCTCGAAGAGCATCTCAAGAAACTTTCAGTATCGGTGAAAAGCCTCCTGCGGCTGAGAGGACCTGGCATTGCATCGACGGCGTCTACCTCGGCAACCGAACCTTTCGCGGTAAAACCCGAAGCCGCTGTTTCGTCGTTCAAGGCCAGTTCACAGGCCGCCAAATCTGGCGAGTCGACCGTGGCGCGCGTCTCCAATCAGATTCGTTCCCGCGATCCCGAGATGCGCGCGGTCCGCCTGCCTCAGCTGGTCGAGGGCGCCATTCTCGTCATTCTCGGCATGGCCGCGATCGTGATGCCGGTGATCGCGACGTTCGCCTTCGCTTTCGTTGTTGGCTGGCTGTTCCTGATCAGCGGTGTCGTCGGCCTCTTCACCACCTTCTATATGCGAGGCGCGCCGGGCTTCGGGTGGTCGCTGATATCGGCGATTGTCACCATCGCCGCCGGCATCGCGCTGCTCGGCCAGACCGTCAACGAGGCTATATCCCCGACTCTGGTGCTGATCGCCTTCTTCGTGATCGAGGGCATCGTCACCATCATGTACGCCATCGCTCACCGCGCCCGGCTGTCCGGCCGCTGGGGTTTTATGCTGGCGAGCGGCATCGTCGACCTGATCCTCGCCGGCATCATCTTCGCCGGCTTGCCGGGCACCGAGGTCTGGGCGCTCGGCCTCCTGGTCGGCATCAACCTGGTGTTCGGCGGCATCGCCATGATCGGCATAGCGTGCGCGGCGAAGAAGGCGGCCTAGCTTGTAGGGTGGGCAAAATCGTCGAGGCCTAACCGCGTGGGCAATGCGCGTATCCGATTTTGCCCACGCCGAACCACCTCACAGCGCGCAATGCCCACCCTTCTGTAACGGGCCTCGATTGGTCAATCCCTCTTTGCGCTATCCACTCGCCGGGTCTCGCTTCTGTACGGGGTCGGCGCAAGGCCGCCACCTGATGGGGTCTGAGAGGACAGGCCGACCAATCTACGAACGCGTGGTCGCAGTGCCGACTGGATGGGCAGCGGTCTGACCTGATCCATCGTCCCGGCGAGGGGACTTCGCTTCGAGAAGGCCTGGTGTCGTGACCCACCCGAAAACTGTTGTGCTTGTCTCCTGTTAGGCCGCTGCCATAGCGGCGTTGAACGGCGTTGCGTTGGCGAGCATCCGATGCAGGATCACGGCGAGCTTGCGCGCCAGCGCCACCTTGGCCTTCTTCATTCCGGCACGCTTGGCGATCCGCATCGCCCAGCTCTTGAGCGGCGCGCAGCCCTTGATCGGCTTGATCAGCATGATGTGGGCGGCCTCATAAAGTGCCGTGCGTACCGTGGCGTCGCCGATCTTGCTGATGCGGCCGGTGTAATCGGTCTCGCCCGATTGGTACTTCTTGGGCGTCAGCCCGAAGTGCGCGCCCACCCGTCTTGACGATGTGAACCGCCCCGGATCGTCGATCGCGCTCGCATAGGTGAGCGCCACGATCGGCCCAACCGCCGGCGCCGACATCAACAGCTTGGCTTTGACGTCGACGCGCGCCATCGATCGAACTTGCTTGTCAAAAGCCTTCAGTTCGCGCAACAGCACCGCATGCACAGACAGCAGCGCCGCGGCGATCATGTGAAGGCTCGCATGGTTGACCACTAGGTCCTCGACCCGTCCGGCGAAGCTCCGGTTCGTGGTATGGCCGACTTTGAGCCCAAAGCCGCGCAAAATCCCGCGCACACTGTTCTCAACATCCAAAAGCTTCGACTGCACCAGCTTGCGGGCCGTCAGCACCGCCCGCGTCTCCTGCGCACCAATCGACTTGCAATGAACCGGCCGGAACCAGCCCAGCCGTATCAGCTGGGCGATACCGCGCGCATCGTTGCGATCGCTCTTCACCGGCATCGTCTCCAGCGCCGTCCGCACGTGCCGGGTCTCCAATAACTCGACCGCCAAACCAGCTTCCTTCATCGCCGCGTAAAGCCACTGCGACAATGGCCCCGCCTCCAGCCCGATCCGCACAACAGCCAGCCCCAGCGAGCCAAAATAGCCGATCAGCGCCTCAGGCTCGCTCGCAACCTTGCCCTCGCGCACGATCTTACCGCCCCCATCCACAACGCAAACGCTCGAGCATTCCAATGACACGTCAATTCCTGCATAATGGTCCATGGTCGTCCCTCGTTGATGCTTGGAGCAGGCTCACGCCCGACTCCGCTACACCATCAGATTGAGGGACGACCGCCTGTCCGGCTACTCCGCCGCCGGCCCGTTACCCCATCTACGGAGAAATTACTCCGCCGGCTGCTGCACCACGCGGGTCTTTTCCACGCCGTTGGCGATCAGCGCGATCAACAGCACCGCGATCAAAAAGCCGAGCGCGATGATGGCGGTGGCGTCGAGCACCAGGTCGAAACCGCCGCGGGCATAGAGGAAGGCGATCATCGACACCGCGACGCCGGAGACCATGAAGGTGAGAAAATAGCGCACCGCATAGACGCGGCCGCGCCAGGCGTCCGCGGTGTAGCGGGCGATGACCAGATCGTTGAGCGTGATCTGGCCGTAGATCGCGGCCATCGTGAAAGCGAGCGCGAACAACAGCGACATGCCGGTCGCATAGGCCGCCCAAACCACGCCGGCGAACTGCATGACGGCGCTGATGGCAAAGAGAATATGCAGCGGAAAGCGCTCGACCAGCCGGCCGACGGTGATTTGGGCCACCGCGCCGCACAGGAACACCGCGGTCGTCAAGCCGCCGACCATGACCAGCGAGATGCCGTTGCCAATGCGCTCGTCGACGATCTTTGGCAGCGAGATCGAGATGGTGTTGAAGACGAGGCCGGCGCTGAGCGCGACCACGACGAACAGCCCGACGATCATCGCCGCCGAGGTATGAGAGAGCGAGACGTCCGGCGAAGTGCTGCGCGTCGCGGCGTGCCCCTTTTTCTCATCGGGGACGATCCAAAAATAGATCGCGCCGCTCACGACGCAAATCAGCCCCGGCACCAGGAAGGCGCCGCGCCAGCCCAACGCCGCGGTCAGCGCCGCCGTGATGCCGGCGGCGAGCGCGACGCCGAGATTGCCGCAGACGCCGTTGAACGCCATGGTGCGGCCGCGCTGGGTGGCGTTTTCCAAAATCATGGCGGTGCCGACCGGATGATAGATCGCCGCGAACACGCCGAGCATGAAGAGCGCAATGCCTAGGACAAAGAGCGACGGCGCCAACGCCGCGCCGATCAGCGACAGGCCGCAGCCGACAAAGAAGCCGACCATCATATTGCGCCGGCTCCAGCGGTCGGCAAGCCAGCCCGCCGGCAACGAGAACAGCCCGAAGGCGACGAATGACGCGGTCGCGAGCGCAATCAGCGAGGCATAGGTGCGGCCGTAGATCACCGCCAGCGCGATTACCACCGTGGGATAGATCAGAATCACGAAATGATCGAGCGCGTGCGCCCAATTCATGAAGCCGATGGCAAGCCGCCGTTGTGAGACGGCGGAAGCGGTTTCGGACGCAAAGCGGCCAGACGGCGAAACTTCGGCGGTCATCGAATTATTATTCCCGGTCAGCGACGCGCAGGTATAACGCGCGGCCGCGCTTTGACATACCCCAATCTTGCAGGGCTGGTCGGCTGTCGAGGGCTAAGCATCCTCCTCCAGCGGCTCGAATTTCGGCTGAAACCAGATCTGCGCGATGAGTGTCGGCACCACGGCGCTGCCGATCACCGCGGTGAGCAGCACGGTATATTGGCTCTGATCGATGATGTGATTGGTCAGCCCGAACAAAGCCGAGATCGAGCCGAAGGTCAGCCCGGTCGACATCATCAGGGTCGTGTACATGCCCTCGCGCGGATCGAACTTGAAATACCGCGTCAGCGGCAAAATGCCGACGAATTTGGTGAACATTTTCATCGCCAGGAATACGCCGATAAGGCCGAGGCCGGCAAGGAGCGCGTGCCACTCGATCAGCGAGCCGGCTTTGAGAAAGTAGAACGGCGTAAGGAAGGCAAAGCAAATCGCGCGCAGGCGAAGCTGCAGCTCGCGATTGCTCAAGAAGAACGGCGCCAGCGCCATGCCGACCAGATAGGCCGGCAGCACCGCTTCGCTTTTGCCCAGATTGGCCAGGCCGCCGAGGCCGAACAGGACGAGAAAGAGAAATTTGATCTCCGGCTCGCTGGCGCGGCCGCCGATCTTTTTGAACAGCCACGGCACGATGAAGGGCAGCACCGCGACCGTGGCGACGGTAACCACCGCGAACAGCACCAGATAAAGATTGTAATTGGCAAAGACCAGACCGAGCGCCAGCACGGTGCCGATGTCATTGATGAAGCAGGCGGCGAGGATGATCTTGCCGAGCTCAGTGCGGTTATAGCCGGTCTCGACCATCACGGCGTAGACCACCGCGACCGAGGTGGTGGAAAGCGAAATGCCGGCGATCTGCGCCTGCGGCCAGGGCCAGCCGAGGCCGTAGCGCGCCAGCAGCAGGCAGCCGACATAGGGCGCGAAGAACCCCATCAGGCCGATCGTCATGCTCGAAGCGAAGTGTTTTTTGACGACATGGGGATCGATGTCGGTGCCGGCGAGAAACGTCAGCACCACGGCGCCGACGCCGGCGATGTAATTGATCCACGGCGTGAGCGGCAATCCGATGGTGTTGCCGGCAATGGCGCCGACCACAATCTCGAACAACGCGGCCGAGATCGTGATGTAAAGCGAGCCTATGGCGGCGGCGAGCGCCAGCGCCATCCAAAGGGCCGATTGAAACCAGATATTGTCCATTCGCTCAGTCCTTTCCGTGATGCCGCAGACGCAGGCGCGGCACAAAAAAACCCGCGCTGCGGCGGGCCACGAAAAGTCCCCACCGCAGTCGCAATGCGGCAGGGGTCATCAGCTCTGACGAGCGGTTTTGGGGAACCCCATCCCCATGAGATCGAACGACGAGTCTTATATACGGAAATCACGCCGGCATCAACGCAAGGAGCGCGCTTAGCTGATCGAAATATCGCCACTATCGGTCATGCATGTGCGGCCGGCCCGGCATCCGCGGCGCCAACTCGTATTGGGCGGCCGATTGGGCTAGTTTTGTCGAGTTGAATCTCGTTCAAACCATCGGTTACGCCGTCGTTTCAATGGAAAGCTATCTCTGGGTTGCAATCGGCAGCGCGCTTGGCGGCGTGGCGCGATATTGGTGTTCCGGCGTGGCGGCCCGCCTGTTCGGCGAGACGTTTCCGTGGGGCACCGTCATCGTCAACATCGTCGGCTCTTTCGTCATCGGTTTCTTCGCCACCCTGACCGGTCCCGATGGACGCGTTTATGCCAGCTCAATCGTGCGGCAATTCGTCATGATCGGCATATGCGGCGGTTACACCACCTTCTCGTCGTTCAGCCTGCAGACGCTGAATCTGATGAACGATGGCGAATGGCTCCGCGCCGGCGGCAATGTCGTGGTTTCGGTCGTGTGTTGCATGGTGGCGGTGTGGATCGGCCATGTCATGGCATCGGGACTTGGCGCCTTGAAGTGGACTTGACCATGCAGATACCGCGCGACGCCGTCCTGCTCCGCATCTTCTTCGGCGAAGACGACAAATCCGGCAAGCTGCCTCTGCACGAGGCTATCGTGCTGAAAGCCCGCGAAATGCATCTCGGCGGCGCCACGGTGTTGCGCGGCCATGCCGGCTTCGGCCATTCCAGCCGGATTCACACCACGAAGATTTTGCGGCTGTCGCAGGACCTGCCGGTCATCGTCGAAATCGTCGACTCCCAGGACAAGATCGACGCCTTCCTGCCGGTGCTCGACGGCATGATGACGAGCGGCCTCGTCACCATCGAGAAGGTGCAGGTTCTGCAATATGGCACCGAGTCATCGCTATGCTGAAGGCGCGATCCTCAAATCAGGGCGATAATTCATGGTGCGAATGACCGACCTGCCGCCGCCGACCCAGACCAGCATGGCCAATCTGGAGTGCCCGGTCTTCACGTCGGCGCCGTTCGTCTCCGGTCCGCCGCTCGCCAAGCGCCGCGTGGCGGTGGTGAGCTCGGCCGGACTTTTGCGGCGTGGCGAAAGGCCGTTCGTCTCGGGCGACACCGATTATCGCGCCATCCCGGTCGATACGCCCGCGGACCAGATCCTGATGAGCCACGTGTCGGTGAATTTCGATCGCACGGCGTTTCAACGCGACATCAATGTCGTGTTTCCGCCCGAGCGGTTGCGGGCGATGGCGCGTGCCGGCAGCATCGGCTCGGTCGCCGCGACGCACTACTCGTTCATGGGCGCCAGCGATCCGCGCGGCATGGAAGCGAACGCCCGAGCCGTCGCCGGGCGCCTGAAATCCGATAGCGTCGACGCGGTTCTGCTCACGCCGGTTTGACCGCTTTGCACGCGCGCCGTGAGCGCGCTCGCCCATTACCTGGAAGCGGAAGGCGTGCCGGCGGTGGCGATCAGCCTGATCCGGCTGCACACCGAAAAGGTTCGGCCGCCGCGCGCGCTGTGGGTTCCGTTCGAGCTCGGCCGGCCGCTCGGCGCGCCGAAGGATCAAGCATTTCAGACCCGCGTCATCGCGGCGGCGCTTGGTCTTCTCGAAGCCGCTTCCGGCCCGGTCGTGCTGGAGGATTTTTCCGAAGACGATCCGACCGCCGTCGATGCGCCAAATTGGCAGCCGCCGTTCGACCTCACCGCTGGCATGCCCGATTTGGGCGATGCCGCGGCGCTCGACCGCGCGCTCCGGCAGGAGGTTTTAGCCATCGCACCGTTCCACGAGCGGTTCGTCGCCTCCAGCGGGCGAACGACGATCGGTCTCAGCGGGCTCACGATCGACGAATGCGCCGCGCGCCTCGCCGTTAGCCTCTCGGGCCTGTCCCCGGCCGCGCACGATCCTGCGGTCAGCCCGGCGCAGGCGCTGCGCTGGGCCGTCGACGACCTGAAGGCCTATTACCTCGAAGCGATGGCGGCGGACGGCGCCATGCCGTCGAGCCGCCAGATGCAGGCTTGTTTCTGGGACCGCACGCTCGCCGCGCGCGTCATCGTCGCGCTGCGCCGGCAACTGCTCGCGAGCGAGGACAAGCGGAGCCAGGCGATTGGCCGGATGAACCTTGTCCCGGGCGCGCAGGTGCTCCGCTCGGGCTGCAATAACCTCGGCAGCTCTTTTGCTGCGCCCTAATCCAGCGTCCGCCGGAAGCGCGTCACCGCGATCGTCATCGCCACCGCCATCAGGCCAGCCAGCGCCAGCGTGTCGTATTGCAATTGGCCGAGCGTCGAGCCTTTCAGCATGATCGCGCGCGCGATGCGGATGAAATGGGTGAGCGGCAGGCACTCGCCGATCACTTGCGCCCAGCGCGGCATGCCGAGGAACGGGAAGATGAAGCCTGAGAGCAGCATGTTGGGCAGGAAGAACATCATCGACATCTGCACAGCCTGCAACTGGTTCTGCGCCAAGGTCGAGAACGTGTAGCCGAACGACAGATTGGTGGCGATGAACAGCGTCGTGAGCGCGCCAAGCAGCGCCAGGTTGCCGACGATCGGCACGCCGAACATCAAGACGCCGGCGCCGATGATCAAGGCCGCCTGCAAAAAGCCGACCAGCACATAGGGCGCGATCTTGCCGAGCATGATTTCGAGCGGCGTGATCGGCATGGCGAGGAGGCTCTCCATGGTGCCGCGCTCGGTCTCGCGCGTCACCGACAGCGCCGTGAAGATCAGCATCGTGAGCGTCAGGATGGTGCCGAGGAGCCCCGGCACCACATTGAGCGCGGTCACCGCGGCCGGGTTGTAGCGCTCGTGGGTGCGGATCTCGAACAGCGGCTGGCCAGCATCGGGCAGCCCGTGATCGTGGGCGAGCGCGGTGTTGACCAGGTCGGAGAGCGCCGCGACCGCGGTGCCGGTTGCCACCGGGTCGGTGGCGTCGGCGGCGACCAGGAGCGCCGGCCTGTCGCCGCGGCGCAAGGCGCGCTCGAAATTGGCCGGGATTTCGACGGCGAACAGCACCTTGCCCGAGGCCAGCGCCTGATCGAGCTCGGCATCGTTGTGCAGCAATTCCGTCACCCTGAAGAATTTTGTGTTCTGCAGCGCCGCCAGGATGGAACGGCCGACGTCGCTGGATTCCTGCAGCAGCACCGCGGTCGGCAGGTTGCGCGGCGTGGTGTTGATGGCGTAGCCGAACAGCACCAGCTGCAATAGCGGAATAGTGATCATGGTCGCGAACGTGATGCGGTCGCGGCGCAGCTGCAAAAACTCCTTGAGCAGCATGGCCCCGGAACGGCGCCAGAATCCATCGGCGCCGATCGCAGTGGCAAGATTTTGCAGCGCGCTCATTGGAAATTGTCCTTGGCGCTGCCCATCAGGTCGATGAACACGTCTTCAAGCGACGGCGAACCGCGTTCCCAATCCAAGCCGGGCCGGTCGCGGTAAGGGGCAATCGCCGCTTCGAGTGCCGCCTCGTCGCGACCGGAGACGTGGAGGCTCGTTCCAAATGGCGCGACCATCTCGACGCCGGGATGCTTTTTAAGCTCGTCGGCCAGCGCGGTGAGATTTTGACCGTCGGTCGTGTTTACGGTGAACGTGGTGAGGTGCGAATGGGCGATCACGTCGTGAACCGTGCCGCGGGTCAGCACCTCGCCAAACGCGATGTATGCGATCTCGTGGCAGCGCTCGGCTTCGTCCATGTAATGGGTGGAGACCAGCACGGTGAGGCCGTTGGCGGCGAGCTTGTGGATCTCGCCCCAAAAATCGCGCCGCGCTTTTGGATCGACGCCGGCGGTCGGCTCGTCGAGCAACAACAGCTTTGGATTCGGCAGCGTGCAGGCGCCGAGCGCCAGCCGCTGCTTCCAGCCGCCGGAGAGTTTCCCCGCCACCTGCTCCTCGCGGCCTTGCAGGCCGAGCCGCTCGATCATCGCTTTCGCCGCCGCGGCCGGGTGCGGCAGGCCGTAGATGCGGGCGATGAATTCAAGGTTTTCGCGCACCGAAAGGTCTTCATAGAGGCTGAAGCGTTGCGTCATGTAGCCGACGCGGGTTTTGATCTTCGCCACTTCGGTGCGGATGTCGTAGCCGAGACAAGTGCCGCTGCCCTGGTCGGGCGTGAGCAGCCCGCACAGCATGCGGATGGTCGTGGTCTTGCCGGAGCCATTCGGGCCGAGGAAGCCGAAAATGGTGCCGCGCTTGACCTGCATCGAGAGGTCGCGCACCACGACGCGGCCGCCAAACGATTTGGTCAGCCCGTGCACGTCGATGACGATGTCCGGCGTCGTGCCGTGGACCGCTTCGGCGGCGGCGGCGCTCATCGCGAGGCCTGCGGCCGCGGAGCCTGCGCGGTCGATGTCGGCTGCACCACCGACACGTCGACCGGCTGGCCGACGCGCAACGCGCCCGGCTTTTCCGGCAGCGCCTCGACCAGGAACGCCAGTTTCGAGCGCTCTTCGACGCTGTAGATCACCGGCGGCGTGAACTCGGATTGCTTGGCGATAAAACTCACCCGCGCGGTGAGATCGCTGGCGCAGCCGTCGCAGCCGATCTTGATGGTGTCACCATAGGCAACGCTCTGCAGCGCCGTCTCCGGCACGTAAAAGCGCACCTTGATATTGCCGGGCGGCAACAGCGCCAGCACCGGCCGGCCCGCCGGCACCATCTCGCCCGGCCGGTAATAGACCTCCTGCACCGTGCCATCGACCGGGCTGAACACCTTGCGCCGCGTCAGCCGTGTCTGCGACGAATTCAATCGCGCCTGCGCGTCGCGCAGCACCGCGGTCGCCAAATCGAGATCCTTTTGCGTGCCAGCGCCGGTCTTGGCCAGTTGCGAGGCCCGGTCGAACGTTTGCTGTGCGTTGATCAGCGAAGCTTTGACCTGGGCGATGTCGGCTTGCTGCAAATCGTCGTCGACCGTGAACAGCGGCTCGCCGGTCTTGACCGTGTCGCCTTCGCGCACCGACAACGTCTGCACGCGGCCGACTTCGTCGGGCGCGACGAAAATGAGATTGGCCTCGATCCAGCCCTGATAGGTGGGGTCGGCCTTGTTGCAGGCCGCCAGCGTCAGCGCCAACACACAGGCCGCGGCGATAAGCGAACGCGCGCTCATGCCGCCCTCCCCGCGCCGAACAGATTATCGAAATAGGCCCGCATCATGGCGCGCACGTCGAGCGGCTCGAAGCGCTCGAACAGTCCGCTCCAGACGATGGCGATGATGCCGGGCGCGCCGAGCAGCATCGGGAATCGCGCCAGCGCGTCGCTCTTGAGCTCGCCGCGCTCGTAAGCGTTGCGCAGCAGGCCGCGCAGCGCCTTGAGCAGGCGCGACAGTACCTCGCGGTAGTAGAACTCGGCGACGGCCGGAAAGCGTGGCCCCTCGCTGATCAACAGCCGGATCACCTCGCGGCGGCGGGTGCCATAAACGTCGCGCACGAAAATCTCGATCGCCTGCTCGACGACGGCGCGCAACGGCAGGCCGGTCGTAAGCGCAAGCTCGATCGAGCCGACCACCGGCACCATCTTGGCGCGGATCAGCTCCTGGAACAGGCTCTCCTTGTCGGCGAAATACAGATAGATCGTGCCCTTGGCGATGCCGGCGCGCTTGGCCACGTCCTCGAGCCGCGCCGACGCAAATCCTTTCGCCGAAAACTCGTCGAGCGCCGCCTCGAGGATGGCGTCGCGTCGCGCCGCGATTTTGGCGGCGCGCGCATCCTGGCGCGTCGCCGCAATGGTCCGCCCGGCGCCGACGCCGGATTGACCCGGTCCGATATTGTCCGGGCGAGCCAAAGCCGCTTTGGCCGGCCGTTTTGCTGCTTTTGCCATGCATAGAAATATGACTGACCAGTCAGTCATAGTCAAGAGGATGGTCTCCTGCCTTGCGGCAGCAGTGACTTTTTGTCCAAGGCAGCGGCATTCGCTGGCGGCGGCAAAACTCTGCTACGCTGACAACGAGCGAAGGGAAAAGCCGATCTACTATGATCGACGGCTTCAGCCCGGATCTAAAGCTTACCCGCACGCAAACCGTGATGGAAGGCGCCAGCCATTGCGACTTCCGCTTCACCAAGAAATCATACGTGCCATCACAGGAAAGATCATGCACAGCAAAAAGCGCTGCTTCATCGCGGCAATTCTGGTCCTCGGCAACATCGCGTCTGCGGCGCGGGCGCAAGATTATCCGACGCGCCCGGTGCGCTTCGTTTCGGATTCGGCGCCGGGCAGCGCCATCGACGTCACCATGCGGGTCATCGTCGACGGCATCAGCCGGGTCTGGGGCGGCAATGCGGTGCTGATCAATCAGCCGGGCGCCGGCGGCGCCATCGGCGTGCGCGCGGTGTCACAGGCCGCGCCCGACGGCTACACCTTCGGCATGTTCGCCTTGTCGGATTTCGTCACGCTGCCTGGCACCGCCGACAACTTGCCGGTTCAGGTGCCGCACGATTTCGCTCCTGTCGGCAGCCTCGGCGGCGCGCCGATGTTCATCACCGCCGCGCCCTGGCTCGAGGTGAAGAGGCTGCCGGACCTGATCGCGCTGGCGAAGCAGCGGCCGGGCGAGCTTGCCTACGGCACCAACGGGCCGGGCCGGCTCACCCACCTCACCGGCGAATTGTTGCAAAGCCGCGCCGGCATAAAGCTCCTGATGGTGCCCTATTCGGGCGGCACGCCGCAGGTACTCAACGACATGATGGGCAAGCGCGTTGCGCTGGCCTTCGATTCCTATTCGGGCATCGCCGGCGCGGTGGAAGCGAAAAACGCCATCCCGCTCGCGGTCGCGGCGCCCCGGCGCATGACCATGTTTCCCGACCTGCCGACGGTCGCCGAGACGCTGCCCGGATTTCAGTCCGAGGGCTGGCAGATGCTGGTGGCGCCGGTTGGCACGCCCGACGCCATCATCAAAAAGGTCAATGCCGACCTGATCAAGGCGCTCGCCTTGGAGGACGTGAAGAAACGGCTGACCGCTCTCGGCCGCGAAGATTTACCGCTGTCGCCTGAGGAGACCTTAGCGTTCATCCAGCGCGAGCAGGCAACCTGGGCGCCTATTTTGGCGCAGATCGGGCCGGTGAAGTGAGAAGAGCCTAACCCTTCTCGTCGCAGGCCCAGGCGCGCACCACGCATTCGCGGCCGCCGAATTCGGAGCAGCGGCGCATCGAGGCGTTCTCCGCCCGCCCGAGATGGGACTCGATGGCCCAGCCAAAACTGCCGCACGGGTTCTTGGCGTCGATCGCAATCGCCGCGCAGCCCTTATGCATGTCGCCGATCAGCTTGCAGGTGCCGCCGCTGCACTTCTTCAATGCCGCGGCGCGAGCCTCGGTGACGTTGCGAAAATCGAAGCCGTAGCCGTAGGCGCCGCAGACGCCGACCGCGAAGGCGCCGGCCGCTTCGGCAGCGCCCATCAAGGCGATCGAGAAGCACACGGCGGCAATGGCGAGCGCGGAATTGCGCCGGAAACGATACGTGACAGGCATGGCAGCCCCTCCCCCTGAGGAACTTTCAGACGCTAACCGGGAAGAGTTTCCAGACGGTGAATAGGGTTAAGACCCGTGTTCATAAATCAAGGTCGAGGGGCGGTCGATGTCGGCTTGGCCCCCAAGACGGTCAAAAATCCGCGGCAACCAGGTCGTAGGATCCTCTACGCCCCCGCTCATAAACCTTGGCCGCGGCCGCATAAATCAATTTGCGGTTGGAATCGAAGGCGCCGAGCAGTCCGATCTCGTCGAACCGAGTACCGGGTTTAATTCTCTGCAGCGCATCGGCATCGACGAAAAACGATGCCTCCATTGCGCTATCGTGCCCCCAAAACCGCACGGCGCCCCGCGTCGCATCGTAAAAGCGGCTTTGGTTTGGAAAACTAAGCGTCATGGTTCAGGTCGCGCTCTTGAGCAGCCTTGAGCTCCTGAGGATCGATGGTCACCATTTCGATCGAGGACGCATGACGAGATGCCGCCGGCACGAAGATCATGGTGGCGACGCGGCGATAGACGGGAAACGACAATTCTTCGATCAGTTCTTCGTCCGTCACCACGCGATAATCTCCGGGCGGCAACGTCCGATCGACACCCTTCAGCTCGTAGGGGTGATTGAAGGCGACCGACTTGCTGAGCGAACGCGTGGTCATCGCGCTAAACCTGTGCGCCGCGGATCAAGGGATAGTCCCTGCTCTCGTACAGGCGGCGAATTCCTCCGCCATCATACCTCGCCTCGTCGACTTCGAGACAGGCTCCCAGCAGAAACTCAGGCGCAAGCTCTTCGATTGCGAACTGGATGGCGTCCGCGGCGTGCCCAAACCGTTTGTACCCGATCGGTCGCCGGCTGGATTTATGTTTGCGGCTGGGGAACAGCTCCGCCGCCGCGTCATAATCAAATTTGATGGTGACCCGTTCGGTCGCGGCTTGTTCGACAGTCCCTTGTTCGAGCAAGTCTTGTTCGAGCATGACTTTTTCGACCATGTCTTCTTTCTCCAACGGCTTTACCTGCAAGCGGCCCCGGTCTCGTTATCGCGCGGGCGCCAGACCTGGCAGCCCTTAACAAGATGAATCGCGCCCGCTTGCATCTGAAAGTCAGGCGATGCTATTGCCGAACGCCTTGGTCACTTCCGTTTTGAGCGGCTCGGTGACATCGGTTGTCATTTTCTGAGCGAGCGCCGTGAGCTCCTTGGTCTGCGTCGTCATTATCTCGAACTGCTTGCGCGCATGCGCGGTCGACAGTTCGAAAAATTCCGGCAGCGACTTTACGGCCAGCATCGCATGGGCGTAGTCAAAGGCGGTGTTGGTATTGGCGCGCGCAATCTCGATGAACTTGAGGTTATAGTCTGTGGCGCCCTTGGTCGCGGTCGCGTAGCTGTTCTTGAAGATATCGGCCCCTTGGTCGGTCGCCGTCTTGGCTTTGTCGAAGTTAGCCTTGGCCTGGGCCATGCCTTTCTCGGCAATCTCATGAAACCCATCTGTTGTCCGAGCTTTAGTTTCCGTCATGACACTTGATCCTTTAGGGGACGGTCCTGATTTGACGTTCAAACCGGCCGCACCGTTATCGTCCTTTGTGAGAATCTCTTTAGTACGCCCGCAGCAAACAAGAGCACGGCCGCGGCGCGGACGCCCGACGGCGCCCGCAAAGCGAGCCAATATCAACTTTTAGATCAGAATTTTGCCAGCCGATGGCATTTGCGCTGCCAGTGGGTGAACGGGGACTTCGATATGTCGCCGTTTCGTGGGCAGCTTCCAGGCAAGCCGCGGCCTGCCTCTGTGTATGTATCTGTGGTATCGAAACCGAAGCACAAGGGCGCGCGAGAATTTAAATCTCGTCAGGAGCGAGACCCAGTCAGCGATTTCAGTAGCAATTTGGGCCCGTTCCATTCACCTTGTGCGGGGCACAAGATGAATCAACTTAAAGGACAACCATGAACGAGAAAATTCCGACTTATCGCGTCGAGATCGGAAATAGCGGAACGCCACCGAACGAAACTTACGGGTGGAAAATCTACCAGAACATGGATGTCCTACCCATCCTGCGATCGCAGCAATTCTTTGTGTCTCGCATGGCGGGATTGGCTGATGCCAATCGATCGAGGCTGCAGCTGGTCGATGCCGACGCGCAAAATCTCAAGACCAAAGAACAGTGATTCCATCGGCGATGGCGGCGTTTTGACCGACTGCAGCGCCCTGACCGCGAGCGGCGCTCACACTAAAAATCCCTTATGTCTCTTCCAAATTCGAGCGCATCGACCTGAAATAATGCTCGGCGTGCTGGTAGTAGCTCTCTGCCGCGATCGTGTTGCCGAGCTGGGCTTCGGCATGGGCGAGCGCCAGATACCGCTCATAGCTTCTTTGCGCGTTTTGAGAGCGCTGCGGTTCGGATCGGGCGGCACTCGATGTCCACCGCTTGGAGCGTGCAGCAGAAGACGCCGGCGGTCGGGAGCGTTCATTCATCAATCGTAGATCTTCCTGCGTGGCTCGATAACGAATAAGAAAACGCAAACGCCGGCCAGAGCTACTATGCCGAGCGCGATAAGAATCGTTTCCATGATACGCCCCAAATAATTTTAATGCTGAGAATGATTGTGCCGACCGACGGCAGTAGCTGCCTGTTATTGAGCGGCGAGTTCGGTAGATCGCCGTTTTGCTGGCAGCCCTTGGTGGGACGTGGTCCCGCCTGTCTTCAAGCCGATTCCACTGGACGCCTTATTCGTTCGAATAGCAAGCGCAGTGTCTCTTTCCAGCGCGCCTATACGTGCGTCAAATCGTGACGTCCGCTCTCTATGTTCCGGATCGGCGTCTTACGTTCGTTCCAGCTCCGCCCGCACCGCTTCGAGGGCTTCGGGCGTATCGACGTCGGTCAGCGCCGCGGTACCGGTGAGCGGCACTTCGGCCACCGCCTCGGTGTAGCGGCCGATCAGGTAGCGTGCGCCGACGTCGCCTTCGACCGTCATCAGGTCGGGGAAGAAGCGGCGCGACCACACCACCGGATTGCCGCGCTTGCCGTCGATGGTCGGCACCACGACGAGCGCGCCGTGATCGGGATCGAAGGCGCCGATCAGGCGGTCGATCAAGCCAGCATCGACCTGCGGCATGTCGCCGAGGCAGACGATGGCGCCGTCGGCGTCCGCCGGCAGCGCGGCGATGCCGGCTTTCAACGACGTGCCGAGCCCGTCGGCGAAAAGCGGATTGTGCACGAATTTGACCGGCAGGCCGGCGAGCGCCGCCTCCACCTTGTCGCGCTGGTGCCCGGTGACCACGACCACCGGGCGCGCCCGCGAAGCGAGCACGGCATCGGTGACGATACGGACCAGCGGCTTGCCGCCGATCTCCGCCAGCAGCTTGTTCGGCCCGCCCATGCGGCTCGAGCGGCCGGCGGCAAGAACCACGCCGGCAATGGCGCGGCCTTTTTCCGGCTCGGGCTCGGTGCGCGGCTGCGGCCGCGTCACGATTTCCATCAACAGGCCGCCGACGCCAAGCCCGGTGATGTCTTCGCGCGGCACCGGCAAGCCGGCGAGGAGCCGCATCAGCACCCAGTCAAAGCCGTTCTCCTTGGGACTGCGCGCGCAGCCCGGCGCGCCGAGCACCGGACGACCGTCGGCGTCGCCGATCATCAGCAGATTGCCGGGATCGACCGGCATGCCGAAATGCTCGACATGGCCGCCGATCGTTTCCAGCGCGGCGGGGATCACGTCGCGGCGGTCGGCGATGGCCGAAGCGCCGAACACGATGGCCAACTCCGCGCCGGCCTTGAGCACTTCGTCGAGCGCGCGCGACAGCGCCGCGCGCTCGTGCGGCACACGCCGCTCGGCGACGATGCTGGCGCCGGCCGGTGCCAGCCGGTCGGCGGTAATCTTGAGCGTCTTTTCGATCACCTTCGGCGCCAGCCCCGGCAGCAGCGTCGACACCACGCCGACTTTGCGGATGCGATAGGACGCGACCCGCAACAGCGGTTGCTTGACGCCGGCCAGCGCCGCGTCGCGCGCCGATTTGGCCACCGCGAACGGAATGATTTTCACCGTCGCGATCATCTCGCCGGCGACCACCGGCTTGAAGGCCGCCAGCGTCGCGAACGTGATCGCTTCGTCGACCCGGTTGAGCCGGTCGATGGCGTCCTTGTCGACCACCAGCACGCCCGGGATTTGGGCAAACAGATTGGCGCGGCCGGTAAAGGCGCGGTCGATATGCACGCCGGGGCCGGCGACTTTTTTGGCGATGTCGGCGGCGGCGACGTCTTCGGAGACGTCGCCCGGTTCGAGTTGCGCCACCACCACGTCCTTGATGCCGGCGGCTTCCAGCGCGGCGATTTCCGCCGGGCCGATCAGCGTGCCCTTCTTGAGCACCAGATCGCCTTGCCGGATGGTGTGCACGGCGGTCGCGCCGCGCGCGTCCTTTGGCGCCACCGCCCCGAATTTCATGACGCCGCCTTTATGACCGGTTCGGCGTCGGCCTCTTCGCGCAGCTTCTCGGTGATCTGCGCGATGATGGCGACCGCGATCTCGGCCGGCGACACCGCGCCGATGTCGAGTCCGATCGGCGCCTGGATGCGGGCGATATCGGCGTCGGAAAAACCTTGTTGCTTGAGCCGCTCGACCCTACGCCCATGGGTCTTCCGCGAGCCGAGCGCGCCGATGTAGAAGCAGTCGCGCTTGAGCGCATGGGTCAGCGCCGGATCGTCGATTTTTGGATCATGGGTGAGTGCGACGAACGCCGTGTAGCGATCGACATTGAGCGGCGGCAGCGCCTCATCGGGCCACTCCGCGACCACTTTCACGTCGGGAAAGCGCTCGGGTGACGCGAACGCCGTGCGCGGATCGACGATGGTGACGTCGTAGCCGAGCAGTTTGCCGATCGGCGCCAGCGCCTGGCTGATATGCACCGCGCCGGTGATGACCAGTTGCGGCGCCGGCACATAGACGGTGAGGAAGACGCGGCCTTCCGCCGTCTCTTCCATGCCGCTTTTGCCGGTGCGCAGGTGCTCGGCGAGCACGGCACGCAGCGGATCCTTGCCGACGTCGGCGGCTTTGACCAGGCGCTGCTTGCCGCTTGCCACGTCGGTGATGACGATGGCGGCACGGCGCGCTTGCCGCTCGGCGTTCAGGGCGGTGAGGATGTCCAACTTCATCGGCAAGACTTTCTAGTTCCAAACTATGACCGTCACCCTGAGGTGCGAGCGCAGCGAGCCTCGAAGGGCGACAGCATCCAAGTCGGCTGTTGCCGACTTGGCCACTAAGCTTTCCGAAATCGGGCAAGCCCGATTTCGGTTGGCGCCTCGGCCGTATCCTTCGGGGGCCGCTTCGCGGCCACCTCAGGATGACGGATAACGTTCTACTCCACCTTCTCGACAAATACCCGGATCGTACCGCCGCAGGACAGGCCCACCTTCCAGGCGGTCTCGTCGGCAACGCCGAATTCCAGCATTTTGGGCTTGCCGCTCTCGATGACGTCTAGCGCCTCGGTGACCACCGCGCCTTCGACGCAGCCGCCGGACACCGAGCCGAGGAAATTACCCTCCTCGTCGATGACGAGGTTCGAGCCGACCGGCCGCGGCGCCGAGCCCCAGGTCTCGACCACGGTGGCGAGCGCCACCGCCCTGCCCTTTTTGCGCCAGTCCTCGGCGGCTTTGAGAATGTCGTTGTCGGTTGACAGCATGTCCGTCTCCATTTTCTTGTCCAATCGGCCGCTATATTCGTACGAATATAGCGCGTCACGCAACCTTTTGCATCCAGACCTTGGGGTCGCCGGCGCGGTCGCCGCCGCGCCGCAGCGCCGCCACCAGGCCGGCCATGGACTCCAGGTTATGGATCGGCCGGAATTCGTCGACATGGGGCAGCATGGTCTTGATGCCGCGGGCGCGGGCCTCGAAGCCCTCGAAGCGCAACAGCGGGTTGAGCCAGATGAGGCGCCGGCACGAGCGGTGCAGCCGGTCGATCTCGAAGGCCAGCGTATCGTCGGCGTCGCGCTCGAGCCCGTCGGTGATGAGCAGCACGATGGCGCCCTGGGTGAGCACGCGGCGTGCCCAAAACTTGTTGAAGGCGTGCAGCGACGAGGCGATACGCGTGCCGCCGGACCAGTCCGGCACGCTCGCCGAACAAGCCGACAGCGCATCATCGGGGTCGCGCTCGCGCAGCGCGCGGGTGACATTGGTCAGCCGGGTGCCGAACAGGAACGTGTGAACGCGTTTGCGCGCATCGGTGAGGTCGTGCAGGAAATGCAAAAAGATGCGGCTGTACTGGCTCATCGAGCCGGAAATATCGAGCAGCGCCACGATCGGCGGCGGCTTGGTTTTGGGCCCGATGAAGCGCAGATCGATGAAATCGCCGCCGCCCTTCATGCTGGCGCGCAAGGTGCGGCGGATGTCGATCAGATGGCCGCGCGGATGCGGCGCCAGCCGACGCGTGCGTATTTCGGCGAGCGGCAGCACCAGCCGCTTCATCGCTTCTTTCGCCGCGGCTATCTCGGCGCTGGTCATCTGTGCGAAATCCTTCTTCTGCAGAATTTCGCGGTCGGACACGGTCATGCGGGTGTCGAGCTCGATCTCGCGCTCTTTCTTGAGCTTGTCGTCGAGACCGGAAAACAGCGCCTCATGCACGCGCGTGGCACCGGCCTGGGGCGGCTGCGGCGGCCCCGACGGCGCCTGCGGCAGCATCATCGCCAACAGCTGATCGATATAGCCGCGGCGGCGGAAGAAGATGCGGAACGCCTGGTCGAACAGCACCGAATGCTCGTGCCGCTTCACGAATACCGCGTGCAGCGTCCAATAAAAATCATCGCGGGTGCCGACGCCGGCAGCCTTCACCGCTTCGAGCGCATCGAGCACCGCGCCGGGGCCGACCGGAATGCCGGCAGCGCGCAAGGCACGCGCAAAGTAGACGATGTTTTCGGCGAGGCGGCCTTCGGCTTTTCCTCCCCCGCTTGCGGGGGAGGACGATCCGGCGAAGCCGGACCCGGAGGGGGCCTGTGTTTCACTCATCAGCCAGCCTCACTTGCCCCCTCCCTAGCAAGCGGGGGAGGAAAGAAAGAAAAATCACTCCGCCGCGCGTAAATCCGACTTCACCTCGTCGAGCATTTCCTTGACCTTCGAGCCTTCGAGCTTGGCGATGTCGTCCTGGTATTTGAGCAGCACGCCGAGCGTGTCGGAAACCGTCGCCGGATCGAGCGCGACCACGTCGAGCTCGGACAGAGCCGCGGCCCAATCGAGCGTCTCGGCGACGCCGGGCGACTTGAACAAATCCTGCTTGCGCAACGCCTGCACGAAGGCGACCACCTGCTCGGACAGTTTCTTGCTCACGCCCGGCACTTTGGTGCGCACGATGGCGAGTTCGCGCTCGGCGCTCGGATAGCCGACCCAGTGATAGAGGCAACGGCGCTTGAGCGCGTCGTGCACTTCGCGGGTGCGGTTCGAGGTGATGACCACGACCGGCGGATGCGCTGCCTTCACCGTGCCCATTTCCGGAATGGTGATCTGAAAGTCGGCCAGCACTTCGAGGAGGAACGCCTCGAATGCCTCGTCGGTGCGATCGATCTCGTCGATCAGCAGCACCGGGGCACCGGCGGTGTCGGGCTCGAGCGCCTGCAGCAGCGGGCGTTTGATCAAGAAGCGTTCGGAGAACACGTCGTGTTCGAGCGACTGGCGGTCGTGGGCGCCTTCGGCTTCGGCGACGCGGATGGCGATCATCTGCGCGGCATAATTCCATTCGTAGACCGCCGCCGCCACGTCGAGGCCCTCGTAGCATTGCAGCCGGATCAGGCGGCGGCCGAGCGTTTGCGAGAGCACCTTGGCGATCTCGGTCTTGCCGACGCCGGCCTCGCCCTCAAGGAAAATGGGCCGGCCCATCTTGAGCGCGAGATAAAGCACGGTGCCGAGCGAGCGGTCGGCGAGATAATCGGCCCCGGCGAGGAGATCGACCGTGGCGTCGATCGAGGCCGGCAGGTTTTTTGCGGTCATAAGGGACTTTATCCTAACGGGGCCGTGTCTTACATCTGGAGATCGAAGCCGTCGATAGCCAGGATCGGCCGCATTTTGGGCCGGGGTATGCCCATGAACAAGCCGGAAGCGTTCGAAAACGCGGCCCTGCGCTTTCCCACCATCGATGACGGGGTCAAGATCGGCCACGTCCACCTCAAGGTCGCCGATCTGCAGCGGGCGCTCGATTTCTATTGCGGCGTGCTGGGATTCACGCTCACCACCAGCCGGCCCGGCGCCGCCTTCATCTCGGCCGGCGGCTACCACCACCATATCGGGCTCAACACCTGGGAGAGCCGCGGCGGCGCGCCGCCGGCGCCGGGCACCACCGGCCTCTACCATACCGCCATCCTCTACCCGACCCGCCGTCTGCTCGCCGACGCGCTGCGCCGGCTGATCGTGGCAAAGATCCCGCTCGAAGGCGCGTCCGACCACGGCGTCAGCGAGGCGCTCTACCTGCGCGACCCCGACGACAACGGCGTCGACCTGTACTGGGACAGGCCGAAGGAGATGTGGCCGAAGCGCGAGGACGGCGGCTTGCGGATGTTCACCAACCCGCTCGATCTGCGCGATCTGTTGGCGGAGTTGGATAGGCCGGCGGATTGACGATGAGTCGCAAAATTTCGCGTGTTTCCCGGGCGCGGCGCAGCACGGAGCGAAGCGCAGTGGTGCGCCGCCGACCCGGGATCGTCACATACGCTGAGTCTGCGACGATCCCGGATCAGCAATGCACCGCTTCGCGCTGCATTGCATCCGGGAAACAATCACGAGAGTTACTTCCCAATCGCCTCCGCCACCGCCCGCCGCGCCAGCACGCCGACGAGGTGCGCGCGGTACTCCGCGCTGCCGTGGATGTCGGAGTTCATGCCGTCGGCGGGTATGGTCAGGCCTTCGAGCGATTTCGGCGCGAAGCGCTTCTTCAGCGCTTCCTCGAACGACGGCACGCGGAACACGCCGTTCGAGCCGGCGCCGGTGACGGCGACGCGGATCTCGCTGCCGCGTTTCGACACGAACACGCCGACGAGAGCGAAGCGCGACGCCTGGTTGCGGAATTTCTGGTAGGCCGCCTTCTTCGGCACCGGGAAATTCACCTTGGTGATGATCTCGCTCGGCTCCAGCGCGGTCGAGAACATGCCGGTGAAGAAGTCTTCGGCCTTGATGCGGCGCTTGTTGGTGATGATGGTGGCGCCGAGCCCGAGGCAGGCGGCGGGATAATCGGCGTTCGGATCGTTGTTGGCGATGGAGCCGCCGATGGTGCCGCGGTGGCGCACTGCCGGATCGCCGATCAGGCCGGCGAGTTTTGCCAGCACCGGAATGGTCTGCTGCACCACCGGCGAGTCGTTGACCTCGAAGTGCTTGGTCATGGCACCGACGGTGAGCGAGCGGCCGCTCTGCTCGATGCCGGAGAGGCCCTCGATCAGCCCCATCTCGACGATCTGCGACGGTTTCGCCAACCGCAGCTTCATGGTCGGCAGCAGCGTGTGACCGCCGGCAAGAAGCTTGGCGTCCTCGTCCTTGGCCAAAATATTGGCCGCCTGCCGCACCGTGGTGGGGCGCGTAAAGGTGAAAGCGTACATCGAACGTCCTCCGTTTATCTCAATCTATCTCATGCCGCGTGCGGCAGCTTGGTGGCTTTCTGCAGTACCGCCCAGACCGAAGCGGGCGTTGCGGGCATGTCGATGATTTCGGTGCCGAGCGCGTTGGTGATGGCGTTCATCACCGCCGCCGGTGCCGCGATGGCGCCGGCCTCGCCGCAGCCTTTGATGCCGAGCGGGTTCGATGGGCATCGGGTGAAGGTGGTGTCGACCTTGAACGATGGGAAATTGTCGGCGCGCGGCATGGTGTAATCCATGTACGAGCCGGTCACCAATTGCCCCTTGTCGTCATAGACGGTGTGCTCGAGCAGCGCCTGGCCGACGCCCTGGGCGACGCCGCCGTGGACCTGGCCTTCGACGATCATCGGATTGATCACCGTGCCGAAATCGTCGACCGCGGTCCAGGCCGCGATCTCGGTGTTGCCGGTTTCGGGATCGATCTCGATTTCGCAGATGTGGCAGCCGGCCGGGAAGGTGAAATTGGTCGGATCGTAGAACGCGCCCTCCTTCAGGCCGGGCTCGATCTCGCTGGTCGGGAATTTGTGCGCCACATAGGCGCCGAGCGCGACCTCGCCCCAGGCCGCCGATTTGTCGGTGCCCGCGACGGTGAACTTGCCGTCCTTGAATTCGATGTCGGCGTCGGCGGCTTCGAGCAGATGGGCTGCAATCTTTTTCGCCTTGGCCTCGACCTTGTCGAGCGCCTTGACGATCGCCGACATGCCGACGGCGCCGGAGCGCGAGCCGTAGGTGCCCATGCCGAACTGCACCTTGTCGGTGTCGCCGTGCACCACCGACACATTGTCGATCGGAATGCCGAGCCGCTCCGACACCAGTTGCGCGAACGTGGTCTCGTGGCCCTGGCCGTGCTGATGGCAGCCGGTGAGCAGTTCTACAGAACCTGTCGGATTGACCCGCACTTCGGCGGATTCCCAAAGGCCGACGCCGGCGCCGAGTTGGCCGACCAGCGATGACGGCGCCACGCCGCAGGCCTCGATGTAGGTCGCAAAGCCGATGCCGCGCAGCTTGCCGTGACGCTCGGATTCGCGCTTGCGCTTGCCAAAACCCTTGTAGTCGTGGATCTGCAACGCCTTCTGCAGCGAAGCGTCGTAGTCGCCGGCGTCATAGAGCGATGCCACCGACGTCTGATAGGGAAACGTCTTGA
This sequence comes from uncultured Alphaproteobacteria bacterium, assembly GCA_963756245.1. Taxonomy (GTDB): domain Bacteria; phylum Pseudomonadota; class Alphaproteobacteria; order Rhizobiales; family Xanthobacteraceae; genus BOG-931. The sequence goes on from CAVWOI010000042.1 coordinate 52,372, forward strand.
CGAAATTCTTCTTGCGCAGGTCGGCGGGATCCACGCCAAGCTCGCGGGCGCCGACTTCGACCAGCCGCTCCACCACGAAGGTTGCTTCCGGGCGGCCGGCGCCGCGATAGGCGTCGACCGGCACGGTGTTGGTATAGACCGCGTCGACCTCGCAATAGATGTGCGGGATCGCATACTGGCCCGACAGCAAGGTGGCATAGAGGAAGGTCGGCACCGCCGACGAGAAGGTCGACATGTAAGCGCCGAGATTGGCGGTGGTGTGCACCTTGAGCCCGGTGATCTTACCGTCGCCGTCGAACGCCATCTGCGCCTTGGTGACGTGGTCGCGGCCGTGGGCGTCGGTGATGAAGCTTTCCGAGCGTTCGCAGGTCCATTTCACCGGCCGGTCGAGTTTTCGAGCCGCCCACAGACAGACCACCTCTTCCGGATAAATAAAGATCTTCGAGCCGAAACCGCCGCCGACGTCGGGGGCGATGACGCGCAATTTGTGCTCGGGCGCCATGCCGACGAAGGCGGCGATGACGAGGCGGGCGACATGCGGGTTCTGCGTGGCGTTCCAAAGCGTCAGGTGACCGCTCGCGGAATCATACTCGGCCAAAGCCGCGCGCGGCTCCATGGCGTTCGGCACCAGCCGGTTGTTGATGAATTCGAGTTTGGTGACGTGCTTGGCGTTCTTGAACGCCGCGTCGGTCGCGGCCGGGTCGCCGATATGCCAATTGTAGATGGTGTTGTTCGGCGCGGATTCGTGAATGAGCGGCGCGCCTTTTTGCGCGGCCTTGGTCGGATCGACCACGGCGGAGAGCGGTTCGTAATCGACCGCGACTTTCTCGGCGGCGTCTTTCGCCTGCGCCAACGTATCGGCGATCACCACGGCGACCGCGTCGCCGACATGATTGGCCTTGCCGGCGGCGAGCGCGGCGTGCGGCGCCATCTTCATCGGCGAGCCGTCTTTCGACAGCACCGTCCAGCCGCAAATCAGATTGCCGAGCTTGTCTTTCGCGAACTCTTCGCCGGTGAACACGCCGGCGACGCCCGGCATTTTCGCCGCTGCCGCGGTGTCGATGCTTTTGATCCTGGCGTGCGCATGCGGCGAGCGGATGAAATAAATCGCCGCCTGCCCCGGCCGGTTGATGTCGTCGGTGTAGTGGCCCTTGCCAGTGATGAAACGCTGGTCTTCCTTGCGGCGTACTGAGGCGCCGATCCCGGTTGCGCTCATGGCATTGCCCTCCGGCAATTCGCTCTCCGAGACAGCCTGTCGCTGTCTCGACGTCCCTTCCTTATTCGGCGGCTTGCGACGCGCCCGCACCGCTGCGCATGGCCTTAGCCCCGGCGGCGATCGCCTTGACGATGTTGTGGTAGCCGGTGCAGCGGCAGATATTGCCCTCGAGCTCCTCGCGGATGGTGTGATCGTCGAGATCGTTGCCCTTGCGGCGCACGATATCGACCGCGGTCATGATCATGCCAGGGGTGCAATAGCCGCATTGCAGGCCGTGGTTCTCGCGGAACGCCTCCTGCATCGGATGCAGCTCGGTCTCCGACGGCGCCAGCCCCTCGATGGTCAGCACGTTGGCGCCTTCGAGCTGCAGCGCCAGCACGGTGCACGACTTCGTCGCCTTGCCGTCGATGTGCACGACGCAGGCGCCGCATTGCGAAGTGTCGCAGCCGACATGGGTGCCGGTGAGCCGCAAGTTTTCGCGTAGTAGCTGCACAAGCAGCGTGCGGGTGTCGACGTCGGCGGTGACGGGCTTACCGTTCACCGTCAGGGAAACGGCTGCCATGGGCTCCTCCTCAGGAATACCGGTCAAACGTTTCGAATTGCCGGCGTTTCATATTGCCGGCGGGTCCGAAGGGCGAAATCTCGACGATTTTGCCCGTTTTCGCTCCCTAGAACAAGAATTACTCTGAACCGGAGGCCGGCTGCCGGTCAAGTCGGTTCCGTGGACGAAACGCCTCATAATGCGCTGCCCGCGGCCAAGTGGAGGGCCGCGGTTGCGTCAGGTACCCTTCACCGCATTGGCGAAATTGTTGAAGAAATCGTCGGCCACTTTCTTGGCGGCGCCGTTGATCAGGCGCTGGCCGAGTTGGGCGAGCTTGCCGCCGATCTGCGCCTCGACGTCGTAGGTCAACAGCGTGCCGCCGTCCTTGGGCGCAAGCTTCACCGTGGCGCCGCCCTTGGCAAAGCCGGCGACGCCGCCCTCGCCCTGGCCGGAAATCTTGTAGCCGTTCGGCGGATCGATATCGGACAGCGTGACGCTGCCTTTGAACTTCGCCTTGACCGGCCCGATCTTGATGGTGGCGACGGCCGAGAAGCCGCTGTCGGAGGTTTTCTCCAGCGACTCGCAACCGGGGATGCAGGCTTTGAGCACTGCCGGATCGTTGAGCTTCTCCCACACCGTCTGCTGCGGCGCCGGAAGCTGATACTCGCCGTTCATCGTCATCGCCATGTCGCTTACTCCTTGCGCCTGCGCCGCCGCCGGGTATTGGCGCGGCCTGTGCAGGCGGTGCTACAAATGTGCGAGCACCAGGGAGGAAATAGCAATGCCCGACATCAAAGTCGATGACGGTTGCACCATCCATGTCGAGGTCGAAGGGCCGGAGCGCGCACCGGTGCTGATGCTGTCGAACTCGCTCGGCACCGATTTGCATATGTGGGACGAGCAGGTCGCGCCGCTCACGCAAGCCTTTCGCCTGGTCCGCTACGACCGCCGCGGCCACGGCAAGTCCGATGTGCCCAAAGGCCCCTACTCCATGGCGCGGCTCGGCCGCGACGTCGTCGGCGTGCTCGACGGGCTCGGCATCGACAAGATCAATTGGTGCGGGCTGTCGATGGGCGGCATGGTCGGCATGTGGCTCGGCGCCAATGCGGCTCCCCGCATCGATAAGCTGATCCTCTCCAACACGTCGAGCTTTTTCCCCGATAAGACCATGTGGGAGGGCCGCATCAAGCTGGTGCGCGAAAAAGGCCTCGAAGGCATCGTCGATGCCAATATGGAGCGCTGGTTTACATCGGGCTTTCGCGAGCGCGCGCCGGACGCCATGGCGCGGATGAAAAAAATGTTCGTCGCCACCAAGGTCGACGGTTACGTCGGCTGCGGCGAAGCGATCCGCGACATGGATCACCGGCCGCTGTTGTCGAAGATCACTGCGCCGACCTTGGTGATCGCCGGCAAGCACGATCCGGCGACGCCGCTCGAAGGCAACGAATTCATCAAGCAGCACATTCCCGGCGCCAAGATCGCGGTGCTGGACGCCGCCCATATCGCCAATATCGAGCAGCCGCAGGCCTACGCCGATACCGTGCTTAGCTTTTTGCTGAACTAACGCCGGCACGTAAAACGAGCGCGATGGATTGGCGAATGACCGCTTCGCGCCCAAAGCTGAGTCCCCCGCCGCCCGGCCGCGCAGGTCCGAATGCCGGCCCCGCCAGCGCTTTTGGACCGCGCCAGCCCCGCTGAGTTCCCGGCTAAGACCTTGATCGGCCTGTCTTTGACCGGCTTTAGGCCATCGGCATTGTTATCCCGGCCCATCGCGTTTATTATCACGCGTCATCAATGGAGATAGAGAAATGGCGCGCGGCACGGTGAAGTGGTTCAATTCGCAAAAAGGCTACGGATTTATTCAGCCGGAGGGTGGCAGCAAAGACGTGTTTGTCCATATTTCCGCGGTCGAAAGAGCCGGGCTGAGCGGCCTCAACGAGGGGCAGGTTGTCGAATACGAAGAAGTCGCCAACAAGGGCAAGACGTCGGCGGAAAATCTGAAAGTTCACCGCTGATAGAATCGGTCGATCCGATCCCGTTGCGAGATCGAAGACGTTGGTCTTCGACGCCGCAACGGGCCACTGTTTTTAGTCCCAATACGGCGCCGTTCAACAAGCGCCGATTGTCGAATCGCAAGGGAGGTTTTTCGTGCGTACGAGAGCGCCAGCAGGCGGCATTGCCTCGAAGGAACTCAAGCAGAAGCTGAAAAACGGCAAATCCAAGAAGCGCCCGGCGCGGCGCGCCATCATCCTGAAATCCGCCAGTTGGTACGCGAATGCCGCGCTGTCGATCGGGATCAGCGCCAAGGCCGAACCCCGCACCCATTAGAACCGGCGCTCGTTGCATGCGCCTCGTGCGTCGCGCGACGTCGATGGCTTCGCGCGGAGCGTTCGAGCGTCGATGCTCCGAGCGCCCCCTCACCGCGTTGCGCGCGCAATCCATACGACACGTTGCCGACACTTCGCCAGGTCAACCCGACGTCACTGAGAATTGAACCCCGCGCGACGGGGAAATGATTTGCACTTCCCGGACCGCCGTCGCACATCGGCGGGGCGCCAAAGCAGCGGCGAATCAGCGAGGCCGGCATGGCAACCCTGAAGCTCGGCGGTTACGCATTCGACGATTTTCGCGCCGGCGGGCTGTTGCGTCCCGCCGCCGAAAAGTTTGCCGGCGCCTGGCTCGCCTGCCTTCTGGTCATGGCGCGCGGCAACATTTTCGCAGCGTTCAGCGCGGACCATATTCTCCTCGCCACGATTTGCGGCACCGTCGGCGCGATGGTCACTGTCGTGCTCCTGCTGCAGATGGACCGGACGAGGAACAGCGTCGGCCGCCAGGCGACGATCGCCGCGGTCGTAACCCTGATCGGCGACGTCTTCGCGCATCCGTCGCACTTTCCGCCGCAATGGGCAGAGCCGCTGGTCACGGCCGCGGTGTCCGCGGGCATCGCCGTTGCGCTGTGGTACGCAAAACGGTGGGCCGGCTTTGCCTATTAAGCCGACGCGATGGCCAAAACGGACTTTCAGCACGACGTGATCGTGATCGGGGCTGGCATCGCCGGCCTCGTCGCCGCGAACCGCTCAGCGCAGCTCGGCAAGCGCGTCATCGTTTTGGAGAAGAGCAAGGAAGACAAATACCTCTGCAATTCGCGCTACACCTACGGCACGTTCCACATCAATTTCACCGACGTGGCAGCGGACGAGGATGTGCTGTTCGACAAGATCGAAGCCTGCACGGAAGGTCTTGCGCGCAAGGATCTGGCGCGCGCTGTCGCGAAGGATGGCCGCCGGCTGATGCAGTGGCTCAAGAGCGAGGGCATCGATCTCGTCGATCTCGGCGGCTACCAGACCAACGTGCTTGCCCCGCCATGGCGAAAGGGGTTTGGCCTGACCTGGCGGGGATATGCCGGCGACGTTGCGCTGACGCGGCTCGAAGAAAACCTCAAGCAGCGGCAGGGACGGATTCTGCGCGGGATGCGCGCTCGCGCGCTGAAATTTGCCGCGGGCGGAATTGAGGTCGAGACCGACGCGGCCGAGGGCGCCGCCAAATTCGTTTCATCAGCCGTCGTCATCGCCGACGGCGGCTTCCAGGCGAGCTTCGACATGATCCGCGCGCACATTTCGCCCGCGCCGGAAAAACTTCTCGCGCGCAACGGCGGGACCGCGACCGGCGATGGCTTGCGCATGGCGCAGGCAGTCGGCGCCGCGAGCACTGGGCTGGGCGTGTTTTACGGCCATCTGCACAGCCGCGATGCCATGAATTCCGACCGGCTGTGGCCGCGGCCCTATGCCGACGAGATCGCGGCCGCGAGCATCGTGATCGACGCCGACGGCCGCCGCTTTGCCGACGAGGGCGTCGGCGGCATCTATTTATCCAACGTCGTGGCCCGCCTGCCCGATCCGCTCGGCGCGGCCATCATATTCGACCAGGCGATCTGGGACGGACCGCCAGGCCGCGGCCATGCCCAGCCGCCCAATCCGCTATTGCCTGAGGCCGGCGGCACGCTGCATCGCGCCGGCACCATTGCGGAGCTCGCCGGACTGATCGGCATCGCGGCAGCGCGGTTGGAGGAGCTTGTCGGTGCGTACAACGCGGCTGTCGACGCCGGCACGCTGCACCTGCTGTCGCCGCCGCGTCGCAGCGACCGCTACAAAGCCTGGCCGATCAGGACCGCGCCGTTCTATGCCTTGCCGATCTGCGCGGCGATCACCAACACCATGGGTGGCATCGTGGTCGACGGCAATGGCGCCATTCTCGACCACAGCGACACGCCGCTGCCGGGCCTGTTCGCGGCAGGCTCCACCGTTGGGGGACTGGACGGCGGACCGAACGCCGGTTACGTCGGCGGACTGATCAAGGCGACAATCGCATTGCGCGCCGCGGAGGCGATCGCGGCATCCTAGACCATGATCCAATTCAATTGAATTCGATCATGGTCTAGAATCTTTGATTGAGCATGATCTTATCCGAAAACCGGTATCCACTTTTCGGGATCATGCTCTAGCGCCGCGCGTGTATGCTCTGCAGATTGGCCCGAGGGGAGAGCTGCCATGTCGTTCTACGAAAATGGCGCCGTTCGCATCTACTATGAGGAGGCCGGCTCCGGCTTCCCGTTGCTGGTCATCCCCGGCGGCGGATTGAACTCGACGATCGCCGGCCTCAGCGCCAGCAACTCACCCTTCAACCCGATGCAGGAGTTCAAGAGCGAGTACCGCTGCATCGCGGCGGACCTGCGCAACGCCAACGGCGGCCAGTCCACCGGCCCGCTCGAGATCGACCGGCCGTGGGACGCCTACGCCGACGACCAGCTCGGACTGATGGATCAGCTGGGCATCGACAAGTTTCTGGTGTTGGGATTCTGCATTGGCGGCCCCTTTATCTGGAACCTGTTGCAGCGGGCGCCCCATCGCATCGTCGCCGCCGTGCTGGCGCAGCCCAGCGGATCGCGTCCGGAACTGCGCGACCATTTCTACGACACCAATATGACGCGCTGGGGTCCGCCACTGACCGCCAAACGGCCCGAGATCACCATGGCGATGGTCGAGAAATTCCTGACCAGGATGTACCGCACCGATGCCGACTTCGTCTTCACCGTGACACGCGATTTCGTGCGCAACTGCCAGACGCCGGTCCTCATCCTGCCGGACGATGTTCCATCGCATCCGTACGCCGTTGCCATGGAGTCAGCGATGCTCGCACCTAACGCCGAAGTGAGCATGTTTCCGTGGAAAGAGCCCGTGGAGCGCATCCCCTTGGCGGTTCGCCAAATACGCTCCTTCCTCCGGGCGCATCGGTCTGCTTTTGCTAGAGCATGATCCGGAAAAGTGGATGCCGGTTTTCCGAAAAGATCATGCTCCAACAAAAAAACAACGCAGACTCATCCCGGTACGGTCGCGCCTTCCCCGAGCCACTGCTTGATCAGCGCGGGCAGCATGCCGTCCGCCACCAGCGACGCTTGTGCCTCCTCGATCGCGTCCCTGAGCGCCGTGTTTCCCTTGCGCACGCAGATGGCGAGCCGCTCGCGGGTGATACCGGTCTCGACGACCTTGAGCTTCGGGCGGTCGCGCACGAACCATTCGGTTACCGGCGCGAGCTTCATGAAGGCGTCGCAGCCGCCGGTCGACAGATCGTCGAGCGCGTTGCCGATCTCGTCATAGGCGTAAACGCGCACGCGCGCGGCGCGATGCTCGGAGACGAGCTTGTCGGCGACCGGCTGGCTGGTATTGCCCTGCTGCACGCCGATCACCAGGCCTTTGAGGTCGGCGATGCCACGCACGCCCGGATGGCGGCTCGGATCGACGACAAGAGATTGGCCGGAGACGACATAGGGTGCGCAGAAATCGGCGATCCGTTGGCGTTGCAGCGTGATCGTCGTGCCCGAGGCAATGCAGTCATAGGCGCCGGAATCGAGGCCGGCGAAGATGCCGTTGAAGTCGGCGCCCTGATAGCGCACCAGCTGCCATTCGCGGCCGAGTTTTTCGGCGATGCGCTGCATCAGCGCGATATCGAAGCCGGCCGGGCCGTCCTTGCCCATGAATTCGAAGGGCGGATCGGGCAAGGCTGCTCCTACCTTCAAGGGCGGCGCACCCTTGGCGCCGCGTGCGCCAAACACGCCGGTCGCGAGCAAGGGCAACGCGGCGAGCAAGTGGCGGCGCTTCATCTTGCGGTCTCACCCGCCGCGCTGCGCACGAAATTCGTGCGGCGTCGTGCCGGTCTGCTTGCGGAAGAAGCGCGCGAAATGAGACGGGTCGGCGAAGGCCAGTTCCTCGGCGATGTCATGGATCGGCTGCGCGGTGAAGACCAGCTGGCGCTTGGCTTCGGTAAGCACGCGCTGGCGGATCAGGTGGCCGGCGGTGACGCCGGTCGCGCGCTTGACGTGATCGTTGAGCCGGTCGACGGTCATGCCGAGTTTTTGCGCATAAAAATCGAGCTGGCGCTCGGTGCGGAAATTCTCGTCGACCAAGGCGCGCAACTGCGCCACCGTGGCGTCGGCCGGCCGCAAGGTGACGCTGCCGGTGCGGGCGCGGCTGGCGGCAAGGCGCGCCACGCCGACGGCGATCAGCACCAGAAGCCCGCGCATCGCCAGCCGAAAGCCTTCGCGCGCCAGGCTGTGCTCCTCGAACAATTCGGCGCACAGCGCCGACAGCCGCGCCCGTTCCGCCTCGTCGCCGATGGGGATCACGGGCTGCGCGGCAAGCGCCCGCAGCCGCGCCAAAGCGTCCCGATCCGTCAGCGCACCGGCGGCGTCCTCGGTAAAACTCAACACCCAGCCGTCGGTGACATTCGGCTCGAAACGGAAACCATGCGCGATGGTCGCCGGCACCAAAATCGCGGCCGGCGCCGCAAACGGCAGCCGCGCCACGTCGAACGTCATCTCGCCGCCGCCGCGCTCGATCAGCAGAATCTGAAACAGGTTGCGATGACGATGGGCGCGGATGGTCCAGTCGTGGATCGACGAGCGCGAGGCGATGGTCTCGACGTGAATAAAATCGAACGCCTGATCGTCCGGCGGATCGCCGTAGAGATGGAACAACGGCAGCGTCGAGGCCATGCCAAAGCATAAGCCGTTCGCGGAAAAGAAGAAGACCGCCGTGCTGTGAATAAGCGGGAAAGCTCGCCGGCCCGGCGGCGGCCTCAGCGTGCGCTCGGAGGCTCAGGTGTTGGCGGCGGCGACGAACAATTGCCGCATGTACATTGCGGTACGTGGAATCCGACCGTGTTGAGCCACCGTGCCGACATGCAGTCGGGTGCCGGCACGCCGAACGCGCGCAGTACACCCTGCCCCGGCTCCGTAAAAACCAGCACGCCAGCTGCGGCCACGATCAACACCGAAAGAGCAAGCAGCTTTCGCATTCGGCCACCGGTTTTAGACCTTTTTGTACAGCCGGTCGTGATAGACGAGCGCCGGCCCGGCGGGGCCGAGCCGCACCGCTTCCACCGCGCCGAACACCACGTTGTGCGAGGCCACCGCCTTGATCTCGATGGTGCGGCAGTCGAAGGCGATCACCGCCGACGCCAGCACCGGCGAGCCGGTTTTCAGCGTGATCCATTCGCCGACGGCAAAACGCTCTTCGAGATGCACGCCGCTTCTGCCCGCAAACAGATCGGCGAGTTTTTCTTCGTCGGCGCCCAGCGTATTGACGCAGAACACGCCGTTTTGGGCCAAGAGCGGCGCGCTCTTGGCACGGCGGTTGAGACACACCAACAGCGTCGCCGGCTGATCGGACACCGAACACACGGCGGTGGCGGTAAATCCGGTCTTGCCGCCCGGGCCTGCCGAGGTCACGACATGCACCGCGGCGCCGAGCCGGCTCATCGCATCGCGGAACGTCGCCACATCGACGCTTGAGATCGCGGGCGTGGGCGCCACCGCCGTAAATGCGCCGTCCATAGCATCGTCGGGCCGTTGGTCGATCCAGCTCATGACCTGTCATCATCCGCGAAGGCGGATGACCCAGTATCCACCTTGTCAGGAGATATATGCAATGAGCGCAGCGCATACTGGGTGCCCCGCCTTCGCGGGGCATGACACTGATGAATTACTCCGCCGCGAGCGCCTTGGGTAAGCCTGGATAAGCCACATCATCGGGGTCCAGCCATGCGGAATCGGTCCAGCCGTTCTCGTCGTATTCGGACATGCATTGCTCGGCGAGCGCCGTCATCTGCTCCATCATCCCCGACGAGCGCGCGTTCCATAGCGCCTGGATGCGGATGTCTTCGTGGTTGCCGGCGTAATTGCGCTCGTAGAGCTCGTGGCGGCCGCCGAACTCGGTGCCGATGGCGTCCCACAGAAGCTTCATCACCTTGATGCGCTGCTTGTAATCGATGCCGTAGGAGCCGCGCACATATTGCGCGAGATAACGGTCGATCTCCGGGTTTTTGAAATCCTTGGCCGACGACGGCAAATAGATCAGCGACGAGGCGACGATCTTTTCCACGATCTCCTTGATGCGGCCGTAGGCGTCGCCGGCGAATACGCGATAGCTCGAGCCCGATTGCAGGTTCGGCAGCACCGCGCCGTTGACCCACTCGGTCGGATTCATCGCCATGGCATCGGTCAGCGCCCAGAACAGGTGCCGCCAGGCGATGACCTCGCCGAGCATGGCTTGGTTGCCGCGGAACTCATCCGACCCGGCCGCGCGCAGCGCCTTGGCGATGACGCCGACCATGAAATCAAGCTTGACCGCAAGCCGCGTACAGCCCTGGAACTGATAGCCGGCCAAAAAGCCCGATTGCGGGAAGAAGATTTTCAGCTTGTCCAGGTCGCGGTGTAAGAGCACGTCTTCCCAAGGGATAAAGACGTTATCGAACACGAAGATGGCATCGTTCTCGTCGAACCGCGACGACAGCGGATAATCGAATGGCGTCCCCATCACGCTCGCGGTCATCTCGTACGAGGTGCGGCAGAACAGCTTTACGCCGGGCGCATTCATCGGCGCGATGAACATCACCGCGAGATCGGTGTCGTGCAGCGGCACCGCGGCGTTCTGGCCGAGGAAATTGTAATGGGTCAGCGCCGACGACGTCGCCACCACCTTGGCGCCGGAGATATAAATCCCGGCATCGGTCTCTTTCTGGATGGTGATATAGACGTCTTTCACCTGATCCGCCGACTTGGCGCGATCCACCGGTGGATTGACGATGGCGTGGTTCATGAACAGCACGTTCTCTTGCGCGCGCTTGTACCAGGCCTTTGCATTGCCCGAGAACTTGCCATAAAAGTCGAAATTGGCGCCGAGCGTGTTCATCAGCGACGCCTTGTAGTCCGGCGAGCGCCCCATCCAGCCGTAGGACATGCGCGCCCACTGCGCGATGGCGTCGCGCTGCGCAACCAGATCCTCGCGCGAGCGCGCGGCGCGGAAGAACTTGTGGGTAAAGCCGCCGGAGCCGGTATCGGTCGGCGCGGTCAGGATGGCCTTGGTCTTCTCGGCATGCAGCGCGTCGTAGAGCCGGGCGATCGAGCGCGCGGCGTTGCGGAACGCCGGGTGGGTGGTAACGTCCTTGACCCGCTCGCCGTAGACATAGACTTCGCGGCCATCGCGTAAACTTTCGAGGTATTCGGCGCCGGTGAACGGCCGCCCCTTGGCGCCGATGGCGTCCTCGGATTTGACCCGGTCCATAGAACTCTCCTTCCTTGAACCCGTCATCCTGAGGTGCCCGCGTAGCGGGCCTCGAAGGATACGGCCCGGCACTCGCAGTTTGCATCCTGTAGCGCCGGGGCCGTCGCCCTTCGAGGCTCGCTTCGCTCGCACCTCAGGGTGACGGATGAGAGGCGACCATGGCTCTAATGCCGCATTTGCACAAGTGTAGCGGCGTTGCCGCTACAAAGCGCCCCTGTTAAGACTTGAATGGGATTCGCAAAGCGCGGCGGACGCATGGAATACTTCGTCCAGCAGCTCATCAACGGCATCACGCTCGGTTCGATCTACGGCCTGATCGCGATCGGCTATACGATGGTGTTCGGCATCATCGGCATGGTGAATTTCGCCCATGGCGACGTGTTCATGGTCTCGGCCTTCATCGCGCTGATTGCCTTCCTGATCCTCACCACCTGGCTCGGCATCACCTCGATCGCGCTGGCGCTGTTCATCGTCCTGATTGTGGCCATGCTGTTCACCTCGCTGGTGAACTGGGTGATCGAACGGGTCGCCTACCGGCCGTTGCGCGGCTCGTTCCGCCTCGCGCCGCTGATCTCCGCCATCGGCATGTCGATCTTCCTGTCGAATTTCGTCCAGGTCACCCAAGGCCCGCGCAACAAGTCGATCCCGCCCATGGTCCAGGGCGAGTTCTTGCTGTTCAACCAGAACAATTTTCCAGTAACGCTGTCCTATAAGCAGCTCATCATCTGGAGCATCACCGCAGTGCTCTTGCTGGCATTCTGGTATCTGGTGGCGAAGACGCGGCTCGGCCGCGCGCAACGCGCCTGCGAGCAGGACCAGAAGATGGCGGCTCTGGTCGGCGTCGACGTCGACCGCACCATCTCGATGACGTTTGTGATCGCCGCCGCGCTCGCCGCCGTCGCCGGCACGATGTATCTCATGTACTACGGCGTCGTGACCTTTTCCGACGGATTCGTGCCGGGCGTAAAAGCGTTCACCGCTGCCGTGCTCGGCGGCATCGGCTCGCTGCCCGGCGCCGTGGTCGGCGGCCTCCTGATCGGCCTGATCGAGACCTTCTGGTCGGCCTACTTCTCCATCGACTACAAGGACGTCGCCGCCTTCTCGGTGCTGGCGATTACGTTGATCTTCCTGCCGCAGGGCCTGTTCGGCCGGCCGGATGTCGAGAAGGTCTGATATGGCAAGCGGCGCGCAAAGCGGGCGCGTCGACATGCCCGGCGCGTTGCGCGACGCCGGCTTCACTGGCCTGGTTGCGTTCGGCGCGCTGTTGCCGCTGATCGGATTTTTGACCGGCGTCGACGGCAGCAACCAGCTCGTGCTCACCACGCGCTGGCCGCTGCTGTTTGCCATCGTCGCCATCATCGCTGCCTCCCGCTTCCTTTATTGCTTCGCGCTCGTGCCGTGGCTTGAGCGACGCGCACAGCAGCCGGTTCGAGCGGCGTCACCGGCGTGGCGCGGCATTGTCGCCAACTGGTTCGTCCCGTTCGGCATTGCATTTCTCATCATCTATCCGGTGATCGTGTATCTCACCGCGGGAACCAGCGGCGGCCAGAAATGGATCGACAATTTCGGCATCCAGATTTTGATCTATGTGATGCTCGGCTGGGGGTTGAACATCGTGGTCGGCCTCGCCGGCCTGCTCGACCTTGGCTATGTGGCGTTCTACGCGGTCGGCGCTTATTCCTATGCGCTGCTCGCCAAAACCTTCGGCCTGACTTTCTGGATCCTGCTGCCGCTCGCCGGCTTGCTGTCCTCGTTCTGGGGCATTTTGCTCGGCTTTCCGGTGCTGCGGTTGCGCGGCGACTATTTGGCCATCGTCACGCTCGCCTTCGGCGAGATCATCCGGCTGATCCTGATCAATTGGACGGCACTGACCAACGGCTATGCCGGCATCACCGGCATTCCGCGGCCGACCTTTTTCGGCATTCCATTCAATGCCAATGACGACGGCTTTGCCGCAAAATTCGGCCTGCCGTTCACGCCGCTCTACCGCGTCATTTTCCTCTATTATCTGATCCTGGCGCTGGCGCTCCTGACCTGTTTCGTCACCGTGCGGCTTCGGCGGCTGCCGATCGGCCGTGCCTGGGAGGCGTTACGCGAGGACGAGATCGCCTGCCGCTCGCTCGGCATCAATACCACCAATACCAAGCTCACCGCCTTTGCCATGGGCGCGATGTTCGCCGGCTTCGCCGGCTCGTTCTTCGCCGCGCGCGAAGCGTTCATCTCGCCGGAATCCTTCACCTTCATCGAGTCCGCGACCATCCTTGCCATCGTCGTGCTCGGCGGCATGGGCAGCCAGGTCGGCGTCGTCATCGCCGCCATCGTCATGATCGGCGGCACCGAGATTTTGCGCGAGCTCGATTTTCTCAAAAGCATTTTCGGGCCGACCTTCGACCCGACCCAATACCGCATGCTGCTGTTCGGCTTCGCCATGGTGGTGATCATGATCTGGCGGCCTCGCGGACTGATCTCGACGCGCGAGCCGTCGGTGTTCCTCAAAGAGCGCAAGGCCATCTCGGCCGATCTGGTCAAACAGGGATGCGGCTGATGGCGGGGACGGGGGCGGCGGCGCGCGACGGCTCTACCGTGCTCCGCGTCGAGCACTTGACCATGCGCTTCGGCGGCCTCGTCGCCATCGATAATCTCTCTTTCGACGTCAAACGCAGCACCATCACCGCCCTGATCGGACCGAACGGCGCCGGCAAGACCACGGTGTTCAACTGCATTACCGGTTTCTATAAGCCGACCGAGGGCCGCATCGCGCTGCAGCGGGGCGACGCCGCGGTGTGGAATGCGCTCGAAAGCCTGACCGACAGCGGTAAGCGCGGCGTGGTGCGATCCGACGGTGCGCTTTATCTGCTCGAGCGCATGCCGGATTTTCTGGTGGCGCAGCAGGCGCGCGTTGCCCGCACTTTCCAGAACATCCGCTTGTTTCCCGGCATGACCGTGCTGGAGAATCTTCTGGTCGCCCAGCACAACGGGTTGATGGTTGCGTCCGGCTATACCTTGCTCGGCGTGCTCGGATTCCCGTCCTACGCGGCCGCCGAACGCGCCGCTCTCGACAAGGCGCGCGGCTGGCTCGAGCGTTTTGGCCTGATCGAGCGGGCCGACGATCCGGCCGGCGTGCTGCCCTACGGCGCGCAGCGGCGGCTCGAGATCGCGCGCGCCATGTGCACCGAGCCGGTGCTGCTTTGCCTCGACGAGCCGGCGGCGGGGCTCAATCCGCGCGAGAGCGCCGAGCTCAACGAGCTCCTGCTTGCCATCCGCGACGAATTCGCCATCTCGATCCTTTTGATCGAACACGACATGTCGGTGGTGATGGGAATTTCCGACCACGTCGTCGTGCTCGACTACGGCGTCAAGATCGCCGACGGCGCGCCCGAAGCGGTGCGCAACGACGCCAAAGTGATCGCCGCCTATCTCGGCGTCGCCGACGACGAGGTGGCGAAGGTCGAGGCGGAGGTGGGCTTGTGACCGCGCCGCTGCTCTCGCTGCGCGGCGTCACGGCCTTCTATGGCCGCGTCCAGGCGCTCAAGGGCGTCGATCTGGACGTCAATCCGGGCGAGATCGTCGCCCTGATCGGCGCCAACGGCGCCGGCAAATCCACGCTGATGATGACCGTGTGCGGCAATCCGCGCGCCCGTGACGGCGAGATCATTTTCGCCGGCCAGAACATCACGCAGCTGCCGACCCATGAGATCGCGCGGCTGAAGCTTGCGCACGCGCCGGAGGGCCGCCGCATCTTCGGCCGCATGACGGTCAAGGAAAACCTTCAGATGGGCGCGACCGTCGCCGCGCCGGGCGAATTCGCCGCCGATCTCGACCGCGTGCTGGCGCTGTTCCCGCGCCTCAAAGAACGCCTCACCCAGCGCGGCGGCACCTTGTCGGGCGGCGAGCAGCAGATGCTGGCGATCGCGCGCGCGCTGATGAGCCGGCCGCGGCTCTTGCTGCTCGACGAGCCGTCCCTCGGCCTGGCGCCGCTGATCGTGCGGCAAATCTTCGACGCCATCAAAAAGCTCAACGCCGAGGACGGCCTCACCGTGTTCCTGGTCGAGCAGAACGCGTTCCATGCGCTCAAGCTGGCGCACCGCGGCTATGTCATGGTCAACGGGCTGATCACGCTGTCCGGCACCGGCGCCGAATTGCTCGACCGGCCGGAAGTGAAATCCGCCTATCTCGAAGGCGGACGGCAAAAGGTCGAGCCATGATGCAGGGTTTTCTCCATGAGGAAGGATCCTTCGGCGTCTTCCTGCTCGTGACCATTATCCTCGGCGGCGGCGCGGCGATGCTCGCCGGACGCGCCATTGCGCAGACCTGGCGGCCATGGTGGCAAATCGTCGCCTATATGCTGATCCTGGGTGCCGCCGTGCGCTTCATCCATTTCGCCCTGTTCGGCGGTACGCTGTTGTCGCTGCATTATTATCTCGTCGACAGTGCCATTTGCCTGGCATTCGGATTGATCGGTTTTCAGGCCGCGCGTGCCGCGCAAATGGTCAGCCAATATCGCTGGATCAATCAGCCGAACGGTTGGCTGCGCTGGCGCCGCAAGGCGCCTTGACGTAACATTGCGGTTAATTCGGACTTTCCGCTTCCAGTCCAGGGGAACTGACGATGAAAACGATCACCACGCTCGGTGTTTCGCTGAGCCTCGCATTCGTGTTGGCGAATTCCGCCACCGCCCAGGTAAAATTCGGCGTCGGCGGTCCGATCACCGGCCCGAACGCCGCGACCGGCGCGCAGATGAAGAACGGCGTCGAACAGGCGGCGGCCGACATCAACGCCGCGGGCGGCATTCTCAACCAGAAGATCACCACCGAATTCGGTGACGACGTTTCCGATCCCAAGCAAGGCGTCTCGGTCGCCAACAAGTTTGCCGGCGACCGCGTCAAATTCGTCATCGGCCATTATAATTCCGGCGTCACCATCCCGGCCTCCGAGGTCTATCAGGAAAACGGCATCCTGGAGATCACCCCGGCCTCGACCAATCCGACCGTCACCGAGCGCGGCTTGTGGAACATCTTCCGCACCTGCGGCCGCGACGACCAGCAGGGCAAAGTCGCCGGCACCTATATCCTCGCGCACTTCAAGGGCAAGAAGATCGCCTTCGTCCACGACAAGACCACCTACGGCAAAGGGCTTGCCGACGAGACGTTGAAGACCATCAAGGCCGGCGGCATGACCGAGGTGCTCTATGAAGGCATCAATACCGGCGAGAAGGATTATTCGGCGTTGATCTCCAAGATCAAACAATCCGGCGCCGACCTGGTTTATTTCGGCGGCCTCTATACCGAAGGCGGCCTGATCGTGCGGCAGATGCGCGACCAGGGCGTCAAGGCGCCGCTGATGGGCGGCGACGGCATCACCTCCGACGAGTTCGCGTCCGTCGGCGGCCCGGGCGTCGAAGGCACGCTGATGACCTACGGCCCCGACCCGCGCAACAAGCCGGAGGCGAAAGACGTGGTGGCGGAATTCCGCGCCAAGAAATTCGAGCCGGAGGCCTACACGCTCTACAGCTATGCCGGCGTGCAAATCATCAAGCAGGCGGCGGAAGCGGCGAAATCGGCCGACCCGAAGAAGGTCGCCGACATGATGCATTCCGGCATGAATTTCAAAACCGTGCTCGGCGACATCGCCTACGACAAGAAAGGCGACATCACCAAGCTCGATTACGTGATGTACATCTGGAAGAAGGATTCTTCAGGCAAGATCACTTACGTCGAGTGCCCGGAGTCCGGCTGCACGATGTGAGCGGCGCCGAACTCACCCGATCTTGCCCAGCATCGGAAACGTATCGAGCAGCCAATAGCTCGCCTGGCTGACCGCTCCGGTCAGAAAGGCGATGCCGGTCAACACCAAAAGTCCGCCCATCGCCTTTTCGACCAGGCCGAGACTTTTGCGGAAGCGGGCGAGGAAGGCTGCGAACGGTTCCACCGCCAGCGCCGCCACGATGAACGGCACGCCGAGGCCGAGCGAATAGATGGCCAGCATGCCGGCACCTTTCGCCACGGTTGCCTCCGACGCGGCAACCGCCAGGATCGCGGCGAGGATCGGACCGATGCACGGCGTCCAGCCGAACGCAAACGCAAGTCCCATCAGATAAGCACCCCACAGGCCGATGGGCTTGGCGACTTCAAGCCGCTTCTCGCGCATCAGCCACGCGATCGGCGTAATGCCGAGGAAGTGCAGACCCATGATGACGATGGCAATGCCGGCAACGATCGCGAGTTCACCCGAATAGGCGCGCAGCACCGCACCGACCACGCTGGCGCCGGCGCCGAGCGCGACGAACACGGTGGCGAAGCCGAGCACAAACAGCAACGCCGCCGCGATGGTTTGTCGTCCGGCCCGCGGTTTGGTTTCGGCATCGGCAAACCGTTCCAGCGACGTGCCGGTCAGATAAACGAGATACGGCGGCACCAGCGGCAGCACGCAGGGCGACAGGAAGCTCAGCATCCCCGCAAGCAGCGCCGCAAAGATCGAAACGTTCGTCATGGCGCATGCAATGCACCGGGGGCGATGGCGATTGCAAGGCATTCTCCGCCCTCTCCCCGCGCAGCGGGGAGAGGTATGATGCAGCCCATGCGCAACCTCCTCACCGACGTCCCCGGCATAAAAGTCGGCCACGGCACCGACACCCGCCTCGGCTCCGGCTCGACCGTGGTCGTTTTCGACGAACCCGCCGTGGCTTCGATCGACGTGCGCGGCGGTGGGCCGGGTACGCGCGAGACGGCGCTGCTCGACCCGGCGCAGACCGTCGAGGGCATCGACGCCATCGTGCTGTCGGGCGGCTCGGCGTTTGGCCTCGATGCCGCGTCCGGCGCGCAAGCCTGGCTGCGCGAGCAAGGCCGCGGCTTTGCCGTGCGCACCGCGCGGGTGCCGATCGTGCCGGCCGCCGTGTTGTTCGACCTGCTCAGCGGCGGCGACAAGGCGTGGGGCCGGTTCCCGCCCTATCGCGAGCTTGGCTACGCCGCCGCTGCTTCGGCCGCCACCGAGTTCGCGCTAGGCAGCGTCGGCGCCGGCACCGGCGCCACCACGGTCAATTACAAAGGCGGCATCGGCTCCGCCTCGGCGCAAACGCCGGACGGCCATATCGTCGGCGCGCTCGCCGCCGTCAATGCGGTCGGCAGCGTGGTGGTCGATCGCGGCCCGTGGTTCTGGGCGGCGCCGTTCGAGGAGGATGGCGAATTCGGCGGCCGCGGATTTCCCGCTCCTTTACCACCGGGCGCGCTCATGCTTCGGACCAAGGGAACGCCGTTAGCGAGCACCACGTTGGTCGTCGTCGCGACCGACGCCGCGCTCAACAAAGCGCAGGCGAAACGGCTTGCAGTCATGGCACAGTCGGGCCTGTCGCGCGCGATCTACCCGGTGCACACGCCGCTCGACGGCGATGTAATGTTTGCCGCCTCGACCGGCCGCCGGCCGCTGGGTGACGCGCAGCTCGGGCTGACCGGTCTCGGTTCCGTCGCCGCCAATGTGGTGGCGCGCGCTATCGCGCGTGGCGTTTTTGCGGCAACGGCGCTGCCTCTGCCCGGTGCCATGCACAGTTGGCAGGACGAATTCGGCCGCTGAGACAAGCGCATCGGCGCAATCTTTGACTCGGAAACCACGATCCGCATCTTTGATTGGACGCCGCCTCGTTTTCGTTGACTTGCCCGGCATTTGCGCTTTGACTCGCCGTGGGCAGGGTAGCGGTCGTAGCGGAGGGTAAGATGCGCGTCGTTGTCGTTGTTTTTGCGGCATTATTGACGTTGGGTCTCGCGGCATTCGGTGTCGTGGCCGCCCAGCGCGCCAACGCCCCGGCCGCGGCGACTGCCATGGCGACGCAGGTCGCGCCGCCGGTTGCGCCTACGCGTCCGACGCCGGTGCGCGCGCCAGTCGCCGATATCGCCCAAAATCAGATGGCCGAGGTGACGAAGCCGACGGTCGCGACCGACGCCCCCGCCGTAGCCCCGATCGTCCTTGCGCAGAATACGCCGGCGCCCGTCGCTCTCCCCCCGCCGGCCGCAGCGGCGGTACCGCCGAGCGCCGCAGCGCCCGCGCCGTCCCCGGTGAAGAGCGCTCCGGCCTGCGACAAGCCTGACGGCATGGGGCTTGCCCGCACCGTCGAGATCGACACCACCGGCGGCCCCGCGTTCGGCACCGAGCATTTCAAGCAGTACGATTTCCTGCGCGACAAGGAAGTGGTGCTGACCTTCGACGACGGCCCGTGGCCGGAGAACACGCCGGCGGTGATCAAGGCGCTCACCGACATGTGCGTCAAAGGCACTTTCTTCGAGATCGGCGAGCACGCCACCTGGCGTCCCGACATTTCGAAGATGGTGGCCGCGGCCGGCATGACCGTCGGCAGCCACACCTGGTCGCACAAGGATTTGGCCAGAAAACCCTATGCCACCGACATCGAGAAGGCCAAGGACGAGATCGAGATGGGCGTCAGCGCCGTGCGCATGGCGGTCGACGCCCCGATCGCGCCGTTCTTCCGCTTTCCCGATCTGCAGCAGCCGGCCGACCTGATGACTTATCTCGGCACCCGCAACATCGCGATCTTCTCGACCGACATCGACACGTTCGACTTCAAGATGCGCAAGCCCGAGGACGTCGTGAAATCGGCGATGACCAAGCTCGCCAAGAGCGGCAAGGGCATTTTGCTGATGCACGATTTCCAGCACGCCACCGCCGAAGCGATCCCGGAACTGCTGCGCCAGCTCAAGGCCGGCGGCTACAAGATCGTCCACATGGTGCCGAAGCAGCCGGTGACGACGCTCTCGAAATACGACGACATGGTGCGGGCGCAGGACAAATTCTCCAACGCCAACAACACCCGGCCGCAGTCGAGCGTGGTCAAGACGATCAACGAGTAGCGCGTCCTCCACGTCATTGCGAGCAAAGCGAAGCAAACCAGTGCGGCAGCGCCGTCCTGGATTGCTTCGTCGCTTCGCTGCTCGCAATGACGGCTAATGCAGAAACCGCTCCGCCGCGTAAGGCGCCGGATCGCAGAATGGCGTCGCGCCGGTCATCATCTCGGAAATGAGCCGCCCCGTCGCCGGGCCGAGCGACAGGCCCCAATGACCGTGGCCATAAGCGAGCCACAGCCCGCGTTGATTGGGCGCGCGCGCAATCACCGGGCGGGAATCGGCGAAGCACGGCCGCGATCCCATCCATGGCTTCGGCTCGACGGCGTCGCCGAGCGCGAACAATTCCCGCGCTTTCGGCAGCACGCGATCGAATTGCACCGGCGTCGGTTGAGCATCGCGCGCGGCGAATTCGGCGCCGGTGGTGAGCCGGATGCCCTGCTCCATCGGCGTAATGACGTAGCCGTTTTCGGCGTCCAGCACCGGCCGGCTCAGCCCGGCATTGCCTTGCGGGCGGAAATGCCAGTGATAACCGCGCTTGACGGCGAGCGGCAATTTGATGCCGAGCGGCTCGATCAGATCCGGCGTCCACGGCCCGAGCGCGACCACGACATCGCCGGCATCGAGCGGGCCTGCGGCGGTATCGACCCGCCAATACGGCTCGGCGCGATGCAGGCTGCGCGCGTCGCCGGCAAACGACAGCCCGCCAAGCGCCGCGAAACGCGCCGCATAGGCGCGCGTCACCGCCAGCGGATTGCTGACGCTCACCGCGCCGGTCCAGTGCACGGCGTGGCGGAACACCGGCTTGAGCGACGGCTCCAGCGCGCGCGCCGCGTCGCCATCGAGCGGCACATTGGCGATGCCGAACTGCGCTGCGAGTTCGAGTTCGCGCGCCTGCGCCGCGAACGCGGCGTCGCTGCGGTAAAGTTTCAGCCAGCCGGTATGGCGGAAATATTTTGTGGCGCCGGCTTCCGCGCTCAGCGCCTCATGCTCGGCGACCGCGCGCGCCATCAGCGGCCGGATGAGGTGCGCCGTCTCGATCAGCCGTTCCGGCTGCGAGGCGGCACGGAACGCCAAGAGCCACGGCGCCACTTTCGGCAGGAACGTCAGATGGTAATTGGCCTCCGGCGCGCGCTTGAGTGCGACGCGCAACAGCGCCGAAAAACGCGACGGAAACGCCGGCGGAAAGATCGTGTTGCCCTCGATGATGCCGCTATTGCCGTAGGACGTGCCCTCGCCCGCCCCGCCGCGATCGACCAGCGCCACCGCGACGCCGCGCTTGGCAAGATGCACGGCAATCGAGGTGCCGACGATGCCGGCTCCAAGCACAATGGTATCGACGCGCGCCACGGTGACCTCCTGTGCAGGAGTTATAGCGCCGATAGGGTCAAGTCCAGCCGCGGGCGGCTGCACGGTGCATGAGGCGCGTGGCACAAATCTGTGCAAAACAACATTTTCTTGCCCGTTGCCCGCTCGGAAACGGCGTGTTACGCGAACGTTAATTTGGAGATTCCCGTGCACCGCCCGCTCATCATCGCGCCATCGATCCTGGCCGCCGACTTCGCCAAGCTCGGCGAGGAGGTGCGCGCGGTCGATGCCGCCGGCGCCGACTGGATCCATGTCGACGTCATGGACGGCCATTTCGTGCCGAACATTTCCATCGGCCCCGACATCGTCAAAGCCATCCGGCCGTACACCAAAAAGCCGCTCGACGTGCATCTGATGATCGCGCCGTGCGATCCCTACCTGGAAGCCTTCGCCAAGGCGGGCTCCGACATCATCACCGTGCATGTCGAGGCCGGCCCGCACATCCACCGCTCGCTGCAGGCGATCCGCGCGCTCGGCAAGAAGGCCGGCGTGACCATGAATCCCGGCACCCACGAGAGCGCCGTCGAGCATGTCATCGATCTCGTCGACCTGATCCTGGTCATGTCGGTCAATCCCGGCTTCGGCGGCCAGAAATTCATTCCCGACGCGCGTGGCCAAAGTGCGCAACCTGCGCGCCATGGCGGCGGGCCGGCCGATCGACATCGAGATCGACGGCGGCATCACGCCGCAAGTGGCGCCCGAAGTCGCGCGCGCCGGCGCCAACGCCTTCGTCGCCGGCTCCGCGGTGTTCAAGGACCGCACGCCGGAAAGCTATCGCGCCAATATTGCGGCGATCCGCAACGCGGCAGCGCTGGCGCGCGGGGACGTGGCGTGACCATCCCGCGCTACACCCGCCCGCAGATGGCGGCGATCTGGACGCCGGAGACGCGGTTTCGCATCTGGTTCGAGATCGAGGCCCATGCCGCCGATGCCATGGCCGAGCTCGGCATGATCCCGAAGGCGGCGGCGAAGAAGATCTGGGCCAAGGGCAAGGCGGCGCAGTTCGACATCGACCGCATCGACGAGATCGAGCGCGAGACCAAGCACGACGTCATCGCCTTCCTCACCCATCTCGCCGAAATCGTCGGGCCCGAGGCGCGCTTCGTGCACCAGGGCATGACCTCGTCCGACGTGCTCGACACCTGCCTCAACGTGCAGCTGGTGCGCGCCGCCGATCTTCTGATCGCCGACGTCGAAGCGCTCTACGCAGCGCTCGAGCGCCGTGCCCGCGAATACAAATTCACGCCGACCATCGGCCGCTCCCACGGCATTCACGCCGAGCCGACCACGTTCGGGCTCAAGCTCGCCGTCGCCTATGCCGAGTTTGCCCGCGCCAAAGAGCGGCTGATCGCGGCACGCGCCGAGGTCGCGACCTGCGCGATTTCCGGCGCGGTCGGCACCTTCGCCCAGGTCGATCCGCGGGTCGAAGCCCACGTGGCGCGCAAGATGGGGCTCACGGTCGAGCCGATCTCGACCCAGATCATTCCGCGCGACCGCCACGCCATGTATTTCGCCACGCTGGGCGTGGTCGCGGCTTCGGTCGAGCGGCTGGCGACGGAAATCCGCCATTTGCAACGCACCGAAGTGCTGGAGGCCGAGGAGTATTTCTCGGCGGGCCAGAAAGGCTCCTCGTCGATGCCGCACAAGCGCAATCCGGTGCTGTCGGAAAATCTCGTCGGTCTCGCCCGCATGGTGCGCGCCTATGTGACGCCGGCGCTGGAAGACGTCACGCTGTGGCACGAGCGCGATATTTCGCATTCCTCGGTCGAGCGCATGATCGGGCCGGACGCGACGGTGACGCTCGATTTCGCGCTGGGCCGGCTCGCCGGCATGATCGACAAGCTGATCGTCTATCCCGAAAACATGCAGAAGAATCTCGACCGCCTCGGCGGCCTCGTGCATTCCCAGCGCGTGCTGCTGGCGCTGACGCAAAAAGGCGTCGCGCGCGAGGACGCCTATCGGCTGGTGCAGCGCAACGCCATGAAAGTGTGGGAAGGCGGCGGCGATTTCCTCGCGCTCCTCAAGGCCGACAAGGATGTGCGCAAACATTTGAGCGAGAAGGAACTCGCCGCGAATTTCGACCTCGATTTTCATTTCTCCCACGTCGACACGATCTTCCGCCGCGTGTTCGGCCGGGCCTGAAGAATCAGCGCCGCCTGACTAACGTTGCGCTCGAGCCCGCTGTCCGATTCGCCAGCTTTGATCGCGGCAGCGAGCGCGTTTGTGGGCCCCGCCGCGGCCGATTGTTTGTTTGCCCGAACTCACCTGCCCCGGCGTAATTTCAGGCAAACTTCTCAGAAGAAATACTTTCAAGGAGCGAATCATGGGCCGATTGGTACGCAAGCCGGTAGTGCCCGACCTCGATCTGCAAATCGCGGGGCTCGAGGGCGTGCTGCAGTCCGATATCGCCGGCATGCAGCTGGCCGCGGCCGTGCCCGGCGACAATTACGTCGAGCGCATGATCAAATATATTCCCGGCGAAGTGATCGGCTTTTCCATGCTGATCAATGCCATCCTCGATCAGGCGATGAAAGCCGGCGGGCCGAATGCCGCCATGGCGGGCGTGCCGATCGCCGTCATCGCCACCGGCGCCTTGCTGATCGGCTGCA
Source organism: uncultured Alphaproteobacteria bacterium (assembly GCA_963756245.1). Classification (GTDB taxonomy): domain Bacteria; phylum Pseudomonadota; class Alphaproteobacteria; order Rhizobiales; family Xanthobacteraceae; genus BOG-931. The sequence goes on from CAVWOI010000042.1 coordinate 76,569, forward strand.
TCCTCACCCCGCTGTTTTGCTGGTATGTACGCGAGGACGGCGACGCCTGGATGGTCAACGCGGCGGTCTCGACCGTCGCCTTCCCGTTCTGGGCCTATCTGATGGGCGCGGTCGCCTTCGCGGCATCCACGACGGCAATCTCGCGGTGATCCTGGTGCTGACCTTCACCGTGGTCAGCGGCCTGATCTCGCCGATGGCGACGGCCAAAGCTCGCCGCCCGGCAGGAGCCGCGCCGCCCAAGGAAGGGCCGCGGCTGGTCGAGGCCTTCGCCTAAGGCCGATACCGGCCAGGCCGCCGCGGCGATTGCGGGCGGCCGCCGCCTCATGGCATGAGTCGCGCCATGGCGGCGCGCGAAAACATCCTGTGTTCGATTCCGGCCTCGGCGGCCTCACCGTCTATCGTGAGGTCGCGGCGGCGCGGCCGGACGCCGATTTCGTCTATGTCGCCGACGATGCCGGCTTTCCCTACGGCGATGAACCGGCGCTGGTGTCGCGCGTCGTCGGCCTGATCGGCGAACTGATCGCGACGCACCGGCCCGATCTGGTGGTCATTGCCTGCAATACCGCCTCGACCATCGTGCTGCCCGACCTGCGCAAGCTTTTCGGTGCCGTTCGTCGGCACCGTGCCGGCGATCAAGCCAGCCTGCGCGGCGTCGGTCACAAAGCGCGTATCGGTGCTCGGCACCGAGGCGACAGTCGCGCGCGAATATACCCGCACGCTCATTCGCGACTATGCCGGGACTGCCAGGTGACGCTGGTCGGCTCGAAAGAGCTGGCGGCCTACGCGGAAGAGATCTGGCCGGCGCCAGGATCAGCGACGTGGCGACTGGAAGAGGTCGCGCCTGCTTTTGTCGACGACGGGCCCCACCGATACCATCGTGCTCGCCTGCACGCACTATCCGTTGCTGATCGAGCGGCTGCGCAACTTTCGCCATGGCCAGTCAATTTCATTGATCCGGCGCCGGCGATTGCGCGCCGGGTCATCGATCTGCTCGGTCCCGGCACGGCCGGCGAGGATACCGGATCGGTCAGGGCGATTTTCACCTCCGGCCGGCAGGCTGCGTCCACGCTTGGGCTGATCCAGCGGCGGTTCGACCCGCGGTTTGACACTGCGCGGGTTTCCCCCTAGAAACCGGCCACTTCGCGGGCCCAAAGGGGCCCGCGCGGTGTTTCGCACCCGCGGTTTGCGCCGGCTGCTCTAGTCGGCCGCAAAACCTGTCGGTTCCTGTGGCCGAACCGGCGGAACAGGAGGAGGGCGCGATCCT
>CAVWOI010000043.1:0-22445 GCA_963756245.1 uncultured Alphaproteobacteria bacterium
CGTTGATCGCGATCGAGACCGCGAGGATCAACAGGATCAGCGGATACATGATCTTTGTTGTCGAAATTGTTGTAGGCGAAGCTGATCTCGTAGCCGACCCGGTGCCGCGACATGATGAACTCCGCACCGATCACGCCGATGAAGGCATAGGCCAGCGGAAAGCTTGATGCCCGTAAAGCAGATAAGGCGCGGCCGACGGCAAGGGTGATCTTGAGCTGCGGTGGCGACCGGCCCCAGCCGATAAACCCGCGCCGTCTTCAGGTGCACGCGCGACACCCGGTCGAGGCCGTTGAGCGTATTCAACGATCACGGCCACCACCGCCAGCATGAAGCCGATCAAAATCTGCGGCGCGTCACCGAGGCCGAACAGGATGATGAACAGCGGATAGAACGCGTAGACCGGGATGGCGTAATAGGTGGCGAACAGCGGCTCCAACACCTGTCGGATGGCGCGCCGGCCGTGCAGCGCGACGCCGCAGACGATGCCGGCGATCACGGCCGCGACGCAGGCGATGGCGACGTTCGCGAACGTCTTGAACATCGCGTGGTTCATCGAACCGGAGGCCATGAGCACGACGAAATCGCGCACCATGGCGCTCGGCGGCTGCATGGTCAGGCGGTCGATCACGCCAATCCGGCACAACAGTTCGAGCAGCAGGATGGCGGCGGCGATGAACGCGAAGCGATAGCGCGCGGCGCGGCTCATATGCCGAGGAACCGCGATTTGACGTCGTGGTCTTCCCACAGCGCGTTCGGCTGTCCGGAATAGACCACCCTGCCCTTGGAGATCACGTGCACGAAATCGACCAGCTTGAGCGCCAGCGCGGCGTTTTGCTCGACCAGCAGAATGGACAGCCCCTCCTGCTTGAGCTTGGCGATCGCCTCCCACAGACCCTGGATAATGATCGGCGCCAGCCCTTCCGACGGCTCGTCCATGATCAGGCAGTCGGGATTGGTCATCAGCCCGCGGCCGATGGCGAGCATCTGCTGCTCGCCGCCGGACAGCGTCTTGGCGCGCTGGTGCCTCCGCTCGCGCAGCCGCGGGAACAGCGCATAGACCCGTTGCAGGCCCCACCCGTGGCGTTCGGGGCTGTGCCCGGCGACCAACAAATTGTCCTCTACGCTGAGCGTCGGAAACACCCGGCGGCCCTGCGGCACCAGTCCCACGCCGCTGCGCACGATGGCGAACGAGGAATTGCCGGTGATGTCGGCACCCTTGAAATAGATCTTGCCGCGGCGCGGTGGTGTGAAGCCGACGATAGAATTGACGATGGTGGTCTTGCCGACGCCGTTCCTGCCGAGCAGGCCGAGAATTTGCCCTTGCTCGAGCTGCAGCGACAAGCCCTGCAACACATAGGCGTCGCCGTAATAGGTATGGATGTCCTGGACGTCGAGGATTGCCATGGATCAACCAGTTCCCAGGTAGATTTCCTGCACCTTGGCGCTGGAGCGGATGCGCTCGGCCGAGCCGCTTTCCAGCACCTCGCCGAAATGCAGCACCGAGATTTCGTCGGCGACGTCGAACACGATATCCATGTCGTGCTCGATCAACAGGATCGCCATCTTGCGGTCGAGCCTTTGCAGGAACCTCGCCATCTCCGCCGACTCGCCCGATGACAGACCGGCGGCCGGCTCGTCGAGCAGCAGAATGTCGGGATCGCTGGCCAGCCCGAGCACGATTTCGAGCTGACGCTGTTCGCCATGGGACAGATAGCGCACCTCGGTGTCCTTGCGGTCGAGGAACGCGGCACGCGCCAACAGCTCGTGCGCCTTGTCGTAGACGTCGCGATAGGACGACATGAAGCGCCACATCGCGTATTTCGAAGCGCGCCGGCCCTTGATCGCCAGCAGCACGTTGTCGAGCACCGAGAGTTTTGGAAACAAACTTGTCACCTGGAACGTGCGCGCCATGCCGAGCGCGGTGCGCCGGTGGCTCGGCCAGCGCGTCACGTCCTGGCCGAACAGCAGCACCCGGCCCGACGACGCCGGCAGAATGCCGGTGATCAAATTGAACAACGTGGTCTTGCCGGCGCCGTTCGGCCCGATGATGGCCTTGCGGTCGCCGGGCATGATTTTTAGGCAGACGCCGCGCACGGCGCGCAAGCCGCCGAAGGCCTTCGACAGGTCCTTCAGCTCGAGCACCGGCGCGGCGTCGATGACGGTCATTCGCAATTTTTGCAGGGCGGGAAGTCGCGGCTATAGACCGGTTGCTTGAGGAACGCGTCCTTGCCGTAGGTCCAGAACTGGCTAACGGCCGGATAAGTCTTGATCACCACGTTCCACAGCTCGTCCTTGTCATAGCCGAACATCTTCGTCTTCTCGACCTTCTTGATGTAGATGTCCTGGACCGGATTGCGCATGTCGTCGAAGCTGACCGGCCCGCGCGGCGCATCGACCTTGAGCGTCAGCATTTTGGCGATGAAGGCTTCCGGCCCGGGCCACGCGCCCTTGGTCTCTTTCATCACCAAGTCGATCATCATCGCCGTGGTGTAGTTGCTCTCGGAGAAATACGACGGCACCTTGCCGTATTTGGCGCGGTAGGCCTTGACGAAGGCCTCGTTCCTCGGCGTCTGCAGGCCGGCGCTGTATTGCAGCGCCGACACGTCGCCGATCACTTCATCGCCCATGAACGGCAACACCAACTCGTCGTAGCTGGTGCCGCCGCCGATGATCGGCTTGGTCCAACCGGACGCGCGCAATTGCTTGGGAAATTGCAGCGGCATCGGCCCGACCATCAGCGAGAACACCGCGTCGGCATCGGCCTTGAAGGTCGGGATATAGGGCCCGAAATCCTTGGTGCCGAGCGGCGGCCAAATCTTCTGGATGATCTTGCCGCCGCAATCCTCGAACGCCTTCTGAAAGCCGCCGACCGCTTCGTAGCCGAACGCATAGTCGGCGCCGACGGTGATGATCTTCTTGTAACCCTGGTCGCAGGCCCATTGGCCGAGCGGATGATGCGGCTGCGACGAGGTCCAGCTGGTGCGGATGAAATAGGGATAATTGCCGAGCTGGCGCTGGGTGAGGTCGTCGGCCGCCGGCACCGAAGCGATATAGACGGTCTTCTCCGCGGTCGACACCGGCGCTAGCGCATAGCCCTCCGGCGCCAGCACGCCGCCGATGATCATCTGCACGTGATCTTCAAGGATAAGCTTCTTCGCCTTGGTCACGGCGGTGTCCGGCTTGCCCTGGCTGTCCTCGATGATCAGATTGACCTTGGCGCCGGCGAAGTTGCTGCCGACTTCGTCGAGATACATCTTGAAGCCGTTGGTCATGTCGGCGCCGACCTGGGCGAACGGGCCGGTCATCGGCGCGATCAGGCCGATGCGCAATTCTTCTTGAGCGGCCGCGGGCGCAAGTCCCGCGGCGATTGCGAGGCTGGCACCGATCAGCATCGCGCCGGCTCGCCTTCCCAACTTGCTCGTCATGGTTTCACTCCCTTAGGTTGGATCCCTCTATTCTCACTGCGGCGCTGCCACCGACTTCACCTGTGCGGTGCGCCATTGGCGGATGCGCCCCGGAATGCTCATCAAGCCGCCGGGCAGATAAAGGATGACCGCCACGTAGACGCCGCCGAGCACGTATTGCCACCAATGCACCAGCGTACTGAGATATTCGCGGATGAACAGCACGACGCTGGCGCCGATGATGCCGCCGACCAAGGTGCCGGCGCCGCCCAGCACCGCCATCAACAGCGCATCGACCGAGGTGGTCAGCACCACATTCTCGGGGCTGACGATGCCGGCGGTATGCGCCCACAGCACGCCGGAGAGACCACCGAAGGCGCCGGCGATGATGAAGGCGATGTATTTGTGCAGCCACGTATTGTAGCCGAGGATTTTCATGCGCGGCTCGCGCTCGCGAATGCCGACCAGGCTGCGGCCGAACGGCGAGCGCACGATGGTGTACAAGACCAGGAGCGAAGCCGCGAAGAAGCCGAACACGACGTAGAAGAACGTTACCTGGTTGGCGAGGTCGATGCCGAATTTAGGGCGGTGTTCGAGATTGATTCCGTTATCGCCGCCGGTCAGCGAATTCCAGCGATAGGCCAGCCCCCATACGCATTGGCCGAGCGCCAGCGTGATCATCAAGAAGTAGACGCCGGTGGCCCGCGTCGCCAGCAGGCCGAACAGCGCCGCAAGGGCCGCGGCGCCGAGCATGCCGAACGCCGCCACCAGCCAGAAATCGTAGCCGAGCCCGATCTGGTAGCGCGCCGCGAGGATCGCGGTCAGATAGGCGCCGACGCCGAGATAGGCGGCCTGGCCGAGCGAGGCGAGGCCGGTGTAGCCGAGCAAGAGGTCGAGGCTCATCACCAGGATCGAGAAGGCGAGCGCCCGCGTCGCCAACAGAATAATGAACGACGTGGTATGCGGAACGAGCAGCGCGACCGCGGCGAGCGCCACGACCACGATCAGGATTTTGACGCGGTCACGCGACATGCTCATTCCCGTCCGAACAGTCCGGTCGGCTTCACCGCCAGGATCAGGGCCATCGGCGCATAGAGCGTGAAGTAGGAGATTTCGGGAAACAGCGCCTTGCCGAAATTGTCGGCGAGGCCAACGATCAGCGCGCCGATCGCGGCGCCGCCGAGGCTGCCCATGCCGCCGATGATCACGACGGCAAACGCGATCGGCAGCATCTCGAAATCGAGGCCGGGATAGACGCCAAGGAAGGCGCCGCCGATGACGCCGCCGAGCGCCGCCAGGAAGGCGCCGAGCGCGAAAATCAGCATTGAGATATAAGACGTGTCGATGCCGACACCGCGCGCCATTTCCGCGTCATCCACGGTGGCGCGGATAGTGGCGCCGAGCCGGGTCTTTTCCATGACCAGCCACAGCGTCAATCCGATGAACAAGGCAACCGCGATCATGAAAATGCGGTAGAGCGGCAGATGAAGGCCGCCGACCACGAGGGTTTGTGTCAGCACCGCCGGCGGATTGATGTCGAACGGATTGCCGGTCCAGATATCAAGCGCGGCCTGCTGGAACAGGAACGCAAAACCGACTGTCAGCAGCACCTGCCGCAATGGATCGAAACCCAATGGCCGCAAGAACACCCGCTCCATCACCAGGCCGATCAGCGCGACGGTGACGGCAGCAACCGGGATCGCCAGCAGCCAGGAGCCGGTGGTCCAGATCACCGACAAGGCGACATAGCCGCCGAGCAGAAAATACGAGCCATGGGACAGATTGACGATGCGCATGACGCCGAAAATCAGCGACAGCCCGCTCCCCACCAGGAACAGCAGCGCGCCGTAGGAAATGCCGTTGAAGGCCTGTATCAGCCAAAACCGCGCATCCACGGCCTCTGTCCCCTTCCCCCGGCGTCCCTTGGCTTTGAGCTTAGCCCAGGTCCGCGGCGATTGGATAGACAAGGTGTCGCGTGAGATTGCTCGCGACGCGGCAGCGTCGTGCCTGTCCCGCACCGTGTTCCCCGCCGTCGATTTTGTTACTATTGCCCGAGCGAGAACAAGGAGAGCGAACGATGGCCGAGAAGAAGGTGCCGTATCAGGTCGACGGCAGGCGGTTCGAGGGCGTGATCGTCTACGATGATAGCGTCAAGGCAAAGCGCCCGCCGATCTTCATGCAGCCGGATTGGAAAGGCGTTTGCGCCGACACCATCGGGCAGGCCCGCACTGTCGCCGGCAAGGACTATGTGGTGCTGATGGCCGACATGTTCGGCGCGGGCTACGGCCAAAAACACAAGACCGTGGACGACCTGCGGGCCGGCATGCTCGCCGTGCACAAAAATCTCACCTTCACCGTTGCCTGCGGCGACGCCGCCTACGACGCGCTGCTCGGCGAAGCCGACAAGCTCGGTTTGGTCGATACGGCCAAAAAAGTCGCGATCGGCTATTGCGCCGGCGGCGGCTATGTCCTCGAACAGGCCCGCGCCGGCGCCGATTTCAAGGCGGTGGTAGTATTCCACGTCACCAATCCCAATCCGGTTGTGGCCGGCACGCCCTGCAATATCAAGGGCCGCGTGCTGGCTGTCCACGGCTCCGCCGATCCGGTGACGCCGAAGCCGATGATGGACGCGTTCGAAGAAGAGCTCACCAAGGCCAGCGTCGATTGGCAGATCATGATGTTCGGCGGCGCCGTGCATTCGTTCTGCGACCCGACGGTTCACGCAGGCCCGACGCGCTACGACGAAAAGCTCTGCCGTAAATCCTACATGCTGATGCGCGACTTCTTCACCGAGACGCTGTGATGGCGGCGTCCGACGAAGACAGCCGAAAGGAGGTCGCCAAATACGAGGCGCTGGCGGAGGCCGCGTATGACGAAATGTACGATTCCCGCTCGCCAGCGGCCCGCTACAGCGATCTCAAGGACTATTTCGCCATGGCCATCGGCGCCGCCGAGCGGGCCGGATTGCACGAAGAAGCCAAGCGGCTGAACGCACGGCTCGATCACTGCAGGAACGTCTATCGCAGCCAGTTTTCCAGCTTCTGATCGCCGTTGGCCACCGCGTCAATTACCCCAGCGCTCGCGCCACTTTTGTTCACCGATGGTGCAGGAGATGCGCGGCGCATTTGCGGCTGCCGGCATCGCTCGCGGCGAAAGGTTCAGGCCCGCGACTTCCTGCACCAGCTTGGTGCGGATGGCTTCGGTGAATTTCTCGCGCTCCTTGATCGGGATCACGAAGGCGCCTGGGCCGCCGATCACGCAATCCTCGTAATAGATGTCGAGATCCTCGATATCCATGGTCATCGGATTGGGCTTTTTGAGCATGATCGGCAGGCCGTTGATCGTGGTGCCCTTGGCCAGCACGTCGTCGCGGACCAGCGTCACCGGCGGACCGTTGTTGTTGGCGCCGTCGCCCGATACGTCGATGACCTTGCGCAGGCCCTGATAGCCGCTCGACGCGAACAACGATTGCCCGAACATCAACCCGCCCGAGATCGAGGTGCGCGAGGCGCGCCGATACGGCGCGGCGGCAAGCTCGGCGGCGACCGCGTCTGCCGTTTCCGGCCCGTCGATCAGCCGCCACGGCAGCAGGATTTTCTGGTCGCCGACATTGGCCCATTCGAAATAGGTGACGGCGACCCGGCCGTTGGCGCCGAGTTTCAGCGCCTGCATGAACTCGCGCGACATCAGCGCCTGGACGTAACCTTCGCGTTGCAGCGCCTGCTCGTCGGGGTCCATGGAATAGGACACGTCGACAGCGAGCACGAGCGCGGTATCGACCACCGTAGCTTGCGCGAATTTCGGCGCGGCGACCGCAGCTGCGCGGCTGCCGACAGCAAAAGCCGCAGCAATGATCGCCGCGAGGGTTACGAAAACAATGGCTGCGAGTCCGCGCATCTCGCTCACGATATTACGCGCTACATGACGTAAAGGCGATCCGGCAGCGCGTTCGGCGAGCCGTCGGGCGGCGCGTGCGCCGCGAGCACCGTACCGCAGCGCTCGATGGCGGCGATGAAACCCGCGGCGATGCGGCCGTCGCGCATATGCGCGGTCAGCGCATCGATGGCGGCCTGCCACTCGGCATTGGGCACTTTCTGCGCGATGCCGTCGTCGGCGATGATGCGTGCATAGTGCTCGGCCAGCGACACGAAGATGAGCACGCCGCAGCGATTCTTGGTATTGGCGATCCGGCGCACGACGAATTGCTCGAGTGCCGCGCGATGCGCCTGCGCTCGGCGCAGCGGGCGTGGCACGAGCATCATGCGCAACGGCATCCACGAGAACACCAGCCCCGCGGCAGCAAAGACCGCGAGCTGCCACAGATAAATCTTCTGCACGCTCCAGTGTGTGAAATAGATCAGCGGCCATGGCACGAGCAGCGCCAGCACGGTCGACCATAGGATCGGTACAGAGGCATAGTCGGACGACGCGTGCGACAAGACGCAGACGATCTGTCCGCAGGTTCGCGCTTCCGCCGCGTGAATAGCGGCCGAGATCGCGTCATGGTCCTCCTGGCTGAATTGCATCACCAACTCCCCGAGGCCCCGCCGCCGCCCGACGATCCGCCGCCGCCGGAGAAGCCGCCGCCGCCGGAAAATCCGCCTCCGCCGCCGCCCCCGCCGCCCCAACCCGAACTCCAACTCGAGCCGGTATAAGGCACAAAGACGAGCTGTCCGTTGCGTCTGACGTAGGAGCCCGACGGCGTGCCGCGCGTCGGGCCGACCATGAACCTGAAAACGAGGATGAAGAACAAGAAGAACAGGATCGGGAACAGCGCATTGAAGACCTGCGCCGGACTGTCTTCGCGGACTTCGACTTTCGGCTGCCAATCGGTGGTGTCGCCATTGAGCACGCTGATGATGCCGTCGACGCCGCGCTCGATGCCGCCGGAATAATCGTTGGCCTTGAACCGCGGCACGATGGCGCTCGAAATGATGACCGACGACAGCGCATCGGTCAGCGTGCCTTCGAGGCCGTAGCCGACTTCGATACGGACTTTGTGCTCGGCCGGCGCTACGAGAAGGAGCACGCCGTTGTTCTTTTGCGCTTGCCCGATTTTCCAGGCGCGGAACAGCTGGTTGGCATAGGTCTCGACGTCGCTGCCTTGGAGCGATTTCACCGTGGCGACGACGAGCTGGATGCCGGACTTATCTTCGAGGTCCTTCAGCTTCGCTTCGACGGCACTGCGGCTGTCCGCCGACATGACGCCCGCCTGATCGACGACGCGGCCGGTGAGCTGCGGAAAATCGAGCGCGACGGCCGCCGTGACGAGGCAGCAAACCAACACCATGCCTCGCAGCAGCGCATTCATGTCAACGCCCGGCGATCAGAATTTTACCTGCGGCGGCGTTTGCGCGCCTTCGTTGGCGGCGAACTCGGCCATCGGCTTGTTGGCGGAGAACGCCGTCTTCGCCCACAGCACGGTCGGAAAGGTGCGCAGTGCCGTGTTATAGGCGCGCACCGCATCGATGTAATCGCGCCGCGCCACCGCGATGCGGTTCTCGGTGCCTTCGAGCTGCGACTGCAACGCCAGGAAGTTAGCGTTGGACTTCAGGTCCGGATAATTCTCCGTCACCGCCAACAGGCGGCCGAGCACGCCGGTCAACTGGTTTTGCGCATCCTGGAATGCCTTGAGCTTGTCCGGATCGGTCAAGTCGGAGGCATCAAGCTTGATCTGCGTCGCCTTGGCGCGCGCTTCGACCACGGCGGTCAGCACATTCTTTTCCTGAGCGGCGTAGCCCTGCACCGTCGCCACCAGATTGGGAATGAGGTCGGAGCGACGCTGATATTGGTTCTGCACGTCGGCCCAGCGCGCCTTGGCCTGTTCCTCCAGCGTCGGGATGGTGTTGTAGCCGCAGGCCGACAGCGATAGCCCGAGAGCGACAACCGGGAGAACAATGCGAATTCGAGAAACGATGCTTGTCACTTCGCCCTCCATTGCTTGCAGCCGCCGTGCGGCGATCACGATGCGTCGATCGGCTCGGTGCCGGCGATCTCGATGCCGAAGCCGGACAGCCCGACATAGGTCAGACGGCGCGACGAGGTCAGCAGCCTGATGGAATTGACGCCGAGGTCTTTGAGGATCTGTGCGCCGAGGCCAATCTCGCGCCACTGCCGGGTGCGCGCTTCCTCGGACGCGGTGTCGCCGGATTTCGGGATCGACACTACCGGCACGCCCGCGGTGCCGTCGCGCAGCAGCACCAGCACGCCGCTCCCTTCGGCCTTGAAACGGGCCAGCGTGCGGTGGATCGGCTTGGCGCCGCCGAACACGTCGGAAATGATGTTGGCGCGGTGCAGCCGGGTCAGCACGTTCTTGCCATCGCCGATGCGGCCGTGGACGAAGGCCATGTGATAGACCGGATCGAACGGCGTCAAGAAAGCGTAGCCGGTCAGCGTGCCGATCTCGGATTCGACGGGAAACTCGCCGACGCGCTCGATCAGCTTGTCGCGCGCCTGCCGGTAGGAAATCAATTCCGAGATTGAGATGCGCTGCAGCTTGTGCTTCTCGGCGAAGGCGGCCAGCTCGGGGCCGCGCATCACCGTGCCGTCGTCGTTCATCAGCTCGGAAAGCACGCCGACCGGCGCCAAGCCGGCGAGCCGGCACAGATCGACACAAGCTTCGGTGTGGCCGGAGCGCATCAGCACGCCGCCGTCCTTCGCCACCAGCGGAAAGACGTGGCCGGGCCGCACGAAATCGGTCGCGCCGCTATTGCCGTTGGCGAGCGCGCGCACGGTATTGGTGCGCTCTTCCGCTGAGATGCCGGTGGAGAGACCGTGGCGGACGTCGACCGAGACGGTGAACGCCGTGCCGAGCGGCGCGTCGTTGAGCGCCACCATTGGGTCCAGATGCAGGCGCCGCGCCTCCTCGGGCGCCAGCGGCGCGCAGACAATGCCCGAGGTGTTGCGGATGATGAACGCCATCTTCTCCGGCGTGCACAGGCTCGCCGCGACGAACAGGTCGCCCTCGTTCTCGCGGTCGTCGTCGTCGGCCACGATGAGAATTTCGCCGCGCGCAAAAGCGGCGACGGCAGCCTGGATCCGTTGATGCGCGTCGTCCATTTCGCCCCTGATGCCTTTGCGCCGGCGCAATCAACGTGGCGCCGGAAACGGCCATGCCGGACTGTCGCCGGCCTGGCCGCGCTGACGTAGATAATGATCCGCGATCACGCACGCCACCATGGCCTCACCGATCGGCACGGCGCGGATGCCGACGCATGGATCGTGGCGGCCCTTGGTGGAGATTTCGCTCTCGCGGCCGTAGCGGTCGACGGTGCGGCGCAGGGTGAGGATCGAGGAGGTCGGCTTGACGGCAAAGCGCGCCACCACCGGCTGGCCGGTGGAAATGCCGCCCAAAATGCCGCCGGCATTGTTGGACAGGAAGATCGGCTTACCGTCGTTGCCCATGCGCATCTCGTCGCCATTCTCCTCGCCGGAAAGCTCGGCCGCGCCGAAGCCTGAGCCGATCTCGACACCCTTGACCGCATTGATGCCCATCAGCGCTGCAGCCAGATCGCCGTCGAGCTTGCCGTAAATCGGCGCGCCCAGCCCCGCCGGCACGCCGTCGGCGACGATTTCGATCACCGCGCCGGTGGACGAGCCGCGCTTGCGCACGTCGTCGAGGTAGTCGGCATAGAACTTTGCCTTCTCGGCATCGGGACAGAAGAACGCATTGCGCTCGACTTCGGCCCAGTCCCACTTGGCGCGATCGATGCGATGCGGCCCCATTTGCACCAGCGCGCCGCGCACGGTCATTCCAGGCACGATTTTCCGCGCGATGGCGCCGGCCGCGACCCGCGTCGCGGTCTCGCGCGCCGATTGGCGGCCGCCGCCGCGATAATCGCGCAGGCCGTATTTGACGTCATAAGTGTAGTCGGCATGGCCGGGCCGGTACTTGTCCTTGATGTCGGAATAGTCCTTCGAGCGCTGATCGACATTGTCGATGACCAGCGCGATCGGTGTCCCGGTGGTCACCTGTTGGCCGCTCGCCTCGTCGATGAACACGCCGGAGAGAATTCTGACCGCGTCCGGTTCCTGGCGCTGGGTGGTGAAGCGCGATTGGCCAGGCCGGCGCTTATCGAGATAGGGCTGGATGTCGGCCTCCGTCAGCACAATGCGCGGCGGGCAGCCGTCGACCACGCAGCCGATCGCCGGCCCGTGGCTCTCGCCGAAGGTCGTCACCCGGAACATATGGCCGAACGTATTGAACGACATGGTGTGCGACTTGGTGCGCCAATGACGCGGGTCGACGCTGAATGGCTTGGGACAAGGGCGTGCCGGGTTTGGTAGCCCGCGCCTATCATCGGGTCAAATGCGTTCCCACCCGCGGCACGACGCGCCCGCGGTGCCGATTTTTTGCATCGCGGCATTCGCACTCGGCAGAAAACCTGCATCAATCTTTTGCCGGCACGAAAACTTGCCGATCATCTGGGCAAGATCTCGCGCCGCTTATCGCCGCCTGTTCATTTCGCATTCATCTCGCTGAACGCCGGTTAATGGCAACCTGAACGTCCATTAAGCTACGGAAAAATAAAGGTTTTTTGCGATTTTTCCATTGCAGGAAAAACCGTCCTGTGGCATCCTCGTTGGTGGCAAGGGGGGCGATGGCCCAGGGGACCGAGACACCGCTGAATAGCTAGAACTCAACCTGCCGCCGGATCAACACAAACACCAAGGACGCAGACAATGGCCAAGAAGAAAGCAAAGAAGAAGAAGACGAAGTAAATGACGCGAGCGCCGGCCTCGTATTGGGGCAGCGCCGTCATCTTCGGTTTTCGCGAGGCGCCGACACGGTGCTTCGAGGAACGGCTGGACCCAAGTCCGGCCGTTTCCATTTTTACGGGAAGAGGATTTGCGGCCGGGACCGAAGTTCGGCCGCTTTGTTTTATCTAGCTGTAGCGAGCCAGCGTGCCGCCGTCGAACACGTACACGACGCCGTGCAGGATGTCGGCATGGGTCGCCTCCTCTTCCGGCAGAATATGAAAGTTCGCCATCAGCGCGCGCGCGACGCCGCCGTGCGCGGCCAAGACGGTATCGCGCGTCACGGTCGCGTACCAAGCGGCGACGCGCTCCGCGACTTCGCGGTAGGACTCGCCACCGGGCGGCCGGAAATCCCACTTGTCGCGCTCGCGCCGCTGCAGCACGCCCGGATCGCGCGCTTGGATTTCCGCTAGCGTAAATCCCTCCCATTCGCCGTAGGAGATTTCCGCAAGCCTGTCGTCGATCGCATAGGTCTTCGGATCGAGGCCGAGCTCCGCACGCAGAAGCTCCATCGTTTCCCGAGCCCGCAGCAGCGGGCTCGACACATAGGCGTAATCGGACGGCTGATGCCGCTCGCGCTCGAACAGATCGCGCAATACGGCGGCAAATTCCCTGCCCTGCGTCCGGCCGCGGGCGTTCAGGCTGGTCTCGGAACGGCCCTGCAGGCGCTGCGCGACGTTGAAGTCGGTTTCGCCGTGGCGGATGAAATAAAGGACCGGCATGATTACAAACCGGACGACGGAGGACGGACGACAGAGGACGGAATATCCGCGTTATCTGTCGTCCGTCGTCTGTCCTCTGTTCTCGTTGGCCCGACGGCGATATCCGGCGCGTCGGGATGCTTCATGCCGACAATGTGATAGCCGGCATCGACGTGATGCACTTCGCCGGTGACGCCGCGCGACATGTCGGAAAGAAGATAGGCGCCGGCCTCGCCGACTTCCTCGATGGTGACATTGCGGCGCAGCGGCGCGTTGTATTCGTTCCATTTCAGGATATAGCGGAAGTCGCCGATGCCGGAGGCGGCCAGCGTCTTGATCGGTCCCGACGAGATGGCGTTGACGCGGATGTTCTTCACGCCGAGGTCGGCGGCGAGGTAGCGCACCGACGCTTCGAGCGCGGATTTGGCGACGCCCATCACGTTGTAATGCGGCATCCACTTCTCCGAGCCGTAATAGGTCAGCGTCAGCATGGCGCCGCCGTTCGGCATCATCTTCTCGGCGCGCTGCGCGATCGCGGTGAACGAATAGCAGCTGATCAGCATGGTCTTGGTGAAATTGTCGGCCGTGGTGTCGACGTAGCGGCCGTCGAGCTGTTCCTTGTCGGAGAACGCGATGGCGTGCACCAGGAAATCGATGACCGCCCCAGGCCGCTTGCACCTTGGCGAAGGCCGCATCGATGGTGGCCGGCTCGGTGACGTCGCAATCGCCGACCACGATGCCGCCGACCTCTTGGGCCAGCGGCTCGACGCGCTTCTTCAGCGCCTCGCCCTGATAGGTGAAGGCGAGTTCAGCGCCATGGCCGCGGCAGGCCTTGGCGATGCCCCAGCCGAGCGAGCGGTGGTTGGCGACCCCCATGACCAGGCCGCGCTTGCCGCGCATGAGGCCCGAGACGTCCGGCATTCCCTGACCTCAGTTGCGGCTTCCCCCACCCGGCCACCTATGGCATAGGCCCGTGGGCGCCAGCAAGCGCGCGTCCGGCTCAAGCCGCATTGCCGCGGGCGGAATACGGCGCGGGCCTTGGTGTTGGTTTGATTGAAGTTTCCGGCGTCAGGCGCGGAGCCAGTTTTTGAGTGAATTTCGGCAGCGGGTCGAGGCGGCGATTCCGGCGCTGCGGCGCTACGCGCGGGCGCTGACCCGCGACAGCGAGACCGCGGACGATATCGTCCAGGACACGCTGGTGCGGGCGTTGCGTTCCGAGCATCTGTTTCACGATGGAGACGTGCGGGCATGGCTTTACACGATCCTGACCAATCTCAATCGCAATCGGCTGCGTTCGTTGTCGCGGCGGCCGACCTTGACGCCGATCAAGGACAGCGACGCGGCGATCACCGGTCCGGACACCGGCAGCCGCGATATCGCGCGTGCGCTCGACGACCTCGCCGAGGATCAGCGCGCGGCGCTGCTTCTCGTCGTGCTTGAGGGGCTCACCTATCGCGAGGTTGCCGAGGTGCAGGGCGTGCCGATCGGAACAGTGATGTCGCGGCTTGCCCGCGCCCGTATGCAGATCAAGGCCTATCTCGACGGCGAGCGCCCGGCGCTGCGCCGCGTGAAATAAGAGAGCGAACGATGACAGACCAGATAATCAGCGAAGACGAATTGCACGCTTATGTCGACGGCGAACTGCCCGCCGACCGGCGCGGCGCGGTCGAGGCCTGGCTTGCGGCGCACGCCGACGACGCGGCCCGCGTCGCCGCCTGGCGCGCCCAGGCCGAGCTCATTCGCAAGCGCTACGGCGGGGTCGCCGGCGAAGTGCCGCCGAAGCGGCTCCAGATCGAGCGGCTGACGCGCAGCCGCCGCGGCTGGATGGCGGCGGCTATTGCCGCCGTGTTCGTTGCCTTCATCGCCGGCGGCGCCGCCGGCTGGTTCGCGCGCGGCGCCGAGGCCGCCTCGCCGTCCGATCTCGATCGCTTCACCGCCGACGCGCTCGAAGCCTATCGGCTCTACGTGGTCGAAGTCCGCCATCCGGTCGAAGTGCCCGGCGATCAGCGCCCGCACCTCGTCGAATGGCTGTCGAAGCGGCTCGGCTCGCCGCTGCGCGCGCCCGAGCTCGAGCGCATGGGACTAAAGCTCGTCGGCGGCCGGCTGTTGCCCGGCCCGACCGGAGCGACGGCGTTCTTCATGTATGAGGGACCGTCGGGCGAGCGCTTCACGCTCTATTGCGGGCACACCAGCGACCGCGAGATGGCGCTGCGCTACACCACGGGCAACCCAGAACGCCGCCTATTACTGGGTCGATCAGAACGTCGCTTATGTGCTCAGCGGCCCGGCGGAACGCGACAAGCTCCATGACATCGCGCAAGCCGCCTACGACCAGATCGACACGCGGAGCGCCCCGCAGCAGGGCGGATAAGCCGGCCGCTACATATCCTTACGTGGATCGTAGGGCTTGTCGGCCTGCCATTTCTTCATCAGCTCGTCGAGCTCGGCATCGCGCTTCTCCGGCAGCACGATGCGGATGGTGGCGAGCAGATCGCCGCGGCCGGCTTTGGCCGGAAAGCCTTTGCCCTTGAGGCGGAAGGTGCGTCCACTCGAGGTCCACGCCGGCACCGTGATCTCGACCGGCTTGTCGAGCGTCGGCACCCGCACCTTGGCGCCGAGCGCCGCCTCGTAGAGCGTGATCGGCAGATCGAGCCGCACGTCGGCGCCGTCGAGCGTAAAAATCGGATGCGGCGCGAGCGACACGGTGATGAGCAGGTCGCCGGGGCCGGCCTGCCCGGCCATGCCCTGGCCTTTGAGCCGGATGTGCTGGCCGCTCATGATGCCGACCGGAATCTTGACGTCGACGTCCTTGCCGTTCGGCAGGTGCAGCCGCTGGGTGGCGCCGGTGGCCGCATCCGTCAGCGACACCGACATTTCGGCTTGCACGTCGGCGCCGGCGCCGAAATCCTCCGGCTCGAAGTTCGCGCGGGCACCGCGGCCGCCGCCGCCAAAGGCTTCGCGCAAAATATCCTCAAAGCCGCCGCCGAATCCGCCGCCGCCAGCGCCGGCTCTGGCGCCGCCGCGCCCGCGCCGGGTGGTGCGGGTGAAACCTTCCGGGCCGAAGTTGAAGCTTTCAAAATTGCCATCGCCCCCGAAGCCGGCACCCGGGTTGGCGCCGCCGCCGCCGGCAAAGCCATGGAAACGAGGCTTGCCCTCGGCGTCGATCTCGCCGCGATCGAACGCCTTGCGCTTGTCCTCGTCCTCGAGGATCTCGTGCGCGGCGTTCAACTCGGCAAAGCGCGTCGCCGCCTTCGGATCGTTCTTGTTGGCGTCGGGATGCAGCTTTTTTGCCAGGCGCCGATAGGCGCTCTTGATGTCGGTCGCGCTCGCCTTGCGATCGAGCCCCAAGACCTCATAGGGATCACGCATCCCCAAGCAACTCCGCTCGTTTTCCGGGCCGGCCCCGCCGCCCACCGATCGTCTAATGTGGGATGAAACCGGCCGTCTCGCAATGCAACGCCGAATCGGCGCGGCTTGCCGGCCATGATAGCCCTATCAGGAGCGCTTGAGGGGCTTTAGGCTTTTGACTTCCCAATTGCCCTGGCTGGTGCGGCAGGCCGCCCCTTGCAGCCAATCCTCCGTGCCGCCGTGGGCGTAGCTCGCCAGGAAATCGCGGCACGGCACTCCGCCTTCGTTATAGGCGGTGGCGAGCGGCGTGATATTGCCGCCGGCCCCGGTATTCGGATTTTGCCACGGCACGCTCGCGTCCTTGCCGCTGCGCGCCAGCACTTCGGAAGCCGCGGCACGCGCATAGACAAGGTCGGCCTCTGCGGACGGCGCGGCATCGGCAATGCGGCCGGCGGCATCACCCGGCCGGCGGATGGAACCGGTCTGGTCGCCGTCGGCATCGTCCTTGGCGAGCAATGAATTCAGTTGGTAGGTGCAGCCGCCGGTGCCGCCGCTGGCGAGCCCACAGAGCACGACAGCAAAACGCAGCCGCCAACATAGGCGCAGCGCCCCGGCTCCACTATATTGAGACCGGCGGCTCGCCTGCCGATCGCCCCACGCGAGCACCTGGGTACCCCACGGAATGTCCGATACGGCGCCGATAGAACACCCGACATGGTTAACAGGCGGTGACTTCACCGAAGCCGACGAGCCGGTGCGGCTGTTTGCGGCCTGGTTTGCCGAGGCCAAGCGCGCCGAGCCGGTCAATCCCGACGCCATGGCGCTGGCCACGGTTGACTCCAGCGGCCAGCCCAATGCGCGCATGGTGTTGTTGAAAGGCTTCGATGCGCGCGGCTTCGTGTTCTACACCAACGTCGACAGCATCAAGGGCCACGAGCTTGCCGCCGCGCCGAAGGCGGCGCTGACATTCTATTGGAAGACGCTGCAGCGCCAGGTGCGCGCCCGCGGCACCGTCGCGCCGGTGTCGAAGGACGAAGCCGACGCCTATTTCGCCACCCGCTCGCGCATGGCGCAGATCGGTGCTTGGGCCTCAAAGCAGTCGTCGGCACTGGAAAGCCGGCTGGCGTTCGAGAAGGCGATCGCGCTCAATACCGCGAAATTCGCCATCGGCACGGTGCCGCGACCGCCGTTCTGGTCGGGTTACCGCATCATGCCGACCGAGATCGAGTTCTGGCAGGAGCGGCAGTTCCGCCTGCACGATCGCATTGCGTTTACGCGCGCGGATTTAAACGCGCCGTGGACCAAGACGCGGCTCTATCCATGAGCGTAAAATGGCGAGCATGACCACGAGCAATCAACCGCGCCGCACCCTGCTGCTGACCGGGGCAAGCCGCGGCATCGGCCATGCCACCGTCAAGCGTTTCTCGGCGGCCGGCTGGCGCGTCATCACCTGCTCGCGGCATCCGTTTCCGGAAAATTGTCCGTGGGAAGCCGGCCCCGAGGATCACATTCAGGTCGATCTCGCCGATCCCGAAAACACCGCGGCGGCGATTGAGGAGACCAAGCGGCGCCTCAACGGCGAGCTGCATGCGCTGGTCAACAATGCCGCGATCTCGCCAAAGGCTGAAGGCGGCAAGCGGCTTGGTTCGCTGGAAACCTCGCGCGACGACTGGCACCACATTTTCCAGGTGAATTTTTTCGCGCCGATCATGCTGGCGCGGGGACTGCTCGACGAGCTCGGAGCGGCGAAAGGCTCCGTCGTCAATGTCACCTCGATTGCAGGCTCGCGCGTGCATCCTTTTGCCGGCACCGCATACTCGACCTCGAAGGCGGCGCTTGCCGCGCTGACGCGCGAGATGGCGGCCGATTTCGGCGCGCTCGGCATCCGCGTCAACGCCATCGCGCCAGGCGAGATCGACACCGCGATGCTGTCGCCGGGCACGGAAAAAATCGTCGAGAACATCCCGATGCACCGCCTCGGCACGCCCGACGAAGTGGCGAAGATCATCTACGTGCTGTGCACGGAGACCGCGTCCTACGTCAACGGCGCCGAAATCCACATCAACGGCGGCCAGCACGTGTGATCGGCGACGATGTCTCGCCCTACGGCCCTAACCGTTCCGTAATCGCCCGCTGCCGCGCTTTTGAGCGCCTGCGAAAGCCGCTATGATGCATGCACCCGGACGATCAGTCTCCGGCCGACAGCGGGGCAAACAATGCGTCTGACCATCATGGCGTCCGCGATCGCGGCGGTGAGCGTCGTCACCGTGCCGGCGTCCGCGCAGCAGCTCACCGGCACGCTTGCCAAGATCAAGGACAGCGGGGCGATAACGCTCGGTCATCGCGAGTCGTCGGTGCCGTTTTCGTATTATGATGACAATCAGCAGGTCATCGGCTACGCGATGGACCTGTGTTACAAGATCGTGGACGCGGTGAAATCGGAGCTGAAGCTGGACAAGCTAGAGGTGAAGCTCAACCCGGTCACCTCCGCCACCCGCATCCCGCTGATCGCCAACGGCACCGTCGACCTCGAATGCGGCTCGACGACCAACAATCTCGATCGCGAGAAGCAGGTCGCTTTCACCATCACCCATTTCGTCACGGCGAACCGCTTCGTGTCGAAGAAATCGGCCAATCTCAAGACCGTCGACGATCTCAAGGGCAAGACCATCGTTTCGACCTCCGGCACCACCAACATCAAGCAGATCACCGAGATCGGCGCGCAGAAGCATCTCGACCTCAACATCCTCGCCGCCAAGGATCATGCCGAGGCATTTCTGATGGTGGAGACCGATCGCGCCGCGGCTTTCGTGATGGACGACATTCTGCTCTACAGTCTCGTCGCCACCTCGAAAATGCCGGGCGACTACGTGATTTCCGCCGATGCGCTGTCGGTCGAGCCTTACGGCATCATGCTGCGCCGCGACGATGCGCCGTTCAAGACCGTGGTCGATGCGGCGATGACGAGCGCCTATAAGAGCGGCGCGATCAACGCCATATACGACAAGTGGTTCCTCAAGCCGATACCGCCCAAGGGCGTCAACCTCAACGTGCCGATGAGCGCGCCGTTCAAGAAGGTCGTCGCCAGCCCGACGGATACCGGCGACCCGGCGTGGTACGCCCAGTGAGCGCCGTCCGGCGCGGATACTAGGGCGTGAACTATCACTGGAACTGGGCGATCTTCTGGGAGCTGTCTCCCGACGGCGTTCATACCTATTTCCAGACGCTGCTGCTCGGCACCGCGTGGACGCTGGCGACCGCCGCCTGCGCCTGGATCATCGCGCTGACATTGGGATCGCTCGTCGGCGTGCTGCGCACCATGCCGTTTGCCGCCGCGGTGCGGTTCGGCAACGCCTATGTGGAGCTGTTCCGCAACGTTCCGCTCCTGGTGCAGATGTTTCTGTGGTATTTCGTGCTGCCGGAGATCGTGCCGCGCGCGTTCGGCACCTGGCTGAAGCAACTGCCGAACGGCTCCTTTTATACCGCCGTGGTCGCGCTCGGGCTTTACATGTCGGCGCGCGTCGCCGAGCAGGTGCGCGCCGGGATTTTGAGCCTGCCGCACGGCCAGCGCCAAGCCGCCCTGGCGCTCGGGCTGACGCTGCCGCAGGCTTACGCCTATGTGCTGCTGCCGATGGCCTATCGCATCGTCATGCCGCCGCTGACCTCGGAACTGCTCAACACCATCAAGAACAGCGCGGTGGCGCTGACCATCGGGCTGATGGAATTGACCGCCCGCGCCCGCGCCATGCAGGAATTCTCGTTCCAGGTGTTCGAGGCGTTCACCGCCGCGACGATCATCTACATCGTCATCAATATCGTCGTGACCTTGGCCATGCGCGTCATCGAGCGCCGCATCGCGGTGCCGGGCTATCTCGGTTTCAAGGCGCCGGCGGCAGGACACTGAGCCCAGGATACCGAGCCCAGGACATTGAGCTGATGTTTGCCAATTACGACTTCGACGTGATCTGGCGCTCGCTGCCCTACCTGTTCTATCAGGGCATGACGTTCACGCTGTTGCTGACCGCGCTGGCGACGCTGGGCGGCATCGTGATCGGCACGCTGTTGGCGCTGATGCGGCTCTCGGGCGCCGCGGTCCTGACGCTGCCGGCCGCGGCTTACGTCAACCTGATGCGCTCGGTGCCTTTCGTGCTGATGATTTTCTGGTTCTATTTCCTGGTGCCCTATATCGGCCAGTGGATCACGCGGTCGGCGCAGCCGCTGCAAGTCGGCGCTTTCGCATCCTGCCTGGTGACGTTTACGCTGTTCGAGGCGGCGTTCTTCTGCGAGATCATGCGCGCCGGCATCCAGTCGATCCCGCGCGGCCAAATGGCCGCCGCGCAGGCGCTCGGCATGACCTACCCGACCACGATGGGCTACATCGTGCTGCCGCAGGCGTTCCGCAACATGGTGCCGGTGCTGCTGACGCAGACCATCATCCTGTTTCAGGATACGTCGCTGGTCTACGTGATCTCGGTCACCGATTTCCTCGGCGCCGCGTCCAAAGTGGCGGAGCGCGACGGCCGCCTGGTCGAGATGTACACCTTCGCCGCGGTCGTCTATTTCCTCATCTCGCTCGCCGCCTCCCGCACGGTGGCGCACCTGCAACGCCGCACCGCCATTATCCGCTGAACGCCGTGATCCAGATCGACACCATCAGCAAGTGGTACGGGCCGACGCAGGTGCTCAAGGACTGCTCGGCCGAAGTTGCCAAGGGCGAGGTCGTCGTGGTCTGCGGACCTTCCGGCTCGGGCAAGTCGACGCTGATCAAATGCGTCAACGGACTGGAGCCGTTCCAGAAGGGCCGCATCACCGTCGACGGCATCTCGGTCGGCGACCCGAATACCGACCTGCCCAAATTGCGGGCGCGGATCGGCATGGTGTTTCAGCATTTCGAGCTGTTCCCGCATCTCTCCGTCATGCGCAATCTGACGCTGCCGCAGATCAAGGTGCTGCACCGCGACGCCGCGGCGGCCAGCGCCAACGCCATGCGGCTACTCGACCGCGTCGGCTTGCGCGTGCATGCCGACAAATTTCCCGGACAGCTTTCCGGCGGCCAGCAACAGCGCGTCGCCATCGCTCGCGCGCTCGCCATGGACCCGATCGCCATGCTGTTCGACGAGCCGACGTCGGCGCTCGATCCGGAAATGATTCAGGAAGTGCTCGACGTCATGGTGGCGCTCGCCAGGGACGGCATGACCATGATCGTGGTGACGCACGAAATGGGCTTTGCCCGCAAGGTCGCCCACCGTGTCGTGTTCATGGACAAGGGCGAGATCGTCGAGGACGCGCCGACCGCCGACTTTTTCGGCAAGCCGCGCAGCGACCGCGCGCAGCTGTTCCTGTCGAAAATATTGCAGCATTGAAAAGCTAGACAACGTGGCTGTCGAGGATACGGTCGCTGGCGGCGATGCGCGCCGAGGCATTCATCGCCAGCTCGGTCCGCGCCGCGGCGAGATCGGCGGCGGTGCGCACCGACTGCTCGTCCAGCATCCATTGATAGGAGAACGAATAGACGAAAGCGCTTCGCGCGTAGCGCGCTTGCGAATAGCGCAATAGCCGCGCCTCGACCGGTCCTTCGCCTGTGAGCATTTCGCGCGCCAGCACGAGGCCGTCCTCCGCGGCCATCGCCGCGCCCTGGGTGAGATGCGGTGGCGAGGTGTGCGCGGCATCGCCGCCGATGACGACGCGGCCGCGGAACCATGGCCACGGCACCAGGATCGGCTCGATCGGGCTGAAGACGATGTCGGAATTGGCATCGAGCGACGCGGCGACTTCGGCGACATAGCTGCCATATTGCGCCAGATGCGCTCTGAACAAATCCGCATAGTCTTCACGCTTGAACACGGCGTCGGGCGCCTCGGGGCGGATGTGGAAGACGTACATGAGGTTGTCGCTCAGCGGCATGGCGCCGGTCTTGCTGCCGACGCCTTGCAAGAACTCCATGCCGCGCACGTATTGCGGCCGCGGCACTTGCACGCGCCAGGCGCCGTAACCCGACGGCCGCGGCAGAAATGCCGTGCCGAACAAATGCTGTCGCGTCGTCGAGCGTATGCCATCGAAGCCGGCGAGCAGATCGAAGGAATCGGTGCGACCATCGGAAAACGTCACGGTCACGCGGTCTTTTTCGTCGCTCATTTCACTGACCGTAATGCCGGTACGCACCGCGACGCCGGCCCGCTCGGCGGCCGCCAACAGGATTTCGTGCAGGCGCAAGCGCGACAGCGCGCAAAACGCC
>CAVWOI010000044.1:0-16712 GCA_963756245.1 uncultured Alphaproteobacteria bacterium
GCTATTGCGCGAACGGTAGCCGGAATTGCGCCAAGTGTAATCCCGCCTCCCCTGCAGGGTTCGTCGCACGGCCCACCCCGCGCACCTGCGGTGCGCGGCCCTCCCCCTGCGGGACAGGGTGAAAGTCATCGCGTTCTCGCAGTGCGGCCGGGGATCAAGTCAATGGGCCGGCCCAAAGGGGCCGGCCCGACGACAGGCTTCCGCAAAATCCGGCAACGGCAGTCGAGCCTGGAATGCTTATTCCTTAGTGCAGGCCTGAGCGTAATTGGCCGCTATCAGACCCCAGACGAAGTCATAACTCTTCTGTCCCGTCTGCGGCGTGGGATTCCCGATCGGGCCCGGCGAACCGAGACCCGGGTTGCTCGCGAAAAAGACGCAGCCGTCCTTGCCGAACGTCGCATAGGCATGGCACGTGATACAGGAGGACTGATTGATCGGCACATCGGCGGTGATCCGCTCGATCACGCTGTCGCCATCGAGGAGCGGCTGCCCCTTCGTTGCCGCCTGGGTCGAGACGTAATCGATCTGCGTTCCCTTGAGGCAATAATTGTTCCAGACCGCAGAGAGGCCGGCTTTGGTGAATTGGCTGGCCAGCTCGGGTGACTTGGCGCAAGCCGGATATTGCGTGTTGGCGGCTTGTTGCGGCGGGATAGCGGCGAATGGAGGGGTTACGCCATAGTCGTCATAGCAGCCCGTGGTATCGCAGCGGCCGGGATTGTTCTGATGCTCGAAGGTCGCCCATAGCCAGTTCGGGCGGTCCTTGGTGCTGACATGCATAGAGACCATCGCGTACTCGGTCCCGTCCGGCTGTTTGGTAAGGAAATAGTTTTTCCGCACGTAGTCGGCAGTGATGTCAGCACCGTTGATCTTCTCGCCGTTGTTGTTGAGCCACACGACAACGGTGTCCACCGGCATCCAGTCCATCTTCAGTTCGACGGCATCCTTCGGGAACGAAATCGCCTTCCCGGTGAACGCCTTGGCAAGGTCGGCTTGCGTATACAGCTTGTTGTCCTTGATGAACTTGCAGGCGGCGTAGTTTCGCCGCACCTCCTCGGCGACGCAGTTGCCCGGCGGAGATTTCACGACCGGAGTTGGGAAATTGCCCGCAGCCGGATTGTTCGGCTTCCCACAGGCCGTCGGCACGCCGCCGACCTGCGCCGCCGCCGGACCTTCCCGCAGCCCCGTCGGCTGATGCGCGCGCGCCAGAAAACTGGTCTGGAACCGATTGTTGTTGGGCCTTGCCGCCGCGACGGCGGGCGCATTGGGTTCCGGACATCGCGGCGGGGTGGTTTCAAACGTATCGGCGTCCGTCGCCCAGGTCTCGAAGGTCGTAGCACCTGCGGGCGCCGACTTAACCGCCGGTTTGACCGCCGCGACGAACGCTGACCAACTGAGCTGGTCGAAATTTTTGCCGGGCGAATAGGCCACCCCGGTCTGCAGCTGCTGCGATTGTGTCGGACCGACCAGCACGACCGCGGCCAGTGGCAAGGCCACGCCTAGCATTGCAGTGATTTTCATCGACTTCCTCCTCATTCGTATTTGCTGACAAACATTCATGCCGCCCGGCCGATCGAAACCGGCCGCAACTCTCCGTGGCGTTCGCAGGATGCCGACTGAAATTCGCGCCCAGCCCTCAACTTAACGTAGTGTAACCCATCTTATTAGCAATCGAAATCGCCTTGGCGCGAAAACACAGGTCAATCGGGTCGCGCGCCGCGCCGCCGGCGAAAGCGAGGAGAGCAAGCCAACGATCGGCCGCTCGCGCCATGCGCCGCCGCGCCAGTGCCCGCCCACTGGAATGTGGGCAAAAACCCACTATCTTGCCCACTGTCACAGTGGGCCAATTTGTGGTTGACCCTCCCCGCGCCGCTTGGTTCGCTTGAGGCTGGCCGGCCGCGCATAACAACAAGGCCCAAAGCATTGGCGCGGCGCTCGACGGGAAACGTCAGGGACGCGTGCCATGAACGCACAACAGTTGCTTGCGGAAATCTCCGATTATTGCCGCCGCACCGGCTTGGCCGAATCCACCTTCGGCCGCCGCGCGGTGAACGACGGCAAGCTCGCGGCGCGGCTGCGCAATGGCGGCCGCATCACCACCGATACGCTGGATCGGATTCACGGTTTTATGCAATCGAACCCGGCGCAAGACCACGGCGCGGCAGCGCGCCCGGCGATCATCGAGCGGGCCCACGCGCCGCGTCCGGCCGCGGCGGCGCCGCCGCCCGCCGCGCCGCCAGCACAAAGCCCCGACGACCCGCAGCGCAATTTCCGCTTCTTCGACAACCGGCAAAAATATCTGCTGTTCGTCAACACCTGCAGCGAGAAGTGGGAGGTGGCGCACCGGGTCTCGGAGGAGCTGGTGCACATCCATCCGCGGCCGCCTGCCGTGCGGGTGTTCGACGCCGGCGTCGGCGACGGCTCGGTGCTGGTGCGGGTGATGCGCGCCATGCACGACCGCTTTCCGCACATGCCGTTCTACACCGTCGGCAAGGAGATCAGCCTCGAGGACGTGCGGCTGACGTTACAGAAAATGTCGGACCGCTTCTTCGAGCATCCGGCGTCGGTGCTGGTGCTGACCAATCTCGCTTACGCCGACGCGCCGTGGCTGCATGTGAAATCGCTCAATGCGGCGTCGAGCCTGGTGTGGCACGAGCTGCCGCTGCAGGGCAATTCGGCGCACCGCTTCGAGCAGCAGATCATCGATCTGGAGCCATTCCTGGCGCAGAACTGGAAAGCAGGCGTGAGCGCCCGCACCGGCAATCCGGTCTACGAACGGCCGATCGTGCTGGTGATCTATCGCGAGGACCATCGCTTCCTGCTCGACCCGATCATCCCGAAACCGGGCGGCACCAGCGCCAATTACGATCTGGTCATCGCCTCGCAGCCGTATCGGGCGCGGGCTTCGCTCGACTTCAAGGCCAAGCGCGTGATCGGGCCGCTGGCCAAGGCGCTCGGCCCCGGCGGCCGGCTGATCGGCATCCACTCCCACGGCCACGATCCCGGCATGGAAATCATCCAAAAAGTCTGGCCGGGCGACAATCCGTTCGTCCATGACCGGCATCAGATCTTGAAAGCGGTGAAGCACGAGCTCGGTGCCGCCGGCCGCGATCTCAACTTCAACGCCTATGCGGATAACCGCTCGCTGTTCCGCTACGAGATGCACACGCTGCCGTCGGAAATCTCCGAATCGATCGGCACCTCGACGCTGTTCGCGGCGTGGAACGCGGCGATCTATGTGGCGCAGGTGGAGGACGATCGTCTTGGCGAAGTGGTCGCCGACGGCCGCTATATCGACGCCACCCGCGCCGTGCTGCGCGAGCGCGGCGGGCTGTGGTTCTTCGATGAATCCTACGTGATCTCGCGCCGGCGCGCGTGAATTCTTTCTCCCCCGCTTGCGGGGGAGATGCCGGGCGAAGCGACGGCAGAGGGGGTAAGTCTTCGCCACCTGGGCAAGTCTTACTGCCGCAGGCCCCCTCCCTACCCTCCCCCGCAAGCGGGGGAGGAAAATATGGAAGGCGGTGAGCGCATGGCTGCCCTCGCACCTGTACCGGCCGCAGAACTTCCCGCCGCAGTCGCGCGCATCGCGGGCTTCATGCAAAATTTTTCGGTCGAGGCGACGCGGCCGTCGGATGCCGATATCGCAGCACTTGCCGCGCTGCCGCGCGGCGCGCGCGTTTATATCAGCGCCGTGCCGCACCGGCCGGCGGAAGAATCCATCAGCGCCGCGATCCGGTTGCGCGCGGCAGGCCTCGAGCCGGTGCCCCACGTCGCGGTGCGCAATTTCGGCAGCGTCGAAGCGCTCGATGATTTTCTGGCGCGGCTCAACGGCGAGGCCGAAGTGCGCCGTGTTCTGGTCATTGCCGGCGATCGCGCCGATCACGGCCCGTTCCGGAGCGCCGCCGACGCCATCGATTCCGGCCTGTTCCGCCGCCGCGGCATCCGCGCGCTGGGCATCGCCGGCTATCCCGAGGGTCATCCGAAGATCGGCAACGATGCGCTGTTCAAGGCGCTTGCGGAAAAGATCGCGGCGGCCGAGGCGACCGGGCTTTCGGTCGAGATCGTCACCCAGTTCTGCTTCGATGCCCGCGCCATTCTCGATTACGTCGCGCGGCTGCGCGCGTTCGGCTTCGAGCAGCCGCTGCGTATCGGGCTCGTCGGCCCGACCAGCCTGTCGGCGCTGCTGCGCTATGCCGGCCGCTGCGGCGTGCGCGCCTCGGCGCAGGCGCTGGCGCGGCGATCCGGGATGTTGCGGCAGATGTTCGCGCTGACCGTGCCCGACGATCTCATCCGCGCGCTGGCGGACGCCGCGCCGTCGCGCGTGAGCGCCCATTTCTTCTCGTTCGGCGGCTTGCCGGCCGCCGCGCGCTGGGCACAGGCCGTCGCCGACGGCCGCATTGCGCTCGACGGAGCCTGCGGATTCACGGTCGCGTCCCCGCCGCGAGACGGCTAGAATGGCCTCAGCAGTAAGCGGAGGCGAGGATGCCGGTAGAGAACATTCGCGGCGTGAATATCGTTTACGAGATCGTGGGCGACCGTGGCCCCTGGGTGGTGCTGATCACGGGCGGCCGTCGCGCGCACGATGAATTCATGCCGCTGGCGAACAAGATCGCGGCCGGCGGCTTTCGCGTGCTGCTGCACGACCGGCGCAATACCGGCGCCTCCGACATCCGGATCGACGGCACCGAGGCCGAAGAGGAAATCTGGACCGACGATTTGTACGAGCTCTTGTCGCGCAAGGGCGCGCTGCCGGTGTTCATCGGCGGCTCGTCGTCCGGCTCGCGCACCTCGATCCTGTTTGCGCTGCGCCATCCGCAAGCGGTGCGCGGATTGCTGTTGTTCCGCGTCACCGGCGGCGCCTTTGCCGCGGGACGGTTGCCGGAACAATATTACGGCCAATATATCCGCGCCGCCCAGCAGGGCGGCATGGCGGCGGTCTGCGACACCGAGCAATATCGCGAGCGCATCGCCGCCAATCCGAAGAACCGCGACGTGCTCATGGCGATGGACCCGAAGCGCTACATCGCGGTGATGGAGCATTGGCACAAGCTGTTTTTGGCTGGCGCCAATTTCACCATCATGGGCGTGACCGACGATCAGTTGCGCTCGATCAAGGCGCCGACCATCGTCATCCCCGGCAACGACAATACCCACAATTCGGCGAGCGGCCGCGCCGCGCAAAAGCTCATCCCCGGCAGCAAGCTGCATCAATTGCCGATCGAGGATAAGGACGTACCGCTGATCTCGTTCGGGGAATGGGCGCCCTACGAGGCGGAGATCGCCAAAACCTTCGTCGATTTTATGCGCGGCGTCGCGGGATCGATGGCTGCCTGAACAAAAGGGTGCGCGCAGTGCTGTTCGTGGTCCACGCGCTCGACAAGAAGGATTTTTTGCCGACACGGGCCAAGCATTATCGCGACCACCGCATCCATCTCGACAAATCCGGCGATCACGGCGTCGACGTCGTGACCGCCGGCACGCTGCTTGCCGACGACGGCGAGACGCCGGTCGGCAGCATATTTGTGATCGACGCCAAAGACCGCGCCGCGGTCGACGCCTTCACCCGCAGCGATCCGTATCACGTCAACGGCGTGTGGGAGCGCGTCGACATCCACCGCTACAACAAGAAACGCGGCACCGCGATCGCGAGCAAGAGGTGAACTTTTCTCGCAATATGAAATAGCCATTCAGCGTGGAAATAGAGGGGACGACGCCATGCTTATCGCGGCAAAGATCCTGCTGACGCTCACAATCCTGGGCTACGCTTTGGTCACGATCAAAGCCGACTTCAATAAAACTCACGCGACCAATCCGAAATGGACGCCGCATGCGCGCTTCCATGTGGTCTGGCAAATCCTGTCCTATGCCGGAGTGGGGCTGGTCGCGCTTTATCTGGTCTGGATCGACGGGCCGCGACCGCTGGAGCGGCTCTATCTCGCGGCGGCTTTAAGTGCCGCCATCTACGGCGCGTTCTTTGTCAGCGTCTTCAGCCGCCCGCTGTTCGGCGGCTCGCTCTACGACGACAACGGCTACCTGCCGTTTAAGCCGCCGGTCGGCCCGCAAAGCTGGCGCTGGGACGCCAACGTCACCGCGTTTACGGTTCTCTCCGCCATTATGCTGGCAGGTGTCGTTGCGGTGCTGGCGGCGTAGCAGTTCCCCTCCCCCAGACAAGCTTGCACCCGGGCGCGCGCAAGCGCGGCCCGGGTTGGGGGGAGGAAACAGTTATTTATTCACGTTCGGGACCTCGATGCCGAGCGCGGTCGCCAGATCGATCTGGTGATCCTGCTCCTGCATCAGGATTTTGCGGATCTGCTCGGCCATGGCGAATTCGCCGAGCGCCTCGCATTGCCGGATGCGGTCGCGGTAATTGCGGATGGTCTCGTTTTCGTTGTCGAGATCGAACCGCAGCATGTCCTTGGCCTTTTCCGAGGTCTTGACCGGCTTCGGCGTCACCGTCGGCATCGCGCCGAGATAGTCGATCTGGCGCGAGATCATCAGCGCGTGATCGAGCTCCTGCTTGGCGTGAATCTCGAGCTGATCGGCGATGTCCATGTACTCGGCGCCCTTGAGCACCTGGGAATAGACCACATAGGCGATAATGGCTTGATATTCGCGGGACAGGTCCTCGTTCAACAATTCGGCGAGACGTTCGCGGCTAATGTTCGTTTCGGTCGCTTTAGAGTCGTTGGCCATTTGGTTCTCCTGACAATCAAGACAAACGCGCAACACGCGCGAATGTTCTGTGAAATTCAATACCGGCTGTTTGGCCCAATCGGACGTTCTTTAGGGCCTCGCAGCCGGCTTTTCGCGAATTCCCAAGCGCTCCAGGCGCCCGATCACCTCGTCGCAAAAGTACGGCAGCTCGTTGACATAGTTGACCAGCGAAATGCCGATGCCGGTCAGCCCGGCTTTGCTGAGATCGGCAAGCGCCGCCGCCACATGGTCGGGATCGCCGACGATCGGCAGGCCGCCCATGCCCTGGGCATATTGGCTGCGCTTGGTCAGATATTCCTGCATCGGCACGGTCTGCGGTGAGATGTTCTTCAAACCCAAAATGCTGTCGACCGCTCGCCAGTCGGCGTGCTCGACGATGCAGTGTTGGAAATATTCCTCGGCCTCTTTCCGCGTCGGCCGGCAGGTGACGACTCCAACCGTGTAGCAGCCGATCTCGCGGCCCTGCGCGCGCGCCGCGTTCTGCGCGGTGCGCACTTTCTGCTGGGTCTCTTCGAGCGACGTGCGGGACGCCTGGAGGAAAAAAGCGTCGCAGTTTTTTATGGCGAAGGCCTGGCCGGTCACGGAAGCGCCGGCATTCATGATCAACGGCCGCGTGCCGCCGTAAGGTTTGGGCTTGCCGCGGATCGCTTTCATGTCGAGATATTTGCCCTTGAAATCGAAATTCTCCTTGTCGGACCAGATCATCTTGATGACGTCGATCCATTCCTGGGCGTAGTCGTAGCGGTCGCCGTGCTCGCGCTGGTCGACGCCGAACATGTCGAACTCGCCCTCGTTCCAGCCGACCACGATGTTGAGCCCGAAGCGGCCCTCGCCGATATGGTCGGCGGTGACCATCTCTTTCGCGGCGACCACCGGATTGAAGATCGGCGCGTGTACGGTGCCGAACACGGTAATGCGCCTGGTGCAGGCGAGGAGCCCGGTCGCCCAGGTGATCGTCTCCAAGGTCGTACCCTGGTAATCGGTATCGCCGCCGTAACCCTTCCAGCGCCCGATCGGGAGCAGGAAATCGATGCCGGCCTCGTCCGACATCTGCGCGAGCTTCTTGTTGTCCGGCCAACTGCCCGACCAGCGCTCCGGCACCAGCGTCACGGCGCGGCCGGACGAGCAGTTCGGGCCGAACAGGCCGATCTGCAGCTTGTTGCCGGAATACATCGAGCGGCGCGATTGCAGGGAAGCTTGCGGGGCGTGCACGGGCGTAACCTCTAGGGACTGATGCTCATCATACTTAGCGCCTTGTCATCATCCGCGAAAGCGCTGTCATCATCCGCAAAGGCGGATGATCCAGTACGCCGCGCCGGCGAGGCTTTGGACTCGGCAGGAGTGCGGGTGATTACTGGATGCTCCGCCTTCGCGGAGCATGACAGCCGTCACGGCTGGTTCAGCGCCGCGCGCACCCGCGCCACCACCTCGGGTGGCGTCTTGGCGAGCGCCGCGACCGACGCCTGGACCTGCTCGCCGCTGAGCGGATCGACCTCGAAGCCGATCTTGACGGCGTCCGCGATAAAACCTTCGTCCTTCATGGTGGCATCGAAGGCGCGGCGCAGTGCCTCGACCCGCTCCGCCGGCACGTCGGGCGGCAGGAAATAAGGCCGGCCATATTCGGTGCGGCCGAACAGCAGCAGCAGCGCCTGGCGGTCGGCTTCCGATTTGGCAAGATCGAGCATCAGCGGCACGTCGGGCAACAGGCGATGCCGCGTGGCGCCGAACTGGGTGATGATCGTGATCTTCTTCTCCGTCACCCATTGCGGCACCTGAGCGTTGAGCGCGAACCAGCCGAAGCCGGTGACGCCTTCGACCTCGCCGCGCTCCAGGGCCTCGTTCATTTGCGGCGTCGAGGCATAGCCCGGCACGATCTTGAATTTGGTGCCGAGGATTGCGTTGGTCAGCTGCGGGAAATCGTTCATGGTCGTTCCCGGCGTGGTGGCGCCGACCACCAGCTGCTTCGTCATCACGTCAGCGAGGTTTTGCACCGGCGCGGTGTGCCAGACATAGGCGACATAGGGCTCGCTGTGGGTCGAGCCGAGCCAGATCAGTTTTGCCGCATCGAAATGCGCGGCCGCCGGCTGCAACAGCGGCGCCGCCGGGACGCCGTTGAGCGGCACGCCGATCGCGGTGCCGTCGTTCGGCCCGAGCGCGTAGAGCTGATTGACCATCAGCAGCCCGCCGGCGGTCGGCTGGTTCTGCACGATGATGCTCGGCGCGCCCGGGATATGCGCACCGATATGGCGCGCCACGAGGCGGGCGAGCAGATCGTAGGTGCCGCCCGGCGCCGAGCCGACGACGAAGCGGAGCTGCTTGCCGCGGTAAAAGTTCGCGACGTCGCCGGCGGCATGGGCGGGGATGAGCCACGTCATTGCGAGGAGCGAAGCGACGAAGCAATTCAGGCTGAGCCACCGAACTGGATTGCTTCGCGGAGCCTGTCGTCGGGCCGGCCACTTCGGGCCGGACCCGATGGCTCGCAATGACGAGCAAGTCATTTCCATAACTGCTCAGTCGCCAAGTCCGCGCCCTGGCGCAGCGCCTTGAATTTTTCCCAAACCACGGTGGGATGCACCTCGGTGCGATACAGGGCCTGCGACGAGAACCCACAGTCGGCGGCGGCGATGACATTCTCCCGGCCGACCAGCTTGGCGAAACGCACGATGCGTTCGGCGATCAATTCGGGATGCTCGACGATGTTGCTGGCATGCGTGATCATGCCCGGACAGATCACCTTGCCGTCGCCGAGTTTTACCCGCTCGAACAGGTGGTACTCGTGCTCGTGGCGCGGATTGGCTGCCTCGAAGCTATATGAGCCGGCGTTGATCTTGAGCATGTAGTCGATGATATCGGCCAGCGCCGCCTCGTAAAGCCGCGGGCCTTCATTGATGCCGTAGCAGGTGTGGAAGCGCACCTTGTCCGGCGCGATGCCCTTGAGCGCGGTATTGGTCGCCTCGACATAGATTTCGGCGCGGCGCTGCATCTGCGCGCGGTCGAGATCGGGCTCGAAGAAAATATCCGGCAGGAACGGGTCGTCGATCTGCACCAAAATGCCGGCGTCGGCGATGGCGCGGTATTCCTTGCCGAGCTCGGCGGCGAGCGCGTGGAAATACTCCTCTTCGGATTTGTAATATTCGTTGATGCCGACGCCCGACGGCGCGGTCGCCGGCAGAAAGACGTGATGATCGGGCACGCCGGCCGAGGCCGCTGCCTTTTTCACATTGTCGATATCGATTTGCACCAGCTTCTCGCCGCGATATTTCACCGGCGCGACGCATACCACCGGCGCCAAGCCGACGATGGCGCCGCCCATCATGGCCTGCTTGAAATACTCGGCGTAATATTCGGGAAACGCCGCGACTTCCTGCTGGAACAGCTTCATCTTCTGGTCGGGGCGCCGCTCGAACCCTTCGAGGCGCTCCTGGATATAGGTGAAGAAGCCGGGTTTCGAGAATTCGCCGTCGGTGACGATGTCGATGCCGCATTCGGCCTGCCTGCGCACGCTTTCCTTGACCGCCTCGGCCAGCATCGCCGCATAGGTCGTCTGGTTGTAGGGCTGACCGGCATATTTCGCCTTCATCACGTCGAGCAGCGCGTGCGGGCGCGGCAGGCTGCCGATATGAGTGGTCTGGATGCGGTCGGTGTTCTGCTGCAAGGTCATGGTTCGCTCATGCGGTTACGCGGGCGGCGGTGGAATTTTCGGCGGCGAGGCTGTCGAACAAACGGCCACGGCAGTTGCGCCGGTCGTCGATGCCCAGCAACGACAGCGCCTTCCAGATCACCGCCTGATTGCTGGTCACCACCGGCCGGCCAAGCTTTTGCTCGATCTCCTCGATGACCGGGAACACCGAAATATTGGCACAGCTGAGGAAATAAACATCGGCATCGGGCCGCGCCGCCTCGAACGCGCGGTCGCGCCAAAACTGCGGCGGCGTGGCGCAATATTCGTCGCTGCCTTTCATGGCAAAGCCGCGGGCGTGCACAACCTGGTAACCGGCTTCGCGCAGAAACCCGGCTTCTTCCTCAGTGATGTGCGTGCTGTAGGGCGTCAGCAGCACGACGCGGCGCGCGCCGAGCGCGTCGAAGGCATGGCGGATGGCGCTTGCGGTCGTCGTGACACGGGCCGCGCCGGCGGCGCGCAGCGCGTCGAGAAGTTTTGCTTCGCCCGCCACGCCTTCCGACGTCGAATTCGCGGTGCAATGAAAGGCGACCACGTCGCAGCGGGCGTCGGTGAGTGTACTCGCCACCTGCGCGACTTGCGGCATAAGCGCGTCGAGGCCGACGCGATGGGCGCCGGTCATGCGCAGCCGCGCCACGTGCGCGGTGACGCCGGGCGGCACATGGCGCACCATCTCCTCTTCGACCATGCGGTTCGAGGACGGGATGATCAATCCGATGCGCGCCGTCATGCCGCTCTCCCGGGATTTTGGCCTAACCGTAGCCCGGATTGCGCAAAGCGCAATCCGGGAGCGACGCTCAGGCTTGTCGGCCAATTCCCGGGTTTCGCGGAGCCTGTCATCGGGCCGGCCACTTCGGGCCGGACCCGTTGGCTCAACCCGGGCTACACGGCCATATTCAGACCGAGAACGAGCGCGCCGGCTCGTCCGGCATCAGCTGCCGCTTGAGGTCGTCGACGTCGCCCAGCACCCAAAGCTCCGCGATGCGGCCGTCGCGCATGGTGAAGAGCGCCGCTCCGCTCCAATGCACCGCGCGGCCGGTCGCTTCGACGCCGAAGAATTTTGCCCGATGGGTGCCATGGAACATCATCTTGGCCGCGGCGCGATCCGGCGTCGTGATCATATCCTCGATAGTGCAGGTGAAATTGCCGATCGCGGCGTGGACCGCCCGCAGATAGACGACAAAGCCGTCCGGCCCGCGCAGCTCGGGCCCCAGCGACGCACGAAAGCGAAAATCAGGATCGAGGATGTCGTGCGCGGCGCGCTCGTCGGCCCGGTTCCAGACCTCGTGGTAGAAACGCTCGACGAGATCGCGCGGATTAGCCGACGCCATGGGGCCCATCGCCGGTTGTGCCAAGCTCGAGCGTAGCACGAAAAAACGGTTGCCAGTGAAAACCGCGCGACGGCACGATGGCGGCCGAACCTGGGGGCAGCCATGGTGCTTCGATCTCGTCTATCGGCATTCGCCTGGCTGTGCGCGCTCGCGCCGTTCGCGCCCACAGCGGCGCACGCGGACGATGCCTATCCGAGCCGGCCGATCCATATCGTCATCCCCTTCCCCGCCGGCGGCCCGAGCGACATCGCCGCCCGCATCATTGCGCAGAAGATGAACGAGGACTGGGGCCAGCCGGTCATCGTCGACAATCGCCCCGGCGCCAACACCATCATCGGCGCCGAGACCGTGGCCAAGGCGGCGCCCGACGGCTACACGCTGTTGATGGCGATCAATTCCACGCTGGTGATGAACCAGTATCTCTACAAAACCCTGCCCTACGATCCGCTCAACGATTTCGCGCCGATCACCACCACGGTGAAATCGATGTCGCTGTTGTGCGTGCCGGCGGAAACCGGGCCGAAGACCGTGCAGGACTTGATCGCGCGCGGCAAAGCCGAGCCCGGCAAGCTCAACTACGGCGCCGGCACCATTACCGTGCAACTCGCCGGCCTGTTGTTCAACAAGGCGGCCGGCATCGACGTGGTCTATGTGCCGTTCAAGGGCACGGCCGAGACGGTGCAGGGCCTGCTCACCGGCTCAGTCGACATGGTCTATGCCGCGACCGTGGTGGCGGGTCCCCTGATCGCCAGCGGCAAGGTGCGCGCTCTTGCCAAGCTCGATGGCCGCAACGAGCCCTACCCCGACGTGCCCACGCTGGCCGCGGCCGCGAGCTTGCAGAATTTCGAAGATATTTCCATATGGCTCGGCCTGGTCGCCCCGAAGGCCACGCCGCAACCGATCATCGACAAGCTCAATCGCGAAGTGGTGCACATTTTGTCCGAGCCCGACGTGCGCGAGAAATTCAACCAGACCGGCAATTTCGCCGTGACCAGCGCGCCCGAGGAGTTTGCCGCGTTCATCCGCAATGAAGCGGCTCGGTGGCAGAAGGTGCTGAAGGAGGCAGGGATCAGGTACGATTAGGAGACTACGACACCTTCAGCAACACGTCCGCCAACCATTGCGGCTGATCGATCATCACATCGTGGCCGGTGTCGTCATTGACGAAGGTCTGCCACGTCGGGTCGGCCTTGCATTCGGCGAGCGCCTTGTCGAACGCCGCTTGCGGATATTTCGGGGCGCGAATGTAGGTCTTCTTCGCGATCGCCTCGCGCTTGCCGGTGAGCACGATCGGCTGGGTCGCGACCCCGTTCGGCTGCAGCGTCAGCTTGGCATCGATCCAGGCGTAATCCTTCTCGCTGAGCGAAAACGTCTTCGCCGGCGGACCCTTGCGGCCAGGCTCGCCCTTGGCCACCGCCTCCTCCAGCGCCTTGCGGCTGAACTCCGACGCGAAGTCGGTGCCGCGTTGCCCGTTCTCCGGCTTGAACGCGTCGAGCCAGACGATCGCTGCGACGCGGTCGTGGATCTGTTCGAGCGCGCCCGAGGCCGGCCAGCCGCCATAGGAATGGGCGACGAGGCAGATGCCGTTGAGGTCTTCCCATTTCACCAGATTGACGATGTCGGCGATGTGGGTGTCGAGGATAACGTCCTTGCTCAGAAGATGCGACCGATCGCCGTTGCCGGTGAGCGATTGCGCATAAACCTTGTGGCCGCGCGTTTCCAGAATGTCGGCAACGCGCCGCCAGCACCAGCCGCCATGCCAGGCGCCGTGAACCAGCACGAACGTTTTCCGCGTGTCCGCCTGTGCCATCGCCTGTGTCGCTCCGAGTGGTCCAACCGCCGCCGCGCCGAGCGCCGCGCGACGCGTGACCGAATGGTTCGCCATTGTGCCCTCCCGTATCCACGTTTGCGCGCATCATAGCCGCAACGCGGTTACGGTGAACATCCAAAATGCCGCCAAGTTGCACCCGGCGGAGCGGCCCTACGACGGCGATCAACCTGAGCTCAGCGTGCCAAGAACATCCGCACGTTCGAGCGTGGCCCGCAACGCCTCGTCGGAGACGTGGGTGTAAATCTCCGTGGTCGCGATGCTGGAATGGCCCAAAAGCCGTTGCACGAAACGGATGTCGACTCCGGTCTCGATCAAGAGCGTCGCCGCGGTGTGTCTGAGCATATGCGGCGTAACTCGGCGCACCAGGCCCGCTTCCTTCGCCAGCCGCCGCAGCTTGGAGCGAACGGATTGCGGTCGCATCTGCGCGCCATAACGATTGACGAACAACGCGCCGCTGCCGACCGCTGAATCCCGGCGACTCTTGGTGAGCTGCTGCAACTCTTTCCGTAAGCCGCGGTCAGTAACATAAGCGACGCGATCGCGCGCACCTTTGCCATGGACCCGCACGATCGAACAGTCCGTCGACAGATCATCCAGCTTCAATTTGCAAAGTTCGCCGACGCGCATTCCGGTGGCGACCATGAGCTGGACAATGATCCGGAAGACATGCTCGCCGTCATCGGCGCTGCCGACGCCGCTATGCCGGGACGACAGCAAAAAAGCTGCCTCGTTGCGCGACAAAGTGCGCGGCAGCCGCTTGCGGCGCGGCAACAGCGGACGCCAATTTGCAAACGGATCAGGGTAATCGTGCTTCTCGCAGGCACGCCGAAAAAACGCGCGCAGGCAGGCGAACCTTCGCCGAACGGTCGCGACGGTCAGCTTGCGCGAACCAACCATGTCTTCGAGATATTCCTTCAACATAGCCAGAGACACGTCGCCAATGGCGACATCGGCTTTGAGCCATTTCCGAAAATCCCTTATGTCGGCCGCATAGGCCTGCACGCTATGCCCCGAAAGCTGCCGCTCCAGGGCACAGAACCGTAAGAACTCAACGACCGCTACGCCGAACTGCATTTCGCTCTCCTGTTATCGGACGGGGAGAGTGTGCGGCGGCGGGGGTGCGAGCGCCATAGCTTAACTGACGCAACTGCCAGATGAGGTTTTGCAAATTCACCGGTTCCTCTACCGACCGAGCTGCAGATAACTTCGGATTATCTATTGCGATGTCTAACCTTGGTTACGTAGTGAACTTTGTGATGACGGTCATAATGATTGTCGGCGGCTACCAATTTTATTTTCTCGTACAACGCCGACACCTAAGGAATCCAATTGAGTTCGCATATACTTTGGACGATCTAATACCGTTCCAGCCCGGCTGGGTGTGGATATATTCCGGTCTATATTATCCCATAATTATCCTTCTCGTTTTCACCATCCCCTCCTTCGCCAAGTTCAATTACACGGCATTCAGCTTTATCACGTTGCTAATAATGCAACTTGTCGTCTTCTTCTTGTTTCCGGTCAAAATTCCCAAACACTGGAGAAACTATGATCCGAAGAGATCTCTATCGACACGCTTCCTCGCGTTCGTTCACTCTTATGATGGGTTGCCTAACAGTATTCCGAGCATGCATGTCAGCGTTTCAACCCTTACAGCATTACATCTGTATCAAAACCTGATGCCCGAATACGGTTGCGTTGCGCAACTCGCGTTCTTATTTCCGCTGCTGATCTCGGCCAGCGCATTGTTCACCAAGCAACACTATGTAGTTGATATTATCCCAGGAGTGCTATTTGGATACGCCAATTTTGAAATTTACAGGTTATATGTGTCTTAAAGTTTGTGAGGTCGAATATTGCCCGCCTATCATTGGCCTAAAATCGAAAACCCGGGAAAAGCATTGGACAGGAGCTTTTCAACAAGCGGGAAGGTTGCTGCCAAAATTGAACCAGCAGGGTTGAGTGTAAGCGATATGGGCATGGGCCAGACCGGAAAGGACAAAACAATTTTTCGATACTTGTCCACGTTTTCAATTGCAGCCACGTGTTCTTTGAGCATTTTTGGGTCTCGAAGCCTTTCGGCAGCCACACTGATCGGGGTCACATGGTCAAGGGCCTCAAATAGATAATCGTCTCGACGCTCTTTCATCAATCTATGCAGGTGGTAGAAAGGAAGCCCAAAGAGCGGTGCGGCAATCAAAATGTATGCGACAAAGCCAAGCAGGCGATTGCTTTCAATGTGGTATATTCTGTCTTGAATTATGAAAACGACAAACGTCATCAGCAGACCGGACATTGCGTAACCGAAGCTGAGTGACGGGTCCATCATAAATCGTATCCCACCCGCTTGATCTGGGTGAAAGGGTGTGTAGGGGATGGCCCTCCGCTCGAGACACACGATGCACGTAACGTAAGCTCCATGCTGTATCGCTGCGTAAATTAGACCGGCGATATATAGGGCCGTCCACGAATATACTATCCACCCGGTTACGGTAATTGTGACCTGGCCCTTAGCGTTCGGCACCATGGTTGCGTCGTAGAACTGAGATCCGTGCACATAAAACTTCATTGCATAAATGCCAAGAACGACAGAGAGGATCAGCACTCCCAACTGGTGGTATTGTGGGATATTGTTCAGGCCGAGATATTTCCGCACTGTCAGTTGTTGAATTCTGGCTCGTTGAAGAAAGTAGATTACGAATGGATTTAGAAGAATGAAATCTAGAAGTGTCGATATATTGCGATCGAAGGGAAGGATCGTGAATACATCCCCGCTTGAACTCTTAATATATTCCACACTGAAGAGCCGCCCTTCCCAATAGGCGGCAATGACGGACGACACCGTTGCGCAAAAGCCAAATGTGAGCGCCATCGCCTGCGGCGACGATAAGTAATTCGCGAGCGTCTGCACTCGTGACATAGTTTTTCGCGCATCGGTGTAAAATCTAGGAACCATAATCCGAAGTTATCTGCCCATTGAAAGCGCGAGTGTGTAGTGTACTTATTTTTCAACCCCAGGTAAGAGATTTCTATATGGCTGCGCTGTCGAATTAACAACTTATAATCAGCCAAGTTACCGCGCCCCGGGAGAACGCCATGCGCCACATTGCTTTCGCAGCACCGATATTGCTCTTCGCTCTCGCCACCACCCCCGCCCCCG
>CAVWOI010000045.1:0-27363 GCA_963756245.1 uncultured Alphaproteobacteria bacterium
TCAGCACCGTGACGGCGCCGTCGGCGCCGACCAGCTCGATGCGGGCGTTGGTCGCCGACGCGACGGTGGTCGCGATTTCCGAGCCGTAGTAATCGCCGCCCGACATGTATGCGACATGCGATTTGGAGCTGGGACTCCAGGCGCCCATCTTGTGCGGATTGTCGCGGGCGTATTGCTTGACCGCGCCGGCGGCGCGGCGGTCGGAATTGCCCTCGCGCAAGACCGGGTTGACGACGCTGCCGAACACCTTGCCGTAGCGAGACTTGATGTCCTTCTCGGCTTGCGTCGTCGGATTGTCCGGATAGTCCGGAACGCCGTAGCCCTTGCCTTGCAGTTCCTTGATCGCGGCCTTGAGCTGCGGGATCGAGGCGGAGATGTTGGGCAGCTTGATGATGTTGGCCTCGGGCCGCAACGTAAGCTCGCCGAGTTCGGTGAGTTCGTCGTTGATGCGCTGCGCAGGGCTGAGCTTGTCCGGGACACTGGCGAGGATGCGACCGGCCAGCGAGATGTCCTTCAACGTCACCGATACACCCGCCGCGCCCACGAAGGCTTTGACGATCGGCAGCAGCGAATAGGTCGCGAGCGCCGGGGCTTCATCGACCTTTGTCCACATGATTTCGAGATCTGGCATGCTTGCACCTTAAGTCGCCGTGCTTGTTGGGCCGACCGGAAACGGAAACATTGGCGGGCGCGGTGGAATGGTTCTCCCGCGGGCCCTCAAATGGATTGTTCTCGGCGCGGACATCGCCAACCGGGAATTCGACTGACGGGAGTTCGGCGCGCGCCCTATAGCACCCGTGGGGCGGTGGAGAAAGCCGAACTTTGCGGCGGTGAATCACGGCTTGCCGCCGCTGGAAAACTGCGTGGAAAACGCGTAGCGTCGCGAGTAGAAGGGGGGAATCACCACTCCCCGTTGGTCCGTCCGCTCGGCGGGGCACCGCCGCCGCTGCGGCGCGCACTTGACCTG
Organism: uncultured Alphaproteobacteria bacterium; assembly: GCA_963756245.1. GTDB lineage: Bacteria > Pseudomonadota > Alphaproteobacteria > Rhizobiales > Xanthobacteraceae > BOG-931. The sequence goes on from CAVWOI010000045.1 coordinate 968, forward strand.
CCATTCGGCGTGAATCCAGCGAGCCGCACGATGAATGACGCTGCGCTCATCCAATCTCCGCAGGGACGCGTTGCGCGCGGAGCCTTCAGTGGCGAGCGGCGCGACTTCTTTCGACTGGTGCGCCGAGGCGCGCTCCTCGAACTGATCACCGCGGGCTTCTATCGTTTCTGGCTGGCGACCGATATTCGCCGCGCGCTCTGGTCCGGCACCGTGCTGGAGGGCGATCCGGCCGAATATACCGGCACCGCCAAGGAGCTTTTGATCGGCTTTCTGTTTGCGCTGGCGATCCTGGTGCCGATTTATCTGATCTACTTCCTCGTCGGCATAGAGGCCGAGCGCGCCAAGGCCTTCGCCAGCGTGCCTCTGGTCCTGTTCTTCTACGCTTTCGGACAGTTCGCGATTTTTCGCGCGCGGCGCTACCGTGCCACCCGCACGGTCTGGCGGGGCGTGCGTTTTTGGATGACGGGCTCGGGCTGGGCCTATTCCTGGCGCGCCTGCCTGTGGGGCTTACTCGTGATCGTGACGCTGGGTCTCGCCTTGCCGTGGCGCGACAGCGCGCTCGAGCGCTACAAGATGCGCCACCTGCACTACGGCGATCTGCCGGGGCGCTTCGAGGGTACGGGCTGGCAATTGTTCAAACGCGGCTGGGTGCTTTGGCTGCTGTGTCTTTGTCTGCCGGCGCTTATCGGCGGGTTGTCGTACATGCGGCCCCGCTCCGGGTTCGTGACGCTGCCCGTGCTGGCCGCTGCGATCGCGGCGCCATTCATCTATTCGCGCTACAAAGCGATCACGTGGCGATGGTGGCTTTCGGGAATCCGCTTTGGCGAGGTGAGTTTCGATTCCGATCTTGCGCCCGGCGCGTTGCTGGGCCTCTATTGGACCGTGATCGGATTGTGTCTGCTCGTTGTGCTCGCCGACATGGTCTTGCTTGGCCTGATTGCCTTCCTGGCCTACGCTTCCGGCGCACACTTCAGCGGCCCGGCTGTAGCGCTGTTTCTGCGCCAGCATTCTTACGTGCTTTTCGCCGCCAATCTGGCGAACTATTTGTTGATCGTGCTGTGCCTCAATGTCGTGATGCGGGTCTATCTCCTCAGGGGTGTGTGGGAACGCGTCGTCACGTCGGTGACCGTTCATAGTCTCGAGCTCGCCGATGACGTCCGTGCGCGCGGTGGTCTGGTCAGCGCGCTGGGCGAAGGTTTTGCCGATGGCCTCGACGTTGCCGGGTTCTAGCGCCGAGGCGGGCGACGGGGTCGTTGCTGGCGACGGCGCGGGAGTAAAGGCGGCGACCTATTTCGACGGGGTCACCAATCGCAGGCGCGGGGTTACGCTCGCTTTCGATGCGGCGCTGGAAATCTGCGAAAGCGGCGTTGGGGTCGCGTCGTGGAGCTACGATGACCTGCGCGCCGTGGGCGGCGGCGCGATGCTGCGCCTCAAATGCACGTCGGCGCTGCCGCTCGCGCGCCTCGATGTGATCGATGCCCCGGCCCAAGCCGAGATTCGAGCCCGCTCGCGTTTTCTCGACGTCGAGCGTGATACCGGCGCGCACACCGCCCGCATTGTCGCCTGGTCGATTGCAGCCATCGTCTCGATCGCGGTGACGGTGTTCTTCGGCGTGCCGTTCGTCGCCGCGCGGATGGTGCCGCTCATTCCCGTGTCGTTCGAGCGGCGCCTCGGCGACATGGTCGACAACCAGGTACGCGCGCTGTTCGGCCGCGATGCCTGCTCCGGTTCGCAAGGCAATGCCGCATTATCGAAGCTGGTCGAGGCGCTCCGCCGGGGCAGCCATTTTGAGGCGCAATTGCAGCCCGCAGTGCTGCCGTCGGCGCTGCCCAATGCCTTGGCGCTGCCCGGCGGCAAAATCTATCTTCTCAACGGGTTGTTGCAGAAAGCCGAGAATCCCGACGAAATCGCCGGCATCATCGCCCACGAAATGGGCCATGTGGTTCACCGCGATCAGACGCGCATGATCATCGAGAACGGAGGGACCTCTTTCCTGATCGGACTTCTGTTTGGTGACATCACCGGTTCGGGCGCGGCCATCTTTGCGACGCGCTCCCTGATCCAGGCTTCCTATTCGCGCGAGGCGGAGGCGAACGCCGACGCCTTTGCGATAGATACCATGCATGCGCTCGGCCGTTCGCCGGCGCCGATGGGCGAACTGTTGTTCCGCGTCACCGGCGCCGAGGGCGCTCGCTCGATCGGCATTCTGGCGAGTCATCCGCTCACCGAGGAGCGCCGCGCCCTGATGCGGCGCGAAGACCGTCCCTCCACCGGACCCGAAGTGTTGTCGGGCGCCGAATGGGCGGCGCTCAAAGCGGTATGCCGCCCGGCAGCAGCAAAATAGCGGCGCATTCGCCCGGCCGGTACCTCGACGCCACCGCGGCGGCGGTGCATTAGGAGCCATGCCCGGAGCAGGAACCGACAAGACCAAGCGCTGGGTCGAGACGCCAGGCCCGGTCTTGATCCTGGTCGAGCCGCAGCTTGGCGAAAATATCGGCGCCGTGGCCCGCGCCATGGCGAATTTCGGCTTATCGCGCCTGCGGCTGGTGCGGCCGCGGCAGGCCTGGCCGAACGACAAGGCGCGCATGATGGCGGCCGGCGCCGACCGCGTCCTCGATGGCGCAGAACTTTACGACACGCTTGAAGCGGCAATCGCCGACTGCGCGTTGGTGCTTGCCACCACCGCGCGCGCCCATGACCAGGCCAAGCCGGTCGTCAGTCCGGCGGAAGCGGCGGCGCTGATGGCGCCGCGCGTCGCGGCAGGCGAAACCCTAGCGATCCTGTTCGGCCGCGAGCGCAATGGGCTCGAGAACGACGAGGTGGCGCTGGCCGACCGCATCGTCACCTTGCCGGTCAATCAGGCCTTCGCTTCGCTCAATCTGGCGCAAGCCGTGGTGATCGTGGCCTACGAGTGGTTCAAGCTTGCCAGCGGCGAGACGCTGCCGTTCGCCATGCCGCAAAAGTCGCCAGCCGCGCCGAAGGAGCAGCTGCTCTCCTTCTTCGCGTCGCTTGAGCGCGAATTGGAGAAGGTCGAGTTCTTCCGGCCGCCCGACAAGCGCGAGACCATGCAGATCAACCTGCGCAACATTTTCACCCGCATGCAGCCGACGAGGCAGGACATCCAGACCCTGCACGGCGTGATCATGTCGATCGCCGAAGGCCGCAAAGGACCGGCGCGCGGCGGCGTGCTCGACGGCGCGGAGGCTGAAATGCTGCGCGCACTCCTCGCCGAGCACGGTCCGGGCCGGGTGCCGAAGGAGCGCGGCCCGGTGCGCGGGCTGGCGCGGCTGTTGCGCCGCAATCCGACCGAGGCCGAGCGCGTATTGTGGCAAGCACTCGTCAACGATCGCCGCTTCGCCGGCCGCGGCTTTAAGCGCCAGACTCCGGTCGGCCAGCACATCTGCGACTTCGTGTCGTTCCCGTTGCGGCTGGTGATCGATCTGGTGCCGGCCGATGAAAGCGAAACCGCCGCCAAAGCACGCGCGCAAAAACGCGACTGGCTCACAGCGCATGACTACACCGTGCTGGGAATATTTGACCGCGACGTGGAGTCTGATATGGCAGCGACGCTCGCGCGGATCGAAAACGCCATCGGCCAGAGCTGAATTATTTCAGTTCTAAAGTGGCGTGGCTTTGCTGCGCGGGCGCATGCGCAGGTACGGTCGGTAAAATGCAATTGATGAATTCAAAGGCGCAGTACGGCGCCGTTCCACAAATCCTGCATTGGCTCACGGCATTGTTCGTGATCTGTGGTTGGCTGCTCGGCACGTTCCTCGACGATCTGCCGAAAGGCGCCATTCGTACGGCCGCTTTCACCGCCCACATGACGCTTGGGCAGTGTGTCATTGTGCTTTTGATCGCGCGTCTGGCTTGGCGCATGGCCAATCCACCGCCGCCGCCCGAGCCGACACGGTTCGGCTGGCTGCAGCAAGCGATCGCGGCGCTGACGCACTACGTGCTTTATGGGCTGTTGGTGGCGGTGCCGTTCATGGGAATTCTGGTGCAACTCAAGCGCGGCCACGCGCTGCCGCTGTTCGGCATCTGGGACTTGAATTCGCCGTGGCCGGTCGATCGGCCGATGGCGAAGAGCCTTCTCAAAGTGCACGAATATCTTGCCGACGCGCTGTTGCTGCTCGCGGGTGTTCACGCCGCGGCAGCCCTCGTGCACCACTATTTGTTCGAAGACCGCACGCTGCTGCGGATGCTGCCGGGCGTAAGCCCGCCGCCGGTGCGGCGCCGCGCCAAAGCCCGCGCCACGCCGCCGGTCAGCCCTTGAGCACCTTCAGCGCCGCCGCAGCACCGGCGCGCAGCATCGACAGATCGCTCGACACCGCGAGGAATTTGACGCCGCGCTTGGCCAAAGCCGCGGCGCGCTCTGCGGAGTGGCAATAGGCACCGGGAATTTTCTTCGCCTTTTGCGCGCCGGCGATCAACGTGTCGAGGTGGCCATCCACCTCCTTCGACAGCGGGTCGACGGTCTTGCCATCCGACAGCGCAATCGACAGGTCCGACGGGCCGAGAAAGAAGCCGTCGATGCCGGGCGTGGTGATGATGGCTTCGAAATTTTGCAATGACGTTCGGGTCTCGATCATGGCCAGCGTGATGATATTTTCGTTGGCCTCGCGCAAATAAGTTCCCATGTCGGACACGCCGCCGAGCGTCATGGCGCGGTGCGGGCCCCAGCTGCGCTCGCCGATCGGCGGAAACTTTGCCGCATTCGCAAAGGCCTTCGCATCGGCAGCGGTATTGATCATCGGTGCGATGATGCCTTCGGCGCCGAAATCGAGCGCGCGGCTCACCAGCGCGAAATCGTTGAGCGGTACGCGCACGATCGGCGCGCCGCCGCCCTGGCGGACCGCGGCGATGCCGTTGAGGATGCCGCCGACGTCCCACAGGCCGTGCTGGCTTTCGATCGCCACCGCGGCAAAGCCGTCGCGCGCCAAGGTCTCGGCAACGAGCGGATAGGGCAGGCCGCACCAGCCGGAATAGACCGTTTCGCCGGCGTGGAGTTTCTTTGCGAGACTAAATGCGGGGATAGCCATGATGTGCGCTACTTTCCTGCTTGGATGTCGGCGACGGCCCTGGCCATGAACTCGGTCATGGTGCGGGCGATCTGGTGCTCGGACTGCTGCACGCCCTTGGCGGCGAAATCCTTGCCGATCTTGCCGGCCACGTCGTGGTCGCCGCCGTCTTCGAGCTCGACCATGACGACGGACAGCGCGTAGCTGTCGGCTTCGGCGCCCTTGAGCCCGAGCTTTTCCGCCGCCCAAAGCCCGAGCAGCTTGTTGCGCCGCGCGGTGGCCTTGAATTTCAGTTCCTCGTCGTGCGCGAAACGCTGCTCGAAGGCCTCTTCGCGCTTGTCGAATTCGGTCATGCCTTCGCCCTCGACGTTGATGGAACACCGCAAATCACGTGCCGCCTTGCATATCGGGGGTGACCCGTCAAGGCAACCGGGTTGGCGCTTGAACTTGGTCGTTGCAGCGGCGACCGTGCGGGTCTATGCCGATTGTACTCCGCGGCACCTTCGGCTAGCTTTTGTGTCGCGGACGGGCCGCAGCGTTGAGTCGTGCCGCCCACTTCCGCCGCCGCGGATCTTGCCACTGTAATTGGAGCCACGGCATCCATGGATTTTACAAAGCCACGGTACACTCCCATGAGCCGCCGTCGCCGCATCTACGAAGGCAAGGCGAAAATCCTCTATGAGGGTCCCGAGCCTGGAACCTTGATCCAGCATTTCAAGGACGACGCGACCGCCTTCAATGCGAAGAAGCACGAGGTGATCGAGGGTAAGGGCGTCCTCAACAACCGCATCTCGGAATATGTCTTCCAGCATTTGAACGATATCGGCGTGCCGACGCATTTCATCCGCCGGCTCAACATGCGCGAGCAGCTGATCCGCGAGGTCGAGATCATTCCGCTGGAAATCTGCGTGCGCAATATCGCCGCGGGCTCGCTGGCGCAGCGGCTCGGCATCGAGGAAGGCACGCAGCTGCCGCGCTCGATCATCGAGTTCTATTACAAGAACGACCAGCTCAACGACCCCCTGGTGTCGGAAGAGCACATCACAGCGTTCGGCTGGGCGACGCCGCAGGAGATCGACGACATCATGTCGCTCGCCATCCGCGTCAACGACTTTCTCTCCGGCCTCTTCCTCGGCGTTGGCATCCGCCTGGTCGATTTCAAGATGGAAACCGGCCGGCTGTGGGAAAATGACTTGATGCGCATTGTGGTCGCCGACGAAATATCGCCCAACTCCTGCCGGCTGTGGGACATCAAGTCGAACGAGAAGCTCGACAAAGACCGCTTCCGCCGCGACCTCGGCGGGCTCCTCGAAGCCTATACCGAAGTCGCCAAGCGGCTCGGCATCATGAGCGAAGGCGAGCGGCCGCAAGGCACCGGGCCGGTTCTCGTCAAAGGCTGAAAAAGCGCAGGGAGCGATCCCGTGGGCGTTCCGACGATCAAGACCGGACCGATGACGGTGGAGGAATTCTACGCCTTCACCGACACGCGGCCGGACGAGGAAAAGTGGGAATTGATCGACGGGGAGCCGGTCTCGAATGCATCGCCCAGCGAGTTGCATCAGAGAATTGTCAAAAACCTCAGCTTCGCCTTAACGACTCTCGAACGGCGGCCTGGAACGATTTGGGAAATACTTCCGGGACTTGGCGTGCGTGTATCCGAGACAAGTCGCCCGGAGCCGGACGTTCTGATCATACCGATAAGCGGTGGGTCGGCCGATCCGCAGGGACGAGACCGCAGTGACATCATCGCGGCGTTTGAGATCCTGTCGCCGTCGACCGCAAGTCGCGATCTGCGCTGGAAGCGGACGGCTTATACCAGCCTGCCGACCCTCACGCATTACGTTGTGATTGCGCAGGACGCAGTGGATGTTGTGGTCTTCTCGCGCGACTACGGTTTTGCCGAGCAGCGCTTACGATCCCTCGGCGAATCGATTGAGTTGCGGTCGCTCGGCGTATCGGTGGCACTTTCAGAAATTTACCGAAATACCGGATTGAAATAGATCAGGCTTTACGAAGCGGTCGGTCGCAATGAGCAAATCCATCACCATCGGCCTCGTCGTTCCGTTCGCCACCGACGAGGTGCCGTTCGAAGGCCCGATCATGTATCCGGGCGTGCGCTTCATTCCGCGCGGCGTCGGGGTGCGCAATCTCACGCCGGAAGGCTACGAACCGGCGTGGAACGGCATCCTGCCGGCGGCCGAATATTTGGCCGCGCAGAACGTCGACGCCATCATGGTGATCGGCACCTCGCTGACCTTCTACAAGGGGCCGGAGGCGCACGACCGGCTGCTCGAACAATTGCGCGCGCGCACCGGGCTGCCGGTGAGCACCATGAGCCAGTCCATCATCGACGGCCTGCGCGAGGTCGGCGCCGAGCGCGTCGCCGTCGCCACCGCCTATAGCGACGTCGTCAACCGGCGCTTGAAGGAACTGCTCGCGGCGGCCGGCATCGAGGCGCTGTCGCTGGAGTGCTTCGATCTTTTGGAATTCGGCGGACCGAGCAAAAAGAGCGAAGCCGATATCATTGCGTTGAGCGACAGCGCCGTGGCCCGCGCCCAGGGCGCCGAAGGCATTTTGATCTCCTGCGGCGGCTTGCGCACGCTCGAAGTGGCAAAACCCCTTGAGGACCGGCACCACATTCCGGTGGTGTCCTCGGCGACGGCGGCGTTCTGGGCGGCGATGCGGCTGGTCGGCGAAAGCGGCCGCGTGCCCGGCTACGGCCAGCTGCTGGAAGAGGCCACCGCGCCGGTGCATTAGGCACGCCGGTTGGTTGCAGCCGCGGCGATTCCTACATATGGAGTCGCCGGAGCGAACGCCAAACCCGCTGCCGGAGGCGCTGCAAAAAATGAAAGCCCGCGTCACCGTCACTCTAAAATCGGGAATTCTCGACCCGCAGGGCAAGGCCATCGAAGGAGCCCTGAAATCGCTAGGGGTCGGTGGGGTCGCCAGCGTCCGTCAGGGCAAGGTGTTCGATATCGAGATCGAAGGCACTGATCGCGCCAAGGCCGAGGTGGCGCTCAAGAACGCCGCCGAAAAGCTTCTCGCCAATACGGTGATCGAGAACTACCGCATCGAGGTGACCGGATGAAATCCGCCGTCATCGTCTTTCCCGGCATCAATCGCGAGCGCGACATGGCGCGCGCGCTCACGCTCCTGTCCGGTCGCGAGCCGGCGATGGTCTGGCATGCCGACCGGGAACTGCCGGCCGGCACCGATCTCGTCGTCATCCCGGGCGGCTTTTCCTATGGCGATTATCTGCGCTGCGGTGCCATCGCCGCCCGCGCGCCGATCATGGACGCGGTGCGTGCCTTCGCAGCAAAAGGCGGGCTCGTGCTCGCGGTGTGCAACGGCTTTCAGATCGCCTGCGAGGCAGGGCTGTTGCCCGGTGTGCTGATGCGCAACGCGCAGCTGCGCTTCATCTGCCGCGACGTCTATTTGCGCGTCGAGCGCTCCGATACGGCATTCACCCGCGGCTACAATGCCGGCCAGGTGATCCGCGTGCCGGTGGCCCATGGCGAGGGCAATTACATCGCCGACGGCGAGACCATCGCGCGGCTCGAAGGCGAGGGCAGAGTGCTGTTCCGCTACGCCTCGCCGGACGGCATGATCGATCCGAACTGGAACCATAACGGCGCGCTGAACGCCATCGCCGGCATCGTCAACGACCGCGGCAACGTGCTCGGCATGATGCCGCATCCGGAAAATCACGTCGAAGCGGTGATGGGCTGCACCGACGGCCGCGGGCTGTTCGCGGGGCTCGTGGACCACTTCAAGCTGGCGGCTTAAGCGTCTGGCGCGTCGCTGTTTTGGAGCTGCGATGCAATTCGGGCTGATCATCCTCCTGGTCCAGGTCGTCCTGATCGTCCATGCGGCGAAGACCGGCCGGTTCTGGCCGTGGGGCTACGTGATCCTGTTCCTGCCCGGGTTCGGCGCGCTGGCCTATGTGCTGGTCGAGCTGTTGCCCGAATGGTTCGGCAGCGTCCAGGGCCAGCATGCGAGGAAGCGCGTCGTCTCCACGCTCGATCCGGGCAAGCGCTACCGTGCGCTCACCGACCAGCTCGAAGTCACCGATACCATCGCCAACCGCTCGGCGCTGGCCGAGGAATGCCTCCTGCTCGGCAAATTCGACGAGGCGCTGCGCCACTACGAGCACATTCTGTCGCTGCCGCTGGGCGACGACGCGATCTATGCGCTCGGCAAGGCGCGCGCCCAATTCGGCCTCGGCCATCCGCAAGAGACGGTCGCCACGCTGGACGATTTACGCGCACGGTGGCCTGACTATCAGTCGGCCGACGGCCATCTGCTCTATGCCCGCGCGCTCGAAGACAGCGGCCGCACCGACGACGCTCTGGCCGAATATCGAGCAGTCTCAAATTACTATGCCGGCGCCGAAGCCCGCGTGCGCTATGGCCTCCTGCTCGACAAAACCGGCCGGCAGGCCGAGGCCAAGACCGTCCTCACCGAGGTCTTGGCCCAGCTCAAGCGCGCCCCCAAATATGTGCGGCGAGCCCAGGCCGAGTGGATTGCGCTCGCCGAAAAGGCGCTGCGGGGCTGAGGGCTTGTGGATCGTGGCGCTCGTGGCGTGACTTCCCTCTTTCCATATGGGAGAGGGGTGTGAATCGAGCGCTTTGCCTGTGAAATCCAACGAGCCTGCCATCACCCCCGAACTGATCGCCGAGCACGGCCTCAAGCCGGACGAATACGCGCGCCTCGAGAAGCTCATCGGCCGCAAGCCGAGCTTCACCGAGCTCGGCATTTTCTCGGCGATGTGGAACGAGCACTGCTCGTACAAATCCTCAAAGATCCATCTGCGCACGCTGCCGACCAAGGCGCCCTGGGTGATTCAGGGGCCGGGCGAGAATGCCGGCGTCATCGATATCGGCGACGGGCTCGCCGTCGTGTTCAAGATGGAGAGCCATAACCATCCGAGCTACATCGAGCCCTATCAGGGCGCGGCGACCGGCGTCGGCGGCATTTTGCGCGACGTCTTCACCATGGGAGCGCGGCCGATCGCCTGCCTCAACGCGTTGTCGTTCGGCGATCCAAAACATCCGAAGACCCGCGCGCTGGTCGGCGGCGTCGTTGCCGGTATCGGCGGTTACGGCAATTCCTTCGGCGTGCCGACGGTCGGCGGCGAGGTGCGCTTTCATCGCCGCTACGACGGCAATTGCCTGGTCAATGCCATGGCGGTGGGCCTGGCCGACGCCGACAAGATTTTTTACTCGGCTGCCTCCGGCATCGGCATGCCGATCGTCTATCTCGGCTCAAAGACCGGCCGCGACGGCATCCACGGCGCCAGCATGGCGTCGGCTGAGTTCGGGGCCGACGCCGAGGAAAAACGCCCGACCGTGCAGGTCGGCGATCCTTTCTCGGAAAAGCTTCTGCTCGAAGCCTGTCTCGAGATCATGGCCAAAGGCTGCGTCATCGCCATCCAGGATATGGGCGCGGCCGGGCTGACGTGCTCCGCCGTCGAAATGGGCGCCAAGGGCGATCTCGGCGTCACGCTTAACCTCGACAAAGTGCCGTGCCGCGAAACCGGCATGAGCGCCTACGAGATGATGCTCTCGGAAAGCCAGGAGCGCATGCTCATGGTGCTCAAGCCGGAAAAGGAACAGGAAGCCGAAGCGATCTTCCGCAAATGGGGCCTCGACTTCGTCGTGGTCGGCGAAACCACGCCGACCAAGCGCTTCATCGTCAGGCATGGCGGCGCGGTCATGGCCGATCTGCCGATCAAGGAATTAGGCGACGAGGCGCCGGTCTACGATCGGCCTTTTGCCGAAACCGAGAAACGAAAGATCGTGCAGGCGGCGGACGTCGTGCCGCCGATGCCGGTCGCCGCCGCGCTGGAGAAGCTGATCGGCGCGCCGGATCTGTGTTCGCGGCGCTGGGTGTGGGAACAATACGACCACGTCATCATCGGCAACACGGTGCAGCGGCCGGGCGGCGACGCCGCCGTGGTGCGCATCAACGATGGCCCGAAGGCGTTGGCGCTGACCTCGGACGTCACGCCGCGTTACTGCGAGGCCGATCCGTTCGAAGGCGGCAAGCAGGCGGTGGCGGAAGCCTGGCGTAATCTCTCCGCCGTCGGCGCCAAGCCATTGGCGCTGACCGATAATCTCAATTTCGGCAATCCGGAGCGGCCGGAGATCATGGGGCAACTGGTCGGCTGCATCCGCGGCATCGGCGAGGCCGCGCGCGCGCTCGATTTCCCGATCGTGTCCGGCAACGTCTCGCTCTACAACGAGACCCACGGGCAGGCGATCCTGCCGACCCCGACCATCGGCGGCGTCGGTGTGCTCGACGATTTTACCGCGTCGATGACGCTTCGCTTCAAGGCCGAGGGCGAGGCGATCCTGCTGATCGGCGAGACCCACGGCTGGCTCGGCCAATCGGCCTATTTGCGGGACATCTGCGGTCGCGAGGAGGGCGCGCCACCGCCGGTCGACCTCTCCGCGGAGAAACGTCACGGCGATTTCGTCAGGGGCCTGATCCGCGACGGCCTCGTCACCGCGGCGCACGACATTTCCGACGGCGGCCTTCTGGTCGCGCTCGCCGAAATGGCGATCGCGTCCGGGATAGGCGCGGTGCTCGAAGGTCCTTCGGCGCTCCCCGCCCACGCCTTCTGGTTCGGCGAAGACCAGGGCCGCTATGTCGTGACCGGCAAGAACGCCGATCTCATCGGCCAGCGCGCCAAAGCCGCCGGCATTCCGCTGACGCGGCTCGGTGCGACTGGAGGCAAAGCTTTGGCGATTGCCGGCGAACGCCCGATGGCCGTTGCGCAGCTCAAAGAGTCGTTCGAGCGCTGGCTGCCTGCTTTCATGGCGGGCCAGACAACCTAGGGCGTTGGCTTGCCAAGGCCCCGCGCTTTGGCGACGCTGAGGTCTTTGGGGAGAACAACCTTGACCGCGACAACCGCGGCGCCTGCGACAGCGCGGCGCAAAAACCCATGGTGGGCACAGCTTTGGGTGTGGGTGCTCATCGCCATGGCGCTCGGCATCGCGCTTGGCATCGTGGCGCCCGACCTTGCCGCCCAGATGGGACCGCTCGGCGACGCGTTCATCAAGCTCATTCGCATGCTGATCGCGCCGATCATCTTCTGTACGGTCGTGACCGGGATCGCCCACATGGCCGATATGGCCCGCGTCGGACGGGTAGCGATCAAGGCGCTCATCTATTTCGAGGTGATGACGACCATCGCGCTGATCATCGGCCTGCTCGCGGTCAATATCTTGCAGCCGGGCGCCGGGATGAACGTCGATGTCAGCAAGCTCAATCCGAGCGTGGTCGAACCCTACGTCAAGTTGACCCACGAAGTGGGTTTCGTGCCTTTCCTGGTGAACGTCATTCCGAGCTCGTTTGTCGGCGCCTTTACCGAGGGAAATATCCTCCAGGTCCTGTTCATTGCCGTTTTGTCGGGCTTTGCCCTGGTCTGGCTCGGCGAACGGGCGAAGCCCCTTGTGGACGTCATCGACGTCGCTTCGAAGATGCTGTTCATCATCGTTGGCATCGTGATGTGGACGGCGCCGATCGGGGCATTTGGCGCGATCGCCTTTACGGTTGGCAAGTTCGGCGTCGGCTCGCTTGCTTCGCTGGGCAAGCTCATTCTCGGCTTCTACTTGACGTGCGTTGTGTTCATCGCCGTCGCATTCGTGCCAATAGCGCGAATATGCGGCTTCAGCCTGCTCAAGCTGATCCGCTACATCAAGGAAGAACTGCTGATCTGCATCGCCACCACGTCGTCCGAGACGGTGCTGCCGCGCATCATGGATAAGCTCGAGCAGCTCGGCTGCGAGAAAAGCGTGGTCGGACTGGTGGTGCCGACCGGCTATTCATTCAATCTCGACGGCACCTGCCTCTATCTTGCGACCGCGGCGGTGTTTCTGGCTCAAGCCACCAACACGCCGCTCGATATCTGGCACCAGATTGGCTTGCTTCTCATCCTGCTCCTCACATCGAAGGGCGCGGCAGGCGTGGCCGGCGCCGCCTTCGTGGTCCTTGCCGCGACGCTGGGAGCCGAAAGCAGCATACCGGTGGCGAGCGTCGCTCTGGTGCTGGGCATCCACCGCCTGATGTCCCAGGGCCTGACGCCTACCAATCTCCTCGGCAATACGGTGGCAACCATCGCGATGGCCAAGTGGGAAGGCGCGCTCGACGAGGCGCGCCTGCATCGCGTTCTCGACCAGGACTCCGCTTAGGGCGAAGCGACTATTGGCCTGCCGCCGCGCTCAGCGCGCTGTAACAGCCTGGCGACAGGCTCGATGCGTTTGCGGCGAGGCAACTGATGATCCTGCCGCCGCCGAACGGAATGCCGGCGCAGAGCGACTGTACGTCGACGTCGCAGATTCTCACGATCGCCAGCGCGGCGCGCGGGCGCAGCATCGGCATCGGTCCGATGGGGGCGGGCGCTGCCGCTGCCGCCGGCGCTGCGGACGGGGCCGCCGCCGCGCCAGCGCCGCCGCCCCCGATCGCGGCCACGGCGCTGCGGCATTCTGCCGAGAGCTGCGCCTCGTTGCGCTTGAGACATTGCAACGCTTCGGCGCCGCCGGGCTGTACGCCTGAGCAACGGGACATGAAATCGGAGCGGCATGCGGAGCGGATGGCGGCTTTTTGTTGCGCCGTTGGGCCCCCCGGCGCAGCGGCCGAGCTGGCGGGCGCGGCCGGGGCGGGAGGTACGCCGGCGCGCGCCGGCTCCGGTGGCTTTGGTTCGGTAGGCTTTTTCGCTGGCGCTGCTTGCTGCGCCGGCTCAGCCGGCGGTGCCGCCGCGACGGGCGGTGCCGCCGGAAGCGATTGCACCGCAGCTTGGCAATCAGGTGAAAGATCGGCCGCATTGCCCTTCAGGCACAGCAGAATTTCGGGATTGTTCGGCGCAATCCAGGAACAGTGCGCCACCAAGTCGTTGAGCGTGCAGGCCTGCTGCACGGTCTTGAGCGCGTCGCTCGGGCCTTCGGCGGGGGCCACCTGAATCCCCGGCGGTGCGCGCTCGACTTTGGCGGCCGGTGGCGCGGCCTCGGATTGGGCCGGAGCCGCCGCTGGCGCCGCCGCGCCCGGCTTCGGCGCGACGGCGTTCACCGCTGTGCTGCAAGATGGCGAGAGCTTGGCGTCGTTGCGCAGCAAGCATTCGAATGCCTCCTTGCCGCCGGGCTGGACGCTGGAACAATTCGCCATGAAATCGGAGCGGCAGGCCGCGCGAATGGCGTCACGTTGGGCCTCAGTGGGCTGTTGGGCCGCGGCTTGACCGTGCAACAGCGCCAGCATCAAGCCGGCGAACGCCAAAGACTTGAACATCGCATGGCCCTCACTGCGGCGTGATCGCCGGCGTGTTTTGCGGCGAAACATGCCTCGCGGCCTGTGCGGCGTCCAGGGGAGGGATGGCCCAAATCCTTTGCCGTGCGGCGCCGATCTGCTAATCCAGCGTTTCACCGGCAAAGCGTGGCCCCGCGAGGAGACGCACCGTGGCAATGGCAGCCAACGATATCGAACGCCTGATCCGCGCGCGCATTCCCGATGCCGAGGTGACGATCCGCGACCTCGCCGGCGACGGCGACCATTATGCCGCGACCGTGATCGCCGAATCGTTTCGCGGCAAATCCAGGGTCCAGCAGCACCAGATCGTCTACGAGGCGCTCAAGGCCGAAATGGGCGGCAAGCTGCATGCGCTGGCGCTGCAGACCGGCACGCCGGAACGCTGAACGGGCCGCAGCCGAGGCCATTCTCCGCGGGCCGGCGGGCGTGGAAAGCCATGCTCCATGATGACGGAACGGCGGCATGGCGCGGTAGGCCCGACGAGATTTTGACCATCCTGGCATGAAATCCCGGCATGGGCTTTGCACTGTTTTGCGGGCCCCATTTGGGCTACATATATGCAGGCCTCGAAAGGGTGAGAGTCGCGCGGCTGGGGCAGCCGGCGGCGCCAGGAAGGATGACCGCGATGTCAATCGAGCAATTCATCGACAATGAACTAAAGGGCAACGACGTCGTGCTGTTCATGAAGGGCACGCCGCAGTTCCCGATGTGCGGCTTCTCCGGCCAGGTGGTGCAGATCCTCGACCATCTGGGCGTGCCCTATAAGGGCCTCAACGTGCTGGAAAACGACGACCTGCGCGGCGGCATCAAGAACTATTCGAACTGGCCGACCATCCCGCAGCTTTACGTCAAGGGCGAGTTCGTCGGCGGCTGCGACATCGTGCGCGAGATGTTCCAGGCCGGCGAATTGCAATCGCTGCTCAAGGACAAGGGCGTCCCGGTCAGGGAAGCGGCGCAGGCTTAAAACGGCGCCAACCTCCGCCGTAGCGGCTCGGCTTTTTTGTAAGCGCGTGACGCCAGAGCGCGCCGGTCAGCGCGAGTAATATTCGACCACCAGGTGCGGTTCCATCTGCACCGGGTACGGCACATCGCCGAGCGCCGGTATGCGCGCCATCTTGGCCGACATTTTGGAGTGGTCGACGTCGATATAGTCCGGCACGTCGCGCTCGCCGAGCGCTGTGGCCTCGAGCACCAAAGCGAGCTGCCGCGACTTCTCCTTGACCTCGACCAGATCGCCGACCTTGACCCGATAACTCGACACCGTGACGCGCTTGCCGTTCACGGTGATGTGGCCGTGGCTGATGAACTGGCGCGCGGCAAAGACGGTGGGGACGAATTTGGCGCGGTAGATGACGGTGTCGAGCCGGCGCTCGAGCAACGCGATCATGGTGGCGCCGGTGTCGCCCTTGAGGCGGCGCGCCTCGTCATAGATGCCGTGGAAGTGCCGCTCCGACATGTTGGCGTAATAGCCCTTGAGCTTTTGCTTGGCGCGCAACTGCACGCCGTAGTCCGACAGCTTGCCCTTGCGGCGCTGGCCGTGCTGGCCGGGGCCGTATTCGCGCTTGTTGATCGGAGATTTCGGCCGGCCCCAGATATTCTGGCCCATACGCCGGTCGATCTTGTACTTCGCCTGATGGCGCTTGGTCATTCGCGTCCTCATTAAAATCTTGTTGCGGCATGATCTCATCCGAAAACCGAAAAGACCACTTTTCGGGATCATGCCGTATGTTGAGGATCGCGCCCTCCTCCTGTTCCGCCCGTTAGGGCCGGAACCGACAGGTTTTGCGGCCGATGCCGGCGCAAACCGCGGGTGCGAAACACCGCGCGGGCCCTTTGGGCCCGCGAAGTGGCCGGTTTCTAGGGGGAAACCCGCGCAGTGTCAAACCGCGGGTCAAACCGCCGCTGGATCAGCCCAAGCGTGGACGCAGCCTGCCGGCCGGAGGTGAAAATCGCCCTGACCGATCCGGTATCCTCGCCGGCCGTGCCGGGGCCCAGAAGGTCGGTGACCCGCCGCGCGATGGCCGGCGCCGGATCGATGAAATTGACCGGCCATGGCGAAAGCTTGCGTAGGCGCTCGATCAGCAACGGATAGTGCGTGCAGGCGAGCACGATCGTATCGGTGCGGCGTCCGTCATCGACGAAGGCCGGCGCGACCTCTTCGCGGATCGCCGCGTCCTCGATCCTGGCGCCGGCCAGATCGTCTTCGGCGTAGGCCGCAAGCTTCTTGGCGCCGACCAGCGTGACCTTGCAGTCGCCGGCATAGTCGCGAATGAGCGCTCGGGTATATTCGCGGGCCACCGTCGCCTCGGTGCCGAGCACCGAGACGCGTTTCGTGAGCGATGCCGCGCAGGCTGGCTTGATCGCCGGCACGGTGCCGACGAACGGCAGCGAAAATTTCTTGCGCAGGTCCGGCAGCACGATGGTCGAAGCGGTATTGCAGGCGATCACCACCAGGTCGGGCCGGTAGGTCTCGATCAACTCGCCCATCAGGGCGACGACGCGCGGCACCAGCGCCGGCTCTGGCACGCCGCCATAGGGAAAGCCGGCATCGTCGGCGACATAAACAAAATCGGCGTCCGGCCGCGCCGCCGCAACCTCGCGATAAACGGTAAGCCCGCCGAGGCCCGAATCGAACAGCAGGATGGTTTCGCGCGCCGCCATGGCGCGCTTCATGCCATGAGGCGGCGGACGCCCGCAATCGCCGCGGCGGCAGGGCGGGCGGCGGGAAGGGCGGCCTTAGGCGAACGCCTCGACCAGCCGCGGCCCTTCCTTGGGGGCAGCGGCCTCCTGGCGGGCGGCAAGCTTTGGCCGGCTCGCCATCGGCGAGATCAGGCCGCTGATCACCGTGAAGGTGAGCACCAGGATCGCCGCGAAATTGCCGTCATGGATGCCCGCGAAGGCGACCGCGCCCATGAGATAGGCCCAGAACGGGAAGGCGACGGTCGAGACCGCGGCATTGACCATCCAGGCGTCGCCGTCCTCGCGTACATACCAACAAAACAGCGGGGTGAGGATGCAGCCGATCAGCAAAGCGCCGGTGGCGATTGCCGCGATGGGCAGGCCCGCCATGGCGGCATTCGGCCCGCCGGCTTTCAGGGCCTGATCGAGGATGGCATTGATCAGCATGGAAAAGCCGATCACTTCGCCGGGAATATATTTGATCATGCGCTCGACGTAATTGTCGCCGGGCACGGCCGCGGCCAGCTGCATGCCGGCGATATCGGACTGCAGCACGCCCTCGAGCCCCGCGATTTGCAGATCGAGGTCGGGCACTACCGGCTTGCGTACCAATCGGCCCATGATTCGCTCCTGAAAGTGATTCTCTTCTGCGAAGTTAGCTTGAAATTACGCCGGGGTGGGTAAGTCGGGCAAACAAACAATCGGCCGCGGCGCCCAAAACGCGCCGCTGCAGCGATCAGGCTGTCGTGGACAGCGGGGTGGCGCCGTGTCAGGGGGCGCTGATTCTTTAGAGCATGATCCGGAAAAGTGGACGCCGATTTTCCGAAAAGATCATGGTCTAGGCCCGGCCGAACACGCGGCGGAAGATGGTGTCGACGTGGGAGAAATGAAAATCCAGGTCGAAATTGGCGGCGAGTTCCTTCTCGCTCAAATGTTTGCGCACATCCTTGTCGGCCTTGAGGAGCGCGAGGAAATCGCCGCCGCCCTCCCACACTTTCATGGCGTTGCGCTGCACCAGCCGATAGGCGTCCTCGCGGGCGACGCCTTTTTGGGTGAGCGCCAGCAGCACGCGCTGGGAATGCACGAGGCCGCCGAGGCGGTCGAGATTCTTGCGCATGTTTTCGGGATAGACGATCAGCTTGTCGATGATGCCGGCGAGCCGGCCCAGCGCGAAATCGAGCGTCACCGTCGCGTCAGGGCCGATCATGCGCTCGACCGAGGAATGGGAAATGTCGCGCTCGTGCCACAGCGTCACGTCTTCCAGCGCCGGCGTCACATAGGCGCGCACCATGCGGGCGAGACCGACGAGATTTTCCGACAGCACCGGATTGCGCTTGTGCGGCATCGACGAGGAGCCCTTTTGGCCCGCGGAGAAATACTCCTCGGCCTCCAGCACTTCCGTGCGTTGCAAATGGCGGATTTCCGTCGCCAGCCGCTCGACCGAAGCCGCGACCACGCCCAGCGTGGCGAAATACATGGCGTGGCGGTCGCGCGGAATGATTTGGGTCGAGATCGGCTCGACCCTAAGCCCCATCTTGCGCGCCACGTGGGCTTCGACCCTCGGATCGACCTGGGCAAAAGTTCCGACTGAGCCGGAGATCGCGCAGGTCGCGACCTCGGCGCGTGCCGCGATCAGCCGCTCTTTGGCGCGGGCAAACTCGGCATAGGCGACGGCGAGTTTCAGCCCGAACGTGGTCGGCTCGGCGTGAATGCCGTGAGAGCGGCCGATGGTCGGCGTGAATTTGTATTCGCGGGCACGGCGCTCGAGCGCTGTGTTGAGCGCTTCGACGTCGGCGATCAATAGATCGGCGGCGCGCACCAGCTGCACGTTGAGACAGGTGTCGAGCACGTCGGACGAGGTCATACCCTGGTGCACGAAGCGCGCCTCGGGCCCGACGATTTCGGCGAGGTGGGTGAGAAAGGCGATGACGTCGTGCTTGGTCTCGCGCTCGATCTCGTCGATGCGGTCGATATCGAACTGCGCCGCTTTGCCCTTGGCCCAGATCTTCTTCGCCGCCGCCTTCGGGATCATGCCGAGCTCGGCCATGGCATCGGCGGCATGGGCCTCGATCTCGAACCAGATGCGAAACCGCGTCTGCGGCGTCCAGATCGCCGCCATCTGCGGGCGGGTGTAGCGCGGGACGGTCACGCCACGTCCCCGCGCGCCAGCGCTGCCGCGTTGCGGATCGCCGCAATATTGGCGCGATAGCTTTCCGGCGTGCGGTCCTTGAACACCGCGGAGCCGGCGACGAAGGCGTTGGCGCCGGCGCGGGCGACTTCGGGCGCCACTTGCGGGGTGATGCCGCCGTCGATCTCGATGTCGATCGGCCGGCCCGCCGCCATGGCGCGCAGGTTGCGCACTTTGGCCACCGCGTCGGGAATGAATTTCTGGCCGCCGAAGCCGGGATTGACCGACATGACCAGGATCACGTCGACGAGATCGATGACATGCTCGACCGAACTCTCGTGGGTGCCGGGATTCATGGTCACGCCGGCTTTCTTGCCGAGCGCGCGGATCGCCTGCAGCGAGCGGTGGATGTGCGGGCCTGCCTCGACATGCACGGTGATGATGTCGGAGCCCGCCTTGGCGAAGGCTTCCAGGTAGGGATCGCACGGCGCGATCATCAGATGCACGTCGAGCGGTTTTTTGGTGTACGGCCGGATGGCTTTGACGATGTCGGGGCCGATGGAAATATTCGGCACGAAATGGCCGTCCATGACGTCGACATGGATCCAGTCGGCGCCGGCGGCATCGACCGCGCGCACTTCCTCGCCGAGCTTGGCGAAGTCGGCGGCCAGGATCGATGGCGCGATGATGAGCGGGCGGTGCACGTTAATCTCCAAATCAACGTTCGCGTAACACGCCGTTTCCGCATGGGCAACGCGATCGGCGCCGGGCCGGCAAAACTTGCCGGCGAGCGCGGCGCCACGGCAGATTCTGGCCTGTTTCAGCCGCCGGCTTGCGAGAAAAATCGTTGTTTTTCACAGGTTTGTGCCACGGCCCCGGTTTTGCATCGATGGCACAGGACGCGTTCGCGTTCCGCGCTGCGTATGCAGGAGTATTTCATGTCGGTTTCCGTCAACGGATCGAACGCCAACAATCCCTATGCCTTGTGGCAGTCCCTGCTGCAGCCGGACTCCTCGACAAGCAACGGCGCGCAGTCCGATCCGATCGCGTCGCTGTTGGCGGCGTTGGGCCAAAGCCAGGGCACGACCACCGGTGCGACGACATCGTCCGGCGGCGCAGGGTCATCAAGCAGCGCGGTGACGTCGGGCAGTTCATCGCCGCAATTCGACGCGCAAACCTTGCAGACGATGTTCGACATGCAGGCCAACGCCTCCAATTTGCAACCCGTGCAGCCGCCGCTCGACGGCAGCATCGGCTCGGACGATTCATTTTCATCGCAGCCAGCGCAGCAGGGTGGCGCCAACAATGGCTCCGCCGCCGCGCCGGCCACCGCGGCGCCGGCTGATGGTGCCACGCCGTCGGCAAGCTCAAATTCGTCCGCCGGTGGCGCCAACGTTGTGCAAAACAATCTCCTTGAGCGCTTGATCCAGATGCAGGCGCAATTGATCAATCCGGCGACGGTGCAGGACATCGCCACGATCTAGGGCACGATCCCGAAAAGCCTGCCCTCGGACTTGATCCGAGGGTGGATGCCGGTTTTCGCAAAAAGATCATGCTCCACTAAAATCCCAACCTTTCCCAACTATAAGCCGCGGCTGGACTTGACCCTATCGGCGCTATAACTCCTGCACAGGAGGTCACCGTGGCGCGCGTCGATACCATTGTGCTTGGAGCCGGCATCGTCGGCACCTCGATTGCCGTGCATCTTGCCAAGCGCGGCGTCGCGGTGGCGCTGGTCGATCGCGGCGGGGCGGGCGAGGGCACGTCCTACGGCAATAGCGGCATCATCGAGGGCAACACGATCTTTCCGCCGGCGTTTCCGTCGCGTTTTTCGGCGCTGTTGCGCGTCGCACTCAAGCGCGCGCCGGAGGCCAATTACCATCTGACGTTCCTGCCGAAAGTGGCGCCGTGGCTCTTGGCGTTCCGTGCCGCCTCGCAGCCGGAACGGCTGATCGAGACGGCGCACCTCATCCGGCCGCTGATGGCGCGCGCGGTCGCCGAGCATGAGGCGCTGAGCGCGGAAGCCGGTGCCACAAAATATTTCCGCCATACCGGCTGGCTGAAACTTTACCGCAGCGACGCCGCGTTCGCGGCGCAGGCGCGCGAACTCGAACTCGCAGCGCAGTTCGGCATCGCCAATGTGCCGCTCGATGGCGACGCGGCGCGCGCGCTGGAGCCGTCACTCAAGCCGGTGTTCCGCCACGCCGTGCACTGGACCGGCGCGGTGAGCGTCAGCAATCCGCTGGCGGTGACGCGCGCCTATGCGGCGCGTTTCGCGGCGCTTGGCGGGCTGTCGTTTGCCGGCGACGCGCGCAGCCTGCATCGCGCCGAGCCGTATTGGCGGGTCGATACCGCCGCAGGCCCGCTCGATGCCGGCGATGTCGTGGTCGCGCTCGGGCCGTGGACGCCGGATCTGATCGAGCCGCTCGGCATCAAATTGCCGCTCGCCGTCAAGCGCGGTTATCACTGGCATTTCCGCCCGCAAGGCAATGCCGGGCTGAGCCGGCCGGTGCTGGACGCCGAAAACGGCTACGTCATTACGCCGATGGAGCAGGGCATCCGGCTCACCACCGGCGCCGAATTCGCCGCGCGCGATGCTCAACCGACGCCGGTGCAATTCGATCGCGTGCTGCCGAAAGCGCGGGAATTGTTCGCGCTCGGCGACGCCGTCGAGCCGAAGCCATGGATGGGATCGCGGCCGTGCTTCGCCGATTCCCGCCCGGTGATTGCGCGCGCGCCCAATCAACGCGGGCTGTGGCTCGCTTATGGCCACGGTCATTGGGGCCTGTCGCTCGGCCCGGCGACGGGGCGGCTCATTTCCGAGATGATGACCGGCGCGACGCCATTCTGCGATCCGGCGCCTTACGCGGCGGAGCGGTTTCTGCATTAGCCGTCATTGCGAGCAGCGAAGCGACGAAGCAATCCAGGACGGCGCTGCCGCACTGGTTTGCTTCGCTTTGCTCGCAATGACGTGGAGGACGCGCTACTCGTTGATCGTCTTGACCACGCTCGACTGCGGCCGGGTGTTGTTGGCGTTGGAGAATTTGTCCTGCGCCCGCACCATGTCGTCGTATTTCGAGAGCGTCGTCACCGGCTGCTTCGGCACCATGTGGACGATCTTGTAGCCGCCGGCCTTGAGCTGGCGCAGCAGTTCCGGGATCGCTTCGGCGGTGGCGTGCTGGAAATCGTGCATCAGCAAAATGCCCTTGCCGCTCTTGGCGAGCTTGGTCATCGCCGATTTCACGACGTCCTCGGGCTTGCGCATCTTGAAGTCGAACGTGTCGATGTCGGTCGAGAAGATCGCGATGTTGCGGGTGCCGAGATAAGTCATCAGGTCGGCCGGCTGCTGCAGATCGGGAAAGCGGAAGAACGGCGCGATCGGGGCGTCGACCGCCATGCGCACGGCGCTGACGCCCATCTCGATCTCGTCCTTGGCCTTCTCGATGTCGGTGGCATAGGGTTTTCTGGCCAAATCCTTGTGCGACCAGGTGTGGCTGCCGACGGTCATGCCGGCCGCGGCCACCATCTTCGAAATGTCGGGACGCCAGGTGGCGTGCTCGCCGATCTCGAAGAAAGTGCCTTTGACGCACATGTCGGTGAGCGCCTTGATCACCGCCGGCGTGTTCTCCGGCCACGGGCCGTCGTCGAAGGTCAGCACCACTTCCTTGTCGCGCAGGAAATCGTACTGCTTGAAATGCTCGGTGCCGAACGCGGGGCCGCCGGTGGTGTCGATCTCGACGGTGCGGGCAAGCCCCATGCCGTCAGGCTTGTCGCAGGCCGGAGCGCTCTTCACCGGGGACGGCGCGGGCGCTGCGGCGCTCGGCGGTACCGCCGCTGCGGCCGGCGGGGGGAGAGCGACGGGCGCCGGCGTATTCTGCGCAAGGACGATCGGGGCTACGGCGGGGGCGTCGGTCGCGACCGTCGGCTTCGTCACCTCGGCCATCTGATTTTGGGCGATATCGGCGACTGGCGCGCGCACCGGCGTCGGACGCGTAGGCGCAACCGGCGGCGCGACCTGCGTCGCCATGGCAGTCGCCGCGGCCGGGGCGTTGGCGCGCTGGGCGGCCACGACACCGAATGCCGCGAGACCCAACGTCAATAATGCCGCAAAAACAACGACAACGACGCGCATCTTACCCTCCGCTACGACCGCTACCCTGCCCACGGCAAGTCAAAGCGCAAATGCCGGGCAAGTCAACGAAAACGAGGCGGCGTCCAATCAAAGATGCGGATCGTGGTTTCCGAGTCAAAGATTGCGCCGATGCGCTTGTCTCAGCGGCCGAATTCGTCCTGCCAACTGTGCATGGCACCGGGCAGAGGCAGCGCCGTTGCCGCAAAAACGCCACGCGCGATAGCGCGCGCCACCACATTGGCGGCGACGGAACCGAGACCGGTCAGCCCGAGCTGCGCGTCACCCAGCGGCCGGCGGCCGGTCGAGGCGGCAAACATTACATCGCCGTCGAGCGGCGTGTGCACCGGGTAGATCGCGCGCGACAGGCCCGACTGTGCCATGACTGCAAGCCGTTTCGCCTGCGCTTTGTTGAGCGCGGCGTCGGTCGCGACGACGACCAACGTGGTGCTCGCTAACGGCGTTCCCTTGGTCCGAAGCATGAGCGCGCCCGGTGGTAAAGGAGCGGGAAATCCGCGGCCGCCGAATTCGCCATCCTCCTCGAACGGCGCCGCCCAGAACCACGGGCCGCGATCGACCACCACGCTGCCGACCGCATTGACGGCGGCGAGCGCGCCGACGATATGGCCGTCCGGCGTTTGCGCCGAGGCGGAGCCGATGCCGCCTTTGTAATTGACCGTGGTGGCGCCGGTGCCGGCGCCGACGCTGCCTAGCGCGAACTCGGTGGCGGCCGAAGCAGCGGCGGCGTAGCCAAGCTCGCGATAGGGCGGGAACCGGCCCCACGCCTTGTCGCCGCCGCTGAGCAGGTCGAACAACACGGCGGCCGGCACGATCGGCACCCGCGCGGTGCGCACGGCAAAGCCGCGGCCTTGCTCGCGCAGCCAGGCTTGCGCGCCGGACGCGGCATCGAGGCCAAACGCCGAGCCGCCCGACAGCACGATGGCGTCGATGCCCTCGACGGTCTGCGCCGGGTCGAGCAGCGCCGTCTCGCGCGTACCCGGCCCACCGCCGCGCACGTCGATCGAAGCCACGGCGGGTTCGTCGAAAACGACCACGGTCGAGCCGGAGCCGAGGCGGGTGTCGGTGCCGTGGCCGACTTTTATGCCGGGGACGTCGGTGAGGAGGTTGCGCATGGGCTGCATCATACCTCTCCCCGCTGCGCGGGGAGAGGGCGGAGAATGCCTTGCAATCGCCATCGCCCCCGGTGCATTGCATGCGCCATGACGAACGTTTCGATCTTTGCGGCGCTGCTTGCGGGGATGCTGAGCTTCCTGTCGCCCTGCGTGCTGCCGCTGGTGCCGCCGTATCTCGTTTATCTGACCGGCACGTCGCTGGAACGGTTTGCCGATGCCGAAACCAAACCGCGGGCCGGACGACAAACCATCGCGGCGGCGTTGCTGTTTGTGCTCGGCTTCGCCACCGTGTTCGTCGCGCTCGGCGCCGGCGCCAGCGTGGTCGGTGCGGTGCTGCGCGCCTATTCGGGTGAACTCGCGATCGTTGCCGGCATTGCCATCGTCATCATGGGTCTGCACTTCCTCGGCATTACGCCGATCGCGTGGCTGATGCGCGAGAAGCGGCTTGAAGTCGCCAAGCCCATCGGCCTGTGGGGTGCTTATCTGATGGGACTTGCGTTTGCGTTCGGCTGGACGCCGTGCATCGGTCCGATCCTCGCCGCGATCCTGGCGGTTGCCGCGTCGGAGGCAACCGTGGCGAAAGGTGCCGGCATGCTGGCCATCTATTCGCTCGGCCTCGGCGTGCCGTTCATCGTGGCGGCGCTGGCGGTGGAACCGTTCGCAGCCTTCCTCGCCCGCTTCCGCAAAAGTCTCGGCCTGGTCGAAAAGGCGATGGGCGGACTTTTGGTGTTGACCGGCATCGCCTTTCTGACCGGAGCGGTCAGCCAGGCGAGCTATTGGCTGCTCGATACGTTTCCGATGCTGGGCAAGATCGGGTAAGCCCGACGTCCACCGTTACCTGCCGCCAAACCACCGAGATTGAGTGCCGCTATTTATCGGCCCGCGGCTTGAGGAAATCGCCTGCCCGCATTTTGGGATGCGAGCGCTCGTACTGCGGAGGATAATGGACCTGCTCGCCGAATTGCATGGCCGCATGCCAAGGCCAGCGCGGATTGAAAAGCATGCCACGGCCAAGTGCGACCATGTCGGCTTGTCCGTTGGCGATAATGTCCTCGGCTTGCTGTGCTTCAGTGATAAGGCCGACGGCCATCGTCGGAATACCTGCCTCGCGGCGGATTCGCTCTGCGAAGGGCACCTGATAGCCAGGTCCGACCTTCAACTGCTGCTCCGGCACCGCGCCGCCGCTTGACGCGGTAATGTAATCACAGCCGCGTTTCTTGAGTTCCGTGGCCAGCACAACGCTGTCGTCGAGGGTCCAGCCGCCGTCAGCCCAGTCGGTTGACGAGATGCGCATGCCAATCGGCTTTCGCTCCGGCACCACCGCGCGGATCGCCTCGTAGACCTCGATCGCAAATCGCATGCGTGCTTGCAGCGAACCGCCATATTTGTCGGTGCGCTTGTTGGCGAACGGCGAGAGGAAGTTATGGATGAGATAGCCGTGTGCGCCGTGGATTTCGATCAGATCGAAACCGATACGGTCAGCGCGCTTGGCGGCATTGGCAAAGGCCCTGATCGCGCGTTGGATGCCAGCCTCATCGAGCGGCAGCGGTGTATTGCGGCCAGGATATGGAACATCGGAGGGGCTGAAAGGTGCCCAGCCGCCATTCTCGGGCGATATTGCTTTCTGCCCTTCCCAAGCGGTCGAAATCGAGCCCTTGCGGCCGCTGTGATAAAGCTGGCTGCCCAGCTTGGCGCTGCCATGTTTGCGGCAAAACGCGATGACGCGTGCGAGCGCTTCCTCGTTCTCGTCGGTATAAAGCCCGAGATCGGTCTTGCTTAAGCGCCCCGGTTCTTCAACCGCAGTCGCCTCAGTGATCAGAAGTCCCGCGCCCGAAACGGACAGATGGCCGAGATGCATGGTGTGCCAGTCCGTAGCGCTACCGTTCTCCGCCGAGTATTGGCCCATCGGGGATACGACGATGCGGTTGACCAATTCGAGGTCGCGCATTTTAAACGTCGAGAACAACTGGGAAGGCATATTTCCTCAGGCCCCAGCGCGGCGT
>CAVWOI010000046.1:0-40783 GCA_963756245.1 uncultured Alphaproteobacteria bacterium
GTTATCGTTAATGGATTCTTGATTGGCACGCCGCTAGCATGGTGTCTTGTGCTGATTTGCCGGGGATGTCTTGGTGGCGTCTTATGCGGGCAAACTATGCGAATGCCGCTACGGATTTTTAGCGCGGCGTTTTGTAAGGTGTGAGGTGCTGCCCAAGGTGCTGCCCAGGTCGGGAAGACGGAGACAGGAATGAGCAAGGTTGGCGGCGGCGATTCCAAGAATACGCTCTACTGCTCGTTCTGCGGTAAGAGCCAGCACGAGGTGCGCAAGCTCATCGCCGGGCCGACCGTGTTCATTTGCGATGAGTGCGTCGAGCTGTGCATGGACATCATCCGCGAGGAGAACAAATCCTCGCTGGTGAAGTCGCGCGACGGCATCCCGACGCCGCGCGAGATCCGCAAGGTTTTGGACGACTACGTCATCGGTCAGGACCACGCCAAGAAGGTGCTCTCGGTCGCCGTCCACAATCACTACAAGCGGCTCAATCATCAATCCAAGCACAACGACGTCGAGCTGGCGAAATCGAACATCCTGCTGATCGGGCCGACCGGTTCGGGCAAGACGCTGCTCGCGCAAACGCTGGCGCGCATCCTCGACGTGCCCTTCACCATGGCGGATGCGACGACGCTGACCGAAGCCGGCTATGTCGGTGAGGACGTCGAGAACATCATTTTGAAGCTGCTGCAGTCCGCCGACTACAACGTCGAGCGGGCGCAGCGCGGCATCGTCTATATCGACGAGATCGACAAGATATCGCGCAAGTCCGACAATCCCTCGATCACCCGCGACGTGTCGGGCGAGGGCGTGCAGCAGGCGCTGCTCAAGATCATGGAAGGCACCATCGCCAGCGTCCCGCCGCAGGGCGGCCGCAAGCATCCGCAGCAGGAGTTCCTGCAGGTCGACACCACCAATATCCTGTTCGTCTGCGGCGGCGCGTTTGCCGGTCTCGAGAAGATCATCTCGGCGCGCGGCCGTTCCACCTCCATCGGTTTCGGCGCGAGGGTGGCGGCACCGGAGGATCGCAAGCAGGGCGAAATCTTCCGCGAAGTCGAGCCCGAGGATTTGTTGAAATACGGCCTGATCCCGGAATTCGTCGGCCGGCTGCCCGTCGTGGCGACGCTGGAGGACCTCGACGAGCCGTCGCTCAAGCGCATCCTCACCGAGCCGAAGAACGCCCTGGTCAAGCAATACCAGCGCATGTTCGAGATGGAGACGGTGGATTTGACCTTGGCCGACGAGGCACTTTCGGCGATCGCCCGCAAGGCGATCGACCGCAAGACCGGCGCGCGCGGCTTGCGCTCGATCATGGAGATGATCCTGCTCGACACCATGTTCGACCTGCCGAGCCTGGAAGGCGTCGAGGAAGTGGTGATCTCGCGCGAGGTCGTCGAGGGCAGCGCCCGGCCGCTTTACATCTATGCCGACCGGTCGGACCGCACCAGCGATGCCGGTGGGGCGAGCGCCTGAGAACGCGCTCACCCGGCGTGCCCGATTCGCCGCGCCGATCGTTGCCGCATCCCAATGGCGTCGCGTTTTTGGCGGAAAACCTGCCTTTCTTGACACGCCTGCGCCGCAACGCCACCTATAGTGTGCGGTCAAAAATAGCCTACGATAGATCGCAGGGACGACCCGGGCGGGGCTTTGTAGCCAGTCCTCTCCCGGCCAATCGGCAGTCCGTTGTGACAGCGCATCCTGCGGGTCGTGACGGAGGTGCACAACAATAAGGACAATGGGGCCATGACAAGTGCCGCCAAACCCAAGCCGCTCCTGACGGCCGGCGAAAGCCGGGCCTATCCGGTGCTGCCACTCCGCGACATCGTTGTTTTCCCGCACATGATCGTGCCGCTGTTCGTCGGCCGCGAGAAGTCGATCAAGGCGCTCGAAGAAGTGATGCGTTCGGACACGTTCATTCTGCTGGCGACGCAGAAGAACGCCTCCGACGACGATCCGGCGACGGATTCGATTTTCACCGTCGGCACGCTTGCCAGCGTGCTGCAACTGCTCAAGCTGCCCGACGGCACCGTGAAGGTGCTGGTCGAGGGCGCCGCGCGCGCGCGTGTCACCAAATACACCGACCGCGAAGAGTATTACGAGGCCGAAGCGGTCGTGATCGCCGACAACGCCGGCGAGCAGGTTGAGGCCGAAGCGCTGGCGCGCTCGGTCATCAACGAGTTCGAGGGCTATGTGAAGCTCAACAAGAAAGTGTCGCCCGAAGTGGTCGGCGTCGTCCAGCAGATCGAGGACTACGCCAAGCTCGCCGACACGGTCGCTTCGCACCTCGCGGTCAAGATTCCCGACAAGCAGGTCATTCTGGAGACGCCCAGCGTCACCGAGCGGCTCGAGAAGGTGCTCGGCCTGATGGAGAGCGAAATCTCGGTGCTCCAAGTCGAGAAGCGCATCCGCACGCGGGTCAAGCGGCAGATGGAGAAGACCCAGCGCGAGTATTACCTCAACGAGCAGATGAAGGCGATCCAGAAGGAACTCGGTGACGAGGACGGCAAGGACGAGGTCGCCGAGCTCGAAGACAAGATCAAGCGCACCAAGCTGTCGAAGGAGGCGCGCGAGAAGGCGCAGCACGAGATCAAGAAGCTGCGGCAGATGTCGCCGATGTCGGCGGAAGCCACCGTCGTGCGCAACTATCTCGACTGGCTGTTGTCGATCCCGTGGAACAAGAAGTCGAAGATCAAGAAGGACCTGCCGCTTGCCCAGCAGATTCTCGATGGCGACCATTTCGGCCTCGAGAAGGTCAAGGAGCGCATCGTCGAATATCTCGCGGTGCAGCAGCGCGCCAATAAGCTGACCGGGCCGATCCTGTGCCTGGTCGGTCCTCCCGGCGTAGGCAAAACCTCGCTCGGCAAGTCGATCGCCAAGGCCACCGGGCGCGAATTCGTGCGCGTCTCGCTCGGCGGCGTGCGCGACGAGGCCGAGATCCGCGGCCACCGGCGGACCTATATCGGCTCGATGCCCGGCAAGGTCATCCAGTCGATGCGCAAGGCCAAGACCTCGAACCCGCTGTTCCTGTTGGACGAGGTCGACAAGATGGGCGCCGATTTCCGCGGCGATCCGTCGTCGGCTTTGCTCGAGGTTTTGGATCCCGAGCAGAACCACGCCTTCAACGACCACTATCTGGAGGTCGACTACGATCTCTCCAACGTGATGTTCATCACCACGGCGAATACGCTCAATATTCCGCCGCCGCTGATGGACCGCATGGAGATCATCCGCATCGCCGGCTACACCGAGGACGAGAAGGTCGAGATCGCGCGCAAGCACCTGATTCCGCACGCGATCGTCAAGCACGGCCTCACCCCCGAGGAGTGGTCGATCGACGACGAGGCCTTGCTAACGTTGATCCGGCGTTACACGCGGGAAGCCGGCGTGCGCAATCTCGAGCGCGAGCTCTCCACGCTGATCCGCAAGGCGGTGAAGGAACTGACGATCACGAAGAAGGAATCGGTTGCCGTCACCGATAAGGTGCTGCCCGATTACCTCAGCGTGCCGAAATACCGCTACGGGGAGGTCGAGGACGAGGATCAGGTCGGTGTGGTCACCGGGCTTGCCTGGACCGACGTCGGCGGCGAGCTCCTCACCATCGAGGCGGCCATGATGCCCGGCAAAGGCAAGATGACCGTCACCGGCAACTTGCGCGACGTGATGAAGGAATCGATCTCGGCGGCGGCGTCCTATGTCCGCATGCGCTCGGCTGCCTTCGGCATCGAGCCGCCGTTGTTCGACAAGCGCGACATCCACGTCCACGTGCCGGAGGGCGCCACGCCGAAGGATGGGCCGTCAGCCGGCGTCGCCATGGTCACCGCCATCGTCTCGGTGATGACCGGCATCCCGGTGCACCGTGACGTCGCCATGACCGGCGAGATCACGCTGCGCGGCCGGGTGCTGCCGATCGGCGGCTTGAAGGAGAAGCTGCTCGCTGCCCACCGCGGCGGCATCAAGACCGTGCTCATTCCGGAAGAGAACGCCAAGGATCTTGTCGAGATCAACGACAGCATCAAGAGCGGCCTCGACATCATTCCGGTCTCGCGCATGGACGAGGTTTTGGCCCGCGCGCTCACGCGCAAGCCCGAACCGATCACCTGGGAAGAGGCGACGGCCAAGCCGGTCGACGTCCCCGAACCGGCGGTCGAGGAAGACGCCTCGGGCCTGACCACCGCGCACTGACGGCATTGAACGAACGGAAAACGGCGCCCTCGCGGGCGCCGTTTTTTCATGTGCAATGCGGCGGTACCGTCGCCGGCATTATTGAGTTTTATCCGTTCGTTTACGTCAGCAATATCTTAACCGCGCCGCGTAAACCTTAGGGCGGGTTGCCTTTTTCTCGCGTATGATGGTTCCATGTACCGTCGCGTACTCCGCAAGAAGAGCCGCTCCGAGAGCATCCGCCAAGGCCTTGGCGTAGTCGCGGTCGGCGTCGTGCTCGGCACCGGCCTGTTCGCCATCGCCGATTATTTCACCGTGCAGCACTGGGTGAAACCGGCGGCGGCAGCCCGAAATATCGGGGAAGTCTACACCGGATCGGTCCTGTACATGCCCCAAGAGGGCCGTAACTGCCGTCAGATGCTGTTCGACAATAATACCGGCCGTTTCACCGACAACGGCGCGGTCGATTGCGAGAACGCCGCCTATCGCGGCGTCGACGGCAATCTATCCAAGCAATGGTCGTCCACCCGTACGCGTGTCATCGCCGACGGGTTCCGCGGCCACTAGCGCATCCAGATAGCCCTACATAGCGATTGGCCGACCGCGCGACTTTGGCTACAGTCCGCGCCGGCCGGGGCTATAGGTTTCTGGGGTATCGGTGTGGCGATCATCAATCGGATTTTGACCGCGGTTGCGCTTGTCATCGCGGCGGGCTCTGCCTTCGCCGACGACTTTCCGCTCAGCGGCAACTACACGCAGAACGCTCTCTGCAAGGGCGACGGCACCGATCCGGTTGCCGTGCGGGTCAAGATCTCGCCCCAGG
This sequence comes from uncultured Alphaproteobacteria bacterium, assembly GCA_963756245.1. GTDB lineage: Bacteria > Pseudomonadota > Alphaproteobacteria > Rhizobiales > Xanthobacteraceae > BOG-931. The sequence continues at coordinate 4,979 of CAVWOI010000046.1, forward strand.
AGATCGTCTCCAATCTCGGCACCTGCACCATTCTCGACACCACGCGCGACGGCGAGACCTATGCCGTGCGGGTCGAGTGCAAGTTTGCCTCCGGGCCGCTGATGGGGAACTTGAGCTTCACGCCGAAGCCCGACCACACCATCGACTTCGTCGACCGTGACGGCAACTACAAGGCGGTTTTGCATCCCTGCCCGAACTAGGCTGCCGCTGCCGCCGCCGGCGGGTCGTGCTATCGTCACCGTCAAATACCCGAAACCTAGGGGAGTGAAACATGAGCTTTTACCAAGGCCTGCAGGCGGAAACGGTGCCGTTCCGCGGCCACAATGGCGACCAGGGCGAGGCCTATTACGCGCGGCCGACCCGGGCCGGAAAATTCCCCGGCGTCGTCGTCATCCATCACATTCCCGGCTGGTGCGAGTGGACCACCGAAGTGGTGCGCAAGCTGGCTCATCACGGCTATGCGGCGATCTCGCCGCATCTTTATTTCCGCGAAGGTAATCCCGGCGAAGCGCCCGATGATCTCGGCGCCCGCATCCGCGCCGCCGGCGGCGTGGCCGACGCGCAGGTCATGGGCGACGTGGCTGGCGCCATGGCGTACCTGCGCGCGCAGCCGAACGCCACCGGCAAGATCGGCGTCATCGGCTTCTGCTCCGGCGGCCGCCATACCTATCTCGCCGCCTGCACCTTGTCCGGCATCGATGCCGCGGTGGATTGCTGGGGCGGCAATGTCGTCGTCGACGATCCGAAGGCCCTCAACGACAAGCGCCCGGTGGCGCCGATCGACCTCACCGAGAAGATGACCTGTCCGCTGCTCGGCATTTTCGGCAACGACGACGCCAATCCGACCGCCGATCAGGTCAACCGCACCGAGGCGGTGCTGAAAAAGCTCGGCAAGAACTACGAATTCCACCGCTACGACGGCGCCGGACACGCCTTCTTCAACACGCTGCGCGACGCCTATCGGCCCGAGCAGGCGATCGACGGCTGGCGCAGAGTGTTCGACTTCTTCAACCGCAATCTGGCGGCCTCGTCCTCCAGCATCGCGGCCGAGTAGCGCATGATCCCGAAAAGTGGATACCGGTTTTCGGAAAAGATCATGCGCCAACTAAAATACTGAGGAGAGAGCCATGTGCTCCTACATCGTCGAAAAGGCGGCGCTCATCGGCAGCGCCAAGGGCCGCAAGGGCTGGATGAAGATCGATACCGCCAACGTCTATTTCGATCATCCCTATCACTCCACCCTCGACCACGTGCTGGCCATCGACTTCACCAATGAAGGCGAGGGCGGCCGCGACCGCGTCGCGGTCGAGCTCAGCGCCGATTCCGCGCGGGCCTTGATTGATAGAATCCTGGCCGCGCTGGCGAGCGGCGAGGCCGCGCACGCAATCCCGGCGCCGGCCATGCCCGTCGCCGCGGAATAAACAACAACAAGATTGGGGAGGCCACGCATGTCGCTTGCAACGCACGAATCCATGCCGGCGAAAGCGTCCGGCGCGGTGCGCCTGGATGTGGTGCCGCTGACCAAGCATATCGGCGCCGAGATCCGCGGCATCGATCTGCGCGAAAAACCCGACGAGGCGACGGTGCGGGCGATCTACCAGGCCTGGCTCGACCACCTGGTGCTGATTTTTCCGGAGCAAAAACTCTCCCAGGAAGATTTGATCCGCGCCACGAAATTTTTCGGCGAGCCGGGCAAGCTGACGCGGCCGCCGAAATATTTCCCCAAGGGCTATTCCAGCATGCTGCCCGGCATCATGCTGATCTCGAACATCCGCGAGAACGGCGAGCCGATCGGCGCGCTGCCCGACGGCGAGATGATGTTCCACCACGACATGATCCACGCCGAGGTGCCGAGCAAGGCGACGATGCTCTACTCGGTCGAAATTCCCTCGACCGGCGGCAACACGCTGTTCGCCTCCGGCTATGCCGCCTACGACACCCTCGACCCGGCGCTGCGGCAAAAGCTCGAAGGCAAGAGAGCGATGCACCACTACAATTACGGCTCGACCATCAAGGGCGACGGCCGCGGCACGGTGGCCTTCTCCGAACAGACGCACCCGGTGTTCCGCACCCACGACGACACTGGCCGGAAGGCGGTCTACGTCAACCGGCTGATGACGGTGAAAGTGCTCGACATGCCGGAGGACGAGAGCGAGCGGCTGCTCAACGCCGTGTACGAGCACGCCGAAAAACGCGAATTCGTCTACGAGCACGTCTGGCGCGTCGGCGATCTCTTGCTATGGGACAACCGCTGCTCATCGCACGCGCGCACCGATTTTCCCTCGACCGAGCGGCGGCTGATGCTGCGCACCACGGTCGAAGGCAACGTGCGGCCCTATTAGCGCGACGCGCTGCCCACGGCTTGTCCGTGCGGCGACACGAGCCGCGCCAGTTCCGGCAGGATCGTGCTGCGGGCGATCTCGAACGGGTGCACGTCGCCACGATTGATCAGGATCGCGATGCCGATTTTGCGGTCCGGCACCAAGCCGACATAGGCGGAGGCGTTGTCGAGGCCGCCGGGCTTGTCGACGACGGTGACGCCGAACGGGTTTTCGATCTCCCAGGCCATGGCTTGGCCGTATTGCGGGCCGACGCGGAATTCCTCGCGCTGGGTCGCCAGCAACGCTTGGCGGAGCTGCGGATCGATCTGCGTCTCGCCGAGGCAGGCGGCGAGCAACCGAGCGAGGTCGTGCGCCGTCGAGAACATCTGACCCGTTCCCGGAAAATCGAAATAGCTCTGCTGATTGCCGGGAAGGCCGATCGTCTCGCCGTCGCGCGCGTAGCCTTGGACGGCGCGCTGCAGCAGTGCCGCGCTCATGATGGCGCGGTCGTCGGCGCCGCGTTCCGGCACGACCGTCGATGTCATGCCGAGCGGCGCGATCACGCCGCGGTCGAGGAGTTCCGCGATCGGCTTGCCGTAGCGGCGCTCCAATACAAGCTGAAGCAAGATATAGCCGGCGTGGGTATAGATGCGCTGATTGCCAGGCGCTTCGCCGCCCGACGGCGTCCAGGCGTTAAGCGCGTCGTAGAACCCGGCGAGCGAATATTTCTCGGTCGGCCACGGCGGATGGTCGGTCGGCAGCAGCAGGCCGGACGTGTGACTGACCAGTTGGCGGACGGTGACGTGCCGGACGTAATCGCCGTGCAGCTCGGTGACGTAGCGCGCCACCGGATCGTCGAGCCTGATCTCGCCGCGCAGCACGCCTTGTGCCACCAAAGTCGCCTCGAACACCTTGCGCACCGAGCCGACATTAAACAGCGAGTCCGAAGTGACCGGCCGTTTGTCGGCCTGGTCGGCGTAGCCGTAATTGAAGAACAGGCTGCGGTCGCCCATCTGCACCGCGACGGCGACGCCGCCATTCGGCCCCGACATGGGCGCTATGCCGCGGCTGACGATATGGTCGATTTCGGAGCTCATGCTGAACCGCGCCGTGACCGCCGACGTGACGAGAAGCGCCGAAAATAACGGCACAGTGATCAACAAAGTTGCCGAACGTTTCGTAAGCACCGGGCTGCGCAATGACATGCGGCGGTATCCTGATTACGGAAACGCGCCCCGTCGCACGATGAAACGGAATTTTGGCATAATCGCGCCGGACAGCGGCCGCGATGACTCAAATCCTGCGCGCGCAGGGCGATCACGCGCGGAACGAGGTCCGGTTCGCTAAGGCGCGAACGCGAATCTCTCGCGCTACTTTCGGACGCCAAGAGTTAACGCGACGTTGCCGTTTTACCGGACGCCGCCGGAATTGACGATCGGGCCGCTATACCCTTCGAACTTCTTGCGCAGCTCCTCGACGTTTTTCTGGTCGCTGAGGAAGGCGCGGTAATCGTTGGCGACTTTGTAGGACAGGATCGGCTTGTAACCGGCCGGCGGCGGCACGTCGCTGCGCGGCGACCAGGTCGGCAGCTTGGCTTGCTGCTCCGGCGTCAACAGCCACGACAAGAACAGCTTTGCCGCGTTCGGATGCGGCGCGTCCTTGAAGATCGCGCCCAGGAGCGGCCAGATCGGCAGCGCGTCGCCGGTTGGAATATGCGAGTCGACCGGCTGGCCCTGGCGCTTCAGGCCATCGGTGATGTCGAGGATCGAGTCGAAGGTGACGAGGTTTTGGCCCGCGCCGATGCTGCGCTGCTCGCCGAGATGGCCCTGAATGAAAGTCGGCTTCTGCGCCATGTATTTGTCCATGTAGCTCCAGCCGTATGTCTGCACGATATGATTGAACACCCACAGCGTGACGTCGTCGTCAGCCGGATAGGCGGTGACGACCTTGCCCTGGAACTGGGGTTTGAGGAAATCCGTCGCCGCGTTCGGGATGTCGGCGGCCGCGACCTTCTCGGTGTTGTACATGTAGGGCACTACGTTCACCATGGTGGCCCAGAAGGTGCCGTCGGCGTCCTTGAACGCCGCATCCATTTTGTCGAAGCCGTCGGGTTTGAATGCCAGCAGCCGGCCTTCGGCTTTCCAGCGCCCGAAGTCTCCGGCGGTTTGGAATATCACCGCGTCGACTTCGAGCTTGCCGGCGGCAAGCTGGGCGTCGACCTTCTTGTCGAGCACGTTGGAGAAGCCGCCGCCGATCGTGACCTTGATGCCGGGAAAGCGTTCCTCGAACACTTTTGCGCGGGCTTCCCACGGCGCGGTCGGGCCGCCGACATAGAACGCGAACGCGCCTTCGTCCTTGGCTTTGGCGTAAAAATCGTCGAGCGATTGGGCGCGCGCCGGAGGTGCCGCGGCGATGCCGGCGAGCAGGGCAGTGCCTGCGGCAGCGGCAAAGCGGTATCCGATGGTGGCGATCATGACTGTCCTCCCCAAGTTGTTTTGCCCAGGCTATTTTGGGCAGGATCATCGCCACGGACGGCCGGGAAAACAAGCAACTCGGAGTGGGCGGCGGCGTCTCGCCAAGCTACCGGCCGTCATGCTAATTCAGCAGCCGGCATGGAGTGCGCCGGCTTACCGACAAGGGAAAACGTCCAATGAAAATGATTGCCTACCTGCTCGCCATCATCTGCGTGATCGCCGCCGTGATGTATTTCGTGATGCCGGCCGGCCAATTGCCGACCTTTGTGCCCGGCTACTTGGCGGGTTCCGATCATATTCATAAAACCCATGCCATTGCCGCCGCCGTCGCCGCCGTGGTGCTGTTCGCGATCGGCTGGTTCGCCGGCCGGCGCTAGAGCGAAATCGCTTCAGATTGAAGCGATTTGCGCTCTAGCATTTTAGTGGAGCATGATCTTTTCGGAAAACCGGTACCCACTTTTCCGGATCATGCTCTAGCGCGACGTCTCGCCCCGCACCTTGCGCTGCACGCGTTCGTCGAAGCGCTCGACGCTGACGACGACGCGCTCGTGCGTGCCGCCGCCGATGGCCTCGACCTCGTCGTGGGCTTCGACGCGGAATTTTATGGTGCGGCCTTCGACGCCAGTGACCTCGGCGGTGGCGGTGACGCGCAAGCCGATCGGCGTCGCCGCCACATGGCTGACGTCGAGATGAATGCCGAGGCTCTGATGGCCCGCCGGCAAGAGGTGCTCGACGGCGGCGAGCGCAGCCGCCTCGATGAGGTTGATCATCACCGGCGTCGCCAGCACCGCGATGCGGCCGGAGCCGACGAACGGGGCGGTATGTTCGGGGCCGACCACGATCTCGGCCGTGCCGGTGAGGCCGGGCGTGATGCGGGACAGGACCGAGCTGACGCGGGTGGGTGTGGGCATGGCACTTTATCGCCGAATATGGCGTAGGATACCATCTGATGATTCAGGAGTCGCTGCCATGCTTCGACCTATCTTCATTGCCCAAAGTATCTTCGTTGCCACGGTGCTGATCGCGGTGCTGCCGAGTGCTCCATCCTTTGCCGTGACGGCGAAGGAAAAGGCGGCCACCTGCAAGTTCGGCGCCGATGACCAGAAACTTGCCGGCGCGGCGCGGGCAAAATTCCTGAAGAATTGCATGGCCAACAAGAACGATCCGCGCGGCGGCGCCGGCGCGGCAGGTGGCGTGCCGCCGCCACCGAAGAATTGAATTCGGAGGCGGTGCCGGCGTGAACCTGCCGCCGCTGCGCACGCTGTTTTTCGAAGACCTTTCGGTCGGCATGACCGAGACGTTGGAGAAGACGGTGTCGTCGTCCGACGTGGTCGGCTTCGCGCAATTGACCGGCGACCGCAATCCGATCCACCTGTCTGAGCATTTTGCCGCGCGCACGTCGTTCGGCAAGCGCATTGCCCACGGCCTCTATACCGCAAGCCTCATCTCCGCCGTGCTCGGCACGCGGCTGCCGGGACCGGGCGCGATCTACATCTCGCAGACATTGAATTTTCGCGCGCCGGTCAGGATCGGCGATACCGTCGTCGTCACGGTCACGGTGGCTGAGCTGATTCCGGAAAAATCGCGCGCTCGCCTCGCCTGCATCTGCGCGGTCGATGGCGAGGTCGTGTTGGATGGCGAGGCACTGGTCAAAGTGCCGAGCGAGAAGGCGGGCAAGGGCAAGCGGCCGATGATGAAGCTGTAGAACGGCGCTCTCTCGCTTTACGCCAACAGATCGCGAAACTCCGGATGTTTCGCGATATAGGCGCGCACGAAGGCGCAGCGCGGTATTACCTTGAGGCCCCGCGCGCGGGCGATTTGCAGCACGCCGGCGGTGAGCTGCGACGCAAGACCTTGCCCGCGCGCTTGCGGCGGCGTCTCGGTGTGCAGCAACGCGATCACGCCGCTGTCGATGCGATAATTCACGAACGCCGTCACATCGCCGGCATCGAGCTCGAAGCGGGACAGGGCGGTGTTGTCGCGGATCGGCATGGCGCTCATATAGCCGCTACAGTCCCGTTCGACCATGCTTGCCGTGTGCGCCGCCGTGCGCGACTATGCGGCAAACGGCAAGGAAGGAAACGCCCATGACGACTGCGACCCTGGAAGCGAAAACCGCCGATTTCGACGTCGAGGACGTCGAATATCTCCGCCACGGCGACAAGCCGCTGTTGGCGCGGGTTTATAAGCCGCGCGGGCAGGGGCCGTTTCCGGCTCTGGTCGAATGCCATGGCGGCGCCTGGTGCCAGAGCGACCGGCTGACCGAAGCGCTGCGCCACAAATACATGGCGTCGCACGGCATCGTCTCGATCGCGCTCGATTTCCGCTCCGGCAACGAGGACCCTTATCCGGCCTCGGTGCAGGACATCAATTACGCGGTGCGCTGGGCCAAGGCGCATGCCCGCGAGCTTAAAACGCGGCCCGATCTCATCGGCCTTTCCGGCCAGTCGAGCGGCGGCCATCTGGCCATGCTGGTCGCCATGCGGCCGCACGATCCGCGTTATGCGGCGATTCCGCTGCCGGCCGGATCGGCGGCGCAGGATGCGACGGTGTGCTGCGTGGTGATGTCGTGGCCGGTGATCAATCCGCTGTCGCGCTACCGTCACGCCAAGCGCTCGCTGGCTGCCGGCGCCGAATGGGCAAAACCCATCATTCCGCGCCACGATTCCTATTGGCAGAGCGAAGCCAACATGGCCGAGGGCAATCCCATGCTGGCGCTCGAGCGCGGTGAGAAGCTGCAATTGCCGCCGGCAATCTGGTTCCAGGCCCGCGGCGATGTCGTGCACGATTACAAGGACGCCGATTCGAGCTTTGCCGGCAACGAGCCGCAACGCTTCGTCGCCAACTATAAAAATGCCGGCGGCGACGTCGCGGTGCACTATGTCGAGATGGAGCGCCACGCCGGCCATTCGCCGGATTTGACGCAGACCGGCGACATGTTCGATCGCATCGTGGCGTTCGTCGGCAAGCACGCTCCGGTCTGAGCAGGAGACGTGACGACACGCGGGACGATGCCGGCGCACGGACGATTTGCGTGACCATCAATTGGAAAGAGGTCTGCAAATTCCTCTCGGGCGCCTTCTTCGTCAGCGCGGGCGTGCTGTTCTATCTCTATCTGACCGGCTCGCCGGTTCCGGTGCTCGGTGCGCATCTGGCCATCACGCCCACGGTGAACGGCGTCCGCGCGATCGTTCACGCCGTTCTCTTCGTGGTGTTTTTCTATCTCGGGTTCATCCGCAAATAGGTGCGGTCCGCGACTTTGCTGCCAAACAAAGCTTGGCGCATAACAAGGAGGAGATCATGCCGGTCGTCGATCCGCGGCTTGCGGGCAAGCCAGTGCCGAAAATCTCGCGCGAGGCGATGGAGCGCGGCCATGTCGCGCGGGCGGCGAAAGCCCGAGGCGCCGACATCGCCTTTCTCGATCAGCGCATTCCCGCCTATGAGCGCGAGATCATCAACATGGTCGGCATGGGCGTGACAGAAAATGCGGACTTGGCGCCGCACGTGAAGGCAGGCGCCGCCGGATTCTCCGTCACCTATGTGCGGGCGCCGCAAGGCTGCGGCGCGGCGCTGCATCGCCACGCCACCGAGGAAGTCTTCATCCCGGTCAAAGGCCGCTGGCAGGTGTTTTGGCTCGACGGCGACGCCGAGCAAACCGTCGATCTCGACGAGGGCGACGTGTGCAACGTGCCGATCGGCATTTATCGCGGCTTCCGCAATCTCGCCGGCGGCACCGAGGCGCTGTTGATGGCGATCATCGGCGGTCCCGACGCCGGCAAGGTCGACTGGCATCCGTCGGTGGTGGCGGAGGCGCGCAAGACCGGGCTTTCGGTCGACGACGACGGCAATCTGATCCTCGATAAGCCGGCGGCGTGACGCTGTAACGGCAAGAAATCAGGCCGCCGAGCCAAAGCTCCGCGGCCTGATGTCGATTAAGCCATGCCTGCGCCCCCGCTGGCACACGGCGAATGATATCGGTTCAAGGTTTGCCGGACAGCAATCGGAGCGTGTAGCGACAGTAAGTCCCAGGCGCGGATCGGGGGAGGGACGCCAAGTACCTCCCCCGCGGCATCGCCGCAATGAGCTCGATTGCGACCATGCCGAACGCGGCGCCTGTTTGCGCAAGTCCAATTGTAAGAAAAGCGTGAGAGTTCGCCTGAACTCTCACGCATTAATGGAATGGCCCTTAGGCCGCGGCGCTGACTTCGCCGCTGGTCGGCACCGAAGCGATGGTCTTGAGGATTTGCGAGGCGATCTGGTACGGGTCGCCTTGCGAATTCGGCCGGCGATCTTCCAGATAACCTTTGTAGCCGTTGTTGACGAAGCTGTGCGGCACGCGGATCGAGGCGCCGCGGTTGGCGATGCCATAAGTGAACTCGGTGATCGCCGCGGTCTCGTGCTTGCCGGTCAGCCGCATGTGGTTGTCCGGACCGTAGACCGCGATGTGATCGGCGCGCGCCGCATCGAACGCCTTCATCAGCGCCTCAAAATACTCCTTGCCGCCGACTTCGCGCATATATTGGGTCGAGAAGTTGGCGTGCATGCCGGAGCCGTTCCAGTCGGTGTCGCCGAGCGGCTTGCAGTGGAACTCGATGTCGACGCCGTATTTTTCGGTGAGGCGGAGCATCAGATAGCGCGCCATCCACATCTGGTCGGCGGCGGTTTTCGAGCCCTTGCCGAAAATCTGGAACTCCCATTGGCCTTTGGCCACTTCGGCATTGATGCCTTCGTGGTTGATGCCGGCGGCGAGGCAGAGATCGAGATGCTCGTCGACCATCTTGCGGGCGATGTCGCCGACATTCTTGTAGCCGACGCCGGTGTAGTAGGGGCCTTGCGGCGCCGGATAGCCGCTCGGCGGGAAACCCAGCGGCCGGCCGTCCTTGTAGAAGAAATATTCCTGCTCGTAGCCGAACCAGGCGCCGGGATCGTCCAAAATGGTGGCGCGCTTGTTCGACGGATGCGCCGTGCCGTCCGGCATCATCACTTCGCACATCACCAGCACGCCATTTGTGCGCGCGGCGTCCGGATAGACGGCAACGGGGTTGAGTATGCAATCGGAGTTGTGGCCTTCCGCCTGCATGGTCGACGAGCCGTCAAAGCCCCACAGCGGCAGTTGCTCGAGCGTCGGAAACGCGTCGAAGTCCTTGAGCTGGGTTTTGCCGCGCAAGTTAGGCGTCGGCGTGTAACCGTCGAGCCAAATGTATTCGAGTTTGTATTTTGTCATTCCGGTCTCTCTTGTGCTGATGTGCGACGTGCTGATGTGCGATATTTGTGTGCCGAGACGCGCGCTGCCGCAAATCGCGGCAGAATCGAAAGCATCCGCGCCGCCTCCCGCCGGCTTTCAAGCATTTTGTGTGCCAATCGGCGCTAAGAGCGGAGCGCGCCGACGGGCCGGCGAAATGCCCGCACCGCGCGGCCGTTTTGCTGCAAGCCGAATGAGCAAAAACGCGAATGCTTATATTGTAGCCATGCGCTGATATTCTGTGAGGCATACCGAGCAAAAGTCGGGCAAAGCATTATATTAACAACGACTCAGGAGACTCACGAATTGACGCGCGCATTGGGATGCGCGCACGGCCAAGGAGCCGAACTATGACGACGAATTTTTCCGGAACGCCGACCGCGTCGGCCAAGATTTATACCTTCCCGCCGCGGGGCCGTTTTGCGCTCCGTGTCGACGATACTGCGTCGGCCGCGAACGTGCAGTTGCCGCGCGGCGTCGAGTTGGTGTCCGGCAGCAGTTGGTATCACGACGAAGCGATCCAGGCCGAGAACGCGCGTCGGAACTGACGCGGTTGCTGCTGCCGTTTCAACATCGGATTCGATTTATGGCGTCGTTCGTGTGAGCGACGACGGGAGTGAACTTCTTTTATGCGATCACAGCCCGGCGAGATAACGCGCCATGGCGTCGCGATCGCTTTCGGACAGCGCCTTCATGAAGCCCGGCATGTCGCCGTTGTTGGTGCGCTTGCCGTCGGCGAAGTCGCGCATCGTGCCGGCCAGATACTCATAGCTCAGCCCCGCGAGCCTCGGCGCCGGCGCGCCGCCCTCGAAATTCGGCTGATGGCACGGCTGGCACTGGGCGATGCCGTTCGGCGGCGTGCCGGCGGCGCCGGAGGCCTGCTTTGCCGGCCAAGGCTTTGCGGCAAAATAATTGGCGAGCTGGCGTAGATCGGCCAGTGAAATGTCGGCCACCACCGGCGCCATGATCGGGCTCTTGCGGTCGCCGCTCTTATAGTCGTGCAATTCCTTATAGAGGTAATTGGCCTGCTGGCCCCAAATGATCGGCATGGTTTTCGGGTCGGTCGGCACGCCGTTCTCGCCGTGGCAGGCGGCGCAGGTTTGCGCCTTGGCCTCGATATCGTCGGCGGCCACGGCTGGCGCGGCAATAGTCGCGAAAATTCCGGCGGCACCGCACAGAGTCGAAAACAGGTGATTGAACACGGCCGACACCTCCCTGGTGACTTTACGATTTTTATCGTTGGCCGCAGTATATTGAGACCGCGATCTCAAGCGCAAGGCGCGCGCCGCAGCGCGATCGCGAATGCTCGCTCGACCGTTCGTCCCCGAATAACCTCAGGTTGACAGTCGCAAACCCTCTACCGATACTGTCGCGCTCCGTTTCCGCGAAAAACGTTTTGACCAGGGGGTGCGCCATGACTTCGCTGATCCGAAGGCTATTCTGCGCGTGCGTTCTCATCGTCGTCGCCGCCGGCCTGTATGCGGGCCCGGTTTTGAGCGCGCCCATGCTGTGCGGCAGTCGCTATGTCAACACCACCTATACGCTGCCGAACAATTGCTTGAAAAGCTGCCTCAACAACGGCCATACGCAGGCCGACTGCACGATCACGTTCGTGCCGATGTGTCAGACATGCTGGCAGAAGCTGCAGACTTGCAGCACAGCCTCATGGTTTCCGCCGACGCATCGGTGCCAGGATTGCACCGCATATTACGCCCAGTGCATGAAGTCGTTCTACTGACGGCGGTTGCCTGGACATGCCGGCGATGGCGCGTGTCGCAACCATCATCGCGCGCGCCGATACGCGACCAGCGCCGCGCCAAACGCCGCGAACAGTGCGCGATTGATCGGGTTGCGGGTGGCCTCGTGCTCGGCGTGCCATTGCACGCCGAGCGCAAAGCCCGGCGCCTGCGCAATGGCGATGGCCTCGATAGTGTCGTCCTCGGCGATGCCTTCGATGACGATGCGCTTGCCCGGCTCGAGGATGCCCTGGCCGTGCAGCGAATTGACCCGGATGGTCTCGGCGCCGAGCAGTTTTGCGAACACGCCGCCGGGCGTGAGGCGCACATCATGGCGGTCGGCGAAAATGACTTCGATGTCGGGGTGGATTTCGCCGTTCGGCAGCCGCGGCATGCGATGGTTCATGCGGCCGGGCAGGTCGCGGATCTCCGGATGCAGCGAGCCGCCGAAGGCGACGTTCATCTCCTGAAAACCGCGGCAGATGCCGAACAGCGGCACGCCGCGCGCGACACAAGCCTCGATCAGCTTGAGCGCGATGGCGTCGCGATTGCGGTCGTAAGGCTCATGCGCCGAATTCTCCTCATGGCCGAAATGGCTCGGATGCACGTTGGCGCGCGCGCCGGTGAGCAGGATGCCGTCGACGGTATCGAGCAGCGCGCCGATATCGGTGATCTCCGGCGTGCCGGCAAAGATCAGCGGCAGCGCGCCCGCGGCCTCGGCCACCGCCAGCAGCGGCCGCTCGCCGACCCGCTGCGCGGTGAACTTGCCCTCGACGGTATGGGCGCTGCCGATCACACCGACGACGGGTTTTTTGGCAGCCATTGCAGCAGTCTCAGCCATGCGATTCCGACAGCATGGCTTGGGCATAGCACCTCTCCCCGGGTACGGGGAGAGGCCGATTTGCAGGCGATCCATGCGGGCGAAGCTGCGCCGTTCGCGCGCTTGACCGGCGCGATCGGCCGTGGCGACCGTTGTGCTCAGCGGTGTTTACGTTTCTTCGCCGGTTTGGCCTTTCGCGCCGGCTTTTTCTTTTTTGCCGGATGCTTCTTGGCAGGTTGTTTTTTGGCGGGTTGTTTTTTGGGCCGCTTCTTTGGTGGCTTCTTTGCGGCGGCGCTTTGCCCTTTGCCCTTGCGGGGATGCGCCGACGGCCCGGTTGCGGTCGCAGCGCGTACCTGCGTGCCGCCGGCGGCCGGGGCGGCTGCCGGTTGACCGGCCGCCGCAGGCGACGACGCGCCTTGGCCCAGCCAGAACTTGATCTCCGGGAGATCCGGCCGCGTCGGATCCAGGTAACTGTCCTGCCACGTCGCGTTGTCGACCAGCCCGTGCCAGACTTGCGGATCCTTGGCATGGGCATCGACGTAAGTGTTCCAGCGGTAGGTCTGGAAAATGGCGATGATGTTGGCGGCATAGGCCGCCGCCAGCGGCGCGTTGCCCACCACGACCATCATGTTGTCGTCGTTGGCGGTCGAGGCCTTGTGCCCCAGATTGTGCGATCCGGTGATGACCACGGGCTTTTTGCCGAACGGATCGATGACGATGACCTTGCTGTGAACGTGCACGCCCTGGTTCATCACTTCGGCGATCCAGTCGTGGAAGGCGTCTTTGATCGCCTTGGGCACCATGGATTCGAAAGGCACCGCCTGCGGCGCCGTATTGCCGCCGTCAAACAGCTTCACCGGGCTCGGGGTCGCGGGATCCAGCGCGGCATGCTTTTTGTTCGGCTTTGCGGGGTTCTCGGTGGTGAGACCGGCGATTTCCTGGTTCACCACGCCGTGGATGTAGAGATTGGGACTGTAGTTCGGCGTGCCTGACTGGTGCCTGACCAGGATGTTTTGCAACAGCGTCCACATCTCCGGCTTGTCATCCGGCTCGAACGCTCCCGGATTGAAGAACAGGAACAGGATGCCTTGTTCGGCGCCGTTGATGAGCTGGCGGGCGAAATCCAAATCCTCGCCCTTGTCGGTCGGCGCGAACCATTGCGTGATCGTGCCGCCGTCGACAGGGAAGGATTTCGACGTCGCGTTCGCTTGCATCAGCGATGAGGGATAGCCATTGCCGGCGGCTTTGAGGAGATTCCACTCGTCGATGAAATGCTGGCCGAGGCCCGGGTCGTTGACGAGGATGCCGTTGTTGGCCTGGGTGCACAGTCCGGTCACGGTCCAATTGGTGCTGCCCGACAACACGCGCTGGGGCTTGCCCGCGGAATCGCAGGCGACGACGAACTTGTTGTGGGCAAAATGGCCCGAGCTGACCAGGCGATCGTGCAGGTCGATTTTGCCGTGCAATTGCGCCCGTACGGCTTTGTTCTCATCATTGGTTGGCGGCTTGAAGGCGCCGTTGGCGAGGATGAGATGGCATTTCTGCCCGAGCGCCAGGAGCCTCGGGATCAGTTCCGGATCGTTGAGCTCGTAGAGCGCCGCGTAAATCTCGCCATTGTTCTTCTTGACGTCGTCGAGCAGCTCCAGCAATTGCGGGCGCAATAGCCCGCTCAGCGAATTGCGCAGCGGCGTGCCGGGCTTGGCAATCACGTCGGCAAGTTTTGCTTTCTTGCCGAGGGCGGCGAGATCGCGGGCGACCCACTGTGCCGACACGATGCCTTTGTTGAAATAGGCGGAGATGTTGGCCGACATCTGGCCGGTAATCGTCATCGGCGGCGTCAGCGCGCTGGCATCGGCGGTGTTGAGCGACAGGTGATCCTTGTCCGCTCCGCAAACCGGAACGACCGAATATTGCACGACGTTGCCGGGGTCGACGAGATAGTCCCACCACATGAAACGCTGCAACGGCATTTTCCACGGCGCGTTCGGATCGGGTTTCTGGCCATCGACGAATCCGACAAAGTTGTGCAGATAGCTTTCGACGGCTGGTTTGCTGGCATCCGCTTTCAGCAAGCGGTGAATCGTGAAGCCGCGGCAGTTCGCAATTGCTTTGCCATCGTCCGGCAGCCAGACCAGACAGGTATGATCGCCGTTGTCGTAGACCTTTAAATCTATCGCCATAGCGTTTTCCTCAAATGTGGTCGCGCGCCCCACAGCCGCGACAGGATTTCTATTGTAAGTGGCAAGCTTACCACCCGCATATCTCAATGAGAAGGCATCGCAATGCAGTCATGTGACGTAGAACACAGGAGGTTCTGCGCGCGAGTGCGCCCTGCTTAAAACTCCCTAGGTTTGAAGCCTTGCCAAGAGCCGTTGCAACGACACTGCATTCATGGTCGCCGCGCCGCGTGCCGTATTGTCGAAGATGCACCAGCATGCCCCCGATCGGTCGGAGAGGGTCTGAGCAAGGCGCTGCAGGAACGCGGCGTCGTATTCGGAGTAATAGATGTGCGGCGCACCGTGCAGGCGATAGTACCGCAGTCCCTGCCAGCCGCCCGGCTCCAAAGGTGCAGCGCCGACCGGCGGATCGGCGGCGGCGCGTGCAATCTGGAGGCCCGCCAGCAGTGCGTCGGCTGTGGTGGTAAACCACGTCGCATGCCGCGGCTCGCAGACCACGTTGCCCCCATGGCGCGCCCGGAGCGCAGCAAAGAACGCGTGGGCCACATCCGAATCGAATGCCAGACTTGGCGGCAGCTGGACCAGGAGCGGGCCGAGTTTTGCGCCAAGCCCGCTCACTTGATCGAGAAAAATATCGAGCGCCGGTTCCGCCGCGGCGAGGCGGAGCTCGTGCGTGATCTGTTTCGGCAGCTTGACCGCAAAAGCGAAGTCGTCAGGCACCGTCGCTGCCCAGCGTTCATAGGTGGCGCGGCGGTGCGGTCGATAGAAGCTCGAATTGATCTCGACCGCATTGAACTGCCGCGCGTAGCGATGCAGGTGACTGCCGGCAGCGGAAAACACCGCCATATGCTGCTTCGGAACGTTCCAGCCCGCGCAGCCGATGCGCATCGCCGCCGAGCTTATCGCTGTTGGTGACCTCGGCTTTCTCATTCCACCTTACGCTCGTTGCTTTCGCGACGAAAAATAGCGGGTACACTATGTCATGGCGTCCCACATGCTGACATCTTGGCGAATGATCTCAACCCGATAGGACGTGAATGATGAGTAACTCGCAGGTTCCGACCGAGCCCAAACCCATTCCGCCGGAAATCGACCGCTGGAACTGGGGCGCCTTTCTGCTCAATTGGATATGGGGTGTCGGCAACAATACTTTCATCGCGCTCCTTACCCTCATTCCGATCTTTGGTCAGCTGGTGATGCCATTCGTGCTCGGCGCCAAAGGCAGCCGCTGGGCCTGGCGCAACGGCCGCTGGGACAGCGTCGAGCATTTCAAGCGCGTGCAGCGCTTGTGGGCCATATGGGGAGTCATCATCTGGTTGGGTTTTATAACGCTGTGGGGCGCGGCATTGGGCGGCGGTCTTTACTTCTTCAAGCATTCCGAGGCTTACCAACTCGGCGTGTCCACAGTGCGGGCCAATCCCGTAGCGACCAATGTTCTCGGCACGCCGATTTCGACCGGCTTTCCGGCCGGAAATATTTCCATCAATGGCGCATCCGGAACGGCAGTGTTGAGCTTTTCGGCGAGCGGCCCGAAGGCCTCGGGCAGGATTTTTCTGCAGGCGGTCAAAAAAGATGGAGCTTGGGCGATCACGCGGCTCACGCTCAAGCTCGACGGCCGCGATGGCGTGATCGATCTCGTCAATGGGGCGAAGAACAACGCGACGTGACGAGGGGCGCCGGGCGCGCTGTGCTCGCGCATGTGCGGGAATTCGTGCGGCGGTGGGCCGCCGGTTAATGCCGCCGGCCGTGGCGCACATCGGTGTTCTGCGTCGCGACCACCCGCCAGCGGCCGTCGATCTTGCGCACTACGCGGGTGCCGACGCTTTCGCGCGACGCTTGGCTGTGCTCGTCGTGCAAAACCTCGCCGTCGATCCAGAAGCGCGAATGCAGGATGGCGATGTCGGGCGCGAGGAAAGTCACGCTCATCTCCGGCGTCCGGCGCGTCGAGGTGCGGAACGGCCCGGTCGCGCCGTGCAGCCGCGCCATCAGATCGCGAAAGCCGTTGCGCGTCGTGGTCCAGGCGCCGTTGACGGTGATGAACTGGGCGTCGTTGGTGAGCAACTCCGCCAAAGCTTCTGGGTCGTGCCGGTCCCACGCCGCGTTGAATTGGTTTTCGAGGTCTCGGATCAAGTCTTCGTCGGCCCGGCTCATGGTGTGACTCCCTAAAGTTCTATCTTACACTTGTCATCGTCCGCGCAGGCGGACGATCCAGTAATCGCCATTTCCCGAAATTTTACTCCAGCATTTCGGATACTGGATGCTCCGCCTTCGCGGAGCATGACACACCTGAATGCGCGCCGCGTCACCGCCACCCCAGCGCCGGGGCGACGTGCTTGAGCACCGCTTCGATGACATGGGCGTTGTAATCGACGCCGAGCTGATTTGGCACCGTCAGCAGCAGCGTATCGGCTTCGGCGATGGCTTCGTCTTGCTTGAGCTGTTCGACCAAAACGTCCGGCTCCGCGGCGTAGCTGCGGCCGAACACGGCGCGCCGGTTGTCGCCGAGGAAACCGATGGTGTCTTCGCTTTCGCTGTCGCGGCCGAAATAGGCGCGGTCGCGATCGTTCACCAGCGCAAAAATGCTGCGGCTGACCGACACCCGCGGTTCGCGCGTATGTCCGGCCGCCTTCCAGGCCGCGCGGAATTTCCGGATCTGGCCGGCCTGCTGGGTGGCGAGCGGCTCGCCGGTCTCGTCGTAGACCAGCGTCGAGCTTTGCAGGTTCATCCCGATTTTGCCGGCCCACTCGGCGGTGGCGCTGGAGCCCGCCCCCCACCAGATGCGCTCGCGCAAACCTTCCGAATAGGGCTCGAGCCGCAGCAGGCCCGGCGGGTTGGCAAACATCGGCCGCGGATTGGGTTTTGCAAAACCTTGCCCGCGCAAAACCTCGAGAAAAACCTCGGTGTGGCGCCGCGCCATGTCGGCGTCGGTCTCGCCCTCCGGCGGCGCGTAGCCGAAATAGCGCCAGCCGTCGATCACCTGCTCGGGCGAGCCGCGGCTGATGCCGAGCTGCAGGCGGCCGCCGCTGATGATGTCGGCCGCACCGGCGTCCTCCGCCATGTACATCGGGTTCTCATAGCGCATGTCGATGACCGCGGTGCCGATCTCGATGCGCCTGGTCCGCGCGCCGACCGCGGCGAGCAGCGGGAAGGGGGAGCCAAGCTGGCGGGCGTAATGATGAACGCGAAAGAACGCGCCATCGGCGCCGAGCTCCTCGGCGGCGACAGCGAGATCGATGGACTGCAGCAGCGCATCGGACGCCGTTCGTACTTTCGATTGCGGCGACGCAGTCCAATGGCCGAACGAGAGGAAGCCGATCTTTTTCATGGGTCCACTTTGTCATTGCCGGACTTGATCCCACAATCGATAGTTCGGCTTCGCATGGCATTGATCGAAGCGCAAATCCTCACCTTCCCCTGGAGGGGGAAGGTCGACGCGCGAAGCGCGGCGGGATGGGGTGAAAGCGCGCGCAGCGCGCTGCGACTCCCTGCATCGCCGCGCACCCCACCCCGCGCACCTTCGGTGCGCGACCCTCCCCCTGCAGGGGAGGGGGAAATGAATGATCCCGCTCTCACAACGCGATCCGCGTCTGAGCTTGATGCCCGGGGGAAGCGCGAGTGGAGAAACCCGTCTCCATTCCTCGCCATCACCCTTTGCTTTTCTCTTCCTTCACAAAAGAAGAAGGGAGGCGGAACGCCGGCAAACGCTGATCCGTATCCTCCGCATCTTGCGATGCGGCTCGCGCCTTGCAGCGCGCTCATTTGACGGCGTTCCACCGCGGCTCTCACCTAAGGGAATTATTCCATCCCAAAGGCTCAGCTTCAGGCCAGGCTTCCTGGGACGTGGTCTGCACGGGCGTTACCCGCCTTCGCCTGTCCCAGTCCAGGGATGCACCTCCCACCCCGGTCATAATGCCGGGAGACATGATGCCCAAGCCGCCCGGGAGCGAACTGCAAATCCACCCGCGGGCACCGCACCCGCTCCACCTTTCGGCTTGCCTCCGGAAGGCGTCCTTCGGAGAGCGGATAATCGTAAATTACATAATCGGTGACCATTGTCAATGGAATAGTGACGACAACAATAACGAATTCTCCCCACCTCCCCTGGAGGGGGAGGTCGACGCGCGAAGCGCGGCGGGTGGGGTGACAGCGTCGAAGAGCTCTCGTTGCTGGCGGCAGCGCCGCGCACCCCACCCCGCCCGCCTGCGGCGGTCCACCCTCCCCCCGCAGGGGAGGGTGGAAGCGCGTGACGAAACGAGGCCGGCCGGCGAGCGGAACCGGGGTAATTTTCAAGAGTTATGAGACCATGCGTGCGATCACGATCATGACGACAGCCGCCGGCGCATTGGCCGCCGCCTTGGTATTTGCGCCCAGCGCCGATGCCGAGCGCCTATGCCGCCAAGTGTGCGACCAAGCGGGTTTTTGCCAATCTGTCTGCGTCGAGGACGACCACGTCTTTTTGGACAACGCCGACAAGGATTTTTATCTTCGCCACGGCCAGCCGGACGCTTTCTTGGGTCGTTAGATCTTGGGCCGTTAGATCTTGGGCCGTTAGATTTAGCCGGCGCTCGCACGATTCGCCCGGCAACGCTCTTCCTACGTCGCATCCCATTGTCTTCACATCCCATTCGCCGGTGACGCTCAGTCGCGACAACTGCGCTAGCTCGGCAAACGGTGCTCACTCGGGACCGGGCATCCCAAATCGCTATGAACTTTGCCAAGCTGCCAAGCGTGCCGCGGCAGATATGGAAGGACATTGCGCGGCCGCTGAACGCGAACGTGTCGCTCTACCAACGCCGCTTGCGTCCAGGTCCGCGCAAGGTCAAACAAACCCTGTCTTTCGTCGTCGGTCTTGGCGTAGGAGGCCGACAGGATTGCCTCTTTGGCATATTGCCAGAACTCATCTGTCTTCGACATGGCACCCTCACTGGTGCCCCGACACGTCCCGATCTTAGGCTGCCAGCTCAGGCAGTGCCGATCTGTTCAAAATTGCACACATCGATCGCCGCATCGGACCATACACAAGAAATTATTTCGAGGATCGATCTAAACTGGTCACAAACCGCATAGTCTTTGCGTCTCTTTTTATTTCGCGTTTATGAATTCGCGCGGCGAATTTATGGGTTATTGCCGCGAATTTACGGCTTCAACTCTGTGTTTCCTCGCTCTGACCCCTAACTACGAACCCCGAGCGGCGGGCATTCGGTGGCCGTCAAAAAACCTCGGTGGAGGAAAATCATGATCAAGCACATCACCATCGGCGTCGCCGCGCTGGCATTCGGCGTGGCGCTCGCCTCAGTTCCCGCATTGGCCCAGACCCATTACGGCAGAGCTTTGAACGACGGCGGCATGGCCGACGATTATGGCGCGCCGCCGGCGAGGCCGCTCTATAACTCTGCGACGCCTGCCGCTGCGGCCACGCCGCACTACGGCCGGGCACTCAACGACGGCGGCTTCGCCGACGATTATTCGAGCGCCGGGCGGCCGATTGCAAAAACGCAAAACAAGATCGTCCAGCAGCAAACGCCGCCGCACTATGGCAAGGCACTCAACGACGGCGGCTTCTAAGTCCGCGGGAGACGGCCTGTCTGCGTGCCCCGCTTGATGGGCCGTTCGCAGGCGCGTGCAAACAAAAGGCCCCGGTGAAATGCCGGGGCCAAATTTACGCTACGTCACAAGCCTGCGCTAAGTCGCCGGACCAAACCTTCGGAACTAGACCGGCGGATATTCCGGATATTGCGGCAGCTCGTCGGTGATCTCGAACCACGGCGCCTTGCTGGCGACGAAACAGTGCAGCGCCGGCCGTACCGGCGGCGGATCGTCGAGCAGCGCCAATGCGACGCCGTATTGCGGCGAGGGGCTGTCGGGAAATTCCGCCGGCGGCCTCCAGTTCGGCCCGTTGCGGTTGATGATCGGCGAGCCGCATTGGCTGCAAAACCCACGCTGAGAGCCGCGCGGGCTTTCATAAAACTTGACCAGATGCTCGCCCTTGAGCCAGCGGAAATCTTTCGCCTGCACGCGAACGCGGCTGCGAAACGCTGAGCCATGCTGCTTGCGGCATTGCGAGCAATGGCAATTCAGCGGCGCCGTCAGCGGCCCGGCGATCTCGAACTCGACGCCGCCGCACAGGCAGCTGCCGTGGATGGGGGGCATGGGGTGCTCCGTCGGCTTGCGAGAGTCTATTCCGTCATACGCGGGCTTGGCCCGCGTATCGAGGTTCCGTTGTAAGTGGAGCCTATGTCTGTTCAGAAATCCGAGACGGGTCGGGCCGGTTAGTCTATCGATCAAGAAGGGCGTCGCTCTGCGCTACATTGCCGTAGTCAATAGGCAAACGAAGAGAACTTAGTT
The DNA here is from genome assembly GCA_963756245.1 of uncultured Alphaproteobacteria bacterium. Classification (GTDB taxonomy): domain Bacteria; phylum Pseudomonadota; class Alphaproteobacteria; order Rhizobiales; family Xanthobacteraceae; genus BOG-931. Next base: position 26,094 of record CAVWOI010000046.1, read on the forward strand.
AAAACAATAACTTACTCATCTCGCCCGTTGGGCTCTTAGCGGGGGAGCAGGCAACGGCGGCTCTGATTGGACGCAACGCCTTGGCGCGAGATCGTTGCCGCGGGCGAGCGGCTGACGAGAATATTCGCCGAACTAAGCCAGATTTCCCCGGAAAACGGCCAATCTCGCTCCAAATTCAAGGCTGTCCCTCTTCAGAGGTCCGACACGTGTCGGTGCGGGTCGCCTACCGATCGAGAAAGTGGAGGTTTGGTATGACGGAATGATAGTCGCTATACAATATAGAATATCTTCTTTAAAACAATAACTTACTCATCTCGCCCGTTGGGTTCTTAGCGGGGGAGCAGGCAACGGCGGCTCTGATTGGACGCAACGCCTTGGCGCGAGATCGTTGCCGCGGGCGAGCGGCTGACGAGAATATTCGCCGAACTAAGCCAGATTTCCCCGGAAAACGGCCAATCTCGTTCCAGATTCAAGGCTGTCCCTCTTCAGAGGTCCGACACGTGTCGGTGCGGGTCGCCTACCGATCGAGAAAGTGGAGGTTTGGTGCGACGGCATAGTAGTCTATAGACACGTTTGTCTATAGTATAGAAGGTGCCATGGAGGATTTCTCACCGAAACTGCTGGGTTAATGTGGAATATTGTCTTATCGACTTGACATTTGGCGACGGCGCAAATACGTGTCAATTGACTTATGGGGAGTTTCATGCCGACAGCTTCAATCACTATGCCAAGCGGCGCGACTATCGTGATCGAGGGCACTCCAGCTGAGGTGGCAGATTTGGTGGCAAAGTTTCAGGCCACAGAAGCGCACCCGGGCAAATCAGCAGCACGTTCGCTGCGTGGGGCGACTTCCTCACGTACGGGTCCGTACGAATTAATCGTCGGACTAATCGAGAAGGGATTCTTTAAAACCCCCAGAGAACTGGGCGCCGTGCGGATTACGCTCGAAGAGCAGGGCCATTTCTATCCCGTTACAACGCTGTCGCCGCTGATGCTTCGTTTGGTGCGGCGAAAATTTCTTCGGCGCATTAAAAACAATAAGCGCTGGACCTATGTCAGCTGAGAGATGGCGCCGCCATGAATACGAAAAACATAACCGAGGCTGTTTCGACGATCGTTGATGAGCTGGCCGAATTCTCCCCCGAAGAAAGACAGAGGATTGTGCGTGCGTCTCTGACTCTGCTGGGGAACTCGCCGCAGATTGCATCAGCGTACGCTGACGAGGACACGGGTGACGCGCAATTTCCAGCCAAAGCGCGGATGTGGATGAAGCGATGCGGCGTGACTGCGGAACAGATCGCTCACGTGTTTCATCGCGATGGAGATGACGTGAAAGTTATAGCGACGATCCCAGGGTCAACTAAGCGGGAGCAGGTGGTGAACGCTTACGTACTTTCGGGAATTGCAAAGTTGCTCGCGTTAGGGGAATCGAAATTCGACGACAAGTCGGCGCGCGCGCTCTGTGAATTGGGCGGGTTCTTCGATAGCACCAATCACATGAAATATATGAAGAGCAGCGAGTTCACTGGTTCTCGGGACAAGGGATGGGTTCTTACTACCCCAGGGCTTGAGCGGGGTGCGGCCTTGGTTTCACAGATTGTGCAATGATGATCCATTAGCGCCCCGCCCTACGCCTGCTTGCGCTGGACCTTAGCGTCGACGAGCAGGCGTTTTGGTGAAATAAAGTAAAATCATAGGCTTAGCCAATTCGTGTCGCGCGACACAAAACGAGTATTCGTGTCTTGAAAAACACAAATACGCCACCATTTGTATAGGAGCAAACTAAGGAGCCGGCCATGACCGAAGACAATGGGGTCAAAAAATATGATCTGAAATTGAGTGGCCATGGTCTCAATTTCGATCGAGAAATCGACGAGCGTGCCGCGTTGACGATAATGAATGCGGTATTGGGTGGGGCCATCGCTCGGCAGCCACTGGCGTCGGGAATCGGGACTACCTCTTCGACGGCGTCCTCACACCCAGTTGCCGATTCCCGCACCTCATTGCGCGGCTACATCGACCAAGTTGGGGCGAAGATTCTTGCCGCAAAAATTGTGGCAATTGGCGCTTACCGACGTGATGTCGAAGGTAAGGAAGAATTCACTCATGATGATATTGGGGGGCGGTTCAAGGGGGCCGGCGAGCCAGCGCCAAGTAATCTGCCCAGAGATTTTCAGACTGCGGTCAGCTATGGATGGATAGCTGAGGATCATCAGCATCCGGGCCAGTATTTTATCACCAAAGAGGGCGATATTGCCTTGGCCAACAAATTCGAAGGGGTGCGCGGGTCAAGCGGTCGCAAACCTAAGCGACGCAAAAAAGCGGATGAGAAAGAAGCACCGGCTGGCGCCGATAAATGATACCGACTCCGACAACAGCAGAGTGGGCCAAGATCGACAAGTCAGGGTTGCCTGATGTCCACTCGCTTAATGACGAGCGTCTTCAGGTGCTCTGGGTTCTCGCTGTGGCGAAGCGTGAGCCTAAATTGCAAGGACTTGCCGCCAGCATGATTTCGGAAATTCTTCGCGATGATTGCGGAATCGCGATATCGCGGCAAAGAGTGGCTGGAATGCTCCTAGCCGAAACCCGGTGTGTCGCTCGGTACGGTAACAGTACTCCGCCTCGGTACCAAATTATGAAGTGCGGCGAAGACGAATTGTTGGGTAGTGGCTTCCGGCCGTTATTCATCGATCCTAGCCAAGCACTCAGCAGCATCCGTGCTCTCGAAGATATGTTGGCTGCACTACGCGGTGATGTTTGCATTTGCGACACATACGTTGATTCCCGGACGATCGATTACCTAGCCCTCCTTTCGGCAGCAAACTCTATTCGTCTTCTGACAGAAAACGTTCAAGATAGTAGTCGTTTTAAGCGAGACCTGGGGGCGTTCGCGAAACAGCATCAGGTAAGTTTGGAAGTGCGCGTGGCCGCGCCAGGACTCTTTCATGATAGATATGTTCTACACAGCAAGGGGATGTATCTTCTGGGCAGCAGTTTGAAGGATGTAGGTAAAAAGCAAAGCATTGTCGTTTCTTTGCCAAGTGATTTTAGTCGGGAAATGAGCAAAGCTTTTGACAGACTTTGGGCGACGGCGACGAAGATCTAGTCACTCCGCCGCCTCAACCCGCTTCTTCTTCCCACCAACCCCGCGCCGCGCCAGCACCGGCTTCAAAAACGCCCCGGTATAACTGCGCTTCTCCCGCACGATCTCCTCCGGCGGCCCGGCGGCGACGATCTCGCCGCCGCCGTCGCCGCCTTCGGGGCCGAGGTCGATGATCCAGTCGGCGGTTTTGATGACTTCGAGATTGTGCTCGATGACTACGACGGTGTTGCCGGTGTCGACCAGCTCGTGCAGCACTTCCAGGAGTTTTGCCACGTCGTGGAAGTGCAGGCCGGTGGTTGGTTCATCTAAAATGTAGAGCGTGCGGCCGGTGGCGCGCTTTGACAGCTCTTTCGCCAGCTTGACGCGCTGCGCCTCGCCGCCGGACAGCGTCGTCGCCTGCTGGCCGACATGAATGTAGTCGAGGCCGACCCGGTGCAGGAGCGTGAGCACGTCGCGCACCCGCGGCACCGCCTTGAAGAAATCCAGCGCCTCCTCGACCGTCATGTCGAGCACGTCGGCGATGGATTTGCCCTTGAACAGCACTTCGAGCGTTTCGCGGTTGTAGCGCTTGCCCTTGCAGACATCGCAGGTGACGTAGACGTCGGGCAGAAAGTGCATCTCGATCTTGATGACGCCGTCGCCCTGGCAGGCCTCGCAGCGGCCGCCTTTGACGTTGAACGAGAAACGGCCCGGCTCGTAGCCGCGCGCCTTGCTCTCGGGCAGGCCCGCGAACCATTCGCGGATCGGCGTGAAGGCGCCCGTATAGGTCGCCGGGTTCGAGCGCGGCGTGCGGCCGATCGGCGACTGGTCGATGTCGATGATCTTGTCGAGGTGCTCGATGCCTTCGATGCGGTCGTACGGGGCAGGGGCCTCGCTGGCGCCGTTCAGCCGCCGCGCCAGCGCCTTGTAGAGCGTGTCGACCAGCAAGGTCGACTTGCCGCCGCCCGACACGCCGGTGACGCAGGTGAACAGGCCGAGCGGGATTTCGGCGGTGATGTTTTTGAGATTGTTGCCGCGGGCGCCGACGATTTTCAGCGTGCGGCTCGGATTTTTGGGCCGGCGCTCGGGGATTTGCACGGCGAGCTCGCCGGACAGATATTTGCCGGTCCAGGAATTTGGCGCCGCGATCAGATCGTCGATCTGGCCTTGGGCGATAACGTGGCCGCCGTGGATGCCGGCGCCGGGGCCGATGTCGACCACTTCGTCGGCGGAGCGGATGGCGTCCTCGTCGTGCTCGACCACGATCACGGTGTTGCCGAGGTCGCGCAGCCGGCGCAGCGTTTCCAGAAGCCGCGCGTTGTCGCGCTGATGCAGGCCGATCGACGGCTCGTCGAGCACGTAGAGCACGCCGGTCAGCCCGGAGCCGATCTGCGAGGCAAGCCGAATGCGCTGGCTCTCGCCGCCGGACAGCGTGCCGGAGGCGCGGGCGAGGGTGAGATATTCGAGCCCGACGTCGACCAAAAATTTCAGGCGCTCGCGGATTTCCTTGAGCACTCGGCCGGCGATTTCGTTCTGCTTTGAGGTCAGCCGCTGGGGTAGCTCAGTGAACCAGGTTGCTGCGCCTTTGACCGACATGTCGGAGACTTCGCCGATGTGCTTGCCGTCGATCTTTACGCACAAAGCTTCGGGCTTGAGCCGAAAGCCTTTGCAGGCGTCGCACGGCACGTCGGTGAAATAGCGGGCGATCTCTTCGCGCGCCCAGTCGCTGTCGGTCTCGCGGAAGCGCCGCTCGAGATTGGTAATGACGCCTTCGAAGACGCGCTTGGTGTCGTAGGCGCGCATGCCGTCGTCGTAGGAGAAGCGGATCTCGGTGTCGCCGGAGCCGTAGAGGATGGCGTCTTGCGTCTTCTTCGGCAGATCCTTCCACTTGGTGTCGAGCGTGAATTTGTAATGCTTGCCGAGCGCGGTGAGTGTCTGCACGTAATAGGGCGACGACGATTTCGCCCACGGCGCGATGGCGCCCTTGCGTAGGGTGCGGTCCTTGTCGGGAATGACCAGATCGGCGTCGATGTGCTGCTCGACGCCGAGCCCGCCGCATTTCGGGCAGGCGCCGAACGGATTGTTGAACGAGAACAGCCGCGGTTCGATCTCCGGAATGGTGAAGCCGGACACCGGGCAGGCGAATTTTTCGGAGAAGACGAGGCGCTCGGCGGCGGTCTGATTGCGCTGCCGGTTGGCTTTGGCGCCTTCGACAGGAGCGGCGTCGGCGAGTTCGGCGATCGCCAAGCCATCGGCGAGCTTGAGCGCCTGCTCCAGCGAATCCGCAAGCCGCGTCGAAATATCCGGCCGCACCACCAGGCGGTCGACCACCACGTCGATGTCGTGGGTGAATTTCTTGTCGAGCGCCGGCACTGCGGCGATCTCGTAGAATTGGCCGTCGACTTTGACGCGCTGGTAGCCCTTCTTCATGAACTCGGCGAGCTCCTTGCGGTACTCGCCCTTGCGGCCGCGCACCACCGGCGCCAGCAGATAAAGCCGGGTGCCTTCCGGCAAAGCCAGAATGCGGTCGACCATCTGCGATACGGTCTGGCTCTCGATCGGCAGGCCGGTCGCCGGCGAAAAAGGCACGCCGACGCGCGCCCACAACAGCCGCATGTAGTCGTAGATCTCGGTGACGGTGCCCACCGTCGAGCGCGGATTGCGCGAGGTGGTTTTCTGCTCGATGGAAATGGCCGGCGACAGGCCGTCGATCTGGTCGACGTCGGGCTTCTGCATCATCTCCAGAAATTGCCGCGCGTAGGCCGACAGGCTCTCGACATAGCGGCGCTGGCCCTCGGCATAGATAGTGTCGAAGGCGAGCGAGGATTTGCCCGAGCCGGAAAGCCCGGTGAACACCACCAGCCGGTCGCGCGGGATATCGAGATCGATATCCTTGAGATTGTGCTCGCGCGCGCCGCGGATGGCGATGACGCGCGGATCGCGCGCGTTCTTGGTCGGGTCGTTGGCCGGCCGTTTCTTGTCGAAGAGGTCGTTCATAGGGAAATGGCTTCCGTTCCCACTGCCGGTGGCGGCGGGTCATCGAGCGAGGATTTAGCCTGAACGTAGTGAGAACGCTGGGCTTTTGCCAGGGCGGGGCGGGCGGTTATTCCCGCAATACTTGGCGGCCTTTTGGCCCGGAATTGTCAAATGACAAGGGCCGGCATCTCGCCGGCCCTTGCTGCCCGCTGCAAAGAGAGTGTACGCGTTACTTGGTGACGTAGGCGCCACCTCCACCCCAATTGAAGCGGTAGTTGATGCCGGCAGTGATCAGACTGGTGCTGGACCGGATCGAGACCGGCAGCACCAGCGGCGTCGGGGCCGTATTGAGGTTGGCGAAGGTGTAGGTCTTGGTGCCGAAATTGAGATAGTCGTATTCGACCCTGCCCGACAGATTTTCGGTTATGCCGTATTCGATGCCGCCGCCGACGGTGAAGCCGGAGCGCGTGTCGACGATCGTCTGGGATGAGACGTTGCCGGCGCCGGCGGATACGGTCTGAGTGTAATTGACGCCCATCCACGCCGCGCCGCCTTTGGCATAGTACAAGAAGTCGTTGGCAGCGAAGCCGAGCCTTCCGGTCGCGGTGGCGTACCAGCGCGGCGTCGAGATCGACATTTCGGAGAAGGTCGGTATCAGCGACGGCGTTATTTGCGTGCCGGAAATGTTGGACCAAGTGTACGTGCCTTCGGCACCGACGACGACCTGCTGGATCTGATAGTTGAAACCGGCCTGGGCGCCGGCAACAACGGAGAACGGGCTGAGCCTGGTCTGGGTGCCGGCGGGCAGCAGCGCCGTCGTCGTCGTGGTGGTGACCTGGTCTTCCAGGAGGCCGGCGCCGAGATGCAGCCCGCCATAGATGCCGGTCCAGTCGTAGATCACCGGCCGGTAGACCGGGGGCGCGTAGGCCGGCGCGGCCGGCACCGGCATGTCGGCAGCCGACGCCGCTGTCGCAAGCGCACTCGCGGCAACGGCAAATCCTAACAAGAGACCGGGACTAAGACGCCTCATACGGTACCCTTAGACGCAAGCAACAGATGGGCTTTGGGTATCAGTACAGTGCGTCCGCAAGCCTCTGAATAGTGCAAAAAAACAACAACCCGGCGGATTCCGCCGGGCTGCGATACGGAGCCCTTCGGCCGCAACTGTTTGCGGATGGAAATGGCCGGCTAGAATTTATAATTGACGCCGCCGCGGGCCATGTTCTCGTAAATCTTGACGTTGACCGCGGGAACGGCAAGGCAATTGGCCAGCCCGCAGGAAGACTGTTGGAAACCGACGGCCATATATTCGGCCTTCGCCGTCCAATTGTCGGTCATGGCGACTTCGACGCCGATGCCGGAGCTAAAGCCCAATTCCGTGCTGCTGGCCCAGGGCAGGGCGTTGAGCGAAGCCTTGATGTTGGCAACGGCGCCGCCGCCTGTCGCGTAGAGCAGCACCCGGTCAAAAGCGAAGCCGAGGCGGGCGCGGAAGGTGCCAACCCAGTTGCTGGCGCTGGCGCAACTGGCAGCCACGCCGCCCGGCAAAGTACAGTTGCCGCCGACCAGGGCGCCTCTGACGTTCTGCCAGTCGATGTCGCCCTCGGCGCCGACGACGATCTGACCGATCTGGTAATTGCCGCCGAGCGTGACGCCGGCGAGCGCGCCGTCGACGTCGAAATATCCGGTAGACCCCATCGGCGAGGTCCAGTTGCTCTGGCCGAAGGCGTAGCCGGTATTGAGGCCGATATAGACGCCGGTCCAGGTGAAAGCCGGCGGAGCCGGAATATACGCCACCGGAGCCTGCGGCGGCGGCACGACCGGAGGCGGCAGGTCGGCGGCAAGCGCCGGAGCCGCAAGCGCGCTCGCGGCAACGGCAAGACCTACCAAGAGACCGGGACGCCACATAGGGTAGCCTAGACGCAATCAACCGTTTGAATTTGCGCGAGAGTACAAAGGTTCCGTAAGTCTCTGCATAGTGCAAAAAAGCAACAACGCGGCGGAATCCGCCGCGCTGCCGTTCTTAAGATCGCTCTGACTGGCGCGATGACGCGGGTCAGTAGCCGAATTTGTAGTTGATGCCGACCCGGACCATGCTCTCGTCGAAGCTGATGCTGGCCGGCGGAACGGCAAGGCAGTTGGCAGCGCCGCAGGACGCGTGCTGGAAATCGGCGAACAGGTATTCGACCTTCGCCGTCCAATTGTCGGTCATGGCGACTTCGACGCCGGCGCCGGCGGTCCAGCCGAGTTCGGTGCTGCTGGCCCATGGGAAAGCGTCGAGCGAAGCCTTGATGTCGGCGTAGGCGGCGCCGCCTGTTGCGTAGACCAGCACGCGGTCCATGGCGAAGCCGGCGCGGCCCCGGAACGTGCCGATCCAGTTGCTGGCGCTGGCGCAACTGGCGGGTGCGCCAGGGCCAAGATTGCAGTTGCCGCCGACCTGGCTGCCTCGGACATTCTGCCAGTCAATGTCGGTCTCGGCGCCGATGACAAACTGACCGATCTGGTAATTGCCGCCGAGCGTCAGGCCGGCCATCGCGCCGCTGACGTCGAAATTGCCCGTCGTACCGATTGGCGAATTCCAACTGCTCTGGCCGAAGGCGTAACCGGTATTGAGACCGACATAGAAGCCGGTCCAGCTGAACGGCGGCGGAGCCGGCACATAGGCGACCGGAGCGCGCGGCGGCGGCGGGGCCGCAGGAGGAAGGTCGGCGGCGAATGCCGGGGCCGCGGTCGCAAGCGCCAGCGCGCTGGCAATCAATATCCGCTTCATTCGGGTCTCCTGTTTGACCACGCGCAATAGCGGTCTCTCAGCTTGGCTTCGAGACCGCCGCCCCCGGGCCAATGACTAGCGGATTTTCCTGCCAAAAGGTGTTGCGCGAAAACAACAGCGCGCCACTTTCGCCGTGGCAGGCAGGGCCGGCGCGAAGTCCGTATGACCTCACGTTCTCCATTTTCGCTTGCCTCCGTTGCGAGAACAAAATAAGAACATATGTTGGGACAGCCCCGGCGAAGCCGTGTGGATGACGGCGAAGTGTGGATAACGGCCATGGCGCGCCGATCGCCCTTGCCGCGGGCCGGACCGGCACTAGGTTGGCAAGCGAAGATCGGTGATATCGGGAACGAACGGAGAAGTTTTATGGCGGGAAGCGTCAACAAGGTGATCTTGATCGGCAATCTGGGCGCCGATCCGGAAATTCGCCGCACCCAGGACGGCCGGCCGGTGGCGAACTTGCGGCTGGCGACATCGGAGTCCTGGAAGGACAAGACCACGGGCGAGCGCAAGGAAAAGACCGAGTGGCATCGCGTCGTCATCTTCAATGAAAATCTGTGCCGGATCGCCGAGCAATATCTCAAGAAGGGCTCGAAGGTTTTTATCGAGGGCGCGCTGCAGACGCGCAAATGGCAGGACCAATCGGGCCAGGAGCGCTATTCGACCGAAGTGGTGCTGCAAGGCTTTCGCGGCGAGCTGACGCTGCTTGATCGGGCTGGTGGCTCGGGCGCGGGTGCGGGCGGTGGCGGCGGCGATTTCGGTGCCGACGACAGCGGCGATTTCGGCTCGTCCGGGCCGTCGCGCAAGGTTGCGGCTGCGGCCGGCGCCGGTGCCGGCGCACGCGGCGGTGGCTCGCGCGGCGACATGGACGACGAGATTCCGTTCTGAGCCGTCATTGCGAGGAGCCAACGGGTCCGGCCCGAAGTGGCCGGCCCGATGACAGGCTCCGCGATGAAGCAATCCAGCTCCGGGGCGTCGCACTGGATTGCTTCGCTGCGCTCGCAAATGACGAAACGCTGTCGGATCATTCCTTAAGCAGCGATGATCGACCTCATCCTCGCCGTCAAATTCGTTCACGTGCTGGCCGCTGCGGCGATGTTCGGCACCTGGCTCGGCATCGCCGGCTTCATGCTGCTGGCCTATCGCTCCGGCAATCCATCGGTGGTCGCGCTGATCGCGCAATTCGTGGTCCGCATCGAGCTGTTCGTGGTCGCCGCGGCGCTGGCGTTGCAGCCGATCAGCGGCTTTCCGCTGGCCTGGGTCATCGGGCTTACGCCGCTCAATGAATTCTGGATCGACCTCGCGCTGGCGCTCTACGTCGTGGTCGTCGCGGTCTGGCTCATCTCGCTGCGCATCGAGATCCGCCTGCGCAATATGGCGCGCCAGGCGGCGCTCGGCCGCGGCACGCTCGCCGACGATTATCCGCGCCTGTTCCGCATCTGGTTCGCGCTCGCGGCCTTTATTCTGGCCGCCATGGTCGCGCTCATTCTGCTGATGGTCTGGCAGCCGCGCTTGGATTGAACCTTACCCGGCGAGCGCCAGCGTCTCGCTGTCCTGATCGGCGAGCGCCGCCAGCGCGGGGCCGGCGAGAACGAAGGTCAGGCACTGCGGCAGCGGCTGGAATCCGGTGCGCACATAAAAATTCTGCGCCGGATTATCGGCGCGCACCGTGAGCTCGACGATCGGGCTGCCGATGTCGCGCGCCAGCACCGCGACGCGGGCCATCAGCGCGCTGGCGACGCCGTGCTGGCGGCAATGCGGCTCGACGAACAAATCCTGCAGGAAGATCACCGGCCCGTTCCAGCCGGTGACGGCGCGCTCGCTGCATGTCGCCATGCCGATCACGCCCGAAGAATCTTCGGCGACAAAGGCGCAAAAACCCGCGTCCGGACCAAAACCGTCGCGCAGCCAATCGGCCTCGCTGGCGCACACCGCGTGCAAGGCATTCTCGCCCTGCGCCAACAGGCGCTTCAATCGCATCAGCGCCGGGATATCCTCAGGCCTTGCCGAACGCACGCGAAACGCGGCGGGCCGGCTGTCTTTTGAGCTCATGGCCGCGGTTGCTCAAGCCGAGACGTCGATCTTGCTGCCGACCTTGCCGGTCTTGCTCGGCGCCGAGGCCACGCTCGAGCTTGTGGCATCGACATCGGAGAGGGAATGGCCGCGATGGCCGCCGTGCTTGTGCTGCGACAGCGACTGCAGCGCCTGCTGGCTCGAGGCGTGCAATCCAGACATTGCGGAAGTGGCCATGACACGATCTCCAGCGATACCGCCGCCCCTAATCAATGCTGAACTTTTATGGTTAAGGAACGGTTAGCGGCGCTATACCGCCATGCCGATGAACGTTTGTCGTGTTCCACATTTGCGGGATTTCAAATTGGTCCCGAAACAACGAAAGCGTTCATTCGCTGCGCCAAAGGGCAAGAAGATAAACGCCCACAATGAGAGCAGCGACCGTAATCACCCCGACCACTATGGGATGACGCTGCCTGCGAGAATTTGGGTAGAATCCGCCAAGCACTCCAAGCAGGAGTACACCGGCTCCTAAGAGCACGAAATCGTGCAAATCATCCCAGCTCATGCGCCGCATTGTAGCAATGCGGACGGGATAGGCCGATAGGTTGCCGGCTGAGTTTGCCGCCCGATGCCGGAAAATTCAGCCGGCAAAGGTGGCGCGCACGCCGTCGACCACATATTGCACGGCAAGCGCCGCGAGTAGCACGCCCAGCAGCCGCGACAGCACGATATTGCCGGTCAGGCCGAGGAAGCGGCCGATCCGCTCGGCAAACAGAAAGGCCAAGAAACACGCGGCCGCGACCAGCACCACGACGCCGATCAAAACCGCGATCAGCGCCGGATCGCCGCCGGCGCGTCCGGCCAATAGCACGGTGGCGGTGATCGCGCCCGGGCCGGCCAACAGCGGGATCGCGAGCGGGAAGGCGGCGATGTTGCGGACATGCTCTTCGACCGCTTCCTCGGCTTCCTCGCTCTCGCGGCGCAGCCGCACGCCGAGCACCATTTGGGATGCGATCGAGAACAGCAGGAGCCCGCCGGCGATGCGGAACGCCGGCAGCGAAATCGACAGCGTGTGCAACAGCCAATCGCCGATCAGCGCGGTGCCGATCAGGATCGCGCCGGCGATGATGCTGGCGCGCACCGCGACGCTGCGGCGGGAAGGGCGCGGCAAGTCTTCGGTCACGGCGAGAAAGGTGGGCACCAGGCCGACCGGATCGACCACGACGAGCAGCGTCAGCAGCGCCGAAATTGCGTAATCGAGCGGCATGACGACGTCATTCGGTTAAGATCGGCCATTCGGTTAAGAGCGAAAGCAAGCGAGATTAGAACCCCGCGACCATTGCCAAGGTCTTGCCGGCCTGGGCGCGCCGAACCGCATCGAGCTGATCCGGCGAATGGCGAAGCTGGCCGATTTCCTTGGCGAATTCCGGCATGGCGCGCAGTTTCTCGGCCCAGGCGTGCACGCGCGGGTGCAGCCGCGCGAACGGATAGCCGGCGAGCGATAGCCGGTGCTCATAGATCAGCCAGGCGATGTCGAGCACGCTTAAGTCGTCGCCCATCAGATAGGGCTGCTGCGCGAGCTTTTTATCGAGCGCGTCGAACTCGGCGCGGAATTTTAGCGCCGATGCGCGTGCCCGCTCGTCGGTAAAACCTTCCTTGGCGGCACGCTGCCAGAACGCGACCTGGATCTGCTTCTCGTGGTCGTTCACGCCCTGCACGGTGCCGGAGCCGTTGGCGAGGTAGCTTTCCAGCGCGGCCGCAGGCTTTGGCGGGCCGGGCGGCGCGAACACGAAGCGGAAGCTCAGCGTACGCAGGTCGAGATGCAGATCGTCCTCGTGCTTGAGCAGCGCCGTCACCTCGTTCTCATGGCCGGCCGGGATCAGCCGCGGCGTCGGGAATTTGCGTTCCAGATACTGGATGATGTCGTTGCTCTCGATATGCACGGCGCCGTCGTGCACCAGCACCGGCACCAGGCCGCGTGGATTGATGCCGAGAAACCACGGCTGCATGTTCTCATAGGCCGGCAGATCGATCGGATGCGACTGCCAGGGGATGCCCTTGAGGTTGAGGAAGATGCGCAGCTTCTGCGAGCACGACGAGCCCATGAAGTGCAGCACGTGCACGCCCTTCCAGCCCAGCACCTCGCGGGTCTTGATGTCGCCGTCCGCCAACTGGACCATGAAGTGCCTCCGCGCCGCTGAATTTTCGCGCCCATCATAGGCGCCGGGCGCGATCGTGTAAGCCTCCTGCGGCGCGCATTCGAAACGGCCATCCCCGATGCCGCCAAATTGGCGCGAAGTGTGGCAATAACGCCTTGAAAATAATACGAAAAATCCTATCTAGGAGATGCCGATAAAGGTGGCGTCATGGCGCCTGATCGGCTATGAAATTCGTCAGCAATTCGTCCAGGAATTTTACCTTTGGCAGACGACGACAATCTCCCGCCCACCGACGGCGGCCCCTCCGACATTCGCCCGGTTTCCATCACCGAGGAGATGAAGAAGAGCTACCTCGATTACGCCATGAGCGTGATCGTGGCGCGCGCGCTGCCCGATGCGCGCGATGGGCTCAAGCCGGTGCACCGGCGCATCCTCTATTCGATGCACGAGAACGGCTACGAGTGGAACAAACCGTATCGCAAGTCGGCGCGCGTCGTCGGCGACGTCATCGGTAAATACCACCCGCATGGCGACCAGGCGGTGTACGACGCGCTGGTGCGCATGGCGCAGGATTTCTCCATGCGCCTGCCGCTGATCGACGGCCAGGGCAATTTCGGCTCGGTCGACGGGGATGCGCCGGCGGCCATGCGCTACACCGAGGTGCGGCTCGAGCGGGTGGCCGGCTCGCTGGTCGAGGATCTCGACAAGGACACCGTCGACTTCCAGGCCAACTACGACAATTCCGAGCGCGAGCCGGTGGTGATGCCGGCGCGCTTCCCCAATCTTCTGGTCAACGGTGCCGGCGGCATTGCCGTCGGTATGGCGACCAATATTCCGCCGCACAATCTCGGTGAAGTGATCGACGCCTGCGTGGCGCTGATCGACAATCCGGCGCTGTCGATCGAGGATTTGATCGGGATCATTCCGGGGCCCGATTTCCCGACCGGCGGCATCATTTTGGGCCGCCAGGGCATCCGCTCCGCTTATCATCTCGGCCGCGGCTCCATCGTGATGCGCGGCAAGGTCGAGTTCGAGACCTTGCGCGGCGAGCGCGAGGCGATCGTCATTTCCGAAATTCCCTATCAGGTGAACAAGGCACATATGGTCGAGCGCATCGGCGAACTGGTGCGCGACAAGAAGCTCGAAGGCATTTCGGCGCTGCGCGACGAGTCCGACCGCGACGGCTATCGCGTGGTGATCGAGATGCGCCGCGACGCAGTGCCCGACGTGGTGCTCAACCAGCTCTACCGCTTCACCGCGCTGCAATCGTCGTTCGGCGCCAACATGGTGGCGCTCGATAACGGCCGGCCGCAGGTGATGAACCTGAAGGACCTGCTGACGCTGTTCATCGCCTTCCGCGAGGAGGTGATCTACCGGCGCACCAAGCATCTGCTCAACAAGGCGCGCGACCGCGCCCACGTGCTGGTCGGGCTTGCCATCGCGGTCGCCAATATCGACGAGGTGATCAGGCTCATCCGGGCGGCCAAGGATGCCAACGAGGCGCGCGAGGCCTTGATGGCGCGCGACTGGCCGGCCAAGGACGTCGCCACCATGGTGACGCTGATCGACGATCCGCGCCACAGCGTGTCGCCGGCCGGCACGACAAAGCTCTCCGCCGAGCAGGCCAAGGCCATTCTTGATCTGCGCCTGCAGCGGCTTACCGCGCTCGGCCGCGACGAGATAAAGGCCG
>CAVWOI010000047.1:0-503087 GCA_963756245.1 uncultured Alphaproteobacteria bacterium
TGATGGTGGAATGAGGTCCGTGTGTACGGCCTCAAGCATCAGAAGGAGAAGCGCAGCATGGACCATTTTGCTGGACTGGACATATCGGTCAAGGAGACCAGCGTCTGCATTGTGGTTGAATAGGTGGCGAGCGACCCGGAAGCTCTGCTGGCGGTGCTGGAGAACCCCTCCTACCACTTCAAACGGATTGGCTAGGAGGCTGGGCCGCTGTTACAATGGTTTTATGGCGCACTTGCCGAAGTAGACTTACCGGCGATCTGCGATGCCCATAGCACGTTGAACCTTCGCTCGGGATTGCGCGTTAACCGCCCGAATGCCCCATTCGAGCGTTGCCTCAATATGCCGGAAATTCGGCCCAATCAGAACCTGCTGTCGAGATTGCCGGAGCATCTTTCCGCGGACTTGTTCACGAACACAACTCCTTTGCAGCTCGCCGCAAACGGAGTGCTATTCATGGCCGGCGATTCCGGCGACGGCTGCTATCTGGTTGAGGACGGGCTTCTCAAGGTCACGATGGTTTCACGTTCCGGCACCGAGCAAATCCTGGCCTTCCTCGGCCCGGGCGCCATTGTCGGCGAATTGTCGATGATCGACGGGCGGCCGCGTTCGGCATCGGTGGTGGCCATCCGCGAGACCTCACTGAGCTTTCTGAGTCGTGGCGCGTTCGAGGGTTTCGCAAAAACACATCCCGCGGTCTACAAACGCTTGGTGACACTGCTCGCCGCGCGCTTGCGCGAAACGGACGCAGTGCTCGCTGCTGGGAGCTTCCTACCGCTCAAAGGTCGCATTGCCTGCACGCTTCTCGAGCTGGCTGAGAACTTCGGTCACGATGTTGGTTCCGGCCGCATCGTCATTCGCCAGAAGATCGGGCAGAGCGATCTTGCCGCTATGGCTGGCATCGCGCGCGAGAATGCCAGTCGCATCCTCAATGACTGGAAGCGTCGCAAGCTAGTGAGCCGCTTTTCTGGTTATTATTGCCTTGAGGACAGGAAGAAACTGGAGCGCGAAGCCGAGCTGTAGCGATCAACCCGCTGACGGCGCAGGCGAGATGCTGTCTTATTAGAACCTATCTTAAAATCGCAAGAAGAGCGCGGCGGCGCTCATGCCGAGGGAGAAAGTCCCACATCCCGACCACCACCACGGAGTCAGCGATGAGAAATCCCAATTTGTCGGCAATTCGTGCGGCGGGAAGCGGCGCGGGAAGCGCGTCATGGCCGGGTGGGGTGAGTTTGCACCGCCTGACGGGAACGGCGAAGGGCTCTCTGGATGCGCAGCGCAGTAGCAATTCGCTCCTCGACTTCCTTTTTCTCCCTCTCTGCAATTGCTATGAAGTGCGAGGATCTTTCTACGTCTCGCTGGTACTCCGGACTGGCCCAAACACGCCTCAACGTTTCGGGGTCTGCTGGCGCGCTGCCTTGCGAATTCCAAACCCCCAAACGGTAGTGGGTCGGGACCAACCCCCTCCAGGAAATTCCACATAAAGAATGCACCGCTTCGCAGCCAATCTAGGTGCGCCTCAGATGGCGACCGAACGATCTGTCTCTCGATTGCCGTGATGATCGCTTCCTTTGGGTAGGGCAATAGGCTCGCGTCATAAAAGCAATCTTGCCTTGTCGCGTTCTCTTCACAAAAGGCCGCGTAGTCGAAGACGATCTTGGAGTCGCTCTCGACTTGCTCGAGCGTTCGAATGACTTGATCCAGTACATCACGCTCACGCTCGGTCGCAGCCGGGGAAAGCGCCGGGTCGAAGCTGTTAAGTTGCGCTGCTCGCGCACGCTCAAAGAGAGCCTGCCGGGAATCAGGAGTATTGCTGTCGAGACCGGCTACGGCGCGGGCGATCAGCGAATAGTAGTCCTGTTGAAGCCGTGCCCAAGCCGGGGGCGGGATTACAACTCCCTTTCCCTGAAGATAGGCCAGTGCGTAGATCTCGTGATCCACCCACCACGGGCAGCTATAAGGCTGCCCTTTTATTGCGTGCTCAAAGCCGAGCTTCCAACTGAGACTTTTACGCATCGTTCAGCGGCTCGCCCCGCGACGGTCAGTCATCTTGCATTCGCGCACGTCGACCCAGGAGCGTGCTGGTAAACGGACATCACAAATCCCAGACGCCACTTCCGGTGCGGCGACCCCCTAATTCAATCACCTCGTCACGAACTCGACCACGGCTTCTTGCGCCATTCGACGCACGATTTTCGTGAGCTCCTTCAGCGGCAAATTCGCATCCGCGATGCGGAGACGATAGAAAGCACCCGGTTGCGGACCGCCGATGAAAGAGGCCTTGTATGCCTCGAGAAATTGGCTGATGTCCGCGATGCTTGCGTTTGGGACGAAGCGAATAGCTACAATAGCACCTTCAGGTTGGGACAAAGCTGTTTGGTAAGTCCATCCGTTTTTTGCGATGGGCGCTATCTTAGCCGCCGCCTGCATGATGACACCCAGCATTGCTGTTGCCAGTAGCCAACCTAAAATGTTTGGGTGGATGCTAGTTTCGAACGTCGCAAAGTGGCGGATTAGGTCAAACCAAGCTTGGATTTTGCGTGGGCCAATGTCGGATAGCGGTACCGTCAGGACTTCATGTCCATTCTCGTCAGCAACGACTAATTCCCAAGCCTGCGTCGATCTGTAAAACCCGTGTTTTGCAAAATCCCGGGCCAAACCGACTGCCTCCTCTCTTGCTTCATTCAAACTGGACAATTCGAACCCTTCGGAATCTCTCACGAGAGTCTCGGAATGACCTTCCAACACATTGAAGAAAAAACGGGGCATCGCTGCTCTTCTCGGCCTGGCCACAAGGAAGATGAACGATGGCAAGTCTGGAATGTACACTGGCTTTGCCAACTCGCAACGTACGAATTCCATATGATCGAAGTGTTTTCACGAAACCGCCCGGAGATTGTAGTCATCATTATCGAAATACTAAGTGCAATGCAGCGAACTCGGTTTGCAGACGATTACGCTTGTGGCGATTTTGCTGCATCCTAGTGGCGATCCTGCCATTGTGTACGGTAACAGACCGCTATGCTCAGCAGTCTTCGTCGCCACGAACTTCATCGTTGGCCGTGCCACCGCCTCGGCAATCGCCTCCGCGTCGCGGAAGTCGTTCTTCTGTCCCTTCGAGTAGGGCCGCGCGTACTTTGGCATCAGCCGGGCATCGTGACCAAGCGCCTTAAGCTTGCGGCTGAGATGATGCGCACCAACACAAGCCTCCATGCCGATCAGGCACGGCGCCATATTGGTGAACCGCGCTTCTACCTGGCCACGCGACTACATCTGCCGCAGCACCATCGCGCCGCGGCCATCTAGGCCAACGATGAGGATTGAGTTCTTGCCGATGTCGATGCCGATGACGGCGACCGCGCTGTTGAGACTTTGAGACATGGCGTGCTCTTGGTATTCGGTGCCCCTTGGCAGCTTCGATCACTGGCGGGGCAGAAGCACGGCCGGACCATCCCATTAGCGTCAATTTGTGTGAGTGCCGCGCTGCGAAAGGTTCATTCGATCACCTCGTCGGTGCATTTTTGTTGAATTAATCCGCTTCCTAGGACGGGGATGCCTTCGGCCCGACATCGCCAAAGCGACGTTGATACGCACGAATATAGGCTTCGGGCGACGGTTCCAAATGTCGGCGCGTGAGCGCGATCAAATCGTCGCGATTCGAAGTCCGCAACGCGCCAATCATGCCGACGTGGTCACAACGCGCCCGTTCGAGCGCATCCGGATAAGCATTGGCATAGGATCTTATGCCGTAGACCTTTTGCGCGAGCTGATCGATCGTTTCGATGAGACAGGTATTGCCGCAGAGCTCATATAATGTGCGGTGAAAATGCAGGTTGCCGTAGAAGACGTTGAGCAAATCGCCGCTGTCGATTGCCGTACTGTACTTGCGCTGGATTTCATCGAGCTTTTCGATGTCGCTGCGCGCCACCGGAAACGGCAGGATTCGCACCGCCATGACCTCCAATTCTTCGCGCACTGCGTAGATCTCCGTGACCTCTTGTGGTGAGAGGTCGCGCACCATCGCCCCGCGGTTTGGGATGCGCTGAATAATGCCTTTTTTCTCGAGTTCGAAAAAAGCCAGCCGGACGTCAGCACGGTGCGTGTTGAATTGCTGGCAAAGGTCCTGCTCGATGAGTCGTTCACGCGGATGGCGTCGGCCCAAGACGATTTCTTCTTCGAGCCGCGTCGCTATGAGCTCGGCAAGGGCCGGTCCCCGCGCACCGCGTTTCGTCGCTACTTTACCCAGGCGTCGTTTCGCCGGGGCGGTTGCGCCGAGCTGCGCCGGCTTTTTTCGGAGCGTCCTGTGCACGGTCATGGGGAAACTCGGAAATACCGCTTCTGCCTGATGGGCGCCATCGTGCCTGCTGCGTCGGGTGCTTGGATAGGGCAAAACCTGCCTGTTTGCAATCTTACATATAATTTTGTATACAATCTGTCCGCTCCCGATCGCAAGGGAGAACAAGCGCGAAAGTCGCTTGGCGAAAAACT
The DNA here is from genome assembly GCA_963756245.1 of uncultured Alphaproteobacteria bacterium. Classification (GTDB taxonomy): domain Bacteria; phylum Pseudomonadota; class Alphaproteobacteria; order Rhizobiales; family Xanthobacteraceae; genus BOG-931. Next base: position 4,486 of record CAVWOI010000047.1, read on the forward strand.
TTTGTCGGGGCTCGCGTCGCAGCACGCGCGCTTTAACGCCATGGGAGGTGACGATGAAAAACGGCCGGGGTAGGACATCGCAACGGCGGCAGCGCCGCAGAGACTTCCTCATCAAGACCGCGGGCGGCGCGCTCGCCGCGACGGCATTCGGCGCATTTCCGCTGCGCTTGCGGGCGGCGGAGCCCGTCAACATCGGCGGCCTTTACCCCGTCACCGGAAGCATGGCCCAGATCGGCCAGGGCTGTGTCAACGCCGCCAAGCTCGCGGTGCAGATGGTCAACGATGCCGGCGGCATAAAATCGCTCGGTGGCGCCAAGCTCAACCTAATCGTCTCGGATGTGCAAAGCGACACCACCGTCACGCGCACGGAAACCGACCGTTTGATCAACGGCTACAAGCTTGCGGCGATTCACGGCTGCTTTGCCAGCGCGCTGACGCTGATCGCGAGCGAAGTGGCCGAACGCGCAAAAGTGCCGCTCATCACCGGATCGAGCTCCGATCAGCTCAACAAGGACCGCCACTATACCTTCACGCCGTTCGCGCGCGCTTCGCAGTTTGCCCAGGCGCAACTGCAAATGTCGAAGCTCGTGAGCGAGAAGCCGAAAGTGGCGGTCATATTCGAGAACACCGCGTTCGGAACTTCGACGTCGAACGGCCTACGTGAAAAGGCGCCGGGCGAGGGCGTGGAGATAGTGATGTTCGAGCCGTACTCGGCCGGCTTCGCCGATGCCGGTCCGCTCATCAATAAGGTCAAGGCGTCCGGCGCCGATGCGCTGTTTTCGGTGTCCTACTTGAACGACCTCATTCTGATCGTTCGTACGATCAAACAGGTCGGCCTCAAGATCGCGCTCAATGGCGGCTCCGGCGGGTTCGTCATTCCCGATTTTTACAAGAGCGTGGGGACGCTGGCAGACGGCTTGCAGGGCGTTGCGCACTGGAATCACGATTGCAGCGCCGAGGCCGAGAAGGTGAACGCCGTATACAAGAAGCAGTACGGCGAGTTTCTGTTCGAATATGCCGGCGGTCTGGTGGCGCAGACCTTCATGCTCGCCGATGCGCTCGAACGGGCGGCTTCGACCGATCCGGAGAAAGTGCGCGATGCGCTGGCGGCGCTGGACGTGTCGTCGGGCTATGCGGCGATGGGTCCGGGCGGCCGGGTGAAGTTCGGTCCGGACGGCAAGAACATCTATGCCCATCCGGTCGGCGTTCAATGGCAAAATGGTGATCTGGCGAGCGTGTTTCCGAAAGACGATGCGCGCGCGCCGCTGATGAAAACCTGAAAACCCCATCAAGGGTGTGATGCTGGCGACACTGGCACAGGCCGTCGTCAACGGCCTGCTCATAGGCGGCATCTATGCGCTGGTGAGCATCGGTGTGACGCTGATCTTCGGCGTCGTGAAAATCGTGAACTTCGCCCAGGGCGAGTTCGTGATGATCGGCATGTATATCAGCTTCTTCCTCGCCACGCGCTACGGCATCGATCCTTTGCTGTCGCTTGCGGTGTCCATGCCGGTGCTGTTTCTGATCGGCGTGCTGTTGCAGCATTTCCTGATCCGCCGGGTTCTCGGACTCAGCGACATGCCGCAGATCTTCCTCACCTTCGCGCTGTCATTGCTGTTGATGAACCTCGCATTGCTGTTGTTCACCGCCAACTATCGGACCGTGCAGACGCCGTATTCCGACGTCGGCGCTTTATCTCGGTCCGCTCTATATCCCGGTCGCCAAACTCATCGCCTTCGTGCTGGCGATGGCGCTCAGCGCGGCGCTCTGGGTCTTTCTGCGCTCGACGGATATGGGCAAGGCCATGCGCGCCGCCGCACAAAAGCCTGAAGTGGCGATGCTGATGGGAATCAATACCAATCGTGTGTTCTGCGTCGCTGTCGGGGTGTCGCTGGCATTGGCGGGCGCCGCTGGCTCGCTGCTCATGCCGTTCTATCCGGCTTCGCCGATGGCCGGCCAGGTCTTCGTGCTGATGGCATTCGTGGCCGTGGTCTTGGGAACCCTCGGCAATGTCAAAGGCGCGCTGATCGCCAGTCTGATGATGGGCGTCGCCGAGTCGCTCGGCATTCAGTTCGTCGGCGCCGATTCGGGTTTGATCGTGGTCTTCCTGATGCTGCTGCTGACGTTAGCGTTCAGGCCAAGCGGCCTGGCCGGCGGAGCTGCGCGATGATGCGGGGGCTCCGTCATCCGGGCGTGCTTTGGCTTTGCCTTCTCGCGGCGGTCATGCTCGTGCTGCCCTTGGTGGTGACGAGCCGGTTCGCGATCGACATTTTCATCAGGGTTCTGCTGTTCGCCTTTATCGGCGTCGCCTGGAATCTCATGGGCGGCTACGCCAAGCAGCTCTCCTTGGGTCATGCCGCTTATTTTGGGTTGGGTGCCTACACCTCGACGATATTGCAGATTCGATTCGGCATCTCGCCGTGGATCGGGATGGTCGCCGGCGGCGGCGTGGCTATGCTGGCGAGCCTGCCGATCGGCGCGCTGTGCTTCCGCTTGCGCGGCCCGTATTTCGCCATCGCCACCATTGCCACCGCCCAGGTCCTGATGCTGCTGTTTCTGAAATTTCGCGATTTCGCCTGGGGCGCCGAGGGCACGACCATTCCCAATCTCGGCAACGCGCCGCTGATGATGCAGTTCGACGCCAAGGCCGCCTATTACTATATCGCGCTCGGCTTGCTGGCGTTCGGCCTGGCGATCACCTACCGGATCGAGCGATCATGGGTGGGATATTATCTGGTCGCCATCGGCGAGGATGAGGATGCCGCCGAAGCGATCGGCGTGAACGCGCTGCGGGTCAAGCGGGACATCTATATGGTCAGCGCATTTCTCACGGCGCTCGCAGGCACTTTCTACGTGCAATACATCTACTTCATCGATCCGGCGACCGCGTTCAGTTTCAATATCTCGGTTGAAGCGGCGCTGGTGTCGATCGTCGGCGGCATCGGAACGCTCTGGGGCCCGGTGATCGGTACCGTGCTGCTCGAAGCGACGTCCGCGCTCCTGCAAAGCTGGCTCGGCAGCTCGCTCGGCGGGGTGCAGTTGACGGTCTACAGTCTCATTCTCATTGCCGTGATCTTATGGCGGCCGTCCGGGCTGCTCGGCGTATTCACGGAAGCCTACGCACTCATCGTTCACGCCGACCCGGCGCGTGGCGGAGAGGCTGCCATCGATGGCTGAGGCGCTCATTGTCCGTCATCTCAGCAAGCGGTTCGGGGGCTTGCGCGCCGTGCAGGACTTAAGCTTTTCGGTGGCCGAAAACGAGACCGTTGCGCTGATCGGGCCTAACGGCGCCGGCAAGACGACGAGCTTCAATCTGATCACCGGCTTTCATCGGCCGGATTCGGGTTCGGTGTCGGCGTTCGGCCGCGAGATCGTGGGCCTGCGGCCATACGACATTTGCGGCCATGGCCTGGCGCGGACATTTCAGGTGGCGAGGCCGTTTGGCGGCATGACGGTCTTGGCCAACGTGATGACCGGCGCGTTCCTGCGCGACAAAAAGCTTGACGTGGCCCGCGCCAAGGCCCGCGCGGCGATCGAATTCGTCGGCCTGTCGGCCAAGGAACACACTCCGGCGCGCGACCTGACCACGATCGACCAGCGGCGGCTCGAAATGGCGCGCGCGCTGGCAACCGAGCCGCGGCTGCTGCTCCTCGATGAGGTCATGGCCGGGCTCAATCCGGCCGAGATCGATCAGGCCGTCGCGCTTGTTGGCAAACTTTCGCAGCGCGGGCTGACCATCATCATCGTCGAGCACGTCATGCGCGCGATCATGGCGGTGGCGCGGCACATCGTGGTGCTCGATCACGGGCAGAAGATTGCCGAAGGCAGTCCCAAAGAGGTGGTCGCGAACGAAGAGGTGGTTCGCGCCTATCTGGGATCGGGTTACGTGCATGTGGCAACGCCGGGAGCGAGCGGGTGCTGAAGCTATCCGCAGTGAGCGCCAGTTACGGCGCCGTCCCGGCGATCCGCGACATCACTATCGAGGTCGGCGAGGGCGAAGCCGTCGGGCTGTTGGGCGCAAACGGTGCAGGCAAAAGCACCACGCTGCGCGCAATCTCCGGATTGATGAGGTTGACGGCGGGCACGATCACGTTTTTGGGCACCAACATTGCGGCGTTGCCGCCGTACGAGGTCGCGGGACTCGGCATCGCCCACGTGCCGGAAGGCCGTCAGGTGTTCCCCGAAATGACCGTGCAGGAAAATCTCGAGATCGGAGCCTATGTGCCGCGCGCCAAGGCCGACCGCGGCCGTACGCTCGATCTCGTTTTCGGCATTTTTCCGGTTCTGGCAGAGCGTCGCCGGCAACTCGCCGGCACGATGAGCGGCGGCGAACAGCAGATGCTCGCCGTCGGCCGCGGCCTGATGTTGAAGCCGCGTCTGTTAATGCTCGACGAGCCGTCGCTGGGCCTCGCTCCGGTCATGACCGATATCACCTTCCAGAAGATCCAGGAGATCCACGCCATGGGCACGGCCATCCTGCTGGTCGAGCAAAACGTCGCCCGCGCGCTGACATTGGTGCAGCGCGCTTACGTGCTCGAGAGCGGCAGGATCATCATGCGTGGCAATAGCGCCGATCTGGCGAACAACAAACAAGTGCAAGCGGCCTATCTGGGCATTTGACAACGATAGGCATGAGCGGACCTCCCGCTGGCGTTCCAACGGGAAAGGTCGCCCTCTCGCACCGAGATTAAAGCCCTGTCTTACTGCGCCGCAGGCACGGGGTTGCCGGGTAGTGGCGTCTGAGCATCATTGAAAAGAGCCCCAAGCGGATGGCCGTCCCGCTTGGGGCTCCGAGAGCGCATAATATTTTTGTTCGCGCCCCCTCTGGTCAGCAACCGAACAGACCCTGCCGCCGGAATCCACCGCTGCTGCGATTTATTCTTAGCCGATGATAAATCGAGGATGGGGAAACGTGTTAACGGGCGGCCGAAATAGTTACTCAGCGGTATGTCTCAGCGGTGCTTGCTGCAGGCCCTCCATGTCGTCTGCAAGCTTGTGTCCTTCCGCAGTAGGATTCCGCAAGTGCAAGAGCGCCCGTCGCGCAATTTCTCGCATTAGGCACTGCCGAGCTGGCTAGCGCTCGCACGCCGCCAGCGCCCCATCGACAAGGTGCGCAGCGGTCATGCGACCCCACATTTCAGGCCGGACATCTTCTATTAACTCGTCCATCTAGCCCTCCGTGACTGATCCAGCCCGGCAATGGCGATCTAGACAAAAACTGAAAAACAGTTGCGGGGGCATAATCGGCGACGCTGAACCGAAGGGCTGGCGCCGCACCCTACGTTAGGACGCCTTGGCGCTAGCACGCGCGACAACCTCCGGACTGACCAGCCTTCAGTGACTAGCCCGAGTAGATAGTTGAGAACTGCTTCTACGCTAGCGTGGCCGGTGGAGCCGATCGGCGTACCGAAGCCAGCCACGCCGTCACCTGTCCGGACCGCAGTGGCCGCTGCCTCTCATCGCGGTAGGCACTGTGAGCGGCGAGCGCCGCCGTGGTCCGTGGCGACTTTTTGGGCCGAGTCGGCCTTTTCCTATGCAAATTTGGAGTGCGAGGATACGACCAAGGGTAAGGGGCGAGCGTTTGACGAAACAAGCACCAGCGCCACCAGAGCCATCAGTCTGAAGCTAGGAAATTCCGGCGCCTGGCTGATGCCGGCGGATCTCAGTTCACGCTACCGCCGGCAAACCTCGAGTTCAACGGAGTGTCTAAAAATGCCGCGCGCGGCTCGATCCCAGCTCCGATGCGGTACACACCGCTCTTAGGCCCGCAATCCTCGCAGCCTACCCGCAGGCGACATCGCAAGCCCAGCATCTGATCGAAGCCGTGGCAACTCGCACAGATCCCGCATTCAGCCGAACCTGACGACCTGAGGCGCCTGGGATGTCACCGTCGCCTAGCGGATATGCGAGTCGATGCGCCAGGTTTCGATATTGCTGCCAGTTGTCGCGACAGCGTCGACAGTCACGATTACGTTTTGCGCAAACGCCAGGAACTTGTCGATTTCCACCAACTCCGCGTTCGCGGCGAAGATGAGGTCTTTGTTGTGCATCTGGAAGCGGGTGGCGAGGAAGTAGCCGCCCGGATCCTTAAAGCTCACGCTATAAACCACCGGTACTGTCGGTCCGGTAAATCGCGAGCAGTCAACTCCAAGCTGTTCAACAAGGGCCCGTGGCTCTCGACGGTACAAGAATACTGACCCTGGATCGGCCTGGAGGTCGAGCAGTCCACCCGCTTGGCCAATCGATTCCGCGAGCGTTTCTTTCCACTGAGGGAAAGCGAATTGTCCCTGCTGACCCGAGGCGCCGAAGGCGAGGAAGGTCTGAGCCTCCTGATAGATATAGATGGTATCGCCCGGCCATGCCCAAATGTTGTTGCCTGGTTCAAAAACTAGAGAACCAAAGGGAGCGGCAGCGCGGACGCCATGACGCTCAAGCACCACCCAGCTGTTCTGACCCTGATCTTTCAGGCCGCCGGCCCGGGTAATGACATCGAGCAGGTGCTCGCCGGCCGGTTGCGCCGGAATTCTGCCGGATGGCGTAAACGCATTGTTCACTTCGCCGATCACGGTAATAAGCGACGTATTTTGGGTCACCAGCGACACGACCGCTTGGGGTTCAATCGCCCGGTCCTTAATGCGGTTGACGATTTCCGCCTGGACCTGGCTTGGAGTTCGGCCTGCCGCCCGCACGGCCCCAGCGTATGGGACTGCAATATTGCCCTGGGTATCGATCGGTTGGTTGGGTAGAGTAATGAAATTGCCCGGCCGCACACCTGCTTCGCTTGGGATGAACAGACCACCCGCAGCAGCCTCAAAGATCGTCACGGCGACGATGTCGCCGATGCCGAATTTAACTTCAGGCGGTGGGCGTTTATCGCCGAAAATGTTGGCGATCGTTCGCGCGCCGTATTCGTCAAGGATATTGACGACCTGCGGTGTCAGCCTGACCTGAGCATATTGCTGGCCCACATCGGAATTACCCGACCGGATAGCAATACTGTTGGGTCCGGCGACCGGGAAGAAAGACTCGGTGCAACCCCCAGCGATCAATGCCGCCAGGGGAAACATGACCGCAAATACTCTGCGAATTCCCCACATGACCAACTCCCCTGCATTTTCGTTAACACGTCACGCTTTCGACCTACAAGGCTCGGGGGGCCTAGTTCCCCCGCAGAATGGCGTCAAAAAGTGCTATTTTGGCTCACTGTGTCGCCGACGACACACTGGTAGGGTTCACTGTGTCGCAGGCGGCACACTGGTAGGCATACGATAAACCAGGGAATTGTTTTTCGAGCGTTCGCGTTGGATACTGGCCGCTTGGAGTACCCGTTATGTCAGCGTTGACGGCGTTTGCCACGGCAGAATCGACCTTTCTCGACGTCGTCGCCGGGCATGCCGAGCGCAACCCGGATCAACCTGCGCTTGTCGCCTTGGGCTGTGCACCGATTTCGTACCGAGACTTGCTTGTCCAGACGGGCAAGATTTGGGACTGTCTCCGCGACGCCGGCATTAGGTACGGTTCTCAGATCGGGATTGTGCTCCCGAGTGGCCCGGAATCGGCAATCACGACGATTGCAATCGCCGCACACGCTACATGCGTACCTTTCAACCCCCGGCTTTCGAAAAGCGAGTTCGAGCGCGAACTAAAGCGTTTTAACTTGGATGCGTTGGTCGTGCCGGAACGGCTCGATTCTCCGGTGCGTGCTGCGGCAGGGAGCGGCTCTTACGGGCTCTTTGAGGCTTCCAAAGCCAAAGGTTCACTGGCCAGTTTTAGCGTGAGGTGCGTTCGCCGCCCCAAACATGCGCGGGCGAGCCGGGATGAGATTTCGTCTCAATCTGCAGTTTTGCTGTTGCGGACGTCCGCTACGACGGGACCGTCAAAACTTGTGCCGGTAACCCATGGCAACATGATCGATCTCGCCGGCAAAATGGCGCACTGGTTCTCATTTACGGCAGATGATCGTGCCGCGTGTGTCCTGCCAACCTACTATGCCGCTGGTTCCAAGCTGAACATTATCGTGCCTCTTTTGCTTGGCCAGACCATCACACTTCCCGCAGGTGCGCGTCCCGAACGACTCGCTGAATGGATCAGCAAATTGCGACCGACCTGGTTTTCAGCGGGCCCGACATTTCTGCAAGCGGTCCTTGACGATCTTCGCTCTAGCCAAGAGCCGCCACCCAAGCACGACCTGCGCTTCATAACCTCCGGTTCTGCCCATCTTCCGAGCCGAGTGCGCTCGGAACTCGAGGGCATCCTAAAGTGCCCGATTCTTGAAGTGTACGGCATAAGCGAAGCCGGCGTCATGGCTGCCAACCCTGCGCCTCCGGCGAAACGCAAGCCCGGCACCGCCGGCCTTATTGCGGAAGGCGAGCTGGTCATCCGCGACGAAACGGGGAAATCCCTTTCGACGGGAGAGATCGGCGAAGTGTTTGTCGGTGGCCCCGGCCTTATGCCCGGCTACCTCGGCGAAGCTAAGCCTTTTGGAGCGGGTATACAGGACGGCTGGCTGCCGACTGGCGATATCGGATTTGTCGATAGTGAGGGCTTTCTGACCATCCTGGGTCGGACCAAGGAAGTGATCAATCGGGGTGGAGAAAAGGTCTCTCCTGCTGAGGTTGAAGAGGCGTTGATGCTCCATCAGTGTGTGCGAGAGGCGGCCGCCTTTGGAGTTCCGCATCCTCGCTTGGGCGAGAATGTTGCTGCCGCTGTTGTGCTCCAGCCGGAAACAACGATTACCCCCTTGGGGCTGAGAAATTTCCTGCGCAGCCATCTCGCGCCTTTCAAAATTCCGCAACGCATCGACATCGTTGAGGCACTGCCGAAAAGTCACACCGGCAAGATCCTTAGAACAGAGCTCGCGGAATCCGCCCTGCATCGCGAACATCACTTTGCACGTGCAGAGCATCCGCTGGAATTTCAGATTATGGATATCTGGAAACGTCTTCTCCAGCGGACCGATATTGGAATTCACGATGATTTTTTTGAGGCTGGGGGCAATTCGCTCCTCGCGACCCAGATGCTTTTGGAGGTTGAGGCAGCGGTGGGTAGCCGCGTTCCGCAATCTGCTTTGGTGGAAGCGTCTACGATTCGTCAACTGGCCACCATTGCGACAGCTGGAAGCGATGACGACGAGCTCGTGACGAAGGCGAAAGACGGTGTCGGGACACCGTTCTTTTTCTGTCATGGTGATTTCGTCACGCGCGGTTTCTACGCCATAAAGCTTGCTGCGCTTCTTGAATCCAATCAGCCCGTCTATTTGATCCAGCCGCTGCGTGATGTAGATGACAGTTCGGAACTAGCCATCGAAGATATGGCGCGGTCACACGTGCCTCGGCTCCTGGAATTGCAGCCGCACGGTAAGTTCCAACTCGGCGGCTATTGCAATGGCGGTCTACTCGCCTGGGAAATTGCACACCAGCTGCGCCAAGCCGGGCGTGAGGTTGAATCGCTTGTTCTCATCGACGCTTTCTCGTTGAATTCACGCCCCTTGTTCCGCGTTATCCATCGCATGCTTAAAAGGCTGGCGGCTATGATGCCGGGAATGGCCCAGAAAATGCGGCTGCAGCGTGATGGAATGAGAGCGATTTGGAACGTGACTCGACAATCGGGGGGAAGCAAGTTCGGATGGATTGCCGCGTCCATTCCTCCCCTCCAGCGCCGTCTCGCGCAACGAAATTTTGCTATGAACCCGCTCGAAACGCCGTTTGATGGATTTGGTGCATGTTACCTCCGTGCGATGGCGAACTACCTTCCTCCACAGCTCGATTGCGACGTGCTTGCCATCAGTTGCGAATACCAAGCGAACATTTTTGAATGGTCGACCGAGCCGTGGACCAAACTGGCGCGCAAAGTGCGTCGCACCGTTGTTCCCGGTCAGCATAAGTCCTGTATTACAACTCACGTTGAAGTATTGGCACGTGTATTGAGCGCCGCGACAGCTAATAAGGACGGTGCGTAGGCGGAATTGCGGGCGACAATCATTTAAATCGAGCCGGTCGTCCCCCTTCGTTAACAAAATCTTAGCATGTAGGGCGGAACATCGCCGTCGGAGACGGTGATTATGATGATTTTAGCCATGGCCGCCATACTGCTTGGCGCAGTTCTCGGCCTCCGATTTAAGGTTCTTATATTGCTGCCGGCCGCCGTTGTTGCCGTTGCAATTATCGTCGCTGCAGGCTCAATAGAGCACAGCAGCTTTTCGGCGATCGCCGTTGACGCAGTCTTGGTGTTGGCCGGTCTGCAAATGGGTTATCTAGCTGGCGCAATCGCCGGCGGTTTGATGGGGGTGGCCCCGTACTCACAAGCACCCTGGCAAGAATCTGCCAGTTCGATTACCAAATCGACGATACCCTGACCATCGCCCTCGACTAATTATAGCCGGAGCACTGTCCTGGAATCGGGCCTGGACCGGTAGCCCCCTCGACGTAGTAGCGGGGGTAGGCGCGCATCGCACCGAAATAGTAGTGCGGCTCGGTAAAGTCGTAATTGCGCGGATCAAACCCAGTGCCATAGGTAGTCCGCAGCTCTCGATGGTGGTCATAAGCCACCCTTAGGCAACCACAGGGACCACACCCGGCAGGTCCAGCGGCCGTGGGGCCGGCTGGAGTCAAATCGGCCGCCTGAGACGGGAGAGCCCACACCAAGCCGCTCACCATGACGGCGGCCAGAGCCAGCTTTGATTTCGACATCGGGAACGTCCTTAAATGTGGTTCAGAGGTTTTACCGTAAGCCAAACCGCGGTTGTCCGCAATATGCATGATTGAGGTGTGGGATGACTGCCCACCGCGTTTGTGGCATGCATACTCAGCTTTCAAATTGGATGAGGCGCTGTGCCGACGGCTCTATCGTGTCTGCTGTTCTTTATAGCCATGACTCCGGTCGTCCTGTTCGTCGATGGGTCGCTAGAGCTCGGGTTTGCCTGTGCAATTCTTGCCATTGCCCTGATCGTCTTTGCTCAAATGCAAAGACCGGGCGAGCTGGCCCATCTAGGCACGCTAGTTTGGCCGACCGTGTTCGTCATGATCGTTCCGGCGCTACTCATGGCACTGCAAACCTTGCCGGTGCCGTTTTTTTCCCACTTCGCCAATCCGATCTGGGAAAGCGCTTCGACCGCGCTGGGCCGCTCCCTCATGCCGAGCCTGAGTATCGACCCTGGAGCGACATTGCTCGGCCTTTGCCGTTATCTGGCCTGGCTCGGCGTCGGACTTCTTGCCGCCGCGATCACCATTGACCGACAACGTGCGGAATGGGTCCTCTTCGCGGTGACTGCGGCGACCGTGCTCATCGCCGCTCTGCTTATCCTAAACGACGCCGCTGGAGCGACTTTGCTGGCGGAAGTTCAAAATGTGGCGAGGAGGGGAGGGGCGCTGAACGCTGCTGCTTTGGGCGTCGTCCTGTCCGTCGCCTGCGCCGATCGCGCATATGAACGGTTTGAAACGCGACGGTCGACCCATCCGCGCTCAGGGCCAAGGCTAGCCCGCAACTTCTTGCTTTGCATAGTGGCCTTCATCGTTTGTGCTGCTGCCGTTGCCCAGGCACATTCGGCCAACTCCGTGTTCGCAGCGGCAATCGGCCTGGTGATACTGCTCGCCGTTATTATGATCCGCCGATTTGGAATAGGATTGGGAGGCGCCTGCAGCGTTGCGCTAATCGGCTGTGTTCTAGCGCTCGCATTTTTTGGTGAGAGCAGCAGCCAGAATGGTCTGGACTTCTCCATTCGGTTTGCGCCGAAATCCGTGTCATCAAGTGCGATGGCACAACGCTTGCTCGCTGACAGCACCTGGATCGGCACTGGCGCAGGGACGTACCATGACTTGGTGCCGATCTATCGAGATCCCAATGAGTTGGCAGGCAACGATTATCCGCCGACAGCTGCCGGTCAATTCTCGGTGGAATGGGGACGCCCGTTGTTCTGGGCCGGAGTAATTTTGGCTATCGTTATGATCGTCAAGTTGGCCCGCGCTGCGCTAAACCGCGGACGGGATTCGTTCTATCCGGCCGCCGGTGCCAGTGCGGTGGCCGTTCTGCTCATCTCAGCGTTTGGCAACCCGGGATTGACCGGAGCAACAACGCTGATCTTAAGCGGCGCGGTGCTTGGCCTAGCTCTTGCCCAGAGTCGCAGCCGTGCTATTCAATAGACTGATACTATCCGCCAAATTGGGAACGTGTTTGTCAGGCGCCGGAAAGCGCGCGACGGTTGACCAAATATTCGGATCGCCGGGCGATTGAACCCGAACCCATTTGTAGGGCGTCCGCGACCACGTCTTGATGCCGGGGTTGAGATTGTCAAGAACCAGATCGCCATCGTTAGTCCTGACGACAAGGATCAAGTGATGTTCGCCCCAAGGCACTACAACCTCGGCTAATAGCAACGACCTGGATGGCCAGCCGCGCGTCAACAATTCGTGGCGCTTGGTAACAGCGTAGTCATGGCACGCGCCAGCTTTTGGCCCGACGATCCATCGCTCGTCCAGCAAGGTTCCCGTATCTTCCCGAGGCGCGATTGCCCGGTTGACATCGCGATTGACCTCTACCAAATCTTCCATCAGCGCAGCCGTGAGGACCACCGGACGCGGTCGGCGGAATATTACGCTGCGCGCGTGGCAATCGTCGGGATACTGGAAGCAAAACCGCGTATAGGCGATAGGTGCCAGTGTCGGCGTTTCGAAACGGATCTTATCTAGCTGCAGGGTGAGTGCTCGTGGATAGCTGAAGAATGCGGCTTGCGCGGTGTAGCCGGTGCTAACGATCGCCAGAGCGGCGGCCAAAGCTGTCGTTATTGTCCACTTCATGATGTCCCTCTCAGCCGGGCGACTGAGTGGGATCAATACTGACAAACCTCTTCGGTGGAGTTCGGATCGCGGTGGCAATTCTCGTTAATTGCGCAACATTTCAGTAGGGTATCTTTTTAAGAATTAACCATTTAAAGAATTCCAATCCGCTAGGTCTCAGCAGAATGTAAAACCGGCAGCGAGGGCTGGGGAGGCCCCCACTGTAAATGCCGGATTAGGCGCAAGGACGAGAACGATGGAAGCCTTACGACCGAACTGTAGATTTGGGTTCTCGCGCTGCGCAACCGAAGCTGAGATTGTTACGAACGTCGGGTCACACCCTTGATTTGGAAACCTCGATCGCGATCTCAGCCACCACCGACGGCCCGCCTACCGGACGCAGTGCGGATCTATGCAATTGGCGATATTCACGGGCGCGCCGATCTGCTCGCAGACGTATTCCAGAGTATTGACGCAGAAAGTGGTGAGATTCCAGCCGACCGGTCGGTGCATGTGTTTCTTGGCGACTATGTGGATCGCGGTCCGTTCTCGCGTGACGTTCTAGATTTGTTAATCTTGCGCGCACAGCAGTATCCGTGTGTTTTCCTTAAGGGTAACCACGAGAGCTATTTCGTCGAGTTTCTTAGAAGCCCAGAAATATTTGCTGACTGGCGTCTCTACGGGGGACTGGACACCATACTCTCTTACGGACTTGGTCCATCGATAACGCCCGACCAGAAGGAGCGTATAGTACTGGCGACCAGCCTCAATCGAGCTCTTCCGGAGGCTCATCGCCAATTTCTTAATGGCCTAAGGCTCTCGTTCACCTGCGGCGATTTCTTTTTTGTCCACGCAGGCGTGCGGCCTGGGGTCGCCCTGAAAGATCAACACGAAGAAGATCTGCTGTGGATCAGGGAGGATTTTCTATTGCACGAGGACGTCTATGAAAAGTTCATCATCCACGGACATACGCCTGTCATGCAGCCAGATGTGAGACCCAACCGCATCAACATAGACACCGGAGCATACGCCACCGGGCGGCTGACCTGCCTCGTTATTGAAGGCGACAAATTGCGGTTTTTATAGTCGATTTCTGCCTAAACCCGCAGCATTTATCATGTTCCCATAGCAAATAATTGTGCCAACAATAGTGCTTGACAGATCCCGCGTTGGTCGAGCATTCGTGATAGTGCAACGCAATAACCGGAGTGAGACCTTGGACGGCCTGGAAATCAATTTAGAGCGCAAGGATGCCAGATCGCACCTGGTGTGCGTCGCCAAGATCGCCTCGTGGACGCTGGCGGCAGCCATCATCATTCTCTCGGTAGTTCCCCCGAGCCTTCGGCCTGAAACTGGCGTGCCACATGAACTCGAACATTTTTTGATTTATGCAATCACTGGGTTTACATTCGGCATAGCGTACGAATTGCAATATGCAGCATTGGCGATACTCCTTGCGCTATTCGCCGGTTGCGTCGAAATTGCGCAACTGTTCGTCCCCGGGCGGCATGCGCGGCTCAGTGATTTTATCGTTGATGCAATAGCAATGTGTGCGGGCGCTCTCGCCGTGATGTTGCGGCCAAAATCCGTCCGCGCCATGAGCCGGATCGTCCAGGCGTCGGCTGCAGTCAAAATTCGCCCAACTTCTGATACTACGGATTGAAAAATTGTCCCGATCGACGCCTATGAGCAACTGCAGTTGGTGAGAAGATTTGAACTGCTTTCGGAAAGCATCAGGTGTCTCTTTGTAATTCGGCATGCGTGAGGGCAATATGAGTTCAGCAGCGCGAAATATTGTTACGAGACATCTGTCAGAGTCGCGAGATGTGGTTGTCGCCGCAATTGCGGACGATCGATTTCTCGAGACACTCGTTGAGATCAGTACGCACATCACAGCTTGTCTCCGCGCTGGGGGTAAGGTGCTCTTTGCCGGGAACGGGGGGAGTGCGGCCGACGCACAGCATATTGCTGGCGAGTTCGTGTCCCGCTTGAATTACGATCGGGATCCCTTAGCCGGCATCGCGCTAACGACCGATAGCTCCGTTCTCACTGCAATTGGCAATGATTACGGCTACGAAGAAGTTTTCGCCCGGCAGGTCCGCGGGCTGGGTAGGGCAGGAGACATTTTTGTCGCTATCTCCACTTCTGGCCGGTCACCAAATATCCTTGCCGCGGTTTCCGCTGCAAAGGCCATCGGCATTCGTACAGTTGGATTTACCGGCAGCAGCAATTCCACGCTGGCAGAGTCCTGCGATATCGTGCTGCGGGCCCCTTCAACCGCGACCCCACTGATCCAGCAGATTCACATTATGGCCGCCCATGCGATCTGTGAATTGGTCGAAACTACAATGTTTCCGCGATAAATAATCGGGTCACTGTCTCGCCGGAGGTCAATCCAACGCTCATCCTGCCCGGTTATGGATGGCGACATTCCGAATAAACCGCAGTTCCCAGGGCGTCGGTACGCTCGAGGCAGTGCGCTGGATCGTGTACCGGTCCGTCGACTGTGAAATCGTAGGCTTCTTTTTTTACAACCAAAGCATATCTGCCGGCCGGAAGCACAAATTCGGCTTTCTGTGGACGGATCACGACCATCGCAGGATTATCAGCAACCGGTGTGACACTCATGTCGTATGAATTACTGCGAACGACCCAAGACTGTTCCACATTGGTGTATGAAGGGTTGCCTCCAGGCCCGAACGTCAGCGCGCGCTTGACTTGTGCTACGACGCGGACCGCTACACGATCAGGTGAATCGCTAGCCAGATCGCGCCGATAGACGACAAACTGCAATGGCCCGGCGGCGAGATGTGCCTGGCTGGGCGTCGAGACCAACGCTGACATTGCAACGCGAGAGTCGGGAATTTTGAGGGGAAACAAATCGAGCGCGGTCAGTTTGCCCTCGCTGAGGGCGTATACGCCGTACGAACTTGGAAGGGGAATGTCAGAAACTCCTGATCGCGGAGTGGCCTTTGCGGATAGTGCCGGATTTTGCGAGGTTCTGCCCGCATCAGTCGAATTCACATCCGTCACCCGACCAATGTGGTGCGCATGTAGAAAGTGCAGGACCAATTCATTGTCAACAGCGGAATATATCGCCAGCCCCAAGATAACAGCGGCCGTCAGTTGCAAGGTCCACGAAATATTCGATCGAAAATACTTCTTAAGACGTACATTGGCAGAGGAGCTGTCCTGCTCCGTTACAGTCACGATGGGCTGCGGGTGTAGGTCATAAGTTCTCGATCCAAGAAACGACGGTATGCGTCCACCATCGCCCCCGGTCATCCACTCCCTTTGGGAGATCGGACGCAATGCGGTAGACGTCGTGGTCGGCTGACCGGAATCGTTGCCGGTTGCAGGCTGATCACCCTGGAAGGACAATTGAGGGGCGCCGTTCGAAAAGTCTGTTTCAACCCGATCGATGGCGGCTTCCAACGTGGAAACCCGCCTCTCAATCTCGGACCAATCGCCGTCCTCGAATTGCCTAAAAAGATCTTTCCTCAGTTTTCTGCGAGCAAACTCATAGATCAATGTTCGCAATTGAGTATGGTCTTCGGTGACTGTCGAAACCATTCTGGCCAGGACCGAATGAAAGTGGTCCCGCTTCGCTTCTTCTTCCTCCATGGCGCGCAAAGCAATTTCGTCCATCACACATTCCAGATGATCTTCGCGTGGCCCCCATGCGGACCAGGGAGCGTTAATCACTTGCTCCTCGCCCAATCTATATGGGCGATAAAGCAGTGGCTATCATGCCATTATTGTGGCAAATCGAGCGGTCTGGCAAGCTTCGGTAGATTGGCCGGCGGAGCGCCGCGGCGCCTTCCGGCGGTTGTCCCTTACAGTCGGCGATCCGAGCCCGCCAAATTGGCAACGGCAGGAAGATTATTTCGGCGCGTAGCCGGCCGGCTGGATCGGCAGCGCCAAGGTCATCGCGCCCGAGGATAGAAAGCAGGGCGAGATTTTCCGCGACGTCGAGCCAGGGGATCTTCTCAAATACGGGCCTGAGGCCGCCTTCCGGTCACAGCGACGCTTGAGGATCTCGACGAGGCCTCCGCGCGTTGAATGTGTCCTCAAGGACCATATCATTCCCCAAAATCACAGGAAGATATTCGCTCGGGGACGTTAACGGGACCGCAAATCAATGCCGCGAAAACACCATCCAACTGTTCGAGGTTCATCGGGTGCTGATTGTCAAAGCGTCCGAGGACCCCAGTGAGGCGATCGAATTCCGCACGGTCAATGGCAGTGGTTTCATGGTGCGACCCTGGTGATTGTCACGCAATTCAAACGTCGCTGACGATAGAAGTCACGCCCTGGGCATCATTAACTGCCTCTCACTTTTCAGGCGGAAGTATTTCCTGAATGCAGACCTGATCAATCAGATGCTCTCGGCGCAAATCGTGGTCATTCGTTACGTGTGCGCCGAATCCGTTGGTCATCACGATCATGAGCGTGCGATCGTTCATGTCCAGCCAGTAAGAGCGGCGGACAAGCTTATTGTTGCCGTCTCGTGCAATTGGGCTGCGCTTAGGTCTGGTTGGTAAAATCGCGGCATGGGTCATTTTCAATTGCGACTGACGTTAGTCGATTTCTGAGGGGTTCTCGCTATCTAAATACAAACCTCAAAAGCAACAGAATTGCACCTACTACAATCAATGCAATCAGCATAAAGCGTCGTGCGCCATGTTGCCTTTCTTGGGCTTCTTCGCGATTTAGGTCAGCTCCTTGTGCGGCATGTCGGGCTGCTTTCCATGCTCTCCGAGCAATCTCACCTTTGCTGTTGATCTGATCATAATCTTGGCTTTGGCGAACTAGCATTTCCGAAATCTTCTGCTTTTGTTCGTCAGACAGCGGCGGCATGCGCTCGATGATTGCTATGAAGCGCTTGTGATCCTCATAAAGCTTGTTTAACGCGTCCTGAAACTCCCAGTCATCCATCGATGCTCCCCCATTACGAAAGCTCTGCAAGCTCTATGCCATTTCCTTCGACGGCGAAAAATTGCGGGTTTTTGATACAAAATGCAATACATTCACGTCGAACTTCGACCCATTAGTCTAGCACCAATCCGAACGTGCGCGGAAGGCGTTGACCTCGGGCGAACCAATGCGGTGAAGTCGCGGCGAGAACCATGTCGGCTGAAATCCGGCCTGTTCGTTGTTGTGGCGGCGGCGGTCGAACGGGGCCCAATTTCCAAATGGAAAACAGACCGGCTCGCGATAATCCGCTGTACGCGCCTGAAGGCGAGCATGTCGAATGATGTAGTTAGACGAGCAAAAACTGACGAGGGCGCCGTGGTATTTCGGCCACGCTTGCGAACTGATGTTTGTATAAGGCGCCAAACTGCTAGCGGCTTTGCGCCCGCCACTGCTACGCTCCTCGCGGTTGGTCAGTAATGTGGGGGTGGCATATGTCAGTGCTTAGCGCGACTACATCCGGAAGGGCTCTCTTACCTCATCGGCGGCAAGTATCGATCGGACGCGATGGCGGGGACTTCGTGGTTGCATTTCAGCCCCACAACATCGTGGTATTCCGGCACAATGAGGCAAGTCCGCTAAGGAGGATCTGCCACTCACTTCGATGGGAAATCGTAAGTGATACAGTTCCAGACCGGAATGACCTTGCATCGTGGTAAAGGCGCCGCAGGGGAGAGCCGCCGCCTCTCGCCGACCCCACCTATTGCCGCTGCGCGCAGCGAATATTTCTCTTGTGACGTTGAGCACAGCGGGTTAGCGAAGATGATGCTACGCTCCCTGTAAGCAGGTGTGTGCGAGGGACGGTGTCATGGCGAATCTAATTGAATCGAAACGTAGAGCCGAAGAGTGCCGTCAACTCGCGGCCATCGAGCCAGACGAAGACGACCAAGCATTCTGGCTTCGAATGGCAGACGAATGGGAGAGGCTAGCGAACTTGGCTATGCGGCCTAACGAAAAAGCGTCCCCGCGGCAAAGTCTTGAGCGAGAAATGCGCGAGCAGTAAGGCCCCCATGACCGCTGTACAAATTTTACAGCGTTCCAATGCCCCGCCGCTTCCCGCCGCTCTGGTCCGTCCGCGAGAATGCAGATAGGCTTGTTCTTGTGCTCAGCGCGAGGCGTAAGGCTTGCCGTTAATTCGGATGCCGACTAAGCGTTTGCACTCGTCGCACATCAGATACGGTTTATGAAACCGCGTCGCGCCACCGCAAATCGGACAGGAAATTGCCTCGCCGCTCGAGCGTGACAACACGCCCAGAGCACGCAGGATCAGTGCCGCTGCTCCCGCGCCTGCCGCACTCACGGCGATAATGGCGGCCGCAGTCGTTACTTGTACACCCATGTACCCTCGCGAACCGGCCTCATGGTTCGCCGCACCCGAGCCTATGGTGGCCCTTTTCGCCGAGCGGCACAAGCGGCGCCAAGTGCTAGCGCCCGCCGCCCCGCCTCGCGTTAACCAATAGACGCAGCGGCCGTCCCTCTGAGCAGCGGGAGGTTTTCAGGAAACAGGTGGGGTCACGATTGGACGCCAATCAAATCGTGCGAAAATTTGCAATTCTGTTGCTGATGGAAGCATTTAGAGACCATATGGGATGGGGTCCAAGTTGGACACCGATTTACAGTCAAGGCGGGATTCATCATCGGTGTCGGCCGCGGCTGCGGCATTTTGATCTTCCGTGGCCACAGATATCGGCTGGCCGTCAGCGATGGATCATTCGATCACCTCATCGGCGATCGAGAGCACCCCTGGCGGCACCTCGATCCCGAGTGAGAGGTGTTTCTGGTCGATTTTGATAAGCCTACGGTCGGCGTTGCGCAGCGCCGAAACCAGCCCCTGGTTCAGAACTGAAAGGAATTTAAGCGCCATAGAGGTTCCGCTCCGCAAAAGGCGTATACATTCGGCTTGTCCGATTTCGAGCAGGACGGCATCAGTGTGGGCTGTGCACGTCGCGGATCGCGGAACATCCTTGATGATGCTCACTTGGCCGAAGATGCTACCAGTTGGCAGGGTGGCTAGGAGCTGTTGCCGGCCGCGCGCATCGACGCTGACATTAACGCTCCCATCGACGATGAGAAAGCATGTCCCGCCAGGGCTTCCTTCTGTGAAGATAATACTATCCTTACGAAGATCCCAGAGCTTCATGACACGAAGTAGTCGGCGCAATTCAGCTTCGGAGAAGGTGCTGAATGATGAAAACTCTTGAAGAGATTTCGGCTCGATACGATCTGTCGAGGCGCTTTGACCCTGAGGTCGTGATATTCGCCTGCTCGATCTCGCTGCTGCCAGGGGTGTTGCGCGTTGTAACGTCAACGCTTCCGATATTCGATGATTGACCGCCTGGAGTTGATCGCAAAGTGAGGTGGCGATACGCCACAGACCTTTGCGCTCCGTCAGAAATAGCGGTGCATCATGCAGCAGCCTTCGTGGCGAAAAAATTTCTTCCGACACCCAGTCAGGCGCACTATCGGTCGTGATCATTTCAGCGGCCGCGTATCCAGCCGCCGTCGTATAGCTACCACCATAGCCGTTATATCCAGCCGCGATTACAAATCCCGGCCGGAGATACCCGATACAAGGCAAGCCGTCCGGAGTGAATGCCATCGGGCCGATCCATTCGGCGGACGGTGGTTGTCCGCTGAGCTCCGGATAAAAGCTGTCGCGCAAAGCCAAGAGCTGAGCATGCACCGCCGGCGAGCGGCGTCGCGATGACGGGTTTTTCATCGGCCTATCATCGCCACCCCCCATGATCAGGGGAGCGCGGCCATCGCGCGCGTCCTGGCGCGGCTGATTGAAGAACACTGGCCCGGTTTCGGACGTGACTATCCGTCCGCGAGCGCGATCCGGAACGTGCTCAGTCACGAGAATCTGGCTTTGAAATGGTTTGATGGCCGAAAGCTCGGGGAACAACTCGCGTGTGAACGCGTTGGTTGCTACGATCACGCGCCGAGCAATGATTGTCCCCCGGTCGGTGATGACACGATGTTCGTCCAAATTCACAGATTTGACACCCCGGACCTTTGTGCGCGTGAATAGAGCAACCCCTGCGCGAACCGCACATTGGAGCTCGCCGCACACAAACTTGAATGGATGATACGTTCCATCACCGGGTATAAAGCGACCAAGGAACTTGGCGTTTATCCCGTATTCATCGCGAATCTTAGCCCGCGACCATATTTCGATGCGCTGCCCGTGCTGCGCAGCGAGCGAAACCTCATCGCAAACGCCCTGTTCTTCCTTTTCGTCAGTGGCGATGTGCAGCCAGCCTCTTGGCGAAAAATCACAAGCAATGTCTTCGTTGAGGATCGTCTCCTTGAGGAGGTCTCGATTGCGCAACGCCAGCCCGAGAACCAACGATGCCTGCCGCTCGCTGACAGCGCGGAGAACCTCGTCCGGCACGTGCGGGTACCGTCGCTTCATGAACATGAACCGTCCAGGAGCGAGTCCCTCGTAGGTACCGACCGCGTTTTCAGGAAGTAGCTCGAAATTTCCGCCATTGCGACCACTTGCCTCCCCAGCAGGGTCGCCTTGGTCGAGTATCACGATAGCCTTTTCTGAATTGCGCAGATGATAGGCGGCGGCCGCGCCGGTCAATCCAGCCCCAATGATGACAACATCAACACTCTCCGGGAGGTGTCGGTCGCTCTGATAGTTGGCGAGCGGATTAGGCGTTCGGTGCCAGAACGGCCGATCACAGAGCGGGAGCTCGATGGTATGCGCTGTCTTAACCCCAAGGCGCGCCAGAAGATCCTGATAAAGCCGCTGTGCTTCCGGCGAAAAGCGGTTCGACCGATCGATCGCCTGAAGTTTGCGACGGGCTTGTTCACCAGCGATAGCGTACTGTCCAACGGGCAAGTATTGATCGACGATCGTTTGAACGTCGGCAACAGCCAGCACCTGCGCTTGGCGGCTGTAACTCGGGGAGCGCCGAATTCGCGACGCGGCAGAGGCTCTAGTTTCCACGGATTGAATGGACATAAATCCCCCGGGCACAATATCAACGAGTAGATCAAACAGCTAGGTCCGAGGCGGCCAGTTCCGGTAAGCGGTCCGGCGGGTCATTCGCAAAGCGATACTCGACCACCAGGTTCGCTCCTCTATGTAGCCTGCTTCTTTGAGCCCTTCACGAAACCCCGAAAAGGATAGGAGGCGCTTTTCGGCCGCGCCAACGAGCCGCGCGACTTCCGCTGTACCCGTCAGCATAGCGGCGGACAGTGAAGTACGTCACGGATCTGCGTTTTCAAGCGTGATATCGTTCCCATATTGTAGTAGCAGGCGTGATCCCATTGGGAATAGGTCAAATGGCGATCGACATCGGAAGACGAAGCCACAAATTTAGACGGCCTCTCTAGGATCTTGGTTCGCCCTCAGAACGGTTTGCTTTCTTTCGTCGTGGCAGGCCGGACAACTATAAACAATCTCGTCAAGCGGTGTAGAGGTCATTGTCGGAATGACCGTTTTGACCTGCATCGGCGCGTCACAGCGCCAACAGATAACGGGCATATAAGTGTTACGCGTTGTTTGACGTTCATCCGGGAGTGACATCATAGCCTCCGTGCATTTTTATGCTGACTTGAGTTCACGATTTGTCGGCTGTTCTGCAAACGGTCATGCTTTTCACGGGCGATGTTATCGTTGCCGACCCCAATGAAATTTAGCGTCGTCTTTCCTGATTTTCACGGCGATCAAGTTCATGTTCTGGCGCCCTGATCTCGGTTCGAATTTTTTCGACCACATTTATTTGCCGTCATTATCTCACTATCTCACTTCGCGCCGTATCATCTTTTGGAAGTCCAATGCCGCTCGCGAGAAAGACCTGATATTTTGTGATGGCGACGATTATGTTGTAACTTTCGGAGAGTGCTAGCGAAACTTTCTAGTTGGAAAGCTGAAAGTGGCGCATGGCTGTCCTCCTAAAAATTTTGTTGTGACCGAACAGAATCGCGACGGCCCATTTCCCCGATGATGCGATCAAATGCGTCTGCGGCTCCCTCCGTTACCTTCGCACCTTCACCAGAACCGTTCGGCACCTCAGCCAGTTGACTTGCCTTTGTTAGCTACTGAATAACGTCAAGTTTGACCTTCGCGGTACCCCGATCAATAATTCCTAATGTGGCCGCCGCAGAGTATGAGACGTCGACAACTCGTCCAGGCACGAATGGACCACGGTCATTGACCCGAACGATCACGGACCGCCCAGTGGCGACGTCCGTGACGCGCAATCGGGTCCCGAATGGCAAGTTGGGGTGAGCAGCCGTCAACGCGTGCGGATTGAACTGTTCGCCGCTCGCGGTACGTGTTCCCTCTGCGTAATAGCTGGCAACGCCATACGATGTAACCTTAGTCTCAGCTGAATGCTTGTCCGCTACCGACGGGGTATGGTTTTTCGTCATAAACGCTACACGCTTGTTCGTCACGAGTGACGAGTTACGATTGTCCTCAAACGACGCATGGCGACCGGTGGAAAGTAATTCGGATTTGTTGTTGACAGCAGATGACTGAGCGCAGGCTGCAAGGGCCGCCGAAGTTAAAGCGACGGCAAACAGCTGAACAGCTTTCCGAAACCCGGCGGATAAGCCGTCGACATGCGAATTTCTGGCGCAGCTGACGCAAAACATGATGCAGCCCCTCTTGTCGAAATCCGACAGGGAAAACGGGCAGAACCGTGGCCAAATGGAAACCAAGCGAGGGGTCGATTACGCAATTTCCTTGAGTGTGATCATTTTGTCACAAGTATTGCGCCGAAGAAGAACAGCATCAATTCCGACAGCTCCAGCAGTCGGCTGCGTCGGCGTTTGTCCACGCATTCATCCAACGTCGTCGGGGACATAGAGTGGAAAATCTGACAGCTGGCACGCGGTGCTTGTCATTCGCCTGTGAATCGGCGACCAACGTTGACCCTCGGTCATATCGTCGAAAGCCTCTGAGCAGCGGGGGGCTTTCAGGAAACAGGTGCGGTCACGATTGGACGCCGATCAAATTATATGAAAAAGGTTCAATTCTGTTGCTGATGGAGGCATTTAGAGATGATGGGGATGGGGTCCGAGTTGGATGCCGATTTACAGGCCCTGCCGCTGTGCTCCGCGTATTACCCCTCGGCAACCGCTCGACTTCGACAAACAGCGCGGGGATCAGAGCCGTCACAGCCGCGCTGCGGTGCCAATCGCGTGTTCGTAGATTGACGTCGCCGGTGGTGAGGCAATCGGGGCAGTGCGCCCACAGGAACCAATAGCGGCCGTGATGGCGGCGCCGATTGTCGGCGAGAACCGCATCGGCATCCGCTTGGCCTGGCGCTCGTTCCAAATGGCGATCAGGTGATCAGCATCCTCGGGGATCTTCTTCTCGGTCGCGCGGCTTGCAACCGGTTCCTGCTCGGCAGCATGCCGGCGCCGCTCCTCCATTTGCGCTTGTTAAAGCCCATGGAGGCATGGTGCCGGCAGACACTCATGAGTCAACGCGCTCTTTCGGAGAGCCGTCGAAGGGCCAGCTGAACTATTAGGTTTTGACTTTTTGCGCGGTCGTTACTGGCGAGCCGCCCAATCTGTCGTTCGCGCTGCCAGACCTCAACGTCCCTGCCGCCCGCGTATTGCTTGGCCAGCCTTAGCGCAGCGTTGTCGTTCGGCGCATCGATCTCTCGGACGCCAATAAAACGCTCGTCATCGCCTACGATATACACCCGGTAATGCACCGTGCGTCTCCAACGCAGACGGAAAACCCATCTAGCTAGCTACAATTCTATGTAAACTGATCGGGGCAAAATCAAGTCCGAAAAAAGCCAGAGCGTCCCAACGCCGCTCGGCCGCCCCCCGCGGTGGGACGAGAAACCGGCCGGCCGCGCGCCGGCCGCACACGCCCACAGCACCTCAAGGCAGGCTGAGTATACCGCGATAGCGGTGACTAAAGATCCCGTGCGGCATTACTCACCCAACGATGGGCGCAATGACTGTTGCAATGTAGCAGCTGACGTCGCTGTGGGCCGCTTGGGTGAGTTTCGGACAAGCTGGCTGCGTGGATTGCGCTGATAGAAGTCGCAATAGGCGAAGCCCAAACCGGCCACTGAACCGCGAAAACTTCTGGGGTTCAGTTTCTGCACCTTGAAGCAAGGCGTAATCGGCAGGCCGGCCAAATGGGCGCAAATCGCAGTGCCATCCGCTCGGATCGTCCCAGGCGGCAATTCCGCAAATCGCACCTGACTTTGATCGCGCACTTGGATAGTCCCCACAACGGAGCCATCGGGAAATATGCGACCCCTGCCGGTGGTCCCATCGAAGCACGAATACTCGAATAATTTGCCCACTATGAATGCGCGAGCCTGATCCGGCCCTAGCTCTTCGGCCGCAGCAGACGAAACCCCTAATGCACACGTACACGCGAGGGCTATGCGCATAAACATCGGTAACTCCTCCCGCCTACTTGCGCACCTGCGTGGCAAATTGGGATCTCGGGGACGCGGCGACGTGCGTTTTGCCAAGCTGCCAAATGAGGATTTTCTGTCAAGCGTGCCGGACACGTAGAGTGCATGATCGTTTAACGATCCAGGGTCGATTGTAACTAAGCCAGGGTGTCCGGCTCGACGATTGATAGTCAGCCAGACACGTCCATGTCGGCCTGTGCTGGTTCGAGGCTAAGGCAAAAGCGGCGATCGTCGATCGTTAGGACCGTAGTTACTCGTTTGCCGTCCTGGCTTATTAAGCCCAAATCAGTTGCCGCCCCGATCGCAGATAGCTCGGCTGTGATGGCACTCAACAACTCGTCAGTTGTCATCGCTGTTACTCCAACTCAACACGCATACAATCGCCACACGACTGAACGAGTGTCGCATCACCATCTCGGCACCTTTGAGACAGCGGCGTGGCAAAGTCGCGATTAGCCCGGCGACCGGGTTGGTCTATATTGTGCGAATGTGCGGGTGTGCCATCAAGCGCCAGCTTGTTTCCACGCGGTGGGGCTTGGTGCCGTCGTGGTGGTACAAGCCGCTCAAGGAAACGAAGGCGGCAACATTTAACGCGCGTGCCGAGACAGTTGCCGAAAAGCCCCTCATTCAGTCAGCGTTCAAACCTTCGAGGTGTTTAATTCCAGTGTCTGGTTATTACGAGTGGCACGATGCGCTTAGCGGTAATCAGCCCCACTACTTGACGGCGCGTGATGGATCGCCGGCACAGACGATCGCCGGCTTGCGGGACGAATGGCAGGACAAGGAATGCGGCAAGCCACTCAAATCCAGTACCATGATTATCACCGAGCCGAACAAGTTTGTGGCCAAGGTCCACGACCAGATGCCTGTGCTGCTCGGTGAAAGGGCCAGCTGGCAGAAGTGCCCTCAATAACACCACATTTGGGCCGGATTGCCGGAAGCCTTCGCTTACCCCGATGTCGTATCCAATACCGTCGTTATTGTGGGGGGCGCATGGAGTTTCAAGGGTCTGGTATCAAGCCTCTTGAGCAAGAGGCCGGCAAGTTTAGGATGTTTCTCGAGGCCGAAAAATTTGCCGAGGAGCTGTGCCAATTTCACAAATCGCTTGGCGCTTCCGATGACCTCGCAAAGTGGCTTGCTGACGGTTGGCTCAGTTCCTTCCACGGCATGTACGAGAGGAGCCGCGATTACGCGGACGGGATCGAGCATATCGAGCGCGCGAGGGCAATTCTGCAACGGGACATTCCGATCAAGGACAAGCTGGCCAAGCTTCAGACGGTCAATCCGATAGCAAGGACTCGCCAAAATGAAATTTGACGACCCAATCCATTCGCGTTGCCTCCCGCCGAGACAGCGCCGGCCAAAGGCCCCAAACCTTGGGGTGTGTCGAGCCTAAGCGGTATCGTCACTGATTTTCCGCCGCTGCAGCTGGTAGCGCCGTGCTCTGGTTGTTCCTTTTGCAGTTATTAGTTCTTCGGCAATAAGCCGTTTGATATATCTGGCTATTCCGGTGCGCGTCATCCCAAACATTTGGGCTGCAACGGACGTTATAGAGCCGGGATAGGTCTCCACATTCTCAAGGATAAATCGTCGAATCGCTGGGTCTTGCCTGCGGGACATTGTTGCCTCTTCACGATAGAGCTCAAAATCCGTTCCGCGCCGCCGAGCAACGCAGTACGCAGGGCGATCATTCGGCGGCGCCGCGCCCGAGCGCTGCGCGACATCGACTTGCCGCCGCCAGGTGTCGAAAACGTCGAGGTATTCCGCGACGCACGCGGTGGATACTTCGTGAGTAACGACAGCAGCGGATGGCAGCGTATACCGCACAGCTGGCTCCAGCTTGGCGTCCGCTTCCGACCACTTTGCGTGCCGTAGAATAGCGCGTTTCTGCAGGCGCTTACAAAATGCCGTGCGAAGCCTCATTAATCCGCTGACGTCACGTCGTCTGTGAACCGTATACTCGCGAACCGTCCGGCCCGTTGAGCCGATCAATTAGCGTAAGGGTTGCCCGGTAGAAGATGGGGGTTTGCGTGGTGGGGGGTGAGCCGCCTGTATCATCTCCTGCTCAACCTCCTGCAGTGTCGCGACGGTCTGTGCGATCTGTTCTTGCTTGGCAGCGAATTGATTTTGATTGGCAGCGAGCTGTTCTAGGCTGCGCCGTACGATGACAAGATCAAGCGACATCGGTTTAAGCTGCTCCACTAGCTCAGGGAGAGTTGCCGCAGCCCCAAGCGACTCTGTCGTTGGGACGGGTAGCAACCAACTCAGCGACGGGGCCCATGCCCCGACCATCACGCTTGCCTTATCACCGTAGGATTGCCAGCCAAGCGTGGCACCAACGCCAAGCAGAACAGCAAAGGAAAACCGCGCAACGGTGCGCAATACTCGTTTGCTAATCGACGGCCTGCCGAGGACAAACTGATGGTTCTCAAAGTCGGAGTAGCGCGCATAGTTGGGTGGAGACACCGGCGGAGACTCGGCATAATATTCAGGCTCTTCCAGAGCTGCGCCAATGCGCTGATTGGGTGAAACGCCTCCCTCATCTATATCGCGCGCTACGATATTGCGCTCACGATACTGACTGTTCGGAGGTCGGCTTTGCGAATGTTGCATGTGTCCTCTTTGGCTTGCGACGGCCAGTGGTGTCTATTCACGGCAGCCAATAACCGTCCGATCGTCATGCAAGCGTTCAGTCGGGGCTGAATTACGCGGAGCGAATGTTCAAACGATGGAAAGTGTGAGGCAAACACTTTGCCGGCTTCAGCCGCAAGTGTCTGTGCGTCAGTGCTGACGCATACCTATGCTGTCGTTCTTCCCGAACGTTTGTCCGGACCGCAATCGGTCCGTTCCAACAGACCGGTGGCGGCGACGTAATGTGTTCGACCACGCACGGCGAAGAGGGCGGCTACCCTGCTACTCAGTGTAACAAGTCCAGAGGGCTGGGCGGAGAGATCGTCAGCTGTCCTGGAGCTGTCCTGGTGCTCTCCTGCAGCGCGCAATTACATCAAGAAAAAAGCGTTCAAATACGGTGAAACACGGGCAACCAGCGAACCTTAGGCCGCAAAGTCGTCACATTTTAATGCGGCCATTCGAGCCGGTTTAGTCGCCCAAAAACGGGCGGATAACGGATGGGGTGCAACAATGAGCTTGGTCAAGCCGCTTGGGTCCGCGAAAATCAGCAATTCTGCAGAAGTGGAAGTCGAGGGAAATATTCGCGAGTTGGTACGCGACAACGCCACGTTTCGCCAAGCTGAAAATAGTGATGGCGAAATGGCGGCTGGCAGTCTCACCACTCTGCTAGGCCGGGTGTCAGGAAACTCAACTCATGAAATTGACAATCTCATTGGAGATCTACAGATCCTCCGCAAAAAACTCCAGGCAGATGGCAATCGCATTCGACGTGACATAGAAGAATACGCCGCACTTAGCCAATCGGTAATGCAGCTAACGACGATTGTCTCTGACAGCATGAAAAAGCTGCCAGATGCTTTGGGCGTCAGTGGATAGGTACTTTCCAGCGCGTTGGCTCACCGAGCACGACGGTGTCTTCCGTGAGACAGTGCGCCGACGTTTGGCCGGAAACGACCGCAAGGCCTGGCGGAAGGACATGTGGTGCATTCCGCAGGTCGATCGCGAGTACGTTGCCCGCATGGAGGACATGCTCGTCCTCTATGCCAAAGCGCCCGATCCGAAGCGCCCGGTAGTCTGTTTCGACGAGAGCCCAACCCAGCTCATCGGCGAGGTCCGCCAGCCGATCCCGGCCGAGCGGGGCCAACTCGAACGCTACAACTGCGAGTATAAGCGCAATGGGACGGCAAACCTGCTCATCTCCCTCGGCGTATGAATCGGCGTCCAAAGTCTACCTCCGGTCATATCGTCGTAAGCCTCTGAGCAGCGGCAAGTTTTCAGGAAACAGGTGGGGTCACGATTGGACGCCGATCAAATCGTGTGAAAATTTGCAATTCTGTTGCTGATGGAAGCATTTAGTTAGAGACCCTGTGGGATAGCGCGAATGTCGTGACGCTTAATAGCCCAATTTCGGACAGCTCTTACTATGGCGTTACGACAGAAGGGGATCCCATTGGGTTAACGTCACATTAACGCGGAGCATTGGATGCTAACCGTGACAACACCTGTCTCGGAGACCTCGCGATGCTGCCCCAACACCGTGTCGAGGATGAACCCTGTCCTGTCACCGATCAATTGCTGGGCGAGATGTATCGCGCCGACGCAAATGGGCTGAACGAACTCATCGCGACCGTCTCGCGAACTGCGAGAGCCTTGCTTGCTGTATATTGCTACCGTAGGGCCCACCTTGCTTCGATCGGACTAGCTATTGCGGCGACCTGCGAAGAGGACGATCTCACATCGTCGGGGGGCAACGCAGGTGCCATGCTGTTCGAGCGATCGCGCAAAGCCCCACAGCCATCACTCACTGATAACCGCCCGAGCAATCGCCGGAAAATTACCTTGGCGGCCGGGCCACTTGCTCCACCAATCTCAGACGTGAACAACGAAGGTTCGCAATTATCGATTTTGAATCGGGTAGGGGCTCGCTTATGGCCCAAGTCCGACACCACGCTAACACCACGGTCCAAGTGAGCCGCTCCCAAAACGGGCATGCGCTGTTTCGTGGGGCCGCTTTAGCGCCTCGCCGGTGCGGAATCTGGCTCTGACCGCCGTTCAGCTGGCCCTTCTTGTTAGGCGGCGGTTTTTCAATTCCTGCAGCCTGGGCGGGCGGCTGCGACTTGGAACAATGGCCGCTAGCCTTCATGCCCGATCATTCCGGGAGATTCGCCCGGTGTAAGGAGCAACTTCCATACGAAGGCGCCGACGGCACCCCCCACGAGCGGAGCAACCCAGAACAACCACAGTTGGCCAATTGCGTCGGTCTGCGCGAACAAGGCGACCGCAGTTGAGCGAGCCGGATTGACCGAGGTATTGGTCACCGGAATCGAAATTAGATGAATGAGTGTAAGCCCTAGTCCGATTGCGATCGGTGCAAAACCCGCGGGAGCGGCCTTTGAGGTGGACCCAAGGATGACGATAAGAAAGGCGGCCGTCAGAACGACTTCAGCGACCAGGCACGACAGCAAATTGTAATGACCCGGAGACAAGGCGCCGTAGCCATTCGATGCGAATCCGCCGGCTGTGAAGTTTGGTGCGCCTGAGGCGATCACATAGAGCACCGCCGCGCCGGCGAACCCGCCGATGACTTGGACGATCCAGTAAGGGATTAGTTCGGCCCATTTGAAACGGTCGGCGATAGCGAGGCCGAGCGAGATGGCAGGATTGAAGTGGCCACCTGAAATTCCGCCCACGGCATAGGCCATTGTCAGAACGGTAAGTCCGAATGCGAAAGCAACGCCGACGAATCCGATGCCGAGTTGGGGGAAAGCCGCAGCAAGAACCGCACTACCACACCCGCCGAATACGAGCCAAAAGGTTCCGAAGAATTCTGCGGCGAGTTTCCGAGACATATCAATTTCTCCTTCAAGGGGGTAGACCCCGCCAGCCAGTCCAAATTTTGCCGAATGCAAATTCGGCGAGTAACTGATCACCTGTTCAATGAACCTTGTAATTGGGTCATCGAGAAGGCCGCCGCCGAGGCGATCGAACCGACTCGGAACTTTAGCGACCCGTGCAACTTCCGCCTCCACATAGCGGACAGCCGTCGGCCTCACGCGGCGGCGGAGAGCTAGCGGCAGCAGCAAAGTGGTGGAACAAACAGAGAAGTAGGGTGCGCCACGGCGCTGACGGCCGCCCTCACCTCCGCTGAGGTCCAAGGAGGAAAGCGAAGGCTGAGCTATTCAGATACCCCGACTGCGGCCCGTAGTGTGGTCGCGGATCACCCTGTCGACCATCGCTATGCCGATGGCGATGATCTCGATCGCAGAAGGCTTCCCCGCGAGGCGGCGCGCTGCTTTCCGGCCGGCAACGGATCGAGGTAATGCAACCTTGGAATAAAGCCCATATTGTGGGTTTGGTGGGGGACATTTGGAGATCGAGAAGTGTGGTCAATCACCTCCAAGTTCGGCCCGTCAATACCCCGCCAGTATTGAATGACTGACCTGTTGGCGGTCGCCCGCCCTTGCGCCGGTCCGGGGGTCTGGCACCGACCAGGCAGCACCTGTCGCCGCCCGTAAGGGATCAAGGCACTCGACATCGCCAAGGGGGATACACGTCGCCATCGGCAGCGATCATCGAAGGTGTGCCGCGCGCGACTAAAGCCCGGCGCTGTCGGTGCCGGGAATCCCTCCTCACCGTTTTGATACAGTTGCCAAATTAAATCTAAAACTTTTTGGCGTCTGCTGCCTTAAATTTTTCGGGTCGCGACAGTGTCCCATCCATGCACCCTATTGCTGTCTATCTTTGGACATATTCGTAAACTTTGATTGCAGCCGTCGCGGGGGCGTTTCATGCAAACTCATCAAGTGACGTTACGAAGATTTAGCGGAGACAAACCTACATGTCCAAATTCCAGGAGAGCCACCTGACCTAATTGCCTTTAACCGAAGAATTGGGGGCGTCGCGTGTCAGATCAACACTTGATAAAAGCGAAACGCTATCAGAAGCACGCAATTGAATGTGAGGAGTTGGCTCTCATCGCGGAAGCGCAAGTGGTGCGCGATTATTATCGCATTCTCGCCGTGCATTACCGCAGGTTAGCAGCGTCCGAAGAGGAGTTAGCACATTCAAATAATAGCCGTCGCAGTCGAGCTGAGGCACAATCTTAGCTAGCCTTCTTCTGACGCGCATTGGGTCGAGCAATAGGCTTCGCCGCCTCCATCCTTCCCTTTATGGGAAGAAGTATTTCCCTTTGCCCGTTTCTCTTTCATTTTTGGCATTTTGCGATTAGGCGCTTCAAGATATCGCCAAGTTCGGGTGATAATACTCATGGTTGTAAATCAGGGTCCAACGTTGCCCCCCGGTAATATTGTCGTAAGCCTCTGAGCAGCGGGAGGTTTTCAGGAAACAGGTGGGGTCACGATTGGACGCCGATCAAATCGTGCAAAAATTTGCAATTCAGTTGTTGATGGAGGCTGTTAGAGACATTGTCGGAAGTAATTGGCGCATTCTTGCGGACTGAATTTGGCGGTGAGGGCACCGATCCTGCGCGAGAGACGCGGAATGGTTCGCTCGGCTGCTTTTCGTAGATGCGCTTTGAGTTTGCTGAACGCCTGCTCGATCGGATTGAGATCCGGCGAATATTTGGGAAGGTAACGCAGTCTGGCACCGGCCGCTTCAATCACCTCTCGCACACCGGCAACTTTGTGCACCGGGAGGCTATCCATCATCACGATGTCGCCGCGCTTGAGGGTGGGAGCAAGACATCGTTTGAGATAGGCCATGAAAGATGTTGCATTCATGGGTCCATCCAGCACGAAGGGCGCGACCATCCCACGACGGCGCAGGCCGGCGATGAAGGTGATGGTCTTCCAATGCCCGTGCGGAACATGATCGATCAACCGAATGCCGCGCGGGCAGCGGCCTCGAAGCCGCACCATGGCGGTGTTGGTCGAGGTCTCGTCGATGAACACCAGACGGGCCGGGTCAAACATGCCTTGTTCTCGCATCCAGCGCCGCCGGGCGCGGGCCACGTCCGCGCGCTTCTGCTCCGCCGCGTGCAGAGTTTTTTTTGAAGCTGATATTGTGCCGCCGAAAGAAGCGCCACACTGCGGTGCGGCTGCCGGCGATCCGGCGCTTGTGCATCGCCGCCACGATCTCATCCAGCGTCAAATCCGGCTGCTTTGCAATCAGCCCCAGCAAAACGGCTGCGTGCGCCTCCAGCGGCGAGATGCTGCCTCCGCTCGGCTTGGCCGCAATGCTTCCGGTTTCGTTTAAGCGCTGCATCCACTTGATCGCCGAGCTGGCGCTCACCTCGACGCATTCAGCTGCCTCGCGTCGCGACGCGCCCGCTTCGACCTCTCGCAGCACACGCATACGCAAGTCCAGTGAACAAGGTTTAGGCATCGATCCCCTCCAAAAATCGAATCAATACCACTAAATTCTCGCATTCATAATGCGAGGGGAATCCCCCCAATTCAACCCAGCCGAAACATGCTCTGAGTTGGACGCCAAGGCGGGATTCATCATCGGTGTCGGCAGCGGCATTTTGATCTACCATGCCCCAGATATCGGCTGGCCGGCATCGGCGGCCGCGATATCGCGGCCGTGTGGACCTGGTCGGCACCGCGAGCGGTTTGACGAGCCCTGGCGCCACGACTTCGCGATGTCGAGACCGATTGTCGCGATCGTTTGCATGACTTGGCTCCTCCAAATCGTGGGGGCCATATTTGGCACCGACATCCGTGAACGCACGTGGGAG
This sequence comes from uncultured Alphaproteobacteria bacterium, assembly GCA_963756245.1. GTDB lineage: Bacteria > Pseudomonadota > Alphaproteobacteria > Rhizobiales > Xanthobacteraceae > BOG-931. Next base: position 37,968 of record CAVWOI010000047.1, read on the forward strand.
CCGTCCGCAGCATCAAAAGCGGATCGGTTGCAGCGCAACACACCAGTTAATCCTTATTCTATTCAATTCAGTCTTTCTTTTCAATGTGTTATCTCTCCTCCGTTGCAGTTCTGCAACAGTCGGGGGATATTTATCGACAGTGTTCCAGGTGAGCCGTCTTGACACTTTTGGGGTGGTATAAGTGCGTTGGAACAAAGGGGTGGTAATATGCGTAAAATGCTACAAGCAATTGGATTTTTATCGCTGCTGCTGGGTACGTCTTTAGCTGCAAAGGCCGCCGATTTACCGCCGCGTGCACCTGTCCCTTACATGCCGGCCGCGGCACCGGTCTTCAGCTGGACCGGGTTCTATATTGGCGGCAACCTTGGCGGCGGCTGGGGCCGGGGTAACGTGGTGGACAGTTTATTCGGCGTGAACTTCACCAATGGCAACTCTGCATCGTTTGTTGGTGGCGGCCAAGTCGGGGGCAATTACCAGATTGGCAGCTTCGTCATCGGTGCCGAGGCGGACTTCGACTGGTTCGCCAACAACAATAATTCGGGCAACGGAACTGCGGTCCCAGGGGGAGCCATTTTACGGGTCAGCGCCAACGATCGATGGGAAACAACTCTGGCCGCCCGCTTCGGGTATGCGTGGGATCATGCGCTGTTTTATGGCAAGGCTGGCGGCGGCTGGGTTGGCGCCGGTAATTTTGCCGTAACCAACGTTGGGACGGGTGCCTCGGTTGCCGTTTCCAATGGCAACACCAATGTCGGTTGGCTCCTGGGCGCTGGTTTCGAATATGCGTTTACGCAAAACTGGACGGCCAAATTGGAGTACGATTACCTGGCGCTGAACAACGCAAGCTACAGCGTAACGGTCCCTGGTGTCGGTGTTGACACTTTCACCAACGGCGGTCGCAACGTCCAGACGTTCACCGTCGGAGTGAATTATCTGTTCCACTGAAACAACTCAGTGGCGACGAGATACTTTTGGAAGAGCTTTAGCATTCTTACTTCGGCGATCAGGGCCCCGGTGACATCCGGGGCCTTTTTCTTGTGTGCCGAGCACGGCGTTTGAAGGTAGCGTGGAGTAAAGCTGCGGCCCGATGGACAAGAACCGGATAATGAGGCCTACCCGGCCGAACGAGCGAGCAAGTGATCGCGAAGTCCGCGGTCATCAAGGGTCGGGGTGGTAAAACCGACGAGCGTGCGGCGAAAGCGGCCGATCTTACCTCGGGAGGTGTCTCGGCAACGAGACTGAGGCCGCCCGAAATGCAGGCGCTGCTCGACGACCATCTTGCCGGCGGCAAGCATACGGCCGCGGACGTGGTTGCGAAGGCGAAAGCGGTCCTTTCGGTGCCGGCGACGTTCGTTGTCGGCTATTTTCCGCCGAACACGCCACCGTGGCCTGGAACTCCGGCGGGCGCTGACCGCAAGGGTATATTTTAGGGAACGAGATGTCGGTTCCCCCATTAGCCTCAATGAGGGGCGCAAGCGTTGAGCGCCTGGGATGTCAGATCATCCCCGATCGGATGACAAGTCGGATCAATTGCCCTACTCGAAGGCAAAATCGCGCTTCGTGATCCAAACCAAGATCGGAGAAGAGCTCAAGGCGTGCTACGAGGTTCCGCAGGAGCTGCCGCCCAAGATGCTTGCTCTTCTGATGCAAATTTATGCAAATAGTTCCGCTGCGGAAAAATTAAATCGACGCCTTAGGCGACGCAATAAGTGAGAAAAACGCGGGGCGAGCATTCGGCAGTCAAAAAAGCCCCGGGCTGGCGTGCCGGGGCTAAGCAATGCCGATGAACCCATCCGCAAGCCGACGCATGCTACGAGGGCGAGCATTCGGCTGGCGCGGCGCGGTAAGTCAGGCGCGACCACCGCAGGCGCAGTTAGCCCGTTGCTCCTATTGGGCAGACTCACGTATTTTTATTGGAGTTGTTGATAGGGGCAGCCGCAATGCGCCGCTTTCTGTCGTTGGCCGTTTTAGTGGGCGCACTTTGGGCAATCGATTTGTATGCCTTCGACGGTCGCTACCAGGCGGCTGCTTTGGCAGAGATCAATTACTACGCCCAAACGTTAAATGACGGAGTGCAGAGATTCGTTAGCCGGATCCGACCATGATACGTATGACGCCTCGCAGTGATTCGCCGTCAGGCGCGATTTGGTCTAAATCACAGCATCGCGGGCAGCAATAAGGTTCAATCTGTTCGGCCTCGCAGCGCGAGTCAGCGACCGTTAATTTATTCGCGACTTGGGCATCGCCATTCTCATGTTTCAGCTTACGGACGGGGGAAGCGCGCCCCTCCTAAAACGGTCCCCCCTCACAGGACTGAACGTCTGGAACAGCACACTGGACTTATGAACAAAGATGCAGTGTTCACGTATGACTGAGGGTCAAGAACGCATTTTGGGGGCAACGGCGCTACTGGCCAAGGTTTCGACATCGATCCCCTCCAAAAATCGAATCAATACCACTAGATTCTCGCATTCATAATGCGAGGGGAATCCCCCTGATTCAACGCAGACGAAATATGCTCTAGCTAGAATAGGTATTCAGCCCCGAAGACATTAGCAGGATAACCGAGGCCTTTAAAAGCGCCGTTATTGTCCTCCAACCGACCGACCGCGCTGACCCTGAGAGCACCGAGCGTGTCGCTGAGAAAATCATTGAGCGCGCTCGGACGGGCGAACGCGACCACATTCGCTTGCGGAACTACGCCATTCCGGCAAGCGAGCGACGGATGGCCTCAATCCGACGGATTGGCGACATCGCCCCGCGTTGACATTTTCATTTGAAAACCGCACGATCTCATTATCGGCCTCGTCTATTATCCAACGAAAAGAGCGGAGACATCTCAGGGAGGAACCCATGAAGCGGCTTATCGCAGCGCTCGCGCTGGGCGTATTCGTACTAACGGTTGCTGCACCGCTGGTTATCGCCGGCAATGCTGTGGCCCAATCAACCAAAGGAAACTGGTGCAGGATGCACCCAGCCAATTGCAAATAACTACAGCCGCGGCCGAGTGCTTGCCCAGTCGTTGCCCTGCTAGCCAATGAAGGGTTGCAATCCTGCCGAGCGATGACCGAATGCATCTTCGGCTGGGGCAAGCAGCGCGGCACAATTCGCAAAACCAAAGACCGCGGCATCGCCGCCGTGGCCGCCGATTTCCTGCTCAACTTCATCGTCTACACTCTGATCCGCATCCCCAGTCACACCATAGGGCGCGTCACCAAGCGCGCCACCAATAATCGGATACATCGCCAACCCACGATCTTCACGCAACAAAGCAATTCCCCAATTTCACGGTTTTCCGCAAACTGTAAGGGCAGAAGTCAGCAGTTCATCAGTTATTGAGGCGCGCTCGGATGGCCAATCACATGGGTTGCGACACGATGGATTCCGTGGCCGACATGCTTCTTATGAAATGTAGAGCATTCCGAATTTAGAAACGAGGAGCCAAAGTCTTTACAGGAGTCCGTAGTTCGCGGCGGGCTCGCGGCGGCGACGTCGATAAAAGATTCGCTGACGGAGGATAGCGTCGTCGGCTCGGTTAACCCGATCGGCAACGCGCGCGCGCTTATTCGAGTGAGCGGACCGACTGCCGTGGCGATAATCACTGTGCCAATCAGCAAGTACGCCATGGTTGCTAGGTTTTTCTGCGGGCGTATACTGTGCTGCCAAACGCGCCATTCTACGGGTTGAATCTTTATCGGCGTTCGGAGGTCGCTGTTGATCCAGACACCAGCATTTGTCTGCTGGCAAGGGAATTCAAGATTCGAAATCGCTGTTCCTTCGGAGACACGAAGCTCAACGTCCCGATTGCAAGGCGCCGTCGAAATCGGACGCCAAGGGTGCAAATGACGGCGTAAAGCCAACTCCATGTTACAACTCGTCGACTTGCTCGCGACGCATGCGCTGATTGAAGCGTGCCGCTTAGAAGTGATTGTGTTTACGGTAAGCGAGTGAAAACAATCGCTGTACTCTTCGCAGGTTTGAGTGCAATATCGAAAGAGATTAGAAACCAATACGAAGTTGTAGAGGCCGAGCGACTGCCTAACGCTCCTGACGGCCGGGCGGCACTGTGGTGCGGGGTTTCTTTGAGCCGGGCACGGTAGTCCAATCGAAGGGCACGAATTTGGCAGCGTGCGTGGATAGCTCGCAAGAAAAAATCGCGGCCGTGCATTTTTGCACTTACCTGGCGTGAATCTGTTCTGATGATATTACGATAATGTCACATTCCTTCTGTCGGATGTGTAGCACGACACAGAATGAAGTTTTACCGTACGAATGCGCGTTTCGCGGGATCGTGAGCAGGGATTTCACCGCATCGTGAGCACGGATTTCGCGGGATCGTGAGCAACGATTTCAGACGATCGTGAGCAGCGATTTCAGGCGATCGTGAGCACCTTTTTGCAGGTGCTGGACGTTTCGGCCGACAACTCAACCGGGCTACGGGTTCCTCATTCAACAATGAAGGAAGCCCGATGCCCACCCAGAGATTGTCGATGCGCCGGATCAGAGACGTTCTACGTTTGAGGCACCAGGGCCTGACCGAGCGCGTCATCGCGCGCATGATCGGAGTGAGTAATGGCGTCGTGCATGGTTATCAGCGGCGAGCCCGGCTGGCGGGGCTGACCTGGCCGCTCCCTGACGGCCTGGACGACGAGGGCTTGGAGCTGCTGCTGTTCCCGGCGCCGACTGCAGCGTCGCAAAGCGACCGGCGACCGGCCCCCGATTGGATTTACGTGGAGAAGGAGTTGCGCCGCCGCAGCGTGACACGCTTGCTGTTATGGGAAGAATATCGCGCGGCCAATCCGGACGGCTTTGGCTATACGTGGTTTTGCACGACCTTCGAGGACTGGAAGAAGCGTGCGCGCCCGACGATGCGCCAGACCCACCTGGGTGGGGAGAAGGTGTTCGTCGATTTTGCCGGCGACACCATCGACATTTTCGATCCCATCACCGGCGAAGCACACGCCATGAAGCTGTTTGTCGCGGCGATGGGGGCCTCGAACTACACCTACGCCGAGGCTTGCCCGAGCGAGCGCCTGCCCGACTGGATCAGTATGCATATCAAGCTGTTCCGGTTTCTGGGCGGGGTGCCGAAGTTCGTGGTCTGCGATAATCTCAAGGCCGCCGTCACTAACCCCGATCGCTACGATCCCGGTCTCAACCGAACCTACGCCGAGATGGCGAGCCACTATGGCACCGCGATCCTCGCGGCGAGGCCGCGGCGCCCGAAAGACAAGGCAAAGGTTGAGGTCGCCGTCCAGATCGCGCAGCGCTGGGTCCTGGCGCGGCTGCGCAATCAGCGGTTCTTTTCCCTGGCAGAGCTCAATGCCGCCATTGGCGTGCTTGTCGTCGAGCTCAACGCCCGCCAGATGCGCGGTTTCGGCTCCAGCCGCGCCGAACTCTTCGCCGAGATCGACAAGCTTAAGCTGGGAGAACTGCCGGACCAGCCATATGTCTTTGCGCGCTGGAAGCGTTGCCGCGTCGCGCCCGACTATCATGTCGAGATCGACGGCCATTGGTATTCCACCCCTTATCGGCTCATCCGTGAACTCGTCGATGTGCGCATCGCTGACAAGACGATCGAGATCTTCCACAAGGGCCAGAGGATCGCGAGCCACGCCCGCGCGCCCAATCGGCGCGGCCACACCACGATTGCCGATCACATGCCAAGCGCGCATCGCCGCTACGGCCGGTGGACGCCGGGAGGACTGATCGCAGCCGGCGAGAGGATCGGACCCTCTACGGCTGCCTTTTTCCAGGCTGTCATCGCGGCGCGGCCTCATCCCGAGCAAGGCTTTCGCACCTGCCTCGGCATCCTGTCGCTGGCCAGGAGCTATGACAACGCCCGCGTCGATGCAGCCTGCCGACGCGGCATCCTCATCAAGGCACGTTCCGTCGCTTCGATCCGCTCGATCCTCAAAAACGGCCTTGATCGCGCTTTCCTTGACGAGACACCCGACCACCAACCCCTGCGCCACGGCAACATCCGCGGCCAGGGCTATTTCCACTGAACCATGGAGATATCAATGCTGACGCATCCCACCCATGAGCGGCTCATCACGCTCGGCTTGACCGGAATGGCCAAAGCCTTGGAGGAGCAGCGACGATCACCGGATCTCGATGCCCTGTCGTTCGAGGAACGCGTCGGACTCCTTGTCGATCGCGAAGCCGCCGAGCGCGACACCAAACGTCTCACGACGCGCCTCAAGTTCGCCGCGCTGCGCCAAAACGCATGCGTGGAAGACGTCGATTTGCGCACACCACGTGGCATCGACCGTGCCGTCTTCGCCAAACTCGTCGGCGGCGAATGGATCGACCGCAATGAGAATCTGCTCGTCACAGGAGCAACCGGGCTGGGCAAGAGTTGGATTGCTTGCGCGCTGGGCCACAAAGCTTGCCGCGACAATCGCTCGGTCCAATATCATCGCGTCCCGCGCCTCTTCGAGGCGCTCGCCCTCGCTCGAGGCGATGGCCGCTATGGCCGCCTGCTCAAAACCATCGGTCGCGTTCAACTCCTCATCCTCGACGACTGGGGGCTGTCGGTTCTCAATCCGCCCGAACGGCGCGACCTTCTCGAGCTCCTTGATGATCGCCATGGTCGCGCCTCAACCATCGTCACCAGCCAAATCCCCGTGGAACATTGGCACGACGTCATAGGTGACCCCACCCTCGGCGACGCGATCCTGGACCGCCTTGTTCACAATGCTCATCGCCTTCAACTCACCGGAGAAAGCATGCGAAAACAGAACGCCCGCAATCAAACTCTTGACGTGGCCTCAAACGCCTGAACCAATCACCCCGTCGGTCGAAGCGGCCGCTCATGATCGCGCGAAATAACTGCTCACGATCAAATGAAATGAGCGCTCACCATCGCGTGAAATCGCCGCTCACAATCAGCGAAATGCGCATACGAAACCAAAATGGCGATTCACGCTTCAGAAACCTGAGGCTATTCTAACGGATGTCTCGTTGAACCATCAGCCTGAAGCGCAACACCCAAAATCTTCAGCTATCCACAAGCTGCCGGCCGACTTTCCCATCTTATGGCGGGCACGGTGACAAGGCGGCGCTTTCCATTGGGTGCAAATCCCATCCAGCAACCGCTCCAGCCGGAAGCAACCGGAGCAGTTATGGGGGTAACGAAGTAGCTGAAGCCCTCGGATGGCCGGACACGAACGGTGACAGCGCGAGCGTGCAGGACGCAACGCGGGGGGACACCCAGCAAACCTCGAAAAGGACAATGCGCAGGCCGACCTAACCGCCATATCGGGGAAGGTTGACAAGGCTGGGTGAAGTGAGCGAAGCAATGCGAGCGCACCGGATAGTAATTCCTTACCATCCTCGACCTGCACTCCTATGCTGGAGGAGGTGATGCCCATGTCGAACAGTCCGCCGAGCGCACCCGCGCTTCAATCAACTGGTTGCGGTGTATCCTGATAGGCCTCGCTCGATTGTAGGCCAGCGAGAAGCCTGACTTGTCTCAGTTCAAAACCGTCGTCACTTCAATTGGCAATCAGCGCGCGAGACTGCCGCAGCAAATTATCGAACTGCCGCCGCCTAGCAATGACCTCGCGGGTATGCGGGCGAGCGCTAGCCCCTACGCTGCGTAAGATTCCGGCGCGAGCTGCGGCAGACAAGCCAAGGCCTGCTGATACGCGGCGTTGATCTTCTTGGTTTCTGCCTCAGCGAGCGCCCCGAACACCGGCGCCATGCCGTGCACCCGGTCCGGGTGGTTTTGCTTGATCAGCGCCTTGTAGGCTTGCCGGACGTCTTCGATGGTCGCGGCCGATGACAAGCCGAGCACGGCAAACCAGTCGTCGTTCGCGTTGTTCTCGTTCGCCTCCGCCCGCTGCGACGGGTGCGACGCCGTCTGATTCGCCGGCGGCGAATCGGCCGGATGGCGCGGATTGGAATCGATTAGGTCCTTGAACGCGCAAAATTCAAGCTCGTAGTCGCGACGCAGATGCGCGCGGCGCAGCAGATAAAACAACGCGGCGGCGGCGGCGGCGAAGGCGGCGGCGACCGCATTGACGTAGAACAAACGTGCGTCGAGCGGATACCAGGCGAGCGCATGCTGCGCGTCGGCGTTCAATTCGTCCGCCCACGCCGCTTGGCCGGGCGCATGCGACGCGGCGACGGCGAGCGCGACCCAATAGGCCGCGATGGCGCCGGCCAAGGCCGATCGCGTGCTAGCGACGTGGAGCCACGCGCGCAGCCGCTGCAGGGGTCGGCGCTTCAAGCGCGCGATCGTCCCCCGTAAATGTTGGGCATGCGCTTGCAGATCGTCGCGTTCTTCGGCATCTACTTGATGGACGTTGTCGGTGCGACCGATATGCGTGCGCCAAAAGTGCTTCGGGATTTTCGCCTGCTGTTCGATTGTCTCAATACGGCTGCAGACCTCGTCGTACAGCCGCACCGCGCGGTCGAGTTCGGCGGCCTCGGATTTGCGCAGCGCGAATTCCGACCCAATTTTACGCGCCGCGAGTACTTGCCGGACGTAACCAAGGATGAGTCCGGGTAATGCCGCCCACAACGCCAGCAAGACCGCGTTGACGAGAAGAGCCGACAGCTCCCCACCGCTTTCCGGCACGAACATGCACACGACTTTACTTAACGCTACGCTACAAACGCTGACCGTCATGGGCGCACAACACCGCCCTCAGCTGATAAGGTTAGGCGTGGAACCGGACCGAATGCGGGCGGGAAGCGGGCAAAATACGGGCGGAGCGAGCTCAGTACGAGGGCTGGAACGGGGGCTGGTCGTCGTTGGACTTTTTTGCCAGCGGCGCCGGCGACGAACTGGCCTGAGTGTCGGAACCGGCGCAGCATCGGTTTTCCAAACATAAATCTTCTCGTGGCCGCGCGCTCAGTGACCAGAGTGCGCGAGTTTTACGAGCTGCTGCGAGGCGGCCACTGATCCGAGTGCCGCGGCCTTTTCGTACCACTGACGGGCCTGCTCAACATCGGGCACGACGCCGATGGCGCCGAGCTGCTGGATAGAGAGCGGGTCATATGTCTCGCCAAGCATCAGTGCAGCATTCGCGCTGCCGGACTCGGCGGCGCGCCGCAGCAAAAGTCGTGCCGAGGCGAGATCCCCATTCTTCAGCGAATCCGTACCGCGGTTGACGAGCGTGGCGATCTCCTCGGCGTCGAGGTGCGTGGCCGTGCCACCCACTTGTGCTGGCGGCAATTGAGGTCCGGAGATTGGCGCAGCGCCAGTTGGAACGCTTGCCACCTGTGACGGCTGTGAAGGTGGCACCGTAGCAGCGAACGTGGGCTCAGCCCGCGGTGCCGGCTCGTTGGTCCTTGTTAGCTGATTGGGAACTGACGGTGATTCTGCTGCCGCCGCTTGCGAGATGTCCTTATTGCGACTGACTGAGATCTGCGATGGCGGCGAAGGCAGTACCGTTGCCGGTGCGGCCTGCGGCGCGAGCTCATTGATCTTCGCGTGCTGGTTTGGAACTAACAGTGGCACTGCTGCTTCAGCTTGCGAGGAGTCATTGTTGGGGCTGGCTGAGATCGATGGCGCGGGAACGGCGGCTGGCGCGGCCTCGTCGGTAACTTGCGGCGTGCTCGGACGAACTATCGCCCAGGCGATTACTGCTGAGGTCAGTGCAACAGTGGCGAAGACGGCGCAACGTCGCAAGATGATCGACGCCAAGCTTCGATCGCCCCCGCCGTACCGTTGCTGCTCTGTGGTGCGAAAGCCACTGAGTGACCGGACCAGGGTGGGTATGGGACGGCTCGGCGTTGCTAACGTCTGCGCGGTGTGCAACACCGGCATCGGCGGCCCCTGATCGCGGGCCCGTGGCGGCGCATACCTCAAATTGTCATTAATCCCTTTGGCAGGGACGACCGGCTCTGGGGCCGCCTCGTCGCCCACTTTCGCCGCCTGGGACTTCGCCTCTAGCTCAGCGAATGCCAGAAACCTGGCCGTCTCCACATTTGGCCAGCGCACATGGACCGCCTGCGCCATCTCTGGGAGACTGCCAAAGATCAACACTTCGGTGAAGCGCCTCTCCAGTTTCACGACTAAATCTGCGCGTTGTATCTGCGCATTTGATTCAACATCAACAAAGCCAATATTTATCGTCTCGTAGACCTTGTTGCCGTTGCCGGCGATATAGAAATAGTAATACCTAGAGTTTTTCGAATGACTGAGCAGAGGGCCAACAAAGATCACTCCAGGATCATACTGGCCAAGGAGTGGTTCCAGATCGACCATGTCAGTGATCATGTCTCATTTCGCCAATGCGGCCTGGAATTACCCTTATCGTATTCAACCCTTTGAAAGATGACACGGAGGGTCCTGGACCTCAATTTCGTTTGCTCATCCATATTTGAAAGTCATGGAAGAGCTGGCCAGCCTGCTCGGTCGATAGTTTCGTCGATTGTTCGTTTATAAACCGTTTGAAATCCGCTTCTTGGTTTTTGGCCTGAATCGCACGCCAATTTGTGAGCCATTCTTCGGCAGCAGGAAAACGGGTCCATCCCGGAATAGTTGCAGCCAGGTTTACCGACTTCCAAAGTGGGTTGCGCGGCGGCTTATAGAACTCGCTGAGCTTCGAGTAGAACGCATTGACGAACTTTGCAGTCCGTTCGTATCGCTCCGTGCCTTTTGGCCAGTTGAATGAAATTAGGACGGTGGTTGCCGCAATTGTATCCACCTTGTCTTCCTTAGCGATCAGCGTGGGATAATCTTCGTTTCCGATCGAGGCAGGCAAATAGCTCGCCTGGAGCGACTTATCGTAGGGTACGGAAACGAACCGCAAGCCCGAATCCGGCTTGACACTTGCAAATGCTGGGACCGGGGTCGGACAGGAGCATATTGTAGCATCTATCTCGCCACTGCGGAGTTTCTCCATTGCGTCTCCCTGCGTCAGGTAGAACTCCTGCACGTCGACCCCCAGGGTCTTGAATATCTTCGGAACAAACTGCGCTGTTGCGCTGCCCTTGTTGTTGAAGCTGACTTTTTTCCCACTCAGATCCTTGATGCTTGTCGCACCCGAGCGAGCTAGGATCTGCAGCGGATTCGGAAAGAGCGGTGCAACATATGTCACCTTCTGCGCTAGGTTTGACCCTAGCTCGCCGGTGCTCTTTAGATAGTTCAGGGCCTCCTGGGTTGTTAGTGCCATGTCGATGTTTCGAAGGTAAAGGACGTCCTCCACATTCTGTACTGCCGCGCCACCATCGACAGAAAGCACACGCAGATTATATCCGTCCCCCAACACCACGGAAATGTCGTTGGCAATCTGGTTGAAGGTAGCGCCGGGCTGCCCCCCCATGAGAAACAGAACATTCTCATTCACTCTTTGTCTGTTCTGTGCCGGTGTTGATGCCGTCTGGGATACAGCCCGGTCACATAAGGGCGCAGATAGGACCAGAGCGAGTAGAGGAAGGGATGCCCACTTCATGACGCCTCCTTATTGGCCGTTAAGCAAGCAGGACAACGTTGACCAATCCAATTGAAACCTCGCTTCTCGGCTTAAGAATGGCACGCGACGTTCACAGGATTCCGCGGCCCATGCGGGGGCCCTAGCTAGCCTCACTGTAAGTCGATGGGTTGATAGTGCCCATGGTCATCGAGCTGGGTGCCCCATACTTTGTGTGAGCCCTGGTGTTCGCTTTGACTAAAGCTGATGAGCGTGCCGAGGCCCATGTCGAAATTGCGTATGGTTTCCAGCCCATCAACCAGCTTCTCGGTGTCGGGCTGAGGACCAGCCCGTTTCAGCCCCTCCAGCAACAGGGTGCCGTCCACATAGCCTTCCAGGGACACATAGTCCGGCGCTTCCCCGGGGAAGTATTTGGCGAGCGCAGTCCTGTACTTGAGGATCGCGGACGAGTAACCATCGACCGCCGGCACCACCTGCGTCACGATCACCCCGTTCGCATAACGCGGCCCAAGCAGCGTGAGCTCGCCAGCAAGCGCGGTGCTGCCCACAAACGACACGTTGGTGTAGATCATCGTCGGGTAAAGATCGCGCGTCTTCTCGATGAACTTGGCCGCCGCTCGATACGCAGCCACCATGACCACGGCTTTGATGGGGGTCTTGTGGGCGCGCAGGCCCGCGACCGCGTTGTCCACGTCTACGGTGTTGCGTTCGTAGTCGAGGCGCAGGATCGCACTATCGTCGCCACGTAGCGCCCGCATGGCTTTGGCCACGCCGGCAAAACCCGCATCTCCGAACGCATCATGCTGGGCGAACACGGCGATCTGCTCGGGCCGCAGGTGCCGCATCTTCACAAGATAGCGCACCACCGCGTCCGTTTCTTCGGCATAGCTAGCCCGATAGTTGAAGACATAGCGGTCGGGCGGATCGTGCCGCAGCAGGTCGGCACCGGTGAACGCCCCGAAGAACAGCGCGTGGTGGTCAAGAGCGTATGGCAGGGCGACCACCGCTGTCGGCGTTCCAACATTGCCGACGAAGCCAAAGACCTGCTGCTTGTCGTAAAGTTGCTTCATGGTGTCTGCGGTCCGCGTCGGCTCGTAGCCATCGTCGGCGACCACGAGCTTCGCCTGCCTGCCACCTATACCCCCGGCGTCGTTGGCCAGATTAAACGCTGTCTCTATGCCAAGCTTCATCTGATTGCCGAGTTCCTTGGCCGCACCGGTGAACGGCGCTGAGATACCAAACCGAATTTCGCTATCGGTCACCCCGCGGATGGTCGGGCTGCTTGCGCTAGGCGCCTCAACCGTCGCCACCCGGGCCGGGCCTGCGGTAGTTGGTGGCTGAGCCGCCGAGGTAGGTGGCGCCGCGGCAGTTGGTTGCGGAGCCGCCGACGCAATCGGAATGCCAGCGGTAGGTGGCGCCGCGGAAGGTGGCTGCGGAGCCGCCGACGCAATCGGAATGCCAGCAGTAGGTGGCGCCGCGGAAGGTGGCTGCGGAGCCGCCGACGCAATCGGAAGACCAGCAGTAGGTGGCGCCGCGGAAGGTGGCTGCGGAGCCGCCGACGCAATCGGAAGACCAGGCGCCGGCGAACTCACTTGTGCCGACGCTGTTGGGGCATCAAGCCTAGACCTAACCTCGGTCGTATTCGGGCTAAACCCAAACGCCTTCCGCCATGTGGTCCCGTCAACGAAATACACCCCGATTGCGGCTCCTAACGCTACGGCAATGGTGAGCGACACGAGCCACCAGGAGTTCCAGGAAGAAGCAGGCGAATGCATGATTTCAGGCTCGAGCGACTGACGCCAGATATTTACATCTCTTTCGGCAGAAGGCCGCAAGCCCACTCTGGGAATCTCGCTTTTTGCGCCGGGACTACCTTGTTGATTGGCATGGCGCAGCGATCTGGGAAATTCTCCTTCAGCGGCTCCGGGACTGCCCTGTTGGTTGGCAAGACGCACTGATCTTGGTGCATACTCTAAATGTTTGTCCGCCGGGTTCTCGAAATTGTCGGCTGGATCACTCATGGACGCCACCCATCGGCTCGCTCATACTTCCCCACATTCCGACAATGTTCCTTTTCGTACAACTCTTGAAACACGTCGGAGTACACAAGGCTAGTACACAAACGCTAAACTGTTGCTCAAATAGTGTAGGAAAATCAGTGGCAAGAAGGGCCAACGACAAATCCTACCGCTCCGACCAACTTTATCACAAGCGAAGACGTGCCCGGGGAACGACATGGAATGAAACTTCTCGTTCCTAAAGACCGGTGGTACAATTACCGTGCGCGTGAGAATTGAGCCTAGAATCGAGCCTAATCGTGAGCTTGTGATGGCGGAACGTAGGCCTATTTTCGTGAACAAGGGGAGCCTCCCTCAGATTGGCTACATCGAGGACAATAAGGCATTCGACCTGTCCGGCAGACAGCGCTGTAGCTACAATGCGGAAAGTGGCAATCTTTGCGATTTCGATACGGGAAAACTTGTCGGCCACGTATCGCTAGCGGGATTTTTCGTTGGTGCATCTTGGATTGCCGACGAGTTGTTTGGGCAACACGCCCCAGTGAAGGATGATCTTCCGGCCGCCACCGAAATGCCGAAAGGGAGTTTGTCCGAAGAAAGCAATCCCGCAACAACGCGCGAACACGCGGCTGACGACAGCGAGGTTGCTGCACCGGAGGAGCCAGAAAGTGTTCTACTGGACCGAGCAATTGGAATGATCCGGAGCGTTATGAACAAAGGTCGTTCATAGGGCGCCTACGTGGTAACGAGGCGGTCTTTCAGTGACTTTTACCCGCCTCACTGCAAATCGATGGGTTGGTAGTGCCCATGGTCATCGAGCTGGGTGCCCCATACTTTGTGTGAGCCCTGGTGTTCGCTTTGACTAAAGCTGATGAGCGTGCCGAGGCCCATGTCGAAATTGCGTATGGTTTCCAGCCCATCAACCAGCTTCTCGGTGTCGGGCTGAGGACCAGCCCGTTTCAGCCCCTCCAGCAACAGGGTGCCGTCCACATAGCCTTCCAGGGACACATAGTCCGGCGCTTCCCCGGGGAAGTATTTGGCGAGCGCAGTCCTGTACTTGAGGATCGCGGACGAGTAACCATCGACCGCCGGCACCACCTGCGTCACGATCACCCCGTTCGCATAACGCGGCCCAAGCAGCGTGAGCTCGCCAGCAAGCGCGGTGCTGCCCACAAACGACACGTTGGTGTAGATCATCGTCGGGTAAAGATCGCGCGTCTTCTCGATGAACTTGGCCGCCGCTCGATACGCAGCCACCATGACCACGGCTTTGATGGGGGTCTTGTGGGCGCGCAGGCCCGCGACCGCGTTGTCCACGTCTACGGTGTTGCGTTCGTAGTCGAGGCGCAGGATCGCACTATCGTCGCCACGTAGCGCCCGCATGGCTTTGGCCACGCCGGCAAAACCCGCATCTCCGAACGCATCATGCTGGGCGAACACGGCGATCTGCTCGGGCCGCAGGTGCCGCATCTTCACAAGATAGCGCACCACCGCGTCCGTTTCTTCGGCATAGCTAGCCCGATAGTTGAAGACATAGCGGTCGGGCGGATCGTGCCGCAGCAGGTCGGCACCGGTGAACGCCCCGAAGAACAGCGCGTGGTGGTCAAGAGCGTATGGCAGGGCGACCACCGCTGTCGGCGTTCCAACATTGCCGACGAAGCCAAAGACCTGCTGCTTGTCGTAAAGTTGCTTCATGGTGTCTGCGGTCCGCGTCGGCTCGTAGCCATCGTCGGCGACCACGAGCTTCGCCTGCCTGCCACCTATACCCCCGGCGTCGTTGGCCAGATTAAACGCTGTCTCTATGCCAAGCTTCATCTGATTGCCGAGTTCCTTGGCCGCACCGGTGAACGGCGCTGAGATACCAAACCGAATTTCGCTATCGGTCACCCCGCGGATGGTCGGGCTGCTTGCGCTAGGCGCCTCAACCGTCGCCACCCGGGCCGGGCCTGCGGTAGTTGGTGGCTGAGCCGCCGAGGTAGGTGGCGCCGCGGCAGTTGGTTGCGGAGCCGCCGACGCAATCGGAATGCCAGCGGTAGGTGGCGCCGCGGAAGGTGGCTGCGGAGCCGCCGACGCAATCGGAATGCCAGCAGTAGGTGGCGCCGCGGAAGGTGGCTGCGGAGCCGCCGACGCAATCGGAAGACCAGCAGTAGGTGGCGCCGCGGAAGGTGGCTGCGGAGCCGCCGACGCAATCGGAAGACCAGGCGCCGGCGAACTCACTTGTGCCGACGCTGTTGGGGCATCAAGCCTAGACCTAACCTCGGTCGTATTCGGGCTAAACCCAAACGCCTTCCGCCATGTGGTCCCGTCAACGAAATACACCCCGATTGCGGCTCCCAGCGATACGGCAATGATTAGGCCTACGACGGAGGCGAACCATCCGGGCCTCCAGGGAGCGGGACGGAAAGCTAAGATTTCAGGTTCGAGCGACCGAAGCAGGTTTGTCATATCCCTTTCGGAAGAAGGCCGCGCGCCCATTCTCGGCACTTCGCCCTCAGCGGCACCGGGACTGTTTTGTTGGTTATAGCGCGTCGATTTTGGCGCGTACTCTGAACTCTCAATTTTGCCTGCTGGGTTACTCATGGACGTCTGCCCTCAACTGAATGACCACGCTTGACATCCGGACTGCTCGTCTTTTGATTGTATCAAAAACCATGCAGGTGTCATTGTACCACGTCCGGCGCCGTTCTGCCAAAGTGCATATTGTTTAATTGCCCCTAAAAAGCCCAATTTCACAAATCATCGGCGCCGCGCGGAAGGGCATTGAATAATCACGTGACGACCACGCCGGTTAACGAAGGCAACGCCCTGCAATGCGTGCAAGTCCTCGGTTGCCTAACGTCCGAACGCTGTGCTCAATGGCGTCCCAGAAACCTAGTTGTTGCACTCTCACAGCCTCGAGTGCGCCGAAAGATAGCTTTCGTCGGCCGCCTGTACTGGCGGCACGGCGTACCAAGTGCAATGGCTTCGCGCGTGCGCACGTTTTGCCGATGATCTGGTGATCTTGATCGACGCCCACCCGCGACATGACTAGCTGATGGCGGCGGTGGAGAAACGACTCGGGGAAGAGTTGGCCGAACTGTAAGTCCAGATCAATGAAGAGAAGAGTCGAAACGTATATCTCAGCCGTGGCGAAAGCTTCGGCTTGCTAGGTTTCGATTTCCGTCGCGTTTGCGAGTGCTTTAACTTCATCAAACGCTGGGTAGAAAAGAAGGTCCGACGCCATATGGAGCGGGCTCAGAAACGAAAGGGCTTCGGCTGGAAGCGGTGAAGTTAGCAGTGAGATGCTGTGACACTCGCAAACGAAAGGGCGAGCCAACAGGGAACATATTCGACCTAAACCGGCGCGCCAGTCCTCGACCCTGCTGTAATTCCCTTATGACACAGCTGGTCCGGCGTCATTGCTGGTCTGGCCGGCTCAAAATTTGCCGAATAACGGACACTAGGGCAGGTGGTCGCCGCGCCGTAAAGGGCAAGAACCGACTTGTCAACCACGCCCAACCGCGCAATGTTCAAAAATCAAATCGTACCGTGAGTTTCAGCTCAAATATGGAGGGATGGCCTGCACCCGGTTCGGTTGACACCGACCCAAGTGAACGCGATCTCGCGCCGGCACTCTGAAGTCTTTGTGCGGACTCGGACTCGGGGCTCTTTTTGAAAGCGGGTTTGTGGGCCCAACTTGCGAGCCCGAAGTTGGGGAGTGAAGCTGTTAGGGGGGCCTAGAACGGCCTCAAGGGCGTAACCATCAAACCCAATCCACCAATCAATAGAACTCCGCCCACAGTTTCCATAATTGCGTGACGCTCAGGATAGCGACTTGCCATGTAAGCAACGGCTGCTCCGATTGCTGAGCTCATTGTACTGAATGAAGTAATCATCATTGACCGCCAAATCCGAAGAACGAATTGGCACTGACAGAAATCAGAATGCTGCCAGGAACTCGCTTGTTTTGCTTGCGTTCATTTAAACGTCGATGACCAAAAATAGCGCGAATAATGTCAAACAGTCTGCACTCGGAGCTTTTGTCGACGCCCCCGACGTTGGATTATACTGGGGGATCGTTTTGACGTGAATGACCAAGACAAGCCCCGGTTCCAAGTGAATGCCGTTCGCGTCAACGCGGCAGTGCGGGAAATGAAACGGACTGGGATGCGCCATTGAGAGTGAGGAGGAACGCGATGAGATCGGCCTTCTCGTCCGCGGTCAATCCAAGCGGATGGATTTCCTCGGCCCGGCTCGGCCGATCAATGCCGCCGCGATTGTAGAGGTCGATGACGTCGTCCAGCGACGGCACCGAGCCGTCGTGCATGTAGGGCGCCCGGCGCGCGACGTCGCGCAGAGTCGGGGTCTTGAAGGCGTAGCGTAGCACAACCGAGGTCGGAAACAGACTGCCGCGCCCTAAATCGTTATCCTGCGCGCTGCCGATGTCGTGGAATGACTCGTCGGTAAAGGCCCAGCCGCTGTGACAGGCGGCGCAGTTGGCTTTGCCGTTGAACAGGTCGAAGCCGCGCTTGGCGGCTTCGCTGATCGCGGTTTCCTTGCCGTCGAGCCAGTGGTCGAATGGAGCATCCTCCGACACGATGGTGCGCTCAAAGGTGGCGAGCGCGAATTCGATTTTGCGCGTCGTGATGTCGCCTTCGCCGAATGCCGCGTCGAAAGCTTCGACATAGCCCGGGATCGCTGACAGGCGCTTGATCAGGACTGTCTTCGAAAGATTCATGTTAGTGGGTGACGTGATCGGGCCCATTGCGACGCCCTCGAGATCGCGGAAGTGCCCGTCCCAGCCCAGCTTCGGAATCCAAGCCACGTTGAGCAGCGTCGGGGTGCGTAACGGCAGCTCCTCCTGCTTTTCGCCGATTGCCCGCGGCCGTCCGTCCGTCCAGGACAGGCCCGGAAGATGACAGCTTGCACAGGAGCGGCTCTGCGATCCGGAGAGGATTGGATCAAAGAACAGCATGCGGCCGAGCTTAAGCTTAGCCTCCGAATAAGGATCATCCTTGGAGAACGGAATTTCCGAGGGCCGCCGGTACTTTTCCTGCAAAGCCTGCCGGTCTCCTGCTGCAGCACCGGAAATCGATCCGCTGGCGCCGAGCAGTACAAGCAATGCGCCGACGAGCGGCGTAGCCCGCGGGGCCGTCAAAAATGAAGAGACTATTCCCATAAGGCGAGGGTCGCCAAGGCAGATTGAAGATCGGTAAATGTGAGCAGCCAAAATTATCGTTAAGAACGTGGGTTCGGATTATTGTTGCTTTGACTGTAGAGCTGATGACTGAGAAATGCCGCGGCAAATTTGTTAATGGTTCTGCACTGGTTAATTCTGCCAGAATTGGTTAATGAACCGCCCCGGTAACCCCGGAGGCAATTTGGCTTAAGTCACTCGGCGATCCGCTGTTCCTCCACGCCGGCATAGTAGGCAGCTTCCGCCTCGGCGGGCGGGATGTTGCCGATGGGCTCGAGAAGTCGCCGATTGTTGAACCAGTCAACCTATTCCAGCGTGGCGTACTCGACGGCTTCAACGGAGCGCCATGGTCCGCGCCGGTGGATGACCTCGGCCTTGTGGAGGCCGTTGATCGTTTCGGCCAAGGCATTGTCGTAGCTGTCGCCGACGCTCCGCACGGAGGGCTCGAGGCTGGCCTGGGCAAGGGGCTCGGTGTATTTGATCGATACGTATTGAGCGGACTCAAACGGTCGTCGCAACAGCCTGATCAAGGAGGTTGCGATGAAGATTCAGCGGCGGCGTTCGGATAGAGCTGGGCGGACCGTAGACACCATGAAGCAACTTTACGACAAGCAGCAGGTCTTTGGCTTCGTCGGCAATGTTGGAACGCCGACAGCGGTGGTCGCCCTGCCATACGCTCTTGATCAAGCTCGCCGGCGGCGCAACCAATGTTGTGCAGGTGCCGCCTCGCAAGTCCCCCCGGCCGGGGGCCCGAACCGGGATACAGGTCTCGTACCTGCGTCAGCCGGACATTCGGTGCTTATTCCACCGTCACCGACTTGGCAAGATTTCGCGGCTGATCGACGTCCGTGCCCATGATGACGGCAGTGTGGTAGGCGATCAGCTGCACCGGCACGGCATAAACCAGCGGCGTCACGGTGGCCGGCATGGTCGGCACGGTGAGCGTGACCCACGGCTTCGAGTTAGCGGCGCGCGCGCCTTGCGCGTCAGTCACCAGGATCAGCCGGCCGCCGCGCGCGGCGACTTCCTCCATGTTGGAGACGGTCTTTTCGAAAATCTGATCGTAGGGCGCGATCACGATCACCGGCATGGTCTCGTCGATCAGGGCGATCGGACCGTGCTTGAGTTCGCCGGCGGCATAGCCTTCGGCGTGGATGTAGGAGATTTCTTTCAGCTTCAGCGCACCTTCGAGCGCGATCGGAAAGCTGGTGCCACGGCCGAGAAAGAGCACGTCGTGGCATTTGGCGAGATCGCGGGCGAGGTCCATGATCTGCGGCTCGAGCGCCAGCGCTTGGGCAAGGTGATACGGCACCTCGATCAGCGCATGCACGAGCCTTTCCTCCTCGCGCACCGACAGCACGCCGCGGGCGCGGCCCGCCGCGATCGCCAATGTCGCCAGCGCGGCCAATTGGCAGGTGAAGGCTTTGGTCGAGGCGACGCCGATCTCCGGTCCGGCGAGCGTCGGCATCACTACGTCGCTCTCGCGGGCAATGGTCGAGGTCGGCACGTTGACGATGGAGAGAACATGCTGCCGATGCTCGCGCGCATAGCGCAGCGAAGCCAGCGTGTCGGCGGTCTCGCCCGATTGAGAGACGAAGATCGCCAGGCCCCCCGGTCCGAGCGGCGCCGAGCGATAGCGGTACTCGGAGGCGATATCGACCTCGACCGGCAGATGCGCAAAGCGTTCGAACCAGTATTTGGCGACCATGCCAGCGTAACAAGCGGTGCCGCAGGCAGCGATCGAGATGCGGTTGAGATTACGGAAATCGAACGGCAGCGGCATCGGCAGTGCCACGCGCTCGGCCGCCATGTCGATGTAGTTGGCCAGCGTATGGCCGACGACTTCGGGCTGCTCAAAGATCTCCTTGGCCATGAAATGGCGGTGATTGCCCTTGTCAAGGTGCATCACGGAGGCTTGCGACTTGAGGATCGCGCGCTGCACGACCTCGCCTTGGGCATCGTGAACTTCCGCGCCGGCGCGGCTGACGACCACCCAGTCGCCATCGTCGAGATAGCTTACAGTGTCGGTGAATGGCGCCATCGCAATCGCGTCCGAGCCGACGAACATCGCGCCTTCGCCGTAGCCGATGGCGAGCGGCGAACCCTTGCGCGCGCCAATCAGAAGATTGTCTTCGCCGGCGAACAAGAACGCGAGCGCAAAAGCGCCGCGTAGCCGCGGCAGCGCCGCCTTGACCGCATCGATCGGGGACGCGCCGCGCTCCATCTCCTGGCTGACGAGATGGGCGACGACTTCGGTGTCGGTCTCGGTGACGAATTTGGCGCCGCGGTCTTCGAGCTCGCGGCGCAGCTCGACGAAATTCTCGATGATGCCGTTATGCACGACGGCGAGCTTTTCGGTGGCGTGTGGATGGGCGTTGTTCTCGGTTGGGCGGCCATGGGTTGCCCAGCGGGTGTGGCCGATGCCGATGGTTCCCGACAGCGGCTCGCAGGCGAGCCGTTGCTGCAAGTTCTTGAGCTTGCCTTGCGCCCGCCGTCGCGTCAGCACGCCGTGCTCCAGCGTGGCGACGCCCGCTGAATCATAGCCGCGATATTCGAGGCGCTTGAGCGCTTCGATCAGTTGTGATGCGGCCGGTTCGTGGCCAACGACTCCAATAATGCCGCACATCCCGGTGTAGTTCCCCTGTCAGGTAACGGTTATCAGACGAATTTCGTTTGGCATAACACTCAAGTCTCAATCGATATTTTAAGCCCTCGTTCAAAACGGCGCTCGAGCTATAAGATTTAATCAAGCAACGTCGCTGTTGCTGCATTTCACCCATAAAGCAGCCGAAACGAGGAAACTTGGATCATTAGTCACGCCTGCTGCGCCGGTCAGCGAGGCAGTTCACGATTGCGGTGAGGGTATAGGGTTTACACCAACGCAGTTATTTTTAAGAATTTTCAATGCATCGCACTACGAATGGTGCCGCCGGGGGCCTCAACATGGACAATTCTGTACCCCCGAGTTTTCAGCTCCATCAGCAATTTGGGCAACGCCGCCGCGGTCTGTGGTTCGGTGTCATAGAGCATTACGATGCCCTTTCAATTCTTCTCGATCGACGTGATCGCGCGCTCTACAACTTGATCAGGCGTAATATTCTGCCAGTCGTCGGCCTGGGCATCAATGCTCCAAAGTAGCAGGTGTTGAGAAGCCAGATACGCATCCAGTGCGGGTGTGGTCTCCAAGTAGGGGGCTCGAAAGAAGGGAGCAACTGCCCCTTTTGCGGGCAGAGCAGCGGCCACTGTTGCAATGCCTTCAGTGATCTCCTTTTTTGCCTGCTTCAGCGTCAGTTTGCGAAGATGCGGATGGGTCTCACTGCCCGTCCCGATCGTGTGACCCTCCGCATAAGCGCGGCGCAGGGAGTTTGGAAAATCCTTCACCATCGTGCCAACTACAAAAAACGTGGCCTTAATGCACTCATTGGCAAGGACATCCAAAACTTTGTCAGTTTCGGGAGATAGCGGACCGTCATCAAAGGTGAGGACTACCTCATGATCTTGAAGCGGCAGTGTGTCGGCAAACTGTATGGTGCCGATCTTACGTAACTTGACAGGGTCGGCTATTAACACCCTGCTTGTACCGATCGCATTCGGATTTTCCTCGCAGCTACCCTCGTTACCCGCGTTTGCTGGCGGAGGAGCGGTGTTAGGGTGTTCTATTTTTGTGGCATCGATAGAGCCAGAAGGAACCGCAGTGGGCATGAACGTCTCGCCGACTGGAACCGCCTTAGTTTGTGGTACGGAGGGCGCGGCCTGAAACGAAGTGGTTGGGATGGGTGAAGAATTCGGCCGTGGCCCAATGCTGGGAGCGGTTGCGTGCGGCAATGCCGATGCTGCTTTGTTTGAGGCTCCGTCTGTCGAAACGACATGAACGACCTTGTACCCGCGAACTTTCAACTCCCTTAGTAATTTGACCAGAGCGGCCGGAGTGTTCGACTCTGGGTCATGCAAAAGCAAAATTCCCTTGTGGGCTGCCTCTATTCGTTTCAGAGCTAACGCCACTATCTGATCGGCCGAAAGGGGCTCCCAATCGTCAGCCTGAAAATCGATGCTCCAGACAGCGATTTTGCGCGAGCCAAGATAACGCTCCAACCGATCATTCAATTCGAGATATGGGGCGCGGAAGAATGGAGATAGAGCTTTTGGATCGCCCAGTGCCGCGATCGTCGAATTGATGCCGTCATCGATTTCCTTTTTTGCCTTTTGGAAGGCTAGATGGGGTAAATGTGGATGGGTCTGGGTATGGCTTCCAATTGAATGGCCTTCACTATACGCTCGGCGCACTAGCTCAGGCGCGTCACGCGCCATTTCGCCTACGATGAAGAACGTTGCCTTGACACACTCCGCCGCGAGCGCGTCCAGCACTTTCTCCGTGCGAGGCGATGAGGGCCCATCGTCGAAGGTCAGCACTACCTCGTGATCTTTAAGCGGCAATGTCTCCTCGTAATTGATCATCCCGATTTGCGAATATTCGCTCGGATCAATCGCGAGGACTCGGCTGGTTCCAAGCGCATCCGGATTACCAGGGCAATCGGCGTAAGCGGGCCCTGCTCCCAGGATAAAAGTTATCGCACATCCGACTTTTAAGGCGTTTATCATCTCTGGATCTCACGGCCCGGAGGGAGCGGGCTTGTTTGAGGTAAAGGTTTGGGCCTGTCCCTGTCCGAACTTTCGAAGCGCTGTTCGCCCTGCCAGTGCGCTCGGCGCATGCCAAGTACAAAGCCATTACTCGGAGAGACTATAACACTCGGCAAGGAACTCCACGAAAGCATGCTACGGTGGTAAAAATTTCGCTGAAGAATTTGATTGAGGATCGCCACAACAAGACATGGTAATCTGTCGCGGAGGGTGGCAATGATGTGTCCGTTACGATGTGCTGTTACCGTAAGATTGACGCCCTCAATCAATTTGCTCTGATGATTGGTATTCATTACTAAGCGCGAGTTCGAATTTGGCCGCAGTCGACGTTTTGTTTTGACCCATAAAAAGCCTTTCGGTCGTTTTATGGGGGTTCAAATGGGACGACCTGCGAAAGCTTTTGGAGTCCTGGCTACCCGGTCAGTCCTAGGCTATGCGGTGCGCCTCGGCGCCGCCCGAACTTGACGGATATCGCAAGGTTGACAAAATGCGACAGTTTTACAGAATCGGGAGATCTTCGTGCGGTCAGCTCTCATAGCTGGGCTGGTGGCGATCAACCTGAGCTTTTCCACATCACCGCTGCTCTCCGGGCAGCTGTCTACGGTCCAGGAAGACTCAATGAGCGCCAAAACTCTATTCGTCGGCCGAGACTCGCCGGCCTATCAACAAGCCAAAGATTGGCGCAATTCTCGGCCATCCGAAGCCTCGCTTATGGATCTCTTGGCAGCGCAACCCGTCGCGTACTGGTTCGACGGGATTGACGAAAGCACTTATGAGTCAGTGCAGAGCGTAGTGCGCGCGGCGAGAAGGCACAGTTCCATTCCAGTCCTTGTGGCCTACAATATTCCTCAGCGTGATTGCGGCGGCTATTCCGCCGGAGGTGCACGGTCCGAAGAAACCTATCTAGCCTGGGTTGGCTCGTTCGCAACCGCCATCGCGAACAATGAGGCTATTATAATTCTGGAACCTGATGCGCTGGCAGACGTGCGTTGTTTGTCGGCCAAAGCGCAAAATAGCCGAGAGAGTCTTCTTTCGCAAGCAGTAAGCATCTTCAAGCAAAATAGTCCCAATGCTTCCATTTATATCGATGCTGGCAATCCGCATTGGATCGCAGCCGAGGAGATGGCATTGCGCCTACAGCGAGTGGGAATTGAAAATGCAGACGGTTTCGCGTTGAACGTATCTAATTTCGAGACTACGCACGATAACATCGAATATGGAACCAAAATTTCCCAACTCCTCGGTGGCAAGCATTTCGTTATTGACACGTCGAGAAATGGGAGGGGTTCAAATGGCGAGTGGTGCAATCCGCCGGGCCGCGCAACTGGGGAAAAGCCAACTCTTTCAACCGGAAATCCGTTGGTAGATGCGTTTTTGTGGGTCAAGGTCCCTGGTGAATCGGACGGAACTTGCCACGGCGGTCCAAGGGCGGGCGAATGGTGGCCTGATTATGCCCTGGGGTTGATTGAAAGGGCGTCCGGAGCGAACGACCTGCATGCGCCTTAACTAGTCGAGAGCCTAATCAGTTAGCCGACGGCCTTACTCGCGCCAAAGCCTTGCCTTCACATCAAGTCGTTCGGTTTGTGCGGTTGCTCGCTTCCGTGACGGGATGGAGGTGCTTTTCGTACCAGGAGACGATTGAAGTACCCAAGAATCATTGCGACTGCGGGGGCCAATGACCACTCCAGAGCGGTCCAATAGATTTGGATCGGACGTTCAGTCATGACGACATCATCGTGGGGAATCAGCAGGGACATGTTCACGGCCGTCACCGCTGCTGTCAGCGTCGGGTAAATCAATTCCCCGAAAAATCCAGACACACTGGCCAAAATGGCGGCGAGCATCGCGACTTCAAACTGTCCCGACGGCAAAAAAACCGCGAGTAGGGAAAGCATAAGCCCAATCAAGCCGAGCGCACTTATCGCTTTTGTCTGTCCAGCTGCGGATTTCACTGAGTAAGCGCTCCTTCCAGGTTGGGGATATCAGTCGCCATGACAAATAGGGTGCTCACAGAGAAATGTTGCGGCTAGTTGCTTGCGCATCCGCGGCGTCTTGTGATCCGAAGGTCACCGATCCAACCCTAACGAGCTTGTTCCAGCCCTGGGCATTGCCGCGGAGACAGGATAACAACGCACGCAAGATGACCACATAGAGAATTTGCCTGTAGCAAAACCGCTGGAACGGCAAGTATGCCAGCAGTCGGCGATCCTCGTGGGTGGGGTCCAGACTGAAGGCAAGGAGGGCAATGAGAGCGTCGATCCCGAATACAAACAGATAGCTGCCAACGCCCCAGCCCATGGACTGCAGACTATAGCTCATCGGGTGCATGAAAATATCAAAGGCTGCCTCAAAGATTGTAACCAAAAGGAAGAGGTCCATCACCGGACTTACGAGCGGCAATAGGACGGTAAACAGAAGGATGCTCGGCAGCGAAAAATGGGCAAAAGCGCAAAATCTATGCTGGAACATCGTATCGGCGTGGCGGTAGCTGGCTTGTAGTGTACCATAGATCCATCGGAATCTTTGTCGCATGAAGCCACGCCAAGTATCCGGAGCTTCCGTCCAGCCAACTGCCCGCATTTCATGGACGATTTTGTACCCGGCACGGTGAAGGCAGAATGTCAGATCGCAGTCCTCCGCTAGCGTCGCCGCACTGTAGCCTCCCACCCGAAGAACTGCCTCTCTGCGCCACGCCCCGATAGCACCCGGAACCACAGTAATTGCATCCAGTCTTGCAAGCCCAGCCCGCTCGAGATTTTGGCTCGTCACGTACTCGAGAGCCTGCAGCTTAGTAACAAGATTGATGCGGTTCCCAACTTTGGCGTTGCCCGCCACCGCGCCGATCTCTGGATCGGCGAAGTGCCGGGCGAGCAAGCGAATCGCGTCTGGCTGGAGGAGCGTGTCGGCGTCGATCATAACCGCAATGTCAGAACACATCTGTTTTAGGCCGAAATTCAACGCGGACCACTTGCCTGCGTTTGGCTTGGTAAAAACGCGCACTCTCGGATTGTCCGCAAATGCTGTCTTTACGACGACGACCGTGTTGTCGGATGATCCATCATCAACAACCAGAATCTCGCGCAGGTTGGCGTAGTCGGACTGCAATAAGGAAGCGACGGCGCGAGTTATAACCGCCTCCTCGTTGTATGCCGGAATGATCACGCTGACGGTCGGTGCTTGATCGGAATGGATTTTTCGAGAGTAGCGCTCGAGCAACGCTGATATGAGGAGAATAATGAAGCGCAGGGCGGTGAGCACGATGAATGTCCAAACCGCACCGACCATTATTCTGCGCCCAAGGGACATACCGTCGAAGCCTAGCTCAGCCATCCCCACCCATCCCGTCTGAGTTTCTGGGACAGGAATCATCGGGCTGGTTTCTTCTCCAACCAGTTCAGAAACCGATATGAACCGGAAGCCCTTGCCTCGGAGCCGGTGAATGAGCTCGGGTAGCGCTTTCACCGTATTCGTTCTATCACCGCCGGCGTCGTGCAACTCGACTACTGAGCCACCACCGCTGTCGGCCTGTTCGATAATCCGACGAATGATCTCTTGCTTCGATGGTTTGTTCCAGTCTTGCGGATTGAGATTGGCACCCACCAGAATGTAACCGAGCCGGCTCGCCAATTCGACCACATGCGCATCCGCGGCGGTTTCTGCCATATCGTCCGCACCATAAGGCGGCCGAAACAATCGCACTGAACCGCCAGTTATCACCTGCAGAAGACGTTGCGTCGCGTTCAGTTCGAGTTTCACCAGAAAATCTGGCAATTTCGAAAGATTAGGATGGGTCCAGCTGTGATTGCCGAGCTCGTGGCCTTCGTGGAGAATTCGGCGGATGGTCGCGGGATGTCTGAGCGCCTGGCCGCCGGTTACGAAAAAAGTAGCCTTAACTTGCTCGCGATTAAGGATGTCGAGAATGCGTTCTGTATACTCTGGCTCCGGCCCGTCGTCGAATGTGAGTGCAATCGTGTGGGGAAGCACCCCGGTTGCCTGCACCCGCCACGGCCGAGATACCGTGTGATACTCTTCTTCAAGATCTCCGGAAATGGTGGTCATAACAGTCCTCTGTCCCGGTTTCGGACGTGACAGAAAGCGGTAAATCTCGCCTTTGCCGACTGTTTCTATAAACTGGCCGGTATCAATCTCTTCCAAAACCGTAGGATCCGGGAGGTTCGTAGAGCCCTTGCTCTGGAACAGGCGCCAAAGTGATTCATCTTCGGATCCCAGCCCAGGCTCCCACAATGCGACCCCTTTTGGGGCTAACTGTATAAGATTGCGGAAATGGTTCAAGAAAGTTACGGCATCCAGGAACCAGGTATCGTGACGATGACCATTGCCATCAACAAATTGTAGCCGCGGGTTGCCGCTACTTTGGTCGAAATTGATTTTCGCGCCTGGCGTTGCTGCCGCGAGCATCACGGAATCGAACGAGATCGATCGGGAATCGCCAAGATCGATCCAGTCTTTACCAAATACGCCGATGGCAAAGATGAGTTTCTCTTTGGGGATGTCCGTGGTGCGAAGCGCAGCAGTGTTTTTCACCCAGCTTGTTGATGCGAGAGGTCCTGGTCCCGAAAGTTCCTCGTTGAATAATTCCACTATGACTAAGTCGCACGCCGCGGCGAGCGCCTTGTAATTAAGAGCTGCATCACCCGGCACGAATACTGCGACGGTCTTGTTAGCTAGCATAAGTTGAGTTCTCAGTTCCGTGAGCAGCGCCCGCATAGCGTATTCGTCTATCCCTGTCGGATGCGAAAAGTTTATGACCACACCATCAACGTCATGCTTCTGCAATGCGCCAATGACTTCTTGTTCAAATTTTGAACGAAATTTTGGCTCGGACAGCCGACCAAAACTACTTTGCTCGGCATTTCCGTCCGATACCATCGCCAGAATCTGAAGCGAGCCGGAGCGCACAACTTTCAGCGCTGCATCGATATTATTGCCAGGGTCCGTAGGCTCTTCCTCTTCGGTCAGAGTACCGTCTGGGCTAGCGGTCAGCCAGTCACCTATGACCCCATCCAGATCCCGGATGTGCCGGGTTAGCGCTGCTTGCGCAATTTCGGACGTGCTATCCATAAATGCAAATCGAAGCGGCGAGTGGTGATCGGCGACGTTCTGGTCCTGTGTCCTACGGGCGCCGTCGTCATGCACTTTCGTAGTCACGCCCATGGTCAGGCACAAAGCAAGCAGAAGCCGGTAGCCAAGGCTGCAGATTTTGGTCAGCACGTTTCCATCCCAAAGATGTGTCCGGCAATAGCCGCTTATCACTGTGCGCGGGTCCGACTATCGTAAAGGGCGCGAGAATTCATCTGTTTGGGCGGCATCAGGTAGCCGGGAGCGGACGATGTGATAACTTGCTGCTGCAGGTTTGTGGATTGGGCCGGCAATACCTCAACAGTTAGGATGCTTATAGTTAGAACAATTGGGAGGATAAGAACGGTGGCTAGGAGGCTAAGCAGCACAATACGCACTAATCTCCAGCGTAGTCCTGTTTCGTCGAGAAATATGGGCTTGTCTGAGATCAGCGATCGTTCACGCATCGCAAACCGCTCCCTGACGATTATCCGATGGGCTTATTGTAGGGTTCGACAAGGAAGCCAGCAGATTTGGCCAGCCAACGCGTATTCGAGCGGCCCGTGCTATTCCCAAGTCGAACAGAAGTCGCGCGCAAGAATCTAATCCCGTGAGCCAATTAGTGGCTAGGCCGATGTCACTGCCTACCAAAGAGCATCGGAAGAAAGCGGATAAGACGCGAGCGCAATGGCCCGGTGATGCGCAGCAATCAGCTTTGCGACGCCGCTGCCGAAAGAAGCCTGAGATAAAGCGGTGCATGGCTCGACATACCCCCTGGAGGGCGGAACCACGCACGTTTAGCCGAGCAAGACAACCGCTTGGCTCATCAGGGGGTGAACACTGCGTGACAGTATCAGCTAGAGAACAAACAAAATGCCGTTAAAAGTCTGTGGTCAATCCAAATTCAGCATACGCGCCGGGACCCACCGAACTGTCATTCGCGTACCCGGCTGAAAATTCCAGATCGAATTTCCCAAATTTTAACTGCGAAATATCCACGCCTGCTCGCCATTGGCGATAGCGGGCATCACCAAGAGCTGCCACCTGGGGTCCGATAAAAAACCCCATTCCAAAAAGGTCATATCCAAACTTTTCCGTGATATTGTATGCTTTAAAGGCCGTCGTATATTCGGCTTCTCCCTCGAGAACGGTCTTGGCGGTCGGATTGATTGAAGCGTCGGCATGCGTCGCGATGCCGTATGCAGTTCCATGGACGGGATCGGACGCGTCCACTACCGACAACATATCGTTTTCAGCACTAACGCCGGCGAAGAGATTGACGTCGTAGTTGGTTCCCACAAATCCGTAACCGCCCAGAACGGCGCCCGTTGAATAGATGCCGGTCACCAGTGCGTCTGGGCCGCCAAACTGATACCGGCCCGTGCCACCCGTAACGTAGAGCCGTGGTCCCGACTTATCCAAGGTGCCTGTTAAAGCAAATATACCGGCTACGCTAGCATCCACGCTTTCCTTTCCGACAGACGTTGATGCAATGGCCCGAAGGGTTCCAGCCGGATCATCATCATCTTTGTCTACTGGAACGCCGGAACCATTAAATCGGTAGTTAAATCCGGCCTTGACCAGTTCCGTTGTTTGCTTGATGTTCTCGGTAAATCCACCTCCAACACCGTCCACGAGCGCGATCTGTCGATTGCCAAAGTTCATGTAATCATATTCGAACTTTACAGACCAGTTGTGTGACAACTGGTATTCAATGCCAGCGCCGACGGTCCAGCCGGGGCGTATCTGACTCCCCAAATACGTGCCGCTGGAGAAGAGATTCATAACCTCATCGTGTGTCCAAGCGGCGCCACCGTCCACATAAAAGAGGGCTGAACCGAAGACGCCACCAATTCGTTCGACGACGGTTGCAATCCACCCGGGTGCCGCAGTACAATATTGGTAACCACCGCCGGGATTGCATGGTAAAGACTTATTGAAGCCAGCCCAGTCGAAGTTGCCCTCCGCGCCAATAACAATCCGATTAATCTGGTAATTGTACCCTAACTGGACACCACCGATCCAACTGTGGATGTTTGTATCGGAGCTTAGCGCTGAGCCGGCAACTGGGGCGCTAGTGTGAAACTGATTGTTACTAAAACCCGCCCCGACGCTGGCTCCAAGATAAAATCCGGTCCACGCATCGGCCGAGATTGGGAGAGGTGAGGCTTTCGGCGGCATATCTGCCGCGGAGGCCGGTACGGTCCCTGCTCCTAACAACAATCCTCCCAACACTGCAACGATCGAGCGTTTCATGATCTGTCGCCCATCCCTCGAATAGCCCCAGGGTGGTGATCATCGCAGTGGTACCTTTGGGAATTACTGAGCGAGTGTTTTGCATCGCGTCTTTTTGCATGTCTTGGTTATTTGTTGCTCCTCCAAACTGGGTAATAACTAATGAAGCAACTAGGAATTAGCGCGTCATTAGGGTTATGCATCTCTACGTCTAGATTCTACCAAGATGGTCCCCGTCTCCCCCGATCGCGATCCGAGAGAGTCCGTGGGGGCGATAAGATGCAAAAGAGGCAAGCACCTTGGCCTCCTTATGATGTTCGCGAACTGGAATTTTTGGCGAGCGCTCATTTCGAATGACGGCTGCAGACTGGTCGGACACTGACTTTTAAGGGTAATCAGACCGAGCCCTGCGCTACCTGAAGTCCACGAACCGTCTGCGCCCTCTGGCCCGTCGACATATCGAGCACTTACCGATGCTGCTTCTACTTGGAACGTGAAAGCATCAAACTGAGGGCACTTCGCTAGACATCCATAGGGTTGTTTACGAGTACCGGCGCGACTGGTGACCGACAACAAATTGAGTCCTAACGCCATCCGTTAACGTTCGCCGAAGAAATTCACAGGTTAGTAACCGGAGTGAACAATGCAGCGAGGGGGACCTCTTCTTATGCGATAAAAAGCAAAAGCTTTCACACAAATGTTAGGTGTATACAAACGGTCGTGTCTCTACACATCTCTAGGCTAGCACTGCCGACACCAGTGAAACTGTCTCGGCTTAAAGGTTTCAGTTGATGATTTGACAGGGAGGACTCAATGAGCAGTCCAGTATATGACCCCAAAAATCGCGAGGGTCATCTAATGTACGCGCCGAAATCGGTGCGCGATTCTAACGTTCAAAGTAGCCCAGGCATTGCTGAGGGCGAATTCCCGCAAGTTAGAGAGCCATCTAATCCGTTAGAGGGCCTGACCGCCGGTCAAGGGGATTCACATCATTCGCCTGATTCTGCCAACGCAGACGATGGGCAGCGGCGTTGGTCGCCTTCTCCGCCGCGTGCTGAAGACAATAGCAGTGAAGACGTCGAGCGGTCCACTTCTGAGCGGGAACTGGCTCGTTTACGTCGTTTACTCCATCCTGAGTTCTTCGATGAGCCTCGACAGCCCCCGCCGAGTCAGCGGTGGCGTCTTACGCTTGTCGGCCTTGCCATTGCGGCGGCCACAGTGGGAGCGGCGATTTTGCTATTTATCACAGACAAGTTTCCAGGCGAGTGGAATAAGACGACCCAAGATCGGACGGGGCTTATGTCGCGCTTTTCGGGCGATACGGCCAAATACTCGGAAGGCCCAAGTTCTATCGTACGAGTCCCGAATGTGTCGACGGCACTAAAACAAACCAGTGAAGCGCTGTCCCCCGGTAATGTTCCGATTGCCTCGGCGGCTCCGCAGCCACCTAACGCGGCGCCACCCGCCGCTGGCCTTCCGATTGCGTCGGCGGCTCCGCAGCCAAGCAACGTGGCGCCCGCACGCGTTGCGACGATTGAGGCGCCAAGTGGGAGTTCCCCGACCATCCGCGGGGTAACCGATAGCGAAATTCGGTTTGGTATCTCAGCGCCGTTCAGCGGCGCGGCCAAGGAACTCGGCAATCAGATGAAGCTTGGCATAGAGACAGCGTTTAATCTAGCCAACGACGCCGGGGGTATAGGTGGCAGGCAGGCGAAGCTCGTGGTCGCCGACGATGGCTACGAGCCGACGCGGACTGCAGACACCATGAAGCAACTTTTCGACAAGCAGCAGGTCTTTGGCTTCGTCGGCAATGTTGGAACGCCGACAGCGGTGGTCGCCCTGCCATACGCTCTTGACCACCACGCGCTGTTCTTCGGGGCCTTCACCGGCGCCGACCTGCTGCGGCGCGATCCGCCCGACCGCTATGTCTTCAACTATCGGGCTAGCTATGCCGAAGAAACGGACGCGGTGGTGCGCTATCTTGTGAAGATGCGGCACCTGCGGCCCGAGCAGATCGCCGTGTTCGCCCAGCATGATGCGTTCGGAGATGCGGGTTTTGCCGGCGTGGCCAAAGCCATGCGGGCGCTACGTGGCGACGATAGTGCGATCCTGCGCCTCGACTACGAACGCAACACCGTAGACGTGGACAACGCGGTCGCGGGCCTGCGCGCCCACAAGACCCCCATCAAAGCCGTGGTCATGGTGGCTGCGTATCGAGCGGCGGCCAAGTTCATCGAGAAGACGCGCGATCTTTACCCGACGATGATCTACACCAACGTGTCGTTTGTGGGCAGCACCGCGCTTGCTGGCGAGCTCACGCTGCTTGGGCCACGTTATGCGAACGGGGTGATCGTGACGCAGGTGGTGCCGGCGGTCGATGGTTACTCGTCCGCGATCCTCAAGTACAGGACTGCGCTCGCCAAATACTTCCCCGGGGAAGCGCCGGACTATGTGTCCCTGGAAGGCTATGTGGACGGCACCCTGTTGCTGGAGGGGCTGAAACGGGCTGGTCCTCAGCCCGACACCGAGAAGCTGGTTGATGGGCTGGAAACCATACGCAATTTCGACATGGGCCTCGGCACGCTCATCAGCTTTAGTCAAAGCGAACACCAGGGCTCACACAAAGTATGGGGCACCCAGCTCGATGACCATGGGCACTATCAACCCATCGATTTGCAATGAGGCGGCAATCACGCTAACGATGCTTGCGCATTGCACAAAGCGAACGAGCTAGCGCAATTAGCCAGTGCTCGACGGAGCGGAGTTTCGTCCAACTTGCGTACTGGGCACATCGTAGCTTCATGAGGGTTTGGAGAGTGATGCGGCTTTCGCATCTCAGGTTTCCGGCTGCATTTATGGTCGCAATATGACCTTGGAATTCGCGCGTCTACGGGGTAGAATCCGTTGGGGGCATTTACAAACGGCCCTGGCTTATTGACGCGAGCGAGATGCTATTTATCGCTTCGGCCCGTTAACAGGATCAAATTTGTCCGCGTGGCCTAGTTAGTGGGCAAAAGCCTGAAATATTTGCATTTGTTGCTCGGTTAGTACCAAGATCGTGGGCTAAAGTGTGCTACTGCACGTGTTAGGGGGTCCAATGCGTATTTTGCACGCTCTGTCCTGGGTACTTTTCGGCCCCCTGATTGTCGCGGGCCAATTCGCCACGCTGGCATCAGCGGCGGCGGCAGTAAATTCGCCGGAGCTGGCGCTGCCAGCTCAAACCATTCAAGAGTTCCTCAGCGACCCAGCGGTCCTGCTGCGGCAGTTCCCTGACGGCGGCCAGCAAATGGTTGCGCGAGTCCGCGACCTCGCGGCGTCCGATGCTTCGACATTGAGCGCTTTGGTCGGACTTCTCGCAACAGCAAATACAAATCAGACAAATGCTATCGGGACCGGGCTCGGCCAAACCGCTGTGTTGGCGGTGAAGACGGATCCCGCCTATGCCACCTCAATTCAGCAGGCAATCGCACAAATCAGCAACAACCGCGCCAACAAGATGGGGCCCGGATCTGTTCAACCTAAAATTGGCAGCGCAGTCATAACCAAAGACCAAGTCGACGGAGAGACCGAAAGAGGCACGCAACCCATTGCCGCGGGTACTGTCGTCTATTTAGATGAAATGGTGCGCACCGGCGTCACCGGCAAGGCTGAGGTTCTTTTGGCCGACCGAACCAATTTGACCATTGCACCGACGACGGAAATCCGGCTTGATAAGTTCGTATACGACCCAGGTGGTGCATCAGGTAACGTGGTTGTGGTTGCCACGCTCGGAGCGTTTCGCTTCATCACGGGCGTGCAACCGCACGAAAACTACGAGATCAAAACGCCGGTTGCAACGCTGGGCGTTCGTGGCACTGAATTTATAGCCTTGGTCCAGCGAGATGGCGCGGAAATTCAGCTGAACTCAGGCGCGGTAATTGTAACGACCATCTCAGGCAACGTAGTGCCGATGAACGTTCCCCAAACAGTGCTTACGGTTGACTCTCAAGGCAATACGCAAGGACCGACGCCGGTGAGTCAACCGCTGGTGAATTTCGCAGATTTGGGTCCACCGGTGACAAATACTGCGCTATCCGACGCGGCAGCTGCCTTCGCGGCCGTGACGGGCGATACCACAATCGGTGCCGCTGGTGGGGGAGGGGGGGGCGGTGAAACAGGGACCGGGGGCGGTGGTGGTGGTATTGGTGAAGGGACCTTGGCTGGCGGCGTGCCGCTCAATCCCAACAATGCAACTGTAACAGAGTCCGATAATTTTCCGCCGCCGACAATAGCAACACCATCGACGCCTCTCGTGAGCGTGAGTCCATCGCGCTGACCCGAGCCGCGGAATTGCTCGCCATAGCCTTACGGACTACGATCGATTGTAATCGTCCTCAAAACGTACAATATCGTCCTCCCCAAGATAGCTGCCGGTCTGAACTTCAATCAACTCCAGATCGATTTTTCCTGGATTTTCCAGGCGATGACGGGCGCCGCTCGGTACATAAATAGATTCGTTTTCATATAAGCATTTGACGTCTTCACCGATCGTGACCATGGCGGTGCCATGAACAACAATCCAATGCTCAGCACGATGATGATGCATCTGAAGCGACAGCCGGCCGCCTGGTTTAACAACAATTCGCTTGACCTGAAACCGCTGTCCCTGATCGACCGAATGATAAGAGCCCCAAGGACGATGCACCTTTAGATGATCTTCGATTAAACCAGGTGCAACATCTTTGATCCTCTGGACAACTTTTCGCAGACCTTCGCCATCCGTGCGCCGAGCCACGAGGATTGCATCGTCCGTTCTCACCACTACCACATCGTCTAACCC
The DNA here is from genome assembly GCA_963756245.1 of uncultured Alphaproteobacteria bacterium. Taxonomy (GTDB): domain Bacteria; phylum Pseudomonadota; class Alphaproteobacteria; order Rhizobiales; family Xanthobacteraceae; genus BOG-931. Next base: position 73,323 of record CAVWOI010000047.1, read on the forward strand.
ATATAATGCCACGGTTTGCTTTTCAGTAGCTACATATGAGCCGCGCGAGTCCACAAACAAAGCCGGGCCCTGGGCGGCATTTCCTTTCTCATCGCGGGCCGACAACTCCCACACCGCTTGCCAGGAGCCCACATCCGACCATTCGTATGAAACCGGCATAACCGCCGCCCGCGAGGTGCGTTCCATAACCGAATAGTCAATCGATTTTGCAGTTGCCCGCGCAAAGGATTCACATTCGAGAGTGTAAAAGCCAAGGTCCTTGCTTGCGGTTTCGACCGAACGCAAGATCGCCGCGGCGCTTTCGGGCTCAAAGCGCTTGTACTCGTCAATCAAACAGCGCGCAGAAAACATGAAATTTCCGGAGTTCCAAAGATAGTCTTCAGCCACGTAATGCGCGGCAGTCTCGGCGTCGGGCTTTTCCACGAATCTTTCAATGGCAAAAAGGTTAGGACCGATAGCTTCACCAGGTCTGATATAGCCGTACTCCGTCGCTGGTCGACTGGGGCGAACACCGAACGTAACAATTCGGTCGGCTTCTGCAGCTTCTCTGGCCTTGGCGCAACTCTCGACGAATGAGCTCGGATCTGTCACGACGTGGTCGGCTGCCAGCGCGACGATGATGGCATTACCGTCACGCTTGGATCCAAATGCCGCACCAGCGACAATTGCCGGTCCGGAATCGCGACGAACCGGTTCCAGCACGATGTCTGCTTCGATCCCTATTGCCGCAAGCTGTTCAGCAACCAAAAAACGATAAAGTCCATTGGTTAATACGATCGGCCGGCCGAACAATGTCGGATCAGAGACTCTGCGGATGGTTTCCTGAAATGTAGAAAATGGTCCGAACAGCGGCAGGAATTGCTTGGGCCGGTTCTGGCGCGAAGCGGGCCAAAGCCGGGTACCAGCACCGCCACACATGATCAAAGGAATAATAGGTAGCGTCATATTTACTCACAACAGCTCAGGTTGACCCACGAGAGCGCAGGCCCCGATCCTTCGGAATTATCACACTAAAAACCAACGGCAAACTGGTAATCCAAAAAGGGCCAATTGTAAGGCAGTCCGAACTGGGATTGAGGTTAATCCAGCGCGTGCGGCTAAGGTCGCACGAGTTAAAAAGCATGGATCCATTGAAGCTTTATAGGGTGAATAGGGTGAGTAACTTAATGCGTTGACGGTGGATACACTAACGCGATCGCATCTGCGCTCGTTACAGGTAATAGGATCGACAGCTCCGAGTACCGTGAATATGAATGGCCAAAAGCAGTTTGGTCATGGCGTGGCATCTTGTAGCCAGTCGAGGGCTGAGGGATCGATTTCACCGACGACATTTTCGATAAAGTGTTTCCCGATCGGGGAGGCGACATGGTGGGCTTCGGCTATCACTGCCTCTTGGTGTTGTGCAAGAAACATGTGCAAATCACGACTGACGAACTGGCGCACTTCAAAGTCATTGAATGCATCTGCTTGTGCTGCGATACGCAATCGCAGCGACATCAAATGTTTTTCAGTCGGCCCAGTATAGTATGACATTTTCAGTGCCGCTGTAGGATCCTGAGCAATTGAGGGATAGCGCAAGGCGAGCCCAGCCAGGAGCAGCCATGCGCCGGACTCCTCAGGCGCCTCGTCGAGGGTGCGATAAAGACTCTTACGTGCCCGCTGCAATTCCGGAGCCAGGGCCGCACCATCTATGGAAGTCTCCCATAGCAGGTCGGCATATGTAAAAGCGGATTCGGCCCAAAGGTCCCCGCGAATCGCGCCGATCCGAGCAGCCCAGATAGCAGCGTCTCGCCGACGCGTGACCGAGGCAGAACCGGCAGAAACTGAGTCGGTCGGCAATTCTGCGATGCCAGGTCGCGAAAGCTCCGGTAACAATATCCAGAGGCTTTGCACACCAATCATTACAGCGAACAACAGCATAGCTAGGCGGAAAGCGATTTTAGTCGATCGCTTCGGCGTGCGACTATTCGCTAGAACTTCGGCCGACGTACGGCTCTTGCTTTGTGCGATTGACAGGCCAAGGGTGATGGCTGCAATCAAGCCTGCTGCATTGCCTAAGAGCCCTGGGTTAACGAAGCTGAGCAGAAGCATCGTAGCAAGACAACTTGCCCCCATAGCCGGATAAAACGAGTCGCGGCCGCGCTTTAGACAGCAGTTTAGTAAAAGGACAATTGAGGCCGCCGTAACCGCCACGATTAGCCATAGAAGCGGACGACCCAACTCGATCCCCAAGCTTGCCGCTGTGGTCGCAGCTACGGAGTCGGTGGGCGGCTCACCCATCTCGCGATAAATCGGCGCTACAACCGCGAAAGTCCCAGCGCCCGTGCCGGCAAACGGCGCATCCTTTAACACGCGTTCGCTCACGGATGGTGGCGATGTCGGCGACGACAGCGCAAAGGAAAGGAGCAGACTTCTACCACGCGCGGATGGTTGGGTGGCGATGAGCAAAATCGCAGCTGCCGTCAGAGAGATAGCAATTATAGCAATGCCCCATAATTGGAGTTGCAGCCGCCGAATAATCGTGATGCACACGAGAAGAGCGACACCACATGCCGCTGCCACTTGCTCCTGGCGCGTTCCATCGAGAACCAAAGTCGTTGCACAGATCACGAGAGCGGTGCTGCTACCCACAAAGGTCAGTAGCAGGGTCGATCCTCGTCGACGAGGACGGGCAGCGCGGGTTTCGTATCGTTCGACGGTACGGATGCACCCTGCACTCGCGATGATCGTCCCCATTGCGACGCAGACAGCGGCTTGCGCGCGAAGGAATGGCGACAACTGAAGAGAGGGGAGAAGCCAAGCATGCGTCAACGCAATTACCGCTATCATTGTAACAGCATAGGTCAGTGTGAATAACAGCACTTCGGCGCGCCCTCGCTCGATAGCGATAGCAGCGGACAGCAACGTTATACCAGCAAGCACAATATATTGACCAAGGCTAAGGACGCTCGCTCCGGCATCAACACTTACTGTGCCTGCTATCGTATGTCCGAGGGCTGCCTCTGCGTTGGCCCAGATCGGATGGGCAAAGATCCTTAGCGGCAATATCTGAAAAACGATCCACAGAATGGGCAGAAGTGCAAAAACGAGTAGGTGACGAATGATGGAAACCAGAAATTCGGTCTCGCCGGGCCGTACGGTAATAGCGGCGATCGCCAACGCTACGCCGATGCCCCCGGCGACGAGGCCCTGCATTGCCAATCCGTCCCGCAATAGTATGATTGGAGAGACGCAAATCAATGCGACAAGGATGAACTGAGCTTTCGACACGTGGAACTCTTAAGATCCGCTGCAACGCTGAGAGTTGCACGCGGCGCACCTTTAAGACAAGCTGGTGGTCGATCCATCTGCCGACGCGCCGATAAAATGGCTTATCAATGTGCCGGGCGCCGTGCTGGAATTGAACCCTCTAAAGATGCCGCGCGTAACCGACGCGCCCGAGAAATTAATAAGAAGTGTCGGATACCCAATCCGAATAAAAAACCCAATTGGATGCAGACAATGGCGATGACTGCATTCAAACCGATCTGCCACGAGGTTTCGCCCAGCTCGGCGCCGGCGGCAATAGCCAAGAGAAGGATAAGCAAGCCTGCCGGAACAAGGGTCAGTACCTTGAAGCGTTGCCCCAGTACCATCCCGGCCAACAGTGTAAAGATCCCCAGCAGCAGCATTTTCGACCGACCTTTGAAATCAAGGATCGAATCTCTTAATCATTCCCTAATTTTGCGTGTACGCGACCCCCGAGATTCAAAACGAATCAAGTTACTTTACCACAACGAGTGTCAACAATCTCGTGACTGGAAGCGTTTCGCACAGGACCGAAGCGTTTCGCACCGGAAAATGTCTATCGTCAGGACATTGGGCAATTCGACCGCAGCACCTGCAAGGCCTGCGCGACGCCAGTCAGGCCGACGACGCCGTGGATCGATCCATGCTCGTGCTCAATGGTGATCGCAAGCTTTGGCGTCGCCTGCCAAGGTTCGGTGGTCAACTCGACCGCTTCGGGCGGAAGCAATACCAGAGCACCGGGCGGAACTACGTTCGCAGTGAATTGTGCGCGCGCCGATCCGGCTTCGATCACGACACTAGGCTGTTCGTGCGGCAACAAAGGTCGGAGCAGAACAATCAACACTTCGGTCGAGGTATCGCTGCAGCGAAGCATCAAGCCGGCGAAATCGGGATCGGACTCCGTAATGTCCCCGGACTTCATAATAGAGACGACATCGCGTGCCCCGGCCGGTCTAGGCGTGCGGATCATCCGCCAGGAGTCATTGAGGGTAGTATCGGAGCCAGCAATTCCGAGACAAAATAACTGCGCCGCATTATCTTGGATCGTCTGGCAGGCCTCCAACGAGCTATTTGCCGCAGCCGAAAACCGTGGGCTTAGGGCCGCCATTGCAAACGCCGTGCATTCGGCGCATAGCGCGAGGCCGAATAGCGACCTGCGAGGCAATCGTGAGCTCATTGGTATTGGCCACATTCCAATGCGCCTCTGGTCACAGAGAGATCTTGTGCCAATTGCTACACCGACAGGATCCCGGTGCCCGCGTTAAGCAAGTCTAGCCATAAACATAATGCCGATAATCACTAAGCGCCCCAGTATGCCGCCATCCCATGCTACCGTGACTGCATTCTAGTACCGTTTACGAAAAAAATTCACCTTTTGGCGTTGAGAAAGCCAACAATTTTTCGACATTTACGTTCAGGCCCGGTCGTGCCGGAAAACGGTTATTGCTTTCCTCGGCCATTTTGAGCCGAAAGCGTTCTCCTGCACGTGTTCGGTGACCGGAACCCCGAATGGCGAATTAATGACAACAGCCTAAATCTATTGTGACGCACTTAATATTGAAGTAATTAATCTTGTAGTGGATTTTCGTAGAGGCGTGAGTAGTCAGCGTATGTCGAGCGAGCGTCGAGCCGAAGCGAAACTTTCGACGGCTCCATTCGGAGCCGTCGTTGTGAATTACGGCGTCCCAGGCGCAGCCTCTCGATTTTGGTTTCCCTTCCATTTTGTTGAGCCTGTCGTTTTTGTGGTCGATTTTGTCTTAATCGTCAGTATGAGCATACTGACCGGAGTCGGGTATCATTGGTTGTTTCTCAATCGCGTTCCGGATATCCTTCCATACTTCGCGATCGGTGTTCTTGCGTTTTCCAATTTTGCGGCGATTTTTGCCGTGCGCGGCGCGTATCGGTTCCGCTACCTCGCTAATTTCAAAAAACAAGCGTTTGAAGTTACTCTTATTTGGACCTGTGTCTCCCTCTTTTTGCTCGGAATCGCCTTTTCGCTAAGAGTCGAAGAATCCTTATCGCGTGGCGCTACCTTTGGCTTTTTCGCCTTCGGCTTATCATCTTTGCTGACGTGGCGTGGCTTAGTAGCTGCGCGGCTTTCCAAAGCACTTGAGGCTGGAGCTTTTGCGGAACGCAAGGTCCTTGTTATTGGTGAACGCCACCGCCTCCAATCCTCGCGGGCTCTCCCGGAACTGCTTCGCTACGGGTATCGGCCGGTAAAGATCTATGAGATGCGAAGTAAAGAATGCATGGGAGCCGCGCTGGCGGAAAAGCTTGCGGATGCAATCAGAGTCGCCCGAGAAGAGGCGGTCCAAGATATTTTTTTGATGGTCCCATGGGAGCACACACGCTGCATCGACAGCATCCTTGACGGTCTAAGCGTACTGCCGGTCCCAGTTTATCTATTCCCCGACAACTCCGTCGCAAGTTACCTTAATCGGCGGGTATTTCATCTGGGAGAGATGTTGACGGCTGAGCTTAAGCGAACGCCTCTGACCAGACTGGAGCAGATGCTGAAGCGATGTGTTGACCTTATTGGTGCTAGCGTCGCGCTTATTATGCTTTTCCCACTAATGGTGATGACCGCAATTTTGATCAAGATCAACTCGACAGGTCCAGTTTTCTTTACCCAGAAGCGCAACGGTTTCAACGGCCGCTCGTTTCGCATCTGGAAGTACCGAACAATGACAGTCCTCGAGGATGGTCCAGTAATCAAGCAGGCTACTCGCGAAGACCCGAGGTTCACACGCGTAGGACGCTGGTTGCGCCGCGTGAATATCGATGAGCTCCCGCAGCTGTTCAATGTGCTGACCGGGAACATGTCGCTAGTCGGACCGCGGCCCCACGCGGCTGCGCATGATAGCGAATACGAGCGGAAGATTTCTGCGTATGCGTTCCGATATCACATGAAGCCCGGAATCACTGGCTGGGCCCAGATCAACGGCTATCGTGGCGAAACGCAGACTATTGATCTGATGGCAAAGCGCATCGAGCTTGATCTTTGGTACATTAACAATTGGAGCATCTGGCTGGACCTTAAAATCATTATAGGCACACTTACCCTGGAAGTCTGGCAGCCGCGTGGATATTAATTGTCAGTTTCTTTGGACCTAAACCCCCGTCTTCAGACGGGGAAGGCTTTAGCCGTTTTTTTTGCTCTATGAGCTACACAACCGGAAGTCACACTGTTTTTCACCACCGCTACCACATCGTTTGGATCACGAAGTATCGCTACAAAGTGCTGGAAGGCGCATTGCGAGACCGGATACGTACGATTATCAAGCAAGTCTGCAAAGAACTCGGAGTGCAGATCGTGTCCGGCGTATTGTCCAAGGAGCACGTGCACATGTTCGTGGAAATTCCACCGCATATCGCCGTCAGCGACTTCGTGCGACTGGTCAAAGGGCGATCGTCTCATCGCGTGCAAATGGAGTTTCCTGACCTACGCAAGCGGTACTGGGGACGCCATTTCTGGGCTCGGGGCTACTTCTGCACCACCAGTGGCAACATTACCGACGACGTCATACTTCAGTATTTGCGTGATCATGAACCTACCGGCGTCAGCCGGTAGTTATTCAGTTTAGTGGATATTTTCGCTGGGCAAACCTGCAGCACATCGCGGCTACCTAAGTGGACTGATGATTGTGAAAGCTAATTGAATATTGACGGTACGCGTGTCAGCGCCGCAGATATTTGCGACGCCTGCGATCTTGTTGCAAAGCTTAGACAAAACCCGAGGTATGCTGCGTCAGCGGCCGCTTCTGACCATAACGTTCACTCGACAACCCGGGGCAGCGTGCGAATATCTAAACAAGGTGCGCAGGAGAAAGTTAACAGGGCACGGTAATTGACCATATCCGCGCGGCGAACTTGCTACCTGAGATCGGGGGCGATAACGATCAGAGTCGCGGGATCAAAGGTTGTGAGGCATATAAAATGCCAAATGGAAAGATCCAAGAGTCCGGAATGACGTCGTTGCGCCCTTCGAGCGATGCGGCGCGGGCCGCGGTCTGGACCGGAATCCTCGGCGCGGCCAAGCACATCGGCCAGCGCGCGCCGGTGCCAATGCGCCAATGCCCGGCGGTGGTCCAGCTCAGGCACGGCATTTCCGATACGCCTCTCTATTTCATCGGTACCGGACTTTGCGAGCTCCATATCGCGCGGCTCATGCCGGCGGTGCATTCGGTCTACGCGGTCGAGATCGCCTGGCCAACGGCCTGGCACGATGCGGCAGCTAGAAACGACACCAACGCCACGCCGGTATTGGAGAACAGGGCGGCGCAGTATGTGGCGGCGCTGCGCGCGCATGTCGGCACAACGCCTTGCGCACTCGCGGGACATTCGTTCTACGCGAATATGGCTTTTGAGATTGCGCACCAGCTCAACGCGATTGGCAGCAAGGTCGAATTGGTGATCCTGCTGGACGCGCCGGCCGAGTATCCGGCGTTCTACAAGATCCCGTGGCGGAACCTGCGCGACGTCTGGATGATGCCCGCGTTCGAAGAGGTCCCTGATCGCCGAGCTTCGCGCTCGACCGCATCGCGCCTGTCTATCTCTCTGTCGATTGCGGGCTGGGCGCTGCGGAGGACGGCAAGATTTTTGAAACACCGCTTCGTCGAGTTGCGCGATCCCGGCGAACTCACCACCAAGCTCGACACGTTGGGCCGCCCGATACACCGGCGACTGATCGAGCGTCTGTATGCGAATTCGCTGCGATCGTATCGTTTGCAGCGGCTTGACTGCCGTGGCGTGCTTTTCCGCGCTGACCGGGCCGAAGATTGCCCTGCGCTCAATACCGATCACAGCCTCGGCTGGCGCGATATGTTTGGCAAGGGATTAGAAATCATTCAAGTGACTGGAGATCACACGTCCATGTTGCGGGAACATCCGCACGACGAGAATCTAGCACGCCTCCTGAGCGACGCCGTCGCGCGCCATTGCGCCGAGCCGACGCGCATAGATCCTATCCGAAGCTCAACATGGTCAACCGTAGCAGCCGCCGCGCCCCGTCCCGCGCGCCGCTGACCGGTCCCAAAAACCGGCCACGACAAAATGGAAGCTGACCGCAAGGCCAAAGCCGACGCTTAGGCCGCGGCACGTCGCGCGACCGAGAAGAAAATCCTTGAGGCTGCCGACCACCTGATCACGGTGTGGAACGAGCGCCAAGTCAGGTGGATAGGCCGTGCTTTACCTTTGCGGTGGTTCCCGCCCAGGAGTTTGCCACAATGCAGCCACACTTAGACGGCTGCGACGACCCGTGATCAGTTCCTCTCCCGCGTCCATGGGGCCTGGACGGCTTCCCATGCAAGCTGAGGTCGTTTCGGTTTTGTGGGAAGGGTGGGGGGCCGTTTCGCCAGGCTCCCCTGTGCTGACCGGGCGGCGTCGGAAAGCCATTCCGCACCTGGGGACGGGCACGTCGTGTGGCGATTAGCTAGTCGCTCGCGAGCCATTTCCCGGTCGAATGTGACCGCGCCGGTTCGAGGAAAAATTTACGCGGCGGTTTTCGGGATAGAGTTCGGTCGGACAAGGCTCGTCGGCCTGTCGCATCGATGTTATCGTTAACTCAAGGAGCTTCCGAGTGACTAGTGACGCCCTCCAAGTTGGTTTGCTAGGATGGGCGCGGTTGAACAGGCGTATGTGCGTGCTACTGGTCTTCGGTTGTATCCCTGGAGGGGCAGATCCGATCGCCGGGCTGGTACGGCGCGTCCTTAGATGATAACGCAATTCTCTGGCCTGGTCCTTCCTAAGCGGCGCGTCCCAAGTCAGATCAGAACCTTGCGATGAATGCGAACAAAGGCTTGCTCCAGTGCGATTTCTGACGATCCGCCAGATGGTGCATAATTTGCATGACGGCGAGTAATGTAGCCTAAAAGTCTTCGGTAGCGTGATGGTACCCTGATGTTGCAAACCAATCGACCACTAAACATTACTGGAATGGGCACCGCTACACGGCCTGGCATGGCCTCTGCAGCGGAACTGCTCGCGTCTTTCAAGGGCTTCATCCGCAGGCAATTTTCAATCATTCTTGTGGCGGCGCTTCTGAGCATTGGCCTTGGCATCGTATATTTGCTTACCACGCCACCAATGTTCACCGCGGAAGCATCGATGATCATCGATACCCGCGGCATCCAATTCTCGCCAAAACAGCAACTACCCGACTACAACTCTGCCGACACAACCGGGATGGTGGAGAGCCAGGTTGAACTCCTTCAATCCGAAAACGTCAGCCTTGCGGTGATCCAGCGCTTTCACCTTGCAAATGATCCCGAATTCAGCGGCAGACGCTTTGGCTTCTTCGGGGGCTTGATTGACTCAGTCTCCAATATGTTCGGTCACGATGCGCCTAAATCAGACTACGAGCGTACGCGCCAAGCCGCAGCGGTGTTCGCAAAGCGTCTGACGGTAAGACGCATTGGATTAAGCTATATAATTGAAATTAGCTTTCAATCGCTCGACCCACAACGTGCCGCAGACATCGCCAACGCTGTGGCAGATAAATACATCACTGATCAGCTTGAGGGCAAGTTTGAGGCGGCGCGACGAGCAGGCGTGTGGTTGCAGGACCGCTTGCGCGAATTGCGTGAACAGGCCTTGACAGCTGAGCGCGCCGTAGTCGAATTCAAAGCAAAAAATAAAATTATCAGCACCGGCGGATCCGATAAGCGCCTTGTCGATGAGCAACAGGTTGGTGAGCTCAACACCCAACTTGTCATCGCGCGCACGCATGCATCTGAAACCAAGGCGCGTCTTGATCGAATACAAGCGGTGCTCCGTGACGACTTACCCGAAACCATCGTAAATTCGACTGTCAGTGACAGCTTGAAAAACGACGTAATCACCAGACTTCGAAATCAATTTTTGGATTTGTCGGCGCGCGAAGATGATTGGTCAAAACGCTTCGGGCCGAATCACCTTGCTGTTGTTAATCTTAGGAACCAAATCGGCGAGATCCAAAATTCCATTGTCAATGAGCTTCGGCGAATTGCCGATTCTTACAAGAGTGACTATGAAATTGCTAAGCAGGACGAAGCTGGTATTGAACAGGCGCTCGCTAAGGCCGAAGGTCAGTCCATGATCACCGACCAGGCTCAGGTCGAATTGCTTGAGCTTGACAGCAATGCCAAAAGCTACCGCGCGCTCTATGATGATTTCCTTCGGCGTTATGTGGAATCAGTTCAGCAGGAATCATATCCATTCACAGAGGCGAGAACTGTTACTTCGGCCGCTCGTCCGCTCACGAGAAGCAGCCCCCAGGTATCTCTGGCGCTCTTGATCGCCACTGCGGGCGGATTGATCATGGGTGTAGGGATTGGACGGTTGCGCGACCTTTCGGATCGCGTATTTCGGACGCGCTCTCAGGTTGAGGAATTGCTGGCGCTGGATTGTCTGGCAGTCCTGCCCAAAGTTGGCGAGATGCAGGCTGATCCATCTCAACGCGAAACGAATGAGATTGCCACTAACTCAGCTCAAAGCGATCAGACGGAAGAACAGTTATCGCTCGACGCGATTGGTGGGCCGCCCAGACCACGAACCATTGCGCCCCAACAAGACGTGTTGTGGCATGTGGTAGATTTTCCCCTCTCGCCATTCGCAGAGTCGATACGCTCAATAAAAATGACAGCGGGAAAATCGAGCAAAATACTTGGAATAACGTCGAGCTTGCCCAATGAAGGCAAGTCTACGATCTCGGCTTCTCTTGCGCAGCAGATCGCTCATTCCGGTAAAAAGGTCATTCTGGTTGATTGTGATCTGCGCGCGTCGAAGCTCACTCGCAGATTTGCGCCGGGCGCGACGGCTGGATTGCTCGAGGTCGCATATGGCGACGTTTCGCTGAACGATGTCGTTTGGACCGATCGAACTACGAATTTAAGCTTCCTGCCAACATTCGAAACTCATCGCCTCCTCCATGCAGCAGAGATCCTCGGGAGGGATGAATTGAAAAACCTTTTTGAAAAATTGCGCAAAGACTACGATTACGTCATCGTAGATTTACCGCCGCTAACTCCAATTGTCGACGTCCGGGCGACCAAAGGCTTGGTCGATTTGTACGTGTTTGTCATCGAATGGGGTCGGACCAAAATCGATTTGGTCGAAAGGGCTCTCAAGGAATTGGGTATTTATGACAATGTGCTCGGCGTCGTTCTGAATAAGACGCCGGGCGCTGGACTCCGGCGATACGAAGGATACGGCAGTTACGATCACGACAAATATTACAAATATTACTATGGCGCGCGGCCGGAGATGGTGACTTGGTCGCAAAGAGTTAAAGGCTTTCTCGGTCGTGGCTGGCGCGCGGGCGGGCCATCGTAACCGCGGTGGCAACAGAGCATCCTGGCCACAAGAAGGGGCGTCGACGGCGCTCTAACATGCTGGTTCAAGTTCCAATGCCATGCCTTAACATCATTCATTAAAATCCTTTGCGAGCCAATTAGCATTTCTGTAGCGTTGCTTATCTCGGCTTGAGGCGTTTGCGTATGCAAGACAAGTTACAAGCTCAAGGAGCGCAGTCGACGGACAAGACGTGTATTGCCATCGGACGTGGCCGCCCAGCGAGTTCGTTATGGGCTAATCCTTTATCGTACCCGGTCTCTCTAGTTTTGCAGCAAATGAAACCGTGCGGGGAGGTTTCCGGGTTCGCCTGGGTTGCAAAGTTTTGTACCAACATCGTGACAACTCATTCAGACCGCGACGGTCGCCCCAGGTATTTTCGCGGCCTCTTGAGGAGATTTTCGTGAGTGAGGATCGGAAACTAGCGCCATCTTCGACATGGGGAGTGCGCCTGTTCAGGGGCGCACCGATTGATAATTTGCGAAAGATTGTCAGTTATGTGTGCGGCCTTATTTCGCGAGACCATGTCCTATCACTGGCCGATCAAGCAATAGTCAGCGGTACAAGCTTTTTGACAACACTCGTGATTGCTCGTTACAGCAATATTGGTCAGCTCGGTGTATACGCTGTCGGTATTTCGATACTCGTGTCGTTGGTGGCCTTTCAAGATTCGCTCATTTTGCAGCCATATACGATCCAACAACACTCGTCCCACGGAACGGCGGCCGAGCATTTAGGTTCTTCGCTGGCACTGAGCATTCTGTTCTCTATTGGGAGCGTTCTGGTTCTAACGATTGCCGCCATGGGCTTTCTGAAGTGGGCGGCCCATCCCGAGCTGATCGTTATGACATGGGCTATTGCCGCGATCACACCATTCGCGCTCACTCGCGAATTCGCCAGACGTGTGGCATTTGCGCGCCTTGAAATAGGCCGCGCTCTGCTTCTGGATTCGTTAGTTGCAGTGATCCAGCTCTCTGCACTGGGCTGGCTTGGAGTAAGCGGGCAGATGTCGGCTTTGACTGCGTGCGCCGCTCTCGGCGTGGCAAGTGCAATCGCGCTGGCAGTTTGGCTGGGTTGTGTGCGGACAGAGATCGCCGTTCGAGCACTCCACGTGCGGATCATTTTTAGGCAGACTTGGGCTTTGGGAAAATGGCTATTCGTCGGCCGAATAACGGTCCAAGTGCAAGGATATGTGACTTATTGGATCGCAATGCTTGTGTCCGGCGCGTCGGTAACCGGCCTATACGCCGCCTGCATGAGCATCGTGAACTTTATCAACCCTGCACTTTTTGCTCTCGGTAATGTGCTAACCGCGAAATTATCGCTCGCCTGGAAGAGAGATGGGGCGCCTGGACTCTGGCAGGAAGCGATTCGAAACACAGTTCTAATTAGCACCTTGATGACGGCATTCTGTCTGGCGGTCATGGTCGGTGGCCAAAATGTAATGCATTTTCTTTATCACGATCCGGTATACGACGGATATGGAACTACGCTAACGCTACTGGCCTTGTCAGTGTCGGTAGGAGCTATCGGAACGCCAGCATCGTTCGGACTTGCGACCATGGGGCGACCTCGCGCAATTGTCGTCGTTGGTATAATCGGGGCGATAGTGAGTGTGGTCCTAGTCACGATATTAATGATGGAGTGGGGTTTGTTGGGTGCCGCTTATGGATTGCTCGCCGGGAGCGTTGTCGGGACCGTCGGACGCTGGATGGCGTTTTCTGCACTAATCCCGCCCGCCTGTGACGCAGCACTTGTTGTGCGGGTGCTTCAGAACCTTACGACAGCGTCCGACCCCAACCGCTGGACAGTCTCATGGGTTGGCGGAGGTGAGCAATCTGAGGTGTTCAAGATTGAATTGAAAGATCGAAAGCCGATCTGCTTTGCGTACAATAGCCTCGTCGCGAAACTGTACAAACCCGAAGCCGCTCTAACCTTCGAAATGGTGCAGGCACAATACGATTCGCTTTCAAAACTCCACGCAGTGCTGGACGGTCGAGAGATCAATGGCTGGACGATTTCGGTTCCTCGCCCACTATACATTTGCAAGGCGCCGCTTGCATTTGTGATGACCACTGTCTCCGGTCAATTTATCGATTCATGTGTGTCAGAAGGTGACGTTCTGACATCTGAAGTCCTTCAGGACGCTGCGCATGTGTTTGCGATCGCCATGCAACAGTGTTGGTCCAGCGGCCAACGGCATGGCGATCTGGGCTTGCGAAATGTGCTTTTTGATATCGAGGGGAAGAGGATCTCATTTATCGACGCAGGGACTCGAGAAAGCTGCCAGGCCTGCAGCGATCTCCTCAAGTTTCCTTGTGCGGTATCCGCCGATCTTGCGCACATCTTGTGCGACGTGGCTAAGGACGTGACGGACTTGATTGGAAGCCCCGCGCGGATGGGGCGAGAGATATTTGTCGAAACTATTTTTCGCAAGATCCTCGAAGACATTGGTACACAGGAAAAGAAACAACAGCTGCTGAATGAAATCAGAGGGTGTCTGCAGGAGCACCTTGCCGAATACCTCGAACTCTCCTGGTCGCTGAAAGGCGTGTCGCATCGGGTTCTCAAGGAAATCACGGAGGGCCGAGTTCGCTCAATACTCAGGCGCGTCGTTTCCGAGTGCGACCCGGTGGCAGATCAACCAAAAATTCACAGCGTCACACAGATTGGGTAACGGGATAGTTATGCTTGCGCCACCAGTTGTTGACTTCGAACCGGAATACTGCACAGCACAGTGTGCTCCCGGAAGAACTAGAGTTCTACCAGTCTTATGATTGGTGTTTGAATCCATACCTGACTGTGTATGAGGCTATAGGCCATCTTCGCGGAGAGTTGACCAAGCTGGGAGCGATGCCGAACGGCTGGCGGATGAACGAGGTCACGACCAATATATTTTTACTTTCCTGCGGTCTGCTGAATTGTATCGACGAATATCGACGCGGACCGGCCTTGCGGCTTCCGGGAAGATTGGCAACATCTGGGCCCGGTCGAGGCGCCGCGCGGTTTGTCGAAACCTTCTCGAGCAATGCGTGGTCGCGGCGACATATTGACCGTTGGCGAGAACAGTGGCTTGCAAGTCTCGATAATTTTCTTTCGCTTGTTCTGCGTCATGTCGAACCTGCGAGCGTTGCCGACGCCGGCCACCGATTACTAGCGGTTCTGGAGTTGCCGCTTCCTGGAGATTTGCAGACGCAGGTCGTCGGTACACCTACACCATTCAGCCGGCTCGACTTGACGTTTAGAGACCTCTTGGCTCTTGGCGATACGTTTATGGAGCGATTTCCGAACCGGATGCAATCCATCCTAGTTGTGGGAGTGCGCACCTCTGGTTCCTATTTTGCACCTCTGCTGAAAGCGCTTTTGAAGATTAGGAGCTATCAAAGCGTCGAGCTTCTCACGATTGAACCAAACAAAGGCGTCGGTCGCTGGGAAAGTAAGGAGCTCTCGCGCTATGCTGCGCTGCATTATTTGGCGCTTATCGTTGATGATCCTCCATATACCAGTCGCACCGTGCTCGCCGCTTTGGACAGCGTTGGTCGAGCAGGATTTGAGCCCGCCAATATCAAATTCATTGCGGCTACTCATCCGGCAAAACGAACATGGTTTAAGTGGTTTCCTGAGGACAATGTTATTACGCTGCTGCCCGAGCGATGGTACAAGAGCAAACTATTGGAGCCGAAAGCGGTTGAGCTTCGTCTAGCCGAGTACTTCCGTGCACAAAGGTTTACTCATGTTTCTGTCGTCGCAAGCAGCCGCGCTGAAGAATACAACGCTCACCTGCGAAGTATTACGTCGGACGAACGGAGTATCCGATTAAAACGCATTTTCGAAGTCCAGTTGGGGACGCCTCAAGGTGAATTGCAGACTAAATTCGTTCTGGCGAAAAGCGTCGGATGGGGATGGTTCGGGTATCACGCCTTTCTGATTGGGTACAGACTCGCAGGAGTTGTGCCGCCGATACTTGGACTGCGAGAGGGCATTCTCTACACGGAATGGTATCCTCAAACCGACGGTGAAGTAAGTGAGAACCACACTGAGCTCATTGAAGCGTCTGCGAAATATGTGGCGGCGAGAACTCGTCTTCTGAGGCTAAAGGGCGACAAAGCAAATAGCATTGATTTGAAGCGATATAACAACGGAATTCAGCTTTTGGGAAAGGCGCTTAGCAGGGCCTATGGTCCGGTGCTCACGGATAGGTTGATGCAATCGCGCCTAGGCACGCTGTTACAGAAGCGGCCATGCCCGTTTCACGCACTCATCGACGGCAACATGCACCACAAGGAATGGATTCGCGGGCCGCAGGGGCTGTTGAAAACTGATTTTGAACATCACGGCATGGGAAAGGCGGCTCTCAACCTGACTGACCCCGCATACGATCTCGCAGATACGATCATGGATTTTGGGCTTTTGCCGGAAGAGGAGCGCAGCTTAATAAGTCAGTATATTACTCAATCCGGGGATGCAGAAGTGGAGCAGCGTCTTTTCTTGCATAAACTGCTAGCCGGACTTTGGGAAATGAACGAGATTCGGGAGCAACTATTTAGTTCACCGCGCGGTAGCGCCGCCCAGCGCGACTACCATCGTCGCTTCATGGCAGCCTGGAACTTTCTAACTGTGCAGGCGGCACGCCATTGCGGTTCACTGTGCAAGCAGCCAAAAGATTTAGGCTGGCGTGCCCCGCTTGTAATGTTAGACATCGATGGGGTAATCGACCGGAGGCTATTCGGATTCCCGTGTACTACAGTTGCGGGCATTCAGGCGCTCTCGATACTGAGCGAACATGAGTTCTCGGTAGCATTGAATACGGCGCGATCGGTCGTCGAGGTAAAGAACTATTGCGATGCCTATTCCTTGTCGGGTGGCGTCGCCGAGCACGGTAGCTGGCTTTGGGACGCTGTGCGCCAGCAGGAGCGCGTTCTCATCAGCGAGGAGACAGCGCGCCAGTTGGAAGAAATGAGACATCACCTCCAGCGCATCCCGGGGATATTTCTCGATGAACGCCATCAATATTCCATTCGGGCCTTCACCTATCGCGATAAGCCACTGGGATTGATCCAGTCGATACTAAGTTCGGCGCGGACAGCCAGTATCGGTGACGGTGCGCTGGCTCCGATCTCTACACACATCGTTCATCAACTGCTCGTAGATCTGCGACTGGACAAGCTCGCGTTCCATCACACGTTGATCGACACTGCCATTGTAAGCAAAGAGGTTGACAAAGGGACGGGTCTTGTTGCGCTTCGAGACTGGGTTTTGGGACGTGATTCTGAGACGATCGCCGTAGGCGATAGTGAGCCTGATTTAGCGATGTTCCGTCAGGCTACCCGGAGTTTCGCGCCCGCCAACATCGGTTGCAGACGGCAAGCGCGCCTTCTCGGATGTCAGATAGTTTCTAATCACGATCAGCAAGGACTGCTTGAGATTGTGCGAAAAGTTGTGCAGTTATATGGTGATCAATGTGAACAATGCAGTGAAGGGAATGTGCGGCCAAATGTAAGCGGTGATCTATTCCTTTCGGTGCTGGATGCCGCCGATCAAAGATGGACCATAAACTTGATTAAGGCGATACTACACCCAACTGCACTAAAAATGTTTCTCCGTTAGAAACGACGCTCTGTCCTTGATCGCCGATAAACGAAGCGACTTATACGAGGTTAGAAAGGCAATAATACCTGTGCAATGAGTGTAGCGTGGAATCCATCCGCTGATTCGATCGGCGAACAAACTGACTCCGGGACCGTCGGACAAATCCTGGCCCCAAGTCTGGTATTTGCGGCTGTCATTTTCAATTTTGTGCTTTGCTTCATCAATACCAACGTAGTCGACATAACCGACAGAGTTGTCATTTCAACAGAAATAATTCTGGTGGGGGCGGCATTCGGCCTAGTCTGGAATCGCAGTCGAAGGCTGTATGATATTCTTTACTTTGTGACGGCATATTTCTTCACAGTAATGACCTTTCGTGCCGCGTTTGATGCTAAAATCGTGCACGATGTCCTGATACCACTCCTATTCTTCTTTGTGGGTAGTTATCTCGGGACACTTCGCTCCGCTGACAAGCTCGTAACATTATTGCTTTTCCTGGCGTTCGGCGCAGCCTTATTTGAATGGCTAGCTCTGGACACATACCTGAGCTACTTCAACGTATTAAAGTACTACGTAGCGCGAGGGACGGAAACAAACCTGGCGGGCGACATCGCGTCCGGAATATTCATCACTGACCCCTCCAGCGGTGGCAGCCTGTTCGTCAACGCTACACGTTTTCAAGAGCGCACTCTGTTGCCATTTCTGGGCGAGCACCGCGTATCCGGCATATTCCTTGAACCGGTTTCTGTTGGCAATTTTGGCGCAATTGCGTTTGCCTGGGTATTACTGCGCGATTACCGCCGCGTTTGGGTCTTCATTGCCAAAATCCTTGCAATCCTAACGATTTTGGTGCTGGCCGACGCGCGGTTCGGCTTCTATTTTTGTATCTTCGAACTGGCCATTTACCTTTTGGCTCCGATGATCCGTCCAACGACGCTCTTTCTTGCGCCATTCTTCGCTATGATTTCGCTTGCGATATATGCTGGTCCGGATTGGCGAGAAGCGTTCTCCAACGATATAGCTGGGCGATTTCTTCATACAGGCTATGCTCTCACTACCCTTGATACGCTGCAGCTTTTCGGATTGCGAACAAGTGACATTTTTGGCAGCAACTATGCTGGAGACGTGGGCTACGGGTACGTGCTGGTTCAGATTGGTCTACTTGGTATTGCCGCAATCTGGGTTCTATTCGCCTATGCTCCAGTGCCTGATTCGAACACGTGGCGATTCAAAAACTTTGTTACATTTTATCTCATCTTCCTGCTCACTATCAGCGCGTCGTTGTTTTCAATAAAGACGGCGGCACTCCTCTGGTTTCTCTACGGAACGCTGCATAATCCAAATCGCGCCGCTTTGGATAGTCCTGCGAGAACGGAGCCAATGGATGCCTGAAAGCACTGTGCAGCCGCGCCGAGTAATGTCGGCCTGGTGCTGTTAACCAGTTAGAGTTGAGCTTAACCCTTTCGAGAGAAGGGTGCTGTGCTGATGACCCCCGTATTGTGCTGTTCGGCAAGATTAGATTAAGGTTGCCAAAAGCCCAAGTATCGTTTGCGTAAGTAGGAAGCATCGCATGAATATTGTGCATATCGTGCGTCAGTTCCATCCCGCACTCGGCGGAATAGAGAGCGTTGTCCGTGAATTAGCGTCGGCGCAGGTCGCCGCCGGCCATCGGGTGCGTATTGTAACGTTGAATCGCGTGTTCAAAGCAACCGGAGACAATTTGTTGCCGGCGCGCGCGGTAGTCGATGGCGCTGAAGTCATTCGAGTTCCATTTTTCGGCTCGACGCGGTATCCGCTTGCTCCTTCGGTGATTAAATTCATAGGTGCTGCAGACGTCGTGCATGTCCACGCCATAGATTTCCTTTTCGACTATCTTGCGTGGACCAAATTTCTGCACCGAAAGAAGCTGGTGGTTTCGACGCATGGCGGCTTTTTTCACACGCCTTACGCTGCGCGTCTCAAGCACCTTTATTTTCTTACGGTTACTCGAATGTCGTTGGCGATGTATGACTGTGTCGCTGCCGTCAGCATCGCCGATCGGGAGATGTTTGGGAAGATTCGAAAGCGCGGTATCGTCTGCATCGAGAATGGAGTGAACGTTTCCAAATTCCTCGATGCGTCCTCTGCTTTTCCCGTTAAGGCCATCCTTGCATTGGGACGGCTCTCAAGCAACAAACGATTGGATCGACTGCTTGGGTTTATGGCTGCGCTGCGCAAGCGTGATCCGAAATGGAAACTGACGATTGCTGGCCGTCCGTGGAACGTTGATGTTAGTGATTTAACAGCGCTCGCGGAAAGGCATCAAATCCGCGAAGCGGTCGAAATAATAGTTGGTCCGAATGACGATAAAGTGAGAGAGCTGATCGGGCGCAGTTCGGTGATGGCCTGCACGTCTGAATATGAGGGCTTCGGCGTGGCAGCGGTAGAAGCAATGTCTGCCGGCTTGTTTCCACTGCTGAGCGATATTCCAGCATTTCGTGGGCTAGTTACGCGCGCAGGGGCTGGCATGCTCGTCGACTTTTCTGATGTCGAGGTCGCCGCCGATGAATTCGTCACGAGATGGCAAGATATAGAAGCAAATTATGTGCGCTATCGAAGCAGTTCGATCAACGCGATAGGGGGGTTCGATTGGCGGCAGGTGTCTGGCGAGTATGTGAAATTGTATGAATACGTTTGCGGAACAAAGAAGAGAACAATTTTAGGCGTTCCGATCTGGGTCGGCACGGCGCCCCAGGCAGTGACATTGCTCGACGAGCGATTTGAGGGTGGCGATCCCAGTAGCGTTGCTTTCGCAAATGCTCACGCACTGAATGTTGCCTTTCGAGATGAGCACTTCCGTGAAGTTCTTCGAAAATCGATTGTCATCAATGACGGAATCGGCGTGGATGTCGCAAGTCTCTGCCTTTTCGGATCGCCATTCCCGCAGAACCTGAACGGAACAGATTTTATCCCGCTGTATCTACGAAATACTCGGCATCGCTATCGCATATTCTTACTTGGGGGCCTGCCGGGCGTTGCCGAGCAGGCGAAAAAACATCTCTCCAGAAGTTGTTCCCAGCATTGGTTTGTAGGATGTCATCACGGTTATTTTGCAAGTGAGGATACCGCGAAAATCACAAGCAAAATTAGGGCATTGAAGGCGGACTTAGTTCTTGTAGGTATGGGCAATCCCCAACAGGAGTTGTGGCTAGCGGAAAATCTGGAATCAACGGGTTGCCGACTCGCTTTCGGAGTCGGTGCGTTGTTTGACTTTTTAACTGGGCATGCTCGTCGGGCTCCGGCCTGGATGCGATCTGCTCGGCTCGAGTGGCTTTACCGTCTTATTCAAGAGCCGGGAAGAATGTGGCGACGTTATCTTGTTGGTAACCCGCAATTTATTGTTCGAGTCCTTGGTCAGCGTCTCTCCGGCCGATTTATGCGGCCCAGACTTGATTGGTAAATCGTGACCTTTTAGAGCATATTTCGTCTGCGTTGAATCGTTGAATCAGGAGGATTCCCCTCGCATTATGAATGCGAGAATCTAGTGGTATTGATTGGTAGTGTCCAGAATCTTTCGCAGTGCGCCGGGAGACCGGCAACGAGTAGTCGGTGCAAGTCCGACGTGATGAGGGAGTAGCGATCCACATCGGCCCCGAGCCGTGCGTTGCCGACCGCAAGGTCGTCAGCGAAGCGTCGGTAGGGGAGCACATAGGCCAGCCATTGAGCCTCGCAGAGATTCATATCCCGGGTGCCGACGCTGTTGCGAAGGTGGAATGCGATACGGACGGGCGCGCGAGCGCGAGTGCCCGGACGGCCCGGCGTGGTCGAAGAACCTGGCATGTGTGGAAGCTCGTTGTGCGGGAACCGGGAGATCCCACGTCCGACCGGCCGCGACCAAGCGGCCCGGTCTGCATCGGGAAGGCGAGGAGCCACAGCCGATGATGTACGGACGCGGGAGGTCAGACTCCGTCATAGTGTGTGCCTGACAGTTGACGCGTCAGGTGGGTTGGATAACGTACAGAATTTTTCGCACTTTCAGGATTGACGGCTTCTTCTAGAATAAGGAAGGAGCAACCGATGAGTGACGAGAAGCCGATGGGCCAGGTGATCCAGATCGATGAAGCCCGGATCCGAGACCATCTCGGCGAGATGGTTCGTGGAAGGGTGGAGGAGACGCTGAACGCGATGCTGGATGCTGAAGCAGACCAGCTTTGCGGGGCCGGACGTTACGAGCGCAGCGAAGCTCGGCAGGATACGCGGGCTGGCAGCTACGAGCGAACGCTGCAGACCAGTGCCGGGGAAGTTAGTCTCAAGGTTCCAAAGCTGCGGCGCCAGACCTTCGAGACGGCGATCATCGAACGTTACCGCCGGCGGGAGAGCTCAGTCGAGGAAGCGCTGATCGAGATGTGTCTGGCGGGGATTTCGGTTTTTTATGGAGCAGGCCTATCCCGTGACGTTGAGTAATCCTTGGTCAGCACGGCCATGATCGGCGCATCGACCCCGTTCTTCGGTTCCGCTGAAAGCGGGTAATTTCCCCACCACGGCCCACCTGCCCAATAGGTCCAGGGGATGTTCTCCCGTGCCAAATAAGCGAGAAGTCGCTGCGTCAGCTCGAGCCACCGCGGGTCATCGTTGGGAACGCCGAACTCGGTGATGATCCCTCTCACGTGGTGCTGTTTGAGCCAGTCGGCAAAAGGACGGACCCACTCGACCCCGCGCTCGGGTGACCCGTCGACGAGCGTGTGGCCCTCCTTGTACGTCCCGCTGTGATCGATATCGAAGTATTGATGTGCCTCATACATGATGTTGTTGGAAGCATCCTTGAGCAAAAAATCGTCGTTGTATTCCGGCCAGCTCCAGGCCCCACTCCATTGATCGCCGGGGGCAAGCACCAACCGATCGCGATCGGCGCGGCGAATAGCATCGAGTCCCGCTTGCGCGGTCTGCTTCCACATACCGTTCGAATCATGCGGCTCATTCATCAAGCTGAGCGCATAGATAGCATCGTTGCCGGCGAAGGCTTTGCCAACTTTGTATGAGAAATCGGCGAAGGCATTGATCGGCACTTCGGGTGTGCCTATCAAGGTCTCATTGCCGTTGACGAGGTAACGCCCAAAATTGTGCGGAGAGAGAATGATCCGAACGTCGCGCGCCTTCGCGGCCGCAACGAAACTCTTGATTCGATCAAGTTCGACCTCGTCTAGCTCACCAAAGAGCGCGGGCTGCAGTCTCTCCCAGAGATATGGCAACCGCACAACGCTAAAGCCCCTGCTTGCATAGTAATCGAGTTCCTCCGGCGGGGGATAAATATAGTCTTTGCCGTAGACCGCCGGAGAGAGTTTTTCGTTTAGTTCGGCGCCAGAAAGATTGATGCCGCGAGAGAAGTACCCACTGTTTTCAGTCGAATTCATAGATGGGAAGAATGTATGTCCAGCCATTAGCAAATATGCCAAAAACCCGACGATCGCTAATAATGCCAAGATGGTGACGAATCCAGCAGAGAGTCCCGAATGTCTTCGCATCAACGTTATCAAACCCAAGCTATTTATTTTCGTCACTGGAAGGCGCACAACGCGTTGCACCTTGCTAAAAAAATTATTTGTTGGCCCGCCCAACCCCTGGCGATCTTAGGACGTATCTGCCGCGACAAGCGAATTCGCCAGTCCGGGCAGGCCGGCATCGAGATCAGCAATAATCTGAAGGAATCCTGCAGCAGTGCGCTCAGCT
This sequence comes from uncultured Alphaproteobacteria bacterium, assembly GCA_963756245.1. Classification (GTDB taxonomy): domain Bacteria; phylum Pseudomonadota; class Alphaproteobacteria; order Rhizobiales; family Xanthobacteraceae; genus BOG-931. Next base: position 96,234 of record CAVWOI010000047.1, read on the forward strand.
GTGTATTCGAGGCCACGCCGCATCAAACGACTTCGGTCGGGAGCGCAATCTAGTGCAGCCGCTATGGCCGCGGCCATTGCGTAGGGGTCGCCGACCGGCGTCAGCGTTCCATAGTTACCGTCCTGCAGCGTTACTCGCGGCCCGTACGGACAATCCGTTGCAACCACCGGGGTGCCGCAGGCGAGCGCCTCAATGATTGTGTTGCTGAGACCCTCATAAATTGAGGAGCAGACGACAACGCTTGCCCGCATCATCCAGACGAAGGGATCGGAGACATAGCCAGTGAAGACCGTTCGGTCCGCAAGGCCGTTGCTGCGCGCAAAAGCCTCGAGGGCAGCGCGTTCCGGACCGTCCCCGACAATTGCGAGACGCCAAGGGTGGTCGGCAGGCATCAAAGTCATGGCGCGCAGTAACGTGCGTTGATCCTTCTCCCGCGACAATCGACCGACGCAGACGATGAGACCGCGCTCGCGGCCAGCTTCGCCGTCCCATTGCTCCAGCTGAGAGACCATCGACGATGGAATTACCGCATTGAGGCGCAAGACCGAAATCATCGAGTCGGGAACCGAAAAGATCCGCGTAAGTTCGCGGCTCGATTGCTCGGTGAGCGTGATAATCCGGTCTGCATGCCGATAAAGGTAGCGGAGTATTCGATAAGCGATCCGATTCGAGCGGGATGGATCGTGCCGAGCCATGGAGGGAACGGCGGCCTCGCGAAGAACGATCTTCGGACGGCGCACGCGCGGAAGTGTCCGCACGGCAATCAGTGTGGCGAGATTGAGGCTTGGTATTCCTGAGCTGACAACAACGGACGGGGCGAGCGTGAGAATTGCGCGTCGCAGGCCGTGAATAGCGTAACGCATCCTACGCTGCGAAATAATGACCACTTGAACAGTCGGTTCAACCAAAGTACGCAGCGGACCTTCCTCGCGTAGAGCTAAAATAGTGACGCGGACGCCCTTGGCGGCAAGCGCGTTGCAAAGCAAAACGGTATCGCGCTCTGGGCCGCCGCCCTCGAAGCCAAGCGTGACCAGCGCCAAGTGAGATCCCGAAATTTCAAACGGCGACGACATGGGCAGAAAGTTCCATCGGGGCCAAGCAGCAGCGAATAAGAGCTATTTTTGCAACGGAATCAAGTGGGAAAGGCATTTTGTGGCAAAACACCCCGGTAAAGGGAAATGTGCCAACCCTAACCGAAACTCCTATCGGAAAACGTGATTGCTCGCCATCCACGATAGTCGGACGAAGCAGATTTCTTAACCCCGTTCGGAGCAACGCAGACTGCGTTGCGTGCTACTTGCCCGTATTGGTAACTTCGACATAATCAAACACGCAGACGCCATCATTGCTGTGAAAATGATGTGTTCCTATTATTCCTGGGAAGAAATTTGGCTCTACAAGAGATATCTGGGTCTCTGAGTATTCCTCTTTGGTAAGGACGTCTATTCTATTGATTGAGGTCGACTTGCCGTATCGTCCAAATCCTTGCTTTTGTCCAACGCGATAGATGGAACCTCGATGAAATAAAATTCCGCCATTCCGCGCCTTGAGGGAATCGATAAAAATCGGGTTTTTCGGATGTGGCGTCCAAGCATCGCCTAGGGGACTTTCAGAGAAGAAAATGTACAGTTCGGAGCAGCAGTCGGCCTCTACCGGATCAATGTTCGTGAACAACCACCACGATCCATCTTTCTCAAAGATCATCGAGTCCGACGCAACAACGTTATCCATTAATACGTGCGATAACTTCCATTGGAGGGGAAACTCGACACATTCATACAATCGAATTTCACCCTTTGCACATGTTTCCGGGCACATATAGAGTTTCTTATTAAACCGAAAAAGGTACGGGAAGGACATATGGAAAGGCTCTACTACTGCCACTCCGAGCCTTTGCGCGTTCTTGTCGTTCAGTTCATATACCGAAATGCATCCCCGTCTGTTTTTATAATCATAGTCTTCCACGAAGCAAAAATGGCGACCATCCTCCGTGATAACGAAAGGGTCTGCTAAATAGTGGTGCGGAGGGTTCTGTATTTTGTTGGATCTCGATAAAACAAGCGTTTTCCAATTGCTTCTGGCAAAAGCAACGCCCCATCGATCTTGTTTGTTCGAGAAACGTCGGATAATCTTCTTTGCGATTAAACCTAACTGTTTTGACATATATGAAAATTGCGTCGTAAGGCTGGGTACCTCGATTACTTTATTCGAATAGGGTAGATTCCCGTTCGCAGATGGCAGCTTTCCTGTGATCGCAATCTCATTTAATAGCCTCAATAAGTGGTAGTTGCTTCTTTTATAGAGCGCCGACTGATTTAGGAGGTAAAAGCTTTTTGTTGGAAAACGTCCCCTGATCAATACTTTACTGAAATCCTTATCTTCTTTGATCTGCTGTATCACAAACTCCGTCGTGTCGTGCCTTGAATAAACCTCCCAGAAACCCGGCGGCCCGTCTCTGTTTAGTTTTCTGTCGTTATGTAGGAAAGAAATGATTCCGAGTTTAGACGACTGCATAAGCGTGCTTGGCAATATTCCGCAGGCGCAGCAGTTTATAATCAAATCCAGGTCTAACAATGCGATCCGATTGACATCATCATCGGAAAAGCAAAAACCAAACTCGCCGGTAGAAATTGGTGGATCGAGATACACCGTTTCTGGAATGATGTTTGTCAGATCGAATTGCTCGCAATGATCTTTGTGAGCATTCAGTCTCTTGATTCGGAGCTTCTCTAGTTTTTCGATCAATCTGAACGTGTTGAAGGCTTTTGTGTCGTTGTGAGGTGTTCGTTTTCCTTTTTTAAGAAACAGACGCAACACTTGTACGTTTCTGTTGCTCTGTCCCCATATTGCCAATTTATACGTGTATATCGAAGCCAATTCAGAGTCGACTAGAAGCGCGATTTTCAATCGTGGGTTTTGTGTAGTCACGGTGCTATGGCTTTGCTTTCTGAATTATGAATGGACGGGATCAATGGTTGCAGGCGATATTCCGAGCGAAAGCATGACCTGCCGCAGGATAGCGACTTTACCAGTTGCCGAGAAGTCTGCAGCGGCAGGGACGGGGGGTTTCAGCAAGCTTAGTCAACGGTGTGAAGAGGATCAGGGTAACCGGCCGAAATGATATAGTAGAAGGAGATGGGCAGCTGGCCAGCTGGCCAGCTGGCCAGCTGGCCAGCCGGCAGAACACGATCCCGCAACTCTTTACCCTGTTTCGGTTTGGGCTTGTTTTGGCTCGATTTCGAGGCGACTATGCTTCAATGATGAATGGAACACATGAAAACTTTTCGCGCAACGAAACGATCACCGCCGGTTCAGACCGGTCGTTTGGGATCGTCATGGCTGGCGGCTTCTCAGTCCTGGCCCTACTTAACGGCTGGCATGGTGGCAAGGTTTGGCCCTTGATGGCCGGGATCGCAGTACTGTTCCTAGCTGCTGCTCTGCTATACCCCGCAGTCCTCAAACCTCTCAACGGAGCGTGGCTCAAGTTTGGCCTTCTATTACACAAATTGGTCAACCCGATCGTTATGGGCCTAGTGTTTTTTGGCACCGTCTTGCCGACTGGGCTCGTTATGCGAGCTATGGGCAAAGATTTATTGCGACTAAAGCTGCAACCAGACGCGGACAGTTACTGGATCGTTCGACAGCCACCGGGGCCGGCACCGGAAACCATGATAGATCAGTTTTAGGGGTTGCGTATGGATTTCCTGATGGAACTCTGGCGATTCATGCGCGTGCGCAAAAAGTTTTGGCTGTTGCCAATACTGGTGATGATGCTGGTATTCGGCGGATTGGTCATACTCGTGAAAGGCTCGGCGGTCGCGCCTTTCATCTACACGCTTTTCTAGGCGTCAAGATGCGGGTTCTGGGCATTTCCGCATTTTACCATGACAGCGCCGCGGCGCTGGTTGAGGACGGTCGCGTCGTCGCTGCGGCTCAAGAAGAGCGCTTTACCCGCAAAAAACATGACCCTTCGTTTCCTCGCAACGCTATTGCCTATTGTATCGAGGAAGCAAAGATCAAATTCGACGAGCTTGATCATGTAGTGTTTTACGACAAGCCGTTTCTCAAGTTTGAGCGGTTGATGGAAACCTATATAGCTTCAGCACCACGTGGGTTCCGTTCCTTCAAAATGGCAATCCCGCTGTGGCTGCGCGAAAAATTGTTTCAGAAGAGTTTGCTCCGGCGTGAACTTCGTGAATTTTCCGATGGCTTCGATGGAACGAAGTTATTGTTCTGCGAGCATCACCTGAGTCACGCAGCATCGGCGTTTTACCCTTCACCATTCGAAAACGCTGTCGTTCTCACCATGGACGGTGTCGGCGAATGGGCAACGACCTCGGCCGGCCTAGGAGATGGTCATCATCTTGAAATCTCCCACGAAATTCATTTCCCTCATTCGCTCGGCCTGCTTTATTCGGCACTGACCTACTATGCCGGCTTCAAAGTCAACTCCGGCGAATACAAGGTCATGGGGCTGGCGCCCTACGGTCAGCCAAAATACACCAAACTCATTCTCGATAACCTCATCGACGTGAAGGCTGACGGATCCTTCCGGCTCAACATGTCATACTTCGATTATTGCACGGGTCTTACCATGACCAACGATCGCTTCGCCGAACTGTTCGGCGCTCCGGTCCGCGGGAGTGATAAGCTGTTGACTTCATTTCATATGGACGTTGCGGCATCCATCCAGGCTGTCTTGGATGAGGTTGTGTTACGCATCACTCGCAACCTCGCCAGACAGGCCCGCTCGCGGAACCTCTGCCTCGCTGGAGGCGTGGCTCTCAACTGCGTCGCCAATGGCAAGGTTTTACGAGACGGTAAATTCGAAAACATTTGGATTCAGCCGGCGGCAGGAGATGCCGGCGGGGCCTTGGGTGCGGCGCTCGCTGCCGTTCACATCTTCAAGGACCGGCCGCGAAGAACAAATGGCAGTGACAGTATGTGCGGGGCGTTCCTTGGTCCAAGCTTTTCTCAGCCCGAGATCGAGCGGAGACTGAAGGACGCGGGCGCGAACTTTACGGTTTTGAGCGAGGACGAGGTCATTGAAACGACCGCACAGGCTCTCGCCAACCAGCAAGCGGTGGGGTGGTTCCAGGGCCGCATGGAATTCGGTCCACGGTCCCTCGGTGCGCGCTCGATCTTGGGCGACCCCCGCTCGCCGATCATGCAAAAGAATCTTAATCTGAAAGTAAAATATCGCGAGAGTTTCAGGCCATTCGCACCTTCGGTGCTACGTGAAGATGTCTCCGAGTGGTTTGAGCTCGATACCGACAGTCCATATATGTTGCTCGTCGCGGACGTGCGAAAGGACAGGCGCCGTGCCATGACGGCAGAAGAAGAGGCACTGTTCGGCATCGAGAAGCTCAACATCGCACGCTCAGAGATACCGGCAGTTACACATGTAGACTATTCTGCTCGCGTCCAGACTGTGCATGCTGAAACCAATCCGCTGTACTACCGCCTGATCGAGCGATTCAAGGCGCTGACCGGCTGCCCTGTCCTTGTCAACACGAGCTTCAACGTTCGGGGTGAGCCGATCGTTTGCCTGCCTGAGGACGCCTTCCGCTGTTTCATGGGCAACGAGCTCGATCTACTGGTGGTCGGCAACTGCGTGTTGGCCAAGACCAAGCAGGATCCGAGCCTTAAGGAAGACTACAGCACCGCATTCGAACTCGATTAAATGATCGCGCCTTGATATGATAGAAGGGGCACGTTAGGACACACATCCCTGGTCATCCAACCTCCGCGGCCCAAACCACCATAAGATACCAATGAAAAACGTTTTACTGGTGATACTCGTTTCATTAATCAGTTTGGAGCTATTCTCGTTTGTAGCAACACGGGGAAACTTGCTACTATTTAATGATTTTCCGAAAGCCTATCGGCTACGGTACTCAGGAGACGACTGGCGGACACAGAAGGAACCATGGGGCGCCTGGCACAGGGCAAATGCGACCGATCGCCATCAATCTAGATGTTTTGACGTGAACTACCACTCGAATGAGATTGGAGCGCGGGACACGCCCTTCAGCCATACAAAGGTAGAGCCGCAAACCCGTTACATTTTGCTCGGTGATTCATTCGCTGAAGGGTATGGCGTCGACTTTGACGATACAGCTCAAGCAAAACTTGAAAAGCTACTCGGTGTCGACGTGTATAATTTTGGGTCCGCCGGCTATTTCGGCCCCGTTCAATATTATCTGATCTATAAAAATCTTGCGAGCCAATATCAGCACGATGGAGTCGTGTTGTTTTTTCTGCCAGCAAATGATTTTACGGACAATGACTATTCGTTGTGGAAGAACTTTCATCCAACTTGGTATCGGCCTTATTACAAAAAGCGTAGTGACGGCCAGTACGATGTATTTTATCCAGATCAAGCAATTCCAACAGACCACTATCAAGATGAAGTGGAACTGGGGGTCGTCAAGCGCTCTTTGATCCGATATACGTTCACGGCGAACACACTGCGAACAATCAAATATCTTTTTGCTAGGAGCCCGCTCGAAAAGCTCGGATACAGCGGTTATTATGATGCGTCGCCAGAAGAACAAGAGGCCGCGATCTATTTCATAAAAAAGATTGTTGTGGATGCAAAGCCGAGAAGAGTAACGATTCTCGTGATTCCAGATCGTGAAGACATGGTTCGGATTCGTTCCGGGCGCTCCTACCAGGATCAATATTGGTTCAGGGAGCTACAATCGTTGAAATTGGAACATTCGAATGTTGACGTGATTGATATGGCTGACAAAATGCCGAGTGACTACAACAAGCTCTTTCTAACCTGTGACAACCATTGGAACGAACTCGGTAATCTGGAAGCCGCTAAAATCATAGCGGCACAGTACCGCGTTCAGCCGGGCGGTCTTCCCGCTTTGAGTAAGTAAAAATTACCTTATCCGCCGGCCCGTCGGCTTTGCTTTGCAGCGCCGTTAGCGTTGCTCTATCCCCATCTTGCGCCGTTTGGTCTGATCCGGAACATGTGGATTGGATCGGTTCGCATGTGTGGATTATTGACGTTTCGGAGCGACCTCACTCCGAAATAGGGAATGCACTCTAAGAGCAGAAACGTAATGTCGCAGGACAGAAAGCAACTGAGGGTACTCCTGTAATGAAACCTCCCCATTGTCCCGTACTCCCTGCGGCCTCCAACGGCTCGTCGCAAACTTCGCTAGTTAGGATGTCTTCGTCGGTTTGATCAAGATCGGTGTTGGAGTCATTCATTGCATTTGTCCTTTATGCGGGCTCATCGGCCCCCGCTGAGTGGTCCAGGTAGAATGTTAGTTTAGCGTTGGCCGTTGCGCCAGCGGGAGCGTGGTCGGTCGGCCGGCGCAGTTGCGGCGCTCGCTGGCCTGCACCGACATCATCGAAAATATGATGGAACCTTGCGTCGCGTCACCCGCAATGTAAGGCGCTGGAGTTCGCCCTCGATAGCCTTGCGCTGGTCAGCCGCGGCCATTGACGCTTAACTTCATTCGCGGCAACGTCCGCTTCACAAAGTTCAACAAAGATCGGCGCGATCCCCCATTGCGCCAGAAGGAATGAGTTCAATAGACTATGCCACCGATTGACCGCCACAAAGCAAAGGGCCTCGACAGAGTTGCTGCAGTTCATGAGGCAGGCCACGCTATGGCGCGTTACTTGAGCGCAGATGCAATGGGGTTTCGCGCCGACGAGGCGATCGACTACATTGAAATCTCACCTCCGTTTTCCCGACCAAGTCTTGACGCCAAGACTATTCTTGCCCCGAAGGCGGCGACGTTCGGTCCAGTATATTCGCGGCCGATGTTGGACTTTTTGAGAACCAACTCGGTTTCGCGAAATCTGACCGCCGCGGTTGAGGCCTGCAAAGCTAACGGAATTGACGTTGAGATGTGGGCAGCAGTGAAAGCATTTGTCTGTATGGCCGGCCCGGCCGCGGAAGCGCAGTTCACCAATCGGCCTCTCAGCGAAATTGTTGGCGGCTACGAGTGCGAGGAAGACTTACGAGAAGCCACTCGATACTGTCTTTCTGCAGGGATGACGACGCAAAATGCGAGCAAGATATGCAATGACGCACTAAATTGGGCACGAGAGGTGTTCGACGACTCCCGAAACTGGACCGCCGTTTTGGCATTGGCTGACAGTCTACCGTCCGGCGGACGCATCAACGGGAATTGGATAGAAAAGATCATTACGCGCGCCATACATGGGGTGCGAGCGGGGGGTCAGCGAAGGTCAGATGAGGGATGACGACGTGTGTTGCACGACGGAGGTGCGGGATGGTGAGGACGCGTTCACGGGTGTGGTCACCAAGGGGCACGAGCGGTCCAATTGGAGCCCGAGCTGCTGCCGCCTATGTTCAACGTTGGCTAACTTCCTCCCCGCCGAATACGCCGCCGAACTTCAGCTGACGGATGCCCCCCAGGCGTAGTCTCAACGAGGCAACTTGATCGGGCGGACGGCAGAACGGTCTGGGTTTTGATCCTTCGCTTGAACTCTTCGTGCAGCCGCTCGATGGCATTTGTTGTGCGCGCACTGCGCCACTGGCTCGGCGGTAGACAGGTGTAGTGCTTGTGAACTGTGCACCGTTGCACCGGCACGCCATCCCAGACGGTGGCAATCGCCTTGTCGAGCCCCGGTGCGCCGTCGACGATGAGGAACTCGGGCCGTCGCAGACTCCCACTAATCGCACCGGCTTCGGGGCCGCCGCATTACTCGGCCTGTGCGCCCCCAAGGACGAGGCCGTCGACCATCGAGCGCGACGTGTCTCGCCATCGACCACCCATCGATCCCGCGGTGAAATGTTCGACGTTGTCCCAAACGCTGTTTGCGTCGAGGTTATCCCACGCTTAGGGTTGACGTCGGAGCAGGCTGAAAAGATCGGGCTCGCCACTCGCCACGGGGCAATCAACATCCACGGTCGGAGCGACGCTATCGGGTCGCACTCATTGGCTTATGAAAGAACAGCGCGCACACACCGCGAGCAGCGGAAATACCGGCCTGGAGCGTTGCTACCCCCGTTCTTCGTCGGCACTTTCGTTTGAAAAGTCCCTGTTCCGCTCAGTAGCAAACTGTGGTTTAATTGATTGTGGATGGGCAATCGAAAGGCCGTCTTGCAAAGTTCCCTGTTTATTTCCCTGTCAGCGGGGAATTTTGTTGCTGAGCCTGACCCAAAGGCGGTTGCGACCTCGTCGTCGGGATTGCTGCGTTGGTTACGCCCATCACCGGAACTAAGCGCGACTCTTCGAGCCTCGGGTAAAGCAAGAAATTCGGGCAAGCATAGCAAAATGCCTTACAAACGCAGTGTGGACAGACCGAAATCGATAAAATCAGTGCAGCTCTCGATCGAGCCGAATTTGCTTTGGAGCAATTGCGAAAGAAGGTGGACGAAGTGCATCGGAAGCGAGCCTCGGCAAAAAAGCCGGAAGAGATTGAGGCTTTGAATTTAGAGACAGCCGAACTATGGCAACAGCTACAAAAGATTAGCGTTGCGGTTCACACCGGCAATCTAGCCCCTCATCTCCGACTGCTCCCCGATACAGAATAAAGTGGGTCGGACGAATAGGCCAGCCCGACGCACTGGACGGGGCAGGCAGCCCCGCCCTTAAGCTGAGTTTAGGGGAATTTAATTAGCCCGATCTATTCACGAGAGCACGGTCGTTTTTGACATCTGACGAGAGGCTGGCAGCTCGCGTGGGTGATCGTTTGGCTTTTTCACCGGGTTCTGCATCACCCTGTTTTGTACGCGTTGGAGGAATGGGGCGGGTGAGCGGGCGCAGGCCCGGTCGGTTACGGACCGAGCGGGAGCAGCGCCCCTGGCAAGCTGCGGAACAGATCGGCTTGCGCACGAGCGGCAACTGGCAGCCATTGCCATTGCTGCAGTCATACTGATAAGCGCTACTGCAGTTTTATCGCCATCGGAATGTAGCTTCATTATCAGATGATCGCTGCAAACCGACTCGGATCCCAAATTACCGACGCGAAGTCGATTGCTATTGCCTGCGCATGTGGCTCAGGAGAAGCTTTATTGCGGCGACCGCGTCGGGGTGGTCGCCTTTCATCAAGCCCATAACGTAACTTGCACGCCTGGGATCAAACTCTCTCATGTCGTCAAATATTCTTTGTGTAAGGCTTTCCCACACCCTCGCATCCGATTCCACAACGATCTGAAAAAGTTCGAACAATTCCTCCCTCGAAGCCGTCGGGTGGTCCTGCACGAGCTGTTCGAATGCCTCCTTGGCTCTCCCTTGCAGCCTCATATAATCACCTTACTCCGGGAATTTGATCATTTATAACTTAGAATTGCATAACTGGAAGCTTGCGTCTAGAGTTCAGCAACTGTTCGCCCACAGGCACGCTCGCGGTGATCCTCCGAGTGTCGGTAGACGGCAACTGTCGAAATGGAGCCTGCAAGCGCAGGCCGGATTCGTCCGCAAACAAAATAGCCCGGCAAGAGACGAGCACGGCGATTGTGTTTGGAGGTGACGGGGCGGCACAAAGCCGGTTGCGAGCGCCGGACCCGGATAATAGTTGCCGATCGCTTGGCAACGGACCCGGCATGTTGGGTGTCCGATACCAGCCACGTATCTTTGCGATCAGCGCTGAAGTGGTCCAATCCAATTGGACAGCGGGTTGATTCACGCGTCGGCGAACAAGGTCATCTGACTTGCGCAGAGCCGCTGCTGGAGACTGTCGATCCGCGGGCGTTGCTGGGCGACAAGGCCTTCGACGCCGACCCGTTCATCGATAGCCTCGCCCGGCGCGGCATCACCCCGGTGATTCCGCCGAAGGCGAACCGCAAGGCGCCGCGCAGTTGCGACTTTGCGCTCTATTGCGAGCGCAACCTCATCGAACGCTTCTTCAACAAGCTCAAGCACTTTCGCGCCATCGCCACACGCTACGATAAGCTCGCCACAAATTTCCTCGCCGCCGTACAGCTCGCCTGCGCTATGATCCTTCTCAACTGAAGACAGGCCCTAGTCAAACGAACTAGCCGCGATCAGCGGAGCCTCACGATATGATGCCTCGCCATGTGGTCCAGCAGCCTTTTCACGTCGGTTATGATAGTCGTGCGATCCGCCTCATAATCGGCGGCAAGGCCGTCGATCAGTGTCGCGAACGAGCATGGCGGTTCGATGCGCTTCCAGATGTCGCTGCCGATGTGATCGAGGCTGAAATAGTGACCCGCCTCGATGCTTATCATGACGATTTCGCCGTCCACTTCTGCGGTCAGGATCGACGGGCTGCGTGAGACGATAGCCGCGTCGGCAATCGCGCCATCGGGTTGCGAACTGCTCCTATCCGACATCGGTCGTTACCATGAATTGGATCAGGTTACTTTATTTTCAGGCGGGACCGGTGTCGAGCCGGTTGAGATTTGAATTCGGCGGGGCATTGGCGAACCGTTGGCCACTCTGACAACGATTTATAGCAAGTCCAGCCCGATAGTTCGACGCATTCGTTTCAAAATTTCTCGCGATTTCTGCATCACAACCTCTGCTAAATTCGCCGCATCATACCCGAGTGGTTCCGACTTCAGTAAATCCGCCGACACATACATAACCGCTCTATTAATCGGTAGGTCTTCGCGCTTAGTCTCCCATTGACCTATTAATCGGCGTTTCCAATGCTCGAAGAACCTGAAGCATAGGGTTGACCGTATGTTTCGCGGCGTACCTAAAGACTGAGGTGAAGGATCGACGTTCGCCCGCTCGAACGGTCAAAGCTCCTCTGACTTATCTCCAGCATATGGCCAAATTTTTCATCGATGGCGGTGCCGGTGGTTCTTCAGTGTGACCGGGTGAAGGACATCGACACTGTGGCAAAATAAGCCTACGTTTAGCGCGCTCTCGGTCGCAGGTAGATATGTCGGACGTGCCTTGCGTCGTTGTCAGCGGTGCGCGAGGCCTGCCGGGCTCGATGCTCATGCGGGTGCTGCCCGATGCCGGATTTCGCGCCATTCCTCTTACCTGCGACAATCGCGACGCTGCGGCGGTCACCAAGCAGATTACCCAAGCGGCGCCGGCAGATGTCGTGCATGCGGCGGCGATGACTTGTGTCGCCGTCTGCATGCGCCAGCCGCAGGAAGCCTTTGCGGTCAACGGCGAGGGCACGAAAAACGTAGTCGAGGCGGCGCGCGCCGCAGGCGCGCCTATTCTGTATATTATATTTCGACGGCCTCGGTGTTCAGAGGCGACAGTGGCGATGCCGCGATTCTAAGCGAGCGTGTGCCGTTCGTCCCCGCGTTTGGATTGGTTGTAGGCATTGGTCGGTTCCGGCGCATCCTCCTCGCGACAATCGATCGGCATCCGCCCGAACGGTTCACGCGACCAGAATTTCTTCGAATGGAGTGTGCCCACCGTCCCGGGGGGCATCCTCCAACTTGGCCCGGCGAGTGGCTAGCATGCGTCCTGCGCGACTGGCTTTGGTGCGCCGTGGAAATATACGGACGACGGCCTTTGCTATGAGAGATTGATTTATATCAAAGTCACAACTATTATCCATGCATGGTGGTGTGCATGGCCGAACAATCCTCTACGTACCGGTTGAGAGCACTCGCAAGCGAGCAACACGCCCGCGAGGCATCCGATCCGGCAATCAAAAAGGAATGGGAAGATTTGGCGATCCAGTGGCATTACGCCGAACTCAGAGGGCGCCTGCCTCGAAATGACACGATCTAAGCTTTCAGTCTCGGGACTGCCCAGATAAATTCGAATGTCGATTGAAAAAGTCGCAGTCCGGCAGAAACCGTCTCTAACGTAATTTGAAGAACGAGCCCACGGTTGATGCGGGGCAGGGCAATGTTGCCAAGCTTCGCATGGCCTTACAGCTTAGGCTGACGTTTCGAGCTGTGCTTCAGCTCGCACACGCAACCGATAGAATTGTAACGGTGAGATGGCAGTAGATTGCTGCAGCTTCATAAAGCTGCCGCAATGCCTCCCAATTTCCGGATCTGCTTTTTTCGATCGGCGCTCGCATGACCAAAATCGCTTTTGTGGTTTGCCTTCACCAATACCTTGAAGGACGCCGACATCCGCATATAGATTGATGGTCGTGGCCGCTGGATGGACAACATCTTCATCGAGCAACTGTGGCGAGCGCTGAAATACGAATGCATCTACCTCAATTCCTTCGAGATCGGCAGCCGGGATCGGTCGTTGGGTCGGCAAATACAACGCCGATCGACCCCACTCAGCCTTCGGCGACAGAACATCCGACGAGGTCGACGCTACGCAGGCAGGGGGGAAATTGGCGGCGTGATCCAACCCAGAATCCACCTTAGCCAAGCCGCCATTCTGTTCCGGAAAACGGGACCACCTCTGTTGCGACTACGCCGGGCTTCGGTCAAAATCAAAATAACGGGATTGCTGCTTCGGCGATTCCCATCACCGGAATGTGCGAGGCAACGGGGCGAAAACGATGGCGAACAATCCGGCGGTCGAACGCGTGCTCAAATTATTGGAAAAATGCACATTGTTCGCTGCTCTCGACGACAAGGCGCGCCGCGAGCTCGCGGGGCACGCTCACCTCCGCCACTTTGCCGCCGGCGATGCGATCTGCCGGATCGGCGAGCACGGCGACAGCATGATGGCGGTGGTGCTCGGCGTGGTGCGGATTTCGCTGCCTGTGGTGCGGGGCAAGGAGATCATCCTCGCCGATCTGCGGGCGGGCGAAATGTTCGGCGAGATCGCGCTGCTCGACGGCAAGCCGCGTTCCGCCAATGCCATCGCGCACACCAATTGCGAGCTGATGGTTCTGGAGCGCCGCGACGTGCTGCCGTTCCTGGAGCGAAATCCTGCGGCCTGCATGAAACTGATGGAAATACTTTGCGCGCGCATTCGCCGCTCCGACGAGCGCATGTCGGACATCGCCTTCTTCGACTTGCCGGCGCGGCTCGCCAAGACGCTATTGAGCTACCCGGCCCAGGGCCACGGCGCGGCGAAGCTTTCGCTGTCGCAGCGGGAACTCGCGGAAATGTCGGGTGGAACCCGCGAGAACGTCAACCGCTGCCTGCGCGACTGGCAGCGCCGCGGCATTCTGGAATTGAAGGACCGCTGGACCATCATCCTCAAGCCCGAGGCGCTGCGCGAGCTGGTGACGTCGCCCTAAGGCCGGGCATCGAGTCGCGCAATCAGCGTTAAATTTCTTACCAAGCATTCACTGTGACGCGCGGCACAGACGCTGCCGCCGGAAAACGTCACCTACACGGCATCGGATGCGGTGCCGGCCAATGTGACAAGAGCCATGTGGGCCGGCGGCAAACAGGCGGAGGTCACCGATGTCTCAGTTATTCACGCGAGATGAACGTCTGATCCTGGATAATCCCGCGCACGGCCCGCTGTTGCACAAGGTGACGCAATGGGACCGGTTGGTGGCGATTTTCACTGATCCCGATCTCGTCGCGGTCGCGCTGTTCACCGCGCTGGGCGGGTTACTGACGGTTGCGTTGGTGCATTCCCTTCCCGGGTGGGTCGAGGTCATCGCAACCGCGCAGCAATTCTTCTGAGATACGGAACCGCGCCTGCGAATCCTTCCGAACGTGGCGCCACGTTGGTAAGATAGGTACGAGGTGGCCGCGGCGGTCGCTTCAATTGTTCCGACCTTAGACTGTGCGCCGGAGCGCCACAAACTGAAGTTGTGTGCGATGCTTAAGCGCGCCTTGCCGCGGTCAGGGACCGGGACAATTGCTTTGTTGCCGATACTGCGCGACGGTAGCCTCGTATTGCTTGCGGCTTGCGTTTTGTCGTGTGTCTTGTTCTGGGGCTTGGAATGAAATGCCCGAAGTGTCAGCACGAAAACACCGCTAAGGCGAGATTCTGCGAGGAGTGCGCCACTCCGCTGACCCGAAGCTGCGGCAATTGCGGCAGCCAAGTCTCCGCCACGGCCAGATTCTGCCTGCAATGCGGGCATCCGCTGCGGGCGGTTGAAGAGGATTCGCGCTTCGCTTCGCCCAAAAGCTACACCCCCCAGCACATCGCCGATAAGATTCTCGTTTCCCGGGCGGCGCTGGAGGGCGAGCGTAAGCTGATCACGGTGCTGTTCGCCGACATCAAGGGCTCGATGGAGGTGATTGCCGACCGCGACCCCGAGGACGTGCAAAAGCTTCTCCACGCGGTGCTCGAGCGCATGATCGAGGCCGTGCATCGCTACGAAGGCACCGTGAACACCGTCATGGGTGACGGCCTCATGGCGTTGTTCGGCGCGCCGCTGGCGCACGAGGATCACGCTGTGCGCGCCTGTTACGCGGCGCTGCGCATGCAGGAGAACATCGCGCGCTATTCCGACGAGATCCAGCGCAGCTACGGCGTGCCGGTGATGATCCGGATCGGCCTGAATTCAGGCGAAATCGTCATTTCCGGCATCGGCAACGATCTGCACATGGACTACACCGTGGTCGGCCAGACCGCGCACCTGGCGGCGCGCATGGAGCAGATGGCCAAGCCGGGCTCGGTGTTGACGACGATGGACACCTTCCGCTTGGCGGAAGGTTACCTGGCCATGAAGCCGCTCGGCGCCCTGCCGGTGAAGGGGCTCACCTATCCGGTCGACGTCTACGAATTGACCGGCGCCGGCGCCGCGCGCAGCCGGCTGCAAGCCGCCGCCGAACGCGGCCTGACCCGCTTCGTCGGCCGTACCGTCGAATTGCAACACCTGCGCCGCGCCCAGCAATTGGCCGAGCAAGGCCAGGGCCAAGTTGTGACGATCGTCGGCCAAGCCGGCGTCGGCAAGTCGCGCCTGGTGCACGAGTTCATTCATTCGCCGCCCACCGCCGAGTGGCTCGTCCTGGAATCCAACTCGACGTCCTATGGACATGCCACGCCGTATTTGCCGGTCACCGAATTGCTGCGGCATTATTTCAAGCTCAATGTCCATGACAGCGTCCAATCGATCCGCGAGAAAGTATCGGGGAAAATTTTGTCCCTCGACCCGTCCTTGCAGGAGGTGATTCTGCCGGTGCTGGATCTGCTCAATGCGTTGGACGACGATCACCAGTTCCGCTCGCTCGATCCGATCGAGCACCGGCAACAGACCTATCAGGCGGTGATTCGCTTGCTGCTGAGCGAGAGCAAGATCCAGCCGGTCGTCGCGGTTTTCGAGGACATGCCCTGGTACAATTCGCTTTCGATCGGGCTGTTGAACGAGCTGGTCGTCCGCGCCCAGGACGCGCGGCTGTTGCTGGTGGTCAGTTGCCGCCCCGAATACAAGGACGAATGGAAGGGCCGGCCGAATTACCGCCAATTGCGTCTCAATCCGCTCGCCACCGAGAGCTTCGCCGAACTCTTACAAGCGCTGTTGGGCTGCGATCCGAGCGTCGGGATCATAAAAAGCTTCCTGATCGAGCGCGCCTCCGGCAATCCATTCTTTGTCGAGGAGATCGTGCGGTCGCTGGTCGACGGCGCGGTGCTGGAAGGCTCGCGCGGCAAATATCGCCTGGCCCGGCCGTTCGTGAGCAACGAAGTGCCGCCGACGGTGCAGGCGGTGCTCGCCGCGCGCATCGACAAGCTGCCGGCCACCGAAAAACGCCTGCTGCAGGAAGCGGCCGTCATCGGCCACGACTTCTCCTTCACGCTGCTGCAGGCGATCAGCGGGCTGGCGGAGGACGACCTGCGCGCCCTGCTCGACGATCTGCAGGCGGCCGAATTCCTCTACACCACCCAGCTGTTTCCCGACCTGCAATACACCTTCACCCACGCGCTCACCCACGACGTCGCCTATAACGAGCTGCTACAACAGCGCCGCCGCGATACCCACGCCAGCGTCGTCGAGGCCATGGAAAAGCTTTATGCCGACCGGCTCGGCGAGCACGCCGAGCGGCTGGCCCATCACACCGTGCGCGGCGAGCTGAAAGACAAGGCGGTGCACTATCTGCACATGGCCGGCGGCAAGGCCGCCGCGCGATCGGCGCTGGCCGACGCCCGCTCCTGTTTCGAAGAAGCGCTCGGCATCCTCAAGGAACTGCCGGAGAGTCAGGCCACGCTGGAGCGGGGCTTCGAGATTCGTCTCAACCTGCGGCCGGTGCTGCGCCAGCTGGGCGAAGGCCGGCATATGCTCGAACATCTGCGCGAGGCCGAGATCATCGCCACGCAGCTGAAAGACGATCGGCGGCGCGGCCAGGTCTGCGCTTTCATGACCACCGTGCAGTCGACGCTCGACGAGCTGGACGAGGCGCTCGACAGCGGTTCCCGCGCGTTGGAGATCGCCGAGCGGCTGCACGACGTGCCGCTTGGCATCGTCGCCACGAGCTATCTCGAGCAGGCGCATTGCTACCGCGGCGACTATGAGCGCGTGGTGGCGCTCGCCACCAACAATCTGGCTACGCTGCCCGCGGACTCGATCAACGCCCATTTCGGCATGGCGGTGCCGGCTTCGATCTTCGATCGTGCCTGGCTGGTGATGAGCCTCGCCGAGCTCGGCCGTTTCGCCGAAGCCGCGAAATACGAGGCCGAGGCGATCCGCATCGCCGAGCCGACGCAGCATGCGTTCAGCATCGGCTGGGCGCATTTCGCCGCCTCCATGCCGCATCTCCTCAAGGGCGATTGGGCGAAAGCACAGTCGCTGGTCGAGCACTGGCTGATGATGTTGCGTACCGGCAACGTCACCATCCATTTGCCGTGGGCGGTCGCGTCCTCGGCCTGGGCGATGGCGGAGATCGGCGAGTCCCGCGACACGCCGGACCGCATCCAGGAGGCTGAGGCGCTGCTTGAGCGACAGTCGGGCCAGGGCATCGTCGGCCATCGCAGCTGGGCCTATCATGCCGTCGGCCGCGCTTTGCTGCGCCTCGGCCAGCTCGACAAAGCGCGGGCGCTGGCGCAACGCGCCATCGAAACATCGACGCGCCAGCCTGGGTTCGCCGCCCACGCCCATCACCTGCTCGGCGATATCGCCGCCGATGCCGACCGTTTCGACCACGAGCGCGGCGTCGGCCACTACGGCGATGCGTTGGCGCTGGCGCAACGCCACGGCATGCGTCCGCTGGTCGCCCACTGCCACCTCGGGCTCGGCAAGATCCATCGCCGCGCCGGCAAGTCCCAGGATGCGGAGCACCATCATGCCACCGCGACCGCGATGTACCGCGAAATGGATATGCGCTTCTGGCTCGCCTATGCCCAGCGCTGATATGCTGCGCCGTAACGATCGCTAATTCTTTGTTGGCTAAAGCATCGTGTTGGACAAACCTGTTTCAAAGCAAAAAGTCGACGTTCCGGTTTCGTCGTTTTATGACCTGCTGCAAGGTCACGCCCGGCGTTTTGCGGACGCGCCTGCGATCTTGGCGCCGGGTCACGTGCCGTTGAGCTACGGCCGCCTTTTTCGGCATATCGACGACATCGGGCGCACCCTGCGCGCCCAAGGCATAGGCCGTGACGACCGGCTCGCCGTTCTGATGCCGAATGGACCGGAGCTTGCGGTTGCGAATGTCGCTACGGCAGCGAATGCGGCTTGCGCCTCGATCAATCCGGCCTATTCGGTCGAGGAACTCGACCGGTATTTTGCCGATTTGCGGCCGCGCGTGTTGATCGTGCCGGCCGGCGTCGATGGGCCGGCGCGCCGCGTGGCGCAGGCGCGCGGCGTGCCCGTATTGGAACTGGCGCCGACGGGCGAGGCTGCCGGCTTGTTCACGCTTGCGGGCACGGCGGCGGGTGAGCCGTCGTCCGATCCGGTCGGACCTGGAACCACCGCGCTATTTTTGTTCACGTCAGGCACCACGTCGCGGCCGAAGATCGTCCCGCTCACGCACGCCAATATCTGTACCTCGGCCTTCAGCGCCGTTGCGGCATTGCAGCTGAGCGAAGCCGATCGTTGCCTCAATGTGCTGCCGCTGTTTCACGGCCATGGCCTCATCGCCACCGTGATGACATCGCTGGCGGCAGGCGGCGGCGTCGTTTGCACGCCAGGCTGCGACGTCAATCGCTTTTTCGGCTGGCTGCGCGAGTTTGCGCCGACCTGGTACTCCGCGGTGCCGACCATGCATCAGGCCATTCTCGCCCAGGCACGTCTTAATCCGGAACAAGTCGTCGGCATCCGGCTACGCCTGGTCCGCTCGGCCTCGGCGCCGCTGCCGCCGCGGGTGTTCGCCGAGTTGGAACGGACGTTTGGCACCTCGGTCATCGAATTCTACGGCATGACGGAAACTGCTTCCGCACCGATTGCCTGCAATCCGCTGCCGCCGCGCAAGAGCAAGCCCGGTTCGGTGGGCATCCCGGTCGGCCTCGACGTCGCGATCTTGAACGACCGCGGCGACGTATTGCCTGCCGGTCAGACCGGCCGCGTCACCGTGCGCGGAGGCAGCGTCATGCCCGGCTATGACGGCGACGACGCCGCGACGGCAGCCGCCTTCGCCGGCGATTGGTTCAAGACCGGCGACCAGGGTTTTTTCGACGACGAAGGCTATCTTTATCTGTCGGGCCGCACCCGTGAGATGATCAATCGCGGCGGCGAAAATATCGCGCCGCGCGAAGTCGACGAAGCGCTGCTCGATCACCCGGCGGTGGCGGAAGCGGTCACGTTTGCCGTGCCTCATGCCACGCTCGGTGAAGACGTCGCTGCGGCGGTGGTATTGCGGCCGACCGCCGGCGCGACACCCAAGGACATCCGCCAATTCGTGGCCGGCCGTCTCGCCGATTTCAAGGTGCCGCGCCAAGTGCTGATCGTCGAGCAATTGCCGAAAGGGTCGACCGGAAAAGTGCAGCGTATCGGATTGGCCGAGAAGCTGGGGCTCGCCGGCGGCAGCGCCGCATCGCGGACTTTCGCGGCGCCGCGCACGCCGCTTGAGACTGTCCTGGCTGGAATCTGGGCGGACGCGCTTCGCCTCGAGCACGTCGGCATTCACGACGATTTTTTCGCGTTGGGCGGCGATTCGCTGCTGGCCGCGCATGTTCTCACCAGCATTCACGATGCCATGCATCTCGAAGTCGGGGTCGTGAGCTTGTTCGATGCGCCGACTGTGGCAGAGATGGCGGAGTATCTCGAGACGCTGATCAAAGCCGGCCGGGCCGGACAGCCGGCAGGCGAAATTGCGCGCGTCGCCCGCGGCGAGGCGTTGCCGGCGTCGCTGCCCCAGGAGCGGCTGTGGACGCTGCAGCAGGCGGTGCCGGAACTGCCGTTTTTCAACATCCTCTATGCATTGCGGGTGACGTCGCCGCTCGATGCGGCGCTTCTGGAACGCAGCCTCGACGAAATCGTGCGACGCCATGAGATTTTGCGCACGACGATCGGCGCTGCCGGCGGCCGGCAAATCCAAGTCATTGCGCCGCAGCTCACGGTGCCGCTCGCAGTCGACGACTTGCGCAAACTGCCGAAATCAAAAAAGGAAGCTGTGGCGCACCGGCTCATCCAAGCCGAGCTCACGCATTTCTTCGACCTCGCGCGTGGCCCGCTGATCCGCGCCCGCATCGTCCGGCTGGCCGAAGACGAGCGCCTCCTGCTCATCACCACGCATCAAGTGATTGCGGACGGCGGATCGCTCGGCGTGATGGCCGAGGAGCTCGCTGCGCTCTACGACGCGTTCTCGGCCGGCAACGCGTCGCCGTTGCCGCCGCTGCCAATTCAATATGCCGACTTCGCGGCGTGGCAGCGCGCCTGGAAATCTCATCCGGACGTTGCCGCGCAGCTCGATTACTGGCGTGAGCAACTTCGCGGCCCGCTGCCGGTGTTGAAGCTCGGCGCGGCGCGGTCGCGGCGCGCTGCCGGCGAGCTCACGGCGCAACGGGACATCGCCTTGCCGGCGAGCCTGACGGAAACCGTCAAGCAATTCAGCTGCCGCGAAGGCGGCACATTGTTCATGGCGCTCGTTGCCGCCCTCAAGACGTTGTTGCACCGCTACGCCGGCGAGGACGACTTGCGCCTGGCCACCAACGTCGCCAACCGCAATCGCGCCGGCACCGAGGGTCTGATAGGTCCGCTCGCCAATACCGTCATCCTGCGCACCAGCCTCGGCGGCGATCCGACCGCGCGCGAGGTGTTGCGCCGGGTGCGCGCCACGACGCTCAAGGCCTATGCCTATCAGGACCTGCCCTTCGAGGTCGTCGCCGAAACGCTGGCACGCGAGCGCGGGCTCGACCCGGCGCGGCTCGCCCAAGTGATGATCCTGCTACACAACGCCGCACTGCGGCCGCAGGCGAGCGCGGGGCGGCCGTTGGCCTTCGAGGAGGCCGATCCCGGCATGCCGATGCCGCTGGTGACGACGACGACTTACGATGTTATCTTAAGCCTGCGCGAAACCGCGCAGGGCTTGGTAGGATCGTGCATCTACAAACCGCATCGGTTCGGCTCAAAGTGGATCGATCGTTTGCTTGGGGATTTCCGGAAAATCCTCGAACACATGGCGAGCGAGCCGGAGCGGCGGATTTCGACAATCCGCATCGCACGGAATCTCAAGGCTAAGCGCGTAACGACGTGAGTTTTCCAACACCGGTGCAAATTCCAAGGAGATACCCCAATGGGAGCTTTCCGCCCCACAGCGTTCAGCAAGAAAGAACTCGAAGGACTTACCCCTACGCAGCGCAAAAAGTTGAAGAGCCACATTGTCCATCACCTGGAAACGCATAAGGGGATCCGCAAGATCGTGCGGACCAAAGCCACCCCGATGCTGAAGAAATTGAAGAAAGCCTGAGCTTTCTCGAAAACGCCGCGACCGCCCGGGCGATCTGGTCGGCCCGGCGGCGCGGCGGGTTCAGCGTCGGGCTTTCGATTTCGCCGCGACCGCCGTGTTGCGCTGGGCGATGTTGTTGTCGTTCGGGACGAGCCGCCAGTTTGGAATCGCGTCGGCGGCGCTAAGATTGTCGATATTGCTCGAATTGCCCGCGGCGGTAACGATCATGAGCATGGCTTCCTGCCGGGCGCGCGGCATCCAGGCAAACGGGCCGACCAAAACTTCGGCGGAGGAATGCGGCGGCACGTCGGCCGCGGCCCGTTGCGCCGTCTGCATCGGCTGCCAGTCGCCGGGGAAGCTCAGCTTCGCCGTCGCGGGGGCGTGAAACGCCCGCACCACGACCTTGGTCGCCTTCAGTGAGCCGCGGTTCTTGATTTTCACATAAGCATAGTTGGTGGCGCCCGATTGCGGCGTCTCATGCGCCGTGCCGCGGTCGTTGCGGCGCCGATTCCAGATCGCCTGGCAGCTCCAGTAGTCCGATTGATACCGGTACTCGCCGTGGCGGCCATCCTCGATATAGACGTCGACCGGCGGCGGCTGGCCTTCCTTGTTGTTCGGCTTCGGCTCCTCGGCGTCCTGATAAAGGCCCTGCTTTTCGAACGCCCAGCGGATCACCTTGTGATAGGCGCCGCCTGAGATGCCCTCGGCCGGCCAATTCGCGGCGTCGGCCTTGCTCAGCGCCGCGGCGAAGTGTGCGGCATCGGTCGGGCTCGTAGCCACTGTCAGCGCCTGGATGGCCGCCAGCAGGAGGTGGCAGGTCATGCGCGCGGCAAATCGCTTGTCCGCGAGTGAGGCCGCATCGCCGCCGATGGCGCGGTAGAAGCGGAACATTGTCGAAGACAGGATCTGTTCGTTGTTGTAACCGACCGCATCCAACGCATCATCGAATGCATTGCGCCCGATCTTGCCGTTCCAGCCCCACCCGTCGCCCGCCGTGCGATTGTGGCGGCGGCGCGGTTTCGCGCCGACCAGCCATGGAAACGTGTCGTAACGGTCCTTGGCTTTGCTGCCCGGATCGTTGAGGATCGCGGCGAAGCTGTCGCCCGCACTGTGGGCGAATTTGAATAGGGCGTTGCCGATGTGATTGTACAGCACGCCGTGGCCCAGCAATTCATGCAGCGCGATACGCCAATCACCGGCGATGCCGATCGGATTTTTCTGATCGGCGGTGTCGGCCAGCGCGAAGATCGTGTAGTCGATGCCGGTGCCGGCTTCGTTGCCGGCGCAATGCGCGTTGATTTCGTTGCCGCGCGGACTGGCTTTATCGAAATGGCCGCGATGGTCGACCGGGCTCGGAAATGTCGTGCCGGGAAAATAATCGGCGATGGGAAAGCCCAACTCCTCCACCAGCCGAAAGATGCGATCGACATTGTAATAGGCGTTGACAGCGGCGAAATCGTTGCTGCGCGCGTCGTACTTGAAGTCCTTGCCGGCCGGCCTGGTCGGCGGCGCCACTCTCGGCGTCGACACGTCGGTGACCGTCACGCGGGTGCCGCTCAAGGTTTGGGTGCCATCGACGGGCGCGGCGAGGCCTTCGAGCTTGACCGGCGCTCGCCACCGGTTGAGCGCGGCGCTGCCGGCGTCCGCCGTCGGGCCGCCGAGCGTCGCCGGATCGGCCTTGAACACCCAGCCCATGACGTTGGCGATGAACGGGTAGGCCAGCAGCACCGACGCGGTTTCGACTTCGATGATCGCCACCCAGTGCAGCGGCCGCGCCGGCGGAAAATCGAAGCTGAAATAGACGGCGCGCACGACGTAGTGCTTGCCGTCGCGGATCGACCTATGCACCGGCGGCAGCGGCAGCGTGGGGTGGCCAGTCGGCCGGCCGCCGCGTTTGGCCGGCATGATTGCGCGCCGGCGCGTCGCCTCGTGGTAGCGAAAGATCATGAATTTTTGCGCATTGATGGTCAGCGGCACGCCGCGGCGGACGACGCCGGCGAGGCCCAGGCATTTGGCCAAGGTTTCGACATCGATCGCCTTTGCTCTGGCGACATGGGCCGCGGACGGCCGTTTGACGTCGAGCTTGTCGTGCAGCGTCGAGCGTGCGCCGATGACACGCAGCGGGTCGTGCTTCATCGTCACCGAAATTCCCGCTTCCCAGACCGCGAGACCGAAGCGGGTTTGATCGAAAGCGACTGTGGTCACGTCGAATTGGGATTTTTCGCGCAGGAAGCGATAGTCGACCGCAGCGCCGGTCGGATCCTGCACGACGCTGCGGCTGAGGTTTTTCAAATGCTGTTGCTTTAATCCGAGCAAGTGGCCGTAGCGGTTCAGATAATCGCTGGCGGCAGCTTGCGGCGTCGCCGCCTTGACGTCGACATGGCAATCGGCGTGGGACAGCACGCGGGCGATGCCGGCGGCGTCGCGCACGATCTTGGTCTGCGTCCGCCCATCGAATTCCTCGTACATGGCGTCCTCGCCGGTTGCGTCCTGCCCTTATTCCAAAAGAACACGTGCGCTGTTTGGTGTGACGCATAGCACACCGGCTGCGGTGACGCATGGCACATCGCTCGAGCTTCGGCGGCGCTACACACCACTATAGCCGGTCACTCGATGGAGGTCGCCGTGAGCATCCTCAACAAGAGTACCAAGACCGCTCGTCCGCCCCGTTTGTTGTCGTTGAGCCAAGTGAGACAGGGCCTCGCCAATTGGTCGCGCCGCGCCCGCTCGCGCAAAGAGCTGATGAATCTCAGCGATCGATGCCTCAACGATATCGGCATCGCGCGGCAAAGTTCGGGCCTCAAATCGTGCAAGCCGTTTTGGATGGCCTGACCCGGCGCGCCGCCGTCGCGTTCAGGTCGCGATGGCTTCGAGCCGCCGCCCGGTCACCGCGGGTCCAAAACCGCCGATGACGATGAAAACCACCACCATGGCGCCGGCGATGAAAGTGAACACGCCGGTGGTGCCATAATGGCCGAGCAGGAAGGCGATGATGAAGCCGGAGAAGATGGCGGAAAACCGGCTCCACGAATAGACGAAGCCCACCGCCTGGGCGCGGATGCGGGTCGGATAGAGCTCGGCCTGATAGGCGTGGAACGAGAACGACATCCAGTTGTTGCACAGCGTGATCAACAAGCCGAAGACGATCACGCCGGCCGCGCTGCCCTGCTGGGCGAACAACAGGCCGAAGACGGCGATGCCGACGGCGGCCCAGGCGATCTGCCATTTGCGTTCGAAACGGTCGGCGAAGACGACGCCGACCAGCGGCCCGATCGGCGCGGCGATCGCGATGATGAACGTATAGGCGAGCGACCTGGTCACCTCGATATGTTGCGCGATGAGCAGTTGCGGCACCCAGCTGGAAAAGCCGTAATAGCCGACGGTCTGGAACAGATTGTAGACCACCAGCATGATGGTGCGGCCGCGATAGACCGGACTCCACATTTCCATCCAGGCGCCGGGCTTGCGTTCGGTCTCGCCGGCGACGATTTCCGGCGGCGGCAGCTCTTTGCCCGTCTCGGCGCGGGTGTGCCGCTCCATCTCCTCGACGATGCGCTCGGCTTCGGCAGTGCGGCCGTGCTGATCGAGCCAGCGCGGCGATTCCGGCAAGTTGCGGCGGATCCACCAGATGACCGCGGCGCCGAGCGAGCCGATGATGACCACCCAGCGCCAGCCGTCGAGGCCGAGGATGGTTTGCGGCACCAATTGCCAGGCAATGAACGCGACCACCGGCACGGCGGTGAACATGATGAACTGATTATAGGCGAAGGCCGGCCCGCGCTGCCCTTTGGGCACCAGCTCAGACACATAGGTGTCGACATTCACCAGTTCGACGCCGAGCCCGATGCTGGCGATCAATCGCCACAGATCGATGCTCGCCGCGGTGTCCTGAAACGCCATGATGAAGGCGCCGATCGAGTACCACAACAGCGCGAAGGTGAAGATCGAGCGCCGGCCGAAGCGGTCGGACAGCCGGCTGAACACCAGCGTGCCGATGAACAGGCCGGTGAACAGCGCGGCGACGAAGCTGGCAAAGCCTTGCAGGTCGAACAGGCCCTGGGTCGTCGGCGTGAAGATTTTTCCCTTGAACAGGCCGATGGCGATATAGGCGGTGAAGAACAGGTCGTAAAATTCGAACCAGCCGCCGAGCGATAACAGCGTTATCAGTCTGCGCGTGTAGCGCGACGGCGGCAGCCGATCGAGCCGCGCCGCCACCGTGACCGTCGTATCCGCCGCCATCTTGTCCCCCCCGGATTTTCGTTTAGGCGTGATTTTTTCCGAAAACCGGGGTCTTGTCGAGCGCGCGTCGTGGTCCGGATGGCCCGGACGGGGATTGCCCGCGGCTGACCGCCACGTGTATATGTCGCCGGCGCAAGCCGTTATCGCCGAGCGCCCGTGGTGAGCCATGCCCGAGATTTGCGCGGCCGAACAAGCCGATTTCAGTAAAGCCTGGCAGCAGAACGGAACGGCGAAGGTGGCGGCATTTCTTTCGCCGCATGAGCTCGGCGAATTGCGCGCCGCCGTGGACGCCACCTACGAATTATTGCGCCAGCATGCCGATGACGATCCGCCGACGCTGACCGAGTACCTCGCCGACCACTACAGACGGTGGGATGGCATCTGGGTGAAAGAGCTGCGGGGCTATCTCGAGCAAACGAAGCCGGACCTTCTTGCACAATACGACCGCGTGATTGCCGCGGCGGAGCGGCGGTTTCGCTCGCTGTTCGATCAGGACTGGCGGCTCGAGCCCAATTTCACCTTTGTCCGCCGGCACCGATCGACCAAACACTACCTGCCTTGGCATATCGATGCGGACGCGGCAGGCATCATCAATACCACCGATTACTGCATCAATACCTGGCTGCCGCTCGATCCGGTCGGCGACGATTTGCCCTCACTCGAGCTGATGCCCGGCTCGAACAAGACGATGATGACTGTTCCAAGCCGGGAGGGAAAAGACAAGGCGCGCGAGGACGATTGGGTCAAGGCCAATGTCGGCGGCGAATCCTGGGTGCCGCATGCCCTGCCGGGAGACGCGATCCTGTTCGATCATTGGACATTGCATCGCACGCAGCGCATGGAACAGGACAACGCCGTGCGCACCAGTTGCGAATTCAGATTTGTCCGCACGTCGTGACCCGCAACACGCCCAGCGCTATGGTCATTCAGTCGAATCGATGACGGATCTCTCGGACCACCGATGAGCGCAATCACGGCGACACCGAGCGAGGGCCACGGCGCGGCAGAAGCGACGCGGCTCATCATTGCCGCTTCGCTTGGCAATGCGCTCGAATTCTACGAAATCCTGGTCTACGGTTATTTCGCCGTCATTATCTCGAAAGTGTTCTTTCCGGCCGCCGACGAAGCCGTCTCGCTGCTCGTCACCTTCGGCACTTTCGGCGCCTCGTTCCTGGCGCGGCCGGTGGGCGCGATCTTTCTCGGCGCCTATGGCGACCGCAAAGGACGTAAAGCCGCGCTGACGCTGTCGATTCTGCTGATGACCATCGGCACCGGCTTGATGACGGTGATGCCGAGCTACGGCACGCTCGGCATTCTGTCGCCGATCCTGGTGATCGCGGCGCGACTGTTACAGGGCTTTTCCGTCGGCGGCGAGTTCGCCAGCTCTACTGCGTTCCTGGTCGAGCACCGGCCGGACCGCGCCGGCTTCTTCGCCAGCTGGCAATGGGCGAGCCAGGGCTTGGCAGCGCTGATCGCAACCGGCTTCGGTGTGCTGTTGACCACCACCATGTCGGCCGCCGACCTGCAAAGCTGGGGCTGGCGCATTCCCTTCGCGTTCGGGCTCCTGATCGGGCCGGTCGGCTATTACGTGCGCAGCCGCATGGGCGAAACGCCGGAATTTCTCGACGCCGGTGCGGCGCGCGCGCCGCTGCGCGAATTGCTGACCGAGCAATGGGATCGGCTGCTGCTCACCACCGGCGCGGTCGTCACCTCGACCAGTTCGCAATACATGATCGTGTTCATGCCGACCTACGCCATCAAGGAGCTGCACCTGCCCCAGTCGGTCGGCTTCATGGCGGCAGTGCTGGCCGCGGCGCTGCAAACATTGGTCGTGCCGCTGGTCGGACTGTGGGTCGATAAAATCGGACAGATCCCGATCATGATCGGCGCCGCGGTCCTGTTCGCCGTCACCGCTTATCCGGCTTTCGTGCTGCTCGGCGCCAACGCTTCGCTCCTCGTGCTGGTGCTGATGGTATGCTGGCTCGGCCTGCTCAAATCGTTTTTCTCAGGCGCGCTGCCGTCATTGATGGCGAGGGTGTTCCCAACCTCGACGCGCGTCACCGGCATGTCGCTCAGCTACAATATCGCGGTGGCGGTGTTCGGCGGCTTTGCGCCGTTCTTCGCCCAGACACTGATCAACGTCACCGGCTCAAAACTGGCGCCGAGCTATTACGTCATCGCCACGGCGCTGCTTAGCCTCGCGTCCCTGATCGCGTTGCGCCGGCGCTTTCGGCTTTAGACAATGGAGGCGGATCTTTACTCCACCTTCAAGCCTTCGGCCTTGATGATCGGCCACCACTTGTCGATCTCGGCCTTGTAGAAAGCCGCAAGCGCTTGCGGCGACTGTTGCTCGCGCGGCCAAGTGTCCTGGCCTTGCGCTGCAAAGCTTTGCTGCACCTTGGGATCGGCGAGTGCGCTCACCACGGCGGCATTGACCTTGGCGATGATGTCGGCGGGCGTGCCCTTCGGCGCCCACAGCGCGTGCCAATAGGACACGTGCAGGCCTTGGGTGCCCAACTCGTCGATGGTCGGGATGTCGGGCGCCAGATGCCAGCGCGCTTCGGTCATGACGGCGTAGGCCTTGACGGTGCCGGCGCGCACCTGGGTGATGGCGTTGGCGGCCTGGTCGAACATGATGTCGACGCGGCCGGCTATGAGGTCCTGCATCGCCGGCGCGCCGCCGCGATAAGGCACGAAGCCGAAGCGCGTGCCGGTGACGTGTTCGAAATACATGCCGGCAACCTGCGCGCCACCCGCCGCGCCGACCGTGGCGGCCTGGGCCTTGTCGGGATTGGCTTTGAGCCAGGCGATCAGCTCGCGCACGTCGCTTGCCGGAAAATCCTTGCGGGCGATGATGATTTGCGGCGTGACGGCGAGCAGCGCGATCGGCGCAAAATCGTTCACCACGTCGACGGCCAGATTATAGGTGACCGGGTTGACGACCTGGGTGCTCCACTGGCCGATCAGCAAAGTGTAGCCGTCCGGCTCGGCGCGCGCGACGCGGGTGACGCCGACCGTGCCGCCGGCGCCGCCGACATTCTCGATGACGATCGGCTGGCCGAGCGCGGCCTCCAAGGGGCCGGCGAGAATCCGCGCCAGCGCGTCCGACGGTCCGCCGGGCGGGAACGGCGCGATGATTGTGATGGGTCGCGACGGATAGGTCTGGGCCGCCGCGCTGCCGATGCCGATCAAGGCGAGCATAGCGGCCCAAAACAGCGTCGTCATGCCAAGCCTTCTCATGGCTTCGCCTCTCGCTCGAATGGCAGGGACAGCGCGCGATCGACCATCGCCAAGAGCGCCGCGTGATCCCACATCTTGTAGATCGACGCGCCCATCTGGACCGGATCGCCGGCGTAGTAACGCTCGTATTGCAATTGCCGCTGGCCAAATTGCGTGCCGGTGGCGTCCCAGGCGAGTTTCGACAGGCGGATTTTGGCTTCGGCGTCGCGATCGGCGCCGCGGTAGTAGCGGTGGATATCGGCGCCGATCTCGGAATGCAGATCGGCTTCGGTCGGATTCGCCAAAATGCCGCCGGCGCCGAGCACCTGCGTGAGCCGCACCATCCGCTCATAGAAGCGCGGGATATGGTAGCGTAGCGCCTGCAACGGTTCGAGCGCCGGCCGCAGCGTGCCGTGGCCAGAGGGTTCGGCTTTTTGCTCCGACATCAAGATCGCGGCTTCGATCAGCTGCAGATAGCCGATACATTCGCCGATCTGCTCCTGCACATGCAGGTAACCGTCGGTCTTGACGCTGCGCGACAACGCTATCGCCAGCGCGGTCATGAATTCGCATTTGACCAGCCCGCGCACCGCCGTCTGATGCCCGGTGTGGCGTTGCAAACCCGTGCGTGCGAACAGGGTATTGGCCAGCTCGACATTGCCGTGCAGGAAGACGCGGTCCCACGGCACCAGCACGTCATCGAAAATCGCCATGGCGTCGGGCTCTTCGAAGCGTGCGCCGAGCGGATGATCCCATTCCGATTGGTCGCCGGCATCGAACGGCTCGCGGCAGATGAAGCGCAAGCCCTTGGTGTCGGTCGGAATGCCGAATGCGAGCGCATATTTCTCCTCGCCGGGACGCACCGAGAACGGCAGCGGATAGACCATGATCTCGTCGGCGGTCGGCCCATGCGTCGCCAGCATTTTTGCGCCGCGCACGATCAGGCCGTCTTTAGTCTCCTCGACGATGCCGAGATAGGCGTACTCGTCGGCCTGTTGCGAAGCGGACTTGCTGCGGTCGACCGGAGGATTGACCAGAGTGTGGGTGAGAAACAGATCGTTGTCGCGGCAGTAGCGATAGTAGCGTTGCGCATTGTCGAAGGAATTGCCCCCGACGTCGGCGAAATATTCCGGCGCGTCGGCGAGCGACGCCACGACTGTGTTGAGGAAATCCGGCGAGCGTCCCATGGTGCCGAAGGTGGTTTCGGCCCAGACCCGCATCGCCTTGCGCCGGTGCACCAGTTCGGCGTGGCTTCGCGGAATGATGAATGACACGCCGGCTGGCCCGTCGCCGTCGTCGGGCAGATACGTCATTGTCGAATGCAGCGCCGGGTCGGCCTGGCAGTCGTAGAGCTGAGCCATCGCCGCCACCGGGCGGCGAAACGCGGGATCGGTGGTGACATCGCCGACTTTGCGGCCGGCGATCCAGACATCGCGGGGATGCGCCTTCAGCCTCGAAATATAGCTTTTGCCGTCACGTACACCCATTTGCAGCACCCTTTGGCAGCATCTTTTGCCGCGGATTTGGTCACTGGCTCTCAACAACCGGTTTTAACTGCGCTTTTCAAGCCTGTCGTTGCGCCGGATCGGCTGCCACAGCGCCAGAGGAACCACCCCAACCTCGTACGCGTTGATGGATGCGACGCCGGACAGGCGATTCCGCGTGGGGCACTCATTCCGGACCAGAACAAGAATGTGCGGCATTTGCGGTGAAGTGACCTTCGATGGAAGCGCCGCCGGCGGTTGCATTGCAGCCATGACGGAGCGAATGCGCTCGCGCGGGCCGGACGCGGGCGGCGCCTTCATGCAGGACCGCGTCGCCTTCGGCCATCGGCGGCTGAGCATCATCGATCTCGCCGCCACCTCGCAACAGCCGATGGTCGATCCGCAGCTCGGCTTGGCCATCGTGTTCAACGGCTGCATCTACAATTACTGGCAGTTGCGCAGCGAGCTTGCGGCCAAGGGTTACCGCTTCTTCTCCCAGGGCGACACCGAGGTCATCCTCAAGGCTTACGCCGAATGGGGCCCGCGCTGCGTCGAGCGCCTCAACGGCATGTTCGCGTTCGCGATCTGGGAGCGCAATTCCGGGCGCGTCGTGCTGGCGCGCGACCGTCTCGGCATCAAGCCGCTCTATTACACCGAGCGCCCCGGCGCTTTCAGGTTTGCGTCGACCGTGCCGGCGCTGCTTGCGGGCGGCGGCGTCGATACCAGCATCGATCCGGCGGCGCTGCATCATTACATGAGCCTGCACGCCGTCGTGCCGGCGCCGCTGACGATCCTCAAGGGCGTGAAAAAGCTGCCGGCGGCGACGATCTGCACCATCGAGCCCGATGGCCGCCGCCGCGAGGAAACTTACTGGCAGCTCGAAGTCGGCCCGCGATCGCAGGATCGCGGCATGACGGAAGCGGATTGGCAGGAGGCGATCCGGTTCACCTTCGGCCGTGCGGTCGAGCGGCGGCGCATCGCCGACGTTCCGGTCGGCGTGCTGCTGTCGGGCGGGCTCGACAGCTCGATCATCGTTGCTTTGCTCGCCGCCCAGGCACAGAACGATTTGCGAACTTTCTCCGTCGGTTTCGAGACCGTCGGCGAGCTCAAGGGCGACGAGTTTTACTATTCCGATCTGATCGCGCGGCGCTTCGACACCCGCCACGAGCGCATTGTCGTCGACTCCTCGCGCGCCATCGACGCGCTGCCGGGCACCATCGCCGCGATGTCCGAGCCGATGATGAGCCACGACGCGGTCGGCTTCTATCTGTTGTCGCAGCAAGTCGCCAAGCACGTGAAGGTGGCGCAAAGCGGCCAGGGCGCCGACGAGATTTTCGGCGGCTATCATTGGTATCAGACTTTGATGCAATCCAACGATCCGGCCGCCGATTATGCGCGGGTCTATTTCGATCGCGATCATGACGAGATGGGTGAAGCGTTGTCGCCGGCGCTGATGAACGGCGACTATAGCCGAGAATTCGTCGAGAATTTTTTCGACTCCTGCCGCAGCGCGAGTGCGATCGACAAGACGCTGCAGCTCGATGCCCAAATCATGATGGTCGACGATCCGGTCAAGCGCGTCGACAACATGGCCATGGCCTGGGGCCTGGAAACCCGCGTGCCCTTTCTCGATCACGACGTGGTGGAGCTGGCGGCGCGGATTCCGGCCGCGCTCAAGGTGCGCGATGGCGGCAAATATATTCTCAAGGAAGCCTCGCGCGGTCTCGTTCCCGACGCGGTTATCGACCGGCCGAAGGGCTATTTCCCGGTGCCGGCGCTGAAATATCTGCGCGGGCCGTTTTACGAGTTCGTCCGCCACGTGCTCGACGCGCCGGTGGCGCGGCAGCGCGGCGTGTTCAACCGCGCCTATGTCGATCGGCTGTTGGCCGATCCCGAAGGTGAGCTCACCCCAAAGGGCCACTCAAAACTCTGGCAAATCGCAGTTCTCGAGTGCTGGCTGCAAACCCAACGAATTGAAAATGGGATTTGACCGAGATGGAATTCAGATTCGATCCGAACGAGCGACGATTCCGCATCCGCACCCTGGTGCCGCCGGAACACGCCCGCATCTTCGCGCCGGACGACCTGTTCCAGTTCGGCGTCGAGGAGGAATATTTCCTCTCCGATGCGCGCACCCTGCACGTGCCCAAGGAGACGCCGGAAGCGCTGTTCAAGCTTGCCGAGTGCGGCGCTGCGGGGCGCATCGGCCGCGAGTTCCTCCAGGCCCAGATCGAGGTTGCGACGGAGCCGCATAGCGAGGTCGGCGACGCGCGAACCGAGCTCAAGCGGCTCCGCCAAAACGTGGCCGCCGCCGCCGCCGAGCACGGCCTGACCATCCTCGCCTGCGGCACCCATCCCTCGGCGCGCTGGCCGGAGGCGGTGCAGTCACCTAAGGATCGCTACACCCATGTCATGGACGTGCTGCAGATGATCGGCCAGCGCAACATGCTGTGCGGCATGCACGTCCATGTCGAGTTTCCCGATCCGGCGCGCCGGGTCGACGTGATGACGCGGATGCTGCCGTATTTGCCGCTGTTCATCGCGCTGTCGACCTCGTCGCCGTTCTGGCAGGGCCGTGCCACCGGGCTCATGGGTTATCGGCTCGCGGCCTACGATGAATTGCCGCGTACCGGGCTGCCCGAACTGTTCCGCGGCAACGGCGACTACGACGAGTATGTGGCGGCGATGATGCGCTCCGGCGCCATCAAGGACTCAAGCCATTTGTGGTGGGCGATCCGGCCGTCGCTGAAATACCCGACGCTCGAGTTGCGGGCGCCCGACTGCTGCACGCGCCTCGACGACGCCATCGCGATTGCCGCGCTCTACCGCGTCCTGGCGCGCCACCTCTATGTCGATACCGAACACAATGCCGGCCTCAGCGTGGTCGACCGTTCCATTGCGGTGGAGAACAAATGGCGGGCCCAGCGCTATGGCGTCGGCGGCACCTTTGCCAGCCGCTCGGGCGCAATCGCGGTCGGCGAGATGCTGGACCGGGTGATGGACCTGGTCGCCGCCGACGCCGCGGCGCTCGGCTGCGCCGGCGAGGTCGAGCATTGCCGCAAGATCGCCGCCGACGGCACCTCGGCCGAGGCCCAGGTGAAGATTTTTACTGAAAATGAACACGAAGGCGCCGATATTGCACTCAATATGGTGGCGCGATGGATTCGTGACACCACATTGGTGGCTTGACGGCTAGGTAAGGCCTTATGTGCCGCTGGATCGCATATCGCGGAGAAACGACCGCGCTCGAACACTACGTCACCGAGCCGGCGCATTCGCTTGTGTCCCAGAGCATCCACGCCCTTGAGGCGACCGCGAGCGTCAACGGCGACGGATTTGGGCTCGGCTGGTACGGCGCCCATCCGGAGCCGGGGCTCTACCGCGAAATCCGGCCGGCCTGGGCGGACGAGAACCTGCGCTACCTGTGCCGGCACCTGCAGTCGCATCTGTTCTTCGCCCATGTCCGCGCCGCGACCGGCACCGCCATCACCCGCGTCAATTGCCATCCATTTGCGTGCGGGAAATGGCTGTTCATGCACAACGGCTTCGTCGGCAATTGGAGCCGGCTGCGCCGCAAGGTCGAGGCGTTGATTCCCGACCAGCTTTATCCGCAGCGCATCGGCACCACCGACACCGAAGCGATCTTCCTCGCCATCATGGGCGCCGGCATCGAGCAGCCGCTGGCGGCGACGGAAAACGTGCTGCAAAAACTCACCGACTTCGTCAACCAGACCAAGCCGGCCGACCGTCTGCGCGTCACCGCGGCGCTGTCGAACGGGCACGACCTCTACGCGTTCCGCTATGCGGTGAACGACAAGGCCAACACGCTGTATTACCGCGAATTGGATGCCAGCCTCCTGATCGTGTCCGAACCGATCGATCAGCACGAAAACTGGATCGCGGTGCCGGAGAACCACGCGCTGGTCGCGCCCTCGGGCGAGCGGGCGCGCGTCGTGCCGCTATTGCATCGGCACCAGGTGGCGGCGGAATAGCCGATCCAGCTACTTTTTCCAGCCCTGTTGCCACGCCGGCGGCGTCTTGCCGTCGATCAGGATGAAGGCGATGCGGCACGGCTTGCCTGAATTGTTGACCCAGGCGTGATTGGTGCCCTGCTGCACCAATATGTCGCCGGCCTTGACATGGACTTCGGTGTCGTCGAGCAGCATGTCGATCTCGCCGTCGAGCACGATGGCGTAATCGATGGTGCGGGTGCGGTGGGTGTTTTCGTGCCGTGCATAGCCCTGCGTCGCCGGATCGATGCCCATATTGATCAGGATCTGGTGATGATCGACGGCGCCGTAACCGCCGGTCGGTACCGGCGCGAAATCGACGATGCGGAAGATGGTGCCATTGGCGGGCGGCGGTACGCCGACCTTGGTCTGGGCGCGGTCGGCCGCGCTCGCCATGTCGACGGGAAACTCGCCAGTCACCCAGCATAGCGTCATGCCGTTGCCGCCGGCGCTGCGCTGGATCGCCTGCAACGGCGCGTCGTAGAGCGCAACCGCTTTGCCCTGCGCATCATGGCCGGTGACGATCCGGCGGGTTGACCTCAGTTCCATAATCCATTCCTCCCGTGTCGCTTGCTTGGCGAGTTCCGGCGCACTAAACGATGATGCCTCGCATTTGCCAAGCGCAAAAACCGCAATGCGGTTCGTCAGGGGAGGGGACATCGTGAACGGTGGATCGTCGCGTCCGTTGCTGCAATCGGCGGAAAATCCGGGGTCGAATTACAACCGCGAGCCGACGATCGCTGAGATCGCACGCGACATGGACGTCATGGTGCCGATGCGCGACGGCGTCAAAATTTGCGTCGACGTCTACCGCCCCGAGGCGTCCGGCAAATTCCCGGCGCTGCTGGCCTTCGCCATCTACAACAAGGATTTTCAAGGCCCCGACATGGCGGCGGCGCTGCCGCCGCAGCCGGCCTGGTCGCCGCTGTGGACCGGGCCGATGGAGGCCGGCGATACCAAATTCTTCGTGTCGCGCGGCTACGTCCATGTCATCGGCTCGCCGCGCGGCGTCGGCAAGTCCGAAGGCGGCGGCTCGCGCGAATGGGACTGCTACGACCTGATCGAATGGATCGCGGCGCAGCCGTGGTGCGACGGCGCCGTCGGCATGGTCGGCATTTCCGGCTTCGGAGCCGAGCAGCTTGCGGTGGCCAAGAAGCAGCCGCCGCATCTGCGCGCCATCTTCCCTTTCGACTCGCGCGGCGCTTATGGCGAGCTTGGCGGCTTCCGCGACGAATATCCCGGCGGCGTCATCCACCTGTTCCGCTATCTGGTCGGCCATTTCTCGGCGATGCATCAGCACAAGGGGCAGCCCGGCCCGCTGCCGCCGGAGCGCGAGACGATGTGGCGCGAGGCAATAAACAATCCCGACTACAAGATGTATCCGCACGTCTACAATCTGATCGCGCAAAAAGGTCAGCACATGCCGCCGTACTACAATGTGCTGGTCGATCCGTACGATTCCGAAGCGGCGGTGAAAAAGAGCGAGGCGGAATTCGCCGACATCAAAGTGCCGACCTATACCGGGTCCGGCTGGTACGGCTACACCTACAAGACCCACCTCAACGGCTGCCAGCACTGGTTCCGCAACATCAAGGCGCCAAAGAAGCTCTTGCTCGCCGGCCCGGCGCATCTGGAGCGGCCGTATCACAGCTTCCACAACGAGGTGCTGCGCTGGCACGATCATTGGCTCAAACACCTCAACACCGGCATCATGGACGAGGCGCCGGTGCGCTATTGGGTGATGGGCGCCAATGCATGGCGCACCGCCAACAACTGGCCGCCGCCCGAGGCGCAATGGACCAAGCTTTATCTCTCCAGCTGGGAGCGGCTGACGCCCGACCTGCCTGAGCCGTCGAGCGCGACCGAGACGCAGCCGCCGGATGCCTTCGTGCAGATGCCGCCATCGCAGACCACCGCGATCCAGCGCTTGCGTTGCATGACCGACCCGCTGCCGCACGACGTGCTGGTCGCGGGCCCGATCGTGGTCACGCTCTACGCCTCGATCGACCAGGACGACACCAACTGGATCGTGATCCTCAAGGACGTCGGCCCCGACGTGTCGGTCATGAGCGTGCGCGAGGGCGAGCGCGAAGTGCCGAAAAATCTGCATGAGCGCGAGATCAGCCGCGGCTGGCTCAAAGCCTCTCACCGCGCGCTCGATGCCAAGCGGTCAAAGCCGTGGTGGCCGTGGCATCCGCTCACGCGCGAAGCGCAAAAGCCGGTGATGCCGGGCGCGATCGAGGAATATCAGATCGAGGTGATGGCGACAGCGAACTTGTTCCGCCAAGGCCACCGCATCTGCCTCGACATCACCTGTCTCGACCTGCCGACCGGCGTCGCCGGCGCCACCAACGCCGAATACGTGCCGTATCACATTTGCTCGAGCAAAACGGTGCTGCACAAGGTCTTTCACGACCGCAAGCATCCCTCGCACGTGCTGCTGCCGGTGATCCCTACGGAAGGGTAGGCCGGAAATTCAGGCCGCCATCTCGTTCTTGGTCTCGAAATTGAGCTCGATCTCGACATTGTTGGGATCGCGAAAAAATATTTGCCAGCGGGTGCTGTTGGGCACCTGGTTGACGCGGTAGGGCACGCCCTTGCCGCCGAGATGCTTTTTCGTCGCCTCAAAACCGCGGCTGCCGAAGGCGACATGGTCGATGACGCCGGAATCGGCCGGCTGCTGCCGGTCGGTCCCCGCGATGTCGTTGAGGTGCAGCACCGGCTGGCTGCCGCTATAGAGCCAGGCGCCGGGGAAATCGAACGCCGGGCGCGGGCCGTTCTTGAATCCCAGCACATCCTCGTAGAACTGCACGGTCTCTTTCAGCTTGCGGGTCGACACATTGTAGTGGTCGAGCACGCCAATGCTCATGTCCATCGGGCTTCTCCTGCGGCGTCTTGCGACGGAACATAGCGCGAAATGCGCCGCTGGCGAATAGGCCGGCCGCGCGGCGGAGCCGCTTTCGCAATCGTTGTGAGCCGGTGACGCCGTTCAACCTGAACCATTGCGTCGCTGGCGCCGCCGGCCCGGCGCCCTCGGCTAGCTCCGCAACCCAGCGGCGTGCACGACTTCGGTCCAGCGGGCGGTCTCTTTATGGCGAAAGCGCTTGCCGCGCCACCCGCGATGCGCGAACATTCCGGGACGAATAGGCCGCAACCGGCGTTGGCGTATTCAGTAAGGTGGAGCGGTAACGACCGCGCTCCCCTCCCGAATACGCGAGGGAGGATGCCCGTGATTCCAGGCTCTTTTATCTATCATCGTCCAACATCGATCCCGGAGGCTGTGGGACTGCTTACCAAGCTCGGCGATGACGGCCGGGCTCTAGCGGGCGGTCACAGCCTCATTCCGATGATGAAGCTGCGGCTGGCAGCGCCGGCGCATCTGGTCGATCTCGCCGGCATCGCCGACCTCAAGGGCATCCGCTCGGATGGAAACGACATCGTCATCGGCGCCATGACGACCCAGCACGATGTGATCGGCTCCGATCTCCTGGCTGCGAAAATCCCGATCCTGCGCGAGACTTCGCTGCAAGTCGCGGACCCTCAGGTCAGGTATGTCGGCACGCTCGGCGGCAATGTCGCCAACGGCGATCCCGGCAACGACATGCCGGCGGTAATGCTGTGCCTTAACGCCACCTATCATGTCACCGGCAAAGGCGGCGAACGGCGCATCGCCGCTCGCGAATTCTACCAGGGCGCCTATTTCACCGCGCTGGAAGCGGGCGACGTGCTTACCGCGGTGCGCATCCCGGTGCCCGCCGCCGATCACGGCTCGGCCTA
Organism: uncultured Alphaproteobacteria bacterium; assembly: GCA_963756245.1. Lineage (GTDB taxonomy): Bacteria > Pseudomonadota > Alphaproteobacteria > Rhizobiales > Xanthobacteraceae > BOG-931. The sequence goes on from CAVWOI010000047.1 coordinate 134,537, forward strand.
CGAAAAGCTCAAGCGCAAGATCGGCGATTACGCCACCGCCGCCGCGGCCGTGATGCTGACCATGAGCGGCGGCAAGGTCGCGACCTGCTCGATCGGCTTGACCAATGTCGCCGAGACGCCGCTATGGGCCGAGGAAGCCGCGAAAATTCTCACCGGCTCGACGTTCGATGCCGCAACGTTGAAAAAAGCCGTGGCCGCGGCGGAAGCCATCACCGCGCCGGCGGGCGATGCGCGCGGGCCGGCGCATTACCGCACCAAAATGGCCGGCGTGATGCTGACGCGCGCGCTCGCTCGCGCCAAAGCAAAAGCCCGCGGCTAGGGGAGAAAGCACAATGGCCAAATCCCACATCAAGATGACGGTGAACGGCAAACCCGTCGAAGAGCTGGTCGAGCCGCGTACCTTGCTGATCCATTTCCTGCGCGAGCAGCTCAGTCTCACCGGTCCGCATATTGGCTGCGAGACCAGCCATTGCGGCGCCTGCACCGTCGACCTCGACGGCAAGTCGGTGAAGTCATGCACCATGTTCGCCGTGCAGGCCGACGGCGCCGACATCCGCACCATCGAGGGCATGGCGAACCCGGACGGCACGCTGCATGCGCTGCAGGAGGGCTTTCGCGAGATGCATGGCCTGCAATGCGGCTTCTGCACGCCGGGGATGATCACGCGCGCCTACCGGCTCCTGCAGGAGAACAAAAATCCGTCCGAGGAGGAAATCCGCTACGGGATTTCCGGCAATCTCTGCCGCTGCACCGGCTATCAGAACATCGTCAAAGCCATTCAATATGCCGCCGCGAAACTCGCCGGCGTGCCGTTCCAGGAGGCCGCAGAATGAACGACATGACCCCCACCTCCGCCGAACGCGCCGAAAAACTCGAAGGCATGGGCTGCAAGCGAAAGCGCGTCGAAGACGTCCGCTTCACCCAGGGCAAAGGCAACTACGTCGACGATCTGAAACTGCCCGGCATGCTCTACGGCGACCTGGTGCGCTCGCCCCACGGCCACGCCAGGATCAAGAAGATCGACACCGCGAAAGCTGCGGCGGTGCCAGGCGTCGTCGCGGTATTGACCGCCGACGTGTTGAAAACCGTCAACCTCGCCTGGATGCCGACACTTGCCGGCGACGCGCAGATGGTGCTCGCCGACGGCAAGGTGCTGTTTCAGAACCAGGAGGTCGCCTTCGTGGTCGCCGAAAGCCGCGAGGCCGCGGCCGATGCCGTCGAACTGGTCGAGGTCGAGTACGAGGCGCTGCCGGTCAACGTCGACCCGCTGAAAGCAATGACCGACGGCGCGCCGATGATCCGCGAGGATTTGAAGGACAAGCCCGACGGCGCCCACGGCAAGCGCAAGCATTACAATCACATCTTCTCCTGGGCTGCCGGCGACAAGGCGGCGACCGACGCCGCCTTTGCCAAGGCCGACGTAACGATCCGGGAATTCATCGTCTATCCGCGGGTGCATCCGTGCCCGCTCGAGACCTGCCAATGCGTCGCCTCGTTCGACAAAATCAGGGGCGAACTGACGCTGTGGGGCACGTTCCAGGCGCCGCACGTCATTCGCACGGTCGGCTCGCTGATCTCAAAAATCCCCGAGCACAAAATTCACGTCATTTCCCCCGACATCGGCGGCGGCTTCGGCAACAAGGTCGGCGCCTATCCGGGTTATATCTGCTCCATCGTCGCCTCGATCGTCACCGGGCGCCCGGTGAAATGGGTCGAGGACCGCATCGAGAATTTGTCGACCACGGCTTTCGCGCGCGACTTCCACATGGACATGGAAATCGCCGCCACCAAGGACGGCAAGGTGACGGCGATGCGCTGCTACACCATCGCCGACCACGGCGCGTTCGATGCCTGCGCCAATGCCACCAAGTGGCCCGCGGGACTGTTCAGCATCATCAGCGGCTCCTACGATTTCCCGGCCGCGTATTGCCTGGTTGACGGCGTCTATACCAACAAGGCGCCGGGCGGCGTTGCCTATCGCTGCTCGTTCCGCGTGACGGAGGCGGCCTATTGCATCGAGCGCGCCATGGGCATCATGGCGCAAAAGCTCGGCATGGATCCGGCGGAGTTTCGCATCAAAAACCTGATCCGGCGCGAGCAGTTCCCGTACACATCCGCGTTCGGCTGGCAATACGATTCCGGCGACTATCACACCGCCATGAACAAGGCGATGGAGACGGTCGATTATAAAAAGCTGCGCGCCGAGCAGAAAACCAAGCGCGAGGCGTTCAAGCGCGGCGAGACCCGCGAGCTGATGGGCATCGGCGTCGCCTTCTTCACCGAGATCGTCGGCGCCGGCCCGTCGCGTGCCTGCGACATCCTCGGCATCGCCATGTTCGATTCCGCCGAGATACGCATCCATCCGACCGGCAGCGGCATCTGCCGGCTCGGCACCAAATCGCAAGGGCAGGGCCACGAGACCACCTACGCCCAGATCATCGCCACCGAGCTTGGCTTGCCGGCCGACAACATCATGGTCGAGGAAGGCAACACCGACACCGCGCCCTATGGTCTCGGCACCTACGGCTCGCGCTCGACGCCGGTATCGGGTGCCGCGACCGCCATGGCCTGCCGCAAGATCAAGGCCAAGGCGCAGATGATCGCCGCCTATATGCTCGAAGTGCACGACGACGATCTGGAATGGGACGTGGATCGTTTCAGGGTGCGCGGCAATCCCGAGCGCTTCAAAACCATGACCGAACTCGCCTGGGCGGCCTACCACGAGGTACCGCCCGGCATGGAGCCGGGCTTGGAGGCGATCAACTATTACGATCCGCCGAATTTCACCTTCCCGTTTGGCGCTTACATCTGTGTCGTCGATGTCGACGTCGATACCGGCCAGACCAAGGTCCGCCGCTTCTACGCGCTCGACGATTGCGGCACGCGCATCAACCCGATGATCATCGAAGGCCAGATCCACGGCGGCCTGACCGAAGCGTTCGGCATCGCCATGGGCCAGGAGATCCATTACGACGACGACGGCAACGTCACCACCGCGTCTTTGATGGATTATTTCCTGCCGACGGCGGTCGAGACGCCGCACTGGGAGACCGACTGGACCACGACGCCGTCGCCGCATCATCCGATCGGCGCCAAGGGGGTCGGCGAAAGCCCGAACGTCGGCGGCGTGCCGTGCTTCTCCAACGCCGTCAACGACGCCTTCGCCTTCCTGGGCTCGACCCACATCCAGATGCCGCACGACCATTGGCGCACCTGGACGGCAGCGGAAAAGCTCGGGCTGCATGGGTGACGTCATTCCGGCCGGACGAGCCAACGGGTCCGGCCCGAAGTGGCCGGCCCGATGGCAGGCTCCGCGAGTGAGGGCCGGAATCCATAATCACCGCCGCATGGCGGTGGCAGGGACAGAGAAGAACTCCTATTTCTGTGATCATGGATTCCGGGTTCGCCGCTTCGCGGCGCCCCGGAATGACGAGTCATGACCCTCGATCGCGAAAACATCTCCGACAAGCTCGCCGCCGTCGGCTACATCGCCGACCGCGATATCGCGACTGCTCTGTGGCTGATGGAGTTTCTCAAGCGGCCGCTATTGCTCGAAGGCGAAGCGGGTGTCGGCAAGACCGAGGTCGCCAAGACGCTGTCAGCCGTGCACGGCGCCGAGCTGATCCGGCTGCAATGCTACGAAGGCCTCGACCAGAACGCGGCGCTCTACGAGTGGAATTATCAGCGACAGCTTTTGGCGATAAAAACCCGCGAAGGCGTCGGCGAAGATGCCGACAAGATCGAAGAGCACATTTTCTCCGAAAAATATCTGCTGGAACGGCCGCTGCTCGCCGCCATCCGCCGCGCCACGCCGCCGGTGCTGCTGGTCGACGAGGTCGACCGCGCCGACGAGGAGTTCGAGGCGTTCCTTTTGGAACTGCTCTCGGACTTTCAGGTCAGCATCCCCGAGCTCGGCACCATCAAGGCGACCTCGATCCCGCGCGTCGTGCTGACCTCGAACGGCACCCGCGAATTGTCCGACGCGCTGCGCCGGCGCTGTCTCTATCATTATGTCGATTTCCCCGATGTCGATCGCGAGGCGAAAATCATTCTGGTGCGCACGCCTGGCATCGACACCACCCTGGCTTTGCAGATCGCCCGCATGGTCGCCGCGGTGCGCAAGGAGGATCTACGCAAGGTCCCGGGCGTCGCCGAGACGCTGGACTGGGCGGCGACGCTTGCCGGCCTCGAAGTGCACGATCTTCGGCAGGAGCCTGAAGCCGTCTACGAGACCATGATCTGTCTGCTCAAGACCCACGAGGACCGCGCGCGGCTGACGCGCGAAGTCAGCGAGCGCCTCCTGGGCAAGGTGGCGTGATGGCCGCACTCGGCGCCCGCCGCCGGCTCGCGGGATTTGCCCGCACATTGCGCGACAACGGTTTTCGCGTCGGTCTCGCCGAGACGCGCGATGCGCTGCGAGTGCTGACCTCGCCCGCGGCGCTCCGTCCAATCTCGCTGAAGCCGGCGCTGCGCGCGCTGTTCTGCGCAACCCATTCCGACTGGGAGCGCTTCGACGAAATCTTCGATGCCTTCTGGCAAGGCCACGGCATGCGGCAGCGGCAAATCCTCGCCGGCGTGCCGAGTGCATTCCACGCGCCGGCTGGGAAAAAGCTCGCCGAAGCCCATGTGCCGCAGGAGGCGCTCGGGCTGCCGGATCGGGTCGAGCGGAAGAGCTACGGCGACGGTGAGACGCAGGCCGAGGGCAGGGGACGCCGCGAGGGCGCGTCGCGCGTGAAAAATCTCGCGGCAACCGATCTGCGTCATGTCGTCGATCCGGAAGAGATTGCGACGACGCATGCGCTCGCGGCGCGGCTTGCCCGCGTGATGCGCGCGCGCCTGGTGCGCCGCGACCAAATCCGCCGCCGCGGCCGGCGGATCGATCTGCGCCGCACCATTCATCGCAATGTCGCGCACGGCGGCATGCCGTTCGAACTCGCCTGGCGCCGCCGCAAGATCAAGCCGCTGCGGCTCGTCGTGCTGCTCGATGCCTCCGGCTCGATGAGCCTCTACACCGCGTTCTTCGTCCGCTTCCTGCACGGGGTGGTCGACGCCTTCCGCGAAGCCGAAGCGTTCGTCTTTCACACCCGCCTCGCCCACGTGTCGCCGTCGCTGAGGGATCGCGACGTGACGCGCGCCGTCGAGAAGTTGTCGCTGATGGCGCAAGGCATCGGCGGCGGCACCCGGATCGGCGAAAGCCTTGCCACCTTCAATCGCTGGCACGCCCGGCGCGTCATCAATTCGCGCACCGCGCTGATGATCGTTTCCGACGGCTACGACACCGGCGAGCCGGAAGAGCTCGGCGAAGAGATGCGCCGGCTGCGGCGGCGCTGCCGCAAAATCATCTGGCTCAATCCGCTGATCGGCTGGCGCGATTACTCGCCGAAGGCGCGCGGCATGCAGGCGGCGCTGCCCTATGTCGACCTGTTCGCGCCGGCGCACAATCTCGAAAGCCTCGCGGCGCTCGAGCCTTATCTGGCGAAGGTCTAATCGATGAATTGTGCCGCCGACATCCTCGACAACAAGAAGCCGTTCAGCGCACACGATAGGCGGCGAGGAACGTCTTCACCGCGATGCCGACCACGTATTCGATCCGCTCCGGCGCCGGCGCCTCGGCGAAATTGAATAGCACCGGCAGAACCAGCGTCGCCTTGCACGCTTCCATGAACTGCGAGGCCGCGATCTCGCAATCCTCGACCGCGAGCACGCCGGCCTTGGTCTGCGCGCGCAGATAATCGGCGACCCTGGCGATGCCGACCGCGGGGCCGGTCTCATAAAAAACTCTGCCGATCTCCGGCATGCGGTCGGCGATCGCCACCACCGTACGCAGCGCCGAGGCCTTCTCCGGCTGACAGAGAAACTCCACATAGGCGACACCGACACGGGTGAGAATGCCTTCGGCGTCGTGATTGTCGGGATCGAGGTTGAACGTCGTCTCGGCGTGGAAGAGACACTCTTCCTGCACGATGGCCTGGAACAACTGCTCCTTGTTGTCGAAATAGACGTAAAGGGTGCCCTTCGACACGCCCGCCGCCTTGGCGATGTCGTTCATGCTTGCGGCGTCAAAACCCTGCGCCAGGAAGATCGAGCGGGCGCCCTGGACGATCTGCCGGCGCTTGGCGCTGTCTTCGCCCGTTTGCGCTGCGATTTTCACTTGAGCCTGGGCATTCATCGCCTATCTCCCTAACCCCCAAGAATAACAATTATCGTGTTCTGCCAACGCCTTACCGCTACGCGAACAACTTTTATTGACCGAACGGTTCGGTCCTATTGACCGAACGGTTCGATTAGTTATATAGGGTGACTGAACGGTTCGGTCAATACACATTTCGGCTGAGCATATTCCGACCGAACCAGTGGAGCGCCGCAATGTTTCGCGAACAAGACACCCAAACCCGCCTCCCAGCCATCCTAGAAGGTCGCGTGCTCGAAAGCCGTACCGAGCCCGGCGACAGCCGGACCCACGATGCGGCGCCCGACGGCGCCAAATCCGCAAGCCGCCTGCTCGGCCTCGGTTTCAACAGGCGCACGTTGATTGTCGCCGCGGCCGCCATTGCCATCGTCGCCGGCGGCGCATTCGGCACCGAATGGTGGCTCAACGGCCGTTACATAATCTCGACCGACGACGCTTATGTGCGCGCCCACAACACGACGCTGGCGTCGAAAATCTCCGGCTATGTCCAAAGCATCCCGGTCGAGGACAATGCGACCATCCATGCCGGCGATGTGATCGCCACCATCGACGACGGCGACTACAAGCTCACAGCCGATGCGGCGCGGGAAAAGGTCGCCACCCAGCAGGCTACCGTCGACCGCATCGGCCGGCAGGTGCTGGCGCAAAACGCCAATATCGATCAGGCCAAGGCGCAGATGGTTTCGGCACAGGCTGCCGCCAAGCGCATGCAACTGGAGCTCGACCGACAGCAGGCGCTTGCCGCGCAGAAATTCGCCAGCCAGCAGACATTGGAGCAGGCGCAAGCCAATCGCGACCAGGCCGCCGCTGCGGTCGACAACGCGCAAGCGGTCATCGACGCGGCGAGCGCCAATCGCGACGTGCTTGAGGCGCAGCAGCAGGAAGCGGCGCGCACGCTTGACGAGCTCAAGACCGCGCTGGCCAAGGCCGAGCGCGATTTCTCCTTCACCGTGATCCGTGCGCCGGTTGACGGCGTGTTCTCCAACCGCGCGGTACAGACCGGCGATTACGTGCAGACCGGGCAGCGCATCGCGAGCCTGGTGCCGCTCGACGACGTCTATGTCGACGCCGATTTCAAGGAGACGCAGCTTGAGCGGCTAAAACCCGGCCAGCTGGTATCGATCAGCGTCGACGCGCTGCCTGACCATGCCATCGCCGGCCGCGTCGAAAGCCTTTCGCCGGCATCGGGCGCGGTGTTTTCGCTGCTGCCGCCCGACAACGCCACCGGCAATTTCACCAAGATCGTGCAGCGATTGGCGGTGCGCATCGAAGTGCCAGCCGGCGTCGCGGCGAAGCAGGTGCTGCGGCCGGGAATGTCGGTCGTGGTCAGCGTCAACACCAGGCCGGCGAAGGCCGCGACCAAGACCGCGCTGGCGGGTGAGGGCGCAGCTTCACTGCGCTAACTAACAAGGGGCGTGCCAATTCTTGGAGCGTATCATGGCATCAGCATCGGCTGCTTTGCCGGCAACACAATCGCCGCGCATGCCGGTTGCCGCGGCACAGGCCCTCGATCTCTCCGGGCCAATACCGACGCGGCGGCTGCTCGCCTTCCTGGCCATGTGCTTCGGCATGTTCATGGCATTCTTGGACATCCAGATCGTCTCGTCGTCGCTCGCCGAGATTCAAGCCGGCCTCTCGGCCTCGGCCGACGAGATTCCCTGGGTGCAAACCTCCTATCTGATCGCCGAAGTGATCGCGATCCCATTGTCGGGATTCCTGTCGCGCGCGCTCGGCACCCGTATCCTGTTCGCCGCGTCGGCGGCCGGTTTTACGCTCGCCAGCATCATGTGCGGCACTTCTACTTCGATCGACGGCATGATCGTGTGGCGGGCGCTGCAGGGATTCATCGGCGGCGGCATGGTGCCGACGGTGTTCGCCTCGGCCTATCTGATCTTCCAGGGCCCGCGGCAAAAATACATCGCGCCGGTGGTCGGCCTGATCGCGACCTTGGCGCCGACCATCGGCCCCACGGTCGGCGGCTACCTGACCGACGCCTATTCGTGGCACTGGCTGTTCTTCATCAACGTCGTGCCCGGCATCATCGTCAGCGTGTCGACGTTCCTCCTGATCGATTTCGACAAGCCCGATTTCGCGATGCTCAAAAATTTCGACTGGACCGGGCTGATCTCCATGGCGGGCTTTCTCGGCGCGCTGGAATACGTGCTCGAGGAAGGCCCGCGCTACGAATGGCTCGACGACGATACGATCTTTGCGGTCGCCATCGTGTCCGCGGTCTCGGCCGTGGTCTTCTTCGCCCGCGTGCTCACCGCTCGCGCGCCGATCGTCGATTTACGCGCCTTCGCCAACCGCAATTTCGCGGTTGGCAGCCTGTTCTCCTTCGTGCTCGGCATCGGCCTTTACGGGCTGACTTATCTTTACCCGGTCTATCTGGCGCAGGTGCGCGGCTACGACGCGCTGATGATCGGCCAGACCATGTTCGTCTCCGGCTTGGTGATGTTCGTCACCGCGCCGATCGCCGGCCAGCTCAATGAAAGGCTCGATCCGCGTTTCATTCTGGTCGCCGGCTTCGTGTTCTTCGCCGTCGGCACGTGGCAGATGACCTATGTGACGTCGGATTGGGATTTCTGGGAGCTGCTATGGCCGCAAATTTTCCGCGGCGTCGGCCTGATGTTCGCGATCATTCCGGTGACCAATACCGCGCTCGGCACGCTGCCGCCGGAGCGGGTAAAGAACGCCTCCGGCCTGTTCAACCTGATGCGCAACCTCGGCGGCGCAATCGGGCTCGCCGCGATCAACACAGCGTTCAACGACCGCATGGACCTGCATCTCACCCGACTGCACGAGGCGGTCAATTCCGCCAGCATCCCCGCGATCGAGACGTTGTCGAATCTGGCATCGCGCTTCCAGGGCTCCGACGCGCAGTCGCAAGCCCTGCAAGCCCTATTCAACATGGTGCGCCTGCAGGCCGCGGTGATGAGCTACGCCGATGTGTTTTTGATGATGACGGTGCTGTTTCTCGCTCTCGCCGCCTTCGGGCTATTGATGAAACGGCCGCAAGCGGCGGCCGTCGCCGAGCATTAACCGGCTGCAATCGGCCGCGGCTGCGGCAAAGAGTCTACATGGCTTTCGCCCACGGATTGTGCGATCTTTTTGCCGATCCGCGGAGCGTTTTCCGCCAAAAACTCAAGGCCAAAAAGGCCTTAAAAACTGTCATGGCGCGGCTGCGGCCGTGAGCCGGGGGCGAACAGAGAGGATCACATGAAACGGATATGCTTGATTGCCGCCGCCGCGACGCTGTTCGCCGCGCCGGCCTTTGCCGAAGACACCATCACGGTTGGATTCACGGCGTCGCAGACCGGCCCGCTCAATGTCGATTCCCTGGGCCAGCAGCGCGGCTACGAGTTCTGGCGCGACGAGGTCAATGCCGCCGGCGGCATCAAAGTCGCCGGCAAGAGCTACAAGGTGAATTTCGTCAGCTACGACGACCAATCGGTCGGCGGCCGGGTGCAGCAGCTCTACACCCGGCTCGCGGTCCAGGACAAAGCCGATTTCCTGTTCAGTCCCTATTCGTCGGGGCTGACCGCGCCGGCGGCCGTGATTTCCGAGCAGTACGGCAAGATCATGATCGATAGCGGCGGCGCCGAAGAAAAGCCGTTCATGCTCGGCAACAAGCGCCTGTTCATGGTCATCACCTCTGCCGGCCATTACCTGTCCGGCGCGATCGCGGCGCTCAAAGCGAACAACCCGCATGCCAAGATCGCCATGGTCTATTCCGACGATCCGTTCTCGAAGACCGTGCTGGCCGCGGCCGCGCAGCAGGCCAAGGATGCCGACCTCGACGTGGTGATGAACGAATCCTATGCGCCGTCGACCACCGATTTCGGCCCGATCGTCAACAAGATCATCTCATCGAACGCGGATGCGTTCCTCGGCGGCGGTCATTATTCCGACGGCGCCACTCTGGCGCGCCAGATGTACGACCAGAAGGCCAACATGAAATGGGTGTCGATCCTGGTGGCGCCAGCCGACGACAAATTCGGTGAGCTCGGGCCCGCCGCCATGGGCGTCACCGTGCCGTCGCAATGGGAGATCCAGGTTTCCTACAAGCCGCAATTCGGCCCGACCACGGCGGAATTCGCCAAGGCGTTCCAGGCGAAATTCAACGCCAAGCCGGACTATCATTCGGCGTCCGGCTATACCAGCGGCGTTATCTTGCAGCACGCCATCGAACAGGCCGGCTCGATCGATCCGGACAAGGTGACGGATGCGCTCAACGCCACCGACGTCACCACCTTCTTCGGCCACATCAAGTTCATGACCGATGCCGGCCATCATGGGCTGCAGGCGGCGCATGAGATGGTGCTGGCGCAGTGGCAGAAGGTCGACGGCAAGCCGGGCCGGCAAGTGGTCTGGCCCGCGGCGGCGCAATCCGCCAAGCTGATCTATCCGATCTCGGCCAGCCAGTAATCAGGCGCGGGCCGGCGGTTTTTCCTGCCGCCGGCCCCAACACTTTAAACGCACATGCTCGGCATCATCGCTTCGATCATCGACGGCGTGCTGGTCGGGCTCGTCTATGGGCTGTCCGCCATGGGGCTGACGCTGATCTGGGGCGTCATGGACGTCATCAACCTGACCCATGGCACCATGATCGTCGGCGGCATGTTCGCACTTTATTTCCTGGCGACTGGGCTTGGCGTGCCGCCTTATCTCGCCTTGCTGCCGGTGTTGATCGGCGGCTTTCTCGCCGGCGTCGCGCTTTATTGGATCGCGGTGCACCGGATGGTCGGCCGGCCGCCGCTGATGAGCCTATTGTCGACTTTCGCAGTCAACCTGGTGTTGATCGGCGTCGGCACCGGCGTATGGGGCACGGCGCTGTTCAATGTCGCGGTGTCGCTGCCCGGCGTCAGCCTAGGCCGCTACACGTTTCCCGGCGCGCATATTCTAGCCGCCGTGCTCGCGGCGGTGATCGCGGCCGCGCTATATCTGTTCCTGCATCGCACCCGGTTGGGCAAGGCGGTGCGCGCGGTCGCCAATAATCGGGAAGCAGCGGAGCTGGTCGGCATTCCGACCACCCGCGTGCTGGCGGTCACGGTCGGTTGCGGCGTGGCTTTGGCCGGCGTGTCGGGGCTGCTGATCGGCACGCTGTTTCCGTTCACCGTGCTGTCCGGCGACGGCTATCAGCTCAAAGGCTTTGTCGTCACCGTGCTCGGCGGCTTCGGCAATCCGGTCGGCGCGCTGTTGGGCGGCGTCGCGCTCGGCCTGCTCGAAGGCGCGGTGACGCCGTTCGTGCCGGTGAGCTGGACGCTGGTGATCGAATTCGCACTGTTTGTGCTCGTGCTGATCGCCTTCCCCGGCGGCATATTCGCGTCGCGGCGCGGAGCCTTGTGATGCTGCCGGCGATGGTGTTGCGCCCGTTCTTCTGGATCATCACGCTGGTCGTCGCCGGTTTCATCTTCATTCCGGCGCTCGGCGACAATGTCGAGCTGCGCGAAAGCCTCGCGCTCGCCACCATCTACATCACGCTCGCCTCCAGTCTCAATCTGATGCTCGGCTATGCCGGCTACATCAATTTCGGCAGCATCGTATTCTTCGGCCTCGGCGGCTATATCTGCATCTGGCTGGTCGACGCCCATCATTGGCCGCTTTTGGCAAGCCTGCTCGCCGCCGGCCTCGGCGTCGGCGCGTTCGCCTTCATCTTCGGGCTCGGCATCCTGCGGCTGCGTGGCCCGTTCTTCGCGCTCTCCACCATCGGCATCGTCGAAGGCGTGCAGGCTTTTGTGCAGAACTTCGAGCCGTGGGGCGGCTCGGCCGGCATCTACATCTCACCCGAAGTGTTTATGCCGCTCGGCGGCCCGGGGCGGGCGCTGTGGGTGATCTATTTCGCTCTGGTCGCGACCATGGGGCTGTCGCTTTACCTGAGCTACGGCATAAAAATCTCGAAATTCGGCTTGGGCCTCCTCGCCATCGGCCAGAACGAAGACGCCGCCGCGATCCTCGGCGTGCCGACACCGCGCTATAAAGCCTATGTCTACAGCGCCTCCGCCATCCTGCCCGCCGTCGCCGGCGGGCTTTATTTTTTCAAGAGCGCCTTCATCCAGCCGTCCGACGCGTTCGATCTGTCATTGTCCACCGAGGCGCTGGTGGTCGCCATGCTGGGTGGGCAGGGCACCGTCACCGGCGTGGCGCTCGGCGCGTATTTGTACGAAGAGCTGCGCGGCTATCTGTTGGTCTCCGGGACGTTCTCGCATTTTCAATTGGTCATCTCCGGCGTGCTGCTCTTGCTCATCGTGCTGTTCTTTCCCGGCGGGCTCATGGGCTTCATCTACAGCCGCTTCCCGCGCACCCAGAAGGTGCTGGAATGACGGCGATCCTGCAGCTCGATCACGTCAGCAAGCGCTTCGGCGGCCTGCAAGCCGTGAATAATCTCAGCTTCGTGTTGGGCGAGGGCGAAATCCTGGGCCTGATCGGGCCGAACGGCGCGGGCAAATCGACACTGTTCAATTTGATCAACGGCGTCTACACGCCGGAGTCCGGAAAGATTTTTTTTCGCGGCGCCGATATCACCGGCGAAAAACCGTTCCTGGTCGCGCGCCGCGGCCTCGCTCGCACCCACCAGATCGTGCAGCCGCTGATGAACATGACGGTGGAGAGTAATTGCACCGTCGGCGCCTGTTTCGGCCGCGAAAATCTGCCGTTGAAAGCGGCGCGTGACGCGGCCCGCGAAGCCGCCGTCTTCGTCGGCCTGGAGGATCGCCTGCAAATGCTGGCGCTGCATCTGACCATTGCCGGCAAGAAGCGTCTCGAGCTTGCGCGTGCGCTCGCGGCGCGGCCGACGCTGCTGTTGCTCGACGAGGTTTTGGCCGGGCTGAACCCGACCGAGGTTGAGCACATGATCGGCGTCGTCCGCCGCATCCGCGAGCGCGGCGTCACCATCCTGATCATCGAGCATCTGATGCAGGCGATCATGAGTCTGTCAGACCGCATCGTCGTGCTCAATTACGGCGAAAAGCTCGCCGAGGGTTTGCCGGGCGAGGTCGCGCAAAATCCGCAAGTCATCGAAGCCTATCTCGGCGATCCAAAGCTCGCCGCCGCGCTGCAAGGGAGCGCGTGATGGCAATGGTCGAACGCACAGAACTTTCTTCTCCCTCGCCCCGGAGGGGAGAGGGTCGGGGTGAGGGGGTTCGGAAGATTCAGAATCGAACTCAACCGTCCGAACCCCCTCATCCTGTCCTTCTCCCCTCTGGGGAGAAGGGACGCAGCGTCTATGCCGCGACCGGGAGCGGCGGATGACCGAAGCGCTGCTCGAAGTCGACAGCCTCGAAGCCGGCTACGGCGAGGTGCAGGTGCTGTGGGGGCTCTCGCTCAAAGCCCGGCGCGGCGCGCTCACCGCCATCGTCGGCGCCAACGGCGCCGGCAAGACCACGACACTGCGCGCGGTCGCCGGCACCATCGCGCCATGGCGCGGCCGCGTGCTGTTCGAAGGCGAAGACGTGACGCGGCTACCGACCCACGCCAAGGCGGCGCGCGGTTTTGCGCTGGTGCCCGAAGGCCGGCAATTGTTCAGCGCCATGAGCGTCGCCGAAAATCTGCAAATGGGCGCCTTCGCCAAGCGCGCCGCGGCCAAATATGCCGACCGCCTGGAGCAGGTGTTCAGCCTTTTTCCGCGGCTCAAGGAGCGCGCCCGCCAACAGGCCGGCACGCTGTCCGGCGGCGAGCAGCAGATGGTGGCGATCGCCCGCGGCCTGATGTCGGACCCCGACATTTTGATCATCGACGAGCTCTCGCTCGGGCTGGCGCCGGTCGTGGTCTATCAACTGCTGACGACGTTGAAGCGGTTGAAGGAAGCCGGCCTCACCATTCTGCTCGTCGAGCAGAACGTGCATCTCGCTTTGGCGCTGAGCGACTACGCCTACGTCGTCGCCGAGGGGCGCATCTTCATGGAAGGATTGCCGAAAGAGCTTGCGGCGAAGCCGGAAATACGCAAGGCGTATTTGGGGCTGTGACCTCGTTGCGCCAACGTCACCGAACGGATCGGAAAGCCAGCGCATGAGCGGCATTGTCGACAATCCGTTCATCGTGTTCGCGGTGGCTCTCGTCGTCCAATGGTGCGCGGCTTATCTCGGTGACCTGCTGCGTCGCAAGGTGAGGCCGATAGCAAGGGAAGAGCGTGCCGATTTCGACACCGTGATCGCCGCCACGCTGACGCTGCTCGCGCTCATTATCGGTTTCACTTTCTCGATGGCGGTGAGTCGCTACGACCAGCGCAAGAACTACGAGGAAGCCGAGGCAAACGCGATCGGCACCGAATATGTGCGTGCCGATCTGTTGCCGGCCGAAGATGCGACCAAAATGCGCGACTTGCTGCGCGGTTATGTGGCTCAACGCATTAAATTCTATCAAAGCAGCGAGGCCGAGATTGACGCGTCCGGCGGCAATACGCTCACGCTGCAAACCGAGCTGTGGTCGGCGGTGGTGCATGCCGGCGCGGTGCAGCCAACACCGCTCGCCGCGCTTGCCGTCGCCGGGATGAACGACGTACTCAATGCCCAGGGCTATACGCAGGCGGCTTGGCTGAACCGCATCCCGACCGCGGCATGGGCATTGTTGGGCTCGATCGCGATTTTTGCCAATCTTCTGCTCGGCTATCACGAACGGCGAACCGGCTTGCTCGTTCTCATGGTGGTGCCGATGACCGCGTCGATCGCGTTCTTTCTTATCGCCGATATCGATAGCCCGCACGGCGGCGTCATCCGCGTGGTGCCGCAAAACTTGATTGCGGTAGCGCAATCCATGAACGTGCGGTGAGCGCGATCGCTGGTGGCGCTCCCGTCGCCCCGCCATGGTTCGCGAAGCGAACGAACCCCCTTTCCCGCTATCGCGGTGCAGGATGATTGGATATGCGTTAGATTGCGCAACCGCCACCGGAGACGCACCTTGCACGCCAACGACAACCTGACCACCGAGCGGCCGACATTCGTCACCCATCTCGAATGCGCGATGACTGGCGAGCGTTACGCCGCCGACGAGATTCATAATCTGTCCCGCGCCGGCAAGCCGCTCTTGGTCCGCTACGATCTCGACGGCGTGAAAAAGGCGCTGAGCAAGGATGCATTGGCCAACCGGCCACCGGACTTGTGGCGTTATCGCGAGCTCTTGCCGGTGCGGCGCGTCGAAAACATCGTCAGCCTCGGCGAGACGATGACGCCACTGGTGCCGCTGCCGGGCATGGCGAAAAAGTTGCGCGGCGGCGAAATTCTGGTGAAGGACGAGGGCCGGTTGCCGACCGGCTCGTTCAAGGCGCGCGGCCTGGTCATAGCGGTGAGCATGGCCAAGGCTTTCGGCATCAAGCACATGGCGATCCCGACCAACGGCAATGCCGGCGCGGCGCTGGCGGCTTATGCCAGCCATGCCGGCATCAAGACCACGATCTTCTGTCCCGAGGACACGCCGGAAATCAATCTCAGCGAGATCGGCATCCAGGGCGCCGCCGTGTATCGCGTCAATGGCCTGATCGACGATTGCGGCAAGATCGTCGGCGAGGGCAAACAAAAAGTCGGCTGGTTCGACGTCTCGACCTTGAAGGAGCCGTACAGAATCGAAGGCAAGAAGACGATGGGGCTCGAGCTCGCCGAGCAGCTCGGCTGGACCGTGCCCGACGTCATCTTCTATCCGACCGGCGGCGGCACCGGCCTGATCGGCATGTGGAAGGCGTTCGCCGAATTGGAAGCGATCGGCTTCATCGGCAACAAGCGCCCGCGCATGGTCGCGGTGCAGGCATCGGGCTGCGCGCCGATGGTACGCGCCTATGAGGCCGGCGAGGAACACGCGCGGCGCTGGGAAAACGCGCACACCATCGCGGCGGGCATCCGCGTGCCGCAGGCGATCGGCGATTTTCTGATCTTGCGCGCGGTGCGCGAGAGCGGCGGCTTTGCGATCGCGGTGTCGGACGACGCGATATCCGAAGCGCTCGACGAAGTCGCGCGCGAGGAGGGTTTTCTGATGTGCCCGGAAGGTGCCGCGACTTATGCGGCCTATAAGCAAAGCCTCGACGACGGCCGGGTCAAGCGCAGCGACCAGGTGGTGCTGTTCAATTGCGCCACCGGATTGAAGTACCCGCTGCCGCCAATTCGCCGCACGCTTGATCGCCTCAAGCCGATCGACTTTTCGCAATTTGAGGCGTGAGATGCGCGCGATGAAAAAGGTGTCGGCAGTCGTTATCGGCTTGATTCTCGGCTGCGGCGCGGTCGCCGCCGCGGCGGCCGACGATTATCCGTCGCGGCCGATCACCATGGTGGTGCCGTTCGCCGCCGGCGGCCCGACCGACGTGGTGGGCCGCCTGATGGCCGAGCATATGGGCCGCACGCTCGGGCAGAATGTCATCGTCGAAGACGTCACCGGCGCCGCCGGCAGCATCGGCGTCGGCCGGGTCGCAAAAGCGGCACCCGACGGCTATACGCTGAGTATCGGTCACTGGAGCACGCATGTGGTCAACGGCGCGATCTACGCGCTGCCCTACGATTTGCTGCGCGACTTCGAGCCGGTCGCGCAGTTACCGGCCAATCCGATGCTGGTGGTCAGCCGCAACACGCTGCCGGCGAAAAACCTCACCGAGCTTGTCGCCTGGATCAAGGCCAATCCGACCGCCACCATCGGCACCGCGGGCGTCGGCTCCGGCTCGCACATTTCCGGCGTCTATTTCCAGAATCTTACCGGCACAAAGCTGCAATTCGTGCCCTATCGCGGCACCGACCCGGCTCTGCTCGACCTGATGGCCGGGCGCATCGACATGATGTTCGACCAGGTGTCGGAAGCGACGCAGCGCGTGCGCGACAATCAGATCAAGGCCTTTGCGGTCACCGCCAAGACGCGCTTGGCATCGCTGCCCGACATCCCGACCGTGGACGAGGCCGGACTGCCGGGCCTCTACATCAATATCTGGTACGGCCTGTGGGCGCCGAAGGGCACGCCACCCGGCATTATCGCAAAACTCAATGGCGCCGCGGTGGCCGCCATGGCGGATCCGGCGGTGCAGAAGCGCTTTGCCGATTTGGGCCTCGACGTGCCATCGCCGGATCAGCAGAGCGCGGCGGCGCTCGGCGCACTGCAACGCGCGGAGATCGAGAAGTGGTGGCCGATCATCAAGGCCGCCGGCATCAAGGCGGAGTGATGCGGGCGCGCGAGCGTGCGCCGTCAGCTCAAAAGCTCGACCCGCCCGGTTTTCAGCTCGTAGATGCCGCCGACGACGCGAATTTTCTTGTCGTCGGCGAAGGATTTCAGGATCGGTGCTGCGCCTTTGAGCTTGTCGACGGTGAGCGCCACATTGGTGCGAATCGCATTGGCAAGGAGATCGCCGGGCTTGTCCTTGACCGCTTCGACGGCAGGGCGCAGCGCAGCGACCAGCGCAGGCAGATGCCCGGGCAGCGTCGTACCATCCTTGATCGACTTTATAGTGGCGTCGACCGCGCCGCAGGCGCCGTGGCCGAGCACCATGATCAGCGGCGTGTTCAACACCTGCACGGCATATTCCAGGCTGGCGACGATGTCGTCATTGGCGAAATTGCCGGCGACCCGGCAGACGAAGACGTCGCCGCGCGCGGTATCGAAGCAGAGCTCCGGCGCGATGCGCGAATCGGCGCAACTGAGCACCGCGGCAAACGGATTTTGCCCTTTGCTCAAGACTTCGCGCTCATGCTTGAAGTCGTGGCGCTTGGTGAGACCGTCGACGTAGCGCGCGTTGCCCTTCATCAACCGGTCGAGGGCTGCGTCGGGCGACAGCACATTTTCCGGTTTCGGCGGCGCCTTGGTCCCTTTGGCGAAGGCGCGCGGGGCGATCGCCAATCCGGCTGCGATCCCCGCGATCCGCAAAAAATTTCGCCGCGCGATCCGCGGCTCTCCGGCTTTTGCCGCACAAAGCTCGCACATTGTGGCCTCCCGGTCATGCCCGTACCCGCGCCCGCAGCGCAGTGTAGGAAAGAATGTGGCCAATTCCTAATCCGGTTTGATACCGGCGTCCTTGATCACCTTGCCCCATTTCGCGGTTTCCGACGCGACGAACTTGCCGAAATCCGCCGGCGAGCCGCCGTGCACGACGACACCGATATCGCTCAGGCGTTGCTTGATCTTGTCGTCGGCGAGCGCCGCGTTGATCTGTTTGTTGAGCGTGTCGATGATCGCTTGCGGCGTGCCGGTCGGCGCCCCCATGCCGAGCCAGCCTTCGGCCTCGTAACCGGGCAGGAAATCCGACAGCGACGGCACGTCGGGCAGCGCATCGATGCGCGACGTTGTGGTCACGGCGAGCGGCCGCAATTTGCCGGCCTTGACTTGCGGCAGCGCCGTCGGCGTGACGTCGAACATCAATTGCACCTGGCCGGCGAGCATGTCGGTGACTGCCGGCGTCGAGCCGCGATAGGGCACGTGCACCAGATTGAGGCCGGTCATCGACTTGAACAACTCGCCGGCGAGATGCTGCGGGCCGCCGACGCCGGCCGACGCCATGCTGATCTTGCCGGGATTGGCTTTGGCATAAGCGATGAACTCGGGAACGGTATTGGCGGGAACCGAAGGATTAACTTCCATGATCATCGGCGCCAGGCTGATCTGGCCGATCGGTACGATGTCGCGAAGGAAGTTGAACGTCAGTTCGGGATAGAGCGACGGGCTGATGGCGTTCTGCGAATTGACCGTGAGCAGCGTGTAACCGTCGGGCGTCGAATGCACCACATACTCGGTGCCGACGTTGCCGCCGGCGCCCGGCTTGACGTCGACGACAAAAGCCTGGCCGAGGTGATCCTGCAGGAATTGCCCGATCAGGCGCGCATGGATGTCGGTCGAACTGGCGGCCGCCTGCGGCACGATGAGATGCACCGCCCGCGACGGATAAGCGTCCGCTTGCGCCAGGCGCGACACGGCGGGCATCGCGACGGCGCCCGCGGCAAGATTCAGGAAATGGCGGCGTGCGATAGTCATGGCGTTCCCTCGTGGCGTTCGTATTGATGCCACTATACTACGGTCGACTCGGCCAGAAGGTGCCAAAACAGCGGCATTTCGCATCATGAGCGCAAGCCTGCCGGCAATCCCGATCATCGATATCCGCGACGGCGGACCGCTGCGCCATGCGCGGCAACACTCCGAGCAAGCCCGCGCCTTGCGCGACGCCTGTCTCGAGTTTTTTCCGGCCGTGGCGAGGCCGCTGGTTCCGGCGCTCGATTGGGCGTCGCGGCGCTGGCTCGGCCGATCGCGATCGCCCTATGTGATGGAAATCGCGCGGATCGCCGATGCACTGAATTTCTCCGGCATCTGGCTGCTCAATGCCTCCTATCAGTGGGGCTGCACCGCCCGCGCCGTCGAGCAGGATGGCGCGCCGTGGCTTTTGCGCACGCTGGATTGGCCGTTCCAAGGTCTCGGCCGTCACACCGCCGTGGCGCGCATGCGCGGCACCGGCGGCGATTTCTACAGTGTGACCTGGCCGGGCTATGTCGGCGCGCTGACCGCGATGGCTCCGGGCCGCTTTGCCGCCAGCATCAACCAGGCACCGATGTGGCGCCGAATGCGGCACCGCTGGCTGCGGCCGCTGGATTTTGCGGTGAACATCCTGAAGATCTGGCGGCGCACCGATCTGATGCCGCCGGACCAGCTGCTGCGCCAAACTTTTGAGACCTGCGGAGATTATTGCGCTGCCCGGCGCATGCTGGAAACGACGCCGGTGGCGCGGCCGGTGATCTTTATGCTGGTCGGCTGTCGCGCCAACGAACGCTGCGTGATCGAGCGCACCGAGACCGGTTTCGTTACGCGCGAGGACGACACCTGCGCCGCCAACGATTGGATGCCGAGCCGGCCGGGCTGGGAAGGCCGCATCGGCACGCGGCGGTTTCTCGTCAGCACATTCGACGAGGCGACGGGTTACAGCCGGGCGCGCCGCGACGCGCTGGCGAACTGGGACGGCGCATTGGCGGACGGCCGCTTCGATTGGGTGCGAGAGCCGGTGCTCAATCCTTATACGCGGCTTGCGGTCGCCATGTGCCCCGCGTCGGGAATTCTGCACGTCGTCGGCTACGATCTGGCCGGCGCTGCGTTGCCGGAGCCGGTGACGCAAGTTTGCGACATTGCGCCGGTGATGGCCTAGCTGCTTATTTCATTTCTGCCGGCTGCGTGACGATCAACGCGTCGACCACGACGCAGCCGCGGCCTTCGGGAAGCACCTTGATGGGATTGAGATCGATTTCGGCAATCGAAGCCGCATGATGCCGGGCGAAGTCGGCCAGCGCGTAAAGACACGTGGCAAGACTTTTCACGTCGCTTGCCGGGCGTCCGCGAAGCGCGCCGAGCAACGCCACGCCGCGCGTCTCGGCGATCATCGCCTCGGCATCGCCGTCGCGTAGCGGCAGCATGCGCAGCGCAAAATCGCGCATCACCTCGACCGCGATTCCGCCCATGCCGAAGGCGAGCGACAGGCCGAAATCGGGATCGCGCGACACGCCGGCGAACACCTCGACACCGCCGGCGACGAATTCCTGCACCAGGAAAGCGGCATCGGCCGGCCTGGGATCGAGTTTTTCCAGGCGCTCGTGCAGCTGCGCATAGGCGCGCACCAGCTCCGCGTCATCTTTAAGATTGACGGCAACGAGCCCGAGCTCTGTTTTGTGCGCGATGGCATCGGACACGACTTTGAGCACCACGGGATAACCGAGCGCGCGTGCGGCTGCGAGCGCGTTCGCTTCGGTCGCGACACGCTGCTCCAGAGTCACGGGGATGCTGTAAGCCGAGAGGAGCCGTTTTGCATCGAATTCGTTGATGGTGCGGCGTCTCCGATTAAGCGCGTCGGCCGGCCGCGTTTGCGGCGGTGCTGTGCTTGTGCGAACCGGCTTCAATCCAAGGCTCCAGCGGCCCATACGATCGAGCGCGCCAAGACCTTGGCGCGTGCCGCCGATCACCACCAGGCCGGCGTCGCGCATGCCGTCGATCTGCTTGCGGTTCATGACGCCCGAGCGGGTGCTCATGAGATAATAAGGTTTTTTGCTCGCGCTGGCCGCCTTGGCGAGCATCTCGACATTCTCGAATACACGGCTCGGCTGACCGATGATCGGATCGTTGGACGCGTCGGCGCAATAGAGAATGGAATCGATCCGATCGCTTTTGTCCACAACCGCCATGGCATGCGGAATATTGACCGCGTAATTGCCGTTGCCCCAGGCATCGAACGGATTGCCGTCGCCGGTGATGCGGCCGATGATGCGCTCCGCTTCCGCGCGCTCCGCGGCCGACAGCGGCGGCAGATCGAGGCCGGCCGCGGTGGCATTGTCGAGGATCAATTCCGACAGGCCGCCCGAGCCGGTCACCACCGAAATGCCGCGGCCGCGCGGCCAGCGCTTGCCTTGGCAGACCGCCAGCACTTCCGTCATCTCGTCGAGATCGTTGACCTCGATGGCGCGGTGCGCGCGCAAGAGCTCCGAGAATACGCGCGAAGAACCGGCGAGGCCGCCGGTATGGCTGGTAATGGCGCGCTGCGTGCGCTCGGTGCGGCCGACCTTGATGACGACGACCGGCTTGCCGGCGTCGGCGGCGCGGTCGAGCGCCGCGACATAGCGCTCCGGCTCGCGCACGGTTTCGGTGAATGTCGCGATTACTTTGGTATTCGGATCGTCGATCAGATAATCGAGATAATCGACGGTGCGCGTCACCGCCTCGTTGCCGGCGGACACCGACAGGCTGACGCCGAAGCGGCGCAGGTCGGACAACAGCCCGATGCAGACGGAACCGCTCTGCGACACGATGCCGACATTGCCGACGATCGCCGCCGGATCGCGCACGTTCTGCTTATAGGTGGTGACGCGCGCATGCGGGTTGAGGATGCCCATGCAGTTCGGCCCGCACACCGGCATGCCGGCTTCGCGCGCCATGGCGGCGATCTCGTCCTGGAGCTTTGCGCCGTCGCCGCCCAGTTCGGCAAAGCCGGAGTCGTAGATGACGGCGGCGCGGGCGCCGCGCCCGACCGCAAGCCGCATCTGCTCGGGGATCAGCGGATTGCGGATACTGAACACGACGATGTCCGGCGCCTCGGGCAATTCGGTGAGGCTCGGATAGCATTTGATGTTGAGCACGGTCGGATATTTCGGGTTCACCGGATAGATCGGCCCGGAAAAGCCAATGGCGCCGAGCGACTCGATGACGGCGCGGCCGGGACCGCCGCGATCGGTGGCTCCGACGATGGCGACCGAGCGCGGTTTGACCAGGGGATCGAGCTTCATGGGATTTGCCAGTCTCGCGGTTTTTGTACCATGCTGGCGCCTGACGCGAACAGGCCGGAATACCCCATGAAGATCGTCGATCTGTCCCACACCATGAGCATCCACACCCCCGGCTGGGTCGGTTACGCCGGCAACAAGATGTATTATGCGCAGAACTTGCAGACGGTCGGCATCGTCGCCCAGCGCGTTGAGACCTCGATGCACTCGGGCACCCATTTCGACGGCGCCATGCATGCGACCGACGGACGGACCGGCGACATGGCCTCGCTGCCGCTCGACTATCTGGTCAGCCACGGCGTCGTCGTCGATCTTGCGCCACAGGTGTCGGACTGGTCGGCAATCACGCCGGAGATGATTGAAAAATCCGGCGCCGACATTCGCGACGGCGACATTCTCATCCTGCACACCGGCTGGCACAAATATTACGAAGGCCAGAGCCAGCAGGATCTGGTGCGCTATTTTTGCTACCACCCCGGCCCGACGCTTGCGACATTGGAATGGATGCTGAAGAAGAAGATCAAATGGTTCGGCATGGATACCGGCTCATGCGACCATCCGATGAACACTTCGATCCGCACCATGCGGCCGGACATCGCCCGCGAGTTTGAAAAGGCAAAAGGCAAGTCGCCGGCCGATTATTTCGGTACGTTCGAATACGTGCACAAGCGGTCGGGGCGCAAAGTCAGGCAAGACGTGTTTCCGTTCCACAATTATGCTTTCCAGGAAGGCTTGCTGCACGCCGAAAATCTTGGCGGCGATCTGGAGACCGTGCTCGGCAAGCGCTGCATCATCGGCGCCTTTCCTTGGCGCTACGAGGGTCTTGAAGCGTGCCCGTGCCGGGTGCTGGCGATTTTTGATGCCGGCGACGCGCCGGTGGAAGCGCTCGGCGACGCCGCGCGCGGCATCGTGCGGTCCTGAAAGCAATCGAGGCAGATCAATCATGCCAAAGATCAAAACCGCGGACGGCACGCAACTCTATTACGAAGAAGTCGGCGCCGGCTCGCCCATCGTCTTCGTGCATGAATTCGCTGGCGACTATCGGCAGTGGGAGCCGCAGATGCGCTATTTCGCGCGCACCCACCGCTGCGTCACCTATAGCCAGCGCGGCTATCCGCCGTCCGACATTCCGGACGATCCGACGCGTTACGGCCAGGACATGGCGCGCTCCGATGTCATTGCACTCATGGATGCGCTCGGAATCAAGAAGGCGCACGTGGTCGGCCATTCCATGGGCGCCTACACCGCGGTGCATGTCGGCCTGCACCATCCCGACCGCTGCATTTCGGTGGCCGCGGCCGGTTGCGGCTGGGGCTCGCTGCCCGATCCGGCGCAGCGCGCCGCCATGCGCAAAGTGGCGCTCGAGACCTCGGCGATGTTCATCGAGAAAGGCATGGCGGAAGGCGCGAAAATCTACGGCGACGGCCAGATGCGCCAGACCCACAAGTACAAGGACCCGCGCGGCTATGCCGAATTCATCCGCATGCTGTCGGAGCATTCCGCGCTTGGCCATGCGCTGACCATGTCGATGCTGCAAAGCAAGCGACCGACCTTGTGGGACCTGGAAGCGGACTTGAAGAAATTTCCGTACCGCTCCTGATCATCGTCGGCGACGAAGACGAGAGCTGTCTCGATGGCAGCGTGTTCCTCAAGCGCACGGCGCCGACGGCGGGCCTTCTGGTGATCCCGCGCGCGAGCCACACCATCACCACCGAGGAGCCGGCCGCGGTCAACGCCGCGCTCGCCGAACTGTTTGCAGCGGCCGAAGCCGGCCGCTGGATGGCGCACCGGGCGCCGGCGCCGGCGTGAAACGAGGAGACGAACGATGATAACTGGTCCAACCGCGCTCGCCTTTGCCGCCGCGTTTGCGGGTGCTGCGTTTTACGTCAATGAGGCCGAGCAGCCGGCGCGGTTGGCGCTCGACGACGCGAGCCTTCTGGCGGAATGGAAGCTCAGTTACGCACGCGGCTTCAAGATGCAGGCCAGCCTCGCCTTGCTGTCGGGAATTTTCGGCTTGGTCGCGGCATGGCAGGCGCAGGATTGGCGCTGGTTGCCCGGCGCGGTGCTGATCCTGGCGAATTGGCCTTACACGTTCCTCGTCGTCAAGCCGACCAACGACCAGCTCAACGCGCTGACAAAAAACCAGGCCAGCGCCTCCCGTGCGCTGATCGTGACATGGGCGCGGCAGCATGCCATTCGTACGGCGCTTGGGATCTTGGCCGCCGCGTTCTATCTGTGGCCGCTTAGTTTAGCCGCTTGAGTTTTGCTTACCGCGCGTCGTGGAAGACGATGCCGAGCGTGTGGCGGCGGCCGGAGCGCAGCCGGCTGACGCCGTGGCGCAGATTGACGCGATATGGTCCCTTGGTGCCTTGCACCGGCCGATTGTGAACGGCGAACAGCACGCCGTCGCCTTGCTGCAGCGGCACCACCTCGACCCGGCTCTGCATCCGCGGCCGCTGCTCGGTCAGGACAAATTCGCCGCCGGCAAAATCCCTGCCGGGCGCCGACAACAGCACCGTGACCTGCAACGGGAAGGAGAGATCGCCGTAGAGATCCTGGTGCAGGCAATTGAAATCGCCGGCGGTGTATTGCAGCAGGAGTGGCGTCGGGCGCGTTTGGCCGGCCTTGTGGCAGATTTTTAGATAATCGGCGTGCGCGTTCGGGTATCGGGCGGCGATATTCATCCGCTCGTTCCACGCGTTGGCGATAGGTGCGACTCGTGAATAAAGCGCCGTGCGCAGCCCGCCGACCGGAGCCGGAAGCGGATATTTGAAATAGCGATATTCGCCCTTGCCGAATCCGTGCCGCGCCATGTGGATGTGGCTGCGGAAATGCTGCACATGCGGATAAAGCGCGGCGATGTCGTCGCACTCCCGGGGCGCAAGCAGTTTTTGCAAGGTTGCGCAGCCGAAGGCATCGAGATCGGTGCGGATTGTTGTCCAATCGTAGCCGCCGATCCGCCGTTCGACGGACTCGGCGGCGGCGATTTTCAGCACCGCGCTAATTGCGGCCGGCAGCGCTTGCAGGCGCGAAATCCGGCATGAACGGCTTCGTCGCCTGTGGCGTAGAAAGCTACGTTCTCCGGCTTCGCCCGCCGCGACGGGCAGTTCGGGCGGCAGAAGACGCCGGTCGTCTTCACCGCATAGACGAATTTGCCGTCGAAGCCGGCATTGCGTGCCAGCACCGCGTCCCAGCGCGGGTCGGTTTCGATTGGCGATGTTATCGGCATGTTGCGGGTCCCCGATTGCGATGACCGGTCGAGGCTAGCAGGGCCGCCGGTCCAAGGCCCACCCGAATTCTGCGCGCCGTGATGGCTTGCGATGGAGCATTTGCGCCGGCACGAGCGCGTCACCAACGCCGATCGCCCGGTGCGGGCGCACAGGCTTTCACGGGATGGCACTCACGGTGACGCATATCTTCGCCGCGGACACTTGAAGTTGCAGCCAAGCCACTGTGGCACGCTGTCCATTGATCGGGCTGCCAAGGTCCGGCACTATTCGCGCCGCACAGCAGGGGAGCGGGAAGCCATGGGTGGACAGCGAAGAGCGGCCGTTCGGACGATCGGCATAGCCGTCGCCATTGCCGGGTGTGCCGCGCTGCTGGCGTCGCCGGCCACAGCCCAAGGCACCGCTCCCATCACCATGAAGCTCTCCACCGCCACGCTGAACGACACCCAGCATGAGTGGCTCAAGCGCTTTGCCGCGTCGGTGGAAAAGGATTCCGGCGGCCGGATCAAAGCTGAGGTCTATCCGGCGAGCCAGCTCGGCGCTATTCCGCGGCAGATCGAGGGCGTGCAGTTCGCCTCGATCCAGGGCTGGTGCGGCCCGCCCGAATTTCTGGTCGGCGTCGACGAGCGCTACGAGGCGATGAGCGCACCCGGTCTGTTCACCAGCCGCGAGCAGTACGAGCGCACCATCAAGGATCCCACGGTGACCGGCCTGATGCTGGGCTTGGGCGCCAACAAGGGCTTGGTCGGCGCCGGTATTTTCCCCATCGGGCCGTCCTCGATCATCACCCGCAAGCAGATCCAGCATCTGTCCGACTACGCGGGCTTGAAGATTCGCGTTTTGGCTTCACAGTTTCAATTGGAGATGATCAAGCGGATGGGCGCCTCGCCGGTGGCGATGACGCTGGGCGACGTGCTGCCGGCACTGCAGCAGGGCGCCATCGATGGCTCGCTCACGACGCTGACCCAGTACACGACGCTGCACTATATCGATGCGGCAAAATATGTCGTCGAGACCGATCAGCCCTATGTCAGCTCCATTACCGTGCTGAGCAAGAAATGGGTCGACGGCTTGCCGGCCGATCTGCAGAAGATCGTCCGCGATGACGCGACAAAGACTTCGCTCGACATGGTGCCGTTCATCGACCAGTTTTTCGACGCGCAGCGCCAAGTCTGGAAGGATTCCGGCGGCAGCGTGATTCACCTGCCCGAGGCGGATCAGGCGGCGATGCTCGCCAAAATTTCCAGCATCGCCGAGGATCTGTCGGCGACGAAGCCGGACCTGAACGCGGCCGTAAAGACCATCTTCGCCGCGGCGGCGAAGAACAAATAAGCGTCAGCTGGGTTGTTGTAGTAGCCTTAGCAGTGGGTGCAGGCGCTGCGGCGTAACCGGAAGCTGCGTCACGGCGCCCGGCGTCCTGAGCGCGTCATCGATCGCCGCGGCTATCGCGGCGCCGGCGGGATTGACGCCGCCTTCGCCGGCGCCTTTGAGCCCGAGCGGATTGAGCGGGCTCGGCGCGTCCTCGGTGATCAAAACCTCGATCGGCGGAACTTCGCGCGCCGTCGGCATCAGATAATCGGCGAAGTTGACCGACAGCGGCTCGCCGCGGGCGTCATAGAGGAATTCCTCGAACAGGGCGCCGCCAATACCTTGCGCCACGCCGCCGGCGATCTGGCCCTCGACCAGCATCGGGTTGACCGCCTTGCCGATGTCGTAGGCGACCACATAGCGCTCGACGACGATAGCGCCACTGTCGCGATCGACACGCACCACGGCGAGATGAACGCCGTAAGGGTAGGTCATGTGGTGCGACTCGAACCAGCCTTCGGCGGAAAGGCCGGGCAGCGCGTCGCCGAGGAGTTTTGCGGCGGGCGCCAGCGCGCGCGCGATTTCGCCGAGCGTCACCGAGGGTCCTTGCGCCGAGGACTCGTGCCCCCCCTTGCGCATGACCTTGCCGTCGACGATGTCGAGCGTCTCCGGCGTCGATTGCAACAGCGAGGCCGCGGCCGCCAGCGCCTTGTCGCGCAGTTTCGTCGCAGCGATACGGGTGGCTTCGCCGGTCATCACCGTGACGCGCGAGGCGAAGGCGCCCATGCCGTAGGCGATGCGGTCGGTCTGGCCGTGCACGACGTTGATGCGGCGATAATCGACCCCGAGCGCATCGGCGCAAATCTGCGCGACCACGGTTTCGACGCCTTGCCCCACCGAAGCCGCGCCGGTGACGACCTCGACGGCGCCGCTGGTGTCGACCGTCACGCGCACGCCGTCGAACGGCCCAAGTCCGCTCTTCTCGACGAACATGGCTAATCCTGCGCCGACCGCCTCTCCGCCGGCGCGGCGTCGTCGCAATTCGTCGTGCAGCTTGTCCCAGTCGGCCGCTGCCAGCGCCTTGTCGAGCAGGCCGGCGTAATCGCCGGAATCGTAGGTCATCTCCGTGCCCAGCGTGTCGAAGCCGAGGACGTAAGGCATCTCGCTCTTGGCGATGAGATTGCGGCGGCGGATTTCGATCGGATCGATTTTGAGTTTTGCCGCGATCGCATCCATCAGCCGCTCGCGCACGAACGTGCTTTCGTAGCGTCCCGGCGCGCGATAGGTGCCGCACGGCGTCTTGTTGGTGAGCCGGATGCGGCCGACCATGCGATAGGCCGCCATGCGATAGGGGCCGGGCAGCATGGCGGCGGCAAGATCGGGCACGGTGGCCGCGTGGGTGCGCACATAGGCGCCCTGATCGTGAGAGAATTCGCCGTCGATGGCGAGCAGGCGGCCATCCGCATCGACGGCGGCACGGACGCGAAAATGCTGCTGGCGCGACTGATTGGCCGCCATCAGGTGCTCGCGCCGGTCTTCGATCCATTTCACCGGGCGGCCCAGCCGCTGCGCCGCGACGCAGACCAGAACGTCCTCGGGATAGATTTCGCCGCGCACGCCAAAACCGCCGCCGACATGGCCTTCGTGCAGATGCATGCTCGACGGCTCGCGGCCGAGCATGCGGGCCAGCGCGTCGCGATTCCAATGCGGTACCTTGGCGGCGCCGTGCAGCTCGAGAATGCCGCGCGCGACGCGGGCGACGGCGCCGCGAGTCTCCATCGGCACGCCGCTGTGCCGGCCGATCTTTAGATCGAGCGCGACGACGGCGTGAGCTCCTGCGAATGCCGTCTCCACATCGCCAAAGCTCTTGCGGACCAAGGCGACCTCGGTCGCATGGCCGGCATCGAAGGCGCCGGGCGGTGCGTCGGCGTCTATCAGAGCGGTCAGCGGCTCTGCCTCGATATTCACGAGATCGGCAGCGTCCTCGGCGGTGTAAGGATCGGTCGCGAAGACGACGGCGACGGGCTCGCCGACATAACGCACGCGATCGGTGGCCAGGATCGGCTGGCGATAGGGATCGAGCCCTTCGATGCGGGTGAGGCGAAAATCGATCGGCGGGATGTCGGCGACATCCGCCGTGGTCCAGACCG
Source organism: uncultured Alphaproteobacteria bacterium (assembly GCA_963756245.1). Taxonomy (GTDB): domain Bacteria; phylum Pseudomonadota; class Alphaproteobacteria; order Rhizobiales; family Xanthobacteraceae; genus BOG-931. Next base: position 163,614 of record CAVWOI010000047.1, read on the forward strand.
CAACGACTCCCGGCACGTTGCGTGCCGCGGCGGTATCGATCGCGCGAATGCCTGCATGGGCGTGGGGCGAGCGGACTACGCGCATATGCAGTTGATGGGCAAACGAGACGTCGGCGGCAAAGCGGCCATTGCCGGTGACCAGCGGCCGGTCTTCAAGACGCGTGACCGAACGGCCGACGAAGTTCATCGCGCCAAAGCCTCCAGGTAGCCGGTCTCGTTGATGCGCTGAACGCAAATCTTGCCGCCGGTGACATCGATCTCATTGAGACAGCACGGCGACTGCGCGAGGCGCCAATAGGCCGACAGTGGCTGATCGAGCAATTGCATCAGCAATGCGCGGTTCACGCTGTCGTGGCCGACCATCACGATGGTGTCGTCGGGATGGCAGCCCAACACAAACCGTAACGCATTGGCGGCGCGCGCCGTGAGGTCCTGCAACAATTCACCATTCGGGAAGCGGATGAGATGCGGCGTCGCAAACCACGCGGCGAACAGCGCTGGATTTTCGCTTTTGGCCTCCTCGAAAGTTTTGAACTGCCAGGCGCCGTAGTCGATGTCGATGAGATCGTCGCAAACGTCCGTCGGAGCGCCGCAGGCCTTGGCGATCGCCGCGCCGGTCTCGATGCAGCGGCGCATCGGGCTCGTATAGATCCTGAGCGGCCGCCAGCCGCCGGCGACGCGGCGGGCGACGGCTTGCGCTTCGGCGCGGCCGTGCGCGGTCAGGTCGAGCGGCGCCCGGCCGCGAAACCGTTCGGGCTTGATGCCTTCGACGTGGCCGTGGCGGATCAGCAGGATTTTGGTCATGTCGTCGTTGTTTTATTATCGAGAGTCTGCCGTGTGTCGGCGCGCGCCGCAATGCCGTCGCGCCCGATCAGCTAGAGGCGGCGCAGCGGCATCGACCAGGCGAGCCAGGTGCCGGCTGTGGTGAACAGCGCAATGGTAAGGAAGGCGGCGCGAAACGCATCGGCGATTTCGGATTGGATGATCGCCTGCCGCGCGGCCGGCAGCGCCGCGATGGCTTCGGGGCCATGGTCGATGATGGCGCCGAACAGGCTTGCGGTGTCCCGATCCGTTGCCGCAAGAATCGAGAACAAGATCGCGGCGACCGTGGCGGTGCCGAATGCCGCGCCCACGGAGCGCGAGAATTGCACCATGGCCGCGCCGGTGCCGAGCATGCGCGGTCCGGCTTCCGTTTGCACCGTGATCTGCACCACGGCCATGACGCTGCCCATGCACAGCGCAATGAAGAAGAACACCCACGGCATTTGGCCGAGACTCAAGCGCGCCAGGCCGAAGGCGAGGACCACCAATCCCGCCGTCGCCGCGGCCAGCCCATAGGTCGGATATATGGCGGTGCGCCCAGTCCGGGTGACGAGTTGGCCGGTGATCAGCGAGCCGAGCCCGATGCCGAAGGTTAGGGGCAGCAGCAGCAGGCCGGTTTCCGCCGGCGACGCGCCACGCACCGCGCGCAGATAGATCGGCAGGAACGTGATCAGGGAAACAAGGGCCGCGCCGTGGCAGGCCGCCAGGCCGTCGCTGCGCCAGACCGATGGCTGCCGGAACAGCCGCGGCGGCAGAAGCGGCGCGGTGTTGCGCTGCTCCTGCCATATGAGCAGCACGAGCGAGAATATGCCGAAGGCCAACAGCCCGAATGCAATAGGCAAGGTCCGCGCATCCATGCGCTGCACCTGCTCGAGCGCCAAAATGACGGGGCTGACGAACATGATGAACAGCACCAGGCCCGGCGTATCGAACGTGGTGCGGCGCCGGTCGCCGGGGCGGGCGTCGAGACGCAGCACCAGAAAAAAAGCAATCAACCCGAGCGGCAGGTTGATGAGGAAGATCGATTGCCAGCCGAACGCCTGGGTGAGGTAGCCACCGGCGACCGGGCCGAAGGTGCTGGACGAGACCGCAATGCCGGCGAGATAGCCCTGATATTTGCCGCGCTCGCGCGGCGGGATGGCCTCGCCGATCAGCGCCTGCGACAGCGTCATCAGGCCGCCGCCGCCAAAACCTTGCAGCACGCGGGCCGCGGTCAAGAATTCGATATTGGGAGAAAGCGCGCAGAACACCGAGCCGAGCATGAAGATCGCGAGCGCAAAGATCATCATCCCGCGCCTGCCGAACGTATCGCCGAGCCGGCCATAGACCGGCGCCGCGATGGTGTTGGCGATCAGATACGACACCACCACCCAGGACGCGCGTTCGATCTCGCCTAGCCCCGAGGCAATGGCCGGCAATGCGGTGGCGACGATGGTCTGATCCGCCACCGCAAGAAACATCGGCAGCATGATCGAGGGAAAGACTTTGACGAACAGCGAGCGCGTCGTGGGCGGCTGGCCTTGCGGGCTCGGCGCCAAGCTGGTCGGAATCGCCGGCTCGATGCGAGGGGAGCTTTCCTTCGGCGAGTCGTTCATAGCGAAGAATTCATGACGTAAAAATCGCGGTTGCCAATGTTATCTCGATCCAAGGCAATCGCTTCTGAAACGCTCCGATAGACCGATTTGTGACAAACCCGGACACAGTATCGCCGTTCCTCCGAGCTTCGCGCCCTCAATGCCAACGCGCATGACCTATAATAGGACTATTGGGGGTGGGCGCCACCGGCTTGTCCGTCGCAACGGAATTGCGGTTTCTACAGGCCGAGGCCCGGCTTCGACGCAAGCCAACCGCCCGGTACCGGCGTTTCCGCAACAGACTAACCAGCAATCCATTCGCGCTTTAATGAAACGGCTGGAGTGCCGGCTGCCTGCATGGCGGCCGGCACTCTACGTTTTTGATGCAATCCTAACCGGACAGGCGCGTCTCAGCCGACGTAGCTAACTCGTTCCTGGTCCCGCGCTTCTTCCGCGCTGACCGGCTTGGCCGGCAATTGCAGCACGGTGGCCGCCTGGCCCTCGCACAGCAATGTCAGCAGCACGATGCGCCCATCGGGAAATTCCAGCGCATCGTGGTGGGCCGCCATCTTGTCTTTGTTGACTTGCCGGAAGATGGCGGTTTGGTGGTTGATGGTCTTGGTCTTCCAGCCGAGCAGGCCGGCCGGCAGGCACGCCACATCGCCGGCGAAGGCCAACTCGGTTCCCGGCAGGACACACACTGCCAGGCCGCGGTCATCGGCTGCGGCGAACCCGCGTGTTCCCGTGCCGAAGTCTTGCGTTACCAGCTTGTCACCCACTTGCGCGGGCCGCGACCGTACGCTTTGAAGGCTAAAGTCACACATCGGCGACTCCTTTCTTCCAAGGTCTTCCCAAGGTGAAGCCCGCCCAAAGCGCCCCTCCGATAATGCTTTCAAGCAAGATTGGTGCCGCGCCATATTGCAATTTAGCGCCATGCCGCGACGCGTAGCCTTGCCAACCCTTTAACCGCGGCCGGACGCGGTGCTGGCGGCATAATTGGCCGTCCGTCGATTGGTCATGGCGGTCGGTGTCGCAGCAAGCGCCGGTATCGGCTGCCACCGACATGGCACGTTTTTTCACCGTCCTGCCCAGAACGGCGGCTGCCGCGGGCAGGCGGGCTTCGGGCTGCGGCTCGCAAAGGTCAGACGTTTATTCGACGGTTATGCCGCCGACCATGCCGTTCCAGTCGTGATCGGAGCAGCGCAGATCGTAGGTGCCGGGCTTGTGCGGCGTCAGCAGCAGATCCTTGACGTCGCCGGGCTGCATCACCACTTCGGTGTGTTCGCGATTGAGCACCTCGGGGTTATCGATCTGCGTGGTGCCGAAAAATGTCGGCGCCGTGACCTCGTGGGTTTCCTTGCCGTGGTTTTCCATGTGCAACCGGTAGTGCACGTCGCGCTCGAAGGTCAGATGATTCGGAATGAATTTGTAGTCGATCATGAACAGGTCGAGCGTCACCGTCTGCGGCTCCGACTGCGATGCCGGAGCGCCGGTGAGGATGCCGAAGAGCGTGAGCAAGCCGGCCATGGCAAAATTTCGAAGCATTGTTGCAATCCACAAGCCAATGAACTGTCGCCGCGCCCCGGGCACTATAGCGCCGTCGGGCTGGAATCCGAACGCTACAAATCACGATCGCAGCACCACATGGCGCGGCGTTGGGAAACCGCGATATGTGCCGGTTTTGTTGCTTATGCGTGGCCTAACCAGCCGTTCAGGACGGCCCTGGCCCGTGCAGCGCGGCGGTGAATTTTTGCCCGAATTCATCGAGCTCGCCGGCATCGATATCGCTGACCGCCCATAAATCAAGGCCGCCCTCGCTCCAATGGCGGATGTTGAAGCCCTGTACGGTTTCGTCCTGGACGCCGTGGACCGCGGCGCCCAGTTGCTGCGCGACGAACAGATTGATCACGTGTTTGCGCCGGCGATAGACGATCGAGGCCACCGGCTGGCCGTTGATGTAATCGAGCCGGCCGCCGATCAGGGTAAAACCTTGCGCGGTCAGATCGATGACCGGCGGAGCGATATCGAGCTTGCCGTTGAACCAAGGCTTGACGGTGTGCTGGTCGCTGGTTTCCACGTCGGTCAGATGGCCGGCCTGCAACGAGCGTAAGTGCGCCGAGACGATGTCGCTCGCGATCTGTTGGCTTTGGTCGTTGCGGACCACGGCAATGAGGAGGCTCGCGGCAACGGCGGCCGACAGTGCGGTGCCGACAGCGATGCCGCCGAAGAAATTCCTCCAAGATGTGCGTATGGCTGCCAACCATGATCGACGCGGAGCGGAGATTGCCGCCGCCGGCACCGCCAGCGACGCTGCGATGCGGTTGCGCAGATGCGCCGGGGCGGCTTCCTTCAGCGGGGCTTGCGCAAACGCTTGGCGCATGGCGCGGAACGCGTGGAGCTTCTCCGCGCAAGCGGGGCAGGCCGCCACGTGGGTCTCGACGTCGCGGGCATGGCTGGCATCAAGCTCGCCGTCGATGAGCGCGTGCAGCAGGATTTCGGCTTCGTCGCAGGTCATGGTCCATCCTCGGCATTCCACGCCGTGCGCAGCATGGCGCGCGCACGCGCCAGCCGCGACATCACCGTTCCCACCGGCGCACCCACGATGTCGGCGATTTCACGATAGGAAAGGCCGTTGATTTCTCGCAGCACGATGGTCTCGCGGAACGGCTGCGGCAGGGCGCCGACCAGGCGGCGGATCGTCGCGTCGTCGAAACGGCGCAGCAGCGCTGCTTCGGGCGAGGCTTGCCGCTCCTGCCACATGGGGAGCTCTTCGTTGACTGCGTCGTCCCCGACGCGTTCGGCCGGCACCGGTTGTCTGCTACGGCGCGCGAATTCGGCGACGCAGACGTTCTTCAGGATCGCCAGCAGCCATGGCTTCATCGCCGGGCCGCGGTAGCTGTCGAAATGGCGCAGCGCCCGCAGATAGCATTCCTGCACTGCGTCTTCGGCATCGGCAGCGTTGCGCATCAGGTAGCGCGCCAGCGTGAAGACGTCGTCGAGATGCGGCAGCGCGGCGTCGCGAAAACGCCGCGCTCTGTCGCCGTCGACATCGTCCATACCGGTGGTCTTGTCGGTTCCGGTCATTGTCGCGCGTCGGGCCATCCACGGTGCCGTCGACGCTTGGTGCTGCAGGCGATCGAGCATCAGGGCGTCGTGTTGCTCCCTGTTGCCGCTTCTACCACGATCGCGCCGGTCATGTGCGGATGAATGTAGCAGAAGTACTGGTAGGTGCCCGGCGTGGTGAACGTGAACGAAAAGCTGTCGTCGGTATCCAGCGCCTGCGATCGCTTGAAGGCGTTGTTGGTGACGGCAATCCCATGCGGGATGTCGTCCTTGTTGGTCCAGGTCACCGTGGTGCCGGCCTTCACGGTCAGCGTCTGCGGATTGAAGGTGAAGTTGTCGATGGCGATGGCCGCAGCCGCCGGGGTTTGCGCCCTGGCGAACAGCATGCCGCCAGCCAACACCGACCCGACCGCGGCGCCAATGAGCGCCGCGCTGATTGCACTTCGCAGCATGGTCTTGTCCTTTAACTTTTCAGCGGCGTGTCGATGATGGCGAGCCGCTGCTCGTTCTGCTTGAACGTGATGCTGGCAGTGCCGAGCATGGTGCGCAGCTTGTCGTCCTCGACCTTCATCGGGCCGGGCGAAGGTGCTGCGCCCGGCGCCGGCTGCGGGAACGCGGTGGAGCGGGCGGTATGGAAGGTGACGTTGCCTTCCACCTTCTGCATCACCTGGTGGATATGGCCGTTGAGCACCGTCACCGAGCCGAACTTTTTGAGGTATGTCAGCGCCTGGGCGCCGTCCTGCGTTCCCCAGCCCCATTCCGGATAGACCGTCCACAGCGGAATGTGCGCGAACACCACGACCGGCGTCGAAGCGGAGCGGTCCTTCACGTCGGCTTCGAGCCATTCCAGCTGGTCATTGCCGAGATTGCCGAGCCCGCCCGCCTTGAGATCGACGACGTTGACCAGGCCGATGAAGTGCACGCCATTGGCGTCAAAGCTGTACCAGCCGGCGCCTTTGGTGCCGCGGCCGTAACGGGCGAGATAGAGTTTTTGGTCCGGGTCGAGGAAATCATGCTCGCCGGGAACGTAATGCACGTCGAGCTTGCTCTGCGAAATGATGCGATCGGCGTCGTCGAATTCGGACACTTTCGACAAGTGACTGATATCGCCGGTATGGATCATAAAGGCGGGCTTTTGCGGCAAGGCATTGACCTTGCCGATCGCTTCCTCGAGCGTGCCGAGCGCATTCGGATTGGCCGGCTTGTCGAAGCCGACATGGCTGTCGCTGATTTGCAGGAAGGTGAGCCCCTTCGCCTCCGCCGCCGCTGCCTCGCCCATGATGCCCAGCGAGCGCGGCACGCCGCCGGAAATGGTCCACAGCACGCCGGTGCCGACCCAGGTCATGCATTCCAGCACCTTGCGCCGGTTGATGCCGTCGTCGCGATCGAATTCGCTCATTGCTCATCTCCTTTGCCGCCAAAATGCATGGAGCCCATGCGGCTTGCGGGGATGAGATCGGGCAGGGGCGACGTTTATTCCCGGACCGAAGTATTTTCGGATTTTTTCCGGGCGGCCGGTTGCAGGTGCTGCTATACGGTTAAATCCAGTCATTTGCCCCGCCGGGCGCGCCTGCAACGCGAAGTTCATGCTGCAAACACCATCGCCATTACGGTCATTGTCGTCGGTGGAGACGCGTCACTCCTGGGTTGTCGCGACCGTGGTGCTTGTGGTCATGGCGGTCGCGTTCGGCGCGCCGTGGATCACCGTGGTGGCGCTGAAAAACATCGCCGCCGAGGTCAACGGCGAACGCTCGATTCCGGCGCTTGCTGGCGCGCTGGTCTGGGTCGGCGCCGGCCTGGGCGGCATCATCATGGGCCGTGTCGCCGAACGGGTCGGCGTGCGCTGGACCGTGATCGGCGGCGCCGCGATGATTGCTGTAGGCCTGTCGCTATCGACCTTTGGCCCGTCCCTGCCGCTCTATGTCGGCCACGGTTTCTTCATCGGCTTGATCGGCATCGGCGGCATCAATGCGCCGTCGTATGTTTATGTCAGCCGCTGGTTCGACCGCCGCCGCGGTTCGGCGCTGGCCTTGATTTCCAGCGGCAGCTTTCTCGCCGGCGCATTCTGGCCGTCGATCTTCGAAAGAGTCATTGCCTATGCCGGATGGCGGCATACGATGCTATTCTACGCGGCGATCGAGCTCGTTCTCATCGTACCCGCCGCAGCCATCGTCTTGGGCGAGCCGCCGGACACGCCGCATCACCCCACGGTGACCAGCGCCGCGCGCGCGCAAAATTCCGTCCTGGGCTGGCCGGCCAATCTGGTTTTCACCCTGCAGATGTGCGCGATCTTCACCTGCTGCGTGCCGATGTCGATGCCGCAGGCGCACCTCGTGGCGTTTTGCAGCGATCTCGGCATCAGCCCGGTGCATGGCGCGGCGATGCTTTCGGTTCTGCTCGGCTCGGCCTTCTTGAGCCGCCAGGTGTGGGGCGCGCTGTCCGATCGCATCGGCGGCCTCTACACCATGCTGGTCGGCTCGGCATGCCAGACGGCGAGCCTGTCGTTGTTCATGTTCACCCAGGACGAGCTCGGCCTGTTTACGGTGTCGGCGCTGTTCGGCTTTGGCTTCAGCGGTCTTGTTCCGGCCAATGTGCTCGCCTCGCGCGAGCTGTTCCCGGTCGGCGAGGCCTATTGGCGTATTCCGACGCTGCTGTTGTGCAGCGGCACCGGCATGGCGGCGGGTGGCTGGGTCGGCGGCATTCTCTACGACCACTTCGGCTATTACGCGCCGGCCTTCGCAACCGGCGTCGCCGTCAGTGCGGTCAATTTCATGATCATCACGGTGCTGGCTTTTCGCCGCAGCCAAACCGGCCAAACCGCGCCGGCTTGACGCTCAGCGCGCAACCGGACTGCCGGCGCGAGGGTTGGCCGGGCGTTTCACCAGCGGCTTGATTTTCGGATGCGCCCGCGCCGCGCAGAAATCCTCGACCGCGGCGGCGACCGCGGCGCTGGTGAGCGTGCGGCGCTCGGGCGTAGCCAACTCCAACTCTTCCTGCCGGTTGACGATGGAGCCGGCTTCGAGCAGCAGCGCCGGCATGCGGGTGTAGCGCAGCACGACCAATTGGTCGTAGCGGTAGACGCCGGCATCGGCGTCGAGCAATTGGCGCCGGCGATGGCCCATCAGTGGGAGCGTGTAATGCGGCGTGAACTGCAGGCCGCGCGCTTGCAGCGCCTTGCCCAAAAACTTTCCGAATAGCAGGCTGCCGGCGCGGTCGGCATTGTCGTTGGAGATGAACAGGGCATAGCCCGGATAGTCGTCGTTGTACTGCTGATCCTGGCCCGCGTACTGCCAGGTCTTCATCAGGTTGTCGGGCACCGAATCGTGATGGATCGAAATAAACAGATCGGCCGGCAGGCGATTGGCCATGTTCGCCCGCTCGAACAGCCCACCCGGTGGTGGCTTGTCGGTGATGAGCAGCACGGTCTTGTCGAAGCCGGCACCGACCAGCGTCTCTTTGATCTGCTGCGCCAGTTGCAGGTTGAACGCATATTCCGGCACGCCGCGGGCACTGAGCGCGCCCGGCACACTGAGGGTGTGGCCGACATCGACGACGACGCGGAATGCCGAGGGCTGGCAGTTCGTGTGTGGCGGCGCGGCGGGCGGCGCCTGCTCTTCGCTCCACGCCGGACACGCAGCCGCGAGCATGACCGCAAGCATGCCAAGCAAAACGGTTCCGGCGTGCCGGGAGTTCGTCATGTCGCGCGTTTTCCTTGCCACTTTGATGGCGCAAAAGCCGGCTATTGCCCCATAACGAGCTTCGCCGCGCTTGTCCACGCGTGAGCCTATACTTGTGCCCGGCGCGCCGCTGTCGTACCAAACATCGCGCGCATGGGCGCCGGGTGAAGCGTTCGGGATGGGCAAGTTCGTCGGTATCTGCGTCGTTGTGTTCATGCTCGCGGTCGGCTTTTTGATCGTGACCGGGGGGCCGGACCTCGCCGCCTTGGTGGCCGCGTTGCGGGCCCAGCCTCTGCCCGACAAAGTGGCGTGGGCGGTCATCGTGCTGGTGCCGCTGGTTTTGCTGCCTTCGGCGGTGTGGCTGTGCGACACCCTGGTGCGCCAGCGCAAGGCGGCGCAGGCGCTCGAGCTGCGGCTCGACGGCGTACGCCAGGGCGCAAAGGACTTGGCAAAGTCGCAGATCGACGCCGACGCGGCGGTGCATCATCTCGCCCGCACCGATCCGGAAGATGCGATCGGCGCGGTACAGCAGCGGCTCGGCGAAGCCGAGCGCACAGCGCTGGTGCAGCAGCAGCGCAACGAGATCGGCGACCTGCAATCGCGCGTCGATGCCATCCGCGGCCGGCAGCAAGGGCTAAAGGAGCGGCTGGCGCCGGTGCTGGAGAACCGGCGTGCGATCGAGCGGCTGTTCCTGGAGCTCGACACCGGCCAGAACGACGTCGAACGCGCGCTTGCCGAAATCGCCAGCGGCGACGATGCGACAGCGCTTGACCTTCGCCTCAGCAAGCTGACCGAATTCGTCAGGCAGTGCCACGAGCGTTGCGACGGCATCGAGGCCGCATCGAAAACCGTCGCCAGCCTGAAGGATGCCTATGCCGAGCTGCGCACGCGGCTCGCTCCGTTTGCCGCGGCGAAGGGCGGCGTGACCGACCGGGTCAAGGATTTGAGCGAAGCGCGCGATGTGCTGGCGTCCGACATCGATACGCTTCAGCGCACGCCGCAAGGCCCGCTCGCCGAGCGGGTGAAGGGATTTGTCGACGACAAAGCGCGGCTCGACGACGGCGTGGCGCAACTGAATGCGCAATTCACCAAGCTCGCCGTGCTGCACGATGACATCGACGGGCTGATGGAAAAACTCGAAAATGCGCTCGGCATCATCGCGCCGGACGCCGACGGCAAGGCCGACATCGATGCCCGCATCAAGGACGTCTCGACATTCGTGGCGACGACGCAAGATGATCTCGAGGATATCGAAGGTCGCCTGGCGGTGTTCGGCCAGTTGAAGGGCAAGCTCGGCGAACTGCAATCGCGGCTCGTTCCGCTCGAAGCGGGCGACAGCGGCGTGCTCGGCCTCGTCGCCCAGGTGCAGGACATTCGCGACAAGCTCGCGCTGCGCATCGCGCAACTCGAAGCCGGTGAGGGCGGCGACCTCGCCGAGCGCGTAAAGACGTTCACCGACGCAAAACGCGAGCTCGAAGAGCGGGTGTCGGTGGTCACCGACCACTTCTCGAAATTGGCGACGGTGCGCAAGGATCTCGCCGGCCTGTTCGAGAAGCTGAGCAGCGCCGCCAATACGTCGAACTGACGCATATGATTTGGCCGCATGGCGGCATCGCGGCGGCGAAATCCCCTTGCGGGTGGGTGGGCCCTGGGGCAAAGTCGCGCAAAATCACAACATGCATCGGGCCGGCCTTGTTGCCGCGCACCAATTCTTCAGGGAGGCCTGCATGAAGCGAGCACTGTTTTGCGGCGTGGCGGCGATTGCGGTTGCGGCGTTCCTCGTCGCAACACCGGTGCGCTTGAGCGCGCAAAATGTCCCCATCGACGGCAAAATCATCAGCGGCGTCGTCAAAAGCGCGCACGGCGCCGAAGCCGGGGTCTGGGTGATCGCCGAAACCAATGACCTCGGCACCCGTTTTGCCAAGATGGTGGTGACCGACGACGAGGGCCGCTACGTACTGCCGGACTTGCCGAAAGCCAAATATAAAGTGTGGGTGCGCGGCTATGGCCTGGTCGATTCTGCCAAGGTCGACGGCGAGCCGGGCAAGCGTTTGAATCTCACCGCCACACCGGCGCCCGACGACGCGGCCGCCGCGCAATATTATCCGGCGATCTATTGGTACGCGATGTTGAAGATCCCGGCGGCGGATCAATTCAACGGCAAGAGCGATATTCCCGACAAGCTCACCCAAGCCGATTGGCTGACCACGATCAAGAACCAGGCCTGCGTCGGCTGCCATCAGCTCGGGCAACTGGCGACGCGGACCATCCCGTCTCAACTCGGCCACTTCGACAGCGGCGAGGAAGCCTGGGCGCGGCGCATCCAATCCGGCCAGGCCGCGCCGCTGATGGTGAACCCGATGGCGGGCAAGTTCGCCAGCGTGCCGCTGAAATATTTCGGCGACTGGACCGACCGCGTCGCCAAGGGCGAGCTGCCGTTTGCCAAGCCGCCGCGGCCGCAGGGTGTCGAGCGCAACGTCGTGGTCACGACCTGGGATTGGGGCAACGAAAAGCAATATCTCCACGACCTGATCTCGTCCGACAAGCGCAATCCGACGGTCAATGCCAACGGCTTGCTTTACGGCTCGCCGGAATACGCCACCGACCATCTGCCGGTGCTCGATCCGAAGACCGCGAAGGTCACCTACATCACGCCGCCGGAAGGGGCGGATGTGCCCGAGGCGTTCGGGCCGGGCCATGCCGCGATCGAGAAGCCGCTGGCGCCTTCGGCCTATTGGGGCATGGAACAGGTCTGGGACACCAAATTCGACAATCACAACGACATGTTCGACAGCCAGGGCAGGCTGTGGCTGACCGGTACAAATCATGCGCCCGGCACGCCGGCGTTCTGCCGCAAGGGCTCTGACAATCCGTATGCCAAGGCGTTCCCGATCGACAGCAATGAGCGCCAGCTGGCGATGTTCGATCCGAAGACGCAGAAGTTCACCTTCATCGACACGTGCTTCGGCACCCACCATCTGCAATTCGGCTTTGACAAGGACAACACGCTGTGGACCTCGGGCGGCGGCGAACTGGCCGGCTGGCTCGATACCAAAGTGTTCGACCAGACCGGCAGCGCCGAAAAGGCGCAGGGCTGGGCGCCGTTCGTGCTCGACACCAACGGCAACGGCCAGCTCGACGAATACACCGAGCCGGGCCAGCCGGCCGATCCGAGCAAGGACATGCGAATCGCCGGCTCGGGCACCTACGCCGTGATGCCGAACCCGGTCGACGGTTCGGTGTGGTTCACGGTCAACGTGTTCGCCGGCAAAGGCGGCGTGGCGCGGTTTGATCCCAAAACCAAGCTCACGGAAGTCTATTACATCCCGATGCCGGGTTTCGGCCCGCGCGGCGGCGACATCGACGGCAAAGGTGTTGTCTGGGTGTCGCTGGCCTCTGGCCATCTCGGCAGCTTCGACCGCTCTAAGTGCAAGGGCCCGCTCAACGGGCCGAAAGCGACCGGCGATCATTGCCCGGAAGGCTGGACGTTCTACAAATATCCGGGCCCGGGCTTCCAAGGCATCGGCGACAACAGCGCCGAGGCGAGCTACTACACCTGGGTCGATCAGCATAACGCCGTTGGCTTGGGCAATAACGTGCCGATCTCGACGGCGAACGAGAGCGACGGCTTTGCCGCGCTGGTCAACGGCAAGATGGTGTCGCTGCGCATCCCGTATCCGCTCGGCTTTTATGCCAAGGGCTTGGATGCCCGCATTGACGATCCGAACACCGGCTGGAAAGGCCGCGGTCTGTGGTCGTCGGAAGGCGACCGCACGCCCTGGCTCAAGGAAGGCGGCAAGGGCATGACGCCCATGGCGGTCCATATCCAGATCCGGCCCGACCCACTGGCGCATTGAGCGATCGGGCTCGATTGCAGACATAGAGCCGCCCGGTGCCGCACAGCACCGGGCGGCTTGCTTTTAGATGCCCCGCTGGCGCGATATGATTGGTTGGGGACTTTTTTGAAGGAGCCGAGCATGTCCGTTCGCGAGCCCATGTTGGTAACGGTCGCCATTACCGACCTGCGTCCGACCCAGATCACGGTCGGCATGCGCGAGGTCGCGGCCAAGCGCAAGCATTGGCGCGAGATGGCCGAGAAGAAAGGCGGCAAATTTCTCGGCAAGCACATGATCCCGGTGATCCTCGGCCCCAAGAAGCGCAATTACGTCATCGATCATCATCACCTGGCGCTGGCGTTGCATGAGGAAGGCGTCAAGGACGTTGCCGTCACGGTGATCGCCAATCTGAGTATGCTCGAACCCGAATCTTTCTGGTTCGTGATGGACAGTCGCAATTGGACGCATCCGTTCGACGACATGGGCCGCCGTCGCAACTACAAGGACCTGCCCAAGTCGGTGACCGGGCTGATCGACGATCCGTTCCGCTCGCTGGCCGGTGAATTGCGCCGTACTGGCGGTTACGCCAAGGATGAGACGCCGTTCAGCGAATTCATCTGGGCCGATTTCCTGCGCCGACGCGTCAAACGGAAACTTGTCGAGCGCGACTTCGAGCGCGGGCTCGAGCAGGCGTTGCAATTGGCCAAGAGTATGGATGCCAATTATCTGCCCGGCTGGTGCGGCCCGTCGCCGGAGGAATGAGCTGGTGCCGGATTTCCGTCCCCATAGGACAGACGCAAGACAGCCATGAAGATCGCTTACACGACGATAGCGTTGCTGCTGGCGTCGATGACCATCGCCGGCTGCTCGAACGCGCCGAAACCGGCGGCCGATGCCGACGTCTTGCCGACCGACTACAGGAGCCAGATCGCGACCTATCTGGCGCAGCTTGTGACCGACCGAGCCGACTTTCGCAACTCAATGATCGGCGCGCCGGTGCTCAAGCAGGTCGGCACCGGCGAACACTATATCGTCTGCGTGATGCTCAACGGCCACAATCAGCATAAGGAAAAAATCGTGATCTATCTCGGTACCAACATCAACCAGTACATCGATGCGCCGCCGGGACAATGCGCCGATGCGGCCTATCAGCCGTTCAAGGAGCTGGCGGCTCTGTTGCCGCCGACCTGAGCGGCGGTTTTTATTGGAATAGAGCGCGATGGATGGCGATGTTCTGATCGTCGGCGCGGGGCTCGGTTATCGCTATGTCGACTCGCCCGTCATCTGCAATATCCCCGGCGGCCCGAAGCATCTGTTCCGCGAATACCATCCGACTACCTGGCCGGGCGCGCGGCTGCCTCACGTCTGGCTCGACGACGGCACGCCGATGCAGGATCGCATCAACGACGGCTATACGATCCTCAAGCTCGGCCGCGCCAAGGCGGACTTAAGCGGGCTCGAACGCGCCATCCGCTCGCGCGGCGCGCCAGTGACCGTGCTCGACGTGCCCGACTGCATAGCGCAAGAAATCTACGGCTATGATCTGATTCTGCTGCGGCCGGACCTGCACGTGGTCCGGCGCGGCAGTACGGCGCCCGAAGACGGCGCCGAGGTCGCGGCGATCGCGACCGGCCATTCTGCGGATCGGGCTTGAAGGCGCCCGGTTTCCGGCGGTCAGAGACTGCCGTCGTCATCGCGAGTGCCAAACACCAAGCTGCAGGAACGCGGCAAAACGTCCGCGGTGCTACCGCTGCGCGCAGCCGCATGTGTAGGCGAGCCGCATGGTTCCTGCATGGCTCGCATTGTTGACAAGTCCGGGTGCGCGGGCAACATTTTGCCGGCGATATCGCGCGACTTCGAACGGCGCCGGCATGGTCCGGCGCCGGCCCATAACAAGCAAAACCGCGCATCGCTTTGGGGGGAGGATCGGATGGCCATCACGGTTCCGCAGGGGCTTTCGCGCGACGCCGCCGGCATTGCGGCCGCGACCCGCGTACGCTGGACCTATATCGCGCCGACACTCTTGATCTATTGGATCATCTCGATGTTCGACAAGAGCAATATCTCTCTTGTCATGGCGGATCCAAAATTCCTCGGCGAGATGCAGCTTGTCGGCCAGACCAAGCTGCTCGGCTGGCTCGCTTCGAGCATGTTCATCTCCTATAGCCTTGCGGCGCCGGTCTGGGGCTGGGCGGTGACCCGCTTCGGCCCGCGCAATGCCATCATGGCGAGCCTCGTCATCTGGGCCGCAACCTGTTTCTGGTCCGGCCTGTCGGCAAGCTACGGCATGCTGCTCGCCTCGCGCGTCGGCCTGGGCATCGGCGAGGCCGCCTGCTATCCGGTGACGCTTGCGCTGGTCGCCAATTGGTTCGCGTTGCGCGAGCGCGGCAAGGCGACGTCCTATTGGTGGATCGGCACCATGATCGGGCCGATGCTCACCGGCCTCCTGGTCACCGCGCTGATCGTGCACTTCGGCTGGCGCGGACAATTTTATGCGCTGGGCGTGCTTGCGCTCATTCTGCCGCTGCCCATGGTGTGGTTTTTGGTGCGCGACAGACCGGAGCAGCATCCGGCCGTCAACGCCGAGGAAATCGCTCTGGCGCATTCGGGCGCCATCGAGAACAACGACGACGCGCCGGGGCGAATCCTCAAAGGGGTCGGCAGCGTCTGGCGCAATCACCGCTTCTGGATGATGGTGCTTGCGATCTCGTGCAACGCGATCTTTTTCTGGGGCTGGTCGATCTGGCTGCCGACCTATCTGCGCACTGCGCGCAATTTCACCTTCAGCACGTCGGGCTATCTCACCTTCGTGATCTACGGCTTTGCCGTGGTGACCATCCTGATCATCGGCCGCGTGTCGGATCGCGTGTTCCGCCGCGCGCCGTTCGCCGGGCTCGGTTGGGCCTCGGCCGCGGTGTTCCTGATGGCGGCGGCGCTGGCGCCGAACGCCAATTGGAGCGTGGCGCTGATGATTTGCGCGCTATGCGCCCAACAAGTGGGAATATCCTGCGCCGAAATGCTGATGCACAGCGTCATCGGCACCGCCGACATGGCGAAATCGCAAGGCGTGCGGGCGCTGGTCACGCAGATGACCGGCGCACTGTCGCCGCTGATGATCGGCTACGTTCTCGCCTATTCGGGCGGTGGCTTCGTCGCGCCGTTTGCGGTTCTGTCGGTTGCCGTGGTGATCTCCGCCGGCTGCATGATCGCGCTCACCAGGGAAGGGTTCTGAGATGGCGCTGCCGAGCATGCGGGTAGGCGACGTCGAAGTGCAGGGCATCAGCGACGGTATCCTGAAAACTTCGCTCGACCTGGTCATCGGCATGGAGCGCGCAGTGGCCGACAAGCTGGTCGGCGGCACCGCGGATGGTTCGCTCTATATCCCGGTCAACAACTTTGTCATCCGCCGCGGCGGCAACACGATCATGATCGACGCCGGCGCCGGCAACACCATGCAGCCGACGCTGGGCAAGCTGCCGGACAATCTGCGCGCGGCCGGCGTCGAACCGAGCGCGGTCACCCACATCGTGATGACGCATCTGCATCCGGATCACGCCAACGGCCTGGTCGACGATGCGGGCAATCCGCATTATCCAAATGCCGAGATCGTGGTGCATGAGACGGAAGCGGATTTCTGGATGCGTCCGCACGGCGCCAACGATCCCGACCGGATCAAGGGCAATCGCGCGCGCACCGCGATCAACCTGAAACCCTATCTTGACTGCATCCGGCGCGTGCGCGACGGCGAGGAGTATCTGGGTTTTACGCCGGTGCTGGCGCCCGGCCATACGCCGGGCCATACTTGTTGGTTGCTTGCGGCGTCCGGCGGCGTCGGGGGCGGCTTCATGGCGTTCGGCGACGTGGTGCATCTTTCGGCGATCCAGATTTCACATCCGGACGCGGCACTGGCTTACGATCTCGACAAGGATCAGGCGATTCAATCGCGCAAGCGCATCCTCGACATGGCGGCGAGCGAACGCCTCGCCATCGCCGGCGCCCACGTCAATGCGCCGGGTTTCGGCTACGTGGTGCGCAAGGGTGCGAGTTTTGCCTTCGAGCCAGCGGGAAACTGATCGCCTATTCGGGCTTGATGTTGGCGGCCTTGATCACCTTGGCCCACTTCTCGGTATCGCCGACAAAGTGCTTCTCGAACTCGGACGGCGGCCCTTTCAGCACATTGCCGCCGAGGTCGGTGATCCGCGCGCTTAGCGTCGGGTCGGCAAGCCCGGCATTGATCTCCTTGTTGAGAACATCGACGATCTCCCTAGGCGTCTTCTTCGGCGCGCCGACGCCGAACCACACGGCGGCGTCATAGCCCGGCAGGAATTCGCCGATGCTCGGCACGTCCGGAAATATCGGCGAGCGCTGCGGCAGCGTCACCGCCAAGGCCCGCAGCTTGCCCTCCTTGATGTAGGCGACCAGCGTCGCCATGGCTTCGAACATCACCTGCGCTCGCCCGGCCAACAGGTCGGTCAGCGCCGGCGCGGCGCCGCGATAGGGCACATGGAGCAGATCGACGCCGGCCATCATCTTGAACAATTCGCCGGCCAATTGCGGCGTAGTGCCGTTGCCGACGGAGGCCATGTTGATCTTGCCGGGATTGGCCTTGGCATAGGCGATGAATTCGGGAACGGTGCCGGCCGGCACCGAAGGATGAACCACCATCACCATGGGCACGAGCGTCACGCCGCAGACCGGCGCGATGTCGCGCACCAGGTTGAAATCGAGATTGGTGTAGAACGTCGCGCTGATCGCCGCCGAGGTCGAGACCAGGATCAGCGTGTAGCCGTCGGGCGCCGAGTGCACCACTTCGCTGACGCCGATCGTCGAACCGGCGCCGGGACGGTTTTCCACGACGAAGGGCTGCCCGAGCCGTTGCGACAGCCACTGCCCGATCAGCCGGCCGTAAATGTCGGTCGGGCCGCCGGGCGGGAAGCCGATGACCAAGCGCACCGGATGGTTCGGATAGTCGAGCGCCGCGGCGCGGCGCGGCAGCGCAGAGACTGCAGCCGAAGCCGCGGTGAGCTGCAGAAAATTGCGACGGGCAAATTGGCTCATGGTCCCACTCACGGCGATCGATCGCCACCTCCCAGCCGGGACGCGTGAAGTCTATGCGGCGATGGCGCGGATGGTAAGCGGGGTATTGGTGCGAATAACCGCCGCGGCTCGGCACGACTAAATTCTTCCCGCTTCGCCCCATTGCTCAGGAGGGTCTTGCTGCCACATATACGCAGTTTGGCAGAATATTCTGCTATTTGCGGCGCCAAATCGCACCATATATAGAAGGGTATTCCACATTGCGGGATTTTCGTTCGCGATCTTTCCAATCCCGCCCTGCACGTGAGGCTTTCGATGACATCGCCGCTCGAACAAAAAATCAAAATCACCGGGCCGGTCGTGGTGACCGCCAACCGCGTCGGCGACGGTGCCGTGGTGTATCGCCGCGCCGACGGCGGCTGGACCACCCATCTGGACGACGCCGCGGTCGCGACCGATACTGCCGGCGCCCGCGTCCTGATCGACGCCGCGGCCGCCGACGACCTTCGCGCGGTCGGCCCCTATGTGGCGCCGGTCAAGCTCGCTCCCGGCGGCCATGTGCGGCCGGGAAATCTGCGCGAGCTCATTCGCCTTGGCGGTCCGACGATCGAGCTGCCGGTGACCTTCGGCATCTGAGGCGCTCAAAGCCCGAGGCGCCCATGTACGTCTACGACGCATTCGACCGGACGCTCGTTACCGAGCGCGTTGCCGAATTCCGCGACCAGGTGGCGCGCCGCTTGTCCGGCGAGCTGACCGAGGAGGAATTCAAGCCGCTCCGCCTGATGAACGGAGTCTATCTGCAGCTTCACGCCTACATGCTGCGCATCGCCATCCCCTATGGGACGCTGTCGTCCGAGCAGTTGCGCATGCTCGCCCATGTGGCGCGCCGCTACGATCGCGGCTACGGCCATTTCACCACGCGGCAGAACATCCAGTTCCACTGGATCAAGCTCGCTGAATTGCCCGACGCCATGGCCGACCTCGCCAGCGTCGGCATGCACGGCATGCAGACCAGCGGCAATTGCGTGCGCAATATCACCACCGACCAATGGGCCGGCGTGGCGCCCGACGAGATCGAGGATCCGCGGGTGCTCGCGGAAGTGATCCGCCAGCACGTCACCTTGCACCCCGAATTCACCTTCATGCCGCGCAAGTTCAAGATCGCGGTCGGCGCGTCGTCGCATGACCGCGCGGCGTTGCGGGTGCACGATCTGGCGCTGCGGCTGCATCGCAACGCGGCCGGCGAAGTGGGCTTCGAGGTCATGGTGGGCGGCGGGCTCGGCCGCACGCCGTTCCTCGCCAAGACCATAAAGGCGTTCCTGCACAAGCGCGACGTGCTCAGCTATGTCGAAGCGGTGCTGCGGACCTATAACCAGTTCGGCCGGCGCGACAACATCTACAAGGCGCGCATCAAGATTCTGGTGCACGAGCTCGGCGTCGAGGCTTTCGCCAAGGAGGTCGAGGCCGAATGGCGGAGCATCAAGGACGGCGCGCTCGCCCTCGATTCCGCCGTCGTCGCCGAGATCGCCGGCCGCTTCCGCTATCCGGATTACCAACGGCTTGAAGACTCGCCGCCCGAACTTGCCGCCGCGCGTCAAGCCGACCGGCAATTCGATGCGTGGGTCGGCAACTC
Source organism: uncultured Alphaproteobacteria bacterium (assembly GCA_963756245.1). Classification (GTDB taxonomy): domain Bacteria; phylum Pseudomonadota; class Alphaproteobacteria; order Rhizobiales; family Xanthobacteraceae; genus BOG-931. The sequence goes on from CAVWOI010000047.1 coordinate 183,256, forward strand.
GGTCGCCAACCACAAGGTGCCGGGCTACGCCATCGTGACGCTGTCGCTCAAGCCGGAAGGCGGCACGCCGGGCGACGCCACCGCGGCGCAGATGGATGCCATCGCCGATCTGGCCGACCGCTATTCGTTCGGCGAGATCCGCGTCGGTCACGAGCAGAACCTGGTGCTGCCGCACGTCGCGCAGCGCGATTTGCCGGCGCTGTGGCGTGTGCTCGATGCCAGCGGCGTCGCCACGCCGAACGTCAATCTGGTGTCGGACATCATCGCCTGCCCGGGCCTCGATTATTGCAGCCTCGCCAATGCGCGCTCGATCCCGATCGCGCAGGAGATCACGCGGCGTTTCCGCAACGGCGATCTGGCGCGCGACCTCGGCCGGCTGCACATCAACATTTCCGGCTGCATCAATGCCTGCGGCCATCACCATGTCGGCCATATCGGCATTCTCGGCGTCGAGAAGAACGGCGAGGAATTTTATCAGATCACGCTCGGCGGCAAGGCCGACGAGAACGCCACGCTCGGCACGCTGATCGGGCCCGCCGTGCCCTATGCGCAAGTGGCCGACGTCGTCGAGGATATCGCCGCGGCTTACCTGGAATTGCGGCAGCGGCCGGACGAATTGTTCATCGACACGGTCAAGCGCACCGGCGTGGAGCCGTTCAGGGAGCGCGTTTATGCCACTCGTTGAGAATGGCCAGATGGTCGAGGACCGTTACGTCCGCGTGGCCGACGACGCGCCGATCCCGGACCGCGTTCCGGTCATCGTCTCGGCGAAACAATTCTTGGCGGAAGCCGATGCGCTGATCCGGCGTGACGGCTCGCTCGGCGTGGCATGGCCGAACGACCGCCGCGTCGCCGAACTCGAGCCGTGGCTCGGCCACCTCGCGCTCATCGCGCTCAATTTTCCGAAATTCCGCGACGGCCGCGCCTACAGCCAGGCGCGCCTGCTGCGCGAGACTCTCGGCTTTCGCGGCACGCTGCGCGCCACCGGCGATGTCTTGCGCGATCAGTTCCATTTCCTGGTGCGCGCCGGCTTCAATTCATTCGACGTGAAGAAGCCGGCCGACGCGCGCGTCTTCGCCGAAGTCGTGGGCCGCTACAGCGTCTATTATCAACCCGGCGCCGACGGCCGCACTTCGGCGCTGCGCCGGCGATTGCAGAGCCGGGCCAAAATGCCGAACAGCCGCGAAACCGTCTGAGCTGTCACGGCCGCGGGCGTCTAGCTCTTGGCGAATACAAACTGGTATGGTGAGCCTCGTTTCTTAAAGCGAGGATGTTATGACTCCTGTCGTTGCAGTGATTGCGCCGGGCATGATGGGTGCGGCGGTCGGAAAAAGGCTGGTCGATAACGGCGTCAAGGTGCTGACCTCGCTCAAGGGCCGCAGCGCCGAGACCGCGACGCGGGCGAAAGCCGCCGGCATGGCGGCCGCGGGCGACGAGGAGATCGCCGCGAGCGATTTCATCCTCTCGATCCTGCCGCCGGGCGACGCAGTAGCGCTCGCCGAGCGCTTTCAGGCGGCGCTCAAGGCCAGCAATGCCAAGCCGGTCTATGTCGATTGCAACGCCATCAATCCGAAGACGGTCGACCGGGTCGCTGCGGTCATCGCGCCGACCGATTGTCCGTTCGTCGATTCCGGCATCATCGGCTCGCCGCCGAAGCCGGGCGATGCCGGGCCGCGGTTTTACGCTTCCGGACCGGCGGCGCCGCGCTTTGCCACGCTTCGCCAATACGGTCTCGACGTCCGCGTGCTGGATGGCGCCATGAGCGCTGCTTCGGCGCTGAAAATGTCCTACGCCGGCATCACCAAGGGTACGCAGGCGATCGGGGCCGCGATGATGCTGGCGGCGACCCGCGCCGGCTCCGCCGACGCCTTGTTCGCCGAGCTCAGCTCGAGCCAGAAGGAGATGTTTGCCTGGTTCAAGCGCGGCTTCGCGCTGATGCCGCCCAAGGCCTACCGCTGGGTCGCCGAGATGCACGAGATCGCCGGCTTCGTCGGCGAGGACCCGACCGCGCACGAGCTCTACGAAGGCGCCGCGCATTTTTACGAGCGGATCGCCGGGGATTTCGATGGCGATAAGAAGGACGTGACCGCGCTTACGGAGTTTCTCGGCAAAAATTCCGCCGGCAACTGAGGACCGCGCGCTACCGTCCCGTCAGCGATTGAGCCACCTTCGCGCAAAGCCGAGCAAGCCCTGCGGCAGGAAGATGATCATGACGATGAAGACGATGCCAAGCGGGATCAGGTAGGGGAACTGGTCGCCGAACAGCCGCGCCAAGAGCTCGCGGGCAAGCTGGAAGAAGCCGGCGCCGACGATCGGGCCGACCAGGGTGCCGATGCCGCCGATGACGTTGTAGATCACGGTGTCGCCCGACGTGAGAAAGTAGACGAAATTGGGAGCGGCGAATTCGTTCTGCACGGCGTAGAGCACGCCGGCCAGTCCGGCGAACAGGCCGGACAGCATCACCGACATCATCTTGTAGCGCGCCACCGGATAGCCGATGGCCCGGGTGCGCGGCTCGTTCTCGCGGATCGATTGCAGCACCATGCCGAACGGCGACTGCGTGACGCGCCGCAAGATCAGATAGGACGCGGTAACGACGGCAAGCACGAACCAGTGCATGGTCGTCGTGGTAAAGCGCGCATTGTAGATGAACGGGATGGTCAGATGCGGCCGGGTGAAAATCAGCCCGTTCTCGCCGCCGGTGACGTTGGTCCAGGTGAAAATGATGACGTAGAAGATCTGGCTGAAGATCAGCGTGGTGATGGCGAAATAGATGTCGCGCAGGCGGGTGGAGAAATAGGCGACGAACAACGCCGCACCGGCGGCGCCGGCGAGCCCGAACAGGATGGCGAGCCACAGATTGGGCGGGCTGACCAAGAGCAGCGCGGCGCCGGCGCCGTACATGCCCAGCCCGAAGAAGGCCGAATGGCCGAACGAGATCATGCCGGTGTAGCCGATCAACAGATCGGACGACATCGCCAACAGGCCCCAGATCAAGACTTCGGTCAGAAAGCGGCGCCAGAATTCCGGCAGCACCAGCGGCGCCGCGGCGAGCACGGCGATCACCACGCAAAAGCCGATCCAGAAAATGGCGCTGTGGCTCAGTCCGGTCTTGCCGAGCGGCAGCGTTTTGTCGAGCGGTGCGGTTGTCATCTTGGTGTCGATACGAACAGGCCGGTGGGACGAAACAGGAGCGTCAGGATCAGCACCACGAAAGACACGATCACCGCTTGCGAGGGATCCATCCAGATCGCGGCGTAGGATTCAAGCAGGCTGACGAAGATGGCGGCGGCGATCGAGCCGCCGAGATTGCCCATGCCGCCGACCACGACGACGATGAAGGCCTTGAGCACCCAGTCGAGGCCCATGCTGTGGTCGACGCCGGTGGTCGGCGCAAACAGCACGCCGCTCGCGGCCGCCATGGCGGCGCCGATTGCGAACACGCCGGTATAAACCCAGCGGCACCGGTATGCCCATCGCCTGCGCCATGACGCGGTCCTGCGCGGTGGCCCGGATCCAGACGCCGAATTTGCTGTATTTGAGGAACAGCCAGAAGCTGCCGATGATCGCGGCCGACAGCACCGCAATGACGATGCGGTACCAGGGATATTGCAGGTAGAACAAAGTGAAGTGGCTCGAGATCGGCTCCGGGATCTTGCGCGACACCGGGCCGAACTGCCACAGCGCATAATTCTGCAATACCAGCGAAATGCCGAACGTGGCGAGGATCGTGTTGAGGGGATCGCGGCCGATCAGCGGCCGCAGCGTCACAATCTGTATCGCCGCGCCGAGGATGGCGACGATGAAGGCCGAAGCGACCAGCCCCAGCCAAAAATTGCCGGTCGTGGCGATGACGATCACGCCGACATAAGCGCCGAGCATGAACAGCTCGCCGTGGGCGAAATTCACCACGTCCATGATGCCGAAAATCAGCGTCAGCCCCGACGCGATCAGCGCCAGGATCATGCCGGCGACGATGCCGTTCACCGTCTGGATGACGATGAGATCGAACGGGATCGGACGTGAATAAAATGGCCGACCGCGTCCATCGCTCACACCCCCAGATACTGCTTGATGATGGCATGGTTGACGTCGATCTCGGAAGCCGCGCAATGGTGGCGCACGCTGCCTTTCTCCATGATGTAGAGGCGCTGGCTTGCCTCCAAGGTCAGCGGCACGTTCTGCTCGACCAGGAGGATGGCAACGCCTTCGTTGTGCAGCACGTCGATGATCTGCCGGATCTGCGACACCATGCGCGGCATCAAGCCCTTCGGTCGGCTCGTCGAGCAGGATGATCTTCGGCTCCAGCATCATGGCGCGCGCGATGGCGAGCATCTGCTGCTCGCCGCCCGACAGCGTGCCGCCGGCCTGGTTGCGCCGCTCCGCGAGCACCGGAAAGTAGGTGAACACCTTGTCGAACAGCGCCCTGCGCTTGTCCTCGGTGACGCCGTCGCGGTCGAGCCCGGTGCGCAGGTTCTCCATCACCGTGAGCAGGCGGAAGATGCGGCGGTCCTCCGGCACATAGCCGATGCCGAGGCGGGCGAGCTTGTGCGGCGCCAGGCCGGTGATGGCGTTGCCGTCGAGCAGCACGGCGCCGTGGCTCGGCCGAACCAGGCCCATGATGGTTTTCAGCGTCGTGCTTTTGCCGACGCCGTTCCTGCCGAGGAGACCGACCACCTCGCCGGGACCGACATGAAGCGAAACGCCGTGCAGGATGTGGCTTTTGCCGTAATAGGTGTGCACGTCCTCGACCAGGACCAGCGGCACGGCACTGTCGACGGTTGCGCTCATGTCTTGAGATAGACCTCGAGCACCTTGGGATTTTCCTGGATTTCCTCCGGCGTGCCTTCGGCGAGAATGGCGCCGTAATGCAGCACCGTGATGCGGTCGCAAAGCTCCATCACCACCTCCATGTCGTGCTCGACGATGAGGATAGTGAGGTTCTTGGCGATGCGGCGGACCAATTCCATGGTCTCGCTGGTCTCGGCGGCGCTCATGCCCGCGGTCGGCTCGTCCAGGCACAGCAGTTGCGGCTCGGTGGCCAGCGCAATGCCGATTTCGAGATTGCGCTGCTCGCCGTGGGAAAGATTGGCTGCCAATTCCTCGGCCTTGCTCAAGAGGCCGACGGAATCCAGCGCCATTTCCGCCTTGGTGTTGATGTCGGCAAAGGCGCTGTGGTGCGAAACCATGTTCCAGGCATGCCGGCGCGACTGCGCGGCGATGCGCACGTTTTCCCGCACCGTGGCATTGGGCAGGATATTGGTGATCTGGTAGGAGCGGGCGATGCCCCTTTGCGAAATCGCGTTCGAGGGCAGCCCGGTAATGTCCTTGCCGTCGAAGATGATGCGGCCGGAGGTCGGCCGCAGCACGCCGGTCAGGCAATTGAAGAACGTGCTCTTGCCGGCGCCGTTCGGCCCGATGATGGCGCGCACCTCGTCGCGCGGCAACCTCGAAGTTGACGGCCGACAGCGCCGCCAATCCGCCGAAGCGGACGGACAATAGCTCGGTCTTGAGGACAGGCTGCCGATGCCGCTCCCCGGTCAATTGCCGGGGAGCCATGATCGGTCGAAGGCTCGCGCGCCCACTTACGCGGAGAACGAGCAAGCCGGCGGAACGATCGTCTTATCCTTCTCCACCGTCGCGAGAAGCTTGTAGGTCCGGTTTTGCACCGTGAACAAGAACTCGCGCAGGAACGCCTGATGGTCGGCCTTGCGCAGCGTCTTGTCGCCTTGCGGGAAGTCGTCGCCTTCCTTCATCTCGAGGCCTTCGAGCGCCTCGATCAGCTTCGGGGTGTCGCCGCGGCCCTGGAACTTCAGGCGACCATGGCGATCTTGGCGGCGTTCAACGCTTCATAGTTCGACTGCACGTAGCGATCGGGCAGCGGGCCCGACGGATCGATCTTCGCGAGCCGCGCCTTGGCGTCGTCGAAGAACTTGTGCAGCGCCGGCGTGTCGAGCGGCCCTTCGAAGATCGGGATGATAGCGATTGATGCCGACGAACCCCTCGGTCTTGTTGCCGAGCGCCGGCATGTTGGTCGATTCGACGATGGCGCCGTCGCCGGCATATTTGTATTTCTTGGTGAGGCCGAGATCGTAGGCTTGGTTGCCGACGGTCACGCCATCCTTGCCGAAGAGGATGACGAACAGTCCGTCGAAGTCGCCGGAGATTTTCGACAGGAACGGCGTCATGTCGGCGGTGCCGAGCGGAGATGCCGGTGGTGCCGACCACCTCGCCGCCGTTCTTCTTGATTTCGGCGGCATAAGCGTCGCGCGTCGACTGGCCCCACGAATAGTCGGCGTAGGCGATGTGCCACTTCTTGCCCATCTTGCTGAGCATCGGCCCGAAGGCGACCGCTTGGGCCGGCGCGTAATCGTGGACGCGGAAGCTGACCTTGTTGCACTTCGACGTGGTCAGCGTGGTGTCGAGGCAGACGCTGATCATATTGACGATCTTGGCGTCTTCCCAGACCGGCATGCAGGCAATGCAGATGTTGGACAGGAAGCCGCCGACATGGATGTCGATGGCGTCCTCTTGCACCATCTTGGCGGTCTTCTGCCGCGCCACGGCGGGCGAACTCTCGTCGTCGGCGATGACCAATTCGACCGGACGGCCGTTGATGCCGCCATTGGCATTGATGCGGTCAGCCGCCATCTGCAGGCCGACAACGGCGGTCTTGCCGCCGGCGGCGCCGGCGCCCGAGAGCGGTTGCTCGGAGCCGATCTTAAACGGCTTTTCAGCGCCGAAGGCCGTGCGCCATGGCGCCGGCACCAGCATCATGGCGCCGATCGCGCCGCCGCCCCAGCCGACCAGGGTGCGGCGCGTGACCTTGCCGCGATACCAGATGTCTTCGGCCCATTTCTCGTCTTGCCACTTCTCTGTCATCGAAAGTCCTCCCACTGGAGTTGCGGTGTTGGAAGAAAAACTCATCCCGCGTCAGCCGCGGGCCCCGGCGTCGGAAACGCGATCGTCGCCCATTCCCCTCTCCCTGCAGACCTTTGGCGGGTTCTTGGCGGGGAATTTGTCCCATAAGCAAACGCGATATTGGGTTTAGTTTCAACCGTTTTCGTGAATTGGCCGTGGCGGGCATCCGGCGCCGCCCGCGTGTAACATCGTCGCGGCGGCGGCGTCGCGGGGCGGCGGGCGGCGGTATGTTTCCGCCCGGCCTTGATGATAAAGTGGGCAATCAGCATGAGGGACCGAACAGGAGCGCGCCATGGCGCTGGCCACGATGCGAAACGATGACGCCGAGCCGCCCCAGACCGGGTTGGCGGCGCGCCATGCCATTCGGCGCAATGCCCATGCCGGGCCGACCTCGGGGCTGGCGCCGGGTTTCGTGCAGGCCAATCTCGCCATTCTGCCGCGCGCGCTTGCCGAGGATTTTCTGCGCTTCTGCCAGCTCAATCCAAAGCCGTGTCCGCTGGTCGGCGTCGGCGCGCCGGGCGATTGGCGGCTGCCGGCTCTGGCCGAGGACCTCGATATCCGCACCGACCTGCCGCGCTACAGGGTCTGGCGCGACGGCGCGGTGGTCGACGAGCCGAGCGACCTGATGCGCTGGTGGCGCGACGATCTCGTCACCTTCGCCATCGGCTGCTCGTTTTCCTTCGAAGAGGCGCTGCTCGAAGGCGGCATCGAACTGCGCCACATGACCTGCGATTGCACCGTGCCGATGTACCGCACCTCGATTGCGACGACGCCGGCCGGTCCGTTCCGCGGCCCGCTGGTGGTATCGATGCGGCCGATGACGCCCGCCAACGCCATCCGCGCCGTGCAGATCACGACGCGGTTTCCATCGGTGCACGGCGCGCCGGTGCATCTCGGCAAGCCGGAGATGATCGGCATCAAGGACATCGCCAAGCCCGACTGGGGCGATCCGGTGCCGATCGGCGACGACGAAATCCCGGTATTCTGGGCCTGCGGGGTGACGCCGCAATCGGTGATCATGGCGGTGCGGCCAGAATTTTGCATCACCCATTATCCGGGCGCCATGCTGGTGACCGACCGCCGCAATACTGAATTTGCAATCATGTGAGCTATCAGCGTATGGGGCATAGCGATGAAGCAATAGATATCGATTCGCCCTTCCGCTATTCGCTGTTGCCGACTGTGGCTCCCGAAGATGAACATGTACAATGCTCGTCGACTTCCAGCAACACTACACCCCGCCAGAACTGCTCAAGGGCAATGCCGATGCGGTCTCGGTCCAGGTGGACCAGGACGGCAATCCGAACTATTTGCTCAATCCGTTGCTTGCCGATCTCACCGCGCATGTTCGCGTCATGGACCAGGCCGGCATCGATGCCGGCGTGCTCACCTGCGGCTCCGGTTTCGATCAGCCTGATCTGGCGACCTGCCGGCTGATCAACGATCGCATGCGGCAAGCCGAGCAGGATCATCCCGGCCGCTTCATCGGGCTGGCGCATGTGCCGGCGCTAAGACCAGCGGAAGCGGCAGCCGAATTGAGGCGCTGCGCCGTCGAGCTTGGGTTTCCCGGCGTGTCGTCATTGCGTCCGAGCTTCAGGATCGGCCGCTCGACGCCGAAGAGTTTAAAGCCGTTCTGGAAGACCTGCGCCGATCTCGGCCTCTACGTCTTCATCCATCCGCTGCCGCGCGTCATCCGCTGGGGCCAAATGGGCGCCGACGATCTCGGCCGCATGCTGGGCTGGGAATTCTCGCTGATGACGGCGACGGTGCGCATCATCAATTCGGGCCTGCTCGACGAATTGCCGGCGCTGAAAATTCAGTTCTCGCATTTTTCCGGCGGCATCGGCCGCTATCTCGGCCGCATCCGCGGCTTTCAGCAGCGCGACAAATGGGGCACGGCGAAAATCAGCCGCCACGGCCGCCGCCCGCCGAAGCCGTTCGACCATTATCTCGATCACCGCCTGTATTACGACATCGCCGGCTGGGCCGGGCCGGATCATGCGGCGGAGTGGGGCGCGGATTGGGTGCGTTTCGGCATCGAGGAACTGGCGTTTTCCCAGCTCGTGTTTGCCACCGACTACCCGCAAGCCGTACGTGAGGCTGGTGAGGTCGCGGCCTATACCGAGGCGGTGCGTGGGCTCGGCGCCAACGGGCGCGCGCTGGTCGCCGGTGCCAATGCCGAAAAGCTCATCCCCGATCTGGCGCAGCGACTCTCAAAGCGCACACCGGGCGCCGCCAAGGTGCGTGCATGAACGACAAGGTGGACGGCGCCAAAGCTTTCGACCCGGCCGCGCACGGCTGGGAGGTCGTCAACAACACGCCGTTCGGCGATCTGGTCGGGCCGATCTGGAAACGCGAGATGCCCGAGCTGCGCTGGGGATTTGTGGTCGAGCCGAAACATCTCAACCGCGCCGGCAATCTGCACGGCGGCATGCTGATGACGTTCGCCGATCAGTCCATGGCGATGACCGCGCGCCAAGCCACCGGCGTCAAACGCCACGCCACCATCGAGCTCAACACCCAATTCATCGGCTCCGTGCAGCTCGGCCAATTCGTCGAGGCGCAAGCCGAAGTGGTGCGGGCGACGCGCTCCGTGGTGTTCATGGAAGTGAAAATGTTCGTCGAGGGGCGCATCGTCGTTTCGGCGAACGGGATTTGGAAGATTCTTGAAGAGTAATTTCCCCTCTCCCTTGTGGGGAGGGGTAGGGGTGGGGTCGAGAGGTAGCGCGTAAACATCGACGAATGCGCATCGCATCGTCCGCGCTGTCGCATTACCTCCCGATCCCCCACCCAACCCTCCCCAAAAGGGAAGGAGGGCTTGTCACGCCCGATACTTCTGCAGATCGCCGCCCTTCATCACCGAGCCGGGCAGGGGATGCCCGACGACGTCTTCGGCGAGCTTGGCGCATTCAATCAGCGCGTCGAGATCGATGCCGGTTTCGATGCCGATTTCGTTGCACATGAACACCAGATCCTCGGTGCAGACATTGCCGGCGGCACCTTTGTGCCCGGCGAACGGACAGCCGCCGAGGCCGGCGACGGATGAATCGAAACGCGTCACGCCCATTTCGAGGCCGGCGTAAGCGTTGGCGATCGCCATGCCGCGGGTGTCGTGCAGGTGCAGCGCAATGTCGAGATCGGGCCAGCGCTCGCGCAACGCGCCGACGGTGCGTTTGATGGCAAGCGGCGTCGCCCAGGCCATGGTGTCGGCAAGCGTCACATAGGTCAGCGTGACGCCGTGTGCCTGCGCCACGTCGAGGATTTGCCCGACCAGCGAAACCACGCGGTCGACCGGCACATCGCCCTCGAAATTGCAGCCGAACGCCGCCATCAGGCTGCCGCGTTCGACCGGCACGCCGCTCGCCTTGTACATCTCGACAATCGTATGCTGGCCGGCGAGCTGCTGTGCAAGGTTGCGGTTCTGGTTGCGCATCAGGAATTTTTCCGATGCGGCCAGCTGAATGGTGCCCTTGAGCGTGAGCCGGTCTTCGCGCAGCGCGCGCTCAAATCCCTTGTCGTTGAGCCACAGCGCCGTATAGGCGACGTCGGGTTTCGGCGTGATGCCGTGCACCACATCCTCGGCGTCCGCCATGCCCGGCACCGCCTTGGGATTGACGAAGGAGACGATCTGGATCTGGTCGATCCCGGTCTGCGCCAGGGCGTCGATCAGCGCGATTTTCCGCGCGGTCGGAATTGCGCCTTTCTCGAACTGAAAACCCTCGCGCGGACCTTCCTCGCTGATATGCACGCGTTTCGGCAAATCGCTCATGACAACTCGCTCATTGTGGTTCTCCGACCGTGACAATCGCACGTTGACTCAAGGCGTCGATCTCGGTTTGCGCAAGCCCGAGTTCGGCCAAGACTTCGGCGGTGTGCTCGCCGATCGCCGGCGCCTGGCGGCGTAGCGCCAGATCGTGATCGCCGATTTCGACCGGCAGCCGCGGGATTTTGGCGTGCACGCCGCCGGCAAAAACCACGTCGAGCATGCGGCCGCCGGCATTGAGCTGCGGATCGTCGAACAGATCGCCCGGCTTGGCAACCGGCGCGAACGGGATATCGATATGGTCGAACAGCGCGACAAGCTCGGCCAGCGTGTGCCGGGCGACGATCGCGGCGACCTCCGGGCGGAGCACCGGACGCTCGCGCACGCGGTCCTCGTTGGTCTTATAGGCGGGATTTTGCAGAAGATCGTGACGGGCGAAATGCTCGCAAAAACGGCGCCATTGCCGATCGCTGGTCAGCCCGACAAAGATTTGTTCGCGATCGGCGGTCTCGAACGGATCGTAGATGCCCCAGGCGCCTTCGCGGGCCGGCATCGGCGGCGGCGGGCGGCCGGTCACCGCCTGGCCGGCCATATGTTGCGCCATCAGGAAGGCGGTGGTTTCGAACAGCGCCGATTTGATCACTTGGCCGCGCCCGGTGCTCTCACGTTCGCGCAACGCCGCCTGCACGCCGATGACCGCGAACATGCCGCCCATGATATCGATGACCGAAGAGCCGGCGCGCAGCGGCTGGCCGGGCGGCCCGGTCATGTAAGCAAGGCCGGCCATGAATTGCACGACTTCGTCGAGCGCCGGGCGGTGCTCGTAGGGGCCGCTGAGAAAGCCCTTGAGCGAGCAATAGATCAGGCGCGGGTTTGTTTGCGAAAGATCGTCGTAGCCGCAGCCGAGTCGGTCCATGGTGCCGGGCGCGTAGTTCTCGATCACCACGTCGGCTGTCGCCGCCAGGCGATGCAGCAGCGCGCGGCCTGCATCGGCCTTGAGGTCGATGGCAACGCTGCGCTTGTTGCGGTTGAATGTGCCGAAGAAGCCCGCGGCAAAGCCGACCAGCCGCCGGGTGGTATCGCCCGCCACGGGCTCGATCTTGATCACGTCGGCGCCGAGATCGGCGAGGATCAGGCCCGCGCTCGGACCCATGATGGCGTGGCAGAATTCGAGCACGCGAATGCCGGCAAGGGGTAGGGTGCCGTCGGTGCGTATGTGAGGACCGGCCATCGGCATAATGTAGGCCGTAAGGCCCAAACGAATCCACAGGAGGAATTATGCAAAAGTCATTCGTGCGCGGCACCTGGCAGCAAAAGCGCGCCTATTCGCCGGCCGTCATCACCGAAGGCGGTAAGACGATCTGGGTCGCCGGCCACACCGGCGCCGTGGACGATGCCGGCAAATCGCTTGCCGGCGACTTCGACGCGCAGTGCCGGCAGACGTTTCGCAACATCGAGAAGACGCTGGCCGAGGCCGGCGCAAAGCTCGCCGATCTCGTCACCATGACGGTGTTCCTCATTGACGCGCGCCATACGACACGGATGACCGAGCTGCGCACGGAAATCTTCGGCAAGGATTTTCCCGCCAGCGCCGCGATTACGGTAGCCGGCTTCGCCCAGCCGGAGATGATGATCGAGATTCAGTGCGTGGCGGTTGTCGGGTGAAGCGTAGCGGGTATGGTGGAACGCCTAACGGATCGCTTCAATTGCGTCGCATCGGCTAGACCGTCGCCGCGTGGAACAAATTAGAATAGTGCGCGTTATCATTTACGAACGCTCGCATGAAATGGAGGCGATCATGCCAATCCTGCTTTGGCTATTGGGAGTACCGTTGGTTGTTGTCGTCGCTCTGATGTTGACGCACGTCATCTAAAGCAACGAACGCATAAACGAGGAAACAGCCCCGCGCGCGGGGCTTTTTCTTTGTTAGGAGAGTATTTTTGTTCGGGCTTTGGAGATGGACGCCGGCGGCCGCTATGGCTGTTTACTGCGCGCGTCGTGAATCGCGCGCCACAGCACCTCGGGCGTCGCCGGCATTTCGACGTGCTTGATGCCGAGGACCGAGAGCGCGTCGACCAGCGCGTTGGCGACCGCCGGCATGGCGCCGACGCAGCCGGCTTCGCCGGCGCCTTTGACGCCGAGCGGATTGGTCTTGGTCGGCACCGGGTTGCTGTCGACATGGAAGCCGGTGAGGTCGGACGCGCGCGGCATGGCGTAGTCCATGAACGAGCCGGTGAGGATCTGGCCTTGCTCGTCGAATTTGATGTCTTCCATCAAAATCTGCCCCACGCCCATGGCGATGCCGCCGTCGATCTGGCCGTGCAGCAACAGTGGATTGATCACGGTGCCGACGTCGTCGACCACGTTGTAGTTCAAGATCTCGACGACGCCGGTGGTCTCGTCGATCTCGAGCTCGCAGACGTGCACGCCGTTGGGATAGCTCGCCACCTTGCCGGTATAGATCGCCTTCTCGATCAGGCCCGGCTCGTGGCCTGCCGGCAGGTTTTTAGGATCGAGCGATGCCTTGGCGATTTCCTTGATGGTCAGCGTCTGATTGGTCTTTTGGCTGGAGAACACACCGTCGGCGAATTTGACGTCGGCCAAGTCGACCTTGAGCATGTGCGCGGCGATCGCGTTGCCTTTGGCTTCGACTTTCTCCGCCGCCATGGTGAAGGCCGAGCCTGAAAACGCCGCCGAACGCGAGCCGCCGGTGCCTTCGGCGAAGAACACCTGATCGGTGTCGCCCTGGATATAGGTGACTTCGTTGGGGTCGAGGCCGAGACGGTCGCAGACGATCTGCTTGAACGCGGTCTCGTGGCCCTGGCCCTGGTTGATGCTGCCGGAGAAGATCGATACCGAGCCGGTGCGGTCGAACCTGATTTCGGCGCCTTCGAGGCCGGCGGCGGCCGAGCGCTCGATGGTGTTGGAGAAACCAAAACCACGCAGCTTGCCGTGCTTGCGCGACTGCGCGCGGCGCGCCTCGAAACCGCGCTTGTCGGCGGCGTGGAGCGCCATGTCCATGTTCTTTTCGAACTCGCCGCAGTCGTAGGTGAAAGTCACGCTGGTCTTGTACGGCATGGCGCTCGGCGCGATGGTGTTGCGCCGACGCAGTTCGGCCGGATCGATGCCGGTCTGGTCGGCGGCAAGGTCGACCATGCGCTCGATGATATAGGCGGCTTCCGGCCGGCCGTTGCCGCGATAGGGCCGCACCGGCTGGGTGTGGGTGAACACGGCCGTCACGTCGACATGCGGATGCCGGCGTGCGATAGACGCCGGCCAGCGTGCCGAGATTGCCGGTGAAGGCCGGCATGCCGACCTGCAAATAGGCGCCGATTGCGGCGATGATTTTTGCCCGGAATCCGAGGAAATTGCCGTCGTTGTCGAGCGCCAGCTCGGCGTCCGTGACATTGTCGCGCGCCTGCGCGTCGCACAGAAACGACTCCGAGCGCGTCGCCACCCATTTGACCGGTCGGCCGGTCAGTTTTGCGCCAAGCAGCACCAGCGCCACTTCGTTGTAGACGGCGGACTTCATGCCGAAACTGCCGCCGATATCGCCGCACACGACGCGAATCTTGTTGTCGGGAACCTTAAGGACGTACTGCGATAGCTCGGTCTGAAAGACATTCGTGCGCTGCAGCGTCGTGTAAATCGTGTAGCGCTGCTCGGTCGGCTCGAAAATGCCGATGCAGCCGCGCGGCTCCATGGTCGCTGCCGTCACCCGGTTGACCACGAAGTGATGCTTGACCACATGCGCGGCCTTGGCGAAGGCCAAGTCGGTCGCTTCCTTGTTTCCTTCGACCTGGATGAAGCCGATATTGTTTGGGCAATCGTCCCAGACCAGCGGCACGCCGGGCTTGACCGCGTCGCCGGTCGAAACGATGGGCGGCAGCGCCTCGTAATCGATCTCGATCAGCTCGGCGGCATCGACCGCCTGGTAATAGGTCTCGGCCACGACGAAGGCGACATAATCGCCGATCATGCGCACCCGGTCCTCGACCAGGGCCGGATAGCGCGGGCGATAGCCCGGCGTGTCGTCGCGCCGCTTGAGCCCGCCCGGCACCGGCAGGTCGCCGAAGCCGGCCGCCTTGTAGTCGGCGCCGGTGATCACCGCGAGCACGCCGGGGGCGGCTTTGGCCTTGGCGGTGTCGATTTTGCGGATGCGGGCATGGGCGTGCGGCGAGCGCAGCACGTAGCCGTGCGCCGTGCCGGGAAACACCATGTCGGCGACATAACGGCCGCCGCCTTGGATTAGTCGCGGATCTTCGAAACGCGGGACCGGCTGACCGATGGCAAATTCACCCATTGCATCCTCGCTCATAGAGATGCCCGGCTTACGGCCGAGCATCGATAAGGCTTACATCGACTTGGCATGGCCTTCAATCGGGCCCAATTCGGCGCTAGTTTATGGCTATGACCGAGCAACCGCAGACCGCAACGTTCGAGGCCGCCCTGAAAGCGCGCGCCGACGCCATGGCGGATGCCTGCACCCGTTGCGGCAAATGCGTCGAGGTTTGCCCGGCCACGCAAGCCGCGGGCTTGACGGTCGAGCAGCGGCAAAATCCCGTCCACGTCATCGACGGCATCATCGACATCGTGCGCCACGGCCACGGCAACGAGGCCGCGCGCAAATGGGCGAGTGGGTGCCTCCTCTCCGGCGAATGCATCAAGGCTTGCGACTACGGCGTCAATCCGCGCTTCCTGCTCTATATGGCGCGCATCGAGATGGCGCACGCCAAGGAGACCGTG
The DNA here is from genome assembly GCA_963756245.1 of uncultured Alphaproteobacteria bacterium. GTDB lineage: Bacteria > Pseudomonadota > Alphaproteobacteria > Rhizobiales > Xanthobacteraceae > BOG-931. Next base: position 198,686 of record CAVWOI010000047.1, read on the forward strand.
GCGCAGCGCCGCGACGGCGTCGAAGCCTTCCGCAAGGTCGCGGTCGAGGTGAAGCATATTTCGCAGATGCAACTCGACGACACGCTGTTGGCGCGGCTGGGCCAGGGCGCCAATAAGCCCGCGACCGGCGAGAAACCCGATTTCGTGTTCTACACCGGCTGCAACGTGCTCAAGACGCCGCACATCGCGCTGTTGGCGCTCGACATCATGGATTCGATCGGCGTCACCTATGAGGTCATGGGCGGCCCGACCCATTGTTGCGGCATCGTGCAGATGCGCATGGGCGACGTCGCCACATCCGGGCGGTTCGGCGAGGCCACCATCGACAAGCTGTCGCACAGCAAGAGCGGCCAGGTGGTGTCGTGGTGCCCGTCATGCCAGGTGCAATTCACCGAGACGACGCTGCCGACATTGGAGAAGACGCGCGGTGCAAAGCCGTTCGAGATGACGCCGTTCACGCTGTTCCTGCACAAGAAACTCGACCGGCTGCGGCCGCTCTTGCGCGAACGCGTGCCGATGCGGATCGCGCTGCATCGCCATCCCGGCATTCATGGCGTCGTCGAAGCCGCCGAGGATATTTTGCGCGCCGTGCCCGGCATCGAGATCGTCGATCTGCACCAGCCGGCGGTCGGGCTGCAGAGCAATAATCTGCGCGTGCTGCCGGACTATCGCCGCCAATTGCAGCAGGCGGAGCTGGCGGCGGCGGAGGCCTCAGGCGTGGATGCCCTGGTCGCGATCTATCACTCCGATCACCGCGAATTGTGCGCGCATGAGCGCGACTGGCCGTTCCGCATCATGAACATGTACGAGATCGTCGGCGCCAGCATGGGGCTGCACCACGACGATCATTTCAAGCGGTTCAAGATCATGCAGGACGCCGATGCGATCTTGGCCGATTGCCGCGATCTGGTGCAAGAGCACGGTCTCGATGTCGAGACCACGCGGCTTGCGATCAAGGCGATGCTCGACGAGCAGCCGGCGCCGTTGCGCGGGGTTTAGGCGCTACGCCACCTCGGCCATCGCCGGGGCGCCGAAAATCACGTCGAAATCGATCTCGGACACCGGGCACGGCCGCTGGAACAGATAGCCCTGCAGTGACGTCACGCCGGCCAATCGCAGCAGCTTGTATTGGTCGTTGGTCTCGACGCCCTCGGCGGTGGTGGCGATGTCGAGGTTTTGCGCCAGCGTCAAAGCGGCCGAGATGATGGCGGCGCACTCGGCGCGCTTGGTCAGGTTTTGCGTGAACGACTTGTCGATCTTGATCTTGTCGAACGGGAACATGGTCAGCTGGCTGAGCGACGAATAGCCGGTGCCGAAATCGTCGAGCGCAATGGCGATGCCGGCGTTCTTGAACCGGTGCAGCGCCGGCAGGCATTCCGCAGCCAATTCGATCAGCGCCGTCTCGGTGATTTCCACCTCCAGCCGTTCCGGCGGCAATCCCGCCTCGGCGAGCGCGGTCATCACGGCATCGGCCAGGTCGGTCTTGCGAAATTGGAGCGGCGATAGATTGACCGCGACCTTGACGTTGGCGGGCCATGTCGCGGCATCGGCGCACGCGGTGCGCAGCACCCACATGCCGATCTGCGCGATCATGCCGGTATCCTCGGCAAGCGGGATGAAGTTGTCGGGCGCGATCATGCCTTTGGTCGGATGCCGCCAGCGGATCAGCGCTTCCGCGCTGCAAATCCGCCGCGTCTTGGTGTCGATGATCGGCTGATAGTGCAGCTCGAGCTCGTTCTGCGCGATGGCGCGGCGCAATTCGTTTTCCAGCGCAAGCCGCGCGTCGGCGGCCGCACCCATATCCGGGTCGAAGAAGCGATAGCCGTTGCGGCCTGCGGATTTGGCGCCGTAGAGCGCCATGTCGGCCATCTTCAACAGGCTGTCGGGATTGGTGCCGTGTTCGGGCGCCAACGCGATACCGATGCTGGTGCCGATATTGACCTCGTTGCCGTCGATATCGAACGGTTTTGCGAAAATTTCGATAATACGATCGGCAAGCGCGCTCGCGGCTTCGCGTTGGCCGGTCTCGCCGCTCTGAATGATGGCAAATTCGTCGCCGCCGATCCTTGCCAGCACGTCGGTTTCGCGCAACAGCGCCTTGAGCCGGGCCGCTGCTTGCCGCAGCAGTGCGTCGCCGGCGGAATGGCCGAGGGTATCGTTGACGTGCTTGAAGCGGTCGAGATCGAGCAGGAGCACGGTGAACAAATCGCCGCGCCGGCGCTGGCGCGCCGCCGCTTCTTCGATTTGCTGCGTCACCGCGGCGCGATTGGCCAAACCCGTCAGCGCGTCATGATGCGCCATGAAGGCGATGCGCTGCTCCGATTTCTTGCGTTCGGTGACGTCGTTGATGACGACGATCAGATATTTCGCCTCGCCGTCGTTGTCGCGGATGACGATGCGGCTGGTCGCATAAATGCGCGTCCCATCCTGGGTATCGACGTCGTATTCGAGGTTCTTGCCGTCGCAGCGTCCCTGTAGAACCTCGCTGTCCATGCGGTCGATGAATTCCGCGGTCCTTTGGTTGTAGAATGCGAACACGGACTTGCCGACAAGCTCGTCACGCCGGAGGCCACGCATCGCCTGGAACGCGCGATTGACAAGAACGAATTTGCGTGTGACGGCGTCCTTCACCACCACCGCAATAGGAATGTTGTCGACGATCGAATCCAAAAATTGCTTGGTCTTGTCGAGCTCCTGCTCGGCGCGGCGCTGCTCGGTGATATCGTCGTGGGTCCCGACCCAGCCGCCGCCGGGAAGCGGCTGACGCGTCACGCGGATCAGCTTGCCGTCGGCATGTTCGTCGATACGGCTCGATCTGATTGCTGCGGGTAGCGCCGACAAAGCCGATAATTGCTGCTGGACTTCGGTGTTGCCCTGACCGCCCTTCAGGAGGCCACTGCGGACGCGGTGGGCGATAATGTCTCGATGCATCGTGCCGGGCTTGAGCAATTCCGGTGGCAGCCGATACATTTTGGCGTAGCGCTCGTTGCACACGACCAGCCGGCCATCGCCGTCGATCATGCACAGTCCCTGCATCATGTTCTCGACGGCCGCGGTAAAACGCAAGCTCTGTTCCGCCAAATCACGCTGGCGGGTCAATTCGGCTTCGGCGAGCGCACGGACCTTGTCGGAATAGATGACTTCCGCACGCGCGGCGTTGAGGCGCTCCTGCTGCCGCCATGAGAGCGCGATCAGCCAGGCAGCAATTATAATGAGGCCGATCATCGCGGCAGCGATGACGCCCATGGTGATCGCGGTGCGGCGCCAAGCGGCGAAGGCTACGTCCTCTTCCTGGGTGACGATGATGACGAGGGGATATTTCATGAGGCTGTAGGCGGCGGCGATGCGCGCTTGGCCATCGACCGGACTGATCGAGCGCGAAACTCCGGAGCGCGAATCCGACAACGTGGCCAAGACCGAAGCCGGAACTTTCATTCCGATCTGGCCGGCCATCGGATACCGCGTCAGCAGCGTGCCGTCCTTGCGTAAGAGGGTGATCGCATAGCCTTCGCCCATCGAGGTCGAGCGAAACAGCTCATCGAAGTATTTCATGGCGGTCGAGGCGAAGACGGTGCCGAAGAATTTTCCGTCCCTGCCGTGCACCGGACGGGCTTCGATCGCCACCCATTCACCTGTAACGGTGCCGAGCTCGGGCGCATCGAGGTAGGACGTCACCTTCGGATTCGATTTGAGCACCTGGAAATGCTCGCGAAACGATGTATCGAGTTTGGGCGCGGGCCAAAATTTCCCATAGTTCGATCGGACGCCATTGGCATCGAGCAGGCCGAGAACGTGGATTTGCGGCAGACCCGACATTTTCTCCTTGAGAAAGATGTGAAAGGCCTCGCTTTCCAGTTGTTGCTTGCCGTCCTCGGCGGAAGCGAGAGCGCTCGCTCGTTCGGCAACGCTTGTCAGCATCAGGTCGGTCGCTTGCAAAGTGCGCTCGACGAGTTCCGATATATCGAGACTCTCGCGCAGCAGGTCGTTCTGCACGTCGCGCAGCGTGCTTTCATGCAACTGCGTCAAAATGAGTGAGTTCGCCCCGACGATGGCGGCAACGACGAGTGCGGTGCCGAAGGCCAGCCAGCGCAGTCGATGCGACAGCGTCTTTTTGTCGGCGGACGGCACTGGCATTGCGGCGGACCCTCGAAGAGGTGAAACAGCCGGGATCGACGCTCGCGTTTCTTGTCGCCGCAATCTCAGCGCGCACATAAAAGCAGAGCTGCCTTGCGTTTCAGTAAATTCCCTTACGGATTAAGACTTTTTTATCCATAACGCCGGGTTCCCGGCGCATGCGGGGTGGTATCCACGCGGCTCCCCCGTCAGAGCGTGACCATGCCGGTCCAGAACTGCTGATGAGCCCCGGTGTCGATGTCGTATTGACGCTTGAGCTCAAGCCTGCCGTCGCCGCCGATGTGAAAGACGCAGAGCTTGGCCGGGACGGTTTTGATGCCGTTCGCGTCGCGGACCGGCACGGGCTTGATGCTGGCGGCGACCAGCATGCGGCCGCTCGGCTCGATGCCGAAGGTGCGCAATTCGATCGCCTGGCCGTCGACGTTCTGGATCAAGGTCGGCTCACCGCTCGCCTGATCGATGGCAAAGACGGCGACATTATTTTCGCCCCCGGCGAAAGCCTTCATGCCGTTTAAATCCACCAGGTCCGAGGCGCGGTTGGTCAGATAGACGAATTTGCCGCTCGGATGGACGTGAATCGCGCCGGCGGCCTGGCGTACCTTTGGTCTCGGATCGGCCAGCGTGTCTTTGACGAATAGCGGCGCGCGCGCGAGGCCGGTGCCGGGGTCGGTCTCGTAGACATAAAGCTTGTTCTGCCGCTCGATCGAGACGAACATCCAGGGCCTCGTCGGATGGAAGTCGAGATGGCGCGGCCCGAAGCCGAGCCCGGTGCCGGGCGCGATCGAGGCGAGGCCGGTCAGCACGCCATTCTCAAAGCCAAATGTCTTGATCGCGCCGGGGTCCTCCGGCTTGTCCGGCTTGGCGTCATTGCCGCGGGTCACCAGCAGCACCGTGTCGTTCGCCGGCGTGGCGAGGATTTGATGCGCGTATATGCCGGCATCGCGTTTTTGCGGCTGCGCGACCGGCGCGCCGATCGTACCGTCGGCGTTGAGGCGATGCACGGTGACGTTGCTCGGATTGTTGTACGCCGTGAGCAGATACTGACCGCCGGCATCGACGCTGCAGTGGATCGGCCGTGACGGCAGCGCTGCCGGCGCGCCGTGCAGCCGCAATGCGCCCGTCGCCTGATCGACGGTCAGCGCGTTGGCGCGGTGCGTATCGCCGGCGACCTGCGGGCCGCCATTGCTCGATACCGCGTAGAGAGTGCGCCGCGACGGATGCGGCCAGACATATTGGATGTTCGCCGGCAGCGTCACCGCGCTGCGCTTGATCAGCGCGGCGCCGTCGACGTCGATGTCATGGAACGTGAGCTCGGGTCCGATACTGGCGTAGTAAACTGTCTTGGAGCGGTCCGGGCTCACGTTTCCTCCGATCGCACCCGCGCGAGTGCAGTAAGGTTCCAGCCTCCTATACTAGCTGATGAAGGTGCCGTTGCGCAGCTCGCTGAACGCCTGCTGCAGCTCGGCTTCGGTGTTCATCACGATCGGGCCATACCAGGCCACCGGCTCCTCGATCGGCTTGCCGGAAACCAGGAGGAATCGGATGCCCTGTTCGCCAGCCTTCACGGTGACTTCGTCGCCGCTGTCGAACAGCACCAGCGAGCGGTTGCCGGTCTGCTCGCGGACTACTGTCTCGCCGGCGCCGTCGGTCTTCTCGGTGAGCACGCCGAACGGTTGCGACGCGGCACGGAAACTGCCGGAGCCCTCGAACACATAGGCGAAGGCGTGGCGCTCGAGCTCGACCGGCAGGGTTTTGCGCTTGCCCGGCGGCACCCAGACGTCGAGATAGCGCGGATCGGCGGCGACACCTTCGATCGGGCCGCGCTTGCCCCAGAAATCGCCGCAGACCACGCGCACACGGGTGCCGTCGTCGTCGATCACTTCCGGAATCTGCGCCGCCTTGACGTCCTGGTAGCGCGGCGCCGTCATTTTCAGCGACGACGGCAGATTGGCCCAGAGCTGGAAGCCGTGCATGCGGCCCTGCGCGTCGCCTTGCGGCATTTCCTGGTGCAGGATGCCGCGGCCGGCGGTCATCCATTGCACGTCGCCCGAGCCGAGATTGCCGCGATTGCCCAGGCTGTCGCCGTGCTCGACATTGCCGGCAAGCACATAAGTGATGGTCTCGATGCCACGATGCGGATGCCAGGGAAAGCCGGCGCGATAATCCTCCGGCCGGTCGTTGCGGAAATCGTCGAGCAGCAGGAACGGATCGTAAGCGCCGGTTTCGCCGAAGCCGAACGCGCGGCGCAGTTTTACGCCGGCGCCCTCGACCGTCGGCTTCGACGCGATGATTTGCTTCACGGGCCGGATGGACATGATTTTTGACCCCTCAGATGGCGGATTTCTCGCCAAAAGATGGTTAGCCGGATAACGCCGGCAAGAAGGCACATCGTTGATACCGCGCGGCCCGGCGACCGGGCCGCAGCGGGGAGGGGTATGGATTATTTCAGCCGACTTGTTGGTCGCTGCGCAACAATGCGCCAACCAGCTTGTCGATCTGCGCAATCGAACGGAAGTTCGACGGCGTCATTTCGCGGTCGGGGATTTTGATATCGAACTCGGATTCGACGGCGAGCATGAGGTTGACCATATCGAGCGACGATAGGCCGCACTCGTTGAGAACGTCGTCGTCACCGACCGTCCTGTCAATCGATCGCTTGACCATGAGCTGGCGCACGAGCTGCGCCACGCGTTCCGTCGAGCCGGCGTTGGTACGATCTAGCAAGGTGAATATTCCCCAAATGCCGCAGAGCACGGCGGTTCCATTTCACAGCCGGCCGCATGAAGCCGCACCAAGCGTAGTTACCACAGGATGTGTTTGCGATTGGTAACCTTGACGGCAAAGAACTGCGCTAATCCCCGTCGAATAACACCATGAATTGGAAATTTTGCGGTACTCCGGGGTCGCTAGGCGCTGTCGAGGCTCGATGGCGCGGGAGGGCCCAACGTCATCGCGAGCGCAGCAATGAATGCCGGAAGAATCATGACGCTCCAAGAGGCCGATGAAGACCGCCGCGTCGCGCGCAGCGCCATGCGCGGCATTCTCATCGCTGCCAGCAATCTGCATGCCGCGGGCTCCGCGGATCTGATGACGCGCGCGGCAAAGGTCGCGGTGGTGGCGGCGACCCATGCCGCGTCTGTCGATGCCGAATCGCGATTCCCCAAAGAGGCGATCGATGCAGCGCGCGCCGAGCGACTGTTGAGCGCCGCGGTGCCGCCCGACCTGGGCGGCGAAGGCGCGAGCACGGCGGACATCGTGGACGTCTGCTACATGCTCGGCCGCAACTGCGCATCGACGGCGATGATCTATGCCATGCATCAGACCAAGGTCGCTTGCCTGGTTCGCCACGGCCGCGGCAGCGCCTGGCATCAGCGGCTGTTGCGCCGGCTGTGCGCCGAGCAATCGCTGCTCGCTTCTTCGACCACGGAAGGCCGCGCCGGCGGCGACGTTCGCAACAGCTCGGCGCCGATCGAGTGGCACGATTCGCGCATCACGCTGGAGCGCCAGGCAACCGTCATCTCCTATGCCGAGGCCGCCGACGGCATCGTCACCACCGCGCGGCGCTCGCCGGAAGCGCCAAGCTCGGACCAGGTTCTGGTCGCCTTCCTGAAAGGCGACTACGCGCTCAAGCGGCTCAATGGCTGGGATGCATTCGGCATGCGCGGCACCTGCAGCGAAGGTTTCACGCTCACCGCCGCGGGCTCCGCCGAGCAGATTCTGCCGGTGAGCTACGACAAGATTCACGCCCAGACCATGATGCCGTTCGCGCATCTGGCCTGGAGCGGCGCCTGGGCCGGCATTGCGGCGGCGGCGGTCGATCGCGCGCGCGCTTTCGTGCGCAAAGCCACGCACGGCGCCGGCGGCACCATGCCGCCCGGCGCCCATCACTTGACCCGCGCCAACGCCACGCTGCGGACGCTACGCAGCCTCATCGCCGCGGCATTGCAACGGTTCGAGGCGGCGGCGTCCGATCCGGCGGCGCTCGAAGCAATCGACTTCCAGACCGGCATGAACATGCTGAAAGTGAATGCGTCGGAGCTCGCGGTCGCGACCGTCATGAGCGCGATGCAGGCCTGCGGGCTGTCAGGCTATCGCAACGACAGCGAATTCAGCATCGGCCGGCACTTGCGCGACATCCTGTCGTCGCCGGTCATGATCAGCAATGACAGGATTTTGGCGAATATAGGAGCGGCATCGTTGCTGAGCAGCACGCCGGCGTCGCTGCGCGACTGAGTTCGTTTGTTGAACTATAAAAACAACCATACCGAGAGGCGCGAGTAAGATGAATGTGGCATTCAAGGAACCGGCCCAGCCGGTACGCTCGCTCGATTCGATTGCCGAGGCGTTGCTGTTGCCGACCGGTATCGATGGCGTCTATGCGCGCACCGCCATATTCGAGCAGGTCGTCGGCGGCTTGACCGCGCTGATCTCGCGCTATTGCGAGCCGAATACGGAAGTGTTGCGCTTCCCGCCGGTGATGAGCCGCCGGCAGGTGGAGAAATCCGGATATCTCAAGAGCTTTCCGCATTTCCTCGGTTGCGTCAGCTGCCTCGGCGGTGCCGAGGCCGACGTCAAATCCGCGGTCGAGCGCAGCGAAGCCGGCAAGGATTGGACGCGGGCGCTGGCGGCGGCCGATCTCGTGTTGAGCCCCGCCGCCTGCTATCCGGTCTATCCGCTGGTCGCGAGCCGCGGCCACGTGCCGGCAGGCGGGCTGACCTTCGACGTGGCCTGCGATTGCTTCCGCCGCGAGCCGTCGCAAAATCTCGACCGCCTGCAGTCCTTCCGGATGCGGGAATATGTCCGCATCGGCACGCCGGAACAGGTCGATGAATTCCGCCGCGCCTGGATGGCGCGGGCGCCGGGTTTTGCCAAGCAATTGGGCCTGCCGTGGCGAATCGACACCGCGAGCGATCCGTTCTTCGGCCGCGGCGGCAAGCTGATGGCGATGAGCCAGGTCGAGCAGGCGTTGAAGTTCGAATTGCTTATTCCGGTGCGATCCGCCGAGGAGCCGACCGCGTGCATGAGCTTCAATTATCATCGCGATCATTTCGGCACGACGTGGAATCTGCGCACCGAGACCGGCGAAGTGGCTCATACCGGCTGCGTCGCCTTCGGCATCGATCGCCTGGCCTTGGCGCTGTTTGCGACCCACGGCCTCGATTTGCCGCATTGGCCGGTCGCGGTGCGCAAGGCGCTGGCGCTCTGAAATCGGCGCCTAAACGCCCAACACCACGTATTCGGTATAGGCGAGGTCGCCCAGCCGCGGCCGTCGCGGGCCCTTGTAGTATTTCGCCATGCTGCCGGGGCGGAACGTGCCGATCAACCCGGGTATGGCGCCGTTCGAATCGATGATGACGAAGGGTTTGCCGCGCCGCGCCAGATAGCGTCCGATCGGCCCGGCAAAGCGGACGAAGTCGGAGACGTCACGGCAATAGATCAATTGTGCGCAAGGGATCGCGCGCTTGACCAGGCGAGGCTGAAAAACGAAAGGGTAGGCGCGTCCGGCGGCCTCGCACCACAGGCTGATACAGCCGTGCTCGGCATGATGCTGGAGGATGTCCTGCTCGGAAGCATCGTAGCTCGCCGTGGCACTCTCGCGCGCGTCCAAGACGCGCACGCCGCCGCCGCCGAACAGGTCTTTCAGCATTGGCACGGCGACGAAGACGCCGTCGCAATAGCGAGAAAAACCTTGCGCCTCGATGATCGGCCAGGTGTGCGGCGCCGCCGAGACGTTGGTATAGGTGGCGTCCTTGTCGCCGAGCGCCTGGGACACCAACAGCGTCGCGTAGGCGCGGTAGGCGGGCTCGACGTACCAGCTCGACAGATTGCATCGGGTCGCGAGCCGGCCGCCTTCGCGAAGCGTCGAGCAAATCAACAGCAGCGCGCCGACGGGAACTTCGCCGCTTTCGAGAAGGTAACCATATTTCGGAAAACCCGGCGGCGGCTCGCGCCGCGCCAGCCGGGCCAGCGCGTCCGTCCAGAACTGCAATGTGCGCTTCGGAAAGCCGCGGCCGAGTAGCGCCGCGACGGCGGCAATATCGGCTTCGCCGATCAGACGGCAGCGGATTGCCGGAACGGAACAGTCCATTCGCGTTGACCACGGTAGCGTCGTGAACTTGATTGTAAGCTTGCGCGAATATACCGGCTGGCGGTGAAGAAACAGTAGGCCATACGACGATGAGCATAAAATTAACCATAATGGACCAGATGAAGCAGATCGCGCGCGAACACGGCAAGACGCTGGCGCCGCTGCGCGACGATCTCGTGCTGCTCGATTCCGGATTGGACTCGCTTGGCTTTGCGGTGCTCGTCGCGCGGCTCGAAGACACGCTTGGCATCGATCCGTTCACGGCCGCGGAGGACGCCATGTTTCCGCTGACGCTCGGCGATTTCGTGAAAGTATATGAAAGTGCGCAGCAACGCGCCGTCGCTTAAGGGTCGCATCGCGGACGCAGGCCCGGAGCGATTCTTCTGGGATCGCGCGGCGCGGCTTTGCGTCAATCGTCTGGCGCGCGGAACAAGTCTGGGCGGTCGGCTTGCGGCGCTCGCGGGCCGCTCGGTCGTTGTCGCGACGTCGAGCCAGCTCACGAGCGCGCTGGCGATGATCGAGCTTGACGGCGTGGCGCGGCGCATCGCGATTTTGCCGCCCGATACCGCAGCCGACCATCTCGGCGCTTTGTTCGCCTGCGCCGAGGCCGATGCCGTCGTGACCGACGACGGCACGCCGGACCACGCGGCATTCTATCTTCCGGTGCGCGTCATTTGCGCGCCTGCCATTGCCTCGGCTGACGAACGTTCGCTGCCCTACATGCCGACCGAATGGGTCCTGCTCACGTCCGGCACGTCCGGCGTGCCGAAGATGGCTGCGCACAGCCTGGCCAGCCTGATCGCGCCGATCGGCGCCGGACGGCGTCTCGACGGCGGCGTCATTTGGGGCACGTTCTACGACATCCGCCGCTACGGCGGCCTGCAGATATTTTTGCGCACGATCGTCGGCGGCGCGTCGCTTGTGCTCTCCAGCGCCGGCGAGCCGATCGCCGAGCATCTAACGCGGCTCGGCCGCTGCGGCGTGACGCATCTGTCGGGCACGCCGTCGCATTGGCGCCGCGCGCTGATGTCGCCCGAGATCGGAAAAATATCGCCGCGCTACGTACGTCTTTCCGGCGAGATCGCCGATCAGGCGATCCTCGACAGTTTGCGCACCATGTTTCCCGAGGCCAGTATCGGCCATGCCTATGCCTCGACCGAAGCGGGCGTCGCCTTCGAGGTCGACGACGGCCTCGCCGGATTTCCTGCCGACGTTTTTGACGATGACCGCGACGGCGTCGAGCTGAAACTCGTCGACGGCGCACTGCGCATCCGCTCGCCGCGCACGGCGGACCGTTATATCGGCGCGCAACATGCGCTGCGCGACCGCGACGGCTTCGTCGATACCGGCGACATGGTGGAGCGGCGCGGCGATCGCTACGTCTTCGCCGGCCGCCGCGGCGGCATCATCAATGTCGGCGGATTGAAGATTCACCCCGAAGAGATCGAGGCAGTGATCAACCGGCATCCACAAGTGCGCATGTCGCTGGTGCGGCCGAAGCAAAGCCCGGTCACCGGCGCGATCGTGATTGCCGACGTCGTGCTGAAAGCCGATTGCGCGCGTGCGGGCGGCGAGCAGCAGCAAATCAAGAACGACATATTGGCGCTCTGCCGCGAAGCTTTGCCGCGCTACAAGGTTCCGGCGACGATCTCGATCGTGCCGGCGCTCGACGTCGGCGCGACCGGCAAATTGGCGCGGCGCCATGGCTAAGGCAGCACGCACTGTTCTCGTTACCGGCGCCAGCCGCGGGCTTGGGCTTGGCATTGCCCGCCAGCTGGCCGATGCCGGTTATGACGTGATCGCCTTGGCGCGGCAAAAGACCAAGCAGGTCACCGACGCCATTGCCGAGATCAAACGGGGCAAACACGGCGCGCTGCATTTCGTGTCGTTCGACCTCGGCGAGGTCGGCGAGATCCCCGGACTGGTGAAAGGCCTGCGCAAGGATTTCGGCCCGCTGTTCGGCCTGGTCAACAATGCCGCTGTCGGCCACGACGGCGCGCTCGCCATGATGCACAACTCGGAAATCGTCGAGCTGGTGCGCGTCAACACGCTGTCGCCCATCATTCTGACCAAATACGTGGTGCGTTCGATGATGTCGGAAGGCGCCGGCCGCGTCGTCAATGTCGCCTCGATCATCGGCTTTACCGGCTATAGCGGGCTATCGGTCTATGCGGCGACCAAGGCGTCGATGCTCGGTTTTACGCGCTCGCTGGCCCGCGAGGTCGGCCGCCTCGGCGTTACCGTCAATGCCGTGGCGCCGGGTTTCATCGATACCGACATGACCCATGGGCTCGCCGGCGAGCAGCGCCAGCAGGTGGTGCGCCGGAGCGCATTGCGCCGGCTTGCCGAAGTCGAGGACGTGGCGAACGCGGTCGAGTATCTGCTCAGCGACAAGGCGCGCAATATTTCCGGCACGGTGCTGACCGTCGATGCCGGCGCCACCGCGTAAAGGCTAAAGGCGAACTGTGCCGGCCTTGATGCGCTCGAACAGCGCACTGTCGAGCCGCACGTAAGCCTGCCGCGACGGATCGTCGAAATAGATGGCGTCGTCCGTCGCGGCTGGGTCAAATCCATCGCGTACGATATCGATCTTCTGGTACTTGAAGGTTGCCGTCACGGCGATGCGGTCTTGGATGCGCAGGAACAGCGGCCGGGCGTAAGACGGCAGAAGGCGCGCGAGATGCTTGCGCAATCCCGGAAGATCCAACGTGCCGTCGACCACAAGCGCCGCCATGCCGGCTGCACCCTCGGTGCCGGGAATTTGAACGCCGTAAACGGTCGCATCGGCGATGCCGGGGAAGGCTGTAATCGCTGCCGCGATCTCCGACGTCGCCACGTTCTCGCCTTTCCAGCGAAACGTATCGCCGATCCGATCGACGAAATAGAAATAGCCGGCCGCGTCGGTGCGCATCAGATCGCCGGTGCGGTACCAGGCGTCGCCGCGTTCGAATACGTCGCGCAGGATTTTTTTCCGCGATGCCTCGGCGTCGGTATAGCCTTCGAATTCCGCCGCCGCGTGAGCCGCGCCATCGTGAATCCTGCCGATCGCCTCGCCCGCTTCGCCGGTCCCGCAGCGCATGCAAAGCCCGCCCTCGTTGCGGATCGGTTCGAGCGTCGCGGCATCGGTTTTCACCAGCGCCGCCGGAAAGCGATGGGCGAGGAACGACGGCACACGGCCGATGGCGCCGACTTTGCCCTCGACGTTATAGAGCGACACGTTGCCCTCGGTCGCGGCGTAAAATTCCAGAATTTTCGGGATGGCGAACCGGTCCTGGAATTTTTGCCAAACGTCGGCGCGCAGCCCGTTGCCGCAGCACAAGCGCAGCCGGTGCTGCTTGTCGCGCGGCTGTTCCGGCGCATTGACCAGATAGCGGCACAGCTCGCCGATATATTGGAACAGCGTGCAGTCCCAATTGACCACGTCGTCCCAGAATTCGCGAGCGGAGAATCTCTCGCGGATCACCACCGCGCCGCCGCGCACCAGCACCGCGCCGGTGGCAACGACGCCGCCGACGCTGTGATAGAGCGGCAGGCAATCGTACATGCGATCGTCGGCGCCGGTATTCATAAGGCCGGCGAACCAGAAACTCCATTGCATCAGCCGGTGGTGGCTGACATGGGCGGCCTTCGGCAAGCCGGTGGTGCCGGAGGTGTAGATGTGGAGCGCGCGGTCGGCGATGGTCACGCCGCGGCGTTCCGCTTCGGCCAGCCGGCCGCCGGACAGTTTTTCGATGGCGTGATCGATGCGGGCAAACTCGTCGCTGCCGTGCGACCAGATTTTCGGCCGGCTTGCCATGAGTGCAAGCGCAGCGCGGACGTCGCCGCTGAGTTCGGCGGCGACGATGATGTGCTTCGGCTTGACGATATCGAGGCAATGGGCAAGCGCTGAACCGCGAAGATTGGTGTTGATCAGCGAAACGACGGCACCGACTTTGGTGATGCCGAGCCAGATCGCCAGATATTCGGGCCGGTTCGGCATGATGAGGCACACCGCTTCGCCGTTGCCCAGGTCTTGCCCGAGCGCCCAGCGGGAATAACGATTGGCGCGCTCGTCGAGCGCGCGATAGGTCAAGCACTCGCGTGCCGAGAGCAGCGCCGGGGCGTCGCCGCGTGTTTCGGCCAGTTCCTCGATCACGCGCGGGAGGATGCGTTGCGGGTTGGCGGCAATCGGAGCGGTGGCTTCGAGCGCGCGCACCCAGTCGCGCAGCGCGCTGTCCTTGCCGCCGGTCTGCGACCTTGCCCGTTCCGCCTCGATGAGGGTCATGCTTGATGGTGGCAAAACAAAGTGAATTTTTCGCTTCAAGAATGCTTAAGATTCGAGGGATCGATGGAGCCGACTATCGCTTCTCGGCGCGCGGTGCGGCAGGAGGAAAACAATTAAGGTTATTGCTTCCAATTAATCTTGCTTACGATGTTCATGTCGGCAGCCACGGATAAGAAACCGAAGCGCCATACAATGGCCCAGCATTCGGGATGCGTGGTGGGACGATATGAAACGAGAAACGGTGGCCGTGCACGGCGGCTATGACACCGACCCGACGACGAAAGCCGTCGCGGTGCCGATCTATCAGACCGTGGCCTACGAATTCGACAGCGCCGACCACGGCGCAGCCTTGTTCGACCTTGAGGTCGAAGGCTATCGCTATTCGCGCATCAGCAATCCAACCACCGAGGTGCTGGAGCGCCGCGTCGCCGCGCTCGAAGGCGGCATCGATGCGTTGTGCGTGGCCACCGGGCAGGCGGCGCTGAACTACGCGGTGCTCAATGTCTCGAGCATGGGCAGCAATATCGTCTCGGTGCCGCAGCTCTACGGCACCACCTACACGCTGTTCGCCCACTTGCTGCCGAGCCAAGGGATCAAGGTGCGCTTCGCCGCATCCGATCAGGCCGAGGCCATCGAGAAGCTGATCGACGGCGACACCCGCGCCATTTTTTGCGAAAGCGTCGGCAATCCGGCCGGCAACGTCTGCGACATCGAGGCGCTGGCAAAGGTCGGCGCGCGGCACGGCATCCCGCTCATCGTCGACAACACGGTGGCGACGCCGATCCTGCTGCGCCCGATCGAATATGGCGCCGACATCGTCGTCCATTCGCTGACCAAGTTCATGGGTGGCCACGGCACCACGCTCGGCGGCGCCATCGTCGACAGCGGCCGCTTTCCCTGGGCCGCGCACAAGCAGCGCTTTCCGATGTTCAACGAGCGCGACGCGTCCTATCACGGCCTGATCTATACCGAGCATTTCGGCGCCCGCGCCTATATCGCGCGCTGCCGCAGCGTCTATCAGCGCACCACCGGCGCCGTGCTGGCGCCGCTGTCGGCCTTCCTGTTGCTGCAAGGCATCGAGACGGTGGCGCTGCGCGTCGAGCGCCACGTCGAAAACGCGCGCCGCGTCGCCGAATTTTTGCGCCAGGACCGCCGCGTGGCCTGGGTCAACTATACCGGCTTCGCCGACAATCCCTATCACCAGCTGGCGCAGAAATATCTGGGCGGGCGGGCCTGCTCGCTCTTGACCTTCGGCGTCGTCGGCGGCCTCGATGCGGCCAAGAATTTCTACGATGCGCTGAAACTGTTCAAGCGGCTGGTCAATATGGGCGACGCCAAGTCGCTGGCCTGCCACCCGGCTTCGACCACGCACCGGCAGATGTCGGCCGGCGAGCAGAGCAAGGCCGGCGTCAAGCCGGAGATGATCCGGCTCAGCGTCGGCATCGAGCACATCGACGACATCATCGCCGACCTCGATTCCGCGCTCGGTGTGGCGCAGCGGCGCAAAAACTCGCCGTTGCTCGCCGCCGAATAGCGAGCACAGCCGATGCCGCTTCTTCTTGACACCTCGCGATCCGCCTCGACCAACGAAATCCACGCCTCGAACTGCGTCACCATCGGGCTGATCAACAACATGCCCGACCCGGCGCTGGACGCGACCGAGCGGCAGTTCATCGATCTGATCCGCGCCGCCGCATCGAAATCCATCGTGCGCCTGTTGCTGTTTTCGATCCCGGAAATTCCGCGCGCCGAAACCACGCGCCAGGACATGGCCGAGCGGTACCGCGACGTCTCCGAGCTGTGGGATGCCCATGTCGACGGCTTGGTCGTGACCGGCACCGAGCCGCGCATGAAAAGCCTGAAAGACGAGCCGTACTGGGCCACGTTGAGCCAGGTGGTGGATTGGGCGCGCGACTACACCGCGTCGACGATCTGGTCATGCCTCGCTGCGCACGCCGCCGTTCTTCACGTCGACGGCGTCGAACGCCGCCCGCTGGCCGACAAGCTGTTCGGCGTTTTCGACTGCGAGCCGGCCGCCTTCCATCCGATGACGAGCGACGCGAAGTCCGGGCTCCGCGTTCCGCACTCGCGCTATAACGATTTGCCGGAAACGGCGCTTACGGCTTGCGGCTATCGCATTCTCACCCGCTCGGCGGTCGCCGGCGTCGACATGTTCGCGCGACAGGACAAGAGCTTTCACCTCTTCCTCCAGGGCCATCCGGAATACGAGGCGACAACCCTGCTGCGCGAATACCGCCGCGACGTGAGCCGCTATCTGCGGCGCGAGCGCGACGATTATCCCGGGCCGCCGTTGAATTATTTCGATGGTGAAGCGGCAGCGATCGCAGCCGCGTTTCGCGAGCGCGCGCTTCTCGATCGCCGCGAGCACCTCATCGCCAGCTTTCCGTTGGGCGACCTCGACGCCGGGCTGGAAAGGCCGTGGCGCGCTACCGCCATCGGCATCTATGAGAAGTGGCTGGAATATCTGAGCGGCCGCAAGGCGGACCAGCGCCCGCTGACGACCCCGTTACGGCGGGCCTGGCGCGATTGGCCCACGGCTGCCGCGCGGCAGGCGGACGGCGTGTCCGGCTAGGACAAAATTTACGCTTTGTTTGGCGCTATCCGGTTTAATGGCCCGCTAGCCGTGCTGGAGGGAGCTGTGCCAAAACCTGTCGTCTTCGCTTTTCCCGCCGATGTCGAACTGACCGACGCCCCGATCGCGACCCATTGGATCACCGAAGGCTCGCCGCGGGCGCGTTCGGCGAAGCTCGCCGTCACCGCCGACGGCACCTCCACGGTCATGGCTTGGTCGTGCACCGCCGGCCGTTTCACCTGGACTTACGTCATCGACGAAACGCTGCACGTGATCTCGGGAGAGGCCTTCGTCACCGATGAGAAGGGCGAAGTCCGCCGGCTCGGCCCCGGCGACATGGTCTACTTTCCCGCCGGCAGCCGCAGCAACTGGTACATTCCCCACGAGATCAGGAAGATCGCCTTTTGCCGGCAGGCCATGCCGCGCCCGCTCGGCGTCATGTTGCGCACCTGGAACAAGCTTATCGATCTCATGACCGGCTTTTCCGCGGGCGATGGCGACCTCGAGTTGGCGCAGCAGCCCGAAATGCGCACCGAGTCGCAGCGCGTGACAGCCACCTAGATAATCCAGCGCCTTTATCCGTATTATCGCCGTTCTTGTCGCCGTGATGCGGGCGCAATCGCGCGCCCGCGCGAATCTTTGTGCGAATGGAACGAGGCCATGCCGAAAGTCGAGGGCGTTCTGCACTTCACGATCCCGGTCAAAGACCTGGATCGCTCGGAAAAATTCTACGCCGATATCCTCGGATTTGCGAAAATAGGCCGCACCGATCGCATCGCCTTCATGCGGGCGGGCGATGACTTCTTCAATCTGACTTTCTCCGAAAATCCGATCACGCAGAATGCCGCCGGCCGGCACGAGATACATTCCGCGTTTCGGGTGACGCCGGAGGTCTACGACGAGACGCTGCAAAGCCTGCCGGCCAAAGGCGTGGAGATTTTCAAGGAAGAGGATCGCCGCGCCGGCGTGTTCGTCGGCCGCAGCGCCTATATCCGCGATCCCGACGGCAACGTCATCGAATTCATCGATCTCAAGCGCCCGCCCGGCACCCCGGCATAACGCTTAAGCAGAAAAAACCGGAGACCCTCTATGGCCAGCCAGCCGATCCGTCGCGTCATTACCGGTCACGACGGCAAAAACGTCGCCAAGGTCATCCTCGAAGGCCCGGCGACCAATACCAAGCGGCCGCGCGAAGGCGTCGCCTCGACCTTGATGTGGTGCAGCGACACGATGCCGGCGGATATTGCCGTCGGCGACAACGCGGAGGACATGGGCGCGCGCATTCTCGGCACTGCGCCGCCGGAAAACGGCTCGCGCTTCATCGTCATGGAATTCGCGCCGGGCATCGCCTCGGAGATGCATCGCACCGAGACGATCGATTACATCGTCATGCTGTCCGGCGAGATCGAGATGGACATGGACGATTCCACCGTAAAACTGCGCGCCGGCGACATCATGGTCCAGCGCGGCACCAACCATGCCTGGGTCAACCGCGGCAAGGAGCCGGCGCGGCTCGCCATTGTGCTGCTCGATGCCAAGCCGCTCGGCATCGGCCACCCGCGCCTGCGCGGCGATCAGGTGAAATAACGGAAGCTAAATCGCCACATCGCCGTCCATGGTGACGCGCGCCGGCGCGAATGCCGCGGCGAGCGCGGTGAGCTGCGAGCGGTCGCAAAACGCCGGGATCACGGTCTTCGCTTGCGTCGCCCGCACCAGCGCGACCGTGTCGGACAGCCGCGGGTGCACGTTCCAGCGCATGAATTGCGCGCGTCCGCTTTTGACCAGATGGTCGGCGGGCGTGGTGGGATTGACGTAACCGGTGAACACGATGGCCGGCTCGGGCTTGTCCCGCCATTCGCCGAACAGGCGCGAGGTCGCACCGGATGTGCCGTCGGCCGAGCCGGCAAGCATGATGCCGCGGGCGCCATCGATCGGCTTGACGGTTGAGGCGAGCTGTTTGATTTCGTCACTGACATTGTCGCGCAACGAAATTCTCGCGCGATCGCCAAGCTCCTGCAGCGCCTTTTGCATGGCGTCATCGACGAAAATGTCGGTGCGGCCGTGGCGCAGCAGCTCGAGGGCGATTTCCGGGCCGCGGCCATTGGCCGAAACCGGAAGCAGCAGCGGACCGCGCTCCACGAACGGTGCGAGCTTGTTCCAGCATTCCGTGAGCGGGGCGTCGTAGCTGCCGTAGGAGCAATCCATCAGTGCCGTGCTTGCGGGCGGCGGCGGATCATAGGCGTAAAGCATCGATTCCGCCGAAAAGTCGCCGGTGTAGAGCAAGCCGTCGCCGATGGCGAAGCGCAGCCAGATGCCGCCCGGCGCGTGGCCGTTGCGGCCGGTCTCGACCGCGATGCCGAGCACATCGCCGCGGCCGCGCAGCGGCAGCGGCCGCCCGGCGATGCCATCGGGCAGCGGGCGTAAAACGATGTCGGTGGCATAGACCGGCGGATTGCCGAGTTTCGGCAACAGCGACAGCCCGCCGACATGGTCCCGGTGGCCGTGGCTGAGCACCAGCGCGTCGATCGGACCGATGTCGTCGACCTTCGGGAACAATCCCGGCGGCGGGCCCTCGCCGAGATCGAGCATGAGCCGCTTGCCCGCCACTTCGAGCAGGAAGCAGGCCGGCCCCTTGGCGCCGACGCCCGAGATCAAGTGCAGCAAAGCGGTTTCGGGGTGCATCGCATTCGACCGATATTTCAATGCTCTATGGGCGGCGACGAAAGTTGACAATGGGCGGCCGCGTCCTTAATCAACCGCTTTAAAAGGAAAAGTGCCATGAAAGTCCGCAACTCATTGAAATCGCTTCGTAGCCGCCATCGGGACAACCGCATCGTGCGGCGCAAGGGGCGGGTCTACGTCATCAATAAGACGCACCGGCGCTTCAAGGCCCGCCAAGGCTAAGCCGCCAGCCCGTTACCAAGCTCAACATCACCCCCACGATCTGCCCAATTGCGCCGCATTGCTCGCGCAACTTTGAACGCTATTCGGGCTTGTTGCCGTGCGGCAGGCGAATAGACTCTTGGGCCATGAGATTGCGATTCCCAATTCTCGCTCTCGGTGCGGTTCTCGGCCTTTCTCTGGCGTTGCCGGCGTCGGCGCAAAGCCCGCAACGGCATGGGTGGATCCATCCGCCGAGCGGCCTGCCCAAAGCCGGGCACGGCGAGCCGGCCATCAAGCTCGATACATTGTTCGAGGCGTTGAAGATCGCGCCCGACGAGGACATGGCCAAGGCGATCGAGGAGCGCATCTGGGCGGTGTGGGTGGTGTCCGGCAGCGACACCTGCAATCTGCTGATGGGCCGGGTGAAGGCCGCCTCCGACGACAAGAACTACGATCTGGCGCTCAAGCTCTTGGGCGCCGTCATCGCCATCAACCCGAAATACGTCGAAGCCTGGAACCAGCGCGCCACCATCTACTATCTTAAAGACGATTACGGCCACGCGCTCGCCGACATTCGCGAGGTGCTGGCGCTCGAGCCGCGCCACTTTGCCGCGTGGTCGGGCCTCGGCCTCATCCTCCAAGACATCGGCGACGACAAGCACGCGCTCGAGGCCTACCGCAAGGCGCTGGCGATCGATCCGCACCTCGAGCACATCCCCGACGTCGTGAAGACGCTGACCGAGAAGGTCGAGGGGCGGGACATCTGAATCGTAGCCCGGATTGCGCGTGCGCAATCCGGGGAATGTCTCGCCCGGATTTTGCCGCGCTCAATCCAGATTACCCACGATGGGCTCGGCACGCGAAATACGCTGTGCTATATTGCCACCATGGTGAGAACGCTTGAAAAAGCGATAGCGGAAGTGTCGAATCTGCCGGACGCGGACCAAGAGCAGATCGGTCAGCAGCTGTTGTCGCACGTCGAGAAACTACGCCGCTTGCGCGCTGAGATCGACAAGGGCGCGCGCCGATCTCTCCGAAATCTGGGACTACTACGTGAACGTCGCAGGCCAGAACACGGCCGACAAGATCGTGCATGAAATCGGCGAAGTATGCCGATTGCTTGAAGACCATCCATTCGCCGGTCGAGCCCGCGATGAAGTGCGACACGGCCTTCGATCGATTGCGGGATTTCGCTGCGCTCAATCCAGGCTACGGTTCGTCGTGCGCGTCGGTCCCGACAAACGCAATGCGCATGAAATTGGTCGCGCCGGGGGTGCCGAGCGGGACGCCGGCGACGACGATGATGCGCTGGCCGGCCTTGGCAAAACCTTCCTTGAAGGCGAGGCGGCAGGCGCGCTCGACCATGTCGTCCTGATCGTGGGCATCCTCGTCGATCACGCAGTGGATGCCCCAGACCACCGATAGCCTCCGCCCGGTGCCCTCGATCGGCGAGATGGCGACGATCGGGCATTTCGGCCGCTCCCGCGACACCCGCATCCCGGTCGAGCCCGATGAGGTCCAGCACACGATGGCGGCGAGGTCGAGCGTCTCGGCCACTTGTCGTGCAGCGGCGGCAATGGCATCGGCGCCCGTTGCCTCCGGCTCGGTATGCAGCACGTGCAGCGACGGCAGGTACATGGCGTTGCGTTCCACCTCTTCGGCGATCCGGTTCATGGTCTCAACCGCTTCGACCGGATATTGCCCGGACGCCGATTCCGCCGACAACATGATGGCGTCGGCGCCGTCGAAGATGGCGGTGGCGACGTCGGAGACTTCGGCGCGGGTCGGCACCGGGCTCGAGATCATCGATTCCAGCATTTGCGTCGCGACGACGACCGGCTTGCCGGCGCGGCGGCAGGCCCGCGTCATTTCCTTCTGCACGCCGGGCACTTTCTCCAGCGGCATCTCGACGCCGAGATCGCCGCGCGCCACCATCAGCGCATCGGCCAAATCGAGAATGTCGCCGAGCCGGGTCACGGCCTGCGGCTTCTCGATCTTGGCCATCACTGCGGCGCGGCCGCGGGTGATCTTCTTTGCCTCCGCGATGTCTTCCGGGCGCTGAATGAACGACAGCGCGATCCAGTCGACGCCGGCATCGAGGGCTGCTTCGAGGTCGGCGATGTCCTTCGGCGCCAGCGCTGCGAGCGGCACGACGGTGTCGGGCAGGCTGACGCCTTTGCGGTTCGAGATTTTGCCGCCGACTTCGACGCGCGTGGTGATGCGCTGCGCACTGACATCGGTTGCGACCAGGCGCAGCTTGCCATCGTCGATCAAGAGCGCATCGCCGGGTTTTATGGCGGCAAATATCTCCGGATGCGGCAGTTGCACGCGCTTGGCGTCACCCGGCGTGGCGTCGCTGTCCAAAATAAAATCCTGGCCCTTGTCGATCTCGGCGGCACCGTCCGTGAAGGCGCCGAGGCGAAGTTTTGGTCCCTGCAGATCGACCAGGATGCCGATTGGCCGGTTGTGATCCGCCTCGACCGCACGGATCGTGGTCACGAGTTCGCGCATCTTGTCGTGATTGGTGTGGCTCATATTGATGCGGAACACGTCGGCACCGGCTTCGAACAGCCGGCTGATCACGGCGCGGTCCGACGAGGCAGGGCCCAGGGTGGCTACGACTTTGGTCCGCCGCTGTCGCCTCATGGAGTTCTTTTTCCCGGCGCGGGCGTCGATGTCACGCCGGCGCCGGCGGGCGGTGCGTTGAGCTGATTGCCCGGCGGCAACGGCTTTTGCGCCGGCTGCTCGGCGGATTCTGGTGAGCTGCACGGTCCAGGCGCGCTGCTCGCCGGTATCGACCTCGAAGAAACCGGTGCGGTCATAGCCGTGGGCCAGGCAATCGCCGATGCCGCGGATCGTGAATTCCCTGTCGCGGGTGCACATATAGGCCCGTCCCGTCCATTCGCCGCCGCGATCATAGTCGATGGCGTAGACATAATAATAACGCGCGACGAGATTGCCCTTGAGCACGGTCTCGCAGGTCCGCGACGGCAGGTTCCACCAGCCTTCGGTGGTCCAGCCGTCGGCGTCCTTATAGCCGACCGCGACGCCGACCCGGCTCGGCGTGTTGTTGCAGAGCCGGAAATCGGCCGCGGCGGGCCGCGCCGAAGCGACCAGCACGAGCGCCACGAAGAGGCCCGCCGCCAGCGTGCTCAGCGTTTTCCTAAGAGAAGTCGCGTGGCTCATGTCCGGTGCAGAATCCGGCCTCCGCTCACGGCCTGTCAACGACGATGGCACGGAAGTCGGTGACGTTGGTGAATGTCGGACCGGGGACGAAAAGGTCGCCGATGCCGTTGAAAAACCCCGTTGAATCGTTGTCGGCGAGAAACGCGGCGGGATCGAGGCCGGCGGCCCGGGCGCGACGAAGCGTCGTCGGGTCGACGAAGGCCCCGGCCGGGTCGTCGGGCCGGCCGCTGCCGCCGTCGGTGCCGTCGGAATCGGCGGCTAGCGCCGAAATACCGGCGGCGCCGTCGAGGTGGATGGCGAGCGCCAGCGCGTATTCCTGGTTGGGCCCGCCGCGGCCCTCCCCGCGCAACGTGACTGTGAGCTCGCCGCCGGAGAGAATGACCACCCGGCGGCGCTCGGCGCCCAAATCACGGGCCAGACGGGCGTGTTCCGCCGCCACCTCCCGGGCCTCGCCTTGCAGACGGTCGCCGAGCACCACGCATTCGTAGCCGGCCGCAATGGCGCGCTCTTGCGCCGCCTGCAGTGCATCGGCCGGCCGCGCCACGATCCGATAGTCGGAGCCGGCAAAGAACTTGTCGCCGGGCTTCGGCGTCTCGTTTTCCGGATTGTCGAGCGTCTCGGCCACGGCGGCGGGCAGGTCGAGCCGGAAGCGGGCCACGATGGCGCGGGCGGCTTCGAGAGTCGTCGGGTCGGGCACGGTCGGCCCGGAACCGATGACGGAAGGGTCGTCGGCGGGCACGTCGGAGATCGCCAGCGTTACCAGCTTGGCGGGAAAAGCGAGCCGGGCGAGGCGGCCGCCTTTTATGCGGGAGAGATGTTTGCGCAGCGTATTCATGTCGCCGATAGCGGCGCCGCTGCGCAACAGCGCCCGCGTCACCGCCTGTTTCTCGGCAAGTGTGATGCCCTTAGCCGGCGCGATCCAGTTGGCCGAGGCGCCGCCGGATAAAAGCACCAGCACGAGATCGTCCGCGCCCGCGGCTTGCGCCAGCGCCAGTGCCCGTTCGGTTCCCTTGAGCCCCGCTTCGTCCGGCACCGGATGGCCGGCCTCGACAATGGGAACATGCCGGGTCGGGCGGCCATAGCCGTGGCGGGTGACGGCGATGCCGGCGAGCCGATCCAGGGCGATGCCGCCGAGATAATGCCGTTCCGCTGCTTCCGTCATCGAGCCCGCCGCCTTGCCCGCGGCCAGCACAATGAGGCGCCCCCGCGGCGGCGGTTCCGGGAGGTTCGGCGGCAGACACTGCGACGGATGCGCGGCCGCGACCGCGGTCCGGAACAGCGATTCGAGCAATTGGCGCGATGACGCGGCCATGATCATCCCGGGAATCGGCCTATGGAAAGCCGGCGGTTGGGTCTCTATCGTTCTATAACACCGTTGCGGAGGACATCATGGCTACCGACGACAAGACCGAGCTCGAAGCCGCCGTCTACCGCCGGCTGGTCGAACACCTGCGCTCGCGCACCGATGTGCAGAACATCGATCTGATGAATCTGGCCGGCTTCTGCCGCAACTGCCTGTCCAACTGGATGAAGGACGCGGCCGACGCCAAAGGCCTGCCGATGACCAAGGATGAGAGCCGCCAGATCGTCTACGGCATGCCCTACGACGAATGGCGCGCCAAGCACCAGAAGGAAGCGTCGCCCGACCAGAAGGCGGCATTCGAAAAAGCAAGCCCAAAGCACTGAAGCGACGGCTTTTGCGCCGCGCTCCTGTGCAGAGTGTGGATGAGCGGGCTATTGGCTTGATCAAAGCGCGCCGGCGGACGACACCTCTCGCAGTTGATCATGCGAGGAGTACCCGATGGCCACCGCTGCCGCCGCCAAAGACGAGCAAACCGCCCACCGCTTTGCCAAGGATCAGCTCAAGGCCTTCGTCGAGAGAGTCGAGCGGCTCGAGGAAGAGAAGAAGGCGATCGCCGACGACATCCGCGACGTCTATGCCGAGGCCAAGGGCAACGGCTTCGACGTCAAGTCGCTCCGCGTCGTGGTGCGGCTGCGCAAGCAGGACATCAACGAGCGCAAGGAGCAGGAGGCCATTCTCGAGACCTACCTGCACGCGCTGGGAATGATTTGACGGGCGCTTATTGCAGCGACGCGGTGCGGGTCGGGTAGGTGATGGTCGGCAGGAACACGATCGCGCTGCCGTTGAAGTGATCCTGGCTCAGGCCGAGATTCGGGTCGGGTGAGAACGTCATCATCACCGAGCTTGCAGGTTTGACCATCAGGCCCGCGAGGTAGGTGACGTCGCGGGCGCCGAAGGCAAGCGTCGACAGGAAGCGGTGCACGCTCGGCGACAGAATGATCGCGCGCAGCCACGGATTGTCGAGACGTTCGCTGACTTTTACGGCGGCGGCCGCGAGCTGGATGGCCTTCTGAACCGAGGTTTTGGGCTGATCGTTGACGCCTTTGACCGCGACCGTCGTCTCGCTCTCGCCGATGACCGCGCCGGCTTTATCCACGGCGGCGCGCGCCGCCACGGCAATGGCGTGGGACGGCGTGTTGGGCTGTTCGGCATAGGCGAGTGCGAGTTGCGGCGGGACCCGGTCGTCGGACGCGCCCGGCAACGGGCCGACGGAACCGGTGGCGTTGGGATCGGCACTCGCCACTTCAACGCCACGCGCGTTCTTCGGCGATGGCTGCGCGGCGGCGCCGTCCTGCGGGCTCTGCCAGTAACCGCGCGCGAGAATGACTTGGGCTGCCGATAGCGATGCAAAGCGGTCGTCGGTCTGCGGCGGCGGCGCCACTTTCTGTGCGGCCGGCGTGGCGGCTGCGGCTGCAAATGCGTTGGTGTGGATCAGCTTGGTCTGCGCCGCCACGTGGGTCACTGCCGCTTTCACCCGTTCGACGGCGGCAACGGCGGCCGCTTTGGCTTTGGTGCGGGGGGTCGCTGCGGGAGCCTGTGCTGTGGCGGGGGCATACGAGTCGGCATCGTCGTCTTCCTCGCCCTTCCTCAGGCCGAAGAGCTTGGCAAAAGGATTGGCGCCGTGATGGTCTTCGCTCGCCACCATGGTGCCGACGTCGACGCCGGAATCGCGCGCCGCATCGACCGAGTTGTCCGAAGGATTGTTGCCGCGCTGCCTGATCTCGGCCAGCGCCAGCGCATAGCCGGGCAGCGGTCGGCCGTCGGTCGGGATCTGCACGGTCTTGCCGTCCGGGAACACGCGCACCAGCTGCTCGCGGGTCATGCGCGGCCACATCCGCACGCTGCCGGTATCCATGTGGACGAATGGCGAGCCCGACGTCGGATAGAAGCCGACGCCGCCGCGGGCGAGCCGCAATCCCATCGCGCGTATTTCTTCGAGCGGCACGCCGGGAATGTAGAAATCCATGGCGCGGCCGAGCATGTGCTGGCTGAAGCGCGCCACGCCGCTACTGCGGTGGCGCAGCATGGCGTTGGTCTGCGGCGAACGATAGCCGCATACGACCCAGATCGGCGCCTTGTTGCCGGCCTCGCGCTGCACCTCCCACACCAGGTCGATCAGGTGCGGGTCCATTTTGGTCGCTTCGCCCTTGCGCCAGTCGCGCAGGAACCAGTTGAGCTTTTCCAGCGCGGCATCGTCGTAGCGGCCGTCGCGCTTGAAGGTGATGGTGATGTCTTCGTCGGTGTGGATGTGGTGCAGCGAGATGGTGCGGGTGTCGCCTTCGGCGACGGCGTTCTGCAGGGCTCGCGAGCCGAGCAGGAGCAGAAGGACCGTCAGGCCGCACGCATAACCGGCGCGCGCCGCAACGAATCGCACAGCTTTCAGGCGCGCCTTACAAAACGGCACGAGCCCATCCCATTTGACGCGTTGGCGACACGAGCACGTCCCGGTTCCCCGCCGTGACGATTAACGCTAACGCAGTGTTAAATTGGGAAGGGTTAACGAAACCTTACCGTCACCCCATCCCCCGACGCCATTAGGGCTAACGGCATAGTGTGGCGAAAAGTGGCCAGACCCGGCGCCCTGGGGATAGGCCGCCCGAAAGGGGCGGCCTATGGCGTTGAGTGGTTAACGAACCAGCGCAGTTTTTAGCGGATTTCCAGGGACTTAGCGCTGAACCGGCGTTCCGGCACTGGTCTCGCGGCGATGCGTCGTGGCGCGACGCACCGGCTGCGGCGGCGTTGAGGCAAATCCGCCGCCGAACAGCCGCGAGAAGAAGTTGCCGCCGTCACCCGGACCGCCGTAGGTGCGGCCGCCAAAGAGCGGGGTCGAATCCGGGATCGCCAGAACCTGACGATGCGAGGGGTCTTCCCGGCGCTCGACGGCAACGTCGGCCATCTTGCGGTCGTCGCCCTTGAGGATCGCCAACAGCTGCCTGTCACGGCCGTAGACGTCGTCGCGGAACTGCAGCTTGCCGTCGTCGTCGACGAAGGCGGTCTGGTAGGTCAGGTTGACCGGGATGAAGGTCGGCAGCTGGATGTCCTGCTCGCCGCCGGCGTCGATCATCTTCTTGATGCGCTCGAGCGTGTAGCCGTCGTTCGGCCGCACCAGCGACAGCAGCACCTCGGCATATTTCTGCGGATCCTGCACCCGCATGCAGCCATGGCTGTAGGCGCGCTTGTCGTAGGCGAACAGATATTTGTCCGGGGTGTCGTGCTGATAGACCAGGAACTTGTTGGGGAAGTTGAAGCGGATGCGGCCGAGCGCGTTGTGGTCGCCTGGCGGCTGCCAGATGTGCACGGTGCCGTCGGGGTTCTTGCCGACCTTTAGTCCCATGCGGTCGAGCACCGTCGGGTCCTGCTGCAACGCCGGCAGGTATTCGTGATTGACGATCGACGGCGGGACGTTCCAGGTCGGATTGATGGTGATGAATTTCATCTCCGCCTGCATGATCGGCGTCGGCATTTCCGGCTTGCCGTCGACGATCCTGGTGGTCCAGACCGGCTTGCCGTCATGCATCACGCGCAGCGTGAAGTCGGCGAGATTGACGATCACGTAGGTGTTGCCGAGATCGTGCGGCATCCACCGCCAGCGCTCCATATTGGCGAGGATGATGTCGACCGGCTTGTCGGGCTGGCGGCCGTTGAGCGCCTCGATGGTCTGCGGCGTCAGCGTGCCGGTGACCTTGAGCTGATGCTCCTGCTGATACTTCTTCACCGCGTCGGCCAGCGCCTTGTCGTAGGTCGTGCCGTCGCCTGAGACGTGCAGCCGCTCGCGCAATAGCGGCACCCGCTCGTCCTGACCGCCGATCTTCGGCGCCGCGCCGTTTCCGATCGGCGTCTTGCCGGCTTCAGCCTTGCCGGCGCGGATTTCGGCGAGCTTGGCTTTGAGCGCGAGGTAGCCGGCGGTGTGCGGCTCATAGGCGTCGAGCGCCTTTGCCATGTCTTTGGCTTCGACCATGGCGGCGAGCACGTCGGCGGGCTCCGGCGCCGTCGTAGTGTATGAGATGTCGCCACTGACGCGCGACCAATGCACCCGGCCGATCGAGGCGTGGTGGGCGTAGGTGATGATCGTCATGTCGAGCTTGAGCTCGGCCTCGGCGAGATCGTTCGGATCGCTCAGCGCGGAAAAGTTCGGCACCGGATAATCGGCCGGATCGAGACCGTCCTGGTCGACATGGCCGAGATAGGCGATCGTGGCCTTGCCGCGCTCGTTCACTTTGCCGTCGGTGATCCACAGCGGGGCATAGTCGCGGCCGGAATAGAACGCATCGACGATGGTGCGGTCTTTCTTGTTGCCGACGATGCGGTCGAACTTGCCGCTGGAGAGATTGCGCAACTGGTCGACGACCGCGGTATCGGCCGCGCTCAAGGCGGGGGCAGCCGGCGCCGCCGCGGGGGCAGGCGCCGCAGGCGCGCTGGCCGTCGTTGCGGGTTCCGCAGTCGCGGCCGGCGCAGCGGCTGCCGCCGGGGCAGGGGGCGTCTCCGCCGTAGCCGGCGGTGTCGAAGCTTGAGTAGGCGCTATCGATCCTGTCGTCGCCGGCAGGTTCGGCGAATCGAGCGGTTGCGGCGTCGCTGTCGCCGCGGGGGCCTTGTCGGCGTCGGCCGGTGTCGGCGCTGCCGCATTCGCGGTGTCGGGCGCGGCAGCCGTGGTGGCCGGGTCGGACGTTGCCGCCAACGTCATGGCGGGAGCGCCGGCCAGCAGCAAGGCGACGGCGGTCGAGGCGAGAAGCTGGTTGATGCGGACGCCCGGCATTGCAAATTCTCCTTAAGAGCCTGCGCGATGGACGCAACCTCACGCCGCCTGATGATTAAGGTCCCCAACGCGGCTTAAGTAAGGAACCACACCCGCGGCGGCTGCACTTTAGGTGAGCCGGCTAGGCTTGTCCTGTGCGCAACCGGTAATAATCGGGCGTTTCATGCGATTTTCAGCGGCTGTCGCTCTGTTGCAACGCCTTCGCTATCGGCTTCATCCCGTTCGCTATTCAGGCCCAGCGCTTCGAGCTTGCGGTAGAGCGTGGAGCGGCCGATTTGCAGCCGCCGCGCCACTTCCGACATCTGGCCCCGATAGTGGGTAATGGCGTACCGAATGAGCTCTGACTCCAGTTCTTCCAGCGGCCGCACTTCGCCCGAGGCGTCCAGCAGCGGCAGTGCATCGCCGTGGCTAGGGGGCGCCATGGCCGCGGCGGCGGAGTGGTCCGCGTACGGCTGCGGCAGCGAGACCGCTTGATCGAAATCCGGCACCAGCGGCTCGCCGGCATGGTCGGGGGCATCGCGGTGATCCGGGCCGTGGGCGCCGTGGGCTAAGACCTGCGCCGAGACTTGCGGAAATTCCGCAAGCCCGATGGTGTCGCCCTCGGCCAGCACCACGGCGCGGAACAGGGTGTTTTCTAGCTGCCGGATGTTGCCCGGCCAAGCGAAGGCCGCAAGCATGCGGAGCGCCTCGGGCGTGATCAGGCGGATGCGCTTGCCCTCTTCGGCGGCAAACCGCGCCAGAAAATGCCGGGTCAGCGCCGGGATATCGGCGGGCCGCTCGCGCAACGGCGGCACCGTGATCGGGAACACGTGCAGGCGATAGAACAGGTCTTCGCGGAAGCGGCCGGCTTTGACGTCGGCGATCAGGTCGCGATTGGTGGCCGAGACGATGCGGACGTCGACCTTGACGGTCTTGCGCGCGCCGACCGGCTCGACCTCGCCCTCCTGGATGGCGCGCAACAGCTTGACCTGGGCCGCGGCCGGCAACTCACCGACCTCGTCGAGGAACAAGGTGCCGCCGGACGCCTCGACGAACTTGCCGACATGGCGCTCGGTGGCGCCGGTGAACGAGCCCTTCTCGTGGCCGAACAGAATCGACTCGACCAGGTTTTCCGGCATGGCGCCGCAATTGACCGCGATGAACGGTTTTGCGCGCCGCTCGCCCGAGCCGTGGATGGCGCGGGCAATCAATTCCTTGCCGACGCCGGACTCGCCCGAGACCAGCACCGGGATCGTCGACGCCGCCGCCTTCTCCGCCATGCGCAGCACCGCCGCCATGACGGGGGACTTGGTGACGATGTCATTGAAGCCAAGCGTGCCGGAGCGGCTGTGTTTGATGCGCGCGAGCTCGCCTTCGAGCGCGCTGGTGTTGAGCGCGTTGCGGAGACTCACCTGCAGCCGCTCGACGCCGACCGGCTTGACCACGAAATCGATGGCGCCAGCGCGCATCGCCGACACCACATTGTCGATGCCGCCATGCGCCGTCTGCACGATCACCGGCACATTGATCGACGCCTGGCGCAGGCGCGCGAGCACGCCGAGCCCGTCGAGGTTCGGCATGACGAGATCGAGGATCACACAATCGATCCGCGCGCCGTCGGCGCCACCGAGCAAGGTCAGCGCCGCATCGCCGTTGTCGAGCACGATCGCCTCGTAGCCCGACTTCTGCAGCATGTTTTCCAGAAGCCGGCACTGCACCGGATCGTCATCGACAATGAGGATGGCCATCTACTCGTCCCCTCGCGGCTTCGTTGCAGCACGCTGTGCCGTTTCGGGGCACTCTGGCCGAGGGGGCTTAAGGGGGTGTTAAAAGCGAGTTTGGCCGGCGCCGCCATGCACGCTGCGGCATCATGATTGATCCATACCAGTAAAAAATCCCCGCCTTGATCTAAGTCAACGCGGCGACCCGGCGAGGATGCTCTTGTCCCTCTGTACGCCCTCGCTCGCCACGGAAACATCCATGCCCAC
Organism: uncultured Alphaproteobacteria bacterium; assembly: GCA_963756245.1. GTDB lineage: Bacteria > Pseudomonadota > Alphaproteobacteria > Rhizobiales > Xanthobacteraceae > BOG-931. The sequence continues at coordinate 229,917 of CAVWOI010000047.1, forward strand.
ATCGCAGCCGAAATACATGACCCTCGGAGAGGGCGGTCTCGCCGCCGCAATGATCGTGCTGGCCTTCGGCTCGATCGTGATCGCCGCCAAGGCCTATACGCCCGAATACGCCTTTCACGCTTATCTGTTCGCCGCGGCCAGCGTGGCGGCGGTGTTTGCGATCTGCAATCGGTATTTCGAGCGCAGCGACGTGGCGCCGCCGCTCGAGATCGACGGCAAGCCGAACTACAATATGGGGCCGGTGAAGTTCGGGACGATCGCGGCCGTATTCTGGGGCATCGCCGGATTTACCGTCGGCCTGTGGCTCGCGCTGGAGCTCGCCTATCCGGCGCTCAATTTCGACATCTCCTATATTTCGTTCGGCCGGCTGCGCCCGCTGCACACCTCCGCGGTGATCTTCGCCTTCGGCGGCAACGTGCTGCTCGCCACGTCGTTCTATGTCGTGCAGCGCACCTGCCGGGCGCGGCTTGCCGGCGATCTGGCGCCGTGGTTCATCATCCTCGGCTACAATTTCTTCATCGTCATCGCCGGCACCGGCTATCTGCTCGGCATCACGCAATCGAAGGAATATGCCGAGCCGGAATGGTACGCCGATCTCTGGCTCACCGTGGTCTGGGTCGTTTATCTCTTGGTGTTTCTCGGCACCCTGATGCGGCGCAAGGAGCCGCATATCTATGTCGCCAACTGGTTCTATCTCGCCTTCATCGTCACCATCGCGGTGCTCCACGTCGTCAACAACGCCGCGATTCCGGTGTCGGTGTTCTCGCCGAAATCCTACGTCGCGTGGTCGGGCGTGCAGGATGCCATGGTGCAGTGGTGGTATGGCCACAACGCGGTCGGCTTCTTCCTCACCGCGGGCTTCCTCGGCATCATGTATTATTTCATCCCGAAGCGCGCCAACCGGCCGGTCTACAGCTATCGGCTTTCGATCATTCACTTCTGGGCGCTGATCTTTCTCTACATCTGGGCCGGCCCGCATCATCTGCACTACACCGCGCTGCCCGATTGGACGCAGACGCTGGGCGCCACCTTTTCCATCATGCTGTGGATGCCGTCATGGGGCGGCATGATCAACGGCCTGATGACGCTGTCGGGCGCATGGGACAAGCTGCGCACCGATCCGGTGCTGCGCATGATGGTGCTGTCGGTAGCGTTCTACGGCATGGCCACATTCGAAGGCCCGGTGATGTCGGTGAAAGAAGTCAATTCGCTGTCGCACTACACCGATTGGACCATCGGGCACGTGCATTCCGGCGCGCTCGGCTGGGTCGGCTTCGTCTCGTTCGGCGCGATCTATTGCCTGGTGCCGTGGCTGTGGAATCGGCCGCTCTATTCGCTCAAACTGGTGAGCTGGCACTTCTGGATCGCGACCATCGGCATCGTCGTCTATGTCAGCGCGATGTGGGTGTCCGGCATCATGCAGGGATTGATGTGGCGCTCCTATACCAGTCTCGGCTTCCTCGAATATTCCTTCATCGAGACGGTGCAGGCGATGCATCCGTACTACGTGATCCGCGCGCTCGGCGGCTCGCTGTTCCTGATCGGCGCGCTGCTCATGGCCTACAATGTGTGGCGGACGATCTATCCGGGCGTGGCGCTGGCGCCAGCCGCCGACCTTGTTCCGGCCGAGTAGGGGGATCGCTCATGTCGACGTCGCTGTGGCAAAAGCACTGGATCCTCGAGCGCAACTCGATCTTCCTTCTGATCGGCATATTGATCGTGATCGCGATCGGCGGCCTGGTCGAGGTGGTGCCGCTGTTTTACCTGCGCAGCACCATCGAGACCGCCGACGGCATGCGGCCCTACACGCCGCTCGAACTGGCCGGCCGCAACATCTATGTCAGCGAGGGCTGTTATCTGTGCCATTCGCAGATGATCCGGGCGTTGCGCGACGAGGTCGAGCGCTACGGACATTATTCCCTCGCTGCCGAGAGCATGTACGACCATCCGTTCCAGTGGGGCTCCAAGCGCAACGGCCCCGATCTGGCCCGTGTCGGCAATAAATATTCCGACGATTGGCACCGCGATCACCTGCAAGATCCGCGCTCGGTGGTTCCCGGCTCGATCATGCCGGCCTATCCGTGGCTTTTCACCACCGAGCTCGATTACGCGCACATCGCCGAAGACATGAAAGTGCAGGCGCTGCTCGGCGTGCCTTACACCGACGACATGATCGCCAATGCGGTTGCCGACCTGCGGACGCAAGCGACGGCTGATGCGCCGGAGGCCGCCGATCTGGTCCGCCGCTATCCGAAGGCGCAGGCGCGCAATTTCGGCGGCAATCCCGGCCATATCACCGAGGCTGACGCGCTGATCGCCTATCTGCAAATGCTCGGCACGCTGGTCGACTTCAAGCTCTACGACGACAAAGCCAACGTGCGCTGAGGAGACAGCCATGTCCTCTTACGAATTTTTCTCGCACTTCGCGCAGACCTGGGGCCTCGTTTATTTCGTGGCGATCTTCCTCGCTGTCGTCGCCTACGCGCTGTGGCCGTCACGGCAAAAGCAGTTCGACGAATCGGCGCGCATACCGCTGCGGGAGGACTGACGTGAGCGAACGCACCGAGCACGGCCACAAGCCGCCGCCGCAGATCGCGACCACCGGCCACGAATGGGACGGCATCCACGAGTTGAACACGCCGCTGCCGCGATGGTGGTTGTGGCTGTTCTACGCCACCATCATCTGGGCCGTCGGCTATTGGATCGTTTATCCGTCCTGGCCGCTGTTGACATCCTATAGCAAGGGCGTTTTGGGCTGGCATGCGCGCAGCGCCGTGGTGAGCGATCTCGCCGCGCTTCGGGCGCAGCGCGGTCCGATGGTCGCGCGGCTCGAGGCGACGCCGCTCGCCGATATCGAGTCGACGCCGCAATTGCTCGACTTTGCCCGCGCGCTTGGCCGCGCCGCCTTCGCCGACAATTGCGCGCCGTGTCACGGCGCCGGCGGCGGCGGCGCCAGAGGTTATCCCAATCTCACCGATGACGACTGGCTGTGGGGCGGCACGCTCGCCGACATCGAACAGACCATCCGCCACGGCGTCCGCTCCACCGACGACAAAGGCCATCAGGGCGCGATGCCGGCATTCGGCCGCGACGGCATGCTCAAGCGCGACGACATCGTTGCCGCCGCCGATTACGTGCGCTCGCTGTCGGGCCTGTCGACAACACAAGCGCCGATCTTGGGCGCGGCGCAAAAATCTTCGCCGACAATTGCGCCGTCTGTCATGGCCCGCAGGGCAAGGGCAACCGCGCGCTCGGCGCCCCCGATCTGACCGACAAGATCTGGCTCTACGGGTCGGACACCAAGACCATCATCGACGGCATCTGGAACGGCCACGGCGGCGTGATGCCGGCCTGGGGCGCCAAGCTCGACGATGTCACGATCAAGGCGCTTACGGTTTACGTGCACACGTTCGGCGGCGGGGAGAAGTGACGGATGCGCCCCTGCTGTGACACCGCGCTCGTAGTTTCGGCCGCGACCGCGTCGCAGCAGGGGCCGTCGCCGCTTGCGAATCTCGTCGAGGAAGCGAAGCGGACTGCGGACGGTCCGCCGCTATCGCATCCGGAAGAACCCGACGATGACGACGCACCGCTCTATGCGGCGCGCCGGAAAATCTATCCGCAGCAGGTGACGGGAACGTACCGCAGGATCAAATGGGCGGTGCTGGTGGTCACGCTCGGCATTTATTATCTGTTGCCGTTCGTGCGCTGGGATCGCGGGCCGAACGCGCCGGACCAGGCGGTGTTGATCGATTTGCCGGGGCGACGCTTTTATTTCTTCTTCATCGAGATTTGGCCGCAGGAAGCCTATTACCTCACCGGGCTGCTCATTGTCGCAGCCATGATATTGTTCCTGATGAATGCCGTCGCCGGCCGGGTGTGGTGCGGATATCTCTGCCCGCAAACCGTATGGACCGACCTTTTTCTCGCCATCGAGCGATGGACCGAAGGCGATCGCCGCGAGCACCTGCAGCGCGACCGCCAGCCGTGGTCGCTCGATCGGCTGGCGCGCTCAGGTTTGAAGCATTTTTTGTGGCTGATGGTGGCGTGGTGGACCGGCGGCGCCTGGGTGCTCTATTTCGCCGACGCGCCAACCCTGGTCAGGGAGCTTGCGACATTCCAGGCGCCGCTTGTGGCTTACGTTTTCATCGCCATGCTCACGTTCACGACCTACGCGCTCGCCGGTTGGATGCGCGAGCAGGTTTGCGTCTACATGTGCCCGTGGCCGCGCATTCAAGCGGCACTGACCGACGAATATGCGCTCAACGTCACCTATCGGTACGATCGCGGCGAACCGCGGGCATCGCTCAAGAAGGCCACGGCGCTGCACGAGCACGGCCAGCCGGCCGGCGATTGCATCGATTGCCTGCAATGCGTCCATGTCTGTCCGACCGGCGTCGATATCCGCGGCGGCCCCAATCTCGGCTGCATCCAATGCGGCCTGTGCATCGACGCCTGCGATGCGGTGATGGCCAAAATCAGCCGGCCGGCTCGCCTGATCGCCTACGACACCGACATCAACATCAAGCGGCGCTTGCAGGGGCAGCAACCGTTCTACCGGATCCTGCGCAGCCGCACCGTACTTTACGCCGTCATCATTGCGCTGGTCGGCGCGGTGATGCTGTACACGCTGACGACGCGGCGACATGAAACCGTCAGCGTCCTGCACGACCGCAATCCGGTATTCGTGCGCCTTTCCGACGGCGCGGTGCGCAATGCCTATACGGTCCGCGTCCTCAACAAGACCCTCGAAACGCAAAGCTTCATCCTGAAAATATCGGGCCTTGCCGAAGCCGACGTCGCGGTCATCGGCAACGCCGCGCGCCGCGGCGGCGATCCGGTGATCGACGTCGGGCCGGATCAGAGCCGCGAGGTGCGCGTGCTGGTCACCACGCACCAGGCGCTCGACCCCGACGTTTCGCTGCCGCTGATCTTTACCATCACGCCGGATGGCGGGGGCGCCTCCGCCAGCGCCGCCGATCATTTCCTCGGACCTTAAGGTGCGACCATGTCGATGCGCGATCTGCAACGGCAAAGCGATGAGGACAGAACCGAGCCGGGGCGGCGACTGACCGGCCGCATGGTTTTGCTCTGCCTGGTCGGCTTTTTCGGCGTCGTGTTCGGCGTCAACGGGATTTTGGTGCATGAAGCGCTGTCGACATTCGGCGGCGTCGATACCGATAGCGCATATCAGGCCGGGCGGATGTTCGAACAGGACGTCGCCATGGCCAAGGCGCAGGACGCGCGCCGATGGCGCGTCGAGGCCAAGGTGACGCCGATGCCGGACGGCGCCAAGCGGGTCGACGTTTTGGCGCGCGACGCCACCGGGCAGCCGCTCAAGGGTATGACGCTCTCGGCCGTGTTCGAGCGCCCGATCGATCGCCGGCTGGATCGCGACATCACGGTCACCGAAGATTCGCCGGGACGGTTTCACGGCAGCGCCGAGATTGCCTCAGGCCAATGGGATCTGGTCATCGAACTGTCGCGCCAAGGCGACCGGCTGTTCCGTTCGCGCAATCGCGTCGTTTTGAAGTGAAGCTTGACCATGGCCGAGACCGTCGACTTCTCGAGCTTCGTTGAGCGCAAGACCAACGGCACGGCGCATATGACGCTTGCCGTCGAAGGCGTCGGCTGTGCCGGCTGTATCCGCAAGATCGAGAGTGGGCTGAACAAGCTGCCGGGCGTCGTCGATGCGCGGCTGAATTTTACGCAGCGCCGGCTCGCCGTCGATTGGCGCGACGGCGAGATCGATGCCGCGGTCATCGTCAAGGCGCTGGAACGGATCGGCTACCGCGCCCATCCGTTTGCGCCCGAACGCGCCGAAGCCGACGAGAGCCGCCAGGCCAAGTGGTTGCTGAAATGCCTTGCCGTCGCCGGTTTCGCCGCGATGAACGTGATGTTGCTGTCGATCTCGGTCTGGTCCGGCAGCGTTTCCGACATGACGCCGGAAACGCGCGATCTGTTTCACTGGCTGTCGGCGCTGATCGCGCTGCCGGCCGCGGCTTACGCCGGCCAGCCGTTCTTCCAGAGTGCGCTGCGGGCGCTGCGTGCCCGCCACACCAACATGGACCTGCCGATCTCGATCGGCGTGGTGTTGGCGCTCGGCCTCTCCATTTATGAGACCGCGACGCACGCCGACTACGTTTATTTCGATTCCGCGATCATGCTGCTGTTCTTTCTGCTGTGCGGGCGCTATCTCGAACAGGCGATGCGGCGAAGGACGCGGCTGTTCGCCGGCAATCTCGCTTCGCACAAGGCGGAGTTCGCGCATCGGCTCGACGACCGAGGAGAACTGACCCGAGTTCCCGTTGCCGCACTGCGGCCCGGCGATCAGGTGATGGTGCGGCCTGGCGAAGTCATCCCGGCCGACGGCACCATCCGCGACGGCGCGTCGGAAATCGATGACAGCCTGGTCACCGGCGAGACCACGCCGCGCGCCGTCACTAACGGAACGAGGGTCCATGCCGGCAGCATAAATTTCTCCGGCGCGCTCACCTTGCAAGTTACCGCCGCCGGATCTGGGACGCTGGTCGACGAGATAGAGCGATTGTTGCAGAAGGCGACCGAAGCCAAGTCGCGCACGGTGCGGCTTGCCGATCGCGCGGCGCGGCTCTATGCGCCCGTAGTTCATGCAACGGCGGCGCTCACGGCGATCGGGTGGCTGATCGCGGGTGCATCGCTTCACGATTCGATCGTCACCGCCATCGCCGTGCTCATCATTACCTGCCCCTGCGCGCTGGCGCTCGCCATTCCCGTCGTGCAGGTGGTCGCGGCCGGCCAACTGTTCCGATCATCGGTCATCCTCAATAGCGGCGACGCCATAGAGCGGCTCGCCGAAGTGGATACGGTAATTTTCGACAAAACCGGCACGCTGACGCTGCCCGACCCTGGGGCCGACGCCACGTCGATCGATTCCGTAATGCTGGAACGCGCGGCTCGGTTGGCGCTGTCGAGCCATCATCCGTTGGCTGTCGCGCTGGCACGCCGGGCGCGCGAGCGCATGCCTTATCCGGGGGCGGTCGAAGAACCAGGGCAGGGCGTCCGCGCCGTCATTGACGGGCAACCGGCGCGACTCGGCAGCGCGCGTTTTTGTCGAACCGTGGATGTGGCCGCCGCGGCGCAGGCGAGCGCCGCGTCATTCATTTTCTTTGCGCGTGACGGAGAGACTTTGCGCATCCCGATCCGCCAGAGCCTGCGGCCCGACGCCATCGCGGTGACGCAAGCGCTGGCGGCGCGCGGGCTTGATCTCATCGTGCTGTCGGGCGATCGGCCCGAAGCCGTCGGTCCGGTGGCGAACCGGCTCGGAATCGGACAATGGCGCTCAAGTCTGACGCCGGGACAGAAAATCGAGGCGATCGAACGTCTGAAATCGCAAGGCCGCCGTGTCCTGATGGTCGGCGACGGATTGAATGACGCGCCGGCGCTCGCCGCCGCCCATGTCTCGCTGTCGCCGATCACCGCTGCGCATCTGACCCAGGCCCAGGCGGACGCGGTGTTTCTCGGCGACCGTCTCGCGCCGGTGCTTCGCGCCGTTGCCGTGGCGCGGCGAGCCCGATTGCTGATGAAACAAAACCTGGCGCTCACCGTGATCTACAATGCCTTGGCGGTTCCGATCGCAATCGCGGGCCTGGTCACGCCCCTGATCGCGGCCATTGCCATGTCAGGCTCTTCGATCCTGGTCACCCTGAATGCATTGCGCGCGCGGTTGCCGATGCGTGGAGAATTCGCCGGCGAAATGCCGGTTCCGGAGATGTCCGTGCCCATTGCGGAGCCGGACGCAAAAGATCAGGCGCCGCTCAAGCCCGCCGCCATCGAGTTGGCGTCATGAACGTCCTGCTCTATCTCGTCCCGCTCGCGCTCATGCTTGGGCTCACCGGGCTGATCGCCTTCTTGTGGACGCTCAAAAGCGGCCAATACGACGATCTCGACGGCGCCGCGATCCGCATCCTGCCCGACGATGACATCGGCCGGACGAACGAGGGCGCATAATTCTATGGTCGCAGCAGCAGCCGGCGCGCCTGCTCGATTGTCGCCCGCGCATAGTCCGCAAGCTGCTCATCCGACGCATTGCTGATCGGGTGGCCGATCACCGCAAATTTGTAATCCGGCATGCCGAGAACCCGGCGCATCATCTCGGCGGCGCTGACGAAGCGCTCCGTCATGACCCCCAAAGCGGGGATGCCTTGCCGTTCTGCCGTGATGGAGTCGTGCAGACTGCACGATGAGCAGCTGCCTCAATCGCCGACGCCGGTGACGACGGCTTGCCAGTTTTTGATTTCGTCGACGATATGCGCGTCAGCAGGCGCGCTGTAGTTCGACTTCCTGCGAAAAACGACATCGGCGACGCCGAATTCCCGGCGCAGCATGCGATCGAGATGGGCGAAATAACCCGCCGTGCCCTCTTTGCCGTTGGAGATGAAGCCGATCGTCTTGCCCCTGAGCGAAACCGGGCGCGGCGCCGGCTTGCCGCCGGACGCAGCCCTTTCATTGGTCGGATCGAACACGCGAAGGATCATGGGCATTGCTCCGCTTGGACTTTTTGTACTCTAGCCTTTCGGCGGCTCGCAGTCGACGCAGGCGCCGATCGCCGCGGTCACGGCTTTGGTCTTGCTGCCGAACCACGGCGCGATGACGGCGCCGAAGCCTCCGGCCGGTCCGCCGGCCGCGACGACGAGCAGATCGTCCGGCGACGCGAGCGCGGTGTGCACCGTTTCGCCGCGGTCGCGCACCACCGCGCCCTTGCCGACGTCGGTCCATTCGGCGCGGCGGATGCGGGCGCGCTCGTAGATGAATTCGGCGATGTCGCGCTTGCTCCATCCGGCGTCCTGGATGTGATCGCGCAATTGCTTGGGAATGATGATGGCGTAATTGCCGCCGTAGATCGAATAGTGGCGCTGGTTGGCGCGCATCTCGGCGGCGAAGGTTTCAAGAATCTCGCGCGGGTCCTTGGTCCATTCGTTCATGATCTGCCGCGGCGCCATGGCGCCCATCACGGTGACGGCGGAGACGCCTTCGGGGATGCCGCGGACCACCGACAACGGCTGCCAGGTGGTGTCCTCTTCATCCTCGGCGATGCAGTACGAGAATTTTCCAGGATGTCCGAGCGTTGAGCGGTCGATGCCGCCGGGACGCGCGTCGAGCAGATTGATCAGCGCGAGGCGGAGCGCGCGGCCGATCACGGCGGTTGAGCGGTCGCTGTTGCCGAGCGTGTTGAAGGTGGAGTTGGCGCCGATCTCGAGCCGAACGGGTCCGTTGATGATGACGAGGACCGCGGCGCCGCCGGTGCTCGATGTCACGCCGTGCATCAGAAACTCTTCTTTCATCATCGCCTGCCAGGCGGTGGCGACGATGGGAAAATGCATCGGCAGGCAGCCGGCCATCACCGCATTGATTGCGAGTTTCTCCGCCGTGATCGGCTGCTCGCGGACCGGCTCGATGCCGATGAGCATGTCCGGCGGCATCAGCCCCCAGTCCAGGCAGGCGGCGACCGCATCTTCGGTCGGCGGCACCACGGGCAGGCCGTCGGTCCAGCCGTTGGCGTGATAAAATTCCTGCGCCGCGGCGAAATCGTCGACGTCGTAGATTTTGGAGGTCAGGGCGATTTTCATCGGTCGCTGCTTTACGCCGCCTAAATCTCACTCATCGTGAGCGTGGGATATTTCCGCCGGCTCGGCAAGACGGGCCTTGCGATTGGCCGGCAGCCGCGCCAAATGATGGCCGGTGAGGCCACTCAAGCGCATGCCAAAAGTCTTGCGAAAAACCGTCAAAAAATCAAAAGCGGGTGGAGCGCGGCTCAGCGCGCTGCCCGAATGGGACCTCAGCGCGCTCTATGGCGGCCTCGACGATCCCGCCATCAAGCGCGACCTCGACCGCACCGATGCCGACTGCCTGGCCTTCGAGCAAGATTACAAGGGCAAGCTTGCGACGCTCGCCTCAGCGCCTCAGGGCGGCGCAGCGCTCGGCGAAGCGGTGCGGCGCTATGAGGCGATCAGCGATCGCATGGGCCGGCTCGGCTCCTATGCGGTGCTTATCCACGAGGGCGATACGGTCGATCCGGCTCGCACCAAATTCTACGGCGACATGCAGGAGCGGATGACCGCGGCCTCGACGCACCTGCTGTTCTTCGAGCTCGAGCTCAACCGCATCGACGACGCGCAGCTCGACACGGCGCTGACCGATCCCGCACTCGGCCATTATCGGCCGTGGCTCGAGGACGTGCGGCGGTATCGGCCATACCAGCTCGAGGATCGCGTCGAGCAGCTGTTTCACGAGAAATCGATGACGGCGTACACGGCGTGGAATCGCCAGTTCGACGCCACCATCGCCAACCTGCGCTTTCAGGTGTCGGGCAAGACGCTGGCCATCGAGCCGACGCTGAATTTTTTGCAGGACCGCGACGGCGCGAAGCGAAAGGCAGCGGCGCAGGCGCTGGCGCACACGTTCAAGGACAACGTGGCGCAGTTCGCGCTGATCTTGAACACACTCGCCAAGGACAAGGAAATCTCCGACCGTTGGCGCGGTTTTGCCGACATCGCCGACGAGCGGCATTTGTCGAACCGGGTCGAGCGCGAGGTGGTCGACGCGCTGGTGGCGGCGGTACGCGCCGCCTATCCGCAGCTGTCGCATCGCTATTACGCGCTCAAGGCCAAATGGTTCGGCAAGAAGCGGCTGCCGCAATGGGACCGCAACGCGCCTTTGCCGCAAGCCTCCACCCGCACCATCGGCTGGGCCGAGGCTAAGGATACGGTGCTGACCGCCTATGGCGCGTTCTCGCCGAAAATGGCGACCATCGCCGAGCGGTTTTTTGCCGAGCGCTGGATCGACGCGCCGGTGCGGCCGGGCAAAGCGCCGGGCGCGTTCTCGCATTCGACGACGCCGTCGGCGCATCCTTTTGTGCTGCTCAACTACCAGGGCAAACCGCGCGACGTGATGACGCTGGCGCACGAGCTCGGCCACGGCGTGCATCAGGTGCTGGCGGCGCCGAACGGCGCCCTGATGGCGCCGACGCCGCTGACCTTGGCCGAGACCGCGAGCGTGTTCGGCGAGATGCTGACGTTCAAGAAACTGCTCGCCGGAACCCGCGACGGCAAAGAACGCAAGGCCATGCTCGCCGCCAAGGTCGAGGACATGATCAACACCGTGGTGCGGCAGATCGCGTTCTATACGTTCGAGCGCGCCGTCCACACCGAACGCAAGAGCGGCGAATTGACCGCCGAGCGCATCGGCGAATTATGGCTCGACGTGCAGCGCGAGAGTCTCGGTCCCGCGATCGAACTGAAACCCGGCTACGAGACGTTCTGGGTCTACATCCCGCATTTCATCCACACGCCGTTCTATGTCTACGCCTATGCGTTCGGCGATTGCCTGGTGAATTCGCTCTATGCGGTCTACGAGCACGCCAATGAAGGCTTTGTCGAACGCTATCTCGCCATGCTCTCGGCCGGCGGCACAAAACCCTATGCCGAGTTGCTGGCGCCGTTCGGGCTCAATGCGCGCGATCCAGACGTTCTGGCAGGGCGGGCTATCGGTGATCGCCGGGCTGATCGATGAACTTGAGGCACTCGAATCGCATTAGTTGAAAGTGCAGGGTCGCCCGCCGGTGGTGGTGAGCTGATATTCCATGCATTGCATGATGACGTTTTGCGGCGACGCGTCATCGGGCTTAAAGCGATAGACCTTGCGGAAGATATCGGTGATCTCGTCGCGGCCGCACACCAGATGCGACCGGTGCGAAATCCGCTGCGACGATTTCTCGATCATGGTGAGCTTGCGCTTGGGATCGTCCTGACTGGTATAGGTCATCTTGGGTTGGAAGCCGGCATTGTCATCGTCGAGATTGTAGCCTTCGTAGTCGTCCAATCCCTTGGTCAGGTCGTCGCGGAAGATGACGTCGTGGAGCGTGCCGAGCGAGGTCTTGCTCGGCACCACGATCAGTCCCGAGCGAGAGAAAATGATCTGCCGGTCGCCGAACGGGCCGATACAGCCCCAACGCCACACTGCGGCCGACGCGCCGCCGGCGTCGCTGATCGCGATCAGAATCATCCACGCGCAGGCCATAATTGCTTGTTTCATTGCACAGCCCATCCTGCCAATGTCGGCTGTGTAGCATGATGGCAGCGCAGGGTTCATGACTGACCGCGAGAAAAACCGCCTCTCCGCCCGCGCCGCGCGTTACGCGCGGGTCGGCGCCAATGTCGGCGGCGTGGCGGCGCGCTATGCCGGCCGGAGATTGCTTGGCGGCGAGCCGGATCGCGCCGGCGAGGCGAGCGCGCTGTCTTCCGCGTTGGGAAGGCTCAAAGGCCCGCTGATGAAGGTCGCCCAGTTGATGGCGACCATTCCCGATCTGTTGCCGCCCGAATACGCCACAGAACTGCAGAAGCTGCAGAGCGACGCGCCGCCCATGGGCTGGGCCTTCGTCAAGCGCCGCATGATGGCGGAGCTTGGCGCCGGCTGGGAGAAGAAGTTTCAAAGTTTTGAGCACCAACCCGCGGCGGCGGCGTCGCTTGGCCAGGTGCACCGCGCCCGCTCGCTCGACGGCGCAATGCTGGCCTGCAAGCTGCAATATCCCGACATGCAGTCCGCGGTGGAAGCCGACCTGCAACAATTGCAATGGCTGCTCGCCATCCGCCGGCGGCTCGATGCGGCGATCGACACCAGCGAAATCGGCAAGGAAGTCGGCGCGCGGGTGCGCGAGGAATTGGATTATCGCCGCGAGGCCAAGCACGCAGCGCTGTACCGCGCCATGCTTGCCGACGTCGATATTGTCCGCGTGCCGCGCGCCTGGCCGGAACTGTCGACCGGACGGCTGCTCACGCTCGACTGGCTCGATGGCAGCAAAATGCTGGCCCACAGGAACGATCCGCTCGAAATTCGCAACGCGCTGGCGACAGCGATGTTCACCGCGTGGTGGTTTCCGTTCAGCCGCTTCGGCGTCATCCACGGCGACCCGCACCTCGGCAACTACACGGTCTTCGCGCGCGACGGCGTCCCCGCAGGTATCAACCTGCTCGACTACGGCTGCATCCGCATTTTCCCGCCGAAATTCGTGCGCGGCGTCGTCGATCTCTACCACGGGCTGTTGCGCGGCGACGACGATCTGGTCGTCCACGCCTACGAGACGTGGGGTTTTCGCCGGCTGTCGCGCGATCTCATCGACACGCTCAACATCTGGGCGCGCTTCATCTATGCGCCGCTGCTCGACGATCGCGTGCGCAGCATTGCCGACGGCGTCAAGCCGTCGGAATACGGGCGGCGCGAAGCGTTCCGTGTGCACCAGGCGCTCAAGCAGAAAGGCCCGGTGACGGTGCCGCGCGAATTCGTGTTCATGGACCGCGCCGCGATCGGGCTCGGCGCCGTGTTCCTGCATTTGCGCGCCGAGCTGAATTTTTATCGCTTGTTCAACGAGGCGATCGAGCGGTTCTCGATGGACCGCGTCGCCAAGCGCCAGACTGACGCTCTTGCCGCGGTGGGCCTATAGGCTGTTCTTGGCGGTCGTGACATCGCGCAGGAAAGTGCATATTCTTTGTCCATGACCAAGCTCCTTGAACGTGCCCTCGAAGCTTTGAGCCGTTTGTCGCCTGACACCCAGGACGAGATTGCCCGCGCCATGCTGCGGCTCGCCGCGAGCGACGGCGAGCCCGAGGAGATCGATGCGGCGCATCTACCAGCCGTCCTGGAGGGTCTTGCGCAGGCCAAGCGCCGCGAGTTCGCCAGCGATGCCGAAGTGGAGGCAGCATTTCGTCGCTTTGATCGATCAAGCTGCGCTTCACGCCCCGAGCGACGCAGGACCTCGTCGGCATAGCCGATTATATTCGTGAGCGTAGTCCAAATGCTTCGTTGCGTGTACGCGCGGCTGTCCTCGATTCCTTGCAAGATATTGTGCTGTTTCCTGAGGCTGGTCGGCGTCAGACAATCCAAGGCGTGCGCAAGCTCGTGACTCGGAAATATTCCTACTTGATCTATTATGGTTTGGATCGAAGTGCTGACAAAATCGTGATTCTCACCATCCAGCACTCAGCACGCGAACGAGAGTATGAGGATGCATAGTGTTCAGTTGCTCTCTCAGCAGCAGTCGCAATCAACGCCTTCGAGCGCAATCAGCGCATTCTTCATGAAGGCGGGCGGCAGGTCGTCCTCGATCACGGCGGCCAGCGGCTTGAATATCTTGAAGTGATGCCGTCCAGCGGCGGTCCAGAATACCAGGTGGGTTTCGACCGGTGGGCAGCCAGGAACGCCGCAGGCCACCTCCGACACCATGACCGTCTCTTCGTCGGTCAGCGCAAAGCGCGTGCGCGTCCAGTCGCACACCCGATCGACCGCCGCGCCACGGCCGGGGTCCTTCTTGCTGAAGCCGAGCATTGCAACTTATACCATCCGCGACTTAATACCTCAGCAGGTAACACCCAGAACCGGGTCAAGCCCGGCCATCTACGAAAAGACAATGAAAAGGAGCGAAAGTGGCTGAAAAAGTACTGGCGGCGGTGCGCACCGGGCCGAGCAAGACCGAAATACGCGAATATCCCATGCCCGATATCCCGGAAGACGCCGCGCTGATGAAGATGGAGGTCGGCGGCATCTGCGGCACCGACGTCAAGCTCTATAAACATCCGCCGAACAACAAGCCCACCATCATGGGCCACGAGAATATCGGTTATATCGCCAAGGCCGGCCGCGAGTTCACGTCGCGCAAAGGATTCAAAGAGGGAGACCTCGTCTTTGTCGAGCATTACGTGTCATGCGGCAAGTGCGAATGGTGCCACGCCGGTCAGTATCGCCATTGCGAGAACACCAACTGGCGCACCAATCCGGATGCCATCCGCTACGGCTATACGTCGGACGAAAAGCCGCCGCACCTTTGGGGCGGCTTCGCGCAGTACATGTACCTGCCGTGGAACGCCGTGGTGCATCACGTGCCGAAGGGAGTGACACCCGAGCTTGCCGGCCTCGTCACGCCGATGGCGAACGGCGTCGAGTGGTCGTTGTTCGATGGCGGCGTCGGCTATAACTCCACCGTGCTGATCCAGGGCCCGGGCCAGCAGGGCCTGTCGCAGACGGTGATCTGCAAGCAGGCCGGCGCCTCGCTGATCATCGTCACCGGCACCTCGAAGGACAAAGCGCGCATGGATGTCGCCAAAAAACTCGGCGCCGATCATGTCATCGACGTGCAGAAGGAAGACCCGCTCGCCCGCATCATGGAAATCACCGGCGGCAAGGGTGTCGACGTCGCGCTCGACTGCACCGCCGGTGCCGGGACCATTCCCATTTTGCTCGGCATCGAGGCGCTCAAGCGCAAGGCCGGGGTCATCGTCGCGCAAGGCGAAATGGCGCAGTTCCCCAACTTCCCGCTGGAAAAATTCACGGTGAAATTCATCGCCATGAAGAGCGCGCGCGGCCACAGCTACAAGGCCTGCGAGCTGGCGCTGGCGCAGCTGGCGTCAAAGCGCTTTCCGCTGGAGCTGGTCACCACCCATCGCTTCGGCCTCAACGATGTCGACCGCGCCATCAAATCGGTGGGCGGGGAGGGCGTGCCGGATGTGATCCACGCTTCCCTCATGCCGTGGTTGTAAGGGCATCAATGTCGCAGGCCGCGCGCGCGACCCTGTGTTACGCTCCCCGTGCCGGCGGAAATCCACAGTTGTGATCGAGGAGATGCAGATGGCCGCGATGCGTAATGTTCACCGATGGCTGGTTACAGGCTTCGCTCTTGCCGCGGCTCTCGGCCTCGCCGGCCGCGTCCAGGCGCAGGAGCTGACCATCGGCACCATCGGCGCCTCGAGCGACGCGCCGCTCTTCATCGCCGACGCGATGGGCTACTACGCCGAACAGGGGCTGAAGGTGAAATTCGTGCGCTTCAATTCGGCGGCGAAGATGATCCCCTCGCTCGGCTCCGGCGAAGTCGACGTCGGAAGCGGCGCCACTTCGGCCGGACTTTACAACGCGGTCAAGCGCGGCATCGGCATCAAGATCGTTTCCGACAAGGCGCGCAACGCCAAGGGCTACGGCTTCCAGGCGATCATGGTACGCACCGATCTGATGGACAGCGGCAAGGTCAAGAGCCTGAAGGATTTCAAGGGCCTCAAAGTGGCGATGTCGGCCAACGGCAATAGCGAGAACGCGTTCATGAATTACGCGCTCACGCAAAACGGCTTGACCTACAACGATATCGATCCGGTCTTCCTCGGCTTTCCCCAGCACATCCCCGCCTTCGCCAACAAGGCCATCGATGCCAGCCTCACCGTCGAACCAACGGTAACAAAGCTGCTGTCGCTCGGCTCGGCGAAAAAACTCGTCGGCGCCGACGAGGTGTTTCCCGACTATCAGACGGCGGTGGTGTTCTACGGCCCGAAATTCGCGCAAGATCAGCCCGACAACGCCAAGAAATTCATGGTGGCGCTGGTCAAGGCCATGCGCTTCTACAACGATGCGCTCAAAGACGGGCATATTGCCGGCCCGAATGCCGACCAGGTGATCAAGATCCTCACCGAATATTCCTTCATCAAGGACCCGGCGGTGCACCGCGCCATCGTCTCGCAGGCGGTCGATCCCGACGGCAAGCTCGACATGCCGTCGCTGCAGATGGCCTGGCAGTTCTTCGTCGACACCAAGCAGATCGACGGCTCGGTGAAGGTCGATGACGTGGTCGATCTCAGCTATGTGCACGAGGCGTCGCAGAAGCTCGGGCCCTATGTGAAGAAGACGGCGACGCAGTAAGCTGCACTGGGGCGCGGCGCGAGCGCGGATTGGCGATGGACCGGATTTTCGTTGCGCACGGGAGGGCGGACGCGGTCCCGATCTGGTTCGTCACGGCGGCGACCTACGCGGATGTGCGCGCTCGCCTCGAGGCGCCTGCCCGCGCCTTTGCCGACGCGGCGGCCTTTGAACCCAAAGCCGGGCGCCACCTGCTGCTGCCGGGCAAAGGCGGTCTCGGCGGCGTGCTGTTCGGCATCGAGGCAGCCGGCGACGTGAAGGATTTATTCCTTCCCGGCCGCCTGCCGCAGCTGTTGCCGGACGGCGTCTATCGCTTCGCCAACGAGCCCCACGATGAGCGGCTCGCAGCGCTCGCAATGGCGCTCGGCTCGTATCGCTTCACGCGTTATCGCAAATCGGAAGGTCATCGGGTCGAGCTCGAACTGGCGCAAAGCCTCGATCGCGACGAGCTTTTGCATATCGCCGAAGCGGTGACGCTGGCGCGCGATCTCATCAACACGCCGGCCAACGACATGGGGCCGGCCGATCTCGAAGCGGCGGCGCGGAAGCTCGCGGCAGGTCACAATGGCGAGATTCGCGCCATCGTCGGCGACGATCTGTTGGCGCAAAATTTTCCCCTGATCCACGCCGTCGGCCGCGCTGCCGCAGCGTCGGCGGCGCCGCGGTTGATCGACATGGTGTGGGGCGACGACAGGCATCCGCGCGTGACCCTGGTCGGCAAGGGCGTCTGCTTCGACACCGGCGGCCTCGATATCAAGCCCGACAGCGGCATGCTCAACATGAAGAAGGATATGGGCGGCGCGGCGACGGCGCTGGCGCTGGCGCACATGATCATGGCGCGCGGCTTGAAGGTCCGGCTGCGCGTGCTCATTCCGGCGGTGGAGAATTCCATTGCCGGCGCAAGCTTTCGCCCGCGCGATATCTATACGTCGCGAAAAGGCATCACGGTCGAGATCGGCAACACTGACGCCGAAGGCCGCCTCATCCTCGCCGACGCGCTGGCGCTCGCCGACGAGGACAAGCCGGCGCTGATCGCCGATTTCGCCACGCTGACCGGCGCCGCGCGCGTCGCGCTCGGCCCGGACATGCCGGCCTTCTTCACCGACGACGATGCATTGGCGAACGAGCTGATGGGCTGTGCGGCAAGCGAGAACGATCCGCTGTGGCGGCTGCCGCTGTGGCGACCCTACGAGGCGATGCTGGAGTCCAAGGTCGCCGACATCAACAATGTCGGTGGCAGCCAGGGCGGCGCCATCACCGCGGCTCTGTTCATGCGCCGCTTTGTCAGCGTAAAATCCTGGCTGCATTTCGACCTGTTCGCCTGGTCGGCGACCGCCAAGCCGGGCCGGCCGGAGGGCGGCGACTGTCAGGCGGCACGCGCGCTCTACGCGCTGCTCGCCGCCCGCTACGGCTGAGCGGACAAAAGGATGCCCGCTTTCGATCCCCGCCTCACGCCGGCACGCGCCGATCTGGCGGCAAAACATCTCGAAGGCAAAGTGGAAGCGGCGCGTTACGTCGAAGGCCTCGTCTATGAAATCGTCGAGCCGCAGGCGCCGCTGCGCCGCGAGCCGCGGCCCGACGCGTCGCTCGAGACCGAGGCACTCAAGGGCGAGCGCGTCACCGTCTACGACGCGAACGGGGAGGGCTGGGCGTGGGGTCAGCTTGCCGCCGACGGCTACGTCGGCTGGCTGCCGGAAAACGCGCTGGCGCCGCCCGGCGCCGCGCCGACGCACAAGGTGACGGCGCTTCGTACGCTCGTTTTCCCCGGTCCGTCGATCAAACTGCCGCCGCTCGAAGCGCTACCTCTCGGTGCGCGCGTGGCCGTCGCGCGCGTCGAGGATCGCTTGGCGGTGACGAATCGGCCGGTTCGTATGTGCCGGCGGCGCACCTTGCGCCGCTCGACCGCAATGAAACGGATTTCGTCGCGGTCGCCGAGCGCTTCCTCGGCACGCCCTATCTGTGGGGCGGCAAGACCGCGCTCGGCCTCGACTGCTCGGGGCTGGTCCAGGTCGCGCTGACCGCGTGCGGCGTCTCTTGCCCGCGCGACAGCGACATGCAGGAAAAGGCGTTGGGAACGGCGGTGGCCGCCGATCCCTCCGCTCTTTTGCGGGGCGATCTGATTTTCTGGAAAGGCCACGTCGCCATCGTGCGCGGCCCGGACTCTCTGCTGCATGCCAACGCCCATCATATGGCGGTCGCAATCGAGCCTGTGGCCCAGGCGGTGGCCCGCATCCGCGATGCCGGCAGCGAGATCACCAGCATCCGGCGAATTGCTTGCATCGGATAAATTCTAAACTACGGTATCCGCCGAAGCATCGCGGCATTGCCTTCGGGCAACATGCACGCAGCCAACCGACAGGAGGCCGCGATGACCATCACCGTCTTCATCCGCTACCGGCTCGATCCCTATAAGCGCGACGGTTTCGAGGCTTATGCCTGCAACTGGCTCACGATAATCCCGAAGTGCGGCGGCGAAGTCGTCGGCTATTGGATGCCGCACGAGGGCACCGACAACATCGCCTATGGGCTGATCTCGTTTGCGAGTTTGGCGGCCTACGAGACTTATCGGGCGCGGCTGAAAGTGGACGGCGAGGGTGCGGCCAATTTTGCACTCGCGCAAACGGAGCGCTTCATCGTTTCCGAGGAGCGCACGTTCCTGCGCCAAGTGGTCTGAACGCTCCGCCGCTACGCCGCCGTCTCGGCTGCGCCGGGATGTTGTCCGGCCCGTTGCGGCAAAATGAGGATACAAAGGATGATGAACGCCGCGATGATCGCCGACGCGATCGGGCGGCTGAATGCCAGTCCGCCGTCGCTGACCGGCTTGTCGAGGAAGTCGCCGACCGAGGCGCCAAGCGGACGCGTCAGGATGAAGGCGGCCCAGAACAGGAAGACGCGCGAGATATTGGTGAAGAAGTAGGCCGCCGCGAGCAGCGCCAATCCGGCGGCAAACACCAACGCGCCGTGCTCATATCCGGTGCCGTCGGCCATCCAGTCGCCGAGCGCCGTTCCGAGCGTCTGGGAAAATGTAATGGCGACCCAGTAAAACGCTTCCACCTTCGGCGTGGTGACGGTGGCGACCGATATGGAGCCTTGCGACCAATACCACGCGCCGAGCGTGGCGATAACGCAGACGAATAAAAGCGACGACCCTCCGGCATAGCCGATACCCAAGGAGCGATCCGCGAAGTCGGCCATGGTGGTTCCGGCCGTGGTCGAGGCAACGATCGTCGCCCAATACAGGAACGGATGGAATTTCTTCGCGGCGATCTGGAGAATGACAAGCACGACCAGCAGCGCGAGAAACAGCGCGGTGCCGAGCAGGTAGCCCCAGTTCAGGGTCATGGTGACGGTATCGCCGCCGGTCTCGCCAAGCGTGGTTGCGGCAATTTTTATGATCCAGAAAACGAGGGTGACTTCGGGAACTTTGCTGGCGGCTTGCTGCAGCACCATTAAACCTTCCTGTTATGCGCATTCCACTCGCGCTCGAGATTGGCGATCAGCGCCGGGCTGAAATGGCAATAGGCCTGGTCGCGAGCGTAAGCGGAAAAATACATCCGGAATGTGTCGAGCGTTTCCTGCCCGATGCGCAGCGCGCGGCGGTTCGAGGTGGCGCTGACCGCGCCGGAACTGGTCAGTCCGGCGATGACCCTGTCGAGTGCTGCGTCCATCTCGCCGGCCGGCGCGATCTCGTCGCAGATCAGGCGGCCTTCCGGGCTGTCGCAGACGAGCTTGCGCTCATATTGGATCGCCTGGCGGGCGATGCGGTCGCCGGTGAAGCGCGGCAGGCGCAGGTTCGCGGCGCCCGGAATGATGCCTTCCTTGCGCGCCGGCAGTGTCATGAATGCGTCGTTGGCGGCGAGCACGTAGTCCATGGTCAGCAGGATCTGGCAGTGGCCGCCGATGGCAAAGCCCTCGACCGCGGCGATCCACGGCTTTTCGATTGCGGTACCGTGCACATCGTCGGGCAAGGCTTCTGGCCGCGCCACGCCGCGGAAGAATTTGTGCACGAAGCCGAGATCGCGCCTGAGGAACCAGACAAACGGAATCTGACCGCGATAAAGATGGGTCAGGTTGATGCCGGCGCCGAACAGTTTCTTGCCGCGATATTTGGGATGCTCGACCTCGCCGCCGCGCAGCACGGCGATGTCGGTCTTGGCATCGAGGATCGCGACGTCGACCGCGGTCTCCATGGCGTCGAGCGTGGTATCGTCCTCGGCATTGAGGAAGCGCTCGTTCTTTGAGGTGACGATCGCCGCCTTGCCGCGGCGTTCGATCAAAACCTTGCCGAAATCGATGCGGCCGTCGGTGGCGAATTTATGCAAATGCTCGGCTGTCTCCCGCCGCGGCAATAGCATGGCATGGCACAGATGGCTGCCTGCGGTTTCGCTTGCGAGCACGTGGGCGAGGAAAATACCTTGATCGATCTCGACGCCGTCCTTTTCGCCCTGCAGGTGCTCGGCCTCGGCGGCGACTTGCGCGGCGGTCGGCGTCAGGCCGGGGACAGCTATGGCCGCGGCAAAGACCAGGTCCTCCAGGCGAATGAACCGTGAGCGTTGCTGCGTCAGCTCGTCGTAGAGCGTCTCGGCGTGGGCGGCGAGGAAATGCTCGCGCTGCCCGCGCGCGGCGGCGAGGATGGACTGTGCCGCGCGCGCCTCACCAACGCTTCGCGCCGGCTTCATCGGCAGGCGGCCGAGCAGATCGGCGCCTAGCTGCCAGTACCGCGCATAGCGCGGCCGATCGACAAAGTAATCGCCGGTGCGCGTTGGCGCGGCCGCGATCCATTCGGCGATCGCGTGCTGATCGAGGCCGGCGGAGTGCAATTCGGACCCCGGCATGGCGGTGTCGACAGTCATCGCGCCAATCCTTTCATGGTTCCATTGGGCATGGCTTTCAGCTTTTCGCCCGCCGGTCGATGACGCGTTTGGCCTTGCCTTGCGAGCGCTCGATGGTGCCCGGCTCGAGCACCCGCACGGTGGCGGTGACGCCCACATAGGCCTTGATCAGGTGCTCCGCTTGCTTCGCCAGCGCCGCGTTTTCATCGTTGCCCAATTTGCCGGCAAGCTCGGGCCGCATCTCGACCAGCACGTCGAGCTCGTCGAGCGCGTGCGGGCGGCGCACCTCCAACACGTAGTGCGGCGCCAGCTGCGGCTCGCGGCCGAGCACCGCTTCGATCTGCGAGGGAAAGACGTTGACGCCGCGGATGATCAGCATGTCGTCGCTGCGGCCCTTGACGCGTTCGATGCGGCGCATGGTGCGCGCGGTGCCGGGAAGCAGCCGGGTCAGATCGCGGGTGCGATAGCGGATCACCGGCATCGCCTCCTTGGTGAGCGACGTGAACACCAGCTCGCCGGTCTCGCCGTCGGGCAGCACGCGGCCGGTGTCCGGATCGATGATCTCGGGGAAGAAGTGATCCTCCCAGACCGTCAGCCCGTCGCGCGTCTCGGCGCATTCCTGCGCCACGCCGGGCCCCATCACCTCCGACAGGCCGTAGAGATCGAGCGCTTGCAGGCCCATGCGACGCTCGATTTCCGCGCGCATGGCTTCGGTCCACGGCTCGGCGCCGAAAATGCCCAGCCGCAGGCTGCAGTCGGCGGGCGAAAATCCTTGGCGCTCGAACTCGTCGGCGATGGCGAGCATATAAGACGGCGTCACCATGATGATGTCGGGGGCAAAATCGCGGATGAGCTGGACCTGCCGTTCGGTAAAGCCGCCGCCGACCGGAATGACCGCCGCGCCCAAAGCCTCGCCGCCATAGTGCGCACCCAGCCCGCCGGTGAACAGGCCATAGCCGTAAGCGACGTGAATCTTGTCTGCGGATCGGCCGCCGGCGGCGCGGATCGAGCGCGCCATCAAAAGCGACCAGGTATCGATGTCGTTCTTGGTATAGCCGACAACGGTCGGCTTGCCGGTGGTGCCGCTCGACGCGTGGATGCGCACGATGTCGGCCATCGGCACCGCGAACATGCCGAACGGATAATTCTGCCGTAGATCCTCTTTGGTGGTGAACGGAAACTTCGCCAGATCGGCGAGCTCTTTCAGGTCGTCCGGATGCACGCCCGCCGCGTCGAGCTTTTTCTTGTAATGCGGCACCTTGTCGTAAGCCTGATGCAACGTCGTCTTCAGGCGATCGAACTGCAGCGCGACGAGCGCATCCCTGCTTGCCTTCTCAATCGGTTCAAGGGAGTCGAGCGCGCCCATGGGTGTCATTCCGCCTTGATGCCGCTCGCCTTGATGACCGGCGTCCAGCGCGCGATTTCCGCCTTCTGCTTCGCCGCCAGGGCCTCGGGCGTTTGATACTCGACCGGCCAGATTTCCTGGCCGATCTTTTTGAACCGTTCCTGCACCGCGGGATCGGCCAGCGCCGTGCGGATGGCGGCGTTGAGCTTGGCGATCGCCTCCTGCGGCGTGCCCTTCGGCACCCAGATGCCGTGCCAAAAACTGGCGTCGATATCGTGAAAGCCGAGCTCGTCCAGCGTCGGCACGTTGGGCGCCGCCCACCAGCGCTTGGGCTGCAGCACGGCGTAGGCCTTGAGCTCGCCGCTCTGGACGTAAGTCAGCGTCGAGGCTGCCTGGCCGACGTCGAAATCGATATGGCCGCCAAGCAGGTCCTCGGCGAGCGGCGCGCCGCCGCGGTAGGGCACGATCTGAAACGTCGTGCCAGTCTCCTTGGCGAAGATCCGGCCGGCGACGTCGGTCGGGCCGCCGACCCCGACCGTGCCCATGGTGGCCTTGCCGTTCTGCTCCTTGAGCCAGGCGATGAGCCCTTTGAGGTCATCGGCCGGCAGCGATTTTTTGGCGATGATCCAGATCGGCGTGTCGGCGATCAGCGAGACCGGCTCGAAATCGTTCACCACGTCGTAATCGAGCTTCATGATCGCCGGATTGAAGACGTGGGTTTGCACGTGACCGATGCTCACCGTGTAGCCGTCGGGCGCCGCGTGCGCCACGCGGCCGACCCCGATGGCCCCGCCGGCGCCGCTGACGTTCTCGATGATGATGGTTTGGCCAAGCGCTGCCTGCATTCGCTCGGCCAATATGCGCGCTATGGTGTCGGTCGGACCGCCGGCCGGATAGGGCACGATGATGGTGATGACGTGCGAGGGATAGCTTTGCGCATAGGCGGTCAACGTCCCCGCACCGAGCATGGCGAGGGCAAGTGCAATCACTTTGCGCATGGCTGTCTCCTCCGCGCGGCGTTGCCGGGTTCTTGAGGGACCGGGCTCGCCGCGGTACATCTTACATCAAGTCGGCCGGCGTGAAGCCGACGCCCGGCCGCAGAGGAAGCCTCCCATGCAAGGCACGATCGATATCGAAGTCGCATCGAAGATTCAGGTGACGCCGTTATCGCCGGCCTGCGGCGCCGAGATCAGCGGGGTCGATCTGTCCAAGCCGCTGTCCGAGCACGAGGTGCGGGCGATCAAGGACGCCTGGGGCAAGCATCTGGTGCTGGTGTTCCGCGGCCAAAAAGTCTCGCAAGACGACCAATTGCGCTTTGCCTCCTATTTCGGCGACCTCGGCAGCCGCAAGAAGGCGCCGGAGGCGCTGCGCGGGCGTACCGAGGGCGTCCAGCAGGACAACGAGAAGGTGCTGCTGGTCAGCAACATCAAGGTGGACGGCAAGCCGATCGGCGCCTTCGGCGAGGGCGAATTCTGGTTCCACATCGATTCCGGCTACACGCTGCGGCCGTACAAATACACCTTCCTCTATGCGCTCGAACTGCCGTCGCGCGGCGGCAATACGATGTTCTCGAATATGTACAAGGCCTACGAGGCGGTGCCGCCGGCGCTGAAGGAAAAACTTAAGGGCAAGACGGCGCTGCACATCCATGAATACAATCGCGCCAAGCAGGCCAATTCGTCGGGCGACATCAGCGGCATTCCCCATCACGCGCACCCGATCTTCATCACGCATCCCGATACGGGGCGCAAAACACTGTTCGTCGACCGGCTGATGACCACGCGCATCGAAGGCGTGAGCCAAGAGGAGAGCGATGCCATCCTCGATCAGCTCTACGCGATCGGCGAGCGCCGCGAATTCATCTTCGAGCACGTCTGGCGGCTCGGCGACTTTCTGATGTGGGACAACCGCTGCACCATCCACGCCCGCACCGATTTTCCGAAAGAAGAGCGCCGGCTGTTGCGCCGCTGTACGGTCGAAGGCGAGCCGCTGTTCGAGTGAAGGAAACGACCATGTCAAATCTTGCCGCGCAGCGTTTGGCGGTTTTCGAGAAATTCATCGGCGATTTACGCTCGGTATGGGCGGCGGAAGCCGACGATCGACGCCGCATGGAAAAGGCGAAGCCGCTGCTGGAGCGGCTGGTGCTGGACGACACGCTCAAAGCCCATTCGGCGGGCTGGCCGTCGACCGAAGGCCGCAAGAATCTCCTGCTCTACGTCGATCCGGATTACGCCTTCGTCGTCAACGGCGTCGTGCGCATGCCCGGCCGCACCGGCAGCGTGCACGATCATGCCGACGCCTGGGTGCTCTACGGCGTGCTCGACGGCACCGAGAGCCTGGAACGCTTCGAGCGCGTCGACGACGGCAGCCGGCCGGGCCATGCCGAGGTGAAGCTCGCCTCGGTAACGACCGGCTCGCAAGGTAAGGTCGACCTGGTGGCGCCGCGCGCCATTCACGCCGAGCAGGGCGGCCCGACCCGCTCGGTGGCGATCATCGTGCGCAGCCAAAAGCTCGGCGAGGGCACGGTGCTGCAGCACCAGTACGATCGCACGACCAACACGGTGGTCGAGCGCTACGGGCCGACGCAGATTCCCTACGACCTCGCCGGCTGAACGCCGATCCCTTCGCTTTCCGGCATCGCGGTCGATGTCATTTCGCACACCTGGAGACGCTCGCCATGGAACCCTTGCCGAAAGGCGCAAATTTCGTTCGCGCCAAGACCCTGTGGGAGATCGGCCTACATATCGCGGGCAATCCGGCGACGCCGTACGGCGGCAATCGCGACATGGTGATCACGGTCGGTAGCGGTTCGGGCGAAGCGTTCCGGCCATGGCTTCGGCTCGCATCCGGCTCGGCCATTCTGGCCGAGGAAGTGGCGAAGGGTGGGCTCGAAGCCGCCTTCGTCAATCCGTCGGCGCTGCTCACCCAAGCCTATCGCGGCGTCGGCCTGTTCCGCACGGCGCTGCCGCTGCGGATCATCGCGTCCTATCCGAGCTGGGATCGCTTCGTCTTCATGGCTCACCCGCGCGCGGGCATTCGTTCGCTCAAGGACATCAAGGCGAAGCAGTATCCGCTGCGCGTCTCGGTCCGCGAAGACCCGACGCATTCGACGCTGGTCCTGATCGAGCAGGCATTTGCCCTGCATGGCCTGAAACTCCAGGACATCGAGGCTTGGGGCGGGCGCATCATCACCTGCGGCGGACCGTCCGACGTGCGCCGCCTCGAGCCGCTGGCGCGCGGCGAGATCGACGCGGTATTCGACGAGGGCATCAAGGTGTGGCTCAACGAGGCGCTGGCGGCCGGCCTCGTGCCGCTCGAGATCGAGCCGGCCGAGTTCGATGCGCTGGGGCAGTTGGGATGGCGGCGGGTTCTACTGCCGAAGACGCGCTTCCCGGGCTTGGCGCGGGATTTCGATACGCTCGATTTCAGCGGCTGGCCGATCTACACCAGCGCGTCGCTGCCGGAACAGATGGCCTACGATATCTGCGGCGCGCTTGCCGCGCGCGAAGCGGAGGTGCCGTGGGAGAAGGGCACCGGCGGCTCGGCGCTGCACATGGTCCGCGAGACCAACTCGACGCCGATGGACGTTCCGCTCCACCCGGGCGCCGAGCGCTGGTATCGCGAGCACAAATGAATGGTCGCTAGCCGAGCGGTGCAAGGGCGTTGCGCAACGGCGTGGAGGGAATCATCAGCAAGCCGGTGAACGGCTCGCTCAGCTCCAGGATCAAGAAAATCGCGCATGACGCCGACAGCGCAAACAGCGACAGGAAGGTGAATACCGTCACGTTCAGCGCGGCGAACAGGCTGAAGCTGGCGAATATGATGATGAGCCAGAACGCCAGGATGGCGATAAAAGGCGCCGGTATGGCGCTATCGGATTCCACGAACAGCAACAGGCGGGTTTGGGCCAAATCGGTGCTGACCTGCGCCGCCCGAGCCTGCAGCGAGCGCTGCAGGTCGTTCTTCGGCGACAGGGCTTGAATAGCGATATAGACGCCTTCCGCCTTGGCGTTCATGGCAAACGGCGCAGCCGCCGTTGCCGTCTTTTCGTGCCAAAGCCGATCGGCGAGCGGCCCGATCGCGCTGCGCATCTCGACGCGGATCGCCAGCGCTTCCGGGCCATATTGCTCCAGCAAAGCGTCGAGCAGGATGATATCGGCGGTGATTTGTTTGACTTGACCGCTCTGGGTATCGAACGAGCCCTTAGCCGCCGCAATCAGCAGACCGAGCACCAGCGCGGCGATGGTCGCGACCAGCCCGGCGCCCAGCCGCACGACGTCTTGGGATTCCTTGCTGAGATGATGCTGCGGCAACGTGGTGCGCAGCAACGCGCCAAGTACGATGCCGCCGAGGCTCAATGCAAAGATCACGCACGACAAAACAGCAGGGCTCATATTTTAGCTCCAAAGCCGGCGATTGCAGCGCCTTGCGAATTTTCGGGTCAGCCTCACGGGCAGCGCAGATAAGGCTTCAAGTCGGTAAACGACGTGCCGATCGATATCTTGTCGCCGCCCTCGGGCCGCAGGATCATATTGATGACGTCGGCCTTGGCCGGCTGCCCGTCGGATTCGCACTGGGCATGAATGGCGTAGTTCGGCCCGCGCGAGCCTGGCGTCTCCACGATCCAGCGCACGCTGCATTTGCCGTCGGCGGTGCTGTAGCCGTCCGCCGCGATCGTAACGTTGGACTTGTCCTTTGCCGTGCAGAGCTCGGCGCTCGGCGCCCACCGTCCCACCAGCACGCTGGGGAACGTGGTGTGCCGTACCTCATCGGCGCCCGCGCGTTGCGACGGCAACACCGAGACGGCCAGGATCGCAGGCAAGATCGCAGGGATGGTTCGCATCATTTTGAGCCCCCGGTTCCAAGGCATTCAGTCGGCACCGATATTGTGGCGTTGCAGAAAGAACACGCGCACGAGATTGCGCTCGCCGACGACCTCGCCAAGCGAGCGAAAGGCAAAAAAGGGAATCAAGACCAGCAGCACGATGACACAGCTTGCGGTCAGTTGATCGAGCGTGCCGCCGCCGAATTCGGCAAGGGAGTCCATAGCGGCGCGGTGATGGATGAGGCCTACGATCACCTCCTCGAGCGCGTTGAGGATGAGCAGCAGCACAAGAAAAACGAACGACTTGTACAGCGTCGGCCAAATCAGAGGCAGCGCATTGAAGCGCTCGCCAAGGTGCAAGGCCCGCCCGACCAACATGAACTTGGCGCAGATCAGAGCTTTCGCCGCGGCAAAACCAAAGGTCGCGAACGGGATGTCGTGGGCGTGGAGAATGGCGGCTTTCAAATAAATCAGCGCGGCCAGGAAAACGTAGAGATATGCCGCAATGATGGCAAACTCCGTCAGTTCGCCGACGACCCTGTCGCGGACCGACACTTTCGCTGCGACGCCGCCCTTCATCTTCGTCTCCCCCGCATCATGCTCGATCGGCCTACTTTCAGATGACTTCCTCGGTCTTGTCGTCCGTCTCGCCATAGCGGCGCAGCGTCGCCGGCTTGGTGCCGGCATAAAGCTGCTCGAGCCCGGGCGCGATCTTGGCGTTCTCGCGCTCGAACAGGGATTTGCCGGCAAGATCGCTCTCGACCAGGAACGGGCCGAATTTTTCCACGTCGAGCACCCAGACCGCTTGCGCCAAGCCGAGCTCCTCAAGCCAATACACGCCGGCGACGCGCCTGATGCCGCGGCCGAGCAGCGCGCCGGTGCCATAGCCGACCGTGGTCAGATAGACCGCGTTGTTCGGCACGAAATGCTCGCGGTAGTTTGCGGACGTCATGCCGCCTTTGCCGATGATGATATTGCAGCCGGAGATTTTGAACCAGCCGTCGAGCCATTGCGCGAAGCGGAACGACGCCGTCGCGGTGACCGCGCCGACGGTGTGGCTGCCGTCGGGATTGATCGACGCGGCCGGCGAGCAATGAAAATTCGTGATGCCGAGCGCGTCCTTGTCCGCCGGCATCCCGATGCCTTCCGCGATGGCGCGCTTGTAGACGCCCTCGCGCGCCGTGAAGACGCGGCCGGTGAGATAGGCAACCGAGCCGATTTCCAGCTGCTGAAGATTCTCAGTGCGCGCCGGAAGCTCGATGTGAACGGTCTTGAGATCTGCCATGTCGCTATTCCGCCGCCTCGGCCGCCTGCTGGCCCCATTCTACAGTTTCGCGCCGCATATAATCGGTGAACCACATCGGATCGGTGCGGAAGGTCGCCTTGCCGTCGGTCGCAATGCGCGCGCATGCGCGTCGAGACGAAAGACAAAACATGTGCACCGACATCGGCATGCCGCCGGTGTGGCAATAGCCAACCTCGATGTGGCAATCGATCACCATGGAGGAGCCGACAAAGCCCATGGCGCCCATGCCGATAGTGTTGCCGAGCTCCTTGAACTCCTCTTCCAGCGCCGCGATTTTCGGGTCCGGATTGCGCGAGCCGACGACGCGCAGGCACGACGCCTGCTTGCCGAGCACCATCGACGTATCCTTCGAGCCACCAAGCCCGACGCCGACGATGGCCGGCTGGCAGGCGAGCCCGCGCTTGCCGAAGCCGATCAGAGTATCGAGATAAAACCGCTTGATGCCTTCGATGCCGTCGCCGGGAAACAGCATGCGATAATCCGAGCCGAACAGGCCGCCTTTGTGCACGGTGGTCAACTCGATCCAGTCGGCGTCGGGATGAAACGCATATTCGATCTCGGGCGCGCCGATGCCGACATTGTTGTTGTGATCGGTGCGCCACAGCGGATGCACGCGGTTGGGCCGCAGCGGCACCGTCGTCGTCGCGCGCGCGGTGGCGCGGCGCAGCGCCGCTTCCAGCGCCACCGGGCCGCCCTCGATCATGGCCTCGTTGCCGATCTTGACATACCAGCGCGGTAGCCCCGTGTCGCCGCACATGGCGCGGCGGTCTTCCTTGGCGGCTTCGTAATTCTCCAGCATGGCCTTGATGACGAAGGCCGACAGATCGCCTTTTTCGGTATCGACGCAACGCCGCAAGCCGTCGAGATAATCGTCGGGGATCTCGATGGCGGCTTTCGCCATCAAGTCCTCGGCGGTGCGCTGGATGCTGGAGAGCGGAATCATGTTCGTCTCTATTCGGCTGCAATACGATCGCGCAGCAGCGTCTCGCCCGGCTTCACATGAGTAAACTGCACCGGGCTTTCGCCGATCTCGATCCCGTTCGCGCCTTGCCGCGCTACCGTGAATGTCGAAGTGGCGAAGTCGCCGGGCTCCGGAAAATCGGACCGGAAAGTGGGCGCCGCGGGAATTCTCGCGCTTCAACGCAGCGAGCGCAATGACCCGGCTCACTTCGCACAAGGAGCGCAGGTTGAGCCAGTCATGCCAAGTCAAATTGAAACGGCGATCGGCGTCGGCGACGCCGATGGCCAAGAGTTCCATCTCAATGTGGTCGAGCGCCGCGAGGCCGCGTTCGATGCTGGCCCGGTCGCGCACCACGCCGACTTCGTCCCACATGGTGTCGAGCAGCGTTTCGCGCAACGCGTTCAGATCGCCGGGCTTTTGTTTTTGCGCGAACGGATGCCGGGCGCGGCTAAACTCGGCATCGAGCACGTCGGCATCCGGCTCGCGATGACCCGGGTTGGCGGCGATCCAGCGCGGCATCACGTCGCCGGCGATGCCGCCGAACACCGTCGAGTTGGCAACGCCGTTGCCGCCGAGCCGGTTGGCGCCGTGCATGCCGCTGGCATCCTCGCCGGCGACGAAGAGGCCAAAACGCTCCGTCGCGGTGTCGACCTCGCAGACGACACCGCCCATGAAATAATGCGCCGTCGGCACCACTTCGACCAGGCCGCCGGCAAGATCGAAACCGCAATCGCGGCAGCGATCCACCATGCCTTTGAACTCTTTCGCCACTTTGGCCGGCCCGAGATGGCTCATCTTGATGTAGACGCCGCCGTTGCGCGTAGTGCGCCCGGCGCGCATCTCGGCATAGATGGCGCGGCTGACGACGTCGCGGGTGGCGCGCTCGAGCTTTGGATCGTAATCGCCCATGAAGCGGTGCATGGCGCCGTTGAGCAGATGGCCGCCGGACCCGCGTAACCCTTCCTCCAGCACCGTGCCGGTCATGCGGGTGTCCGGGCCGGCGAGCAGGCCGGTCGGATGGAATTGCACCATCTCCATGTCCCGAAGCGGAAGTCCAAGCCGCAGCGCCATGGCAAGCCCGTCCATGCTCTTGTCGCCGGACGGCGTGTGATAGCGATACATGGTCGGCCCGCCGCCGGTCGCCAGCAGCACCGCTTGTGCGGCGACGAAACGGAATTCACCGCTGCGCACGTCGATCAGCAACACGCCGGACAGCGCGCCGTTCTTGGCCGGGATCAGCGCCACGGCGCGGTACTCTTCGAGCCGCCGGATCGGCCGCGCCCACACCTGCTCCATCAGCCGGTTGATGATCTCAATGCCGGTGAGGTCGCCCTTGTGCACAGTGCGATCGAAAGTCTGGCCGGCGAACGCCTTGCCGTGCAACGTGCCGTCGGAATTGCGGTCGAAAAAGCAGCCGATCTCGTTTTCCAGTTCCTGCACGCGCTCGATCGCCTTGGTGACCAGCGTCCAGGCCAGCTCCTGATGCGGCAGCCATTTGCCGCCTTCGATGGTGTCCATGAAATGGCGCTCGATCGAGTCGCCGGGATTGAGCGCGACGTTGTAGCCGCCTTGCACCATGCGGGTGCAGCCGCACTTGCCGAGCAGCCCCTTGCTGACGATGGTGATGTCGAGATCGGGATTGGCCTTCAAGGCGTGCAGCGCCGCAAACAGGCCGGCGCCGCCGGCGCCTAGAATGAGAATGTCGGTCTTGAGGTGTTCGACGATCATCCGGCCCTAAAACACGCGCGCCAGGAAGATGAAGGCGATAATCGCCGATATCGCCGCCGCGAGCGTAGCCATCTGCTTTTGGCCGTCGCGCCAAGCA
The DNA here is from genome assembly GCA_963756245.1 of uncultured Alphaproteobacteria bacterium. Classification (GTDB taxonomy): domain Bacteria; phylum Pseudomonadota; class Alphaproteobacteria; order Rhizobiales; family Xanthobacteraceae; genus BOG-931. Next base: position 261,715 of record CAVWOI010000047.1, read on the forward strand.
AAATTCTCGATCACCAGAACGCGCAAGCCGCCGAGCAGGTGAATTGCGAGCAGAAAAACCAGCCCGCCTTCGGCAAATTTCACCAGCGGCTGATCGGTCCAGCGCAGGAAGCTTTCAAGCCTCGCGTCGCCCTCGATGGCCAGCCCAAGCGCCAGAAAATGCAGCGGCAGGAAAATTGCCAGGGCGAGGCCCGACAGGCGATGCACCAAGGCCGCGATCCACAGCGCGCTGCCGCGATGCATGGTGCCGCGCGCGATCACGACAGCACCAATGCAAACACGGCGCGCGCACCGAGCGCCACCAAGAGCAAGCCGAACCCGACCGCAAATGATCCGGCGCGGCGATCGGCGAGCGGCGACCACTCGGTCAACACATTGCGCACGCCGATCGCGGCATGAATGGAAGCGGCGGCGACAAAAAGTCCGTAGTACGACGCCCACATAATGCTGCCGTGGGTGCGCGATAGAATATCCGCAGCCGTCATGCCGTTGTGCGTGGCATAGAAGATGACGGCGATGTGCACCAGCACGAGCGGCGCCATCAGCGCCGCCGTCGCCCGCTGCCACACATAGAGCCGCATCGTCATGCCTTGATCTCGCCCTTGAGATACGCCGCCGTGGTGCGCCGCTTCAACCCGGCGATGGCGGCGGTCGGATTGAGCGCTTGCGGGCAAAGCTCCTGGCAGGATTGGTGCGAGTGGCAGGAGTGGCAGCCGCCGGCCCCGGCGACCGCTTGCAGGCGCGCGGTGCCGCCGGCATCGCGTTCGTCGTTGACCAGGGTCCACGCCCGCGTCAGCGCCGCCGGTCCAAAATAATCCTCGTTCCAGCGCACCGTGTCGCAGGCGGCGTAACAGACGCCGCAATTGATGCATTCGATCGCCGCGTCGGCCAGACGCCGCGCCGCGCTGTCAGGGCGGATTTGCTCGATTTCCTCGTGTCTTGTCTTCGATGGCGCAAAAACCCCTTGAGCCTTTTGCCACTTCTCAAAGAACGGCTGCATATCGGTCGTCAAATCCTTGATGACCGGCAGATTTTCCAATGGCCCGATCGCCAGCCGCCCACTGCCCGCGACCTTCGATACATGCGTTCGGCAGGTCCAGCGCGGCTTGCCGTTGACGGTCATGGCGCAGGAGCCGCAGACGCCGACCCGGCAGGCGAAGCGATAGGACAACGTCGGGTCGATATGGCGCTGCACGAAGGTCACGACATCGAGCACGGTCTGGCTCGCGCGCTGCGGCACGCGATAGGTCTCGTAGCGACCTTCTTTCCCGCCGCGCCAAAGCGATACCGACAGTTCCGCAAGCATCTCTTCAAGGCTCCCGGTTGCCGCCCTTGTTACGCCGGGGACGCTGGTCAGTCTAGCAAGCGCTTGCAAGCAATGGCTTTAAGCTGATCGGGTGGCGGCCAAGCGATCAAGGCCGCTCGCCGCCCGTCTCGCATAAACTGCCCGAGATCGCTCTGCATCCGCCGCAGTTCCCGCGCCGCGACACATGCGAAAGTCGCGGCTTGTCGCAGACGCGCAAAAGGAACAGTCTTGACGCGCTGCGGGTCGCGCATCTCAAGACGTGCCCCAGCCTCGCTCCGCCGATCGTTGCCGTGCAGGCGCATCGATGCCGGAGCACAAGGGAGGAGGATTGAAAATCATGTCCAAGCATGATGAAGGCCGCCGTGCGTTTCTGGTCGGCACGGCGCTCGGAGCGGGTGCCGCCGCCAGTGTGAGCCTCGTACCCGAGGCGCTGGCCAAAAGCCAAAAACATCACGTTGCCGCGGCCGACGCGCCGGCCGCGGTGCCGCCGGCCAATATGGCTGTGCCGATCGCCGGCGAACATCACCGCGCGTTCTTCAACGACGACGACGCGCACACCGTCACCGCGTTCGCCGAACGGCTGATGCCGGGCGCGCCCGGCAAGCCCGGAGCGACCGACGCCGACGTGCTCAATTACATCGATCTCGCGCTCGCCGGCGCCTATGCGGACCTGCAATATTTCTATCGCCGCGGCCTGGCGCAGCTCGACGATCATTGCGCGCAAGCATACGGCATGCCGTTCCGGCGGCTCACCGCTGCGCAGCAGGACGAGACCATCGCTGCGCTGGAGCAGGGCAAGGCGCCGGCCTTCACTTGGCCGAGCGCCGCCGCCTTCTTCAACACGCTTCGCGCCCACACCATGGAAGGCATGTTCGCCGACCCGGTCTACGGCGGCAACAAGAACTTCGCCGGCTGGCGGCTCGTCGGTTTCCCCGGCGCGCAGCCGATCTTCACACCCGAAGATCTGAAAAGCACGCAGGCCTTCACGCGCGAGCCCATCACCGGGCTGCAATCGCGCGCCGCGACGCGGGAGGGCTGAACCATGGCAACCGAGAAAACCGAAGTTGTGATCGTCGGCGTCGGCGCTGCCGGCGGCATCATCGCGGCCGAACTCGCCAAAGCCGGCATGAAAGTCATTGGCCTCGAACGCGGCCCGCGCCTGAAGACCGCCGATTTCGAGGGGCTCGACGAGTTGCGCTATTTCGAGCGTCAGGATCTGCGGCCGAACATCAAGCGCGAGCCGGTGACCTGGCGGCCAAACGCCAATGCACACGCAGCTCCGATGCCGGTGCTCAACAACGGCAATCAGGCCGGCGGCGGTACCGTGCACTACGGCACCCTGTCGTGGCGCATGCACGAGGACGATTTCCGCGTGCGCAGCAAAACCGTCGAGCGCTACGGCGCCTCGGCGATCCCGGACAATTCCTCGCTGGTCGACTGGCCGGTGAGCTATGCTGAGCTCGAGCCGTTCTACGACAAGGCCGAATACGATCTCGGCGTTTCCGGCAAGGCCGGCAACCTGCAAGGCAGGAAGATCGACGGCGGCAACGTGTTCGAGGCGCCGCGGAGCCGCGAATATCCGATGCCGGCGCTGCTCGTCGATCAGTCGGGGCTGCTCTACGAAACCGGCGCCAAAAAGCTGGGGCTGCATCCGTTCCCGTCGCCGCGCGCCATCCTGTCACAACCCTACAAGGACCGGCTCGCCTGCACCTATTGCGGCTTCTGTCAGTCCTTCGGCTGCTATATCGGTGCGAAATCGTCGATCCTTGTCACCAAGCTGCCCGAGGCCGACGCGACCGGCAATTTCAAGCTGATCACCGGCGCCATGTGCCACCGGGTCAACAGCGACAATGCCGGCAAGGTGACCGGTGTGTCCTATTACGGGCCGGAGCGCTCCGACAACACGATCGAAGCGGACATCGTCATCGTGGCTCCGTTCATCTACGACAACACCCGCCTGATGCTGTTGTCGCGGACCGACAAATTCCCCAACGGGCTTGCCAATTCGAGCGGACATCTCGGCAAGCACATCATGGCGCACATGATGGCCAACGTTTTCGTCACCTTCGACGACCGCTACGTCAACAACTTCATGGGCCCGAGCGCCCAGAAGCACACCATCGACGACTTCAACGCCGACAACTTCGATCACGCGGGCTTAGGCTTCATCCGCGGCGCGCAGCTGTCGATCGGCACGCCGAACCTCGAAGGCGGTCCGATTGCCGCCTCGACCATGGCGACGCCGCCCGGCGTGCCGCGCTGGGGCGCGGGCTTCCGCGACTTCTTCGCCAAGGCCTATGCGCGGCACGGCGCCATGGTGGCACAGACGGAAAACCTGCCGTACCCGGATCAGACCATCGACCTCGATCCGAACGTGCACGACGCCTGGGGCCTGCCGGCCCCGCGCGTCACCTACGACTGGCGGCGGCCCAACGAGAAGGCGCGCGTCGCCTTCGTGCAGAACAAGCTGGTCGAAATCGGCCGCGCCATGGGCGGCCCGCAAGTCTGGCCGGCGCCGGTCAGCCCGGCCGGTGCGCCGGGCGCGCACCATGAGGGCGGCACTCGCATGGGCTCCGACCCGAAGGACTCGGTCGTCAACAAATACAGCCAGACCTGGGATCACCCCAATCTGTTCCTGGTTGGCTCATCGACCTTCCCGACCATGGGCGCGGGCTTCAACCCGACGCTGACCATCCAGGCGCTGGCCTATATGACGGCCGACGCCATCGTGAGCAAATACCGCAAGAATCCGGGACCGTTGATCTGACAGTGACGCCGCGGGCCGGGCTGCCGGCCCGCGGCAGCGTCACTTCACGTCGGGATAAAGCCCGGAGGCCTTCACCACGGCCAGGCCCTCGGCGCGGTCGGCGGGAAGCTCCTTGGCGAACTGTGCCGCCGAGCTCAACACCGGAGTGAGGCCCCGGTTGGTCAGGAACTTCTGCTGAAAATCCGGGTCCGATTCCACCTTGACGATGGCAGCGTTCAGTTTGTCCACGATCGGCTGCGGCGTGCCGGCCGGCGCGAAAATGCCGAAGAAGGTCGCCGCGATATGCTCGGTGTAGCCGGCCTCCTTGAAGGTCGGAATGTCGGGGGCCAGCGGCGAGCGGGTGTCGCCATCGATGGCCAGCCCCATGATCTTGCCGTCGCGAATGAACGACACCAGGTTGCCGATGCCGAAGATCGCGATCTGCGCGGTGCCGTTGAGCATGCTGTTGACGGCGTCGCCGCCGCCCTTGAACGGCACGCGCACGATATCGGTGCCGTTCTTCTTGTTGAACTCTTCCATGAAAGCGACCTTGGACAGCGACGGCGCCATGTAGTTGAAGGTCTTGGGCTTGGATTTTACCAGCGCCGCGAGCTCGGCGAAGGATTTGATCCCGAGCGATGTGTTCACCGCGAACATCTGGGTCAAATAATAGGGCCTGGCAATCGGCACCAAGCTCTTGGCCGGATCGAAGTCGGACGGCTGGATGATCGGGTTGATGACAATCGTCTCGCCGGGAAGAATGCAGATCGTGTAACCGTCCGGCGCCGCGTCGGCGCAAGCCTTGGCGCCGACCGTGCCCTCGGCGCCGACGCGATCCTCCACCACGATCGATGTGCCGAGCGCCGGCCCCATCTTGTCGCCAATCGCGCGCATGAACAGATCGCTCAAGCCCCCCGGCCCCTGCGACGCGATCGCACGGATCGGCCGTGTCGGATAATCCTGCGCGGCCGCAGGCCACGTGAGCACGGCCGGCGCGAGCAGCGCCACGATTGCAGACCAGCGGTGCATGTCATTGTCTCCCGGGTGTTCTATTGTCGCTGCGGCGAACAATGCCGCAGCGGACCGCGGCAAGAGCATGCGGCGTAACCGCGCAGAAGTCACCAGCCGCGCAGCGATCGCATGCCTGAGCAGGGGAGCAGAGCGTGCCGGACTATCGGATGAAAGTGGAGAAGGGCATCACGGTGCGGATGCGCGAAGGCGTTCGCATCTCGCTCTGCGTCTATCGGCCCGACGCCGAGGGCCGGTTTCCGGCGCTGTTCGCAGCGTCGCCCTACCAGTACGAAATGGACGACGTGCCGGCCTATCCGTTGTTCCTGTGGCGCGAGACCGGTCCGGTCGAATGGTACGTGAGCCAGGGCTACGCCTATGTCCACGCCGACGTGCGCGGCTCCGGGCAGTCCGAAGGCGAGTTCGAGTTCATGGGGCTCAACGAGCAGCAGGATTATCTCGAACTGATCGCCTGGATCGTCGCGCAGCCCTGGTGCAACGGCCGGGTCGGCGGCATCGGCCAGTCCTACTACGCAATGGCGCAGTGGCTGATGGCGACCTACAACCCGCCTGGCCTGGCCTGCATCGCGCCCTATGACGGGTTGGTCGATCAGTATCGCGGCTCGAATTACCACGGCGGCATCTACTGCTCGTATCGCTCGGTCTGGTACACGTCGCTGCGCGCCGACAATCAGCACCGTCTCGCCGGGCGGCACGGCCGGCCGCCGATGAAATTCGATCTCGTTGGCGAAATCATCAACCACCCGCTCGACGACGAATTCTGGCGGCAGCGCTCGCCGTATTGGCGGCTCGACAAGATCAAATGTCCGGTGCTGTCGGTCGGCCATTGGGGCAAGATGGGCCTGCATTTGCGCGGCAATATTTTGGGCTACGAGGAGGTCAAGGCGCCGAAGAAGCTCGTGGTCACCGGCGCGCGCAACACTTTTGAAGCGCACCGTATGTTCGATCAGGTCGAATTTCACGAGAAGGAATTGCTGCCGTTCTACGATCTGCATCTCAAGGGCGCCAACAACGGTTTTATGGATGCCGATCCGGTAAAACTGTTCGTGCGTGGCGCCAATGTCTGGCGCAGCCAGGAAACCTGGCCGCCGCGCGCGACCAGTGTCGCCTATTATCTGCGCCAAGGACCATCCGGCAGCGTCACGTCGCTCAACGACGGGGCGCTGTCGACCGATAAACCCGCGGCGGACGAGGCGCCGACCAGCTACACCTATCCGGATTGGGAATGGGTCAACGGCGTCGCGGTGATCGGCCCGGACGGCAGGGTCGACCCGGCGCGGCGGGTGCTGACTTTCACCAGCGCGCCGCTCGACAGCGATCTCGACGTCACCGGGCCGATCGTGCTGAAGCTTTATGCGTCATCGACCGCGATCGATACCCAGTTCATCGTCAAGCTGACCGACCAGCATCCGCAAAGTGCGGAAGCGCGCGCCAAGGGCGAGCAGCCGGCGTTCACGCCGGTGTCGAAAGGCTGGCTGAAGGCCTCGCATCGCGAGAAGGACGCCGGACGCTCGAAACCGCAGCGGCCGTTCTACACCCACACCAATCCGCAGCCGCTTAATCCCGGCCAGATATACGCGTTCGACATCGAAGTGCTGCCGATCTCATATGTATTCAAGCAAGGCCACCGCATCCGCCTCGAACTCGCCAACGGCGATTCGCCGGCGACCGACGGCGTCTTCTCGCATCCTTATCATCCGTCGCTGATGGGCACCGACACGTTCCACCACGATGGCGCGCACGTGTCGTGTCTGATCTTGCCGGTGATCGCGGCGAAGTAAGGCGGCACGCGCTGGCGCAATCGCATGCGCTCCACTACCATTTGGTTACGACGTCATATGGAGCCGGGATTATGAAGCACAGCACCGATCGCATTCTCACCACCCACGCCGGCAGCCTGTCGCGGCCGGCGAATCTGATCGCCATGAGCAGGGCGATCGCCGTCGGCGAAAGCAAAGGCGATGCCGCCAATGCGCAATGCCTCGCCAACTCGGTCGCGGATGTGGTCAAGAAGCAGCGCGAGCTCGGCGTCGACATTCCCGACGACGGCGAGTTCGGCAAGCCGGTGGGCGGCTCCTACGATTACGGGGCATGGTGGAATTACGCCTTTGCCCGGATGTCGGGATTTTCGCCGGCGGGCAGCCCTGCCGCCGCCGCGCACGAAACCCAGCATAAGAAATCGACCGTCGCCGACGTGGCGCTGACCTCGTTCGCCAATCGCCGCGACTGGCAGAAATTCGGCGAGTTTTACCTCGATCCGGAATCGAGCGGCAGCCTGATGGGCAGCGCGGCGCGGCGGCCGGTGGGGCGGCCGGCCTGCACCGGGCCGATCAAATATACCGGCCATGCGGCGCTCAACGCCGATATCGACAATCTGAAGAAAGCGCTGGCCGCGACCGGCGCCGAAGAAGGTTTCATGTGCTCGATCGGCCCGGGCAGCTTCGCCCGCGGCGTCGATCTCTATTACAAGACCGAGGAAGAGTTCTTGTTCGCGTCGGCCGACGCCATGCGCGATGAATACAAGGCCATCGTCGATGCCGGCGTCGTGCTGCAGATCGACGACCCGAGCCTGCCGGACAATTGGGACATGATCAATCCCGAGCCGCCGCTCAAGGAGTTCAAGAAATTCGAGCAGGTGCGCATGGAGGCGCTCAATCACGCGCTGCGCGGCTTGCCGCCGGACCGCATCCGCTTCCATATCTGTTGGGGCAGCTGGCACGGCCCGCACACCACGGACATTCCGCTCAAAGACATCGTCGACCTGGTGCTCAGCGTCAATGCCGGCGCCTATTCGGTGGAAGCCGGCAATGTCCGCCACGAGCACGAATGGCGGGTGTGGCAGGACACGAAACTGCCCGACGGCAAATTGCTCATTCCCGGCGTGGTCAGTCACGCCACCAACATCGTCGAGCATCCGCAGGTCGTGGCCGACCGCATCGTGCGCTACGCCAAGGTGGTCGGGCGCGACAACGTCATCGCCGGCACCGATTGCGGCCTCGGCGGCCGCATCCATCCACAAATCGCCTGGGCCAAATTGCAGGCGCTCGCCGAAGGTGCCAAGCTCGCGACCAAAGAGCTTTGGGGATAGTTGGTCACGTGGTCGGACGACTTGCGGGAAAAGTAGCGCTGATCTCGGGCGGCGGCTGTTTCGGGCCCGGCTGGGGCAACGGCCGCGCCGCGGCGGTGCTGTTTGCGCGCGAGGGCGCCAAGGTTTTTGCCGTCGACAAAAATGCAGATTCGATGACGGAAACGGTTGCCCGCGTCGGCAACGACGGCGAGATTGTTACCCATGTCTGCGACGTGCTCGACGATGCGCAGGTGCGCTACTATGACGGAATCATGTCGCAAGGCTTTCGGCCGCATCGACATTCTCGTCAATAATGTCGGCGGCTCGGCCGCGGGCGGCGTCGCGGAAATGTCGGAAGAAACCTTCGACCGCCAGATCGACTACAATCTCAAAAGCGTTTTTCTTAGCTGCCGCCACGTCATCCCGGTGATGATCGAACAGGGCGGCGGCGCCATCGTCAATACGGCGTCGGCGTCGGGCACGCGCTATACCGGCGCGCCGCAGATCGGCTACGCTTCGGCCAAGGCCGCGGTCATCCAGTTCTCGCGGGTGACGGCGGTGCAATATGCCGGGAACGGCATCCGCGTGAACACGGTGATTCCGGGCCAGATGCACACCCCCATGGTGGAAGCACGCCTTGCCAAGCAGCGCACCGGCGGCGATGTCGAGGCTTTGCTCAAATCCCGCGTCGCCCGCATCCCGCTGGGTTTCATGGGGGACGGGCGCGATACGGCGGCCGCCGTATTATTTTTGGCCTCCGATGAGGCCCGCTTCATCACCGGCACCGAAATTGTGGTAGATGGCGGCATGACTGCGCGCTGCGATTGAATTTTCGAAAGAGCACCAATGGCCATCCGTCCAGACGATCTCACCCCGACCATCCCGCCGCACGACCCGAATCCGACAAAGCCCAGCATCGTGCTGCCGCCGTTGTCGTGCGACTCGCATTTCCATGTGTTCGGGCCGCACAGCAAATTTCCCTATACGCCGGACCGGGCTTTCACGCCGACCGACGCCTCCAAGGAAGATCTGTTCCGGCTGCACGAATTCCTGGGCTTCCAGCGCGGCGTGTTCGTGCAATCGACCGCGCACCGCAGCGACAACCGCGTGCTCATCGACCTGCTCGAAGCCGGCAAGGACCGCTATCGCGGCGTCGCGCTGTTGGAGCCGACGACGCCGGACGACGAGGTGGAGCGGCTCGACGACGCCGGCGTGCGCGGCGTGCGGCTGCATTGGTATTTTCCCCATGGCGGCGCGCCGCGGCCGCGCGACGACATGCGCAGGATTATCGAGAAGGTCGCACCCTATGGCTGGCACATCGCCAATCACGTCGGCGGCTCTGGCCTCGTCGATTACTACGATTTCATCGCCGCCATCGAGGCGCCGGTGGTGATCGACCATATGGGGCGCATCGATATCGCCGAAGGCTTGAACGGCGGTGCGTTCCGGCGGCTGTTGCGTCTGCTCGACCGCGGCAATGTCTGGGTCAAATTGTCCGGCAGCGACCGCATCACCAAGCACCCGCATTCTTACGAAGAAACACTGCCGTTCTCCCGCGCGCTCGCCACTCATGCGCCCGAGCGCATCGTCTGGGGCACCGACTGGCCGCACCCGAACCACAAGCCGCGCGAAGTGCCCAACGACGGCCAGCTCACCGATCTCATCGCCGAGATCGCGCCGGACGCGCGCACGCGGCAACGCATGCTGGTCGATAATCCGACCAAGCTGTTTGGCTTTTAAGCAAGCGCTATGAAGCAGACGCTCGGCAAGCTCCCGGCGGACGCCTTCGGCATGATCGAGCTGCCGGTGCTGCCGGCCGATATTCTCGACGGCTTCCGCGCGCTGCCCGATCTCACCGGTATCGCTTCGGATGCGATGGACGAGCTCGGCATCGTCGGCGCCGTGCCGGCTGCGGTGCTCCGACCGACCGACCCGAAGGCGCGCATCGTCGGCCGGGCGCTTACGGTGCGCAACGTGCCGGCCGATGCACCGCCCACCGAAAAAGTCAAAGCGGGCATCTCGGGTCTCGGTGAAATCGAAGCGCATAATCTCGCCGAACCGGGCGATGTCATCGTGCTGCAAGGCGTCGACCAGGTGTCCAATCTCGGCGGCATTTCCGCCACCATCGGGCATCGCCAGGGCGAGATCGGCGCTATCGTCGACGGCGGCGCGCGCGACGTCGATCATTCCCGCGGCATCGGCTATCCGATCTGGTCGCGCAGCGTGAGCCCGATTACCGGCAAGTGGCGCGTGCAGACAAAAGCCATCAACAAACCGGTCACGATCTGCGGCATCACGGTAAATCCTGGCGATCTCGTGCTGGCCGACGAAACCGGTGTCTGCTTCATCCCGCGTGGGCGCGCGGGCGAGGTGCTGCAACGGGCGCAGCGCAACGTCGTGGCGGAACAGGCGCGAGAGGCCAAGATCGCCGCGGGCGCGCCGGTTACCGAGCTTTTCAGAAAAGCGCGCTAATCGCACACCACCTTGCCGCAGGCATTCGACGCGTCGACGATCGCCTGCAGCCGGTAGCGGCCGGGATAGCCGAGGATGGCTATGCCGTCGATGATGAAGGCGGGCGTCGCGGCGAGGCCAAGCGAATTGCCGAGCCGCACATGGGCTATCATCGTTTCGGTGATTCCGTCGCTGTCGGCGAGCTTGTTCAGAGCCTTGGTGTCGAGGCCGAGCCCGCGCGCGATTTGCAGCGCACGTGCGCCGTCGGTCACGCCGCGCTGAGCGTAAACCTTGCGGTGGAAATCGTAAAACTGCTGCGCCGTGCCGAGCTTTGCCACCGCGAGCTCGACCCGGCTCGCCGTGATCGACGGGATGCCGAGCACCGGAAATGGCACCAGCACCAGCTTGAGCTCTCGATCGAGATCGACCATGTCGGCGATATCGGAAGATGCGATCCGGCAATATGGGCAATTGAGATCGTAGAATTCGACCAGCGCCGTCTTGCCGTTCGGGTTGCCGACCGTAACCACGCCGGGCAATTTGTCGATCGGCCCCAAGAGCTTGACGGCATGATTGGCCACCTGTTGGCCGTCATCCCCGGTGAGCGGAATTTCCGCGACGCTCGCCATCGAGCGGTCGCGGTCCTGTGCCGCGGCGGGCCCTGCCAGCAACGCAGCGAACGCAAATCCGGCGGCGAGCACGAGGAGCTTGCGCATGTCGGACGTATTATTCCGCGACCACGCCCGCGGGCGCGGTCTCGAGATTGAACGCGGCGGCGAACAAGGCGCGCGTATAGTCGCTCTTCGGATTGCGGAACAGCTCGGCGGCATCGCCGGCCTCGACCACCTGGCCGTGCCGCATCACGATCAGTCGGCTCGACAGCGCGGCGACGACGCGCAGGTCGTGCGAGATGAAGAGATAAGTCAGGTTGCGCCGCTTCTGCAGGTCGCGCAACAGATCGACCATCTGCGCCTGGATCAGCATGTCGAGGGCGCTGGTCGGCTCGTCGAGCACGATGAAGTGCGGTTCCAGCACCACGGCGCGCGCCACCGCGATGCGCTGGCGCTGGCCGCCGGAAAATTCGTGGGGAAAGCGGAAGCGAATTTCGGGATCGAGGCCGACGTCGATGAGCGCCTGGATGACGCGCTGGTCGCGTTCGCGGTCGCTCATCTTCGGGTGATGGACGTTCAGCCCCTCCTTGATAATCTCGGCGACCGACATGCGCGGCGACAGCGAACCGTAGGGATCCTGGAACACGATCTGCATGTCGCGGCGGTACGGCAGCATTTCCTTGAAGCGAAGGTTCTGCAGCTCGTGGCCCATGAACACGATTGAGCCTTCCGAGGAGATCAGCCGTAAAATCGCGCGTCCCAGTGTCGATTTGCCGGAGCCGGATTCGCCGACGATGCCGAGCGTCTCGCCCTGGTGCAACGTGATGCTGATGCCGTCGCAGGCCTTGACGTGGCCGACCACCTTACGCAGCACGCCGCGGGTCAGCGCGAACCAGACTTTGATGTGCTCGGCGTCCAACACCACGGGCGCGTCGGGTTGCAGCGGCGCCGGGTCGGGTTTCGGCTCGGCGGCAAGCAGTGCCTGGGTGTAGGGATGCTCGGGCGCGGCGAAAACCCGCGCCACCGTGCCTTTTTCGACGATCTTGCCGTCCTTCATCACGCAGACGCGGTCGGCGAGCTTACGCACGATGCCCAGATCGTGGGTGATGAACAAAAGCGACATGCCGAGCCGCTTTTGGATGTCCTTCAACAGCGCGATGATCTGGGCCTGTACCGTAACGTCGAGCGCGGTGGTCGGCTCGTCGGCGATCAGGAGATCGGGCTCGTTGGCGAGCGCCATGGCGATCATGACGCGCTGGCGCTGGCCGCCGGAGAGCTGATGCGGATAGCTGTTGAGCCGCGACTGCGGATCGGGAATGCCGACCTGGGTCAAGACTTCGAGGGTGCGAGCGCGCGCCGCGGCGCCGGTGAGGCCGCGGTGCAGCAGCAAAATCTCGCCGATCTGCTTCTCGATGGTATGCAGCGGATTGAGCGAGGTCATCGGCTCCTGGAACACGATGGTGATGTCGTCGCCGCGCACTTGCCGGATGTCGCGCTCGCTCAAGCGCAAGAGATCGCGCTCCTTGAATATGATTTCGCCCGAAGGATGCCGCGCCGCCGGATAGGGCAGCAGCTTGAGGATCGACAGCGCGGTGACCGATTTACCGGAACCGGATTCGCCGACCAGCGCCAGCGTCTCGCCCTTGGCGATATCGAACGAGACATGGTCGACCGCGAGCGCTTCCCCCCCGCCGCTGCGGCGGAAGGCGATGGAAAGATCGCGGACGGAGAGGAGGGGTTCGGTCATGCGTAGGTCTTCCGCGGATCGAACGCGTCGCGCACCGCCTCGCCGATGAAGATCAACAGCGACAGCATCAGCGCCACGGTGAAGAAGCCGGTCAGGCCGAGCCACGGCGCCTGCACGTTGGCCTTGCCCTGCGACAGCAATTCGCCGAGCGAGGGCGAGCCCGGCGGCAGGCCGAAGCCGAGGAAGTCGAGCGCTGTCAGCGTCATCACCGACGACGACATGATGAACGGCAAAAATGTCATGGTCGCCACCATGGCGTTCGGCAGCAGGTGGCGGAACATGATGACTCGGTTGGACACGCCGAGCGCGCGCGCCGCCTGGATATATTCGAAGTTGCGCCCGCGCAAAAATTCGGCGCGCACCAGGCCGACCAAGCGCACCCAGGAAAACAGCAATAGGATGCCAAGCAGCACGAAGAAGCCCGGGACCAGCACCGAGGAGATGATCAGGAGCAGATAGAGCTCCGGCACCGACGTCCATATTTCGATGAAGCGCTGGAACAGAAGATCGGTCCAGCCGCCGAAATAACCCTGCACCGCGCCGGCGGCGACGCCGATGACCGACGACACGATGGTCAGCACCAGGCCGAACAGCACCGACAGCCGGAAGCCGTAGATCAGGCGCGCCAGCACGTCGCGGCCCTGATCGTCGGTGCCGAGCCAGTTGTATTCGAGCGTGCCGCAGCGGCCGTAGCCGTTCTTGGCGGCGAAATCGCAGTCCTTCTGGTTCAGCAGCCAGGTCGGCTTTGAGGGAAACGCCGACGGCGGATTGTCGTTGATGGTCTTGTAGGAGAACCGGATCGGCGTCCAGATCTCGATGGCGTGGTGCTCGGCGAGGAAAGTCTGCAAATGCGGGTCGCGGTAATCGGCCGCGGTGCCGAGATCGTCGCCGAATTCGGTATCCGGATAGGTGAAGATCACCGGAAAGTAATTCTTGCCGTCGTAGTGGATGAACAGCGGCTTATCGTTGGCGATGAACTCGGCGAACAGCGAAAGTACGAACAGCACGAGGAAGAACCACAACGACCAATAGCCGCGCCGGTTGGCCTTGAAATTGTACCAGCGCCGGATGTTGATCGGCGACAATTCAAAACGGATCCGCGGCGCGAGGCCAAGCGGGCCGGCCGGCTCGAGGTCCGCCGTCAGTGCCGGCAGCGGGGCGGCAGGGTCGCGAGGCGCGCCGATGTCGTTGCGGATGGTGGTCTTGTCGTCCACCTCAGACCTCCCGCGTCTCGAAATCGATGCGCGGATCGATCCAGGTATAGGTCAGGTCGGAAATCAGATTCACGACCAGGCCGACGAGAGCGAAAATATAGAGATTGGCGAACACCACCGGATAGTCGCGGTTGAGCACGCTTTCGAAGCTGAGCAGGCCCAGGCCGTCGAGCGAGAAGATCGTCTCGATCAGCAGCGAGCCGGCAAAAAAGGCGCTGACGAAGGCGGCCGGAAAGCCGGCGATCACCAGCATCATGGCGTTGCGGAAAATGTGGCCGTAGAGCACCTGGGTTTCGGAGCAGCCCTTGGCGCGCGCGGTGAGCACATATTGCTTGCGCAGTTCCTCGAGGAACGAGTTCTTGGTGAGCAGCGTCATGGTGGCGAAGGCGGCAAGCCCCATGGAAATGATCGGTAAGGTCAGGTGCCAGAAGTAATCGAGGATCTTGTGCCACAGCGGAAACTGCGACCAGCCGTCAGAGGTCAGCCCGCGCAGCGGAAAAATCTGGAAGAACGAGCCGCCGGCGAACAGGATGATGAGCAGGATCGCGAACAGGAACCCCGGGATGGCATAGCCGATGATGATGATGCCGGACGTCCAGGTGTCGAACGGCGAGCCGTCGCGCACCGCCTTGCGGATGCCGAGCGGGATCGAGATCAGGTAGCTCAGCAGCGTCATCCAGATGCCGAGCGATATGGAGACCGGCAGCTTCTCCTTGATGAGCTGGATCACAGTGACGTCGCGAAAATAGCTCTTGCCGAAATCGAAGCGCAGATAGTTGCCGAGCATGATGAAAAAGCGCTCATAGGCCGGCTTGTCGAAGCCGAACTGCTTTTCCAGGCTTTTGATGAATTCCGGGTCGAGCCCCTGGGCGCCGCGGTATTTCGAATTGATGTCGCCCTGCGGGCCGCCTTGCATGCCGCCGCGCGCGCCGAAGTCGCCGGAGGAGCCGGAAATGCGCGAGGTCGCCCCGGTGTCGCTGCCGGAGAGCTGCGCGATGACGCGCTCCACCGGCCCGCCGGGTGCGAATTGCACCACGACGAACGACACCAGCATGATCCCGAAAATCGTGGGGATCATGAATAGAATGCGGCGGATGATGTATGCGGTCATTTTGATCCGGCCGATATTTGTACGGAACTACGGGCTCGCTCGCAAGAAGCGGGGAAGCGCGCGACATTCTACCCGGGCTTTAAGTTTTTCGATGTCTTACCGGTGTCATACCACCAGGTATCCGGAATGCCGCGGAAGTAGCGCGGCTGCGCCGCGGGCCGGCCGAAAACGTCCCAATAGGCGATCCAATGGGACGCCTTGTACCACTGCGGAATCCAGTAGCGGCCGGCGCGGATCACGCGGTCGAGCGCGCGGCAGGCGGAGGTCAGCTCGGGCCGGGTCTGCGCGGCGATGATGGCGTCGATCAAGGCGTCGACCGCGGGTTCCGCGATGCCGGCAAGGTTGTTGGAGCCTTTCAGCGCCGCGGCCTGCGAGGAGAAGAACGTGCGCAGCGAATCGCCCGGAGTTGCCGAAAAGCCGAAGCGGTTGATGGTGATGTCGAAGTCGAAGCCGTCGCGCCGGGCGCGGTATTGCACCGGATCGACGACGCGCACGGTGGCGTCGATGCCCAGCGTGCCGAGGTTCTTGATGAACGGCCCGTGATGCGGCTCGAACGTCGGTTCGTCGATCAGGAACTCGATTCCGATGCGCTCGCCGCTCGGTAATACGCGCTTGCCGTCGGCGATGACACAGCCGGCGTCCTTGAGAAGCTGCGCGGCCTTGCGCAATGGCGCGCGATCCTGGCCGGAGCCGTCGGACACCGGCGGCAGGTAAGGCTCGCCGAAAACTTCGGCCGGCAATGTGCCGCGGAACGGCTCGAGCAGCGCGATCTCCTCGGCACCCGGCGGGCCTTTCGCCATCATGTCAGAATTCTGAAACACCGATACCGTTCGCTCGTAGGAGCCATACATGATGGCCTTGTTGGTCCATTCGAAATCGAAGGCGTTGATGAGCGCCTCGCGCAGCCGCGGATCGGCGAACTTTTGCCGCCGCGTATTGATGAACCAGCCCTGAGCGCCCGACGGCGTATCGTCAGGCAGCACGTCGCGCTTGACCCTGCCATCCTTGAAGGCTGGGAAATCGTAGCGCGTCGCCCAGGTGCGCGAGGTGAATTCCTCGCGAAACAGATAATTCCCGGCGGTAAATCCTTCGAAGCCGACGTCGCGGTCGCGATAATATTCAAAGCGCACGGTGTCGAAATTGTTCTGGCCGCGCGCCACCGGCAGGTCGGCGCCCCACCAATCCTTGACGCGCTCATATTCGATATTGCGGCCCGGCTCGAAGCGGCCGACCTTGTAGGCGCCGGAACCGAGCGGTACGTCCAGCGTCGATTCGTCGAACGGTTTTGTCGCGTAATAGGCGCGCGAGAAAATCGGCAAGCCGGCGACGAACAGCGGCACGTCGCGGGCGCGCTTCGGCGCAAAGCTTGCGGTGACGCTGGTATCGTCGTCGGCCTTGGCGCCGGTAAAATCGCGCAAGGATTGGCTGATCAATGGGTGGCCTTTATCTTTCAAAATATTGAGCGAGAAGGCGACGTCGTGGGCCGTGAGCCGCGAACCGTCGTGGAATTTCGCCTGCGGGCGGATGAAAAATTGATAGGTGAGGCCGTCGGCGGAGCGCCGCACTTTCTCGGCGGCGAGGCCGTACATGGCGTCCGGCTCGTCGCCGCTGCGCACCAACAGCGTGGCGAAAGTGAGCTCCATGCCCTGCGCGGCGTCGCCCTTGAGGATGTAGCTGTTGAGCGAATTGAAGGTGAGGAAATTCTGATTGAATTGGCGGTCCGGCCCGATCTGCGAAAAGCTGCCGCCCTTAGGCGCGTTCGGATCGACGTAACGAAAGTGATGAAAGTCGGCCGGATAGGCGAGATCGCCGAACGCCGAGAGGCCGTGCGACTCGATCAAGTCGTCGGCGCGCGCGCGCAACGAACGAGGGGGAAACGCCAAAAATCCCGCCGCCGAGCCGGCTGCAAGCGCCAGCGCGCGCCGGCGGGTGGCAAAAATCACGAACGCGATCCCGTCTTGGCCGCTTTGTCGGCGTCCCACCACCACAATGTCGGAAACGCCGACCTGCCGTATTTCGGCAACGGCTCGGGGCGGCCGAAACGGTCCCAGCGGGCGCTGCGCTCTTTGCCGTAGGTCCATTGCGGCACGACGTAATGGTTCCACAACAGCACCCGGTCGAGCGCCTTGGTGGCTGCGACCAGATCATCGCGGCTCTTGGCGAAGATGACCTGCTCGATCATGGCGTCGACCGCCGGATTCTTGATGCCGATGAGATTGGGCGAGCCGGACTGGTCGGCAGCCTGGGAGCCCCAATAGCTGCGCTGCTCGTTGCCGGGCGACAGCGATTCGCCACGCGACAGCGTGGTGATGTCGAAATCCCAATTGCGCAGCCGGTTCTCGTATTGCGAGGCGTCGACCGTGCGCACCGTCACGCCGATGCCGAGCCGGTCGAGCGAGGGCTTGTAGAACAGAAAGACGCGCTCAAAACTCGGATCCTCGGCGAGGAATTCGACCGTGTAGGGCTCGCCGGTCTTGGCGTTGACGAGCTGCTGGTCGCGGACCTCGTAGCCGGCGGCTTTGAGAAGCCGCAACGCTTCGCGCAGATTGTTGCGCACGTTCTCAGGATTGCCGTTGACCGGATTGGTGTAAGCCGTGGTGAATATTTCGGCGGGGACCTTGTCGCGCACGCTTTCGAGGATTTCGAGCTCGCGCCCCTGCGGCAGTCCGGTGGCGGCGAGCTCGAGGCCTTGGAAATAGCTGGCGATGCGCGTGTACTGCCCGAAGAAAATCTGCTTGTTCATCTCCTCGAAATCGAACGCGTAATTGAAAGCCCGCCGAACCCGAGGATCCTGAAACTTGGCGCGGCGGGTATTGAAGGCGAAGGCCTGCATCAGGCCGGAATTATTGATCGGAAATTCCTCGCGCAGCACGCGCTTGTCGGCGACCGCCGGAAAATCGTAGGCCGTGGCCCAGTTCTTGGCGCTGTTCTCATTGCGCCAGTCGACCGCATCGGCCTTGAACGCTTCGAGCGCCACGGTGGTGTCGCGAAAATATTCGAAGTGCAGTTCGTCGAGATTATCGCGGCCGATATTGACGTTGAGGTCCTTGCCCCAATAGTCCTGCACTCTTTCGAAGACGATGGTGCGGCCGGGCGAGAAGTCCTTGATGCGGTAAGCGCCGCTGCCGAGCGGCGGCTCGAGCGTGGTCTCGCCGGCGTCGCGCTTCTTGCCGTTTTTGTCGGTGCCTTCCCACCATGTTTTGGGCAGCACGATGAGCTCGCCGACGATTTGCGGCAGTTCGTGGTTGCCGGGACCGTCGAAGGTGAAGGTGACCTCGCGATCGCCGGTCTTCTCGACTTTGACGGCGTGCCGGTAATAAGCGGAATAGTACGGGCTGTTTTTCTTGAGCACCGTGAAGGAAAAAATCACGTCCTCGGGCGTCACCGGCGTGCCGTCGTGCCACTTCGCTTCGGCGCGCAGCCGGTAGGAGACCGAGGAATAATCGTCCGGGTAGCTGACGCTTTCGGCAAGCAGCCCGTATCCGGTCGACACTTCGTCGAGCGACGAGGTCAACAGCGTATCGTAGATCAGTCCGACGCTGCCGGCGAGGCTGCCTTTGACGTCGGCGACCACGAGATTGAAATTGTCGAAGGTGCCGATGGATATCTGGCGCGCCGCGCCACCTTTCGGCGCGTTGGCGTTGACGTAGTCGAATTGCTTGAAGCCTTGCGGATATTTCAGGTCGCCGAACAGCGACAGGCCGTGCCGCCATTTTCTGTCTTGATTCGCACCTTGCGCGTGCGCGGCGGCAATCCAGGACGGCAGCGGCAAACCCGGCGCGGCCAGCGCCAGCGCGGCGGATTTCAGCAAGGATCGGCGATTCACATTGCGCTCCATCTGGCGCGCTCCAATCAATGTCGCCCGCAAAAGCGGCAATCGACGCCGGTGATTATGTGCTTTCGAATTGCGGCGCCAGCGTGCCGGGCGTAATCCGCGACGAAATGGCCTTCACATCCGCGTGCGAAGCGCCGCCGAGATGAACTGCTGGTAATGATCCGCCTATTTCGCCGGCGCTGCCGGTGCCGCCGCGTTGTCGCCGGCCGCCGGCGCCGCCTCGGCCGCCTTCGGCAGCGGCTCCGGCTTGTCGGAATTGCTGTTGAGATAGGCGATGATGTCGGCGCGCTGCTTCTGGCTCGGCACGCCGCCGAAGGTCATCAGCGTGCCCGGCACATCCTTGCGCGGATTGGCCAGCCACGGATCGAGCGTGTCGAACGTCCAGCTGCCGCCCTTGGCCTTCAACGCCGCCGAATAATTGAAACCGGCTTGCGACGCCACGGCCCGGCCGACGACGCCGTAAAGGTCGGGGCCGACCTTGGGACCCTGGCCCTTCGCCATATTATGGCAGGTCAGACAGACCTTTGCGGCCTGCTCGCCCTGCTGCGGCGAGGCGCTGGCAAGGAGCTGCGCGATCGGCACTTCCTTTGGCGCCGCGGCGCCGCCTGCAGGCTGCTCCTCTTTCACGGCAATCTCATAGCCGGGCTTCGCCGGCACCGCCGGCGTGAAGATGGCGCCGGAGGCGATATGGACGGCAAGCAGGAGCAAGCAGGTTCCCAGCACGGCACCGAGAATCTTGTTTATTTCGAAGGAATCCATCGCTGAAGGGCTC
This sequence comes from uncultured Alphaproteobacteria bacterium, assembly GCA_963756245.1. GTDB lineage: Bacteria > Pseudomonadota > Alphaproteobacteria > Rhizobiales > Xanthobacteraceae > BOG-931. The sequence goes on from CAVWOI010000047.1 coordinate 281,603, forward strand.
CGCGGGGGAGAGGTGGGCGGTGCACAAATAGCCGGTTTGCGGCGCAGCTTGCAACCCGTATAACCACCGCGGGCTTCCACAAATGGCCGATATCCTCATTCTGATCCCCGCCCGCATGGCCTCGACCAGATTGCCGGGCAAGCCGCTCGCCGAAATCGCCGGAGAGCCGATGATTGTGCATGTCCTGCGCCGGGCGCAGGCCGCTTGTATCGGCCCGGTGGTGGTCGCGACCAACTCGGCCGAAATCGCCGCGGCGGTGGATAAGTCCGGCGGCCGCGCCGTCATGACCCGGGCCGATCATCTGTCCGGCTCCGACCGGATTTTCGAGGCGCTGGGGAAGGTCGATCCGGGCGGCGGCGCCAAGATCGTCGTCAACGTGCAGGGCGACCTGCCGACCCTCAAGCCGGCCGATATCGCTGCCTCGCTCAAGCCGCTCGCCGACGCCGCCGTGGATATCGCAACGCTCGCCGCCGAGATCACCAAGGCCGGCGAGCGCACCAATCCCAACGTGGTCAAAGTCGTCGGCACGCCGGCCGGCCCGGCGCGGTTGCGCGCGCTCTATTTCACCCGCGCCACGGCGCCCGCAGGCGACGGACCGCTCTATCATCATATCGGGCTCTATGCGTTCCGCCGTGCCGCGCTGGAGCGCTTCGTCAAGCTGCCGCCGTCGACGCTCGAGCAGCGCGAAAAACTCGAACAGTTGCGTGCGCTGGAAGCCGGCATGCGCATCGACGTTGCGATCGTCGACACCGTGCCGCTCGGCGTCGACACGCCTGAGGATTTGGCAACGGCGCGCGCCGTGCTAGAGGACGGACGACGGACGACAGACGACGGATAAAAGACGACAAGTAGCGGATCTTCTTTTTCTGTCCTCTGTCCTCTGTCCTCTGTCCTCTGTCGTCCGTCGTCTCTGTAAAGACCATGAGCAAACGCAAGAGCATTTCCTTCCAGGGCGAGCCGGGCGCCAATTCGCACATCGCCTGCAACGAGGCCTATCGCGACTACGAGCCGCTGCCGTGTCCGACTTTCGAGGACGCCTTCGCCGCGGTGCGCACCGGCCGGGCGGCACTCGGCATGATCCCGATCGACAATTCGGTGGCCGGCCGTGTCGCCGACATCCATCATCTGATGCCGGAATCCAGCCTGCATATCGTGGCGGAATGGTTCCTTCCGGTGCAGCATCAACTGATGGCGCCGCGCGGCGCGACGCTCAAGACCATCAAAACGGTCGAGAGCCACGTCCACGCGCTCGGCCAATGCCGCAATATCATCCGCACCCTCGGCATCAAGGCGGTGGTCGCCGCCGACACCGCCGGCGCCGCGCGCGAAGTGGCCGAGGCCGGCGATGTTTCGCGCGCGGCCCTGGCGACGAATTTGGCGGCGAAAATCTACGGCCTGCAAATCCTCAAGAAGAACGTCGCCGACGCCAAGCACAACACCACGCGCTTCGTGGTGCTGGCGAAGAAGCCGAAATGGCCGAGCCGCGCGCAAAAGCGCGTGGTGACGACTTTTGTCTTCCAGGTGCGCAATATCCCCGCGGCGCTGTACAAGGCGCTGGGCGGCTTCGCCACCAACGGCGTCAACATGACCAAGCTCGAAAGCTATATGGTCGGCGGCAGTTTTTCCGCCACCCAGTTCTATGCCGACGTGCAGGGCCACCCGAAGGACCGCGCGGTCGAACTGGCGCTCGAAGAGCTTGAATTCGTCTCGCAGCCGAAGACGCTGAGGATACTCGGCGTCTATCCCGCGCATCGATTCCGCGAGACTCTCAAATAGGAATTCAGACGATGAGCAACGACGAAGCAGCAAAAGTCCGGCGCACGTTGCAAATGCGGTTCACCTTGCCGAGCGGGGATTCAGCCCAGCTCATCGCCATGATCAAGGCCGCCGCGCCGTTCTACCAGATGTTCGGCAACGCCGAGGTCCGCTTGCTGCAGAACGTCGACGACCCGGCCAAGCTCATTCAGCAGATCGAATACGAGGCGCACGAAGACTGGGAGCTCAACCGGCAACGCATCGCCGGCGACCTCAGAATGCAGACGTTCTTGCAGACCTGGCGGACGATGTTCCCCGGCGCGCTGGAGATCGACGTTTTTCAGGAAGTCTGAGTCGGACGACGGACGACAGAGGGCAGATATCCTGCCTCTTCATCCGACAACTGTCGTCTGTCGTCTGTCGACTGTCGTCCGTTAACCACCCGTTAACCATCTTTGCGCACTTTGTTAACCAATCAGAATCGCGAACACTCCGGAGGCCCACGTGTCGAGCGTCGTCCGCCAGCGCCAATCGCTCATGTTTCGCGCGCGCTCCTATACGGGCTTCGTCATCATGCCGCGGCCGCCGATCGTGGAGTGGCTGGCGGACCTCGATGCCAGTCTTGAGCAATCCAAGGGTTTCTTTGCCGGCCATCCGATCGTGGTCGATTTGTCGTCCGTGACCTTGAGCGTGAACGCGATCACGCAACTTCTCGCCAGTCTCGAGGAGCGCAATATCCGCATCCTTGGCATCGAAGGGCTCGATCCCGAAGCCACAGCGCCGGGCCTGCCGCCGATCCTGCGCGGCGGCCGCAATACCCAGTCCGTCGAGCTGTTACCGGACGTCGAACCGATCGCCGCCGCGCCGGCCGCGCCGAAACCACAGCAGCCGTCGCTCCTGGTCGAGGATCCGGTGCGCTCGGGGCAGACCGTGGTCTTCATCGACGGCGACATCACCGTGCTCGGCTCGGTCGGCTCCGGCGCCGAGATCGTCGCCGGCGGATCGATCCACATCTACGGCACGCTGCGCGGCCGCGCCATGGCGGGCGCCACCGGCAATGCGCGGGCCCGCATTTTCTGTCATCGCGTCGAGGCCGAGCTGTTGGCGATCAATTCCTACTACAAGACCGCCGAAGACATCGACGAAAGCCTGCGCCGCGGTCCGGCCCAGGCCTGGCTCGAGGGCAATACGCTGAAGATTTCGGCGCTGAATTAGAACAACGAAAGGCAGTCAAAGATGGCCAACGTCGTAGTCGTGACATCAGGCAAAGGCGGCGTCGGCAAGACCACGTCGACGGCTGCAATGGGCGCCGCGCTGGCTCAACACGGCGAGAAGGTCGTCGTCATCGATTTCGACGTCGGCTTGCGCAATCTCGACCTGGTGCTGGGGGCCGAGCGCCGCGTGGTGTTCGACCTGATCAATGTCATCACCGGCGTGGCGAAGCTCCCGCAGGCACTGATCCGCGACAAGCGTTTGGAAAACTTGCATCTTCTGCCGGCGTCGCAGACCCGCGACAAGGACGCGCTGACCGACGAGGGCGTCGCCAAGGTCATCGACGAATTGCGGACCAAATTCGACTGGATCATTTGCGACAGTCCGGCCGGCATCGAACGCGGCGCCACGCTGGCGATGCGGCACGCCGACGCGGCGATCATCGTCACCAATCCGGAAGTCTCGTCGGTGCGCGACTCCGACCGCATCATCGGGCTGCTCGATTCCAAGACGGTCAAGGCCGAGAACGGCGAACGGGTCGAGAAGCACCTGCTCATCACCCGCTACCATCCGTCGCGCGCCGCGCGCGGCGAGATGATGACCATCGAGGACGTGCTCGAAATCCTCTCCACGCCGCTGCTCGGCATCATCCCGGAAAGCGAGGAAGTGTTGCGCGCGTCCAATATCGGCTCGCCGGTGACGCTGAGCAACGCGCTGTCGGCGCCGGCGCGCGCCTATTTCGACGCCGCCCGCCGGCTGCGCGGCGAAGTCGTCCCGATGATCGTTCCCAGCGAGAACAAAGGCATCTTCAACAAGCTGTTCGGACGGAAAGCAGCATGACCCTCTTCAAATTGTTCCGACGCGGCGGCAGCGCGCCCATTGCGCGCGAACGCCTGCAAATCCTGCTCGCCCACGAGCGCGGGACACGCAACCAGCCCGACCTGCTCGGCATTTTGCGCGAGGAAATCCTCGCCGTGATCAGCCGGCACGTGCCGTTCGAGCCCGACAAGGTGCAGATCAAGCTCGACCGCGGCAAATCGGTGTCGACGCTCGAAGTCGATATCGAGATTCCGAACGGTTTCGGCGCGGCACTGGCGAAGGCGTCGTAATATGTTTGCCGTCCCCGCGAAGCGGGGGAGGGTGCATCAGATCGTCTGATTATAGGCGCCGACTTCCTTGTGCGTGCGCAGCACGGCGTCGACCGATTTGAACATGTCGCGCATGCGCGCTTCCGACACCGGGCTTTCGACCACCACGACCAATTCCGGCTTGTTGGAAGAGGCGCGAACCAGGCCCCAGGTGCCGTCCTCGACGGTGACGCGCACGCCGTTGACGGTGACGAGGTCGCGGATCGGCTGGCCTGAGACCTTGCCGCCGTTTTTCTGCTCGCTCTCGAAGTGCTTGATCACCTCGTCGACCACCGCGTATTTGGTCTCGTCGGCGCAATGCGGCGACATGGTCGGCGACGACCAGGTTTTCGGCAGCGCGTTTTTCAGGTCCGCCATGCTCTTTCCCGGATTGCGGTCGAGCATGTCGCAGACGGCAAACGCGAAGATCAGCCCGTCGTCATAGCCGCGGCCGAACGGCTTGTTGAAGAAGAAGTGCCCGGATTTCTCGAAGCCGGCGATGGCGCCGATCTCGTTGACCCGGCGCTTCATGTAGGAATGGCCGGTTTTCCAATAATCGGTCTTGGCGCCGTTCTTGATGAGCACCGGGTCGGTCATGAACAGGCCGGTCGATTTCACGTCGGCGACGAACAGCGCGTTGTTGTGATTGGCGGAAATGTCGCGCGCCAGCATGACGCCGACCTTGTCGGCGAAAATCTCCTCGCCCTCGTTGTCGACGACGCCGCAGCGGTCGCCGTCGCCGTCGAAACCAAGCGCCACGTCGGCCTTGCTGGCCAGCACGGCGTCGCGCATGGCGTGCAGCATCTTCATGTCTTCGGTGTTGGGATTGTATTTCGGGAATGTGTGGTCGAGCTCGCAATCGAGCCGAATGACCTCGCAGCCGATTGCTTCCAGCACTTGCGGCGCGAACGCGCCGGCGGTGCCGTTGCCGCAGGCGCACACCACTTTCAGGTGCCGCTTGAGTTTCGGCCGCTTGGTGAGGTCGGCGATGTAGCGCGACGGAAAATTTTCGACGAATTCATAGGTGCCGCCGGCCTGCATCTTGAAACGGCCGTTGAGCACGATGTCCTTCAACCGCGCCATCTCGTCGGGGCCGAAGGTGAGCGGGCGGTTGACGCCCATCTTCACGCCGGTCCAGCCGTTATCGTTGTGGGACGCCGTGACCATGGCGACGCACGGCACGTCGAGATCGAACTGCGCGAAATAGGCCATCGGGGTAAGCGCCAACCCGATGTCCTTCACCTGAATGCCGGCCGCGAGCAGGCCGTTGACCAGCGCCATCTTGATCGACGCCGAATAGGAGCGGAAATCGTGGCCGGTGACGAGTTGCGGGTTGACGTCCAGTTCGTGGATCAGCGTGCCCAGCCCGATGCCGAGCGCCTCGACCCCCATCAGGTTGATCTCGCTGCCGAACAGCCAGCGCGCGTCATATTCGCGAAAGCCGGTGGCTTTCACCATCGGCTCGGATTCGTAGGCATAGGTGTTCGGCTTGAGCGAAGATTTGGGCTTGGGAAACATTGAATATTTGATCCGAATCGAAGGCCCCGACAGCCATAGCGTAAACGGCGCGCAACCGGAATGGTTGCACCTCCGTCATTCCGGGGCGCGGACGAAGTCCGCGGGCCCGGAATCCATATTCGCTGACCTGTGGTTATGGATTGCGGGCTCCTCGCTTCGCGAGACCCCGGAATGACGGCTTATTGCTCCAAAACGAGCTTGCCGTCGGCGAATTGCCAGCGGTGCAGCCGCGATAGAAACGACATGCCGAGCAGATTATCGCGCAGCGCGCCGTCCGGCAGCACCATGGCGGCGACATTGCGCACCGTGATGTCTTCGATCTCGACCCGGTCGAGCTCGATCGGCGCGGCCCGCACCGTGCCGTTGGCGGTACTGACCAGCGCGGTGAATTCGCTGGCCGACGGATGAATGCCGAGCGTCGCCGCGTCGTCGGCGGTGAGCGCGATTACCGAAGCGCCGGTGTCGACCATGAAGGTCAGGCGCCGACCGTCGACCCGGGCATCGAGCTGAAAGTGGCCGCGGCTATCGCGCGACACGACGACCGAGCGTGAATCGGCGGGTGAAGGCTCCGGTGCCGCCACCGGACGGGCCGCCATCATGGTGGGCGCCGGGTGAGCCGCGTTCAGCTGCGTGAAGTGGCGCGGCACGACGATGGCGGCGATGAGCGCGACCGCGGCAACCATGAGGACAGAGCGCATAGGGCAATCCCGGCTATCGGCATTCAGTTCATCACGACAGGGCGAACGCGGAGCTAACGTCGCCGACGCTCGTGCCGGATTTGCGCCGCGAATGGTAACGAAAGCGCTAAACGTCACACGCAAATTGCTGCTGTTTCAGGCCGCTTCCAGCTCCGGGCTGTCGACCGGCAAAGACAGAAGCCGCATGCCCGTGGCATTGCGCACCTCGACGCTCCAGCCGCGCCAATTGTCGGTGAGCGAGTGCTTCAAATCGTGGGCAATCGCCTCGGCGAATTCGATGGCCGCCTGCGAAGAGCGGAATTCGTGTCCGCCATAGTCGAGGAGCGATTGCTCTTTCGCCGTATAGTCGAAGAAGAAGCGTGTCATTTCGCACCAGGATCACGTTGTGTCGCGGGGGCACTTTTACGGATGAGGCGCTATGGTTGCCTTACATTAACCGCTAAATATGGACGAATTTTCGGATCGGCAGCGGAATCCATTCGTTAGCGATTGCGCGGCTTGGCGCGCCGCGTCGCCGGCGCAGCGATCGGGTCTTCGGGCCACGGATGCTTGGGGTAACGGCCGCGCAATTCGGCGCGCACGGCGGCGTAGCTGCCGCGCCAAAAGCCCGGCAGGTCGCGGGTCATCTGCACCGGCCGGTGCGCGGGCGACAACAGCTCGATCAACAACGGGACTTTGCCGCCGGCGATCGCCGGATGGCGGTCGACGCCGAACAGCTCCTGGACCCGGATCGCGATCTTGGGTCCGCCGTCGGCCTCGTAATCGATCGGCACCTGCGAGCCGGTCGGCGCCGCGAAATGGGTCGGCGCCTCGGCGTCGAGCCGGCGTTGCAGCGGCCAGGGCAGCAGTGCGCGCACGGCCGTATTCAATTCATCGGCCGTGATGTCGCCGAGCGCGGTTTTTGCCGCGAGCGCCGGCGCGAGCCACGCGGTTGCGGTTTGCGCGAGCGCAGTGTCGGACAAATCAGGCCATTGCTCGCCTTCGCTGGCGCGCAGGAACATGACCCGGTCGCGCCATTGCTGGAGCGATTTGGTCCACGGCAGCCGATGCATGCCGAGACCGGCGATGCCGTCGGCGAGCTTTTGCGCGGTGCCGTCATTGGCAACGACCGGCATCGGCCGGTCGGAAAGCGCGATGGCGCCGAGCCGTCGGCTCCTTCGGCCGCGCAAGCTTGCGCTCGCGGCATCGAACGCGATCTCCTCGCGCGCTTCGATACGGCCGGAATAGCGCTGCTCGATCTCGGTAAGCGTAATCGGCGCGGCGGAGAGGATGCGGCCCTGCGCCGCCGTCCCGGCAAGCTCGGCGACGGCGAGGAACGGCTCGCGCGCAAGCGGCGAGGCGAGATCGATGTTGGCGCCGCGGCCGTTGACGAGCAGGAACGCGCCCGATCCGCTGCCGCGCTTCTTGGCGATGCGCTCGGGGTAGGCGAGGGCAAGCAGTGCGCCGACGGAAATCTCCTCTCCTCCCCCTTGTGGGGAGGGAGCAGATGCGACCTCCGCCCAGCGCTGCGCCATGGCGCGAGCGTCGCGCGCGCGTGGCGAGCGGTCGCGGCGCAGCCCACTGAGGCGCTCGCGCAGATCGGCATCGTCACCGCCGAGGCCGCGTTCGCCGATAAGCGTCGCAATTTCCGCAGCGGGCAGGGCGGCACCTTCGGCGCCGGCGTCGACCACCATGCGCGCAAGGCGCGGCGGCAGCGGCAGGCGGCGCAAGAGCTTGCCCTCCGTGGTGATGCGGCCGTCGCTGTCGATGGCGCCGAGTTCACTCAGCAGCGCCTTGGCCTCGGTGAACGCTGCTTGCGGCGGCGGATCGAGGAAGGCGAGCTGGTCCGGGCCGCCGCCCCAGGCGGCAAGATCCAGAGCAAAGGACGACAGGTCGGCGGCAAGAATTTCCGGCCGGGCGAAGGGCTCGAGCGCCGTGGTCTGCGGCTCGTCCCATAGCCGGTAGCAGACGCCGGGCTCGGTGCGCCCGGCGCGGCCGCGGCGCTGGTCGGCGGCGGCGCGCGACACCCGCACGGTTTCGAGCCGGGTCACGCCGACGTCGGGCTCGTAGCGCGGTACGCGAGCAAGCCCGCTATCGACGACGATGCGCACGCCCTCGATGGTGATCGAGGTCTCGGCGATCGACGTCGCCAGCACGATCTTGCGGCGGCCGGGCAGGGCAGGCGCGATGGCGCGATCCTGCTCGTCGCCGGTGAGCGCGCCATAGAGCGCGACGACATCGGTCGATGGCTCGGCGCGGCCTTCGAGCAGAGCTTTGGTGCGACGGATTTCGGCGGTGCCGGGCAGGAAGGCGAGCAGCGAGCCGGTATCGGCCCGCATCGCGCGCACAATGGTGTCGGCGAGCTGCGGCTCGATCGGCCGCGCGTCGCGGCCGGCATAGCGGGTCTCGACCGCAAACGCGCGGCCTTCGCTGGCAATCACCGGCGCATCGCCGAGCAATGCGGCGACGCGCGCGCCGTCGATGGTCGCCGACATGACCAGGATGCGCAGATCTTCGCGCAAGCCGTGCTGCACGTCGCGGGCCAGCGCCAGGCCGAGATCGGCGTCGAGCGAGCGTTCGTGGAATTCGTCGAAGATCACCGCCGCGACGCCGTCGAGCATGGGGTCGTCGAGGATCAGCCGGGTGAATACGCCTTCGGTGATGATCTCGATCCGGGTTCGGCTCGAGATTTTCGAGCCGAAGCGCACGCGTAACCCTACCGTGTCGCCGACGCGCTCGCCGAGCGTCTGGGCCATGCGGTCCGCGGCGGCGCGCGCGGCGAGCCGGCGCGGCTCAAGGACGAGAATCCGCCGCGCCTTTTGCGCCCAATCCTCGCGCGCCAGCACCAATGGCACCCGCGTGGTCTTGCCGGCGCCGGGCGGCGCCACCAGCACGGCCGCATTATTGCCGCGCAACGCCGCGGTCAAGTCCGGCAGCGCGGCGTCGATCGGAAGCGGTGAAACGTCCATCAGTCTTCTCGTCATTCCGGGGCACGCCGCAGGCGTGCGCCCGGAATCCATAATCACTATCATTCCAAATCGGTTCGCAGCGACAGTTCTGCACAGACTGTGGTTATGGATTCCGGATAGCCGCTGCGCGGCTTCCGGAATGACTGGAAAACCATATATATTCGCCAGCATGCCAGCCGCACAAAAAACGCCGCCAAAGCCGCCAAGCGCCGCCAAGCCGTTGAAAAAGGGCGACCATCTCTTCCTGGTCGACGGCTCCGGCTACATTTTCCGCGCCTATCACGCGCTGCCGCCGATCAACCGCAAGTCGGACGGGCTGCAGCTCAATGCCGTGTTCGGCTTCTGCAACATGCTGTGGAAGCTTCTGCGCGACATGAAGGCGGAAGATAAGCCGACCCATCTCGCGGTGGTGTTCGACCTGTCGGAGAAAACGTTCCGCACCGAAATGTATCCCGACTACAAGGCGCACCGGCCGGACCCGCCCGACGATCTTAAGCCGCAATTCGGCCTGATCCGCCAAGCGGTGCACGCCTTCGATCTGCCCTGCCTGGAGCAGAAAGGTTTCGAGGCCGACGACTTGATCGCCACCTATGTGCGCCAGGCTAACGAGGCCGGCGCCACCTCGACCATCGTTTCGTCGGACAAGGACTTGATGCAGCTCGTCAACGACCGCGTCGTCATGTACGACACCATGAAGGACAAGAAGATCGGCCGCGCCGAAGTAATCGAAAAATTCGGCGTGCCGCCGGACAAGGTCATCGAGGTGCAGGCGCTGATCGGCGATTCCACCGACAATGTGCCGGGCGTGCCCAGCATCGGCCAGAAGACCGCGGCGCTGTTGATAAACGAATACGGCGATCTCGAAACCTTGCTCAAGCGCGCCTCCGAGATCAAGCAGGACAAGCGCCGCCAGGCGATCATCGATAATGCCGACAAGGCGCGGCTGTCGAAAAAGCTCGTCACGCTCGACACTCATGTCAAAGTCGACGTGCCGATCGGCGATCTCGCGGTGCACGAGCCCGACTACAAGTTGCTGATCGCCTTCCTCAAGGCGATGGAGTTCAGCTCGTTGACGCGCCGCGTCGCCGAGTTTTCCAGCATCGACGTCGCCGCGATCGAGCCCGATGCGAAGCTCGCGGTGCGCGGCGCCGCTTTACCTCTCCCGCTTGCGGGGGAGGACGACGCGGAAAGCGCGTCGGAAGGGGGTCAGTCGGCCCCGCTGAGCAAGCCGGCGCTCTCCCCAGCTTCCCCCGCAAGCGGGGGAGGGAGATCCGGCGCGGCGAACGGTAAGTTGACGCCGCAGGCGCTCGCCGCCGCGCGGCTCGATATCGCCCACAGCAAGAAATTCGACCGCGCCAAATACGAAACGGTGCGCAGCCTCGACCGGCTCAAGGCCTGGATCGCGCGCGCCCGCGACCAGGGTTTTGTCGCCATCGACACCGAGACCACGAGCCTCGATCCGATGCAGGCGGCTTTGTGCGGCATCTCGCTGGCGCTCGCCGCGAACGAGGCTTGTTACGTGCCGCTGTCGCATCGCCAGGGCGGCGACGGCGGCGGCGGCCTGTTCCAGGGCGAGGTCGCGCCCGATCAAATCCCCGAGCGCGCCGCGCTCGACGCCATCAAGCCGCTGCTCGAGGACAAAGGCGTGCTCAAGATCGGCCAGAACCTGAAATTCGACTTTCAGATCTTTGCCGTGCGCGGCATCGAGATCGCGTCCTACGACGACACCATGTTGATGTCCTACGTGGTCGATGCCGGCCGCTCCGATCACGGCCTCGATCCGCTGGCGCAACGCTACTTCAATCATCGCACCATCGACTTCAACGAAGTGACCAAGGCCGGCAAGACCAGGATGACATTCGACTGCGTCGAGATCGACAAGGCGACCGAATATGCCGCCGAGGACGCCGACGCGACGCTGCGGCTGTGGCAGGTGCTCAAGCCCCGTCTCGCCGCCGAGCACATGCTCAATGTCTACGAAACCCTGGAGCGGCCGCTCTTGCGCGTGCTTGCCGACATGGAACGGCGCGGCATTTCGATCGACCGCCAGGTGCTCTCCCGGCTGTCCGGCGAATTCGCACAGGAGGCCGCCGGCCTCGAAGCCGAGATCAACAAGCTCGCCGGCGAAACCGTCAATGTCGGCTCGCCGAAGCAGATGGGCGACATTCTGTTCGGCAAGCTTGGATTGCCCGGCGGCACCAAGACCAAGACCGGGCAGTGGGCGACCGGCGCGCGCGTCCTCGACGAATTGGCCGAGCAGGGCCACGAATTGCCGAAGAAGATTCTCGATTGGCGGCAAGTGTCGAAACTGAAGTCGACCTATACCGACGCGTTGCCCGGCTACGTCAACCCGACGACGCATCGCGTGCACACCAGCTACGCGCTCGCCGCCACCACGACCGGCCGGCTGTCATCGTCGGAGCCCAATTTGCAGAACATCCCGATCCGCACCGAGGACGGCCGCAAAATCCGCCGCGCCTTCATTGCCGACCGCGGCTACAAGCTCGTCTCCGCCGACTATTCGCAGATCGAGCTGCGGCTCTTGGCCGAGATCGCCGGCATCGAGCAGTTGCGCAAGGCGTTCCGCGACGGCCTCGACATCCACGCCATGACGGCCTCGGAAATGTTCGGCGTGCCGGTCAAGAACATGCCGCCCGAAGTGCGCCGCCGGGCGAAAGCGATCAATTTTGGCATCATCTACGGCATTTCCGCCTTTGGGCTGGCCAATCAGCTCGGCATCGAGCGCGAGGAAGCCGGCGCCTATATCCGCAAATATTTCGAGCGCTTTCCGGGCATCCGCGACTATATCGAGGAGACCAAGGCGTTCGCGAAAACGCACGGTTTTGTTGAAACACTGTTCGGCCGCAAATGCCACTATCCCGACATCGGCGCGTCGAACGCCTCGATCCGCGCCTTCAACGAGCGCGCCGCGGTCAATGCGCGGCTGCAAGGCACCGCCGCCGATATCATCCGCCGCGCCATGGTCCGCATGGACGGGGCGCTGGCGAGGAAAAAGCTCAACGCGCAGATGCTGCTGCAGGTGCATGACGAGCTGGTGTTCGAAGTGCCCGACGCCGAGGTCGACAAGACCCTGCCGGTGGTCACTAGCGTCATGGTCGACGCACCGTTGCCGGCGCTGTCGCTGTCGGTGCCGTTGCAGGTCGAGGCGCATGCCGCGGATAACTGGGACGCGGCGCATTGATGCAAGCCGCTTTGACCATCATCGGAATCCTGCTTCTGCTCATGGGGCTGGTCTTCATGGGGCAGGGCTCCGGATACTTTCCCTATCCGGCATCGAGCTTCATGATCAGCGAGAGCCGATGGATTTATTACGGCGGTGCGATAGCGGTCGTCGGTGTCATCCTGATCGCCGTCGCGCGCCGATGATGGTTGCAACAAGCCTCATCGCGTCCGCTGCGCCCCCTCGGTGACGATCTTGTAGGCCTCGTCGAGCGCCGGCTTGGCTTTTGCGACCTCCGCGTCGGCGGCCAAGAACGTCTTCATCATGTCGGCCTGTTCGTCGGCCGGCAGGTTGATCAATTCGCCGCCCGTGTCGGTCCAACCCTTGCGCGCCTTGCCGACGATCTCGCTTGCCAGCGGGCCGATCGCCGTCTGTCCCGCTGCGGCGTCGTTGTCGACGATCTTTTGCAGGTCCTCGGGCAATGACTGGTACCAGCCTTTGTTGATCTCGACCGCGACGAAGACCGCGGGCTGGCCGGTTTCGGTGATATATTTCGCCGCATCGTTGAAGTGCATGGGTGTAAAGACGACGATGCCGCCAATGGCGCCGTCGATGGCGCCCTGCTGCAGCGCCGGCACCACGTCGCCGAGCGTCATCGCCACCGGCGTCGCGCCTAATCGTTCGATCGGCACCATCTGGAATTTCGAGGCAAGAACACGGATCTTCTTGCCTTTGAAGTCGGCGAGATGCCGGATCGGCGCCTTGGCGATCACCGACGACGGCGCGTTCATGAACAGCGCCACGCCGTGCAGGCCCTTGTCGGCGCCGAGGCCGAGGACGAGCTTGCGCACCGCCGGATCGGCGGCAAGGCGCTGGCCGTGGTCCATGGAATCGACCAGGCCGGGCGCCGCCATCAGCTCGAAGCGCTCGTCGACGCCGACGAAGAATTCGGGCGGAATGATCGCGCACTGGATGGCGCCGAATTGGGTGCCTTCGATCTGTCGCGGGATGGCGCCGAGCTGGCTCGCCGGATAGATCTCCGGCTTGATGCGGCCGCCGGAATCCTTCTTCAGCGCCGCGGCGTAGTTCTTGGCGAAGAAGTAGCTCGGGTCGTTGAGCGTCGGCAGCGTGATTTTCATCGTGTAAGTCTTGTCCTGCGCCGATGCCATGCCGAGCGACAGGGTCAGCGTCAAAGCAGCGGCGCCGGCCGTCGCGGCGGCCCGCGCCACGAAATCCCGTTTTTCGATTGTCATGTTTTCCTCACCCGTGTTTTCGGCCGCTATTTCTGCGGTACGACAGCGATGGCCTCGATCTCGAACAATGCGCCGTCGCGCGCCAGCTTCGAAATCTGGATGGCCGTCGAGGCCGGCGGCGCCTTGGTGTCAACGTAGCGATCGCGCACTTCGAAGTAGATCGGCAGATGTGCCATGTCGACAAAATAATTGGTAACCCTCACCACATGCTCGAAAGTAGCGCCGACCGCAGCCAGCGCGTGCTTCAGGTTCTCAAAACTTTGCGTCGCCTGGGCGCGGAAGTCGCCTGGCGCGCCGGCGAATTTGCCGTCCACCGTCATGCCGAGCTGGCCGGAAATGTAGATGGTACGGCACGGGCTCGTGCTCTCGACCACTTGGGTGTAGCCGCGCGTCGGCGGCATGGTGGAAGGATTTTCGAAGCGATGGACGGCCACGGGTGACTCCTCTCCGGCTGGGGCAAGTTATCGTCACGGTTATAATGCAATCGCCGCGCGCCCGTGGCAAAGTCTGGCCGTCATGCCCGCACGCCTCATCGCCTATCTCACCGCAGCGGTATTGTTGCCCGGCGCGGCCCAGGCCGCGGCGCTCGACGGCGCCACATTGTCTTGGGCGTGGGAGCTGCCGTTCGTCGGCATTTTGCTGACCATCGCGTTCGCGCCGCTCGTCATCCGGCGTTTCTGGCATCACCACTACGGCAAGCTCGCCTTCGCCTGGGCGGTGCTGACGCTCGCCCCGCTCGCGGCGCTGCGCGGCGTCGATACCGCGCTGGCAGCCTTGGCGCATGCGCTCCTTGGCGATTATCTCGGCTTCATCGCCATCCTGTTCGCGCTCTACGTGGTCGCCGGCGGCATCGTGGTCTCAGGCACGGTGCGCGGCACGCCGCTGGCCAATGCGCTGATGCTTGCCTTCGGCACGCTGATCGCCAGCGTCGTCGGCACCACCGGCGCCGCCATGATTTTGATCCGGCCGCTCATTCGGGCAAACGCCGCTCGGCTGCACAACGTCCATGTCGTGGTGTTCTTCATCTTTCTCGTCGGCAATATCGGCGGCGCGCTGTCGCCGCTCGGCGATCCGCCGCTGTTCATCGGCTTCCTCAACGGCATCGATTTCTTCTGGCCGGCGAAAAACCTGTGGCAGCCGACTGCGTTCGTCGCCGGCTGCGTGCTGGCGATTTTCGTCGCCATGGATGTTTGGTTTTTCCGCCAGGATCGCCGCGTCGCGCCGGTCGGCGAGGCGAGTGCGCCGATTCGCCTGCATGGACTGGTGAACCTCGCGCTGCTCGCGGTCATCATCGGCGCCGTCATCGTTTCGGCGCTGTGGAAGCCCGGGATCGCTTTCACGGTCTATGGCACGACGCTGCCGTTGCAGGATCTGCTTCGCGACGCCGTGCTGTTTCTCACCGCGCTCGCCTCGCTGTGGCTGACGCCCGACGAGCATCGCGAAGCCAACGGCTTTTCCTGGGAGCCGATTCTCGAAGTGGCCATCCTGTTCGCCGGGATTTTCGTCTGCGCCGTGCCGATCTTGGCGATGCTCGACGCCGGCCACGCCGGCGCGTTCGCCTGGCTCATTGCCGCGGTGACGGCGCAGGACGGCAGCCCGCACGTCGTGGCATATTTCTGGCTCACCGGCGTGCTCTCGGCGATCCTCGACAATGCGCCGACCTATCTGGTGTTCTTCCAGCTCGCCGGCGGCAACGCCACGGAATTGATGGGGCCGCTGGCGCCGGCGCTCAAGGCGATCTCCATGGGCGCGGTCTATATGGGCGCGCTCACCTATATCGGAAACGCGCCGAATTTCATGATCTATGCCATCGCCTCGGAGCGCGGCGTCAAGATGCCGAGCTTTTTCGGCTTCATGGCGTGGTCGATCGTGGTGCTGACGCCGGTGTTCGCGGCCCTGACCTATCTCTTTGTTCTGGCGCGCTGACGTGCGGTCGATCAATCGCGCTGCCGCAGATATTCCGCGGTAGGCGGCGGTCCCCACATGTCGTTGGGCGGCGGTCCCCAAACCTTGGGCACTTGCGGATGATCGCGATGCCACGGCCGCGGCTCGAAATAGCCGAGGTTTTCATCCAGCATCTTGTCGAGCTCGGTGAACATTTCGATGATCTGGTCGTCGGGATTGCGATGATAGGTATAAATATTATGCCCGGGGCCGTGGCGGCCGGGGCCCCAGATGATCGGAATGTTTTTGCTGCCAAGGAAGTCGCACGCCGACTGCACCTGCGGCCAGTCCTTCAGTTCGAAGGCGACGTGATGCATCTGCGTGCGCTT
Source organism: uncultured Alphaproteobacteria bacterium (assembly GCA_963756245.1). Lineage (GTDB taxonomy): Bacteria > Pseudomonadota > Alphaproteobacteria > Rhizobiales > Xanthobacteraceae > BOG-931. The sequence continues at coordinate 297,568 of CAVWOI010000047.1, forward strand.
GCCGCGCACGAAGTTGATGGTGTGGTGGTCCGGGCCGCAGCGCATGAAGACGAACCAATCCTCGATCCAATCCGAGACGCGGAAGCCGAGGACGCGGCTGTAGAACTCGGCAAATTGCTTGGGCTCGGGAACGACGAACGCCAAATGGCCGAGTTTCAGCGGTCCGATGCCGGCGACGGGTCGCGGCTTGCAAATCGGCGTTTGCGCCGCGAAAACTTCGCAGACGGTGCCCTTGGGATCCTCGAATGAGAGCATTTGTGCAATGCCCGGGGCCGGGTCGTTGCGCGAATGGCAGCGCAGACCCTCCGCTTCGATGCCGCTGCGGATGTCGTTGAAGTCGGCCTCCGGCGAAACCTGGAATGCCAATCTGGCGCAGCGTGCATGCTCGCCGCTTTCGAGCTGAACCGCGAGGTCGCCGTGCTTGGTCGCGAGGTAGGCGCGGCCGTTTTCCCGCTCCGCCAAGACCAGGCCGGCGACTTCCGTGAAATAGGCGATTTGGCGCTCGAGGTCGGATGTCTCGAAGGTGACGTGGCCGAAGCGCTTGGCTTTGATCATGGCGTTCTCCGGATTTCCTCGGTCTTGGTTCGCGGGGTCATCTCACGATCTGCCCGATCCGCGCACAAAACCTTCAAGCATCGCGCCATGGTTGGCAAGACGGATTTGCGATGCAACTCCCATGACGCAGTAGCCGGGACGGGCATGATCGTGCCGTCTCAGTCCTTGAGATAAGCCACGACCTCTTCGGCCAGCGCCAGCGACGAGGTCAGCCCCGGCGATTCGATGCCGAACAGGTTGACGAGGCGCGGCATGCCGTGCGCCGGGGGACCCGCGATCATGAAATCGGCCTGCGGCTCGCCTTGGCCGGAGAGCTTTGGCCTGATGCCGCAATAATCCGGCACCAGCGAACCGTCCGGCAGGCCCGGCCAATAGGTGCGGATGCGGGCATAGAAACTTTCGGCGCGGCGCGGATCGACGGCGTAGTTCTCTTCCGTGATCCATTCGACGTCGGGGCCGAAGCGCATGCGGCCGGCGAGATCGAGCGTGACATGGACGCCGAGCCCGCCGTCGATCGGCGTCGGATAAATCAGCCGCGAGAAAGCCGGCCGCCCGGCGAAACGGAAATAATTGCCTTTGCCGAGCACCAGCCGCGGCACTTTGCCGGCCGGATAGCTTTCGATGCGGCGCGCCAGCGCCTGGGCGCCGAGGCCCGCGGCATTGACCACGGCGTCGAACGGCATGACGCCGGAATCGCGGCCGCCGAATTGCACTTGCCAATGCGGCGCCTTGTAGGTCATGCGCTCGACCGGCGTCGCGAACGCGATCATGCCGCCGCGGTCTTCCAACTCGCCCCACAGCGCCAGCATGAATCCGTGGCTGTCGATGATGCCGGTTTCCGGCGACCACAGCGCGCCGATGCAGGACAATTCCGCTTCCATCGCGCGCGCGGCATTGCCGCCGATCATCTCGACGCCTTCGACGCCGTTGTTCTGAGCCTGCGCCATGATGGTCTCGACCTTGGCCAACTCGGCGTCGTTGGTCGCAACGACCAGCTTACCGCATTTGCGATGGCCGACGCCGTGGGACGTGCAGAACTCATAGAGCATGCGCCGCCCGCGCACGCAGAGTTGTGCACGCAATGTATCGGTCGGATAATACAGGCCGGCGTGGATCACTTCGCTGTTGCGCGACGACACGCCGTTGGCGATGCCGCCGGTGATTTCGGCAATGGTCACATCATGGCCGGCGAGCGCGGCCGCGCGCGCGACGGCAAGTCCGACGACACCGGCGCCGACGACAAGGACTTGCATCAGTCACGCTTCCACGGCACGACGATGCGCTCGATCTCGTTGAGCAGCACGGTGAGCACGAAGCCGATGATCGCGATCATGAACAGGCCGACATACATCTGTTCCACGGAGAACGTCTCCCAGGCGGTCCAGATCATGTAGCCGAGACCGCTTTTGGCGCCAATCATCTCGGCAATGGCAATCAGAACGAGGCCGATGCCGATGCCGAGCTTGAAGCCGGTCATGATCACCGGCAGCGCGCCCGGCAGCGCGATGGTCCAGAACGTGTTCCAGCGGCTCGCTTTGTAATTGCGCCCGACGTCGAGATAGATGCGGTTGATCTCCAGCACGCCGGTCGTGGCATTGATCACCACGGGAAAGAATACGCCGATCGCGACCATGAAGATTTTCGAGCCTTCGCCGAGGCCGAAAATCAAGAGCGCCAGCGGCAGGATGGCGCTTTTCGGGATCGGATAGGTCGCCGCCACCAGCGGATCGAACACGGCGCGGACCCAGCGATTGAGCCCCATGGCGATGCCGAGCACCAGCGCCGGGGCGCCGCCGATCAGGGTGCCGAGCGCAAGCCGGCGCAGGCTGACCAGCGTGTTGGTGACGAGCTCGCCCGAGCGCAGCATCTCGATCATCACGGCTATCACGCTCGATGGCGCGGGAAAAAAACGGGTATCGATGAAGTGAAAACGAGCCGCCAATTCCCAGACCAAGAGCAGCAGGACCGGCGAGGCAATGCCCAGAATGCGCTCGCGCGCGCGCATGGAGAGGGAAAAAGCTTGCGCCGGGCTGCCGGCGATCGCTTGCGTGCTCATTGAACGACGTCCTTGTTTTCCTGCTCGCGGGCGCGCTGCACCTCGTCGCGCAATCCCGACCAGATGCGGTGCACGAGCTCGCCGAATTCCGGCGCCTTCTGCAATTCGATGAGGTTGCGCGGCCGGGCTAGCGGCACCCGCACAAAACTCTTCACGCGGCCGGGCTGCGCCGTCATCACCATGATGCGGTCGCCGAGAAAGACCGCCTCGTCGACGCTGTGGGTGATGAACACGACGGTCTTTTTCTGCTCGTCCCAGATGCGCAACAACTCCTCCTGCAGGAGCAGCTTGTTCTGGGCGTCCAGCGCCGAGAACGGCTCGTCCATGAGCAGGATTTCCGGATCGTTGGCAAAGGCGCGCGCGATCGAGACCCGCTGCTTCATGCCGCCGGACAGCTGATGCGGGTAATAATCCGCGAAACGCGTCAGTCCCGTCGCGTCGAGATAATGGCCGACCCGCTCCTTGATGACGGCGGCCGGCGCGTTGCGCATGCGCAAGCCGTAAGCGGCGTTGTTCCACACCGTCATCCAGGGGAAGATCAACTCGCCCTGGAACACCATGGAGTTTTCCGGCCGGTCCGAGCCCGCCGGCGTGTCGATCGCGATGGTGCCTGCGGTCGCCGTCTCCAGGCCGGCGAGAATGCGCAGCAGCGTCGTCTTCCCGCAACCCGACGGACCGACAATGACGAAGAACTCGCCCGGCTCGATGTCGACCGAGACGTGGTCGATGGCGACGAGGGAGCCGAACGACTTTTGCAGATCGTCAATCCGGATGGCGAGACGCGCCGTTTGCGGACGATGCTCCGCCGGCTCGCCGACGGCATGCAGATTGGTGGCGCTTGCGCTCATGATTGAGGGCATTGTGCCGGGCAATCGGGCCGATCACAACTCGCCAGGGCGCAGGAATTGCAACGAATTCCCGGCTCTCGCTATAACAGACGGACTTGACCGCAGGCGCCGCGCGGTTTTGTGTCGCAGCGTCGAGAGCGGGCCGCAGCGGCCCAGCGAATATGAGGGGATATCCATGGCGGATAATGTCGTCCGGGTCTGCGCGCAGTCCGAGGTCGCGCCGGAAACGGTTAAGGCATACGAGGTCGGCGACAAAAGGCTCGCCGTCTACAATCTCGAGGGTCAGTTCTACGTCACCGATGACGAATGCACCCATGCCTCGGCGAGCCTCGCCGACGGCTTCCTCGAGGACGGCATCATCGAGTGCAGCCTGCATTCCGGCGCCTTCGACGTGAAGACCGGCGCGGTGAAGTCGCCGCCGTGCTCGTTCGCGCTGCGCACCTATAAGGTCGTGCTGGAAGGCGACGATGTTTTCGTCGATCTCGACCACGACGCGGCCGGTGAGCCAGCCTGATGGCAAAAACGCCGGGCGCCCCGCTTGGCCTTGCCATTGCGGGTCTCGGCATGGCCGGTGCGGTGATGGTGCGCGCTGCGGCCGCGCATCCCGGCGTGAAACTCGTTGCCGCCGCCGATCCTCATGACTCACCGCGGGACGCTTTTGCGCGTGACTTCAATGCACGCGCCTATGCGGACGTAACCGAGCTATGCGCGAATCCCGCAGTCGAAATCGTCTACATCGCGACGCCGCATCAATTCCATGCCGCGCACGCCGCGCTCGCGGCCGGCGCCGGCAAGCACATTATCCTCGAAAAGCCGATGGCACTGACGCTCGGCGATTGTGATGCGATCATCGCGGCGACCGAGCGCGCAAAAATTCATCTGATTGTCGGCCACACCCACGCCTTCGACCCTGCGGCGCGCGAAATGCGCCGCATCGTGGCGAGCGGTGAGCTTGGCCGGCTCGGCATGATCGCGGCGTGGAACTATACGAATTTCCTCTACCGGCCACGCCGGCCGGAAGAGCTCGATACGGCACGCGGCGGCGGCATCTTGTTCAACCAGGTGCCGCACCAGATCGACATGGTGCGGCTGATCGGGGGAGAACGGTTGCGCAGCGTGCGCGCCCAGGTCACGCGGCTCGATCCGGCACGGCCGACCGAAGGCAGCGCCATCGCGTTCCTCGAATTCGAGGACGGCGCTGCGGCCTCGCTAGTCTATGGCGGCTACGATTTCTTCGATAGCGACGAACTGCATCTCTGGATCAACGAGCGCGGTTCGCAGAAGCCACCCGATCAGCACGGCGCGGCGCGGCACGCCTTGGCGGCGGCGCAGGCTGACGAAGCGCGCTCGCGCGTGGAACGTTATGCCTATGGTTCGCAGGCCGGCCCGCCGCCGGACCATCAGCCGCATTTCGGGCTGATGGTAGTGACCTGCGAGCGCGGCGAGATGCGCGCTTCCGCCGACGGACTTTTCATTTATGACGCCAATGGCAAACGCGAGATCGATTTGCCCAAAAGCGCGGCCATGCCCGGCCGCAGCGAAGTGCTCGACGACATGATCGCCGCCATTTGCACCGGTAAGCGGCCACTGCAAGACGGCCGCTGGGGCAGGGCCAATGTTGAGGTGACGCTTGCGCTACTGCGGTCCGCGCGCGAGCGACGCGAAATCATGCTTGAGCATCAGGTATTCTGACCGGCATTGGACGACAGGGCTCGATTTTCTATATAAGTCACGAACCCTTGGAGCGGCCCGCCATGAACTACCAGCCCTCGAGCCACGATTTCGTCGTCGAGAATCCGGACGCGAAGACGTTCTTCGTCAATCGCGAGGTTTTCGTCTCCGACGACGTTTTCGAGCGCGAAAAGCGCGCCATTTTCGACCGCTGCTGGGTCTATGTCGGCCATGCCTCGGAGATCAAAAACCCCGGCGACTTCAAGACCCGCCCGGTGGCGGGGCGGCCGATCATCTTCTGCCGCGACCGCGAAGGCACCGTGCGCGCGCTGATCAATTGCTGCCGCCACCGCGGCGCGCTGGTGTGCCGTGAGCGCGAGGGCAATGCCCGGCAGTTCTACTGCATGTATCACGGCTGGACCTATCATCCCGACGGCAGGCTCAAATCGGTGCCGGGCGAGGATGCCTATGGCAAATCCTTCGACAAAAACGAAATGGGCTTGGTGCCGGTGCCGCGGCTCGAAGCCTACCGCGATTTCTACTTTGCCAATTTCGACCGCGAGGCGACCGATCTCAACTCTTATCTCGGCAAGGCCAAGGATTATATCGATCTCGTCATCGACCAGTCGCCGTCCGGAAAGATGCAGATCATTTCCGGGACGCAGGAATACGACATCAGGGCGAACTGGAAGCTTTTGGTCGAGAACAGCGTTGACGACTACCATCTGATTTCCACGCACTCGACCTGGCTCAACTACATGCGCAATTCCGGCGTCAACGTCACGCCGCCGAAGGGCGAGCTGTTGCCGACACGCGGTTTTGGCCGCGATCTGGGCAACGGGCACCTGACGACCGACAATCCGAACTATCGCGGCCGCCCCGTCGCGAAATGGATTTCGGTCTATGGCGAAGACGCCAAGGCCGATATCGACGCGCTGCGCAATGAGCTGGTGACGCGACTCGGCTCGGCGCGCGCAGCGCGCGTTGCCGACACCAACCGCAATCTTGCGATCTTTCCGAACCTCGTCATCAACGACGGCTCTTCGGTCACGGTGCGGCATTTCTATCCGGTAGCGCCGGACCGCATGCACGTGACCGCATGGGCGCTCGGTCCGGTCGAAGAGACCGAGGCGCAGCGCGCGCGCCGGCTGCACGCGTTTCTCACCTTCTATGGTCCCGGCGGCTTCGCCACCCCCGACGACGTCGCGGCGCTCGAAGCGGCGCAGCTCGGCTTCGCCGCCTGGCGCGAGGTGCCGTGGTCCGACCTGTCGCGCGGCATGGCCAAGGCCGGCGATCAGCAGCTCGCCACCGACGAGGGTCATCTGCGCGTGTTCTGGCGCAAGTGGAACGAGCTGATGGAGACGCGGGCATGAACGAGCTGGTCGCCTCGACCGTCTCGCGCGCCGAAGTCGAGGATTTGTTCTATCTCGAAGCGGACCTGCTCAATTCCTGGCGCCTCGACGACTGGCTGGAGCTTTTGACCGACGACGCGGCCTATTACGTGCCGCCGAACGACAAGCCCGACGCCGACGCGCGCTATGCACTGTTCACCATCGCCGACGACATCGTGCGGCTGCGCGAGCGCGTGATCCGGCTGAAGGATCCGAACTGCCATGCCGAATATCCGCTGTCGCGGACGCGGCGCATGATCGGCAATGTGCGCATCGCCGGCGTCGACGGCGAGGTGATTTCGGCAGCTGCGAATTTCATCATCCATCGCTATCGCCACAACGATCTCGACCGCGTCTTCGTCGGCCAGTACCGCTACAAGCTCAAGCGCCAGGGCGGCCGCCTCAAGATCGCCGAGCGGCGCGCCATTCTCGATGCGCAACAGCTGGGCCTGCTCGGCTCGGTGAGCTTCATTCTTTGATGTCGGAGCTCGACAAAGTCTTCGGCGAGCTCGCCGGCAAGCGCGCGCAGCAGGATCAGGAGCGCCGCGAGCGGCACAAGCTTGCAAGCGAGTTCCTGACCGAGTTCTTCGAACAGGACATCAAGCCGTCGCAGACGCTGAAAACGCGCGGCATCGAGGCGAGCCTGATCGATCACAAGCTGGTCCTGCACCGGCCGCAATCGGGCCACTACGAGGAGCCGCTCTACATCGTCGTCGGCAAGCAGGGCGAGATCGATATCGCCGGCCGCTCGCTAGGCCGCTATCAGCCTGCCGAGAAGCTCGCGAAGAAGCGCGAGCTGATCGGCGAGATTATCTCGTTTTTCGATCTGTAACTTTTCCCTCCCCCCTTGTGAGGGAGGGTAGGGTGGGGGGGTCGGGAGGTGACTCTCGGCGAAGCCGATTGCTGGCGACCGTCGGCGGGTACGCGTCGCCTCCCGACCCCCACCCCCGCCCCTGCCCACAAGGGGGAGGGGAACGAGCGAGCGGCTAGGAATGAGCATGAACGCAGTTGCGATCGTCGGCGGCGGCATTGGCGGGCTCACCGCAGCGCTGGCGTTGCTTCGCCGCGGCATCGACGTCGATGTCTACGAACAGGCGCCGGAATTGCGCGAGCTCGGCGCCGGCGTGCAGATCAGTGCCAACGGCACGCGCGTGCTTCACGCGCTGGGCCTCAAGGACGCGCTGGAGAAGGTCCAGGTGCTGCCGGCCGGCAAGGCGATCCGGCTGTGGAACACCGGCCAGAGCTGGAAGCTGTTCGATCTCGGCCTGGAATCGGTCGAGCGCTACGGCTTTCCCTACATCACCATCCATCGCGGCGATCTGCATGGCGTGATCGCGCAAGCGGTGCTGCAAGCAAAGCCCGGCGCCATTCATCTGAGCCGCAAATGCGTCGGGCTCTCGCAAACCGCCGACCACGTCGAGATGCGCTTCGAAACCGGCGCCCCGGTAACGGCAAAGCTCGTGGTCGGTGCCGACGGCGTGCATTCGGTGGTGCGCGAAAATCTGTTCGGCGCGGCGAAGCCAAATTTCTGCGGCATCATCGCCTGGCGCGGCGTCATCCCGATGGAGCGCGTGCCGGCCTCGATCTCGCGCAGCATCGGCACCAATTGGGTCGGCCCCGGCGGCCACGTCGTGCATTATCCGCTGCGCGCCGGAACGCTGCTGAACTTCGTCGGCATGGGCGAGCGCGATTGGACGGTCGAGGGCTGGAACGTGCGCGGCTCCACCGAAGAAGTGTTGAGCGATTTTCGCGGCTGGCATGCCGACGTGCACGCGCTGATCCGCAACATCGACGTGCCGTACAAATGGGGCTTGGCGCTGCGGCCGCCGATGGAGCAATGGAGCAAGGGCCGCTGCACGCTGCTCGGCGACGCCTGTCATCCGATGGTGCCGCTGTTGGCCCAAGGCGCGGTCATGGCGCTCGAAGACGGTACTGTGCTGGCGCGGGCACTCGAAAAATATCCGCACGATCATGAAGCCGCGCTGGCGGCCTACGAGGCGGCGCGCCGCGACCGCGCCAACAAGGTCGTCGCCGGCTCAGCTGCCATGATCCCGCGCTTCCACAACCGCGCCATGGTCGACGCCGAGGCGGCGCAGGCCCATGTCGATCACGAATGGCAGGAGGATCGCATCCGGGAGCGCTACGACTGGCTGTTCACCTATGACGCCACGACCGCGCCAGTCTGAGCTTTTGGCCTGTTTCGCCCGACGCAGAAAGTCATTATAAGCGCCGCAGCGCGACAGAGATTCCCGGCGAGAGGAAACGACCCATGTATTCAGGCCCCGGAGTGAAGACGAGCCCGGATTTTCCGATTCCGGACAACATGAAAGCCTGGGTGCTGGGCAATCCCGGCGAGCTGAAACTCGCCCAGAAAGCCGGTGCCGGTGCCGAAACGGGCGGAAGTTCTGGTCCGCATCGATGCGGTGGCGATCTGCGCCACCGATCTGGAGATCATCGACCACGGCCCGCCGGCCTCGATCCTGGGCGGCATGCCGTTCAACAAGAATTTCACGCCCGGCCATGAATACATGGGAACCGTTGTCGCGCTCGGGCCCGGCGTCGACGAATACCGCATCGGCCAGCGCATCACCGTCGAGATCCACGCCGGCTGCGGCCAGTGCAAGCGCTGCCGCGAGGGCATGTACACCGCGTGCCACAACTACGGGCTCAACTACGGCGACGTCGACAAGGGCCACCGCGCCAACGGCTTCACCACCGACGGCGGCTTCTGCGAATACCAGGTCAACCACATCAACACCTTGGTCGCCATTCCCGACGCCATGTCGGACGAGGAGGCGACGCTGGTGGTCACCGCCGGCACCGCGATGTACGGGCTGACCGAGCTCGGCGGCCTCGTCGCCGGCGAAAGCGTCGTCGTCACCGGTCCCGGCCCGATCGGGCTGCTCGGCGTCGCCGTGGCGAAGGCGCTTGGCGCCTCGCCCGTCATCCTCACCGGCACGCGCGACAACCGGTTGAAAATCGGCCGCGAGCTTGGCGCCGATCATGTCATCAACGTGCGCAATGAAGATGCCGTCGAAGCGGTGCGCCGGCTCAACGGCGGCAAGGGCGTCGATTATGTGATCGAGTGCTCGGGTGCGCCGAACGCGGTGAACGATGCCATCCGCATGGTCAATCGCGGCGGCAAAGTCTGCCTCGCCGCGTTCCCGCATCAGGAGACGCCGGTCGACGTCGCCCATATCGTGCGCAACAACATCTACCTCTACGGCATCCGCGGCGAAGGCAAGACCGCGACCCATCGCGCCGAAGCCTTCATGTCGCAAAAGCGCTTCGACGCCACGAAAATCCACACCCACACCTTCCCGCTCGACGATCTGCCGACTGCGATCCGCTACGCTAAGGACAGGGTCGATGACGCGATCAAGGTCGTGGTGAAAGCCAAAGGCGTGGCCGCGCACCGGGTCGCCGCCGAATGAGGAAATACGTTGCGCTGATTTGCGCTGCGGCTACTGCTTCATTTTTCTCGAGTGCAGCTCCGGCTGCGGCCGAGGACTGGCCTGAGCCATCCGGTTCGCATCGTCAACACGTTTGCGCCGGGCGGCGCCGCCGACATTTTGGCCCGCATGGCCGCCGACCAACTGACCAAGGCGTTCAACCAGCAATTCTATGTCGAAACCCGTGCCGGCGCCGGCGGCGTGATCGGCGTCGACCTCGTCGCCCATTCCGATCCCGACGGCTACAATTTCGTCATCACCACATTGTCACTCACCGCGATCAATCCATTGATCAATTCCAAGATCGGCTACGATCCGTTCAAGGATTTGACCCACGTTGCTTATCTCGCGGGCTCGCCCATCGTCTTCATCGTCAACGCCAAGAGCGACACCAAGACGCTGAAGGATTTCGTCGCCAAGGCCAAAGCGAGCGGCAAGCCGCTGACTTACGGCGTGTCGGGACTGGCGAGCGCCGGGCAGATGATCGCCGAATCCTTCGCGCAACTCGCCGATCTGAAATTCCAGGTCGTGCCGTACAAAGGCGCCGCGCAAAGCCAGCTCGACGTGGTGGCCGGCAATATCGATTTCGCCACGCCGACGGTGACGTCGGCGTCGCCCCAGCTCCAGGGCGGCACCGTGACCGGGCTCGCCCAAACCGGCAGCGAGCGGCTGCCGGATTATCCGGACGTGCCGACCTTCAAGGAGCTCGGCTACAGGCTCGAAGCGACCAACTGGTTCGGCCTCGCCGGTCCGGCCGGGCTTCCCGCCGACATCGTCCGCAAGGTCAACGCCGTCATCAATGCCGGCATGGCGCAGCCCGACAACCAGAGCCGCATCCGCCAGGAAGGCATGATCATCGCCCCGATGGATGCCGATGCCTTCAATGCCTTCGTCGCGCATGAGGCACTGCGCTGGAAGCCGGTGATCCTCAAGGCCGGGTTGAAGATGGAATAACCAATGTTCCGTCACCCTGAGGTGCGCGACGCAGCCGCGCCTCGAAGGGCGACGGCCCGGGCGCCTCGGCCGTGCATCCTTCGAGGCTCGCTCCGCTCGCACCTCAGGATGACGGATAAGGCTCATCATTTCTTCCGAATCCGAAATATCAGAACCTTCTTTTCCTTGTGCGTGGCTTCGAGCGTGTCGCCGGTCTGATTGAGCAAATTCGGAATGTCGATGCCGGCCAGCGGATCGGTGCATTCCACGACCAGAATGTCGCCCGCCGCCATGGCGCCGAGCGCCTTTTTGGTGCGCAGCGCCGGCAGCGGGCATTTGAGGCCTCGCAGATTGAGGGTCTTTTCGGTCATTTCCCGTGTCATCGTCCGCGGGAGCGGACGATCCAGTAATCTCTGACGGTGCGGATGTATACTCGGTTTTTGGTGTTTACTGGATGCCCGCCTGCGCGGGCATGACATATGAAAATGGCCGTCGATTCCAGCATCCAGCGCATCACGCGCCTGACTCCGCTCGGCGCGATCCTTGCGCTCATCGAGGCGCGGGTCGGCGCGGTCAAGCCGCAGAAATCGCCAATCGGTGCCGCGCGCGACTTCACGCTGGCCGAGGATGTGGTCTCTTCGGAGCAGCCGCCGCGCCCAATTGCGTTGCGCGACGGATTTCCGGTGGATGCCGCCACCGTGGCCGATGCCGGACCTTACGCGCCGGTGCTGTTGCCGCTGACGGTGCGCCGTATCGACGCGGGAGAGGCGCTGCCGAGTGACGCCAATGCGGTGCTGCCGTTTGACGCTGTCATACTGCGCGGCCATCGCGCTGAAGCCGTCGCCGCGGTCACGGCAGGCGAGGGGGTTTTGCCCGAGGGCGGCGACGCCACGCCGCGCACGCTATTGCGCCGCGCCGGGCAGACCGTGCGCGCTATCGACATCGCGGTCATGGCAGCGGCCGAAATCAGGGATGTGATCATTCGCGCACCGCGTCTCCACATCGTCCACGGTGGTGAGACAAGGTCGCCGGCGATCGACGCGGTGCTGACGACGCTTATGCGTATCGCGGGTGAGGCAGGAGCAGTGGTTACCGGGAAATCGATCACGCTCGAAGCTGCGCTCGGGGATGAGGAAACCAGCGCCGTGATCGCCGTCGGCGGCACCGGCAGCGGACTGCGGGATACAGCGGTGAAAACCTTGGCGCAGCTCGGCCAAGTCGAGGCGCACGGCATCGCCGTGTCGCCCGGCGAAACCACCGCGTTCGGCTTCGCCGGCGCGCGACCGGTGCTGCTGGTCCCCGGACGGCTCGATTCGGCACTGGCGATCTGGCTGTTGATCGGGCGGCATATTGTGGCCAAGCTTGCTGGCGGCAGGATCGCGGATGTGCCGGTGACGCTGCCGCTTAAACGCAAGGTCACATCGACGATTGGTTTAACCGAACTGATTCCGGTGAGCTGCGCCGGCGGCGTGGCGGAACCGCTCGCCTCAGGTTATTTATCGTTGCAATCGCTGGCCCACAGTGATGGCTGGATTGTTGTTTCAGCCGAGAGCGAAGGTTTTGCAGCCGGGACGCCGGTTGCCGTGAGAGCATGGCCGTAAACCCGAAATCCAACGCCCGCGGCGCGGCGATCCTCGACGCCGTCAAGCAGGCGGCGCGGCAGGAGCAATTCCTCGAAGTGGTGTCCGCCGATGAGGCGCGTCGTCGTTTCGATGCCTGCATCGACCGCTCGCCGCTTGGCGGCGAAAGCCTGACGCTTGGTGCGGCGCTGTCGCGCGTACTCGCGGCCGACGTGGTTGCGCCGGTCGATGCGCCGCCATTCGACCGCTCCAATGTCGACGGCTTTGCCGTGCGCGCCGCCGATACCGCGGGTGCCAACGACGGCGCGCCAAAGCGGCTGACCCTCAACGCCGAAGTGATCGCCTGCGGCGTTGCGCCCGCGATCGAAGTGACGCCCGGCACCGCGACCGCGATCGCGACCGGCGGCGTCATCCCGCGCGGTGCCGATGCGGTGGTGATGATCGAGCACACCGAACTGATCGAGGACGATGTCGTGCCGGCAATCGCGCTGCGCCGCGCCGCGTCGAGCGGGCAACTCATTTCCTATGCCGGCTCCGATATCGCGCGTGGCGAAACGCTGCTGCGCCGCGGCACGCGCATCGGCTCGCGCGAGATCGGCATGCTCGCGGCGTGCGGCTTTGCCTCGGTCGACGTGGTGCGACGCCCGCGCGTCGCCGTGCTCTCGACCGGCGACGAATTGGTCGAGCCCGGCCGGCCGCTGCCGCCGGCCGGCGTCTACGACAGCAACGGCGCCATCATTGCCGCCGCGATTGTCGAAGCCGGCGGCGAGTCGGTGGCGTTCGGCGCGTTCCCCGACGAAGACGTCGCGCTCGAACTGGCGATGCGCACGGCGCTGGACTCCTGCGACATGGTGGTGCTGTCCGGCGGCACCTCGAAGGGCGCCGGCGATCTGTCCCATCGCATCGTGTCGCGGCTCGGCGCGCCCGGCATCCTCGTGCACGGCGTGGCGCTCAAACCCGGCAAGCCGCTGTGTCTCGCGGTGATCGGCGACAAGCCGCTCGTTGTGCTGCCGGGATTTCCGACCTCGGCGATCTTCACCTTTCACGCCTTCGTCGCGCCGGTCATCCGCGCGCGCGCCGGGCTGGCGCCGGAAACGGCGCGAACGGCGACGGCGCGCGTGCCGGTGCGTATTGCTTCGGAGCTCGGCCGCGAGGAGTTCGTGCTGGTCTCGCTGGTCGCCGGCGAAGACGGTGCGATCGCGTTTCCGACCGGCAAGGGTTCGGGCGCGGTGACGGCGTTTTCCCAGGCCGACGGATTTGTGACCATCGATCCGCTGGCGAGTTCGCTCGATGCCGATACCAGCGCCGAAGTCACGCTGATCGGCGAGGCCGCGCGCGCCCCCGATCTGGTCATCATGGGCAGCCACGACATTGCGCTCGATGTCGTGGTTGGCGCGCTCGCCGACCGCGGCTTGAACGCGCGAACGATTGCTGTCGGCAGTCTCGGCGGCGTCGCGGCGCTCAGCCGCGGCGAATGCGATCTCGCGCCCGTCCACCTCGTCGATCCGGCGACCGGCGTCTACAACAACCATCTGCTGGCGCCGGGCCTTACGCTGGTGCCCGGCTGGCGGCGGATGCAGGGGTTTGTTTATCGCTCAGGCGACTCTCGCTTCGAAGGCCGCACTGCCGACGCAGCGTTAAAAGCCGCGCTCGCCGATGCCAAAACGCTGATGGTCAACCGCAATGCCGGCTCCGGCACGCGCGTCCTGATCGACAGCCTGCTTGGCCGCGCGCGGCCGTCCGGCTACGCCAACCAGCCGCGTTCGCACAATGCGGTCGCGGCGGCGGTCGCACAAAACCGCGCTGATTGGGGCGTCGCCATCGCTCCGATGGCACGGATGTACGGGCTTTCCTTCCTGCCGATTGCGCCCGAAGCGTACGATTTTCTGCTGCGCGAGACCCGTCGTGAACGGCCCGCGGTTCGCGCCTTTCTCGCTGCGTTGCGCGATGAAACAACGCGCCAGCGCATCCGCGCCCTCGGCATGGAACCGGCAGGCGAATGACGCTACATAGGGCCTATGCGCATCATCGGTCTCGCCGGTTGGAGCGGCTCCGGCAAAACGACACTGGTCACCGCCGTGATCCCGGTGCTGATCAAGCGCGGCCTGAAAGTCGCCACTGTCAAGCACGCGCATCATGAGTTCGACACCGACCAGCCGGGCAAGGATTCCTGGCTGCACCGGCAGGCCGGCGCCAGCGAGGTCGCGATCGTGTCCAGCCGCCGCTGGGCCATCGTTCATGAGCTTCGCGATGAGCTCGAGCCGCCGCTCGCCGAGGTTTTGGCCAAGCTCAGCCCGGTCGATCTGGTGATCGTCGAAGGCTTTAAGCGCCACTCGCATCCAAAGCTCGAAGTGTTTCGCGCCACGGTCGGCAAGCCGCTATTGCATCCCGACGACGATTGCATCGTTGCCGTCGCGACCGACGCGCCGTTGCCGCAGGCTTTAGTTCCGGTGTTGATGCTCGACGACTTCGACGGCATCGCCACTATGTTCGAGGCCGAAGCGCTGCCGCTCGATCAAATCGGCCCACCGCGAGGCGAAGCGTAATGGCGCAGCTTAGCGACGACTGCTTCGCCTTCAACGGCCCGCTGCTCCCGGTCGCGGACGCCGAGCGTCTGATCGTCGAACGCGTTTCGCCGGTGAGCGAATGCGAGACCGTGGCATTGCGCGAGGCGTTAGGGCGCGTGCTGGCCGAGGACATCATCGCCCCTGTCAATGTGCCGCCGTTCGATAATTCCGCCGTGGACGGCTATGCGGTGCGCGCCGCCAATCTCGACGCCGAGGGCGAAACGCGCCTCACCATCGTCGATCGCGTTGCCGCCGGCCATGACGCCACGCACGCGCTTCATGCCGGAGAAGCGATCCGCATTTTCACCGGCGCGCCGATGCCGGCCGACGCCGACACGGTTTTCATGCAGGAGGATTGCCGTGTCGACGGTGGCAGCGTCGTAGTGCCGCCGGGACTGAAACGCGGCGCCAACCGCCGGCTGGCGGGCGAGGATATGCGCGCCGGCGCCGTCGCATTGCCTGCCGGCCGCCGGCTTGCCGTGCAGCACGTCGCGCTTGCTGCAGCGCTCGGTCTCACCGCGCTGAAAGTCCGCCGGCGCGTGCGGGTGGCGCTGTTCTCGACCGGAGACGAGATCGTCGAGCCGGGAGCGCACCTGCCGCGCGCCGCGCTTTACGATTCGAATCGCTTCCTGCTCGCAGGCCTCCTCGCCCGCCTCGGCGCCGAGGTCACCGACCTCGGCATTCTCAGCGACGATCCGCAGCAACTGGCGCGCGCCATCGCCAAAGCGGCCGGAGACCATGATCTCGTGCTCACCTCGGGCGGCGTCTCGACCGGCGAGGCCGATTATGTGCGCAGCGCCATCGAGAGTATCGGCCGCATCGTGTTTTGGCGGGTCGCGATAAAACCCGGCCGGCCGGTGGCGATGGGCGTCGTTCCCGCCGCGAAGAGCGGCGAGGGCGCTGCCTTCGTCGGCCTGCCGGGAAATCCGGTCGCGGTCTTCGTCACCTTCGTGCGCGTGGTGCGGCCGTTGCTGTTGCGCTTGGCCGGTGCGCAGCCCGAGCCGCTGATCGCCATGCCGGCGCGTGCCGCCTTCTCCTACAAGAAGCGCAAAGGCCGCCGCGAATATGTACGCGTGGCGCTGCGACAGGCCTCCGACGGCGCCATCGAAGCGTTCAAGCATCCGCAGGACGGCGCCGGCGTCATCACCTCGCTCACCGAAACCGACGGCTTGGCCGAATTGACCGAAGAGATCACCGACATCGAGCCCGGCGCGACAATTGGTTTCCTCTCGTATGCGTTGCTGGTGGGCTAAAACACGCGAGCGTACAGTGATAACGCCGGCAAACCGGCGAGATCGGGAGGACGACATGCAGATCGCGCGGGCGGCCGTATTAGCACTTCCCATCCTGGCGCTGCTCGGACCAAACGCACACGCGCAAACGGCCGCCTGGCATCCGGCCGGCAATGTGGAGTTTTTCGTCGGCGCCGGCGCCGGCGGCGAGAACGACCGCATCGCGCGCGCCATCCAGCGCGTGCTGACCAAGGAGCATCTGGTCAATTCCATGACGGTGCTCAACAAGCCTGGCGCCGCGCAAATCATCGCCATGACCGACCTCTCGCGCAAGGAAGGTGACGGCAACGAGATCGGCTTGGCTTCCGGCAGCTTCATCAATGCCATCGCCCGCAAGGGCCTGGACCTGCATCAGCATCTCACGCCGCTGGTCAAACTGTTCGACGCCTATCAATGCTATTTCACGGCGATCGACTCGCCGATCAAAAGCATGGTCGACGTGCGCGACCGGCTCAAAGCCGATCCCGGCTCGGTGACGTTCGCGTTCCCGGTCGGGCTCGGCAGCCCGCTGCACGTCTCCGTGGTCAATGTCGGCAAGACCGCAGGCGCGCCGGCGAAAAAGCTGGTGACGGTGGTGTTCGATTCCGGTTCCGACGTTTCGGTGCAGGCGGCCGGCGGCCACATCGACGTCGGCGAAACCAGCATCGGCTCTTCGATGCCGCTGATCCAGGGCGGCAAGCTGCGCATGCTCGGCATCGCCGCGCCGGAGCGGCTGCCGGGCGAATTGGCCCAATATCCGACATTGCGCGAGCAGGGCCTCGACGTGGTCACGGCGAATTCCTACACCGTGTTGCTGCCCAACGGGCTGAAACCCGAGCAGATCGCGTTCTGGGCCGATGCGCTCGACCGCGTCATGGTCGATCCCGATTTCAAGCTCGATCTCGAGCGCAATTTCTGGACGCTGAAACCCATCCGCTATCCGGAAACTGCCAAGTGGCTGCAGCATGACTATGACGACAACCGCGCGGTACTGACCGAGCTTGGCATGCTGGAATGACAATGCCGCGGACGCTGTTCGAAAAAATCTGGTCCGACCATGTGATCGTGGTGTCGCCGCAGGGCGAGGCGCTGCTTTACGTCGATTTCAACCTGATCAACGAGGGCCAGTCGTTCCTCGCTTTCGATCAGCTTCGCATCGAGGGACGGCAATCGCGCCGGCCCGAACAACATCTCGCGGTCACTGACCACTATCTGCCGACCATCAATCGCGAGCGTGGCACCGCCGGTATGGCCAATGCGGAAATCCGCAGGGTCGTCGAGATGATGGACGAGAACGCGAGGGATTTCCGGCTGCCCCATGTCGGCTGGTTTCATCGCGACCAGGGCATTGCGCACGTCATCGCGCCGGAGCTCGGCATTTCCCAGCCAGGCATGCTGATCACCTGTAACAATTCCCACACCGCGACCAACGGCGCCTGCGGCGCGCTGGCGGTGCCGATCGGCGGCGGCAATCAGTTGCGCCACGTCGTCGCTACCCAGACGGTCTGGCTCAAGAAGCCTAAGACGATGCGCATTGCGATCGACGGCGAACTGCCCGAAGCGGTGACGGCGAAAGATGTAATTCTTTCGATCATCCGCGACATCGGCGTCGGCGGCGCCACCGGCTATGCGGTGGAGTATTCAGGCTCGGCCATCCGCGCTTTGTCGATGGAGAGCCGGCTGACCATCTGCAACATGTCGATCGAGGCCGGCGCCCGCATCGGCATGATCGGGCCCGACGACACCACCTATCAGTTTCTCGCCGGCCGCCGCTTCGCGCCGAAGGGCGCCGATTGGGACAACGCCTTAGCGTACTGGCGCACGCTGCCGACCGGCGGTGAAGCGAAATTCGATCGCGAGATTTCATTCGACGCGACCGGTTTCGCCCCCATGGTGAGCTGGGGCACCAGCCCGGAAGATTCCGCGCCGATCGACGGTGCCGTCCCCGACCCGTCGCGCATCGGCGACGCCGACCGGCGGCGCCACGTCGAGCGCGCGCTCGACTACATGCAGCTTCGGCCGGCGACGCCGCTTGCCGAGGTTTCGATCGACCGGGTCTTCATCGGCTCCTGCACCAACAGCCGCATCGAGGATCTGCGCGCCGCGGCGCATGTGCTCAAGGGCCGCCGCGCCGCAGTGCCCGGCATGGTGTCGCCGGGATCGAGCGCGGTGAAGCGCCAGGCCGAAGCCGAAGGGCTCGATCGCATTTTCATCGCCGCCGGCCTCGAATGGCGGGATTCCGGCTGTTCGATGTGCAACGGCTCGAACGGCGAACTGATCGCGCCCGGCGAGCGCTGCGCGTCGACCACCAACCGCAATTACGAAGGCCGCCAAGGCCGCGGCGCGCTCACTCACATCATGAGTCCCGCCATGGTTGCTGCAGCCGCGGTGTTCGGCCGACTGGCCGACGTGCGGCAACTGTCGTGAGGCGTTGATGCAGCCGTTCACCGTCCTGACCGCTGTCGCCGCGCCGCTCGAAATTGCCAGCGTCGATACCGGGATGGTTCTGCCAGGCCGCTACATGCGCCGGCACCGTCGGCCGGGACACGATTACGGCGAGGCCTTCCTCTACGATCTTCGCTTCGATGAAGCGGGCCAACCGCGCGCCGGTTTCGTATTGAACGATCCGGCCTATCGCGACGCCAAGATTCTTATCACCGACCGCGATTTCGGCTGCGGCTCGTCGCGCGAAGGCGCCGCCTTCGCGGTGATGGATTTCGGCCTGCGCGCCTTGGTCGGTCCAAGCTTCGGCGAAATCTTTCAAGTCAACTGCATCCAGAACGGCATCCTGGCGATCACGATGCCTGAGACGATCATCCAGGATCTATGGCGGCAATTGCACGAGCGTCCGGGCGCCGAGATGACCATCGATCTGCCCAATCAATCGCTGATCGCGCCGGATCGCAGCACGCATGCGTTCGACATCAGCCCATTGCGCAAGGACCGCCTGGTGCGCGGCATCGACGATATTGACGTCACGCTTGAATACAGCGATGCGATCGAAAGCTTTGAGGCCAAGCGCCGCGCCGCGATGCCCTGGCTGCCGACGGCGCAGCGCGAATAGCGCCGTCATGCGTTCGGATATTTGGCCGCAATAGCTCCGGCCTGCGCCACGTCCTTCGGCGTATTGACGTTGAAGAACGGATCGAACGGGACGGCCGGCCACTCGGCGATGGCGATGCCGTGCCGCGCGGTCCAAAGCTCGATCTTGTGCAGGTTTTCGCTCACCAGCGCGTGACGCAAATCCTCGCGTAATTTGACCGGCCACAGCCCGACGACCGGATGCCGCCATTCGCCCGAGCGCGCGCAGGCGAGTGGGACATTCGCCGCGGCGCGCGCGTCATGCAGGCGGCTCACCACATCCTTCGGCAGGAACGGGCAATCGCCCGGCACGCTGACGAGCCATTCGATTGCGGGAGCGTTTTGCGCCGCCCAATCGAGACCGGCAAGAATGCCGGCGAGCGGCCCGGCGAAATCCGGCACGCTGTCGACAACCACGGGCAAGCCGGTATCGGCAAAGCGCGCGGGGTCTCCATTCGCATTGATGATGACGCCGCTGCATTGCGGCGTGAGGCAGGCGAGCACGCGCTGCAGGATGCTGGCGCCGCCAATCTTGATGCGCGCCTTGTCGCCGCCGCCCATGCGGCGCGCCAGGCCGCCGGCAAGCACGAGACCGAGAGTAGGGGGTGCCGTCACGCGCGCTTCAGCTCACTCATCGTGCACCGCGGCCTTGCGGCGGTGTTTTGCGCTTTCCTCCTCGACAAAAGCGAGGTCCTGATCGAACACGATGCGGTCCTCGCCCGCGAGCGCGATGAAGCGTTTGCCGCGGGCGCGGCCGATCAGCGTCAAATTCGCCTTGCGTGCCAGCTCGACGCCCCATGCCGTAAATCCGGACCGCGAGATCAGGATCGGAATGCCCATGCGCACGGTCTTGATCACCATCTCGGAGGTGAGCCGGCCGGTGGTGTAGAAAATCTTGTCGGCGGCGCTCACCTTATACTTGAACATCCAGCCGGCGATCTTGTCGACGGCGTTGTGGCGGCCGACGTCTTCCATATAGACCAGCGGGCGGTCCTCGACGGCGAGCACGCAGCCGTGGATGGCGCCGGCCTCGAGATAGAGCGAAGGCGTGGTGTTGATCTTGTGGGTCAGCGTATAGAGCCACGAGGTGCGCAGCTCGGCCGGCGGCAGCGTGACGGTCTCCAATGCCTCCATCAGGTCGCCGAACACGGTGCCCTGGGCGCAGCCCGAGGTCTGCACCTTCTTCTTGAGTTTCTTTTCGTAATTGGTCTTGCGCTTGGTGCGCACCACGACGACGGACACCTCTTCGTCGTAATCGACGCCGGTGACGGTATCGTCGACCTTGAGCATGTTCTGGTTGAGCAGATAGCCGAGCGCGAGATATTCGGGATGATCGCCGATGGTCATCGCGGTGACGATCTCCTGGGAATTGAGGAAGATCGTCAACGCCCGCTCGACCGTCACCGACGTCTCGATGGCGGCGCCGGTCTGGTCGATGCCCTTGACGCGCTCGGTCAGGCGCGGATCGAGCGGATCGGGTCGGATCAGGTAGTCGTCTGCGGATGAAGCCATGCCGCTAATGTAGGGGAACGCGGGCGCTAGCGAAAGCGCACGCGCAAAAGGCCCGGCTCGCGCCGGGCCCTCTGCGTCACTACACGTCGCCTACAAATAGCTTAGCTGTGCAGGCCACCGAACAGCCAGATCAGCAGAATGATTGGCAGTGGAATGCCGAGGAGCCAAAGCAATAAACCGCGTCCCATGACGTCCTCCTTTGTTGCCTCATCAAGGACTGCTTATCAACGACACAACGCGGCGGAAGTTCCATCTTTGCCGCCCAGGAATTGGCCGCGGCCTTAAAGACCAGGCCCGGTGCCGTCCGGGTTGTCACGCCGGGGCCTGTGGCTATATTGCGCTCGACGTGCCCGGAGGGGTGGCCGAGTGGCTGAAGGCGCTCGCTTGGAAAGCGTGTATACGGGAAACCGTATCGTGGGTTCGAATCCCACTCCCTCCGCCAGCGTCCTTCGCAAAGCGTGCTGCACGTGGCGATACCACCCGTCGCGCTTTGCCTCAGCCCGGCAAGAATTTGGAATCAGTGTATTGCCCCCCATCGCAAACGCCTTCTGATAATCTGGGGCGCTGTGGATCATGCATGGGGGGAATGCCATGGGCAGGGGCCTGCTGGTTGCCGCTTTCGATTTCTCGACCGCGCATACCGACGAGTTCCATGACTGGTACGATCTGGAGCATATTCCCGAGCGCCGGGGGGTTCCGGGATTCGCCGCTTGTGAACGTTGGATAAGCGACGAGCAGCCGACGTTGTCAGTGGCCACCTATGATCTCAACTCGGTCGACGTGCTGCGCAGCAAGGCCTACGCATCCGTCGCCTACGGCAATCTGTCGGTCTGGTCAAAGCGCGTGACCGCGATGTGCAAACGGTTGCTGCGGTTCGAGGGCACGCAGATCACGCCCGGTGACGCGGTGGTGCCGGAGGGAGCCGGGGCGTTGCTTCTCAATGCGATGAACATCGCGCCCGAGGCAGAGGACGATTTCAATGCGTGGTACGACCAGGAGCACCTCGACGCGCTTGCCGGGGTTCCGGGCACCTTGGCTGCGCGGCGCTATCGTTCGACGGCGGCTGACGGAGGCACGCATCGGTACGTGGCGATCTATCACCTTGAGTCGCCAGACGTGACACGGAGCACGGCATGGAAAGCTGCGGTCGATACGCCATGGAGCGCCCGAGTGATCCCGCACTTCCGCGACCGAATCCGCATCCTGACGCACCGCTACGTTCGCGGTGGCTGAGCGTCAGGGAGAGTAAGCACCGGTACTTCGTGAAAGCACCTCAAGGTTCTGACCATGGCAACGGACGATGGACGAAGCTTGATCGACCGTAGAGTTCTCCTCGGAGCCGGCGCGGCGGCGATCGCCGGGGTGCCGTCGCCTACTTTCAGCCAACAGCCGGCCGGCATTGCTGACGGCTCGCAAGGTGCAAGGACCGCCGCCGATTCGATCGCCGATTTCATCACCGGCTTCGATCTTAACAGCGCACCGCCGGTTGCAATCGAACGTGCGCGCACGGCCTTCATCGACACCGTCGGTGTCATGCTGGCGGGAAGCCAATTGCCCCCGGCCGATATCACCTGCGACGTTGTCAAACTCACGGGCAGCATGCCGGCGGCGACGATCGTAGGGCGGGACCTGCGCGCCGCGCCTCAGCTTGCGGCGCTTGCCAACGGCGTTGCCGGCCATTGCATGGATTTCGACCTTACTTATTTCGCCGGCCAGTCGATTGCAGCAGTGATCCCGGCGATCCTGCCGGTCGCAGAGGCGAGCGGCGCAAATTCCGCCGAAATGCTGTCCGCATTCATTATCGCTGCGGAAATTGCCGGACGTGTCAGTCGTGCAGCGAACGAAGCCTGGCGCGTTGGCGGCTGGCACAGCACCGGCACCGTCGGCGTCGTCGCGGCAGCCGCCCGCTTGCGCTCGGCTCCTGAAGATCGAGCGCGAACATATTCGCAACGTCATCGGCATCACGGCGTCGCTGGCGAGTGGCGTCACCGTTAACTTCGGCAGCATGACCAAGCCACTGCACAGCGGACACGCCGCCCACGACGGGATGCTCGCCGCCATGCTCGGCGCCCGCGGTTTCACCGCGAATGCCCGGGCGCTCGAAGGCAAGCTCGGCTATTTTGAGAGTTTTTCGCGCGGCCTGCCCTGGTCGCCCGAACCGTTCGACAGCCTGGGCAAGAGTTACGACCTCGTGGATTACGGCTACAAGCTCAAGCCCTATCCCTGCGGCGGCCTCGGCCATACCGCGATCGACGCCGCGCTCGAATTGCGTGAGGCGGTGGCGCCCGGCGAGATTGCGCACGTCGACGTCGCCATCACGCGATACGCCGCGCAGCGTTATTCCGATCAATATCCGCGCTCAGCGGAGAGCGCCAAATTCAGCGGTCCTTATCTCGCCGCCTATACGTTCGTGCACGGCGCCCCCATGCTCGCTGCATTCACCGAGGAGGCTCTGCAAGATGAGGCGGTGCGCGCCTTCGCGCAAAAGGTCTCGCTTTCGATCTACCAGGAATATGCCGATCTGCGGGAGGAGTCGCCTGCCAAGGTCACGGTGATCGACCGCGACGGCCGCAGCATCGAGCGCACCAAGTATTATCCGAGCGGGTCGACGCAGGCGCCGATGTCGGCTCGGCAGATCAAGGCCAAGTTCGACATTTGCGCGGCGCAGGCAATCGATCGGACAACAGCCGACAAAATCCATGCAACGCTGAGCACTCTTGGCGAGCAGCCGTCGCTGGATGATTTTTGGCCGCTGTTACGCAAAATCTGACGCATTCGCGGTCGGGCCGAACGACGACAACGCTATTTCGGCACTTCAGCGACGTCATCACGTTGGGCTAGCACGTCTCTTCTTGAGGCAATAAGCTGGCAGACAAGCGAGAGAAGAAGCATGCCAGGGAGTACAAGCCATGATGATTGACATGCACGCGCACTGGAAACCCTCCGAGGTCGCTGATGCGCTGCGGGCGCGCACACGGGAACCGCGCATCGTTCGCGGAACAGACGGAGTCGAGATGCTGAAAACGCCGCGAATGGCCGATACCCCGCTGGCCGAGGCGTTCAATGAAGCCGTGGTGGAACTGGCGCGCATGGACCGGCAGGATGTTTCGGTAAGCGTCCTGTCGGTGCTCGGCTCGTTCTGCTGGATCGAGGCGCAGCCGATCGACCAGGCACTGCCGCTGTGCCGGAAGGTGAATGACGGGCTGGCGACGATCTGTGCAAGGCATCCCGGCCGGTTCGCGGCGTTTGCGGCATTGCCGTTGACCGATATGGCGGCGGCCGCGGCGGAGTTCGAGCGCGTAATGGGGCTGCCGGGGGTGATCGGGGCGCAGTTGCCCGGAAACTTGTTCTTGACGCGCGATGACGCCGAGGCCGCGCGGCCGCTGCTGGCAGTGGCTAATCGCCATAAGGCAGCAATTTTCATTCATCATGGGCCGCGGCCGGGCGACGCGTTCCCCAAAGTCGACGGCGGGACAGACAACGCTCGGCGACGCAACGGCACACTGGATATGCAGGCAAGTCTGTCGTCGGTGATGGTGACGTTGTGCCTGACCGATCTTCTGGCGGATTATTCCGATGCCACCGTCGTGGTGCATAATTTGGGCGGCAACATCCCCTATGAGGTCGAGCGGATGGATCATCGTTGCCTGCTCGACACGCCCGATGAAGAGCTGCCTTCCGCCCGGTTTCGCCGAGCAGCCGCGGTATATGTCGACTGCAACTCCTTCGGGCCGCGGGCGATCGAGGCGGCGGTGCGGCTATACGGGGCCGAACGGATCGTGTGCGGCACGGACGGCAGTGCGTTCGGCGTAGACTGGACGCGAAAGGCGCTGGAGGAGGCCGAGATCGGGGCAGAGGCGCGAGAGGCGATCCTCCATCGTAATGCGGCGGCGATCATGGCGCGCGTTGCACAGCGCGTGGTTGGAGCGAAGGTTGCCGCCTGACGACCTATGAGACGTCTCATTCATCTCAACCTCTTCATCCAGAGCCGCGGTCACCACGAGGCCGCGTGGAGGCATCCGAAGTCGTCGAAGCTGGCGCTCACCGACATCGACTACACGGTGGAGATGACGAAGAAGGCCGAGGCGGGCCTATTCAATTCAATCTTTCTCGCAGACGTGCTCGGCCTCTGGAACGACGTGCAGACCACGCCCTTCAATTGGTTGGAGCCGATCACCACGCTCGCTGCGCTGTCGATGGTTACCAAGCGTGTCGGTCTGATCGCCACAGCCTCGACGACTTACACGGAACCTTTCAACCTCGCGCGCTACTTCTCGTCGCTCGACCACATCAGCCGCGGCCGAATCGGCTGGAACATCGTCACGACATGGTCGTCGCAGGCGGGCGGCAACTTCGGCGGCGTTGGCGAGGTCAGCCACGCCGACCGTTACGAGCGCGCCGAGGAGTACATGAGCGTGGTGAAAGGTCTTTGGGATTCTTGGGCCGATGATGCCGTGCTCGACGACCGGGCCGGCGGGCGCTACGCCGATCCCAACGGCGTTCGGGCGATCAATCATTCGGGCGCACATTATAAGGTGAAAGGCCCGCTCAACCTGCCGCGCTCGCCGCAGGGCCGGCCGGTGTTTGTACAAGCCGGTTCGTCCGACACCGGAAAGCGATTTGCCGCGCGGCACGCCGAGGCGGTGTTCACCGCGCATCTGGAAAAAGCAACGGCAAAAGCGTTCTACATCGAGCTGAAAGCTCTGGTCGCCGAGGTTGGGCGCAATCCTGCCGACGTCATCGTGCTGCCGGGCTTTAGTCCGATCATCGGCTCGACTGAAGCCGAGGCGCGGCGCTTCTCGGAAGAACTTAACGCGTTGTCCGATCCGGAGGTCGGCCGCAATCGCATGTCGCTGCGTTTCGGCGGACACGACTTCTCACATTTACCGCTTGACCGTCCGCTCACGGTCGCCGACTTCCCCGATCCGAAGGAGAACGAGGCGTCGCGCAGCCGCACCGAGGTCATCGTTGGTTATGTCCGCGAGCAGCGCCCGACGCTGCGCCAGTTGCTCGCCAAGCTCGCAGGCGCGCGCGGCCACTTCGTCTTCGAAGGCACGCCCGAGCAGGTCGCCGACCTTATCGAGGACTGGATCGAGGAAGGCGTTGCCGACGGCTTCAACCTGATGCCCCCGGTGCTGCCGGAGATGCTCGACCGCTTCATCGAGCATGTCGTTCCGATCCTGCAAAAACGCGGCCTGTTCCGAACGGCCTACGAAGGAGACACGCTCCGCTCGCATTTCGGCCTGTCGCGGCCGGACGTGCGCTATTCCTGATTAACGCATGCACCCCCTTGGAATCTCTGGTGTGCCTCTTAGGAGAACGCAATGAGGCGACGTGACCTGGTAACGATCGGGCTGGTGGCCGCTGTAAGTAGAGGGTTGGCGCCGCGATTTTCGTTCGCGCAAGGGGCCTATCCAACCCGGCCCATCCGACTGATCATTCCGTTTCCGCCGGGCGGTGGATTTGACGCAGTAGGCCGCCCCTGGGCGGAGAGAATTCAGCCGCTGCTCGGAACCGTTGTTGTCGAGAATGAGGGCGGTGGGGGCAGTTCACTTGGAGCAGCCACCGTCGCCCATTCGCAACCGGACGGCTACACCATCCTGTTGGGTGGGTCGAGCACTCACATCACCGAAGCAATCCTCAAAACCAGGCCGCTTTACGATCCGATAAGAGACTTTGAGCCGATTTCCAACATTGCGGTGTCTGCCTTCGCGATCGCAGTCAATCCGTCGATCCCGGCCAATACGTTGCAGGAGTTCATCGATTACGACAAAGCGAATCGCGGCAAGCTCTCTTATGGTCACGCTGGTGTTGGCTCGCTCAACCATCTCACGGGAGAATTGTTCAAGTCGCTGGCCGGACTGCCCGACCTTGTTCAAGTTCCCTATCGCGGCTCCGGACCGGCGACCGCAGACACGATCGCTGGTCACGTGGCAATGGCGACGCCCGCAGTGACCGGACAACTCATTGCTTATCATCGTACCGGCAAGCTGCGGATCCTGGCTGTGACCAGTCCGGCGCGCCTTGCGGCGGCGCCCGACTTACCCACTGCGGTCGAGACTCTCCCGGGCATGACCTCTCAACAAAGCATTGGCTTGTTTGCCCCTGCGCGGACACCGACGGCAATAATCGAGCAGATTGCACTCGCGAACCATAATGCGCTCGCAGAGCCGGATTATCGGAAAATGCTGATTGAAACCGGGTTTGTTCCAGATTTGGATTCCTCGCCGGCGAAGTTTCAGCGGCTTATCGAGGATGAAATCGTCAAATGGACGCCCATCGTAAGGGCGCTCGACATCAAAATCGATTGAATTAAACCGGACCGTCCTGCCCGCAGACGAGCTGCTTGTTAACGACTTGAAAGGCCGGTGAGACAGGGGAATGGGCCGTCCTCCGATAGCTAGCCTTAGATGAATGTCAGTTTTGGCACTTAGCAGACATTGACCGGCTGGGTGCCACCGCAAGTGGCCATGCAGTTGGGCAGAATACGAACCGCATGACAAGGGACTGAGGTGTGGTGGGCGCCGCGGTTGCGGTCGATTGCCAAATCTTCCCGGACGTTTGGCAAAACCTTCCCTGCCACCTCGCGCCGAATAATGGCAGCATCTATCCGATCAGTCGGGCGACTTGGGGATGTGTGGCGTTGCGGCTTTCGATCGCGGTGTAAGCGCGTCGGCATTTCGGCCGATGTTGCCGCGTCTGTTTCTGCCGGGGTTTGGCATTGTCGCGCTGCTGGCCCCGCAGCCTGCTTTTGCGCAGCAGAGCCCGGCTCCTCTTCCTGAGATTCAGGTGATCGGGACCACGCCGTTACCGCCCGTTCGGCCCGCTGCCGCGCCCGCATCACGCTCTTCGGCACCAGCGCAAGTAGCTCCGGCAAATCCCGCGGCGTCATCCGCCCCGGTCGGCGAACCTGGTGCGATCGCTCGCGATAAAGTTCCAGCCAACGTCCAGACGCTCGCGGCGCCTGATCTCGACCATGCCATCACCCCGGACCTCCTCCAAGCCATGGCGCGGGGATTGCCCGGCGTCGCGCTCAGCGACCAGACCGGCAATCAATTTCAGCTCGACATCAATTATCGCGGCTTCATTTCGTCACCGGTCCTCGGAACGCCGCAAGGTCTCGCCGTTTATCAGAACGGGGTACGTATCAACGAAGTGTTCGGCGACATCGTCAATTGGGATTTTATCCCCGACAAAGCGATCAACCAGTTGACTCTGGTTCCCAGTAATCCCGTGTATGGGCTCAATGCGCTGGGCGGCGCGCTTTCGCTCGAGATGAAGAACGGCTTTACCTATCAGGGCGTCGAGGGCGAGCTGCGTGGCGGCTCGTATGGCCGGATTGGCACCTCGGTGCAGGCCGGCGGCCAAAATGGCAACTCGTCCGACTATATCACTGCGGACGCGATCGACGACGCTGGCTGGCGCCAGGATTCGCCGTCGCGCCTGCGTCGCGTTTACGCCGACTTCGGCACCCGCGGCGATAATCAAACTGAATTCCACGTGACCTTCACCGGCGCCGATAACAGTTTCGGTGCCGCCGCGGCGACACCGATCCAAATGCTGAGCCAGAATTGGTCGAGCGTCTATACGATCCCGCAGACTACCGACAACAAGCTCGCATTCCTGACCGGCAGCGGCAGCTGGAAGCCCACCGACACGTTGACGTTTCAGGGCAATCTCTACTATCGCGGCTTTTGGCAAAGCCATGTCGACGGCAACGGCACCGATGCGACGACATGCCCGCCGCCTTCGACGGTCCTGTGCTTTCCCAACCTCGATGGTTCGTTGTCGCCGCTGATCACGACCGGCGGACAGACTGTTGACGCGACCGGCATTCTCGGCAGCAGCGTGCTCGGTGAAATCGACCGCACTTGGACGTCCACCAACAGCTTCGGCGGCTCAGTGCAGGGCGCTTCGTCCGAGAAAATCTTCGGGCACGACAACAATTTTGTGCTCGGCATGAGCGTCGACCGCGGGCTCGTTCAATTCACCACCACGAGTGAACTGGGCACGATCAATGCGAACCAGTTTCCGACCGTCGCCGGCACCGGCCTTTATATCGATCAGCCGTCAGGTGACGTCGCGCCGGTGCGGCTCGGATCCAACACGCTGTATACCGGCTTCTACACGACCGATACTTTCAACGTCACGCCGCGCCTTGCGGTGACGGCCGGCGGCCGTTTCAACATTGCCCAGATCGGGTTGACGGACGAAATCGGCAACGATCCGGGCCTCAACGGCAACCATGTTTATAGCCGCTTCAATCCTACTTTTGGGGCCACCTACAAGGTCACGCCGAACGTCACCGTCTACGGCAGCTATGCGGAAGCGAACCGGGCGCCAACTCCGTTGGAACTCGGCTGCGCCGACCCGATGCGGCCATGCCTGATCGACAACGCCTTGGTCGGCGATCCCAATCTCAATCAGGTCGTGTCGCATACGTTCGAAGGCGGTGTGCGCGGGCATTTCGATCTCGCAAAGGGACTGTTCAATTGGAGCGTCGGCGCCTACCACGCGCTCAACGTCAACGACATCCTCGCCGTCGCCAGCCCGATTCCCGGCCATGAATTTTTTCAGAATGGCGGCAATACGCTGCGCCAGGGTATTGAAGCCGATGTCTCGTACAAGCAGGATCGCTGGACTGCCTATGCCAATTTTACCACCGTCGATGCCACGTTTCGGAACGCTTTGACTTTATCGTCGCCGAACAATCCATTCGCCGACGCCAACGGCAATATCTTTGTCGTTCCCGGCGATCACTTGACCGGCATACCGAGCTATCGCTTCAAGGCCGGCGCCGATTACCAGATCACCGACCCATGGAAATTCGGCGCCGACCTCAACGTCATCGGCAATCAATGGCTCGTCGGCGACGAATTGAACCAGAATCCGAAGCTGCCGGCCTATTGGACGGTGAACCTGCATTCCTCTTATAAGCTTTCGAAAAACATCGAGCTGTTCGGCCTAGTGCGTAATCTTTTCAACCAGCATTATTATGTTTACGGCACGTTCTTCGAGACCGATTCTTTTCCCTACTTGAACCTGACGGATCCCCGCACCTTCGTTCCTGGCATGCCCCTGGCCGCTTATGCGGGGTTGCGCGGCACGTTTTAGGGCCTGTTTTTTACGCACCGAAGTGGGCGCAAGCCCAAGAAGGCGGCCCTGTCGAAAGGCAGCCGTGGTCTGCGCGTGAGTCGCTTGTCGCGGTCGGGGACTGAGCGCATTATCGTCCCTAGCTGACGTCGCTGTAAAAATCAAAACGGGGAGGAAGTGCGATGAGGATTCTCTCGCCGGCAATCGCGTTGATCGGCCCGCTGCTCATGGCCAGTGCGCTCACACCGGTCCACGCCGCCGACATGACGTTTGAGCGGGCGCTCAACGCCAACAAGGAGCCGCAGAACTGGCTGCTCTACTACGGCAATTATCAAGGTTTTCGGTTCTCGCCGCTCAGCGAGATCAATACCGATACGGTCAAAAACCTGAAGCTCGTCTTTGCCGTCGCGCTCGGCGGCTTGCAGAGCGGCGGGCGCTACGCCTTCGGCAACCTCGAGGGCACGCCGATCGTCGACGACGGCATGATGTACGTCACCGACGGCTGGGGCAGCGTCTACGCGATCGACGTTTCGGGCGGCACCAAGGGCGCGATCAAATGGAAGTTCGACCCGGGCATCGACCGCGCCTGGGCCGGCGACGTCGCCTGCTGCGGCGTCAACAATCGTGGCGTCGCGCTGTGGAAGGACAAGGTGATATCGATCGCGCTCGACGGGCGGATGTTCGCCATCAACAAGGCGACCGGCGAGAAGGTCTGGGAACGCAAGATCGCCGATCCGGCGCTGGGCGAGACCATCACCATGGCGCCGCTGGTGGTGCGCGACTTGGCGATCGTCGGCCCTGCCGGCGGCGAGTTCGGCATCCGCGGTTTCATCGATGCGACGGATCTCAATACCGGCCAGCAGGCCTGGCGGACCTACACCATCCCGGGCGCGGGCGAGCCCGGCAACGACAGCTGGAAGGACGGCCAGGAGCGCTGGAAGCACGGCGGCGCGCCGGTCTGGGAAACCGCGACCTACGATCCGGAATCCGACACCATCTACCAGGGCATCGGCAATGCCGGCGCCGATTGGGATCCGCAGTATCGGCCGGGCGACAACAAGTGGGCCGCGAGCGTGCTTGCGCTCAACCCGACCAACGGCGCGATCAAGTGGGGTTTCCAGTACACGCCGAACGACCCCTTCGATTTCGACGAGATTTCCGAGCACCCGATCATCGACGCCAAGGTGAACGGCAAGGACCGCAAACTCGTCGTCCACGCCGCGCGCAACGGATTTTTCTACGCGCTGGACCGCACCACCGGAGCGTTCATCGGCGGCAAGCAATACGTCGATAAGCTGAACTGGACGACGGGACTAGACCCGGAGACCGGCTTGCCGGCCAATTACGATCCCAAGAGCGGTGTCCAGGTTTATACGCCGGGCACCCACGGCATGCGCGGCGAACCGCTGGCCAACATTTGCCCGTCCCATTTCGGCGCCAAGAATTGGGAGCCTACGGCCTATAATCCGACACTCAACATGCTCTACATACCGTCGATCGAAGGCTGCGACGGCATCGAGACGGTGGCGCAGAAGGATTTTGCCGATCAAGGCGGAACGCTGAAGCCGCGCGAGCGCTTCAGCGGCGGCTCGTTCAAGATGACCGGCCGGCTCTACGGCAGCCTCAAGGCCATCGATCCGACCACCGGCGATATCAAGGCCGCTGTGCGGCTCGACTTCCCGAACTACTCCGGTGCGCTGGCCACAGCTGGCAATCTCGTATTCCTCGGCCAGGCGGACGGAACCTTCACCGCCTATGACGCCAAAACCCTGCAACAGGCTTGGAGTTTTAGCGTCGGCACTGGCATCAATGCGCCGGCCATCAGCTATTCGGTGAACGGCAAGCAATACATCGCCGTTCTGGCCGGCTCGCGGCAGTCGCCGTTCGTCATGCAGAACGATCCGTCGCTGAAATACTCCTCGACGACGTCCATGCTGTTCGTGTTTGCACTTTGATTGAACGCAATAACGGCCTGCGCCGGTACGACTCCTCGTCGTGCCGGCGCACGCTCCAAAGCACAACAGTCCGGCCGCTTGGTCGCATGCACGTCGTCTTGGCGCTGATCGCGGCGCTTTCGGCGGTCATGATCGAACGCGCGCGCGCGCAGGAGGCGCAAAGCGCCGAGGCGGCGCGGACGATCGAGCATGGCAAGGATATTTTTAAAACCAAGGCGACTTGCCAGTTCTGCCACAAGTGGGACGCGTCCGGCGATCAAGGCTACGGCGGCAACGCCTTGTCGCTGCGCCAGACAAAGCTGACGCCCGCGCAGGTCGCCGAAACCGTCAAATGCGGCCGTCCCGGCACCGGTATGCCGTTTCACGACCAGTTCGCCTATACCGATAAACGTTGCTACGGCATCACCCGCGCCGAGCTCGGCAACGACGTGCCGCCGGAGCCCAACGCGTTCCTCAATTCCGATGAGATCGATGCGGTGGTGAAATATCTGTTCGCGAAGGCGATCGGGCGCGGGCCGTCGACTTATGAGGACTGCGTCGAATTCTGGGGCACGGATACGCGCCAATGCGAGCCGATGAAGCCGTGAGCCTCATGCACCGGACGGGCAGGGCGGCGATTGCTTTTGTCGTTGCAGCGCTGGCCGCAGCCGGCGGAGTTGGCGCACAGACACAATCCGATCCGGGCGAAATCCACGGCCTGAAACTTGGGCTTGCCGCCCAGGCGATGACACTGGATGGCTGGGGCCAACTCGCTTGTGGCAGCGATGGCGGACCGCCGCGTCAGGAGCTCGACGCCTGGTCGGACTTCAAAAAATGCCTGCCGGAGGCAAACGGGTTGCGTGAAGTCGCGGCCCGTTTCGACGACGAGGACGAATACGTTGCCAAGGCGCTCGGCGAGCCGAGTTACGCGGCGCAGCGGACCGGCACGCGGGTCGCCGGCCATCCCGTCATTCTTTCGGCCTTATTTGACGATGGCGGGATATTGCGTGGCATTCGCATAGTGAGCGATCCGCGCGCAACGCCGGCCGAACGCCGCATGGCGCATCTGCTCGGCGTGGCCGTGATCAATCGCTATGGCTCTGATGGGTGGAATTGTACGGATTTCCCCCCGGCCGAGGGCGAGTCTGCGGTCGGCGGTGTGTTCATCAAGCAGCGCTGCGACAAGACGATGCCGGAGCGGGTTCTGACCGTGCAGACGCATTTTCTGCGCAAACCCGGGCAGCACGATGTCGATCCGGACAGCCATGAATATACCCAAGGCGCTTTCGACAGCTGGACGCGGTTCGAGCTTTTCGATCCGAACTATCGCAAGCCTTGATCTGCACAATCGGTCAGGGATGCACGGTGCCGTCCGGCATGATGGTGCCGCTGAGCTTGACGTCCGTCAGGATCGCGCCGGTGACAATTGCGCCGGTCATGCGTGCGCCGGACAGATCGGCTCCGGTCAGATCGGCGCCTGAAAGATCGGCGCCGTAAAGGTCAGCTACGGTCAGCTTCGCGCCCTTGAGGTTGGCGTCGCGCAGCACCGCATTAACCAGGCCGGCATTGTCGAGATTGGCGCCTTCGAGGTTGGCGCGGCGCAGTGACGCCTCGACCAGATTGGTCTTGCTCAGGTCGGCATCCCGTAACGATGCATCATCGAGCCGGGCTGCGTTAAGCATGGCTTCGGAAATCCTGGCGTGGTCGAGCTTGGCGCGCACCAAAAACGCCGTTTGCATCTTGGCGTTGGCGAGGTCGGCGTCGGACAGGTCCGCGGCGCTCAAATCCGATCCATAAAACATCGCGTTCTCGGCCTTGACCCCAACCAGTGAGGCCATCTTCAAGTCGGTCTTGTTAAGGTTCGCGTCGGTCAGGTTGGCGCCGTTTAATGTCGCACCGCCGAGCTTGGCGCGGTGCATCACCGCACGGGACAGATCGGCGTCCGTGAGATCGTCGCCGGACAAATCCTTCTGTTTCAGCTGGGCTGCAACCAGCGAGCATTTCACGCAAGCTCTGCTTCGGCCGGCGAGGAAGTCCGCCGCTTCGTCGGCCTGCGCCACGCTCGGCCACGCCACAGGCGACAGGGCGCCGACTGCGAACAGCAACGCGCCGAGCGCCTTGGCGTGGAGCGGACCGAGCATGGTATCCCGCAACGGGCGGCGACCGTGGCGTCTATGGCGAAGAAGCGGCGCGATTGTACCAATGCAGCGCATCGACGCTGACGACCCGCTCATTGCCGTCGAACAACTTGGCGACGCGCCCGCCGGACGCCTTGAACTCAAACGTTTTGACGCGGTCCTTCACCTGAACGGTGGCGTTGCGCATGATGTCGAGGCCCTGGTCGATCTTCCAGATCTGGTAGGAATTGGGATCGGAGGCTGAAAAGAATTTGGTCTCGGCCGAGAGCTTGCGGGCGACGCCGCGGTCATAGGTCAAGTGCAGCGACAGGTGCTCGCCGTCGGCGCCGGTGAAGTCCCAGGTGTCTTCGTTTTCGATCGGGCCGCCCGCGGCAGCATGAGTGGAACGCTCGATGCGATAGGCGGTGGCGGCCTGGTAGACATTGAACGGGCCCGGAGCGGCTTTCGGATTATTGGTGATGCCGTCGATCATCATCTGGCCGGCCATGTCATTGCTGCCGGTCTTTTTGATGGGCGAGGCGAAATAGACCATCTGCTCGGTGCCGGCTGGCGCGCCATCCGGGCCGTTGATGTCGACGCGATCGACGAAGATCAAGCGGACATTGCAGTTCTTGGCTGGGCCAGCGGTCGCTACGAACGGCTCCCAGCCGTCGGGCAGCAGCGCCTTGAGAGCCTGGCTGGAGACCGCAAGGTCGAGCTGCATGCGCACTTCGGCGCTCTGCTCGAGAAGGGTCTGGGCGTTCGCCAGCCCGGCTGGCCCGAAGAACGTGGCGATAATGACGCCGATACCAATCGCGCCCTTTGCGAGCATTTATGCCTCCCTATGAGTCCCATTTCGGGACTTCGATTATCAGACCCATGCTAATCGAAACACGCTCATTCCGTAATGCCAATTCGGCAGGGCGGCCGCTCGGACGTGACGTGGCGCCCTATGTTCGGCTAACATCCGCGCCATAACACGGAAGCGCCCAAAGGGAGGGACCGATCAGCGTACAGTCCGCGGCTGCGTTTGCCGGCCCGCCGCAAGCGCCGACCTTGCTGCAGCGCTGGTGCCGTGCGCTCTGGTATGAGCGCTCGATTCGCGCTCAGCTCCTGCTCGCATTCGTGCTGATCGATGTCATCGCGGTGCTCGTTGCGGGCAGCGTCGTCATCTTGCGTGCGCGCATGCAAACGCGTGTCGAGATGGCCGCTTCGATGCGCCTTGCCGATTTATTGGTCGAAGACGCGGTCCATCTTGCCCGTCAGGAGCTTCCGGCCGAGCAGTTTCTGGCGTCGCTGCCGGCGCAGCTGCAGTCGATGCGCCATGTCCGGTTCGTGGTCAGCGACGCCGCGGGCTCTCCGATCGCGGTGACGCCGCCCGGCCGCGCCGCCGCTGAGCGCGACGCCGCCCCGCATTGGTTTGCCGCCCTGGTCGCGCCGCCGGTCGAGACCCGCGATGTCGCCGTGACCGTCGACGGCCTGCGGATCGGGCATGTCGCGATCATCGGCGAGCCTGCCGATGAAATCGCCGAGGTCTGGGATAACGCCGTCGCGATCGCGGCGGTGGCCGTCGTGCTCAACGTCGTCATGATCGGCCTTCTTTATGTTTTGTTCGGGCGTGTTCTCGATCCGCTCACCGTGCTCGCGAATGGCCTTTCCGACCTGGTGCGTCAGACCTATAGCGTGCGGTTGTCGCAGCCGCAGGCGCGCGAATTGTCCGCCATCGCCGAGCATTTCAACACGCTTGCGCTTGCGCTCGAGACCCTGCGCGGCGAAAACATAAGGCTCAATCGCAGGCTGATTACGGCTCAGGACGACGAGCGGCGGCGCACCGCGCTCGAATTGCACGATGAAGTCGGGCCGTGTCTGTTTGGGCTCAAAGCCAATGCATCGTCGATCGCGAGCGTGGCGCAAAACCTGCCCGATCAGGCCAGGGCCAGCATCGCGGAACGCTTGCGCGATATCCTGGCCGTCATCGAGCATTTGCAGGCCATCAACCGCAGCATGCTCGACCGTCTTCGTCCGATGGCGCTCGGTCACGTTCCGCTCAGGGACATGCTCGGCCAGCTCGTCAACGAACGCGCGCGGGAGCATCCGCAAATTATGTTTTCCATTATGGCCGGCGATCTGCCGCGCGGTTATGGCGATTCGATCGACCTGACGATCTATCGATGCATTCAGGAAAGCTTGACCAATGCCATACGCCATGCCGAGGCGAAGCATGTCGCCGTGAAACTCGACCACGTGGATAATGGGGCGTCTTTGGCGCTGACCGTGGTTGATGACGGACGCGGTATGAGCCAACCGGCGCCGGCCGGTTTTGGCACCCGCGGCATGAAGGAGCGTGTCGAAGGCCTCGGCGGCCGTTATATTGTCGACAGCGCACCCGGCCGCGGCACCAGCGTGCGGATCACGATCCCTCTCGCCGAAGCGGAGGCCGGAAAATTGAGCGGTGTGAAGATATGACCAGCGTCCTCGTCATCGACGACCATCCGATCGTCCTGCAGGGCTGCCGGCGCATGCTCGAGGATGCCGGCGTCACCGACGTGCTCGAGGCGCGCGACGCGGTGTCCGGTTACAAGCTCTACCGCCGTCATCATCCCAACGTCGTGATCGTCGACCTCGCCATGCAGGGTAGCGGGCTCAGCGGCCTGCCGCTGATCCGCCGCATCAATGCGCACGATCCGGCCACCCGCATTCTGGTCTTCAGCATGCACAGCGATCCCATCATTGTGGCGCGCGCGCTCGAGGCCGGCGCCACCGGCTATGTGCTCAAGGACACGTCGCCTGCTGAATTGATGAAGGCCTTTGAAAAGGTCCGAACCGGCACGCCGTATTTGCATGGCGATCTCGCCATGCAGGTGGCCCTGGTGCACACGCCTGCGCGTCAGAATCCACTCGCGGAGTTGACGCCGCGGGAGCTGCAAACGCTGGCTTTGTTGGCGGAAGGCAAGCCTTACGGCCGCATCGCCGAGGAGCTTAATGTCAGTTACAAGACCGTCGTCAACGTTTGCTCGCAGTTGCGGCAGAAGCTCGATGTCGGCAGTCTTGCGGAACTCATCCGTTCCGCTGTCCGGCTTCTGGCGACCGCCTCGTAGGTTTTTATTTTTGGTAGGCGTGCGCGCGAATGTAATGCCAGAGCTGATCGATTTCATCGTCGCTCAGCACGCCTTTCCACGGCGGCATTTGGTTTTTGCCGTTGCGGACCGAATTATCAAAGCGCGGACGCTCATCCGCCTTCAACCGGCGCAAGTCGAAGGTCTGGCCGCTATTGATCAGCTCATCGCCATGGCAGACGGCGCAGCGCGTGTTGTAGACGGTTTCGCCGGCGTCGATCTTGTCCTGGTCGGGCGCGGCGTCCTCGGCGAGGGCGGATGCGCTGCAGCCGACCGCGAGAAGCACGACGGCGATTGAAGAAAACTGCTTGCCGATCATGGGCGCTCACGCATTGAGATGTGAAAGAGGCCGCGACTGGCGGCCTCTTAGTTCTTGAGGGCAGTGTATTGACGTTATTTGTCGAACAGCGCGAACGTCCACAACGTCACGCCGGTCGGCAGGTTGACGAGATTGGGATCGCCGCCGCGCTGCGCATAGACGCCGCCGATGCCGCTCATGACGGTGACGTATTGCTTGCCGTCCTTCTCCCAGGTCACCGGCTGACCGACGATGCCGGACGGTGTCTGGAAGCTCCACAGGATATTGCCGGTATCGGCGTCGACCGCCTGGAATTCGCCGGTCATCACGCCGGTGAAGACCAGGTTGCTCGCCGTCACCATGGTGGATGAGTAGTTCGGGCTGCGGTACGGGGTCTCCCATTTCGATTTGCCGGTCATGGGATCGACCGCTTTGAGAAAGCCGCGCACGTTCGGGTCGTCGGTGACCACGGCGCGCTTGACGGTCGGAACGCCGGACGGTGCTCCGGGCGTGAGCTTCGGCGGCAGCGGTGCCTCGTAGGTCATGCCGACGTTGAGCGTATTGATGTAGAGCATGCCCGTCTTCGGGCTGAACGACATGTGCTGCCAGTTGGTGACCCCGGACACCGAAGGCCACACAGTGACCTTATCGCCGGCCAGCGCCCCTTTGAACACGTCGGTCACGACCGGCCGGCCCGTTTCCATGTCGACGCCGCTCGCCCAGTTCACCTTGCCGAATGTGTTCGCTGCAAGGAGCTTGCCGGTCTTGGCGTCCACCACGTAGAGGAAGCCGTTGCGGTTGGCTTGCATCACCACCTTGGTCGGCTTGCCGTCGACGTTGATGGTGGCGTTGATCGGCGTCTGCACCGCGTCGTAGTCGAACGGATCGCTTGGCGTCGCCTGGTAATACCAGACCCGTTCGCCGGTCTCCGGGCGCATTGCCCAGATCGAATCGGTGTAGAGGTTGTCGCCGAGGCGCGCGCGGGGATTCCACGGCGCCGGATTGCCGACGCCCCAGAACACTAGGTCGAGGTCCGGATCGTAGGTGCCGGTCACCCAGCTCGAGCCGCCGCCGGTCAATTCGGAATCGCCGGGCCAGGTCTCGGAGCCGGGCTCGCCCTTGGCCGGGAT
Source organism: uncultured Alphaproteobacteria bacterium (assembly GCA_963756245.1). Lineage (GTDB taxonomy): Bacteria > Pseudomonadota > Alphaproteobacteria > Rhizobiales > Xanthobacteraceae > BOG-931. The sequence goes on from CAVWOI010000047.1 coordinate 336,173, forward strand.
CGTGTAGGTGCGCCACAGCGGTTTGCCGGTCGCCGCATCGTAGCCTTCGATGAAGCCGCGGTTGCTGAACTCGGCCCCGGCGACACCGACGATGACGACGCCTTTGACGATCAGCGGTGCGCCGGTCATCGCATAGCCGTTTGCCGGCACGGCGGGATCGGGTGACTTCGCTTCCCAGACCTGGTTGCCGGTCTTGGCGTCGAGCGCGACGATACGATCGTCCATCAGCGCGCGGATGATCATACCCTGGTAAATCGCCGCGCCGCGATTGACGATGCCACAGCAGACCACGCGTAGCGTGTCCGGCGGATATTCGTGTTTGACGCGCCAGATTTGCTTGCCGGTGGAGGCATCGACCGCGGCGGTCGAATCATGGGTTGTGACGTAGACGACGCCGTTGTCGACAATCGGAAAGCCTTCGCCGCCCTGCAGGTCCGCAAGCGAATACGACCATACCGGAACCAGCTTGCCGACGTTGTCCTTGGTGATCTGGGTGAGCGGGCTGTAGCGGTTGCCGGAATAGCCCATGCCGTAGACCAGGACATTGCCCGGCGTTTTCTCGTCGTTCTTCAGATCATCTGCGGTTTGGGCAAGTGCGGCTATCGGAACCGCGGTGAGGACCGTCGTCAACAATGCAGACAAAAGCGTCGTGCGCGTCATTCGTCTCCTCCCGATTTATTTTGTTTTGGCTATGCGCCGAGGGCAACATGATAGGCAGTTTCGTCGCACACTCCAAGGGCATCGCCGCCGTTGCGTTCCGCTTCAGGCTTTTCCGGCCTGCTGAACTGTGGCACCGTGAATGATCAACCGCATCGCAGGTCAGCTGCCCGGGAGGATCGATGTATCGAGTTGGGCTGCGGCCCATGGCGCCGACAATTGCCGAAGGGTGAACAGCGCGTGCGGATGATGGAATTACGATGTTCCGGCGTGCTTTCGTGCGTGCGCATAGCGATCGTTGCCACGGCGACGCTTGCCGTATCAAGTGCGGGGGCGGCCGATCGCATTCGCATCGCTGCGCAGAGGACCGGCACGCTGGCCTGGGAGCTGGAAATCCTCAAGGCGCACGGCCTCGATCGCCGGGCCGGGATCGATATCGAAACCACCGAGCTTGCCAGCACCGAGGCGGGCAAGGTCGCGCTCGAAAGCGGATCTGTCGATTTGATGCTGTCGGACTGGCTATGGGTCGCGCGTGAGCGCGCGCTTGGCGACGACGTGGTGTTCTATCCCTATTCGAGCGCGCTTGGCGCCGTCATGGTGCCGGCCAATTCACCGATCCGAGGAATTGCCGATCTCAAGGGCAAAAAGCTCGCCATTGCCGGTGGACCGCTCGATAAAAGCTGGTTGCTGCTCCGGGCCCTGGCGCGCAGATCAAATATCGATCTCAAAATGCAAGCAGACATCGTGTATGGCGCGCCGCCGCTGCTTCAGCAAAAAGCCTTGCAAGGCGAATCCGACGCCACGCTGACGTTCTGGAATTTCTGTGCCGAGCTCGAGGCAAACGGCATGAGGCGCGCCGTGGCCATGGACGACGTGGTGAAAAGCCTGGGCGCCGCGGGGCCAGTGGCGATGGTCGGCTATGTGTTCAACGCAAACTGGGCCCAGCGCAATCATTCACTGCTGGATCGCTTCTTCGCCGCCACGCGCCAAGCCAAGGACATCCTGGCGCAATCGCCGGATGAGTGGCAACGGCTCGCGCCGCGTATCTCGGCAAGCGGGACGGGCGCACTCGACGTCTATCGGCAGCGCTATCTAGAAGGCATTCCGCGACGGCCGCTCGGTGCGGAAGTTGCCGACGCGAGAACGCTGTATAATGTGCTGGCTGAGATCGGTGGCACCGATCTGGCCGGCCCGGCGCGTGAGCTCGATCCGGGCACTTTTTATACGGCAGGGCCGAGCGAATGAATTTGGTGCTCCGGCTGGCTTCGATCGCTCTTCTCCTCGCGGTCTGGTTCACTTGCTCGCAGTTCGCAGGCCCGCGGCTTTTGCCCAGCCCGCAAGCGGTCGGTCTCGCCATCGTCGCCGAAGCACGCTCCGGCGCGCTTGCCTTCAATCTCGGCGTTACGCTGGCACGCGTTGCCGTGTCGTTTTCGATCGCCATGGCGTTAGGCACGGTGTTCGGACTTGCCATGGGCCGCATTCGCCTGGCGGATCGCATCGGCGATCCGTGGCTGGTGCTGCTGCTTAATTTGCCGGCGCTGGTTATCATTGTGTTGGCCTACATATGGGCGGGCCTTACGGAAACAGCGGCGCTCGCGGCCGTCGTCCTCAATAAGCTGCCGCTCGCCACCGTTACGGTCCGTGAAGGCGCGCGCGCCTTGGACCGCAATCTCGACGAGATGGCCGCTGTGTTCCGCATGAGCCGATGGAAGCGGCTGCGCCACGTCGTCTTGCCGCAGCTGTCGCCGTATCTCGCCGCGGCGTCACGGTCCGGTCTCTCGCTCGTTTGGAAGATCGTGCTGATCGTCGAATTGCTGGGCCGGCCGAACGGCGTGGGTTTTGAGATCGGTGTTGCCTTCCAGTTGTTCGACGTCACGCGAATCCTGGCCTATGCTCTCGCATTCGTCGCCGTCATGCTCGCTATCGAAACATTCCTGGTGCAGCCGTTTGAACGATATGTCTCGCGCTGGCGACCAAGACCGGCTTGAAGTCCACATCAAGCATAAGTCCTATCGCAATGCCTCGGGCGGTGATCTCCAGGTGCTGGGCGCTGTCTCGATCGCCGTGGCGAGCGGCGAGGTCGCGGCGCTGATCGGTCCGTCCGGCTGCGGCAAGACCACGCTGCTTCGCATTATTGTCGGGCTCGATTCGGACTTCGAAGGCACCGTGCGGTTGCCCGCCCACGGCAGGCTGGGCGTCGTGTTCCAGGAACCGCGGCTATTGCCATGGCGCACCGTCGAGGAGAACGTGCGTCTCGCCGCACCGCAAGCGAGCGATGCTGTATTGGACGGTCTGTTCGGCACGCTCGAACTGTCCGCACACCGACACCATTATCCAGGCGAGCTCTCGCTCGGCCTCGCGCGCAGGACCGCGCTGGCGCGCGCGTTTGCGGTCGAGCCGGAACTCTTGGTGCTCGACGAGCCTTTCGTCTCTCTCGATGCGGAACTGGCGGCGCGCTTGCGCGCCGAGCTTGCCGAGCTTGTCGCGTGCCGGCCGGTGACGACCATTCTTGTCAGCCACGACATCGACGAGGTGATCGGGCTGGCCGATCGCGTCTTCCTACTCTCCAGCAGTCCCGCGCGTGTGGTTGCCGATGTGCCAATTCAAAACCCGCGCAGCGCGCGCACCGCGGATGAGGTGGCGATGATCCGCAACGAGCTGTCGCGAAGGGCGACGGCTGCGCCGGTCTAGGCCGGCTGCGCTTGGACGGCGCGGCGTATCATGCCGCGCTGGGGATTATAGCCGAGTACGGCGAGCATGAAGAACAGCACCGCCGTGCCGGAAACGACCAGCGCCGAGAGCGGCTCGAACATGCCGTAAAGCGCGAAGCGAATGAGCTCTACCGCATAAGTGAAAGGATTGGCCAGCGAGACGTAATAGATCAATTCGGAGCCGCCCTCGCGCAACTTCCATAGCGGATAGAGCGCCGAGGAAAAGAAGAACATCGGAAACATCACGAAATTCATGGCCCCGGCGAAATTCTCGACCTGTCGGATATAGACTGAAAGGAACAGCCACAGCGCGCCGAGCATGAGCCCGGAAATGATCAGCGCCGGCAGCACGTCGAGCCAGGCTATCGGCTCAAACGTCACGCCGAATGGAATGCAGACCGCGAGGAACACGTAGCAGGTGATGACCGAAAGCGCCGTTCCGGCGGCGAGTTTGCACGCCAGCAGCACCCAGCGCGGCAACGGCGCCGTGAGCAGGAGCCGCATCACGCCCATCTCGCGATCGTAGACCATGGACAGCGACGACTGCATGCCGTGAAACAACAGGATGATGCCGAGCAGGCCGGGCACGATGTAGACCTGGTAGGTGATGTAGGTCTTGTACGGCGGGATGATCGAGACGCCGAACACGTTGTAGAAACCCGCGGCAAACACGGCGAGCCACATCAGCGGCCGCACCAACGCTGAAAGCAACCGGCCGCGCTGCTGCACGAATTTGAGCAGCTCCCGCATGGTGACGGCGCGTAACGCGCGCATGACGTGGGCGAAGTGCATGAGCGAATGGGCGCTTTCGGTTACCGGTTGAGATGACACGTCGATTCCGGTTGGTCGTCGCCGAGCGTATCCAGTTCGTTGGTCTGGTGCAAAAAACCTTCGATCGGCGCGCTGGCAACAACCTCATAGGGCGCCGCCAGCAGGACCGCCTGGCGAACTTGATGATCCCAAGCGCGCACGCTTACGGCAAGACCCTTGTCGCCATCGAAGCTGGCATCGCCGAGGATGAACGCGCGTTGCGTCGAAAAATCGGCGGAGCGGGTGTGCAGCGCCGATTGCACGATCATCTTCACCGCGACCCACGCGGCCCAGTCGGCGCTTTCCATGCGGCGGCCGCCGGAGCGTTTTTCGAAGCGCGAATTGACCTGCGGCGCGCCGTTATGGTCCCAGGTCCAATGCCACGCCGCTGGTTCGAGATCGATGCTGCCGATGACCGGGCGCGGCCGCACCAGATGGTAAGGCACCATGCGGGCGAAGTCGAAATCGCTGTCGGCGACGAAGACCACGTCGAAATCGCGGTTGAGTGCGCTCAGCAGGAGAGGATCGTTCTGCTCGCGATCGCGTGGATCGGTGCCGGGCTTGAATTTACGTTGCGCGACAATATGGGCGCCGAATTTTTGCACCGAATGCTCGAACGCCGTCGCCATTGCCGCGTCGTCGGGCGAGGGACCTTGGAATTCCAGCAAATTCGTCCATTTGCGCGACACGACATATTGCACAAGGCCGTCCATGAGCTGGGCGCGGCTCGGATAGACGTGAACGAATTCGGCCGCGCACAGGTCGCGGCGCAGCGGATCATCAGGCTCTGAGACGTTGAACAGCAGCACGTCGCGGCCGTGCACCGCCGCCGCCAGCGATCGGTAGGCGTCCGCCGTTGTGTCGATGAGGAAGAAGTGCGTGCCGGCATCCGCTGCTTGCCGCACTACTGACGCCACGTCCGCCGGCGATTTGGCGACGATGCGATCGAGCGTGAAGTCGGTGTTCAGGAGCCTGATGAGCGGCGCCGCTTCGTCGACGCCGATCTGGGCGCCGGCGAACGGATGGTCGGGAGCCTTAAGAATGATCCGGTCGCTGGCGCGGATCGGCGCGTAGCGCGGATCGCCGTCGATTTGGACGAAAGCGATTTTGACATGCTGTTGCGGCGACGTCGGCGAGCTTGGCGCTGATGCATCCTGGGCCGCTGCCGCGGCGATCCAGGCGAGGATGAAAAGCGGGCTGAGCTTGGCCGCCCACCGCGTCGATGAACCCACGAGCGTCCTAATCATCGACGACAATACCCCACGGCACGCGACCGACCGGGATCGAAATGACCGCCTTGCGGCTTGCCGTATCGATGATCGTGATGTCGTCGCCCAGCCCGTTGGCCACGTAGAGGGTTTTTTCGTCACGTGACAGCGTGACGCCCCATGACCGCTTGCCGACCAGGATATAGCCCTGGACGGCGCGCGTCGGCACGTCGACCACCGCGACATGCGCCGCATGCCCCAGCGTGACATAAGCGGTCTTGCCGTCTTTGGTCATGACCAGACCCACCGGCGTGACGTCCGATTTGCGCATGCCCGGCGGCAGGAAATCGATCTTGCCGGTGACGACGAATTTCTGCCGGTCGATGATGGAAACCTCGCCCGCCATTTCGGTGGACACCCAAAGCTCCTTGCCGTCCGGGGTCGCGGCGAAACGGCGCGGCCGCGTGCCGACCACCACGTCCTGCGTCACGTAACCGCTGTCGGCGTCGATGGCGTGGACGAGATCGCCGACCTCGGAGGTCACGTAAACGGTCTTGCCGTCCGCGCTAACCAGCACCCCTTCGGGCTCGGCGCCGGTGGGCACCTCCTTCTCGATGATGTTGCGGTCCATGTTGATGATCGCGACCGTTGACAATTCTTCGTCGGAGACGTAGATGCGCCGCCGCGTTTCATCCATGGCAAAGGTTTCCGGGCTCGATCCGGTCACCAGCTTGCCGACGACCTTGGAGGTAGCGACATCGATCACATCGATCACGTCATCGTCGCCGCAGGCGACGTAGAGCTGGCTGTGATCGGCGTTGAAATGCATGTCGCGCGGACGCCGCGACACCGCAATGTCGTTGACGATTTTGTAGGTTTTGGGATCGACGACAAGGATGTTATTGCTCTTCTCGTTGCTGACGTAGATCAGGCCGGTGTCCTTGGCCTCGGCCGGGGTGATTGCGAGCACCAAGGCAAGCGCTGCAGCTAGTCTGAGCATCGGGCAACCGTTCATTGCTTCGCTGTGACCCTATGTCTTAATAAGGAGAACGGGCAAGGCAAGGGCGGAAGAATAAATGGCAATGGGCGACGGCGCGCCGGCGCTGCTCTTGGATAACGTCGTCAAGACCTATGGGGCGATTCGCGCCGTTGATGGGGTCGGTTTCAAGGCTTCGGCCGGCGAATTTATAGCGCTGCTCGGCCCGAACGGCGCCGGCAAGACGACGCTGTTCCAGCTCCTGTCCGGGCTGTTCGTACCGGATTCCGGCCGCATCGAGGTCATGGGGCACGACATGCTGCGCAATCCGGTGCCGGCGCTGGCCAAGCTCGGCATTGTTTTCCAACAGCCCACCCTCGATCTCGAATTGACGGTGACGGGCAATCTCTTGTTCCATGCCGGCCTGCACGGCATTCCGCGCGCCGTCGCGAAGACGCGTATCGAAGCGGAGCTGGCACGGCTGGGGCTTGCGGAGCGGGCGCACGACAAAACCATTCAGTTGAGCGGCGGCAATCGCCGGCGGGTCGAGCTTGCCCGCGCGCTGCTGCACGAGCCGCGCGTCTTGCTCATGGACGAGGCCACGGTCGGCCTCGACCCGGCAAGCCGTGGCGATCTGCTCAAGCTGATCCTGACCATGCGGGCGGAACGTTCGGTCGCAGTGCTGTGGGCGACGCATTTGTGTGACGAGGTGGCCGACGCCGACCGGGTGATCGTACTGCATCGCGGCAAGGTGTTGGCCGATACGACGCCAACGCAGTTCATCAAAAGCGCCGGCGCCGCTACGATCGAGCAGGCATTTTTGGCTGTTACGGGCGCCGTCGCCTAGGGGCAGGCCTTACGCGCTCCATGTCACAACCGCGGCACTGGCGGCAGGGACGTGGATTTCGCCGACGCCGCCGGCGGTAAGCAGAAGTTCGATTTGCCTCGCATGCCAACGATCTTTCGCTGCGACCTCTATGCCGCCAAGGGTGACGTTGTCCGCGCTGCCCAACGCGAGTCCCTTTAGTCGCCAAGCGGTGGCCCTTTGGAAAGTCTGGCCGGTCGTCATCGTGACATCCGCGTCGGCATTCTGGTCCTTGTTGATCAAGGTCACCATGAGATCTCCGTGATCGCCCAAAACCGCGTAGGCCTTAAGGTTGATGCCGTCGGCATCGTAATCCAGCGCGATGCGCTCACCTTTGCCGGCCTGCGCAAATGCCAACATGCCGTAGTATTCGGGTCCGATTGAAACAGCACCATCGGCATGGTTGCGGATCGCAGAATAGTAACTGATGAAATCGAGATGGTTGACGCCGGTTTGCATATTCACACCTGCGGCTCCGCCGGATGCCAAAGTCCACATGAAATCGAGGACCCAAAGCGCCGACACAAAGGCGTCGCTTACGCCGGGTTGCCCGCCGCCGTAAAATGAATTCGCTTCGCAGATGCGGAACGGAACATGCGCAGCGGACGCCGCCGTCGAAAGCTCTTGCAACATGCCGCGGAGGCTCGCATCCTCGCGGATCAAAAGCTCGATTTTATTGTTCTTTGCGCGCGCCTCGTACTCTGCTCGCTGGTTCGAATCGATAAGCTTATCGAGGTACGGATTATTGGCGCCGGCCCGATAGTAGTGTTTGGTCAGGAGCTTCAAGTCGCTGCCTTCGTCGGCGGCAAAACGCGATACCCAATCGGTTGCCCAAGACGCGTCCGGCCCGGCAAAAGGCGCGTCGGGCAGCTTGCTGCGAATGACCGCCTTATAGGCACGAAACTCCTTCAGGTAGTCGCCGTAGCCGTAATTCTTCGGGCGGTGGGCATTGAACGCATCGCCGGCAAAACCGTCCGGTTCATTGCCGATCTCGAAGGCTAGAAGCTTATCCTTGACGGCAGCCGCCACCGCGACGGCCTCTTCCGCGGCATTTTTCATATCGCCGCTGCCGAGGTTCAGTCCCCAGATCAGCCGCCAGCCGGTGGCATCAAGAAATGCACCCAGCTCGCGCAGGTTGGCGGCGTTGATCACGGTTGATTTTGCGGCCGAGGAGGCGACGGCATCGGCAGCGAAGGAGGCGCTGTCCGATGTGATGCCGCCGACACGGATGACACCGTTGGCTCCCAGTCCGCGCACAAGTCGTACATACGCGCGATTCGTGTCGCTGAGCAGGCCCGGTATCGCCACAGAGGAAATTTCATAGCCGAGGCCGGTGAAATCATCCGGTATCCGGCCCTGCTTTCGCCGTGTGTCGATAGTGACGCGGATTGCCTTGGTTGTTGCACGCTGCGCCAAACCCGGCGCCGCGCCGCTGAGCGGAACAGCGAAGAAGCCCATGAAGCCTTCGATGAAATGTCGACGGTTCACGATTCAAGGTTCCCAAACGATGGAGTATTATCCGCTACATGGCCGGATACCGCAAAGGTGCCTCGCTGGTACTGCTGTTCGCCTGTTGCGTGAGCGCGCAGGCGCGTGCCGAAGACTCCTGCCTCGACATCCAGCGCAACTACGATCTGGTCAAGGCCGAGGCGGTCTCGGTGCAGACCAATGCCGCGCTGTTTGCGGCGGGCGACAGCGGCTGTGAGGATCTGGCGCGCAAGTTGATCGGCGAGGGGGCTTCGGTCGAGGCGCGCGATGCGCGCGGCGCCATGCCGTTGACCCACGCCGCGCGCGAAGGCCGCCTCAAGCTGGTCGCGCTGTTTCTGGCGGGCGGCGCGCCGATCAATGCCCGCAATGTCGACGGCGGCACTGCTTTGTTCGCCGCCGCTGAGCACCAGAAGCCGTCGACCGTCACGTTGTTGTTGGCGAAGGGTGCCGATCCCAACCTCACCGGCCGCTCCGGCCTTACGCCGCTCATCGCGGCGGCATTCGCCGGCAACGATCGGATCGTTGAGGAGCTCATGGCGCATGGCGCCGATCCGAATGCCCGCGATACGACCGGCAAGACGGCGATGACCTACGCGGCGGCGCGAGGCTTCGACACCATCGTGCGCCGCTTGCTCGATGCCGGGGTCGATGCGCGGGCGCGTTACGGCGGCGAGCTCACCGCGGTGATGTGGGCGGCAGGCCACGACGAGGGCGTCGGCGCCATGGCGAGCGGGCGCGTCATCGATCTTCTGCTCGCACATGGCGCCGCCATCGACGATGCCGACGATCGCGGGCGCACCGCTTTGATGATCGCCGCCGAACTTGGTTACGGCGATATTGTCGCGCTGCTGCTGGCCCGCGGCGCCGACCGCGCCCGAAAAGACAAGCAGGGCAAGACCGCGCTCGATCTCGCGACCAACGCCGACGTGCGCGAGAAACTTTCGGCGCAGTAAAGCGCGCTACAGCTGCAATCCGGCCATATAGGTCGCCAGCGCCGCAATATCGGAGTCCGATATCGCCTTCATGAGGTCGGTCATGCTCGGATTGTTGGCGCGCGCGCCGGTGCGAAAATCGGTCATCGTCTTGGCCAGGTAGTCGTGGTTCTGGCCGGCCAGGCGCGGCTGCACGCTGTCGCCCTTGAAACCTTCCTGGTGGCAGCTGGTGCAGACAATCGAGGCGTTGGCTCGCTGGGCCTGCGTGGCGACGTCACCGGTCGCCGGCGGCTGCGCCAGATTGGGCCACGGTTTCTGTGAAAAATATTGCGCCAGCGGCATCAGGTCCGACGGGTCGAGACTTTGCGCGATCGGCGACATCAAGTCGTTCTTGCGCGCGCCGACTTTGAAATCGCGCAATTCGATGAATAAATAGCCGAGCTGCTGGCCCCAGATGACCGGATGATCTTTCTGCTGCGGCACGCCGTTGTCGCCATGACAGGCGCTGCAAGTTTGCGCCTTTTGCTCGATGGTTTGAGCTTGGGCCGTTGTAGGAAAAAGGGCGATCGCAAGAGCAAAAGCCATCAATGGGCGCATCATTCGAACCATCCGCCAAAAGAAAGAAACGGACGGAACCTTGTCGGGTTCCGTCCGCAATGTTCGCACATCGGCAGAGCGTGCACTAGTTGAGCGTAAACGCGATGATGCTGTTGCCGCGTTTGGCGTCGATCTGCACGTTGCCGCCGGCGCCGACGACGACATATTGCTTGCCGTCCACCGTGTAGGAGGACGGCGGCGCATTGACGCCGGCGCCGGCTTGGAACTTCCACAGGATGCTACCGCTATTCGCGTCATAGGCCTTGAACCAGCCATTGGCTTCGCCGGCGAACACCACGCCGCCGGCCGTGGCCAAAATGCCGCCGATCATCGGCTGCGGCGTCTTCACCTGCCATTTGATCTTGCCGGTGTTGTAGTCGACCGCGGTCACATTGCCGGTCTGTATGCCGCCGGGGACATTGGTGAACGCGCCGCCGAGCCACAGCTTGCCAAGGGGATAGGGCGAGCTGTCGACCGTGTAGGTCATCTCCTGTTCGAGGTTGATCGCGTAAGCAAGATTAAGATCGGGATTGGTAGCGATGGGTGACCATTCGACGCCGCCGTTGGCGCCGGGGAACATGCGCGCCGCCTTGGGATCGAGCGCCGGAGTGGCCGACGGCAGCGTCCACCGATCCTTCTGCGACACCATGGGGTCGGAGAAGCGGATCAGGCTGCAATCCTTGCGGTCGTTGACATAGACGTAACCGGTCTTGCCGGCGTGAAGGATGCCGGGGACGGTATTGCCGTTTTTGCCTTTGACATCGACCAGGACCGTCGGGCTCGCCGCGTCGAGATCCCAGACATCGTGAGCGATATATTGGAAGTAGCAGGCGAGCTTGCCTGTATCGAGATCGACCGACACAAGCGAGTCCGTATAGAGATTGTCGCCGGGCCGTAGCCCGCCATCGAGGTCGGGCGACGGATTGCCAACCACGAAGTAGATGCGCTTGGCGGCGAGATCGACCGACGGATTCTGCCACACGCCGCCGCCGAGCGTTTTATACGGATCGCCCGCCTTGGCGAGCTGGTCCTTCTCGGCCTGGATGTCGCGATGCATGTCGCGGCCGGTGGCGTCCTTGGTGGCCCAGACGCCGACCGAATTTTGCGGAATGGTATCGAAGGTCCAGAGCAGATTGCCGTTGTTGGCGTCGTAGGCTTTGATAAAGCCGCGAATGCCGTACTCGCCGCCGTTGGTGCCGATCAGGATTTTGCCGTCGACCGCGGTCGGCGCCATCGTCTCGCTGTAGCCCAATGTCGGATCGGCAATTTGCTGCTTCCATACGACGTTGCCGGTCTTGGCGTCGAGCGCCACCAGCATGGCGTCAAGCGTGGCGACATAGACCTTGTCCTGATAGACCGCCACGCCGCGGTTATTGGGGCCGCAGCAATAGGTCGTGATCGGTCCCATCGTGTGTTTGTAGTGCCAGTACATCTCGCCGGTCTGCGCATTGAGCGCGTAGACGTGATCGAAGGACGTGGTGACATACATCACCCCATTGACGACGATCGGCGAAGTCTCCAGCAACTCGCGGACATCGGTCTGGAAGATCCAGGCAACGTGCAGTCCCTTGACGTTGGAACGATTGATCTCCTTCGCCGGATAAAAGCGCTGCTGTTTGTAGTCGCCGTTGGTGGCGAGAAAATTTCTGCTGTCGTTCGCGGCGCCGTTGAGCATCGCTTGGGTGACGGGCGCCGCAGGCGCCGGCGACTGCATGACGGTCGCTGGCGGCGGCGGCGGCGGTGGCACCGCGGCGGGTGCAGGAGCCGGGGCAGCGGGCGCCGGAGCTGCAGTCGTCGGCGTCGCGGCGGGCGCCGGTGTTTCGGTTGTCGTGGCTGGATTGGGCTGCTGCGCATTGGCGCAGACGATACCGCTGATCGAGAGTGCCAATGCACCTGCGAACAGCGACGACATGTTCATTCGCTTCATGTGCTTCCTCCCGGGATATTTTAATGCCGGTCGTTTTGCCGACTTGCATTGCCTAAAGCTCCCGTGGAACGTGACAATCGTCCCATCCGCTGTCAAGGCGAACACGACATGCCGTCACAATCCGACGGGTACAGTGGGCGTTCGCCCTTCCGCGCAGGGCGCGCCGGTTTTGGTTGGCCGAGGTCACGTGGTCGCCCGCGCTCGATCAATTCTTTTGTTGCGGATGCCCGAATGAATTGAGATGTTCCAATGCTTGTCGGGGTATTGGCTGACGAAGCCGTCGCGGTTCAAATTGTGGGTTATGGCCGATGCATGCGCGGATGCCCCAACCCCCTCCGCGGACACTAGAACGTTTTTTCACAGATTTGGCGGGCACAAATTCATTCCTCTAGACCAGCGCTGGGAGGGCGGAGAAGGTTGGATCAGAGCTCGGACCGCTCCGCCAGCCTTCTCGTCGCGATAATTCGCGACGGCGTGCGGATGCAGATTACCGCTGCTCGCGCGCGCTCAAATGGCCGGCGAAAAACTTGGCCGCAAGATCGATCGTCGCATCGTGGATAGCCGCTCGGTCGACGCCCGGCCGATCGATGCAGATTTGCGGCAGGGTGCTGCGTCCCTCGGCCGTGCACTCGTCCACGAACACATAGTGGTCGACGTCGCCGGGAAATATCGTCAGCGCCGCGTGCGGTATCTGCGCCGCGTCATATTTGGCGTTGGCTTCGACGGGCACGATGCTGTCTTGCGCGCCGGCGACGATGGCGACCGGAATGGCGATCGTCTTGAGGCTTGCGGGCGCGAATGCGGGGCCGAGCGCCGGCGCCATCGTGAACACGGCGCGAATGCGCGAGTCGCGATAGGAGGCGCCGGCTTCGCGGAGCGCTTTGGCGTAAGCCGGATCGGTCGTGGCCAGGGCGCCGCTCTTGGCGAGAAGGTCGGGGAATTCCGGCGGCGGTTTGCAGCTCACCTGATCGGGCGCCGCGCGGCAAATTTCTGCATAGTGCTCGCGCGAGGTTTTTGCGCCGGCAAGCTCGATCATGGTGTAGCCGCCGAGCGAAAAGCCGGCGCCGCCGATCCGCCGCCGGTCGATGTGGGCGCCGAAATCGGGATCGGCGAGCATATCGTCGAGCACCGTGCTGATGTCCTTGGCGCGCTCCCACCACAGCGTGAACCCTTGTACGGTGTAGGGCTCCATCGCGTTGTTGCCGGGATGGTTGACGCCGACGACGATGTAGCCGCGCGACGCCAGCGCGGTGGCAAACCAGGCGAGCGACTGCGCGGTCCCGCCGGTTCCGTGCGACAGCAAGATCAGCGGCAGCTTGGCCGGGTTTACGGCAATCTTTGCTTCCGCAGCCGCCGGCGCGGCTTCGAAAATCGCCGCTCCGACGGGCGGTATGCGCTGTGGTTTGGCGTCGGCGTCGCTTTGCGCCGGGTACCACACGGCTTCGACGAGCGCATGCATCCCCGCGCCGCGCCAATCATAGGGCTCGGTCGGCAACAGATGGCGCGTCGCAACGCCGACCTTGAATGGCGTGCCGTCGAGGTTTTGTGCATCGGCCTGGAGCGACAAAGACAACACGACGGATGACGCGAAGAGGATTGCCAGCGTCCGTTTCAGCATGGGGAGTTTGCCTACCATATGCGAGTGACCGCGTCGGCCGCCACGGGCATGGCGTCCGGGTCGGTTCGGGATCGATCGTTGCTGAAGGTCATCATGTCGGCCTAATAATTAGGCAGAAAATCGTGACTTTTTGCCGTCTAAAATACAATCCCGGCTGGCCCCGATCTTGCACGATTTTGCCAATGCAGACGCAGGAGATTGCGATGCCGAGCGTAAAATTGCTGGCCGAACCCGCGCCTCTTTCGGTCGATCTGGATAAATCGGCGCTGGTGATCATCGACATGCAGCGCGATTTTCTCGAACCCGGCGGGTTCGGCGCTGCGCTGGGCAACGATGTCTCGCGGCTGCAGGCGGCCGTCGGCCCATGCCGCGACGTGCTCGGTGCCGCGCGGCGCGTCGGCATGCTGGTCATTCACACCCGCGAAGGCCACCGCCCCGACCTCACCGACGCGCCGCCCCACAAAGTCGAACGTGGCGATCCGGCGACCCGCATCGGCGCGCACGGTCCGATGGGCCGCATCCTGGTGCGCGGCGAGCCCGGCCACGACATCATTCCCGAGCTCTACCCGTTGACCAGCGAGCCGGTGATCGACAAGCCGGGCAAGGGCGCGTTCTATCAGACCGACCTCGAACTGATGCTGCGCAACCGCGGCATCGATACGCTGTTCGTATGCGGGGTGACCACGGAAGTGTGCGTCAACACCACCGTGCGCGAGGCCAACGACCGCGGCTTTCGCTGCATCGTGCTGTCCGACTGCTGCGCCTCTTATTTTCCGGAATTCCACGAGATGGGCCTCGCCATGATCAAGGCGCAAGGCGGCATCTTCGGCTCCGTCGCCGGGTCAAAACCGCTTCTCAATTCGCTGGCGGGGGTGGCGTGATCGGCACGCGCCGCTAAGTCCTGGTGGCGAATTTAGGCCTGATGGTCTGCCTTATCCTGCGCCGCGCCGTCGGCCGCTTGCTCAATTTGTCGACAAATTCATGATGGTGAATTGACCGCCGTCCGCGGCTGCCGGCCGGTCGATGGGCGCAAACCCCATCCAATGGTAACGCCAAGCAGTCACTGACCTTTTTGAATCGACAGTGTTTTCCCCGCTTTCGTCGCCGCCCTCCGGCCGCCTGCGGCGCGCTGTCATGATTGGCATGCCGCTTGCGTGGATTGTTCTGCAATCGCTCGGGATTTTGCATATCCCCGCCATGATTGAGGAGCGCGCGATGACGACCACGACATCGACGGCCGGTTTCCGCCCGATCTTATGGGCGCCGGGGGACTGGAACGCCTTTTTCGGCTTCGGCACCAATATTCTCGTCAACATGCTGGTGCTCACCGGCCTGCTGCGGTTCGTGCTGAAGATGCCGGACGCGATTGTCTTCGGCCGCATCCTGCCGGCGATGGGCCTGATGATGTGCCTGTCGACATTCTACTACGCCTTTCTGGCCTACCGGCTGGCGAAGCGGACCGGGCGTAACGACGTGTGCGCGCTGCCGTCGGGCATCAGCGTGCCGCACATGTTCATCGTCACGTTCGTGATCATGCTGCCGATCGCGCTGAAGACCAACGACCCGATCCAGGGCTGGGAGGCGGGCTTGGTATGGGTGTTCTTCCAGAGCTTCATCCTGATGATCGGCGGCTTCGTCGCTCCGATCATTCGCCATATCACGCCGCGCGCCGCGCTGCTCGGCACGCTGGCTGGCGTGTCGATCACGTTCATCTCGATGCGCCCGGCATTGGAAATGTATCAGACGCCGGTGATCGGACTGACCTGCTTCGGGGTCATCTTGGTGAGCTGGCTCGGCGGCTTCAAATATCCGAAGGGTATTCCTGCGGGCCTCGTCGCCATCGCCGTCGGCATGATCATCGCGTGGGGATCGAACCTCGTCGGCCTCAATTACGGCGGCTTGAGCGTCAAAGGCGTCGGCGACGCGTTCGCGAATTTCGGTTTCAACGTACCGATCCCTGCCGTCAATCACGTCTTCTCGGGCTTTCAGTATCTCAGCGTGATCCTCGTCACCGCGATCCCGTTCGGCATCTACGATCTCGTCGAGGCGATGGACAATGTCGAGAGCGCGGAAGCCGGCGGCGATCCCTATCCGACCACCCGTGTGTTGACCGCCGACGGCATCGTCAGCCTGATCGGCTGCCTGATGGGTAACCCTTACATCAATGCGGTCTATATCGGCCATCCGGGCTGGAAAGGCATGGGCGGCCGCATCGGCTATTCGGCCGCGGTCGGCGTCATGGTGATCATCCTGTCCTGGTTCGGCATCATCTCCTTGATGCTGGCCGTGGTACCGGTCGTCGCGATATCGCCGATCCTGCTCTACATCGGCATGCTGATCGGCGCGCAGGCATTCCAGACGACGCCCAAGGGTCACGCACCCGCCATTGTGCTCGGGCTGACGCCGCATGTTGCGGCTTGGGCCAAGACGCTGATGGACGGCGCCCTCGCCGTGGCTGGCACCGGCGCCGTGGCGCTGGGCTTCGACAAGCTCGCCAATGTCGGCGTGCTCTATCCCGGTCTGCGGACGCTCGGTGGCGGCGCCATCTTGACCGGTCTCGTGCTCGCGGCCATCGCCGCCTTCATCATCGACAAGAAATTCGTCAATGCCGCCGCTTTCGCTCTTGCCGGAGCCGTGCTGACATTCTTCGGCTTCATGCACGGTGAAGCGGTGGGGATTGCGGTGACCCCGACGGTTGCGGTCGCCTACGCCATCGTCGCGGTCTTCCTGTTTTCGCTTAGCCGCTACCCGGCCTTGGCGCCGGCGCTGACGGCGCCGCCGGCGCCGAGCGAGGCGCTGGCGCCCGCGGAGTAAGCGGCGCCAACGCCGCCGCGACGAACGGCGGCGTCGCAATCTCATTTGACGCGCGGGGCTGACACATAGTTGTGTCAGCCCCGCGCGAGATTTTGCCGGCATCTGATTTGCAATTTTGCAACACCATCGGCCGTGCCGTCATGCTTTGCGCGTGGCCTGAATCTTGAATGCAAAATCGAGAGCTTCCAGCTCGCGCGGCGCGCGGCGAGGTCGGAGATGGATGTGTCCTCGATCGCTCCCGTCAGCGCCGCCGGGCCGATGGCTGCAGATTCCAGCGCCGATAAAAAATCGGCGGCTCGCGCCAGTCCAGGCCGCGATCTCCATGCTCACGGCAATCCCTGGTTTCTGGCGCTGACCGCGCTCGGCGTCGTCTACGGCGACATCGGCACAAGCCCGCTTTACGCGTTCCAGGTCGCTCTCACCGGCATCGGCCATCCGGTCCCGACCGCGGCCGACGTTCTCGGCATCGTGTCGTTGATCTTCTGGGCGCTGATGGTGATGGTGTCGCTGAAATACGTCACCTTCGTGCTGCGCGCCGACAACGAAGGCGAGGGCGGCATTTTGGCGCTGCTGTCGCTGGTCGGGGCGGGCCAGGTCGCCAATGGCGCCAAGCTTCCGGCCCTCGTGCTGCTCGGCGTGGTGGGCGCCGCCTTGCTCTATGGCGACGGCGTCATAACGCCGGCGATTTCGGTGCTCTCAGCCATGGAAGGGCTCAAGCTGGTCGCGCCGGCCTTTCAAACATTCATTGTGCCGGCGACCATGGCGATCTTGATCGCATTGTTCATGATCCAGCGTAGGGGTACTGAAAGCATCGGCCGGCTGTTCGGGCCGGTGATGGTGCTCTGGTTCGTCGTCATAGGGGTGCTCGGAGCGACTAACATTTGGCTGGCGCCGGCCATCATCAATGCGATCAATCCGGCCGCGGCCGTGGGCTTTTTGGCCGCGAACCCGGTCATCGCGTTTGCGGTGATCGGTGCGGTATTCCTGGCTCTGACCGGCGGCGAGGCGCTCTACGCCGATATGGGCCATGTCGGTCCCGCGGCCATCCGCCGGGCGTGGTTCGGCCTGGTTCTGCCAGCGCTGATCTTGAACTATTTCGGCCAAGGCGCCCTGATCCTCACCGACCCGGCAGCGGCCGACAATCCATTCTACAGATTGGCGCCGGGCTGGGCTCTTGATCCCGATGGTGGTGCTGGCCGCGCTTGCCACCATCATCGCCTCGCAATCGCTCATCTCCGGAGTCTTCTCGCTGACGCGGCAGGCGATGCTGATGGGATTGTGTCCGCGGGCGCGGATCGTAGCGACATCGAGCGACGAGGAAGGCCAGATCTATGTGCCCGCCGCCAACTGGCTGTTGATGACCGGAACGCTGTTGACGGTCGCGCTGTTCAAGACGTCCGACAACCTGGCGGCCGCCTACGGCATCGCCGTGTCCGGAACCATGCTGGTCACCACCATCCTGCTCTATCGCGTCGCGGTGACGCGGTGGCGCTGGCCGCCCGCCATCGCGGTTCCGATCCTTGCCGCCTTCGGCGCCATCGATGCGACATTCCTTGCCTCCAACTCGATCAAGATCGTCCAGGGCGGCTGGTTTCCGCTGATCGTCGGCGCGGCGATTGCGGTCCTGATGTTGTCGTGGCGCCGAGGCACGTTTGCCGCGCGGCAGCGTCTTCGCGACATGTCGATGCCGATCGATCAGTTCCTTACCTATGCCGACAACGCCGTCATCGGCCGGGCGCCGGGACTGGGAGTCTGGCTCACCAAAGTCGAGCACGGCGCCTCGCCGATGCTGCTGCGCCATATCGAGCACAATCGCGTCCTGCACGCGACCGTGGTGCTGTTGACCTTTGTCGCTGACCACCGGCCGCGTGTGCCATTTCACGAGCGACACGCGTTAGCGCGTTTGGGCCACGGCTTCTACCATATCCGGGTCAAGCTCGGATTCATGCAGACCCCGGATATCCCGTTGAGCCTGATCAACTGCAAAATGCTCGGCTTCGACGTCGACGTGGAACACAAGAACTATTATCTGGCCCACGAGACGATCGTCCGCCGCGCGAGCAATTCCGCGATGGCGCCGATTTCCTTCGCGATCTTCTCGTTTCTCAATCGGATCGCAAGCCGAGCCCCCGACTTTTTCAGGATTCCCGACGACGCGGTCATCGAAGTGGGATTTCGCGTGGACGTCTGACGGCCGCTTCAGCCTGCCGCTTTCGGCTCCGTTGCGTCGTCGGGCTTGTCGGACACGCCTGCCTCGGCGAAGGTCGCCATTCCGGTATGACACGCCAGCGCGGCGCGCAGGACGAGCAGCGCCACCGCGGCTCCCGACGCTTCGCCGAGCCGCATGTTGAGATCGACAAGCGGCCCGAGCCCCAGTTCGTCGAGCAGTATGCGGTGCCCGGCTTCAGCCGAAACATGGCCCGCGAGCGTATGGGCGAGCGTATCGGCCCGCAGTTTCATGAGCGGCGCCGCCGCCGCGGTGCAGACGAAGCCGTCGAGCAGGACCGGAATGCGCTGCCGCCGCGCCGCCAATGTGGCGCCGAGGATCGCCGCCAGCTCGCGGCCGCCAAAAGCCGCGGCGATCGCCAGCGGATCGTGGAGCAATGCGGCGTGACGGTCGAGGGCGCGATCGATGACGGCGCGCTTGCGCTCAAGTCCAGCCTCATCGACGCCGGTGCCGCGGCCCGCCCAGCGCGCCCCGCCGCCGCCGAACAACGCCGCCGCAATGGCCGCCGCCGCCGTGGTATTGCCGATGCCCATTTCGCCGAGACAGATCAGATCGCATTCGGCCGACACGGCATCGTAGCCGGCCGCGAGCGCGGCGAGGAATTCCTGTTCCGAAAGCGCCGGCTGCTCGGTGAAGTCCGCAGTCGGCGTATCGAGCGCCAGCGGAATGACGCGTAGTTGCGCGCCGGCCGTGCGCGCCAGCTGATTGATCGCGGCGCCGCCAGCGGCAAAATTCGCCACCATCTGCGCCGTCACTTCGGCCGGGTAGGCCGAGACGCCGAGTTTTGTCACGCCGTGATTGCCGGCAAAGACCAGAATATCCACGCGGTCCAACCGCGGCGGCGCGTGGCCCTGCCAATGCGCGAGCCAGGCGACGATATCTTCGAGGCGGCCGAGGCTGCGCGGCGGCTTGGTCAGGGTGGCTTCACGCTGGGCAACCGCCGCGCTGGCAGCCGGATGCCCGCTCGGCAGGTCGAGACAGATCGCGCGCAGTTCGGCAAAGGAACTAAAATTCGTCATCGGCGATGAGCTTCCTTGCACCGACGGGTCCGGCCGAACGTTTAACAAATTTGCGGTGGCGCCGCCATGGCCGGCTCCGGCGACGTCGCTCGCGGAAAACGGCGCGTCATGTGTTGCCTGCTTTGGCCGCGATCGCCTCGACCTCGACCTTGAACTCCGGGCGGGTAAAACCCGAGACGATCATCAGCGTCGAGGCCGGCGGCGGCAGCGCCACGTAGCGGTCGCGCACCGCCATATAGGGAGCCATGTGGGCGCGGTCGGTGACGTAGGCGTTGATGCGAACGACATCCGCAAACGACATGCCGGCCTCGGCCAGGCAGGCGCCAATGGCTTCGAAGCACAGAATGGCCTGGGCCTCGGCAGCTTCCGGAATTTCATCGCTCGCCGAAATGCCGAGTTGCCCCGAACACAAGAGCCACCGCGCCCCGGCCGGGACTTCGACGGCGTGGCTATAGCGCGCAAACGGCGCGCGAATCCGCTTCGGCACCAGATGGCGGAGCAGGCTCATCAGGTGAGATCGCCGGCATTCATCGCCCGGCGCAGCGCCGCCGATACCAGCCGGCAGCGCTCATTGTAAGCCTGCGACGTGCGAAACTCTTCAAGGCGCGGGTAAGCCATCTCGATCGGGATTTCGGCGGTCACACGGCCGGGCCGGGTGGTCATCACGACGATGCGGCTCGACAGATAGACCAACTCGTAAACGCTGTGGGTGACGAAGATGACGGTCAATCCCTGACGCGCAAACAATTGCAGCAGCTCATCGTTGAGTTTTGTCCGGGTGATTTCATCGAGCGCGGCAAACGGCTCGTCCATCAGCAGGATCTTCGGCCGCGTCACCAGCGCGCGCGCGATCGACACGCGCATCTTCATGCCGCCCGACAACTGCCGTGGATATGAATCGGCAAATGCCGACAGCCCGACCTGGGCCAGCGCTTCGCCGACCCGTTCGCGCGCCTCCTGCCGGTTCACGCCGGCCAGGAGCAACGGCAAATGGACGTTGTCGGCCGCCGTCCGCCACGGCAACAGCGTCGGCTCCTGGAACACGAAACCGAGCGCCGGTTCGGGGTCGCCGTCCGCAGTGTAGGTCGATTGCGGCCAGTCGATCGTGCCCGACGACGGCGCGACGAGGCCGGCAATCAGCTTGAGCAGCGTCGATTTTCCGCAGCCCGATGGCCCGAGCAGGCTGACGAATTCTCCCGGAAAGATCGTCAGGCCGATGCCGGCGAGTGCCACGGTGCCGGTCGAGAACGTCTTTGCGACATCGGACAGTCGCAGCAGCGGCCGCTGCTGCGCGCCAGACACCGCCGTTTTGATCGGCGTCGATTCTGCCACGGCCTTGATCGGAACTGCTGCCGTCATCATCAATGCGCCCGCGGCACGAAACTTCGCATCTTGCCCGGATTGAGCAAGCCCATCGGGTCCACCTCGTACTTGAAGCCCAATTGGTCGGCATCGACGCGTTTGTACCGGCTGCCGTCCTCCAAGGTCACGACGTGCGGATTGGCGATCATCACCCCGCAGGCTTCGAAGCCCGCAATGATCTCGTACAGCCGTTCCGGCGAACGATAGCGGACGATCGGAATGCCGCTCGCGGTCATGAAACCGTTCAGCCGGATGAACTCGAGATGCTGACGGACTTCGTCGCCGAATTTCGCGTCAAGCTCCGCCAC
Source organism: uncultured Alphaproteobacteria bacterium (assembly GCA_963756245.1). GTDB lineage: Bacteria > Pseudomonadota > Alphaproteobacteria > Rhizobiales > Xanthobacteraceae > BOG-931. The sequence goes on from CAVWOI010000047.1 coordinate 357,692, forward strand.
CGCGTCGGCAATGCGGTCGTGCGGATAAAGGCATTGCAGATAAGTGACGCCGCGGTCGATCTTGAGCATCTGCAACGTGGTGTGATTCCAGGTGTGCTCGTAGAGCGGCACCTTGCCGAGTACGTCCTCGTGAGCGGCCTTGTAGGTGATCATGCCGTTCGACGCCGCGAGCAGCGTCTCAAAGCTTTCCAGCGACATTTCGCCGATCATGGCGATCAGCACGCTCTTGCCGTCCGGACAACATGATCGAAACGCGGCAAAATGCTGCGGCAGCGGCCATTGAATGGGCGACAGCAGTTTTTTGACGATACCGTCGGCCATGGCGATGGTGTGCCCGAAGCGGACGGCGTCGGCGAAATCGTCGAAGGCAACGATCACGTCGATCCAGGATTGCACCGGCGCCAACGGCATTTCGAGAACGGTAATGATGCCGGTGGTGCCATAGGCGCGGCTGATCTTCTGCGCCGCGTCGCCGCGCAGTTCGATGACGCGCGGCTCGCGCTCGAGCGACACGACCCGCGCCGCGACGATGTTGCCTGGCTCGCGCATGCCGCCGAAGGTGACGCTGCCGACCCCGCCGCTGCCGCCGGCGACAAAACCGCCGATGACCGCGGAACGCTTGGTCGAGGGATGCATGCGCAATTCGAAGCCGTTCGGGCGGGTCGCGGCGTCGATGTCGTAGAGCTTGGCTCCGGCCTCGACCCGGACCAGTCCCGGTTTCTGCCATTCGATGCGGTTGAGCGCGGCCATGTCGAGCACGACGCCGCCTTGCAGCGGAACGCACTGGCCGTAATTGCCGGTGGCGCCGCCGCGAACGGTCAACGGCATGCGATGCCTGGCGCACGCCGCGGCAACGCGCACCACCTCGGCCTCGTCCCGGGGCGTGACGACGACGTCGGCGACCTTGTCCTTGAGCATCTCGTACAGGATCGGGCTGTACCAGAAATAGTCGCGCGACCGGCGCTTGAGGTCGATCGGTTCGGTCGTCGCCGCGATGCCGGCAATGTCGGCGAGGAAGTCGTCGAGCGGATAGCGCTCGGATTTCTCCGCAACGGCGACCGCGGCAGCCTGTGGCATGGCGTTGTTCACGCGCTTACTCCGCGGCAATCGCCGTGACCGGCGCGCCCGCATTGCGCGGGGCGAACACCTCCGCCTCGCCATGGTCCTCGAGCAGTTGCAGCAAGCGGCGGCGCATGATCATGCCCGGGCGGTCGGACACCATATGCGCCTCGACCCGGCGCGACATGTCGATCGGCACATCGGGATCGGTCAATTCGATGATGTCCTTGTCCTCGCGCGTGATCTGGAAATCCCAATCGATCAGCTCCTTGGCCGGGCAGTCGGCCTCGGTGTCGTTGCGATAGAGCCACTGCACGACCTGGATATGGTCGTCGTCGATCGGCGTCGCCGAGTTGAAGATGATGTGGCGAAGCCCGGACGGGTACTCGATATCGAGCTTGCGGCAGAACGGCATGAACCACTTGTTGCGCATGTGGCGCTTGGTGGTCGGATCCGTCGTTCCGGAGATACGGTATTGCACCGGCGGATTGGCGGTCGTGATGATGGTTTCGGCCTCGAAACCGTAATCGGTCTCCTTGATCTCGTACTTTTCGGGCAGCGGCTGGCTGAGCTGGCCGAACGTCCCCTTGTGGACGAACGCAAAATGCGCGTTGTCGAAGGAGTTCTCCATCAGGCGGAACGCGCACGTGTTCCACACTTCATAGAATTGCGGGATGCGCCGGAAACGGGGATCGTTTTCCTCGACGGCGTCGAGAATGGGCGCCAGCGGCTCGTCGAGTGCCACCCAGGCGTAGCCGTAGCGGGCGTCGCAATGGTAGGCCGGCGTCGAGAGATTCGGCACCTCTTGCTGGACCGGAAATTGCGGGACATGGACCAGCTTTCCGGTGCGGTCGTAGGTCCAGCCGTGATAGCCGCAAACGATCCGGCCGTCCTTGCACCAGCCTTTGGACAGCTTGGAGGTGCGGTGGCAGCAGCGATCCTTCAAGGCTGCGGGTTTGCCGTCGGCGCCGAGAAACAGCACGATGTCCTCGCCGAGCAGGCGGAACGGTTTTGGGCCGGCAGCGAGATCATCCAGCGGCATCACCGCATACCAGAAGCGGCGCAAAACTTTCTGTTTGGTCGTCAGCATGTGATCCTCCACTCTCGCTTTGACGGCTTGTTGCTCAAGTTTCCCTTGCGACGGCGCTGTCGTGCCACGACCCGAGCGCCAGCTTCGAAAGCCCGACGGTGATCAGGAACAGCGCAATTCCGGCGAACGTGATCAGGAACAGCGCCGCAAACATGCGCGGAATTTCCAGCTGGTAGCCGGCCTGCAAAATCTCATAGGCGAGCCCGGTGTTGCGGCCGCCGGTGCCGGCGACGAATTCCGCCACCACCGCGCCGATCAAAGCGAGGCCGGTGGAAATCCGCAAGCCCGCAAAGAAGTACGGCAACGCGCTGGGAATCCGGAGATAGATGAGATTTTGCAGGCGTGTCGCACGGTTGATGGCGAACAGGTCCTGGTGTCCGGCGTCGATGCTGCGCAGGCCCACGGTGGTGTTCGAGATGATGGGAAAGATCGCGATGATGGTGGCGCAGATGATCAGCGCGCCTTGGGTGTTCTTCACCAGGATGATGATGAGCGGCGCGATTGCCACGATCGGCGTCACCTGAAGGATGATGGCGTAGGGAAAGAAGCTGCGCTCGATGATCGGGCTCTGCACGAACAGGAACGCGATCGCCGTGCCGATGCCAATCGACAGCGCCAGCGCGATCAGCGTGACGCGCAGCGTGACCCAGAGCGCATGCAGCAGCGACGGTGCGTCGGCGACGAAGGTCTTGGCGATGAGACTCGGCGACGGAACCAGATAAGAGGGAATCTGGAAAATGCGGCAGCACGCTTCCCATCCGGCCAGGAGCAGGATGCCGACCACGAGCGGTGGCAACAGGTCGGCGATTCTTTTGCCGCTTGCCGATAAACTCATGGCGCCGGCCGCATCATTTCGCCGTGCAGCTTATGGCCAAGGAATTTATTGCCACGAGATCTTGAGGTCTTTCACGAATTGCGTCGTGTAGGCCTTCGTCCAATCGGTGTCCTTGGGCAACAATTCTTCCTTCACCATCATATCGTAGGTGGCTTTCCAGCGCTGCTCGGTCATGATGCCGATGCCCATGGTCTTGGCGTCGCCGCCGTCGACGATCTGCAGCTCGTTCATGCGCTTGATGCCGAAGGCGATCTGCGCGTCGCTCATCTTCGGATTGTCGGCTTGAATGAGCTTGTTGCCGGGTGCGGGATCGCCCTTAAGGTAGCTCTTCCAGCCTTCCAGCGATGCCTTGACGAAGCGGCGCGCGACGTCGGGATGCTCGGCTACGAACTTGGTCGTCGTCACCATGGTCGTGCCGTAGGGCGGATAGCCGTAGTCGGCGAACAGGAAGAATTTCGCCGGCACGCCTTTCTCGATCGCCTGAAACGGCTCCGACGACGGGTAAGACTGCTGGGCGATATTGTTGTCGGCAAAGAACGGCTGCAGGTTGAACGTATAAGGCTGCGTCTGCTCGTCCGTATAGCCGAACTGGTGCTTGAGCCACGGCCACCACGACGTGCGACTGGGCGTGGCGATGAGAATGGTCTTGCCTTTCAGATCGCCGAGATCCTTGACGTCGTCGTGGGTCATCATCCCCTGTAGATCTTTCTGGAACGACGTGCCGATGGTGATGACCGGCAGGCCCTTCGCAATCCCGTTGAGGACCTGAAAGTCATAGCCCATCATGACGTCGGCTTCGCCGCCGAGCAGAAGCTGCATGCCGTTGACCTGCGGCCCGCCCATCTTGATCGTGACATCGAGCCCGGCCTGATCGTAAAGGCCGGTGGCTTTGGCCTGATAAAAGCCGCCGTGCTCGGCTTGCGCGTACCAGCTCGTCAGAAACGTCACCTTGTCGGCGGCTTTCGCGGGGCCGAGCGCAAGCAAGAGAGCTGCAGCGGCAGTCACGCAGGCAGAGCGGATTCGCGACATGGGGTGTCCTGTCATTGCTGTGGGTGCTTTCGGCAACGGCAGCTGCAAGCCATGCACGATGCGGGCCAGCACTGCTCTTGACAGCACTGTGCGTGAATTGAATGGTAATAAAAGCATCAAATTTCGCTTTGAGTGATGCCTTTGAGGCATCGGTGCCGAAGCTTTGTGCAGGCCGATCAAGTTATCGGCAGATCGAGGCGCACGGCGGCAACGAGGCGAACGCGGTCAAGGACGGGCGCCATGTTGCATTCGCGACTGCTCAGATACCTCGACGAAGTGTCCCGCCTGGGGTCGATCCGCAAGGCCGCCGTCCGGCTGAATATCGCGTCGTCGGCGATCAATCGGCAAATTCTCGCGCTGGAGAATGAGCTTGGCGCGCCGATCTTCGAACGCATGCCGCGGCGCCTGCGATTGACGGCAACGGGCGAAGTTTTGATCGCCCATGTCCGCGATACATTGAAGGGCCATCAGCGGGCCGAAGCGCAGATCGAAGCCCTCAAAGGTCTGGCCCGCGGTGAAGTCACCATCGCAACCATGAATGGGCTCGCCGCCGGTCCATTGCCGCGCTTCCTGAGCAGCATTCTCGACCAGCATCCGCGCGTGCATTTGCGCGTTCGGGTGCTGCCGTTCGATCAGATGACCAATGCGGTTTTGACCGGAGAAGCCGATCTGGCGCTGACCTATAATCCGCCCAACAGCCCGGGCTTGCGCATCGTCGCAAGCCACGACCTTGCCATCGGCGCCGTGGTATCGCCGAAGCATCCGCTCACCAAGCGCCGTTCGCTGCGTCTGGCGGATTGCGCCGAGTTTCCGCTCGCGGTTGCCGATTCCTCCATGACGATCCGTCCCGCCGTCGATCTCGCCTTCACCCACGCCAACATTCCGCTGCATCCGACCATCGAGACCAATTCGATCGAATTCATGAAGCGGATCGCGCGCAGCGGCCAGGCCATCACCTTCCTCAATCCGGTCGACGTCGCCGAGGACGTTGAAGCGGGGGAAATTCGCCACTTGCCGTTGGACGAACTCATCAATCATCCGCTTGCGCTCAAGCTGATGGTCCGCGCCCGCGGCGGCCTCGACACGTTTCCGAGCCTGGTCGTCGAAGAGCTGCGCAAGGCGATGCCGAACCTGGAGCCGATCAGGAATCATTGATTGGCACGGCGCTTGCGTCGAAACGAGCAAAGGAGGCGAGCGTGCCGGGACGGGCGTATTTCTGGGCCGAGCTGAAGAGCGATGATTTCAGGGCGCTCGACCCTGAAACGACTATCGCTATTTTGCCCGTCGCCGCGACCGAGCAGCACGGCCCGCATCTGCCGGTGATGACCGACACCGCGATCGCCGAAGGCATGATCGGTTTGTTGCAGGAACGCCTCCCGCCCGAATTGAGCGTCTTGGTGCTGCCGATTCAGGCCATCGGCAAGTCGAACGAACACCTGTTGTCGCCGGGCACGCTGAGCCTGTCGGCGGAAACCCTGCAGCACGTGCTTGTCGAGACCGGCAGGGGAGTGCACCGCGCCGGTTTGCGCAAATTGGTTCTGGCGAATTCTCACGGCGGCAACGCATCGGTGCTGGCGACCGTTGCGCGCGAGCTGCGGGTCGAGCTCGGCATGCTGGTCGTCTCGACGCACTGGCGCTGGTTCGGGCTGCCGAACGGCATGTATGACGCAGTGGAAGCGCGCCACGGCATCCACGCCGGCGACATCGAGACCTCGCTGATGCTGTCGTTTCGCCGCGACCTCGTCAGCATGGACAAAGCGAAGAATTTCGTCTCGTCCGCCATCGCCATGGAGAAGGAGTTCACCCATCTCGGCCCCACCGGCTCTCACGCCTTCGGCTGGATCGCCCAAGACCTCAACGCCGAAGGCGCTGTCGGCGATGCCGGCAAGGCCACAGCCGAAAAAGGCAAAAAAACCGCCGAGCACCAGATCGACGGTTTCATCGCCCTGTTGCGCGATATGACCGCGTTTTCCCTCAGCCGCCTCTATGCCGCCGATGCCGATCAAATTCGCTGACATCGTCTGGCCGACCACGCGCCGCTACTGGCTTGCCAATGCGCGCGTGCCTGCCGGCCTTTTGGTGGACGGCATGGCTTTGCCGACGCCGGTCGATCCGGAAGGCGTGGTGCAAGCGGACTTGTTGGTTGAAGACGGCAAGCTCGCCCGTATCGAACGGCCGGTTGAAAGACGAGAAGATGGGATTGTGCGCGTCGATGTCGGCGGCCGCCAGGTCTGGCCGACGCTGGTCGACATTCACGCCCATCTCGACAAGGGCCACACGGTCGAGCGCAGTCCGAACGTCGACGGCACGTTCCTCAATGCGCGCCTTGCTGCGGCGGCGGATCGGCCGAACTGGACGGAGCCGGATTTGCGCCGGCGCATGGATTTCGGCCTGCGTTGCGCCTACGCCCACGGCGTCTCGGCGATCCGCTCGCATATCGACACCTATCATGAGACCGCCGAGCGCAGCTGGGGTGTGGTGCGGCAGATGCGCGAGGAATGGAAGGGCAAGGTGGACCTCCAGGCGGTCGCTTTGTGCCCGATCGATTTGCTGGCCGACGAGTTCGGCGACCGGGTGGCTGCGATCGTCGCGAAATCGGGCGGCCTGCTCGGCGGCGTGACGCGCGCCTCGATCGGCAACCACGGCGCGCCGCTCGACAATATCGATGCGCTTCTGGACCGCGTGTTTTCTCTCGCTTCGCGGCACGGGCTGAATATCGATCTGCATGTCGACGAAACCCACGATCCGGCGGCCGCGACGTTGCCGTTCGTCGCTCGCGCGGCGATGCGGCATGGCTACAAGGGCCGTGTCGTGTGCGGCCACTGTTGCAGCCTGGCGATGCAGCCGGAAGCCGATGTCGATCGCACGCTCGATCTTTTGGCGGAGGCCGAAATCGCGGTGGTGACCTTGCCGACGGTCAACATGTATTTGCAGGACCGCAAGGAGCGCCGCACGCCGCGATGGCGCGGCGTCACCGTGGTCCACGAAATGATTAGGCGCGGCATCCGCGTGGCGGCGGCGGGCGACAATTGCCGCGACAGCTTTTATGCCTATGGCGACCACGACGTCGTCGACACGTTCCGCCAGGCAGTCCGCATCCTGCATCTCGATCACCCGTTGAGCGCCGCGCCGGCGCTGGTCGGCGCGACGCCGTCATTGATCGGCGCATTCGATGGACACGGTCGGCTCGCGATCGGCGCGCCGGCGCGGCTCATCGTCTTCAACGCGCGCAGCATCAACGAGATCGTCTGCCGGCCGCAGACCGACCGCGTCGTGATCCGCGAGGGCGAGAAAATTTCGGCGCTTCCGCCGGATTATTCAGAGCTTTGGGAAGCCGCTATGCCCGCGGTGCCAGTCACCGCGTGAGCTTGGCAGAAATGGCTTTGGAGTCGATGACGAAGCCGAAACATTGCCGGACATTGTAGAGCGTCGCCGCCATGCAGTAATCCGGCGACGTCGTTGCCGTGCAGTCCTCGATTAGAAAACAGTCATAGCCGAGGAAATTGGCGCTTTGCAGCGTGCACAGCACGCATTGATCGGCATTGACGCCGGCGAACAGCAGCGTCGTGACGTTGAGATTGCGCAGGATGCCGTCGAGCACCGTGTCTTGAAAGCCGGACATCCGGTATTTGGCGACATGAACGTCGCTCGGCGCGACAGTGAGTTCGTCGACGATTGCCGCAGCCCAGCTGCCGAGTTCCAGTACGCGGGCGCCGCTTTTAGGCAGCGGGTCGCCGAGGCCAATGCCGGTGCCGGTCGGATTATAGACGTGCAGCAGCGCCGGGCTGAGATTGAGCCGGTCTGGACGGTTACCCCAGTTGAGCCAGATCACCGGCACGGCGGCGCGGCGTAAGAGCGGCAGCAGATCGGCAAGCGGCGCGATCGGCCGCCGTGCCGGCGCAACGTCGACGCCGATATGGGCGAGCCAGCCGTCGGGGTGACAAAAGTCATTCTGCATGTCGACGACGATGATCGCGGTGCGTGCGAGATCGAAGGTCACGATGCGGTTGTCGGTGCTGACAGTGATCGGACGCGGCTGTGCTGGGACGCGACCGAGGTTGGCGTGAGTGACGCTGACGTGCCACTGATTGCCGGGAGCGGTACCGAGCGCTACCAGCTTTGGCTCCTCGTTCATTAGACAGCCCCCAGGACCCTTAAATCCTCCTCGTCGAGCTCGACCGGCTCGCCGCTGCGGATCAGCTCGGCAAAGCCTTCGTTCGGGGTCATCACCGTCAGCGTGTAGAGCTTGCATGGACCGGTATTCTCGATCACGTGCTCGCTGCCGGGCCGCAGCAAAAGCGCGTCGCCGCGCCGAATGGGCATGGTCTTGCCATCACATTGCGCTTTGCCTTCGCCTTCGAGCACGTAAAAGAATTCGTGCGCCTCGGCGTGCTCGTTCGGCGGCGTCGCGCCGCCTTTGGTGAAAATCTCGACGACGAAAATGTTGTCGATGCCGTCTTTTTCCCGGTCAAACAGCAACGCGAAATAGTTCGTATCGCTCGGGCTGATGCGGAAGGCTTTCGCACTCTTGGCGTTTTCGAAGCTGAATTTCATCATGGGTCTTGGTCATCCTGACGGCCGGTCCGCCGGTCATTTCGCCATAGAATGGACCGGCGTCATTGCTTTTGAAAAGCATCAATTTGCGGCATCACGCCTCTGCTATGGCGATTTTCATGAACCATTCAGGTGCTTACCGGATGGCTTGGCTGGCATGGTCGTTGCTTGAAGACATGTCGTGACGCCATTGACGAGGAACACCGTGTCAACCGCGACCATTGCGCCTTGCGCCACTGCCGCCTGCGAAGGCGATCTCGACCGGCAGAAAGCCGAGCTTGTGCTCGCCGGCAACGAGCCGGTCGACGTCACCGTCGGCTAGTTGCGGCGGACGCTGCATGCGCATCCTCTACATCTATTGCCACCCTTTGCCGGAAAGCTTTCACGCCGCTATCCGCAAGGAGGTTTTGCGCGCGCTGACCGACGCCGGTCATCAGGTCGATCTGCTCGATCTCTATGCGGAAAAATTCGATCCGGTGCTGTCGGAAGAGGGACGCCGGCACTATCACGACGTCTCGCGCAACCGAGTCGGCCTCGAGAGCTACATCGCCCGGCTCACGTCTGCCGAGGCGCTGATTCTGCAATTTCCAACCTGGTGCTTCGGCTTGCCGGCCATGCTCAAGGGATTTTTCGACCGCATGATCATGCCCGGCGTGGCGTTCGATCTGAGCGATCCGGCGCATGTCAAACCGATGTTGCACAATATCAAGCGCATCGTCGGCATCGTCACCTATGGCAGGCCGCGTTATATGGCGCTGTGGATGAGCGATCCACCGCGCAAGATCGTCAAACGCTATGTGCGTTGGTTCACCGGCGGGAAAGCGCGCGCCGACTATTACGCGCTTTATCACCTTAATGTCGCGACCGAAGCCCAGCGCGCGGCGTTCATGGCCAAGGTTGCGGGCGCGATGCGCAGCCTGTGAGCGCGGCCCAGCCGCGCTCGTTACATGTCGGCCGCGATCTCCCGGATCATGGCGCGCAGCCAGATCTGCAACGGGTCGGCATGGGTGCGGCGGTGCCAGAACATATGCGGCGACACTTCGACCTCGGGCAGCGGCGGAGTCAAAATGCGCACGTTCGTCATCGGCAGCAAACCTTTGACGATGCGGCTCGGCAAGGTCGCGATCAGATCGGTGGCGGCGACAATGAAAGGGATGCCGGCCGAATTCGGCAAGACCAGCGCGATGTGCCGGCGCAAACCGCGCGCCGCCAGGATGGCGTCGACGACGCTGGTGCCGACGCCTTCGGGCGACACCTGCACGTGGCCGGCTTCGACGAGATGCGCGGCCGCCGCATAGGCCTCGATCGTCATCGGCTCCGACAACGGATTGTCCTTGCCGACCAGCATCACCAGCCGGTCGTTCCACAGCGGCTCGGCGCACAGCTCGACACTGCGGCCGAGCGGCGCAAAGGCGATGTCGATCTCGCCCGAGGCGAGCTGCTCGCGAAGCTGCGAGCAATCGTTGGCGCGCACCTGCAAATCGACGGCGGGCGCTTCTCGGCGCAGCCGCCGGACCAGCGATGGCAGGAGTTTTGTGTGATAAAGGTCGATGGTGGCGATCTTGACGGTGGCCTTGACGGTTGCGGGCTCGAACGTCGCCGGCAGGGTCAAGGTCCGGGAAATATCGGCGAGCGCGCCGTGGATAGGTCCGGCAAGCTCGAGCGCGCGGGCGGTCGGCTCCATGCCGCGGTCGCGCCGCACGAACAGCGGGTCGTCGAACAAGCCGCGCAGGCGGTTGAGCGCCTTGCTCACGGCCGGCTGGCTCAGCCCATTGCGCTCGGCGGCGCGGGTGACGTTGCGCTCCGCCATCAGCGCGTCGAACACGACCAGGAGGTTGAGGTCGACCGTGCGTAAATTCCGTTCGGCTATGACATGCATGTTTCTTTGTCATTTCCCTGGCGGCGCGCGTTCCGTCATCATTGTGCGGTGCACCGATGCGAGGTTACGGGCCGGAAGTCCGGGCCGGCGATTTCAAACACGGCAGAACACTGGCGCGAGGCTCCGGTATTCGATGAGCACGATCAATGACTTGCCTCCTATCGGCGGTGCTTTGGCGGAGCCGCGTCGGCGCATCATGCCGCTCAGGCATGGCGGCGGCCCGCCTACTATGAATAAGCAAAATACATGCCGCCAAAACGCGCGGATGCCCGGCGGCCATAGGCCGAGACCGGCTACCCCATGACCGGCGCGCCGCCCCTCCTGGAAGCCCGCGGTATCGTCAAACGGTTCGGCGCCGTGCTGGCCAACGACGTCAACCATTTCAGCGTCGGTGCCGGCGAGGTGCTCGCCTTGCTCGGCGAGAATGGCGCCGGGAAAAGCACGCTCGCCAAAATCCTCTACGGCTACTACGCGCCGGACGCCGGCGAGATTTTGGTCGACGGCAAGCAGGTCGAGATTGCGTCACCCCGTGACGCCCGCGCCGTCGGCATCGGCATGGTGTTTCAGAATTTCACCCTGATTCCCGCGCTGAGCGTGTTCGAGAATGTGGCGCTGTTTCAGAAAAATCTGCCCGCCGTCGTGCCGCGCGCCAAGATTCTCGAACGCATGCGCCATTATGCCGAGCGTTTTCGCCTCGACGTCGATCCCCTCATGCCGGCGCGCCAGCTTGCGGTCGGCGACCAGCAGAAGGTCGAAATCCTCAAGCAGCTTCTGGCCGGCGCCCGCGTCCTCATCCTCGACGAGCCCACCAAGGTGTTGGCGCCGCAGGAGAGTGACGGTCTGTTCAAGACGCTTGCGGAATTGCGCGGCGAAGGACTGGGCATCGTCTTGATCACCCACAAGCTGCGCGATGTTCTGGCTTGCGCCGACCGCATCGCCGTGATGCGTCACGGCCGCGTGGCGGGAATTGTCGATCGGCGCGAGGCCGAGCAGGAGAAACTGCTCGCGCTGATGTTCGGCGATGCGCCGATCCAGCCGGCGCCGCTGTTGGACCCGACGGGCCGCCATGACCGGGGTACGACCGCAGTTGAATTGGTCGATGTTTCGACCGTCGGCGGCAATGGAGAAACGCCGCTCCGCAACGTCTCCATGACGGTGCGGGCCGGTGAAATCGTCGGTATTGCGGGTGTTTCAGGCAACGGCCAAAGAGAGCTCGGCGATCTCATCCTCGGCCTGCAACGGCCGCATGCCGGCACGAAGCTGTTATGGGGCGAGGATGCGTCGCGATGGTCTATCGCGAAGACGCGGGACAAGGGCGTCGCCGCCATTCCGGACGATCCGCTCGCGCTCGCCTGCGTGCCCGGATTGACGGTGCGCGAAAATCTCGCGCTCGGCAGCGGGCGGCGATACGCGGCAGGCTTCGGTGTCGATTGGCTGCGCCTTGACGCCGACATGCAGAAAAGTTTTGCGCGCATGGGTTTCCCGCGGCCGAACTTTACCGCGCGCGCGGCAACGCTGTCGGGCGGCAATCTGCAGCGCCTGGTCCTGACCCGCGAACTGGCGCATCAGCCCAGATTGATCGTCGCGCTCTATCCGACGCGCGGTCTCGATGCGCGCAGCACGATTGCGGTGCGGGCGCTGTTACGCGACGCGCGCGACCGCGGCTCAGCCGTGCTGATGATTTCCGAGGATCTCGATGAGCTCTTCGAAGTGAGCGACCGGCTTCTGGTGCTGTTTCACGGCGCCATTGCCGCAGCCTTCATGCCGGAGGATTTTCGCGCCGAAACGGTGGGGCCGCCCATGGTCGGCCTAGCGGAGCGCTCCGATGCGGCCTGACGGCGCCATCTTGTGGAATTGCGCGGCGCGCGCCAAAACTTTTGCGCTGGTCGCCGCCATCGCGCTCGGCGTGTTCGCGACGCTGCTTGTCGCCGCCGGCAAGGACCCGCTCAAGGCCTATGCCGATACGCTCTTCTATGTGTTCGGCAACGCCTACGGTTTCTCCGAGTTGCTGGTGCGCATGATCCCGCTGCTGTTGACCGCGGTCGCGGCGGCGTTGCCGGCCCGCATCGGGCTCATCAATGTCGGCGCCGAGGGTCAGCTCTATATGGGCGCGTGGCTTACGACCGCCGGCGCGCTTGCCTTCAGAGATCAGCCGGCTTTCGTTCTTCTGCCGCTGCTGACGGTGCTTGGCTTCGTCGGCGGCGGGTTGTGGGCTCTCATACCGGGCCTGTTGCGGGCGTTGCGGCTCGTCAACGAGACCATCTCGACGCTCTTGCTCAACTACGTGGCGCCGCTGATCGTGAGCTATTTCATCTTCGGGCCATGGCGCAGCCCGGAGAGCTCCTCCTATCCGCAATCTCCGGCTTTTGTCGAAGCCGCGCGGCTGCCGACTTTCTTTCATTCGCGGGTGCATCTCGGCCTGGTCTACGCCTTGGCCGCGCTCATCCTCTATTCGCTCGTCATGACGCGGACCCGCTTCGGTCTCGACATGCGGGCGTTCGGCGGCAATCCGGAAGCGGCGCGGCGCCTCGGCATTCCGATATTTCGCTTCATCCTGATCGTGATGTTCACCGCAGGCGGCGTTGCCGGACTCGCCGGCATGGCCGAAGTCGCGGCCATTCAGGGCCGGTTGGTATCGGAAGTGTCGCCGGGCTACGGCTTCATTGGCTTTTTAGTTTCGTGGCTCGCCGGCACCAGCGCGAGCGGCATCGTGATCATGTCGTTTTTGTTCGCGCTGATCAGCTCGGTCGGCGACATTCTGCAAATCACCCAGGGCGTGCCGTTCGCGGTCGTCAATATTCTTATCGCCGTCATCCTCTTCATCGTGCTGGGACGCCAACCCGTCGGGAGCGCGGCGCGATGAATCCCGCTTTGATCGCCGGAATAGTCGCGGGCGCGGTCATGTCGGGGACCTCGCTCTTGTATGCCACGTTGGGTGAAATCGTCGGCGAGCGCGCCGGCATCGTCAATCTCGGCCTCGAGGGCATCATGCTGATCGGCGCGGCCAGCGGTTTTGCCGTGGCGGCGCTGACCGGCTCGCCCTATCTCGGCATCGCGGCGGCCGCCATCGCCGGAGCGGCGGCCAACCTCGTCTTCGCCTATGTGGTGGTCAGCCGCCGCGCCAATCAGCTGGCGGCCGGTCTCAGCCTGATGTTCTTCGGCATAGGTTTGAGCGCTTTGATCGGCCGGCCGTTCGTCGGCGCGCTGATCGGCGGCCTGCCGCGGCTCGCCGTTCCCGGTCTGGCGCCGGGCGGCATAGGCGCGCGGCTGCTGAGCTACGACAGTCTGGTTTATCTTGCGCTGCCGACTACGCTGCTGACCTGGTGGCTGATCTTCCGCACCCGATGGGGGCTCAGCCTGCGCACCGTCGGCGAGAGTCCGGCCGCCGCCTTTGCCGCAGGACTTAAGCCGGAACTGGTGCAGTACCAGGCGCTGACATTCGCCGGCCTGCTCGGCGGCATTGCCGGCGCGCATATGTCGCTCGCGCTCACGCTCACCTGGGCCGAGGGCATGACCGCAGGCCGCGGCTTTATCGCCATCGCGCTCGTCATTTTCGCCAAATGGAATCCGCTCTGGGCGATCGCCGGCGCGTTGCTGTTCGGCGGCGCCGAGGGCCTGCAGCTGCAGCTTCAGGCCGCGGGCGCCGACGTATCGCCGTTCATCATGAACATGACGCCGTATCTGCTGACGCTCCTGGTCCTCATGCTGTGGGGATGGCGGCGCCAGTCGGCTGCTCCTGCGGCGCTTGGTCGAACCTTTGTCGGGGTGGAATAGGGAGAATTAAATCCGTTCGCGTCGGTGCCGGGCCGCCGCATCATCAGAGGAGAGAACGATGACACGAAGCATAATCGCCGCGGCATGCGCAAGCTTTCTCGCCATGTTTGCCGCGGGCCCGGTCGCGGCGCAGGACAAGCCTTCGCTCACGGTCGGGGCCATCTATGTCGGCAGCGTCAACGACTATGGCTACAACCGGTCGATGAAGGACGGCCTCGAAGAGATGAAGCGGAACATTCCCGGGCTCAAACTCATCGAGGCGGAGAACGTGCCGGAGAGCGCCGAGTCCGAGCGCGTCATGGAAGGCATGATCCAGCAGGGCGCGAAGCTCATTTTCGCCACCTCCTTCGGCCATCAGCAATTTGCCTTCAATCTCGCCAAAGCACATCCCGACGTTTATTTCGAGCACGCCGGCGGCTGGATGCAGGCGCCGAATTTCGGCAATTTTTTTGGCGCGACCCAAGCTGCCTGGTACCCGATGGGCGTGGCGGCCGGCAAAATGACAAAGTCGAACACGCTCGGCTTTGTTGTCGGTGTGCCGATCGGCTACGCCATCGGCAACGTCAACGCTTTCGAGATGGGCGCGCGCTCGGTCAATCCCGCCGCGCAGACGCGCGTGGTCGTCACCGGCGGCTGGTCGGACAAGGCCAAGGAAGCCGCCGCCGCCAATGCGCTGGTCGATCAGGGCGCCGACATCGTGACCATGCATGTCGATTCGCCGGCAACCATCATCCAGGCCGCCGCAAGCCGCAACGCCTATGCGATCGGCTTCCAGTCGATCGAGGCCGCGCAACTGGCGCCGAAATTCTGGATCACCGGGTTGGGCTTCACCTGGGGCCCGTTCATGACCGAGACCGCAAAGAGCGTGATGGCCGGGACATTCAAGCCGGCGATGGTGCGGCAGGGTCTTGGCCAAGGCATGATGGCGGTCGCGCCGTTCGGGGCGGCGGTGCCGCCCGACGTGCGCACCCTCGTCACCGCCGCGGCCGACAGAGTGGGCCAGGGTTTCAATCCGTTCACCGGTCCCGTCACCGACAATACCGGCGCTGTCCGCATTCCGGCCGGCCAGGCCTGGGGCGGTGAGCAGATGGGCAACTTCGACTGGTACGTCGAAGGCGTCATCGGCAAAGCCAAATAGCCGTGGTGGAACGCGGATGCTCGAGATCAACATTCCCGAAGTGGTCGCCGAGGTGACGGAAGCCTTCGAGCGCTACGAACGCGCGCTGGTCGCCAACGACGTCGCGGCGCTCGACGCCATGTTCTGGAATAATCCCAGCACGCTGCGCTTCGGCATCGCCGAGAATCTTTACGGCTACGAAGCGATCGCGGCATTCCGCAGCACGCGGCCGCCCGTCAATCTGACGCGCCAACTGAAGAACACGACGATCGTCAGCTATGGGCGGGATTTTGCCACCGCCAACACCGAGTTCCAGCGGGTGGGATCGGTCGTCACGGGCCGGCAAAGCCATGTCTGGGTGCGCACTGAAGTCGGCTGGCGCATCGCCGCGGCCCACGTCAGCCTGATGCCGGCACCCGTGCGCGAGGCCGCGCGCGGGGCCGGCAATGCGGCCGCTCCTGCGTCCGGTGCGTCATAGGGCGGCCAGTGCCGGCAGTTTTTCGATGCTCGAGATTTCATGCTCGGGCTCAAGCTGCCGGCAGCGTTCCGTCTCGCCGTAGCCATAAGACGCCCAGCAGCAGGCGATGCCGGCTCTTTTCGCCAGTAAAATATCGATCTCGGTGTCGCCGACGACCAGGATTTGCTCGCATTGCAATGGTGCATATCGCGGCAGGATGTGATCCACCACAATGGCCGGGTCCGGCTTCTTCGGCAGCCCCGGCTCATCGCCGAACACCAGATCGACAAAGGAGCCGAGTTGGCTTTGATCGAGCGATTGGCGAATCGCTGCGATACCTTTGTTGCTGACGACGACGCATTTTGTCCCGCGTGCGTGAATATCCTGTAGCGCGTCCCTCACTCCGACAAATGGCTTCGCCAGCGGCGCGCCCTCGTCGAGATAAATCTTCCGGTAGGTCCCGACGATTTCGTTCAACGCGGCGCGCTCGGTGCTCAGATTTTTGTCCAGGATGAAGAAAGTTTCCTGCAGCGGCAGGCCGGTCCTCACGGTACCGGCAATGGCCTCCAGCGTCGGGATCGGCCGGCCGCAGGCCGCGAAGGCGCGTTGGATGCAATGAACGATCGCCGGGCGCGTATCGAACAGCGTGCCGTCGCAATCGAAAATAACGACCTTGAAGCCGCTCATCGCTAAGCGAGCGCGGCGGTCAATGCCCCGCCATGTGCTTGCCGATGGTGGAGCGATCCGTCTCGCCGACCGGGGCCTGATAGTTGATCGTGCCCCCGGACATGACGGCGACCCGGTCGGCAAGCTCCAAAATCTCGTCAAGATCTTCCGACACCAGCAGCACCGCGGCGCCGCGATTGCGCTGTTCCATGATCTGGGCGCGGATTTCCGCAACCGACGCGAAATCGAGACCAAAGCACGGATTTGCGACGATGAGCACGTCGACGTCGCCGGACAGTTCGCGCGCCAGCACGGCGCGTTGCACGTTGCCGCCGGAGAGATCGGAAATCGCCGTCTCCGGCGATGGTGTCTTGACGCGATAACGCGCGATCAACTCGCGGGCTTTTTCGCGCATCGGCCCCGGCGAAAGCCACCAGCCGAGCTTTGCCGCCGGCGGCCGGTCGAAGGTGCGAAACGCCATGTTCTCGGCCACCGTCATGCGCGGTACCGTGGCGTTCTTGAGCGGCTCCTCGGGCAGCCCGAAAATCTTCAGGCGATAGAAACTGTCGCGGTCCGGCTCGAACGGGTGTTGTTTGATGATGATGCGGCCATCGGTGAGCGGCCGCTGGCCGGCCAGCACCTCGACCAGCTCCGACTGGCCGTTGCCGGACACACCGGCGATGCCGACGATCTCGCCGGAATGAACCTTCAAATTGACCTGATCGAGCGCCCGCATGCCCTCGTCGTCATCGGCGTAAAGCGCGGCGAGCTCGAGCACGGTGCCGCCGGCGGGCTTGGCGCTGCGCACGGCGCCTTCGCGGATTTGCGTATCGCCGATCATCATCCGCGCCATGGCGTCGGTGGTGAGGTCGGCCACCTGGCCGCCGCCGACCTTGCGGCCGCGGCGCAGCACCGTCACGCTGTCGCAGAAGCTCAACACTTCGCGAAACTTGTGCGTGATCATGATGACGGTGATCTCTTTGCGCTGGGTCATGCCGCGCAACAGCCCGAGCATCTCGTCGGCCTCGCCGGGCGTGAGCACCGATGTCGGCTCGTCGAGGATCAAGAGCCGCTGATCGAGATAGAGAAGCTTCAGGATTTCCAGTTTCTGCTTCTCGCCCGCCGCCATGGCCGAGACCGGCACGTCGAGCGGGACGCGAAACGGCATGCGGTCGAGAAAGGCTTCGAGCGCGCGCATCTCCTTTGTCCAGTCGATGACGGCGGGCGCATCGGCGCGGCTGATGACGAGGTTTTCGGCGCCGGTGAGCGAGGGCACCAGGGTAAAATGCTGATACACCATGCCGATGCCCAGCGCGCGGGCGTCGCGGGGATTGCGGATCTGCGCTTCCATGCCGTCGAGCAGGACCTGGCCGCGATCCGCCGCGTAAAACCCCATGATGCATTTGACCAGCGTGGACTTGCCGGCGCCGTTCTCGCCGAGCAACGCATGGACCGTCCCCGGCTCGACTTTGATCGAGACGTCGTCGAGCGCCACCAGGGAGCCGAAAATCTTGGTCATGCCGATCGTTTCGAGCGAGGGAGCGCGCAACGGCGCGGTACCGTTGCCCGCCGGAGTGACCGCGGCGACGCTCATGGCAGATTCTCCACAAAGCTCTTTGAATCAGCGACCGAGCCGAAGACGCCGCCCTGCATCTTGATCATCTTGATCGCGGCGAGATGGTTGCCGTGATCGGTGGCGGCGCAGCAATCCTCGAGCAACAGGCACTCGAAGCCGCGGTCGTTCGCCTCGCGCATGGTGGTATGGACGCAGACGTCGGTGGTGATCCCGGTCAGGACGATGTTGCGAAAGCCTTTGGTGCGCAGCATCAGCTCGAGGTCGGTTGCGCAAAACGAGCCTTTGCCGGGTTTGTCGATGATGGGCTCGCCCGGCGACGGTTTGAGCTCAGGGATGATTTCCCAACCCGGCTCGCCGCGCACCAGGATGCGGCCGCACGGACCCGGATCGCCGATGCCGGCGCCGATGCGTTGCGAGCGCCAGCGCTTGTTCTCCGGCAGGTCGGCAAGATCGGGGCGATGGCCCTCGCGCGTGTGAATAACGCCGTAACCCTTGGCGCGCATGGCGTCGAGCACCGTGCGAATGGGTTCGATCGGCGCCCGCGTGAGCGAGAGATCGTAGCCCATGGCGTCGACATAGCCGCCCTTGCCGCAGAAGTCGGTCTGCATGTCGATGATGATCAGCGTCGTGTTTGCTGGCGTGATGTCGCCGTCGAACGGCCAGGGATATGGATCGCCGGGAACGGTGGGCATGATTCACTCCGCCGTCCGATGCGGCCAAGCCGGCGCCGCGCCGTTTGCAGTCTTGTCCGATCCGCCGAGAGCGCTCATGGCAGGCCGCCCGCCGTTATTTGGTGATGCTCAGTTCGCCCGGCACGTCGCGCGCCGCGCGCTTGGAGCCGGCCGACGCGATCATGATGAACAGCGTGAGGATGTAGGGCGCGGCATTGAAGAAGTAGTAGCCTTGCGTGATGCCCACCGACTGCAGCGCCGGCCCGATGGCGCCGGCGGCGCCGAACAGGAGTGCCGCGATCACGCAACGGATCGGGCTCCAGCGCGCGAAGATCACCAGCGCCACCGCCATCAGCCCCTGACCCGACGACAATCCCTGATTCCAGGAGCCCGGATAGTAGAGCGACAGGAACGCGCCGCCGATGCCGGCCAGAAACCCGCCCGCGGTGGTACAGAGGAAACGCACCAGATCGACCGACACGCCCATCGCGCGTGCCGACGCGGCGCTGTCGCCCGTCATCCGCACGATCAGGCCCCACTTGGTATTGGCAAAGGCCCAGGCCATCACCAGCGCGACGACGATGCCGACGATCAGCAGCGAATTGATCTGCAGCGCGGTCGCGATCTGCTGGTTGCCGGTCCAGGCGCCGAGCGAAAACGAGCCGAGCCGCGGCGCCGAGGGCTGGATGTAGGGCTTGCCGAAGAAGAACGCGACGCCGGTGCCGAACAGCATCATCGCAATGCCGACCGCAATGTCGTTCACACGCGGCAGCTTGCAGATATAGCCGTGCATCGCGCCCAGCACCGAGCCGGCGCAGCCGGCGCCGAGAACGCCGAGCCACGGCGATCCGGAATGGTACGAGATCGCATAGCCCGACATGGCGCCGAGAACCAGCGTGCCCTCGAGGCCAAGATTGACGCGGCCCGACTTCTCGGTGAGGCACTCGCCAAGGGCGACAAACATGAAAGGCGTCGAGACGCGCAACGCCCCGCCGATGAGTGCGAGAACCACGATGATGGCGGCGCTTTGGCTCATGTGCGGTCGGCCGCTTCGCGCACCTGGAATATCTTGAAGCGGCCATACAGGGTTTCCGACGTCAGCAGCACCACGAAGGTCAGACCCTGCAGCAGCAGGACCGTTGCGTCGGGCAGGTCCATGCGGCGCTCGATGAGGCCGCCGGAAGCGACGATGCCGCCGAACAGGATGGCGACCGGAACGATCGCCAGCGGATTGTGGCGTGCGAGGAACGACACCAGAATTCCGGTATAGCCGTAACCGGCGGCCAGCGACGCATTGGCGCGACCCTGGATCGCCGCGACCTCGAAGAAGCCGGCAAGACCGGCGCAGGCGCCGGCGATGGCACAGCAGATGATGATGAGCTTGCCGACCGGAAGACCTTGCGCCAGCGCGGCGCGGGGATTGCCGCCGGCGACCCGCACGGCAAATCCGAACGTGGTCCGCGACAACAGGATGTACAGCAGAACCGACAGTACGATGCCGGCAATCAGTCCCCAATGCACGTCGGTTCCCGGAATATGTCCGACCATATAGGCATCGCCGATCGGCATCGTCGACGGCTTGTTGGGGTTGGTCAGATCGCGCAGCGACCCCTCGACGAAGAAATTCATGATGGCGATGCCGATATAGGTCATCAGCAGCGACGAGATGGTTTCGTTGACGCCGCGCGCATAGCGCAGATAGCCGACGATGCCGATCCAGAACGCGCCGACCAGCATGCCGGTCGAGGCCATGAAGCAAAGCGTCAACAGCGGCGACACTTTGCCCAGCACCAGCGGTATGGCAACGACCGCGGACGCGAAGCCGCCGAGCACGAGCGCACCTTCGCCACCGATGATCACCAGGCCGATGCGCGCCGGCAGCGCGACGCACAACGCGGTCAGGATCAGCGGCGACGAGCGCTGCAAGGTATTCTGCAGGGAAAACGCCGTGCCGAAGCCGCCGCGCTCGACGAGCTCGAAGAACTGGATCGGCGATTTGCCGAGTGCAAGCAGGAACAGCGAGAACAGGAACGCGGTGATGCCGAGCGCCAACAGCGGAATGACGACGTATTCGGCGCCGCGACGAATGCGGACGGAAAGATCGCCAAGCTGGCTGGACGGGATTGCCACCGTAGGCAGCGGCTCTGCAATGTCAGTCATGCGCGTTCAAGGACTCCCGGATATCCCATCGTTGCGGCCAAGGCCATCCGGCCGTGCGGAGACGATCGTTTCCGCCGCACGGCCCGGCGATCAGCCGATAGCGATCACGTGATCGAGCCTTGGACGCCTTGGAGCAGGTAGTCCATCTTGTCCAGGAACGGATCAAGATTGTCGTAGGTCTTGCTGATGACAACGTTGCCTTTGTTGTCTTTGAGCGGGCCGACATAGATCGGTTTCTTGTTCTTCAGCTCGGCGATCGCCGCCGTCGCCGCCTTGCGCGCTGCGTCGTCGGCACCGGCTCCGAACGGAGTATTTTGCACCATGTCGGACTCGTAACCGCCGCTCACCATGTTGGGCAGCGATTTGCCGGCCGTGAGGTCATCGGCGTAACCCTTGTAGATGGTCACCCATTTGTATTCGGCGCCGGTGATGAATCCCTTCGGCGCCAGCGGCGCCTGCGACGCGTTGTGGCCGCAGGTCTTGACGCCTCGCTTCTCGGCGGTCTCGATGACGACCTTCGGACTGTCGACGTGACAGGTGATGACGTCGTTGCCGGCATCGACCAGGGCGTTTGTCGCCTCAGCCTCACGCACCGGCAGCGACCAGTCGCCGGTAAAGATGACCTGCACCGTCGAGTTCGGGTTGGTCGACTTGGCGCCCAGCATGAACGAATTGATGTTGCTGAGCACCGAGGCGATGGGTTTTGCCGCCACAAACCCGAGCTTGTTGGATTTGGTGGACAGACCGGCCGCGACGCCGTCGACGTAATGGGCTTGGTTGAGGTAGCCGAAATAGCTGCCCAAATTCATGGGAAGCGCCGGCGTCCATAATGGCGCCGCATGGCGGAATTGGACCTTTGCATATTTTTTGGACAGGTCGATCATAAAGGGATCAAAGTAGCCGAACGACGTGCCCAGGATGATATTGGCACCGTCCAGATTGACCATGGACTCCATGGCTTTGGAGCAGGCGTCGGTCTCCGGAACGTTTTCCTCCTCGACCACGGTGATGCCCGGAAGGGATTTTAGGGCCTTTGCGGCGACCGCATGGGCCTGATTCCACCCGAAATCGTCGCGGGGGCCGACATAAACGATGCCCAGCGTGATGCCTGCGGCGCGGGCGATCCGAGCCCCCGATCCGGCGGCGACCATCGACGCGGCAGTCGTTTTCAGAAAAGTACGGCGATCGAGTGTTAAAGGCGCCATGGAATGTCCTCCGCTGTTTTTGACGCTTGGTGCATGGTCAGTTTTTAGCAAGCATCATGCCATCGATGGTCGGGCGGCCTGGACTTTGCATCGCGCGATCGGCGCGGAGCGGCGTCAATGTTGGATGTTATCGATCTCGACGGCCTCGGTTCCGGTGACCCGGCGGCGGTGCGTCGGGTCGCTGCCGAACTTGGCCGCGCCTGCCGCGAGGTCGGCTTCTTTTACGTTCGCAACCATGGCGTGCCGGTAGCCCTTTTGTCGGACATGTTCACTTGCGCGGCGGCATTCTTTGCGGCGCCCCGCGCCGTGAAGGATGAGTTCGCGATCACGCGATCGCCGCACAATCGTGGCTATGTCGGCATCGCCACCGAAAGCCTCAATCGCGTCCAAGCCGACCTCAAGGAGGCGTTCAACATCGGCCTCGATCTGCCGGCATCCGATCCCGAGGTGATCGCCGGCAAGCCATTTCGCGGCGTCAATCTGTGGCCGCGTATTGATGGCTTTCGCGACACCGCCATCGGCTATTTCGATGCGCTGTGGCGGCTCGGGCTCGATCTGCATCTGGCGATCGCCACGGACCTGGCGCTGTCGCGCGACTTTTTCGCCGACAAATTCGATCGCCCGATGGCGACGCTGCGGCTCTTGCACTACCCGGCCCGCGAAGCCGGCGAGCACAATCATCCAGGCGCGGGTGAACATACCGATTACGGCAGCCTGACGATCTTGCTCACCGACGATGTCGGCGGCCTTGAAGTGCGGCGGCGTGACGGGACATGGATCAAGGCGCCGCCAATTCCCGGCGCCTTCATCTGCAACATCGGCGACTGCCTGATGCGGTGGAGCAACGACACCTATGTCTCGACGCCGCATCGCGTCACCAGTCCACCCGGCCGCGATCGCTATTCCATCGCGTTCTTTTTTGATCCCAATCCGGACGCGGTGATCGAATGTCTGCCGGGCTGCGCCGCGCCCGGGCGGGAGCCGAAATATGCCGCCATCCTCGCGGCGGATTATCTCAAGCAGCGACTCGTCGCCACCTACGGCGCAAGCTAAGATCGCGCCGCGAAACCGGTACTCCCAAATACAGAGTTGGCGAAGGTTCGGAGCATGGCTCTCGACTTGATCCTGTGCAATGCCCGCATCGCAGCCAGCGAGGCGGCGACTGTCGATATCGCCATCGCCGGCGGACGTATCGTCGATATCGGCCGCGACTTTGCCGCCGATGCGCCTGCGGAAGATATCGACGGCAAATTGGTCGTCGCCGGCTTCGTCGAAACGCATATCCACCTCGACAAGTCCTGCATCCTCGACCGCTGCCAATCGCGGGAGGGAACGCTTGCGGAGGCGATTGCCGAAGTGGCCGCGGCCAAGCGCGCGTTCAGCGAAGACGACATTTATCAGCGCGCCCGCCGCACGCTGGAGCGGGCCATCCTGCAAGGCACCATGCGTATGCGCACCCATGTCGAGGTCGACCCGCGCATAAGGCTCAAAGGGTTCAACGCCATCCGGCGGCTCAAGAAGGACTACGCCTGGGCGGTCGATATCGAAATCTGTGTTTTTCCGCAGGAAGGCTTGCTCAACGATCCAGGCACCGAGGAGCTTCTCGTCGCGGCGTGCGAGCAGGACGCCGACCTCATCGGCGGCTGTCCCTACACCGACAGCGATTCGCACGGCCAGATCGCGCGTATCTTCGCAATAGCGCGGCAGTTCGACCGCGATATCGATTTTCATCTCGATTTCGATATCGATCCGTCGCGGATGGATCTCGAAGAGGTCTGTCGGTGCACGCAAGCCGCGGGTTGGGGCGGCCGCGTGACGGTCGGTCACGTCACCAAATTGTCGGCGCTCGGGCCCGAGCGGTTCGCCGCAATTGCCAAACGCCTCGCCGATGCCGGCGTGGCGGTGACCGTGCTGCCGGCGACCGATCTTTTTCTCATGGGGCGCAATCACGATCACGACGTTCCGCGCGGCGTGACCGCGGCGCACCGGCTGCTCGACCACGGTGTCGTTTGCTCGATCGCGAGCAACAACGTGCTCAATCCGTTCACGCCGTTCGGCGATTGCTCATTGATTCGGATGGCAAACCTGTATGCCAACGTCGCCCAGATCGGCCGACCGGCGGAATTGGCATCATGTCTCGACATGGTGACGACCTTGCCGGCAAAGCTCATGAATCTGCGGAACTACGGCATCGCCGTCGGCAATCCGGCCGATCTCGTCGTGCTCGATTGCACGGATCGCGCCGGCGCTGTCGCCGAGATCGTGCGCCCGCTGTTCGGAATGAAAAATGGCCGGCGTACCTTCGTCTGCCCTCCGGCGCGGCTGCTGCGCAAGGAGTGAAGCGAAGGCCTTCTATTTTCAGAAGCAGGAAAGATTCGGCTCAAAATGCTTTGCGATCGCGCGTTCGAGCTGAGGCAATGCCGCGGCGAGCGTCGCCTTGTCACGCATGCCGTGGCGCATGCGGCGCAAAACTTCGACACGCGCGCCGTCGGCATCGACGCCGATCACCGAGCCGTCTTTGACGACTGTGCGGCCGCCGACGATCAACTCGCGGATATGCCGGGCGGTAGCGCGCGTCAGCACCAGGTCCAGCGCATCGATATCCTCGCGCAATCTGTCGGCGTCGATCGCGGCCCAGTCGAGCAGCAAAATGTCCGCAGGGTCGCCGGCGCGGATGGCGCCACCGTCCTGTGAGTTGGTAACCGAGAAGCGGCCGTTGGCGAAGGCCGCGCGCAATATGTCTTCGCGGCTCACCGCGATCTCAAAACCTTTGCCGACGTGCAGGAGATGGCCGAGCCGCAGCTCCCGCAACGCATCGTCGTCGTCGTCAAGCGCGCTGCCGTCGATACCGAGCGCCACGCGGCATCCTGCCGCGACCATCTGAGCCATCGGCGCAATGCCGGAGCGCAGATGCAGGTTGGAGCTGGTGTTCACCGCGATGGTGACGCCGCGCTCGGCCAGCAGTTCGAGCTCATCCTGGCGCGCCCAAACGCAATGGGCGAGGGTGAGGCGCGGCGACAACAGGCCAAGCGTGTCGAGGTGTTTGACCACGCCGGCCGGGTGCGTGGCGTCGGCCCATGCCCGCTGATACCGCGTCTCCAGGAGGTGCATATGGATTCTGCGGTCGCTGCGCTGCGACGCCTCCGCGATCGCGACGAGCAGCGCGTCGCTGCACCATTGCACGCCGTTGGGGCCGAATTGGACGTCGAACAGCGGGCCGGCTGCGGCCGCCGCGACCTCGTCCACCAGCGTGATGAAGTCTTTCGCGGCCAACGGGGCGCGCATGATGCTTTCGATCGCCTGGCGTGCGTCGGGAGGCAGCGCCGCCAGGATCGGCTCGGAAGCGCCATAGACCAGCGGATTGCGGTCGCGCATGGACACGGCGAAGCCGACGCGCACGCCGACGTCGCGCGCGGCACGCGCCAGCGCCGCGGCTTCGCTCGGCAGATCGGTCAGTCCTTGTGGGCGCGTGAGGTGCATCATGACCACGCCGACGCCGCCCAGCGCCGAACGTGACAGCGCGACGACGCCGGCAAGATACGGATCGACGGATGGAATCAACGCCTGATATTGCAGCCAGGTTTCGAGCGGCTTGCCGCCGGCGCCGAACGAACCGGTCCGTACCGGCCGGCCATGATCATGGGCATTGACCAGCGCCGGCAGAGCGAACACCGGCTCGGCATCCGCCGCGGCGGTGTCCGCAATTGCGTGCAGCCGATCATCCTGGATTTGAATCTGGCGGCCCGAAGCAACCGGCCGGTCGGCCGCTTCGATCAGGTGGGCGCAATTGATCGTCCGCATGACAGGTTAGATTGTAGAGGAACGCGGGCCCAAGTCCCACATGCCAGCATGGAGCGCGGCGGCTTCTTCTTCAAGCAAGGGGCCTGTGACCTCGACGTGGCGCTGGCCTGCGGCAAACACCGTGCGGCACGGCAAGTCCAAGGTCGGGTTCTCGGCGTGATCGCCGGTGATTGTTTTCAGGCGGCGCTCGCTCAGTCCGAACACGACGCGGCCGATGCCCGCCCAGTAGATCGCGCCGGCGCACATGGCGCAAGGTTCCGCCGAACTGTACAGCGTGCAGCCGGCAAGAACGTCGCTGCCAAATTGCTTTGATGCCGCCGTGGCCAGCAGCCGCTCCGCGTGCGCCGTCATGTCGCAGTCCGGCAAAAATCCGTTTTCCATCTCGATCAATACTTCGCCCGCCGCGCTCACCAGGATGGCGCCGAACGGATGATTGCCGTGCGTGCGGGCGCGTCGCGCGACGTCAAAGGCGCGGCGCAGGAAAGTCTCGTGATCGATCGGCTGCAAAGGATGATCCGACCTATATGAGCTAAGGCTTGTCAAGGCGCCGTCAATTCTTGTCAGCATACGCAACCGGCGCGCCGGTTGTAACGGCAGCGCATCGGGTTAACTTCAGTGTCG
This sequence comes from uncultured Alphaproteobacteria bacterium, assembly GCA_963756245.1. Taxonomy (GTDB): domain Bacteria; phylum Pseudomonadota; class Alphaproteobacteria; order Rhizobiales; family Xanthobacteraceae; genus BOG-931. Next base: position 384,186 of record CAVWOI010000047.1, read on the forward strand.
CCGGAGTTCCCTTCGCGAAGGCTCGCACGTCGCTTCACTCGTGCCGCCTAGCCCGGCGTGCAGCAAGTAAAAAATTGGACAGCGACGAGGTTGTGTAATAAATAAAATACACGGCCCAGCCCACAAGGAACCTCTGTCATGATCGCACGTCGAACCGTACAAGTTCTGGTCGCCGTAATTGCAGCCTTCATACTGACCCTGAGCAGCGCTGACGCGCAGCAGGTCCGCATGCGCTGGCAGGACTTCATCAGCGGTCCCGACGGCGCCAGGCGCCTCGCCAGCCTGATGGCCGCCGTGGCCAAGATGAAGTCGCTTGATGCGACTGATCCGGTTCAAGACCCGGTGAACTACCGCAGAAGCTGGCACTACTGGGCGAACATCCACGGGTACTACGGGAGCCAAAGCCCCGACGGCACCATTCAGCAACAGATCGACTATCTGAATTCCCACGGCTTGGCGCGGGACGTGAAATATTATGATGGCAGTACGGGCGACGGACCGCCGATCACCGATCAAACGCCCCCTGACGACATCGCTCAGAAAATCTGGGCGACCTGCGAACATGGCGATGATGCGAACTTCTTCGGTTGGCACCGCATGTATCTTTACTACTTCGAGCGGGTCCTGCGCTGGGCCGCAAACGACGACACGTTGCGGCTGCCTTATTGGGACTATACCGATCCAACGCAGGAGGCCATCCCCGCAGCATTCCAAGACGTTGCCTCAGTATTGTACGACCCGAAGCGCCAACCCCGTATCAACAATGGCAGCGCTACCCTCAACCCGAATGCAACGAATGTGAATGACGATCTGAAGGAGCCGGACTATCATACGTACGAGAACGACATCCAAGACAACATCCATGGCTACGTGCACTGCACCGTAGGCCCCACGTGCCCGGTAGCGCATATGGGCGACGTACCGGTGGCGGGAAACGACCCTGTCTTCTACGTCCACCATGCGAACATCGACCGGCTCTGGGCCTGTTGGCAGCAGTCCAATGTGACGCCGCCCGGTACATGGCAGGACCAGACGTTCAGCTTTGTCGACGAGACAGGCACCTTGGTGACGCGCCCGGTGAAGGACTTTCTGGACTCGACAACGCTTGGCTATGTGTATGACAACGTCAGCTCCTGCGCGCGCCCCACGCTGGTCGCTTCAGACCGCGTGGCACAGCCCCAGACAGTGACTCCCCAGGCAGTGACTCCCCCGGCCGCGACGACAATGGCCAAGGTTCACGCCACCGAAGGCATAGCCATCAGGACCCCGACGACCAGTGTCAACCTGAACGTGCCGACGACCCCGCTTGCAGGCCTTTTCGCTGCCGTACGTGGCCCGGCGGCAAAGGTCCAACTCGTCCTGCGCGACATCACCGCGGACAGCCATCCGGGCACGATGTTCAACGTCTACCTGGCGAAGACGGCCAATCCGGCGGACCGCCAGTACGTCGGCACGATTTCGTGGTTCAGCGATTTCAGCCATCACCACCAAGCCCAGGGCATGGCAATGCCAGTGACGAAGACGCTAACCTTCGACGTCACCGATCAGCTGCGTGCGCTTGGCAGCGATACGACCGGCTCCGGACTGACCACGGTGATCGAGGCGACAAACGGCCTCGTGTCCAACAATCCGGCAACTCTCTCGACGCTGCGTGAGGAGGCGGCTAGCTCGTTCCAGCCCGAGGCCAACCTGCGCATCGGATCAATCGAGCTGCAGGCCGCGTCGACTCCGGGGTCGAACAAGTAGGCGATGGTCCTGAATTTCGCGTGGTCCAGGCGATTGGAGCACTCCGGCCGCTGCATAGGATCTGTCATCAAGCCGTGCCGAATTTTTTCACGATCGCGTGGAAAATACGATCGGGCTTGAATGGTATCGTGCAAAAGCGAATTCCGGTCGCGTCGGCGAGCGCGTTGCCGAGCGCGGCGGCGACCGGATTGTAGGGACTCTCGCTCATCGATTTGGCGCCGAGCGGACCGACAGAATCCGAGGTATCGGCAAACAATACTTCGGTCCGCGGCACGTCGCCGAACTGCGGCAGGTGATAGTTGCGCAATGTCGGATTGACCACGCGCCCGCAATCGTCGAGCACCATTTCCTCGTAGAGTGCCGCGCCGAGCGATTGCGCGACGCCGCCTTCGACTTGGCCCCGGCACTGCATCGGATTGATGACGCGGCCGGCGTCGGCCGCGTGCACGCTGCGGAGGATTCTTATCGCGCCGCTACGTTTGTTGACGGCGATGCGGAACGCCTGGACGTTGAACGCGACCGAGCGCGGCGTTCCCGTCGACTTTCCGATGGCCATGAGCTGGCGTCCCTTTGCCCGCGCCGCCTCGAACAGGGCAGGGAGGTTTACGCGCCGTCCCGGACCCACCACCGCGCCGGCAACGAGGGCCCATTCCGCGGCTGTGCCGCCGGCGTGCTCAGCGGCAAAGCTCAAAATGTCATCGCGCAAGGCTTGCGCCGCGCGTTGCGTGGCAAGGCCGGCAACGACCGTTCCGGTGCTGCCGAAGGCGCCGGTGTCGTGACCGCCCTGATCGGTATCGGACTGCCGGACGTGGATGCTGTCCATGGTGGCGCCGAGCACGGTGGCCGCGATCTGACGATGCACCGTGTTCGTGCCGTTGCCGAATTCGGCCGTCCCCACGGTGAGCTCGTAACTGCCGTCCTCGCGCAACGCCGCGCTGGTATCGGAAAAATGTCCACCCGGCGGGATCGTATCGATCATGCCGAGAGCAATGCCCTGTCCGACAAGCCAATCCGGCGATGGCGGCGGATCGCGGCCGTCGCGGTTGAGCGCCTCTTTCACCAAAGCGAGGCACTGATCGAGGCCGTAGCTGCCATAGCGAACATCGGCGCCTTCCATGCTGCCGGTCGAGATCATCGGATCGCCGGGACGCACCACGTTGCGCGCGCGGAACGCGATCGGGTCCATGCCGACGCCCCGCGCCAATTCGTCCATCGCCGATTCCACCGCGAGGTTCGTCTGCGGCAGCCCGTAGCCGCGAAAGGCGCCGCTCGGCACGGTGTTGGTGTAGACGACGACGGCATCGATCTTCTTGTTGTCGCAGCGGTAGACCGCGAAGGATTCGCCGCAGGCGTGGTAGAGAACGAACCGGCCGTGATTGCCGTAGGCGCCGGTATTGGAGACGATGTGCATCTGCATCGCGGTCAGGCGGCCGTCGCGCCGTGCGCCCGCCTTGATGCGCACGCGCATCGGGTGGCGCGTCGTTGAGCCGATGAATTGCTCCTCGCGGGTGAACTCGAGCTTGACCGGCGCGCCGGTCTTGATCACGGCGAGCGCCACGACGTCTTCGACCAGCATTTCCTGCTTGGCGCCGAAACCGCCGCCCATGCGCTCGCAGAACACGCGGACGTTTGCCGGATCGAGGCCGAAAATGCCGCACAGCGCCCGCCGCGTCAGAAACGGCGTCTGCGTGCTCGAGCGAATATTGAGCCGACGCGATTCGTCGAACCAGCCGATCGCGCAGTGCGTTTCGAGATGCGCATGCTGGACGCGCGGCGTGACATAGGTGGCCTCGTGCACGACGTCGGCTTCGGCAAAGCCAGCCTCGACATTGCCGATATGGCTGTGGACCTCGGCCACGATATTGCGCCTTGCGTTGTCGATGCGGGCCTCCGGTCCCTTGTCGTGGAGGATCGGCGCGCCAGGGTGCATCGCGGCTTCCGGATCGAACACCGCCGCAAGCAATTCGTAATCGACCTCGAGCTTGCGGCAACCGGCTTCGGCGGCGGCCTCGCTTTCGGCAATCACCGCCGCCACGCGTTGTCCGATGAAGCGGACGACATTATCCAGCACGGCGGTGTCATCGGGATCGCCGCTTTCATCCTCGTGCCGCGCGCTCGAATACAGTTTCCGCGGCGCATCTTCCCAGGTCAGAACGGCGCGCACGCCCGGCACCGACAAGGCGGCGCCCTTGCGGATCGATGTGATGCGCGCATGGGCGTGCGGCGAGCGCAAAAGCTTGAGGTGCAGGAGACCGGGCGGCGCGACATCGAGCGTATATTTGGCACTGCCGCTGACAACGGCCGGACCGGCGGGCGCCGCTACGCTGCGGCCGCAAGCGTCCCCGGCGTCGGCCTCCTCGACCTGGCGTACGCCGCGAATGGCATCCTCGATCGCGCCATAGCCGGTGCAGCGGCAAATATTGCCTTTCAAGGCCCAGGCGAGATCCTGACGCTGCGACTGGTTCAGGCTTGCCGCCGTCATGATCATGCCCGGCGTACAGAAGCCGCACTGAAATCCCTGCGCCTGCAGAAACGCCTTTTGCATTGCATGCAACTCGCCGTTCGTCGCCAGGCCTTCGATCGTCGTGACTGCACGGTTTTCGGTGCGATAGGCGGGGAAAATGCAGCTGTGCACCGGCTCGCCGTCGACCAGCACCGTGCAGGCGCCGCAATCGCCCGCGTCGCATCCCTTCTTCACGCCGAACCATCCGAGCTCGCGCAGAAATGTCCGCAGGCACTGTCCGGGACGGGGCACGGCGGCGTGGCTCTTTTCGTTTACCGAAAGAGTCATTCAAGCCCTTCCCCGGCAAGCTCTTGGCGAATTTCTTCGGCAAATTGCAGTGTCATGTGCCGACGCCATGCCGGCGCGCCGTGAACGTCGTCGTAGTAATGCTGGATCTCGGTTTCGAGCCGCTCGCGCAATGCGTCACCCGTCGGCAGGCTTGGAAACGACAGCCGGATCGGACGCGGCGTGGACGCCGTGACGGTGAGAGTGAACGCACTGTCGTCAGGAGACAGTGTCCCAATCAGCAATGCGGCCGAGCGGCCAAGCGGCGCGAGCGAGATTTGCCGAAAGGCCGTGCGACAGCGCAGCGCCGACAACGGCAACGCGATGGAGCGAAGCAGTTCGCCCGGCATGAGTACGTTGCGTTGCGGCGCCAATACAAAATCGATGACGGCAACGCGCCGTTCGTTATCGGCCGGCGTCCAAATCGTGCACATGCCGTCCAATGCCGCAGTCAGCGAGATCATCGGTCCCGCCGGCAACGCCATGCACAGATTGCCGCCGACCGTCGCCGCATTCCAGATTTTGAATGAGGCCAGGAACGACCGGCAACATTGATTGAACAGCGGCATGGCGGTCCAACTGGACGGAAATGTTGCTCCGTCCAGCTCCGCGATTTTGCACGTCGCGGCGATCTGCAAGCCTTGCTCGGTGATTTGCAAAGCCGGCCAGCCGAAGTCGACGATGTCGATGAACCTCGTGAGCGACGGCTGCGGTTCGGAAAACAACCATGTCCCGCCGGCAAGCCACGCATCGCCCGCTTGCCAAGCCGGCAATTCCGCGCGCCGGCGCGGCCTTACGATTGCGGTGATGGTGTTGAGGTCCATCGAACGCTGCTGGCCATGCTCAAGCAGTCTTGCACTGCGCACGAGAATGCAAAATCGACGCCAATCGGTCGACCGCCGTGCGCGCCGCGGCCTTCACTTCCCCGGCTCGCCGGCCGCGATCCAGGATGCCAGAACCAGGCGCTCCTGCGGCGTCATCTCGGTGATATTGCCCGGCGGCATCGCCTGCGAGCGCACGGCAAAGATCTCGATCAACCGGGCATGCCGGCGAATTTGCGCGTCGCTGTCGAGCATCACGCCTTTTGGCGCCGCCGGGATTCCGTCCCAGACCGGCTCGGCCGCGTGGCACATGCTGCAGCGGGAAATGATGATGTTGGAGACCTGCTTGAATTTCGGCGTCGGAGGCAGCGCGCCGGTCGTCACCGCCGCCGGACCGGCAGCCGAGAGCCACGCGATCGCCGCCATGCCGGCCGCAGCCACGCCCCAGGTCCACCACGGGCTGCCTTTGCCCTCGTGACGCGAATTGTAGAAGTGGCGGATGACGGGCCCGATCAAAAGCACGATGGCGACGATCAGCCAGTTGTACCGCGTCGCAAACAGCAGCGGGTAATGATTGCTGAGCATCAGAAACACGACGGGCAGCGTCAGGTAATTGTTGTGTACCGAGCGTTGCTTGCCGATCGCGCCCCAGGCCGGGTCGGGCTCCTTGCCCGCGAGCATCGCCTCGACCGTCTTCTTTTGAAATGGAATGATGATGACGAATACATTCGCCACCATGATCGTGCCGATGAGCGCGCCGATCTGCGTGAAGGCGCCGAGCCCGCTGAAAACGTGAGTGAAGCCGTAGGTCAGCGCGACCAGATAGACATAACCGACGACCGCCATCGCCACCTCGTGCCGCCCCAGCGGCGACCGGCACAGCGCCTCGTAAGCCAGCCATGAGACGGCGAGGCTGACAAAGGCGATGCTGGCGGCTTGCGTCGCTGTGAGATCGAGCACCGACTTGTCGATCAGAAAAATATCCGCGCCGAGGTAATAGACCAGGACCAGGAGCGAGAATCCCGACAGCCACGTCGTATAGGCTTCCCACTTGAACCAGGTCAGGCTGTCCGGCATCTGCGCCGGCGCGACCAGGTATTTCATCATGTGATAGAAGCCGCCGCCGTGGACCTGCCACTCGTCGCCCTTGACGCCGGCGGGCAGGCCGGGCCGCGGCCGCAGGCTGAGATCGAGATGAATGAAATAAAATGAGCTGCCGATCCACGCTATGCCGGCGATGACGTGCAGCCAGCGGAGGATGGCACTCACCCATTCGCTGAGCACTAGCTCCACGATGTCAGGCTCCTCGCATTGCTCCGGCATTCGCACCATGCCAGATCGGGCGTGGCTTCTTCAAGCGCGTCGTCGGCGAATTCCTGCAACCGCCGGATCACGACGATCCCCACCGCCAAAAACAGACATGCCCGGCAACGAGGCCGGGCATGCCAGTAGTTTAAGGACGATCGAAGCGGGGTTTATTTGAAGTGATAGGTCGTCCCCACATAAGCCGTGCTTTCGATCGAGGTTCCGGGCGCGTTCACTGCGAACAACCAATCATTATGGTTGGTGCCGAACTTGTTGTACCAATACCGGTAGCCGACATAGGCGTCCCAGATTCCCGGCTTCGTCCAGAAAACTTTCGATGCATCGAGGGTAAGGCGCACGTCCTCGAAGACCTCGGTCTTGGTTTCGTTGATGCCGAAGGCATCGCCGGGACCAATGCCGCCAGGGGTCGTGGCGCAGCCGAGCGCCAGACAGTTCGCGGTGGAGATGCCGGTGCCCTTCGGGCCGCGTACGTTTAAGATGTTGATGATACGCAGCGAGTCTCCCCACGGGCCGAGACCGGTCAGCGGCACGGCGTTGAAGATTTCGAGGTTCCAATCCCATTTGAAGTCGCGGTCGCCGCTGAACGCACCGCCGCCGATGCAGGTCCCACCGCCAAAGCCGGCAGCAGGGCTCTGGGCATCGCCGAAGCCGGGCGGTCCGCAAGCATTGAATTCGTTATGCGTGAATTCCTTGCGGGCCAAGACGCCGACGAGCATCGTTCCAAGGACCTTCGGGATTTTCAGGTCGATATTGACGCCAACCAGGTATTGGGTCGTTTGCTCGGAGAGATAGTTGTCCTGCACGCCGGCGGTGAAGCCACCCTCGAAGCCGACGTCATTGGTCAGGAACGTGTCGAACGCCTTGCTGTGGGTTATTTCGTTGAACCCAATCGTGCTGCGCGTGAAGCCGAAGAATTCACGAGAGCCAACGGCGCCGGGTTCCCCCAAAATCGGGTCTCTCTTGCCGTACTGGTCGAGCTCGAGGTGTATCAGGTTGGTGCCGTATTCCCAGACGTCGAAGTGATCGACGCTGCCCTGAGCCCGGTAGAACGTGTTCCTTTGCCCGGGAATGCCACCAGGGACAATGTTGCTGCCGCCGGAAACGCCCGGGTCGGTCGCGTTGAAGTACCACGTGGCGCTCACCGAAGTGTCGTTCACGAAGAAGAACGGCACCGGTTTCGGCGGCGGCACCGCCTTGACCGGCATATCCGCGGCATAAGCGGAGCCGCCTGCAGATCCGGCGAACAACGCGGCTAGCGCGAGCGCCCTTAAATTCAACTTTGTACGGTTCTCGATCATAACGTCCCCCTGCGCCTTCATAGTGGTCCCGAACTTTGCGACACCCCCGGGGCTAGCGATCCAAGTGTTTTTCAGACCGTTAACCTTCACGATCAGATTACGTAGCGCCGTTTCCACTCAAAGCACTTTGTTTGGGCAGGGTCCCGCAGTTGCGTTGCCGGCAGAAACCGGCCAGAGCGGCTCTCCGGCAGCAATGGAATAAAATTCTCCGCTTGAGAAATATCTGAAATATGGGCCTTATTTGAAGATTGCGTGCCGGCAAAGCAGCTTCAAAGCGAGCCGAACAGGCCTGCCGCGCGGCGATTGCGAGCGCCTAATTTTTGGCTGGCTGACTGTTCGAGAAACTGAATCTTTCTCGTTGTGACAAAATTGAGACACGTTCTCCACTGCTCGAAACAGGGAAGGCGCTACCTCAAAGCTCCGATTTTTTTGCGAGCTGATTCGGGATCGTCGGAGTAAATCCGGCAGATGAAGCCCAGCGCCTCCGCAATGGGAGGGCGTACCGCGGACCGGGACGGCCGTGGCATGGCGTCTCTTTGGGCAGAGATTGCCGTTATTTGCCTCCTTTTGCTGGCGCCGGTTTTGCCCGATGATGTCCCCTTGAAATAGCCAATTCCGGCTGTCGGAGCTGGCCGCACTGCACGCAACAATCTCGATGCATGACGTTTCGCCACAAGGTACTTCGCTTGGAACTGAGCCGCTGTTGCGAGCCATCAGCATCACCAAGCGGTACGGCGCCTTCCTGGCCAATGACGGCATCGACCTCGACCTGTTTCCAGCCGAAATCCATGCGCTGCTCGGCGAGAACGGCGCCGGCAAATCGACGCTGGTCAAGGTGATTTACGGACTCATTCAACCGAACGAAGGCGAACTGCGCTGGATGAACCGCAAGATCGTGCTCGGCGGTCCGTCCGAGGCGCGCGAGCTCGGCATCGGCATGGTGTTCCAGCACTTTACGCTCTTCGAGAACCTCACGGTGGCGGAGAACGTCGCGCTCGGTCTGGCTGCCACCGAATCATTCGCATCGATCTCCGAACGGCTGAAAGAAACGGCGCGACTATACGGCTTGCCGCTCGAACCGAAGCGGGAAGTTTGGCGGCTTTCGGTCGGGGAGCGCCAGCGCATCGAGATCGTGCGCGCGCTCATGCAAAATCCAAAACTCCTGATTCTCGATGAGCCGACTTCCGTACTGACCCCGCAGGAGGCCGATCAGCTCTTCGTCGTGCTCGAGCGGCTCAAGGGCGAGGGGCGAGCCATTCTTTACATCAGTCACAAGCTCGACGAGGTCAAACGCCTCTGCGACACCGCGACCATCCTGCGCGGCGGCAAAAAGGTCGCGACCTGCAATCCCCGCCAAGAAACCGCGGCGTCGCTCGCCCGGATGATGGTCGGCGGGAACATCGGCGAGGTGAAGGCCGTGTCCGGTCGCGGCACGTCGGTGCCGCGGCTCGTCATCCATCAGCTTTCGCTCGCGGCCGACGATCCTCATGGCACGCATCTCGAACAGGTGTCGCTCGAAGTGCGGGGCGGAGAAATCGTCGGCATCGCCGGGGTCTCCGGCAACGGCCAGGACGAATTGTTCGCCGCGCTGTCCGGTGAGCGCCTGTCGCCCAGCGAAGGCGCGATCGTCATCGACGGCCTGGCGGCCGGCACGCTCGGCGTGAACGAGCGCCGCCGCATGGGCGCGGCTTTCGTCCCCGAGGAACGGCTCGGCCATGGCACCGCGCCGCGGATGAAATTGTCCGAGAACGCACTCCTCACCGGTCATGCCGCGAGCGGCATGGTCAAGCGCGGTTTCGTCGATAAGCCGGCGACGCTTGCCACCGTCGACCGCACCACCGCGACATTCGACGTGCGCAAGTCGAAGCGCGACCCGGAAGCGGTCAGCCTGTCGGGCGGCAATTTGCAGAAATTCATCGTCGGCCGCGAAATTTTGCGCGAGCCCGGCGTACTGGTGGTGAGCCAGCCGACCTGGGGCGTCGACGCCGGCGCGGCGGCGACCATTCGCCAGGCCTTGATCGATCTCGCCGGCCGCGGCGCGGCCGTGCTGGTGGTGAGTCAGGATCTCGATGAACTGCTCGAAATTGCCGACCGTACCGCGGTGATGTTCCACGGCAGGCTGTCGGCGCCGCTGAGCGCCGCCGAGGTCACCCGCGAAAAGCTCGGATTGCTCATGGGCGGCGCCAAGACCGGCGAGGAGCCCAGCGTCGAAGAGGCGAGCCATGCCGTTGGTGCTTGAGCGCCGCTCGGAACGCTCCGCCACGATCGCGATTGCCTCGCCGCTGATCGCGATCGCTCTCACCTTGGCGACCATGGGCGTGCTGTTTGCCATTCTCGGCAAGAACCCGGTCGAAGCCCTCGACGTTTATTTTCTCGAGCCGCTGACAGATCCCTATTCGCTGGGCGAGATCGCGGTCAAAGCGACGCCGCTGGTGATGATCGCCGTCGGTTTGTCGCTGTGTTACATCGCCAATATCTGGAACATCGGCGCCGAGGGACAATTCCTGGTCGGCGCCGTGGCCGGAAGCTGGCTCGCGGTACGCACCAACGGCACCGACGCGGGCGCCTGGGTACTGCCGGCGATGCTGCTGTTGGGCGCGCTTGGCGGCGCGCTCTACGCGCTCATTCCGGCGATCTGCAAGGTGCGTTTCGGCGCCAGCGAAATTCTCACCAGCCTGATGCTGGTCTATGTCGCCAATTTCGGCCTGGATTATCTGGTGCGCGGGCCGTGGCGCGATCCGCATGGCATGAATTTCCCGACCACGGCCGACTTCGATCCGGTCGCCACCGTGCCGATTTTGATCGAGGGCGGCCGGTTGCACGCCGGTGCGATCGTCACCTTGCTGGTCGTGATGGCGGCGACCGTGCTGCTTGGCCGCACCATCATGGGGTTCGAGATCCGACTGGTCGGCGCGGCGCCGAAAGCGGCGCGCTTTTCCGGCTTCAACGCCGACAAGCTGACGCTCTTCACCTTTGCGGTGTCCGGCGCGCTGGCAGGCCTTGCCGGCATCATCGAGGTGGCGGGGCCGGTCGGACATCTGCAGCCCGACATATCGCCGGGCTATGGTTTTACCGCCATCATCGTCGCCTTCCTCGGCCGGCTTAATCCGGTGGGCATCTTGGTCGCAGGCCTGTTTCTCGCGCTGACGTTCATCGGCGGCGAGAACGCCGAAATCGCCATCAAAGTGCCGCTCGATCTCACCAAGGTGTTCCAGGGCATCCTGCTGTTCTATGTGCTGGCCTGCAACTCCATGATCATTTACCGCATCCGCTTCATCAGCACGTTGAGAAAGCCCGCGCATGCTGATGTTTGAAGCCATCATGCTGTCGGTGATCGCCGCCTCGACGCCGCTATTGCTGGCGGCGGCAGGCGAACTCGTGACCGAGCGGTCGGGCGTGCTCAACCTCGGCCTCGAGGGCATGATGATCATGGGCGCGGCTTGCGCCTTCGCCGGCACCTACGTCTCGGACTCGATTGTCGTCGGCGCGCTCTGCGGCGTGCTTGCCGGCGTGGCGATGTCGGCAATCTTCGCCATTTTCACCTTGGGTCTCGCCGTCAACCAGGTCGCGAGCGGTCTTGCGCTCACGATCCTCGGCACCGGGCTGTCGGGATTGATCGGCGCCGGCTTTGTCGGCCAGCGGATCTCGACCGCCCCCCAATTGCACCTGCCGGTCCTGACCGATCTGCCGTTGGTCGGCCGCATCCTGTTCGGCCAGGACGCCTTCGTCTATGTGTCCGTCGCGTTGGTGATCGGCATTTGGCTGTTTCTCTATCGCAGCCGCGCCGGCCTCGTGTTGCGCGCCGTCGGCGACAACCACACGTCGGCCCATGCGCTGGGCTATCCGGTGCTGAAGATACGCGCGCTCGCCGTGTTGTTTGGCGGCGGCTGCGCCGGCCTCGCCGGCGCCTTTCTGCCGCTGGCCTATACGCCGTTCTTCATTCCCGGCATGACCGCAGGGCGCGGCTGGATCGCGCTGGCGCTGGTGGTGTTCGCCTCGTGGCGCCCCGGTCGTTTGGTGGCCGGCGCCTACTTGTTCGGCGCGGTTTCCATCCTGCAGCTCCACGCTCAGGCGCTCGGCCTCGGCATTCCTTCACAGTTGATGTCGTCGTTGCCCTATCTTGCCACGATCATCGTTCTCGTGTTGATTTCACGGACGCGCGGCATTGCCGGGTCTGCCGCGCCAGCATCTCTCGGCGTGGTCTTCGTGCCGGACCGCTGATCGCTTCTCGAACACGCGCGACGGGCGCTTCGCACGTGGGGGGCTTCGAATAAGGAATACGCCCGTCTTTCCAACCCGGAGTAAAATCATGAAGAAATGGAACATCATCGCCTTGGCCGCGGTCCTGGCGATCGCGACCGCGACCTTCGGCGGGTCCTATGCCGCCGAAAAGCTGAAAATCGGTTACATCTATACGGGGCCGATCGGCGATCTCGGCTGGAGCTATCAACACGACGTCGGCCGCAAGGCCATGGAAAAGGCGCTCGCCGGCAAGGTCGAGACCACGTATCTGGAAAATGTTCCCGAGGGCCCGGACGCCGAACGCTCGATCGAGCAACTGGCGCGGACCGGCCACAAGCTCATCTTCACCACGTCGTTCGGCTTCATGGACCCGACGCTGAAAGTGGCGAACAAATATCCGAACGTGTTCTTCGAACACGCCACCGGATTTAAGCGCGCGAAGAACATGGCCACCTATGCGGCCCGCTTCTATGAAGGCCGCTACATCCAGGGCCAGATCGCCGCCAAAATCTCGAAGACCGGCGTGATCGGCTACATCGTCTCGTTTCCGATCCCGGAAGTCATCTCCAACATCAACGCCACGATGCTGGGCGCGCAGTCGATCAACCCGAACATGAAGGTGAAGATCATCTGGGTGAACAGCTGGTTCGATCCGGGCAAGGAAGCCGACGCCGCCAAGGCACTCATCGACCAGGGCGTCGACGTGCTGACGCAGCACACCGATTCGCCGGCCGCCATGCAGGTTGCGGAGCAGCGTGGCGTCCACGCCTTCGGCCAGTCGTCCAACATGTTCAAGTTCGGGCCGAAAGCCCAGCTCACCGCGGACACCGATTATTGGGGCGACTATTACACCAAGCGCGCCCAGGCCGTGCTCGACGGCAAATGGACCTCGGAAGACACCTGGGGCGGGCTTGATTCGGGAATGGTCGTGATGGCGCCCTATACCAACATGCCCGACGACGTGAAGAAGATGGCGACGGATACGCAAGCCGCCATCACCTCCGGCGCGTTGCATCCGTTCAAGTGCCCGATCACCGATCAGGACGGCAAGACGGTGGAATGCAAGGGCGGCGACCACCTCGACCCCGGCCAGATCCTGAGCATGAATTTTTACGTCAAAGGCATTGACGACAAGATTCCGGGGAAGTGATCGTCCTCTGCACGGTCGATCGAACGCCGCGCGGCGACAGAGCAAGACAACGCTGACCGGATTTTGGTCCGGTCAGCGTCTGATCATTTGATCTTTATTGCCGACGGCCGATAACGCCGGAGCACTCAGCGGCTTTGCCGGCGATACTGGCCGTGATTGTCGCCGTAATAGTCGTTGTATTGATCGCCGTATTGACCGTTGTATTGGTCGTAATACGGCTGTGCCGGCAGTACGCGCACATAGGCCCCCGGTCGAGCCTCGGGCGCGATAGGCGTGGGCTCGGTGAATACCGGCGCGGTATTCGGATACGCGGCAGCGCCTTGAGCGAATGCCGAAGCTTGGACGCCCAGCACGCACCCGGCCGCGACGATCGCCGCAATGAGATTAGTCCGCATAGTTTCACTCCATGTTTTCGCTGCGGGAGCGCGCTTGTGCTTGCGCTCCCTTGCCCCGGCCTTGCAGAGCTAGCTATTGCGATGCAGCGAAAATCCTAGGGCCCGCGCCTCGGCGAATGGCTGCCATGACGTAATCTTGATCGGGCCTGCGAACGTCATGCTCAAGAAATAGCCCGGCCTAAAAACAGGGCGGTCTTCGTTTTGTTATCCAATCAGTTTGTTACGTTAATCCGCCGACGTATTCGTTCGTTCACCCTGTCGTCACTTCAACATCTGCTCCATGACGTCGCTGAGCCTTTTGTTGCGGTCGCCTTTGCAATAAGCGACGACGTTGCGGATGGCGTATCGGGTCCGCGCCAGATTGATGCCGCGGTTCTTGGCGACGCCGGAATACCAGCCGCTGTACCATGAGAGAAACAGCTCGGCTTCCTCGGCGGAAGTATCGTCGAGGTGACCGCAGGTCAGTTGCCGGACGTCGAGGTTGCCATTGGCATCCGCATATCGCGCCAGGAACGACTGCGGTTGCGGCGCAGCCGCGCTTGGCGCCGTGCCTGGCGCGGTGCTTACTCCCGGCGCTGCATTAGGTGCCGCGCCTTGAGCCGCGGCCGGCTCCGTTCCCGGCGGCGGCGCCACCACCGCGTTCGGACATGCTTTGGCGAGCAAGTCGGCGATGTCATAGCCGCGGATGACGCGGCCGGGCGCGAAAGTGGCGTCTTCCTGCACTTTGACGTCCGGGCCTTCGAGATACGTCGTTTTGAGCACGGTCCACGAGCCGTCGGCATTTTTCGCGAAGGCGTCGCACGGGAAATTGCCGGTTGCGGCTTGCGCGCTCAGATAACAAGCTTGCAACCCAATTGCCGCAGCAATGGCCAACGCAACGCGACGCCGCATGATCGATCTCCATGATACGGTCGAGGCAACTTAGCAAAAAATCAGTCAGCAGGGGGACTGCAGCGCGCGGGCCGCCGTGGAATGGCGCTTCATCAGGGCGCCGACATCGAGATTGGGGATTTCGCCGTCTTTGACGATCCAGCGTCCTCCCACCATGACGCGATCGGCGCGGTGCGCGCCGCACAGCACAAGGGCGGCAAGCGGATCGCCGCTGCCGGAGAAACGCAGTTCGTCGAGCTTGAACAGCGCGAGGTCGGCCATCCTCCCGACGGCGATCTCGCCGATGTCGGTCCGCCCGACGCAAGCCGCCGAGCCTTTGGTCGCCCAGCGCAAAGCGTCGAGGTGACTGACCGCTTTGACGCCGTAGCGGCTGCGTTGCAGCAGGAACGCGGCGCGCACCTCCTGCATCAGGTTGGATGCGTCGTTGGAAGCGGAACCGTCAACGCCGATGCCGATCCGCACACCGGCCTGCTCCATGGCGCAGACCGGACAGGTGCCGGACGCCAGCGTCTGGTTGCTGCAGGGACAATGGGAAATCGTCGTCCCGGCACGCGCCAGCCGCGTCATCTCGGCGGCGTCGAAATGAATGCCGTGAGCGAGCCAGACCCGATCGTTGAGCCAGCCGCAACTCTCCAGGTAGTCGAGCGGGCGGCACTGATAGACCTCTTGGCAGTAGCGGTTCTCGTCCTCGGTTTCGGCAAGATGGGTGTGCAGGCGCACGTTCAGCCGGCCGGCCAGTTGCGCCGTCGAGCGCATCAGCGAGGTGGTGACCGAAAATGGCGAGCAGGGCGCCAGCGCGATCTGCACCATGGCGCCCGGACCGGCCTCGTGATAGCGCGCCACCACGCGCTCGCTGTCGGCCAGGATAGCATCCTCGTTCTGCACTACGCTGTCCGGCGGCAAGCCGCCGTCGCGCTGCGAAAGATTCATCGACCCGCGCGTCAACAAAACACGCAAGCCGAGCCGTTTCGCTGCGGCGACCTCGACGTCGATGGCGTCCTCGAGCCCGACGGGAAACACATAATGGTGGTCCGTCGTCGTGGTGCAGCCGGACAGCAAAAGTTCGGCCATCGCCAGCGTCATGCCGAGATCGAGCGCCTCCGGCGTCAGACGCGCCCAGATCGGATAGAGCGTCTGCAGCCAGGGGAACAGCTCACGATCGAGCGCCGCCGGAACGGCGCGGGTGAGAGTCTGATAGAAATGATGATGGGTGTTGATGAGGCCCGGCAGGACCACGTGTTCGCCGGCCTCGTATATTACGACATTTTGCGCGGTCGGACTGCGCCCCGCGGCGACCAACTCGACGATGCGGCCATCCCGCAGCACGATGCCGCGCTCGGCGCCGTCGCCAAGAATGGCCAGCGGATCCTTGATCCAGAGTGCCGGCTGCCCCATCAACTGCCCCGATAGGTGGAGTAACTCCACGGCGTGACGATGATCGGCACATGATAATGCGCCTCGGGCTCGGCCACCGCGAAGCGGATCGGAACGACGCCGAGAAACGGCGGATCGGTGACCAGCGCCGCCCGCCGCGCAAAATACGCGCCGATGCCGTACCGCAATTCATATTGGGCGATCGGAATGGGCTGCTCCGTGATGAGCGGGCGGTCGGTGCGGCCATCGGCATTGGTGATCGTGCGCGAGAGGAGATGCGGCTCGCCGGACGAAGTGACTTCGAAAAGCTCGATGGTAACGCCCGACGCTGGGCGGCCGCCGTGAGTGTCGAGCACATGGGTCGAGAGATGGCCATGAACGCGTAGACGATCCGGCGCCGTAATACGCTGATCGAGTCGCAGCGCGACAATGCGGAAAATCTCGGTCAGCGCTGCGTCGCGTTCGGTTGCGCCGTCGTTGCCGAGGCGTTGCTCGAACTGGCGCAGGATCAATTCCTTGCCATGCCGGCGCACGCAGACGATGAACGGCATGGCGAACTTTTCGCGATAGGCATTGTTGAGCCGGTGGAACGCGGCGAATTCGTCCTCGGAGAGTCGATCGAGCCCGGCGCTCGACTGCTCGCGCTTGGAATCGGCCGTCATCGTTCCCTCGCGAGCGGCTTTGCCCGCGAGATCCGGATGGCCGTTGATGAGCGCCGTCTGGCGGGCATCGCCGGCACCGTGCACCGCAGCCGTCATCGCCTCATAAAGCGCATTCAGGCTCGGAAACGGTCGCGCCTTGTGGGCGGCCTCGGCGACCCACGGCGCATGCTCGAAAATGTCGCCGAGGGCGGCGACAAACGCGCGTTGGTCCATCCGGTTGAGTTCGTCGAGTGTGATTTGCGCCATGGCGACCGCTGCCTCAATCGATGACCGGTGCGTCGGCCGCGAGCGCAACGTGCTCGCGGTGCCAATGCCGTGCGATGTCGAGGCGCGACGCCACCCACACGCGATCGAATTTTGCGATGTGATCGAGGAACCGGATGAGGCCCGCGGCACGGCCCGGGCGCCCGGCCAACCGGCAGTGCAGCCCGACCGACATCATTTTCGGCGCCTCGGCGCCTTCTTCGTAGAGAGTGTCGAAGGTGTCGCGCAGATAGATAAAGAACGCCTCGCCGTTCGGAAATCCTTGCGCATTGATGAACCGCATATCGTTGGCATCAAGCGAGTACGGGATGATGAGGTGCGGGCCCTTCGGTCCTTTGATCCAATAGGGTAGATCGTCGGCGTAGGAATCCGACGAATACAAAAAGCCGCCGTCGTCGAGCACGAGCTTCAGGCTGTGCGCCGATGTGCGGCCCGTATACCAGCCGAGCGGTCGCTCGCCCGTCGCCTCGGTGTGAATACGGATGGCGTCGCGCATATGGGCGGCTTCGTCGGCGTAGGAAAAGTCCTTGTAGTCGATCCACTTCAAGCCGTGGCTGGCGATGTCCCAGCCGGCCTCGCGCATGCCGGCAACCACCTGTGGGTTCCTGGCGAGCGCGTTGGCGACGCCGAACACCGTGACGGCGAGCTTTCGCGCGGTGAAAATCCGCCATAACCGCCAGAATCCGGCGCGCGAGCCGTATTCGTACATGGATTCCACGTTCATGTGGCGCTGGCCGGGCCACGGCTGCGTGCCGATGACTTCCGTAAGAAAAGCTTCCGATGCCTGATCGCCGTGCAGGATGCTGTTTTCCGCACCTTCTTCGAAATTCACCACGAACTGGACGGCGACGCGCGCCTTGCCGGGCCAGCGCGGATCGGGCGGATTGCGCCCGTAACCCGCAAGGTCGCGCGGATATTTGGAGAAGGGCGAAGACGACATCGCAAAAATCCCTTCGCGACCTCGCTGGTCACGCCCCGGCATTCGGCGTACTAACCATGGCAGATGCACCGCGGCGTGTTCAAGTCACCGCTTCTTTGAAGGCATAAATCCGCCAATTCGCTGATAGCCGGACGGCCGCGACGTTAGGGTCGGGGAGTAACCGGTGCAAAGGACTCCATAGTGCGCAAAATGCTTTGGCTGTTTGTCGGCGTAATCGTTGTTGTTTTGGGCGCCCTCGGCGCCGTGCTGGCCTTCGACACGCCGGTGCCGCCGCCGCCTTTGGCCTCGGTGAGCGAGCCTTTCGCCCACGTCGATTTCAGCGATCTGCCGGCGGTGGAAACTTATCCGGCGCGCGACGGCACAAAACTCGGCTATCGGGTCTATGAGGGCGGCGGCGCGCAAGCGGTGGTGCTGATTCACGGCTCGTCCGACGACGGCGCCGGCCTGCATCCGCTCGCCAAAGCCCTGCGCGATGCCGGCGCGTCGGTTTACGTGCCGGTTCTGCGCGGCCACGGCCATTTCGGCCGCGGCGGCGATATCGACTATATCGGCCAGCTCGAGGACGACCTCGCCGATTTCATGGCGGTGTTGCGGCCGCTGCATCCGAACGCCAGTTTTTCCCTGATCGGCTTTTCCTCGGGCGGTGGCTTCGTGCTGCGCGTGATCGCCACGCCTGAGGAGAAGCTGTTCGATCGCTTCATCATGATCTCGCCGAACCTGCCGCCGGGCTCGCCGACCATCCGCCCGGATACCGGCGGCTGGGTGTCAGTCGCGAAACCGCGAATCATCGTGCTGGCGCTGTTGAATCGGCTCGGCGTCGACGGGCTCAACGGGCTTCCCATCGTCGCCTTCGCGACGTCGCCAAAGGCGCCGAATCTTCACCAGCGTCTATTCGTTCCGGCTCGCGGTCGATTTCGGCGCGCCGCGCGATTATCTGGCCGCGCTCGGCCGCAGCAAAAAGCCGGCGGCACTTCTGGTCGGCGGCAGCGATGAGCTGTTCTTTCCCGACCGTTTCGCGCCCTTGTTTACGCCCGTGCGACCCGATCTGCCCATCACGATCGTGCCCGGCATCGGCCATATCGGCATGACCGTGACGCCCGAGGGCATCGCTGCCGTTCGAAAATCATTTCTGGAGCTGACCGCGCCGCACAGCAGTTAGGTTTGGCGCGGGTTGTTGTCACGGCGCGCGATGAAATGGGCGAAATCGTGCGGCGCGCGGCCGAGCAACCAGCACAGCGTATTGGGGTTTCCCGTAAGACCGTGACGGGCGTAATAGCGGAACATCGCGGCGAGCGCGGCGCGTTCATGGTCACCCATGCCGGCGGCGCGGACGCGTGTCTCCCATGCCTCGACCGCCTCTGCCTCGACGCTGATGTCTCTGTTCAGCGCGGCGCCAATCGCGGCGGCGACCTCGGTCTGGCTTAACGGCGCCGTGCCGACGAGTTCGTAGGTCGCGCCGACGTGGCCGTTTTCCGTGAGCACGCGCGCCGCGACATCGGCGACATCATCGAGATCGACCAGGCTCAGCCGCGTCTCGGCCGGATAGGGGATACGCAGGACGCCGTCCTCGACGATGCCGCGCCACGCGCCGAGGAGATTTTGCATATAGGCCGTGGGTTGCAGAATGGTCAGATCGAGACCCGCGGCGAGCAGCATCTCTTCGGCCCGCATTTTCGCCCAGTGATGCGGCATCGCCTCGATCTGCGGATGCAGGACCGAGTGAAAGACGAAACGCTTGACGTCGTGCGCTTGCGCCGCGGCCGCAACGGCGCGAGCAAAGCTCAGTTCGTCGCGGCTGACATTGGGGCAGATGTGATAGATCGCCCGCGTGCCCGCCACAGCAAGCGACAGCGCGCGGGCGTCTTCGAGGCTGCCGAGGCTGACCTCGGCGGCGCCCAGCGCCTCGAGTGTCACCGCCTGCTCCGGCCGCCGAATGAAGGCGCGCACTTTTGCGCCCTTGGCGGCGAGCTCCTTGACGACGGCTTGGCCGGTCTTGCCTGCGGCGCCGGTGACCAGGATCATCGCGGTTTTGTGGTCAGCTCGAACAGGCGGTTCGGACTGAGCGGAATTTCCAGCAGCTCGATTTTTTGATCCGCAAGCGCATCCTCGATGGCTTGCGCGAACAGCGGGCCGACCGGAATGGCGCCGGCCTCGCCGGCGCCCTTGATGCCGAGCGGATTGAGCGGCGACGCGGTCACCATGTGGGCGATGTCCATGCGCGGCACTTCGAGCGCGCTCGGCAGCAGGTAGTCGGCGAGCGATGCATTGAGCAGTTGCCCGTCGTCGTCGAACACGAGTTGCTCGTAGAAGGCATTGCCGATGCCCTGCGCGACGCCGCCGTGGATCTGGCCGGCCAGGATCAATGGATTGATGATGGTGCCGCAATCATGCACCACCACGTATTTGAGCACGTTGAGCATGAATGTCTGCGGATCGATCTCGACGATCATGGCGTGCACGCCGCTCGCGGTGGCGCCGCTCGGCGGCCCGAAATATTGCGTCGATTCCAGGCCGGGCTCGGTGCCGGGACGCACCGCGCCGCGCATCGGATTGGCCTTGAGCGCCAGCGCACCGAGCTTGACTGACTGACCGGGCACGCCGACGACGGATACCGCCCCGTCGGCGATCTCCAAATCCTCCTCGGCGCATTCGAAATGCTCGGCGGCAAGCCGCAGGATTTTTTGCCGCACCGCTTTTGCGGCTTCGTTGACGGCGTTGCCGGCCACCACCGCGCCGCGGCTCGCGAACGTGCCGGCGCCCCAGTAGAACTGATCGGTATCGCCGGTCACCACATCGACATGGCGGACGTCGACGCCGACCTGATCCGCGGCGATCTGGGCGAAACTGGTGAAATGTCCTTGGCCCTGGGTGCCGATGCCGGTTGCCACGCTCACTTTGCCGTTGGCCTGCACCTGGACCTTAGCGCCTTCGTAGGGCCCGATGCCGGTGCCCTCGACGTAACAGGCAATGCCGATGCCGACATTGCGACCCTGCGCGCGCAATCGCGGCTGTTCCTCGGCCAGGAATTTTTGATAGTCGATCATGTCGAGGGCTTTATCGAGGATCGGCTCATAATTGCCGCTGTCGTATTCCAGCGCCGTAAAATCCTGATAGATGATCTCATTGTTGTAAGGGAACGCATCGGCCGGGATGAAATTTCGCCGCCTGATCTCGGCGCGGTCGATACCGAGATCGCGCGCCGCCAGGTCGAGCAGCCGCTCGATGACAAAGACGCCATGCTGGCGGCCGGCGCCGCGATAGGGCGTGACGATCGGCTTGGTGGTGAAGACCGCGGTAAAAGTGCTGTCGTAGTGCGGCACCACATAGGGGCCGAGCAGCGTGCATTGGCTGTTGATCGGCACCGTCAGGCCGTAGGGATTGTAGGCGCCGGTGTCGTGCAAAAACGTGTCTTTGATGCCGAGGATTTTGCCGTCGCGCGACAGCGCCATTTCCGCATCATGGGTCTGGCCGCGCTCCTGCGTGGTGGCGAAGAAATGTTCGAGGCGGTCTTCGATCCATTTGACGGGGCGATTGTGCTTCAGAGCAACCCAAGGAATGACGACCTCTTCGGGGTAGAACAACATGATCTTCGGCCCAAAACCGCCGCCGACAAAAGGCGCGATGACCCGCACTTGCCGCTCGCTCAAGCCCAGCATTCCGGCAAGCCCGTTGCGGAGAAAGACCGGCGCCTGGGTGGTGTCCCATATAGTGAGCTGATTGGCGCGGCCGTCCCAATTGGCGACGATGCCGCGGGTTTCGATCGGCGACGAGGCGCCGTGGTCGTAATGGAAGCGGCGGGCGACCAGATGGTCGGCGCGTGAACGGGCGGCGGCGTAGTTGCCGCGGTTTTGCCGCACATGGGCGGCGATATTGCCGCGCACGTCCTCGTGCACGCGCGCGCTTGTGTCGTCGAGCGCCTTTTCGAGATCGACGACCGCGGGCAGCGGATCGAGTTCGACGCCGATGTCGGCGAGCGCATCCTCCGCGATATAACGGCTGTCCGCCAGGACGACGGCCAGCGGCTCGCCGACGTGGCGCACCTTGTCCTTGGCCAGCGGCACCTGGGTGCGCTGATTGAACGTGATGTTCGCGATCGGCGGCGGCGGCACTAGCAGCGGCCCCGGAGCCCAATACGCGCCGAGATCGGCGGCGGTATAGACCGCGACGACCCCCGCACGCGCGCGCGCCGCCGCAACGTCGATGGAGCGGATGCGAGCGTGGGCGACGTTGCTGCGCAGGAAGGCTGCGTGCAGCATGCCGGGCAGTTCGACATCGTCGACGAACAAAGCCTGGCCGCTGAGCAGACGGGCATCCTCGTTGCGGGGGATCGGAGCGCCGAAATAGCGGGTCGTCATTCGATCAACTCCGCAGCCGTTCGGCGGCAAGCATCATGGCGTCGACGATGTGCTGGTAGCCGGTACAACGGCAGAGGTTGCCGGACAGCGCCTCGCGGATTTGCGCCTCATCCGGCGCCGGCGTTTCGTCGAGGAAGCACTTCATGGTCATCAGGATGCCGGGCGTGCAATAGCCGCATTGCAGCCCGTGACAGTCGCGCATCGCCTCCTGCAGCGGATGGAGATGGTCGCGGTCGGCGGCGAGCCCCTCGACGGTCGTGATGGCATGGCCATCGGCCTGCGCCGCGAGCATCAGACAGGAGCGGACGGCAACGCCATCGAAGATCACGGTGCAGGCGCCGCATACGCCGTGCTCGCAACCGACATGGGTCCCCGCCAGCAGGAGATCATGGCGCAGGAAATCGCTGAGCAGCATGCGCGACTCGACTCGGCGCCGGTGTTGCGCGCCGTTCACCGTAACCGTCACATCGTGCATGTCAGAGGCCACGCTGCGCTCTCTTGTTTGCTTCGGCGAGCGCGCGCTTGGTCAATACGCCGGCGAGATGCCGTTGGAATTCTTTACTGGCATGGATGCTGCCGCCCGGATCGATGGCGCGCTGAACCAATTCGCCCGCTTCGTCGATCTGCGCCGCGCCGATCGGCCGGCCGACGAGCGAGACGCCGGCGTCTTCGGCCAGGATCGGCTTGTCGCTGGCGTTGCACAGGCCGATCCTAGCCTCGGCGCATCGGCCATCGTCGTCGATGCGCACCGTGCAGGCCACGCCGATCAGGGCGAAATCGCCGCGCCGGCGCGCCACCTCCATGAAGCAGGCGCCGGAGCGCGGTGCCGCTGCCGGCAGTTTTATCTCCACCAGCATTTCGTCCGCCGCCAACGTGGTGGCGAGGGCTCCGGCAAAGAATTCCGCGGCCGCGATCCAGCGCTCGCCCCGCGTCGATTGCGCGCGCAATTGCCCGGCCAGCGCCACGACAATGGCCGGCATTTCCGAGGCCGGGTCGGCATGGGCGAGGTTGCCGCCGATGGTGCCGCGGTTGCGGATCTGCGGATGGGCGATGTGCGGCAATGCTTCCGCGACAAGCGGTAGGTCTCGCGCTGTCGCCGGATCGCGTTCCAGGTCGCGGTAGCGCGTCAGGGCCCCGATATGCAGGCTGTCCGGCTCGGATTTTTGCCGCCCCGAAAGCTGAATCAGGGGATTGATGTCGATCAGAACCGCCGGCTGGGTCAGCCGGAAATTCATGGTCGGCACCAGACTCTGGCCGCCGGCGAGAAAACGCGCCTCATCGCCGTATTCGGCCTTCAGGGCCAAGGCTTGCTCCAGCGACCGAGCGGCAATGTACCTGAAAGGCGCGGGTTTCATGCGGCTGAAGCGACCAATCGGAGGATGCGGCGCGGCACAGCACAAAGTATGGAAAGGCTCGCGGGCTTAAGTCAAAATAATATCACCCCGGTCCGCCAGATGGCTACCGGGCCGGGAATCCTCATGATTTGACTTGCCCAATATTCTCTCAGCATGGGCAAATATTGGGCGCGGCTTTCGCGCCGGCGTCTGCCAATATTTTTCAATGACCCCTCGCGGTGCAATATCATTGCGCGCGGAAGGTCGGAGCAGTGCGTCCGGCCCGGCGCTTGCAACGCCGATGCATGTGGTCGAACCCATGCGAGCTCATGACCAACCAACCCGCGCGCCCGGCGCGCTCGCGGTCAGCGCCCACGGCATATCGCTGACCTTCCAAACGGCGGACGGCGAGGTCGAGGCGCTGTCGAACGTCGACCTCGATATTGCCGAAGGCGATTTCGTCTCCTTCATCGGCCCATCCGGCTGCGGCAAGACCACGCTGCTGCGCGTCATCGCCGACCTCGAACGTCCCACCGCCGGGACCATTTTGATCAACGGCGTGACGTCCGAAGAGGCGCGCGTGCAGCGCCACTACGGCTACATCTTCCAGGCCCCCGCGCTTTACCCGTGGCGCACCATCGAACGCAACGTGATGCTGCCGCTCGAGATCATGGGCTTCGACGCCACGGAGCGGCGCAAGCGCGTCGCGCAATATCTCGAGCTGGTCAATCTTTCCGGCTTCGAGCGCAAATATCCATGGCAACTGTCCGGCGGCATGCAGCAGCGCGCGTCGATCGCGCGCGCACTGTCTTTCGAGCCGGCGCTGCTGTTGATGGACGAGCCGTTCGGGGCACTCGACGAGATCGTGCGCGATCATCTCAACGAGCAACTGCTTCGACTGTGGAATCAGACCGGGAAAACAGTCGTGTTCGTCACCCACTCGATTCCCGAAGCCGTGTTCCTGTCGACCAAGATCGTCGTCATGTCGCCGCGGCCGGGCCGGATCATCGACGTGATCAGTTGTGATTTCCCGCGCGACCGGACGCTGGAAATTCGCGAGACTCCGGAATTCCTCAAGATCGCGCAGCGCGTGCGCTCGGGGCTGCGTTCGGGTCATTCCTATGACGAGTAGCGCGTCCGTGACCAGCGGCACAATTTCGGCGGCGCGGCCGGCCGAAATTCGCTGGCATCCCGCGGTGGTCCGCTTCGCTCCGGTCGTCGTGATCGTGCTGGCGCTGATCGCGATCTGGTACGTTGCGGCAGTGCTGATGAACCTCAATCTCGTGCGCGGCGCATTCGAACGCGATGACGTCGTTTACACGACGGGGCAATTGATTGCGGGCACGATGAGCGCGGAGCGTCCGCTATTGCCGGCGCCGCATCAGGTCGTGCAGACCTTCGCCGAAGATGTCTTCGGCTGGCCGGTGACCTCGCCGCGCAGTCTCGTCTATCACGGCTGGGTCACGCTGTCGGCGACCTTCGTCGGTTTTCTGCTCGGCGCCACCTTCGGCATCATCCTCGCCGTCCTGATCGTGCACGTACGCACGCTGCAGAAGAGCCTCTTGCCCTGGATCATCTGCTCGCAGATGGTGCCGATCCTTGCGGTGGCGCCCATTATCATCGTCGTGCTGGGTGCGATCGGGCTGCGCGGGCTGCTGCCGAAGGCGATCATCTCCGCCTATCTGTGTTTTTTCCCGGTCGTCATCGGCGTCGTGAAAGGCCTGACGTCGCCCGATCCGATCCAGCGCGACCTGATGCGGACCTGGTCGGCGACGCCGGCGCAGATATTTTGGAAGCTGCGCTGGCCGTCGGCAGTGCCGTTCCTGTTCACCAGCTTGAAGGTTTCGATCACGATATCGCTGATCGGCGCCATCGTTGCCGAGCTGCCGACCGGCGCGCAGGCCGGCATCGGAGCGCGGCTGCTGGCGGGTTCCTATTACGGGCAAACGATCCAGATTTGGGCGGCGCTCGTGGCCGCCTCGGTCCTCGCCGTCGGGCTCATCGGCGTTGTCAGCCTCGTCGAGCGCTGGGTGGCGCAGGCCATGGGAGCGCGCGCGTGACCATGAGCTGGCAACGCCTCGCATTCTTCGCCGCCGCGCTTGGCATGCTGGCCGCCGCTGTCCTGCCGCTGTCGAGCGAACCGACCGAAACCCTATTCGCCCGACCGATATTGCTCGCGGCGATCTTGCTGACGGCCGCGCTGTATGCCGGTGCGACGTTCGTTACACCGCGATTGTCGATCGCAGTCACGTTCGCCGGTGTCGCGCTTGGCTGCGCCGCTACGCTTGCCTTGCTGCGCGACGACACTATCGCCGGCTATGCGTCGTCGGGGTTTTGGCTGCCGGTGGTGGCGAATTGGGGCGCGGCCTGGCTGGGCGTCGCCAAGCTGGCTACGGTCAAGCCGCACCGCAAGGCGGCTTCGCGCGTGATCGATCTCGCGATCCCGCTATTATTCGGCGCCTTCCTGTTCTATCTCTGGGAGGTCGCGGTGCGCGGTTTTGGCGTGCCCTCGGTGCTGTTTCCGGCGCCAAGCGCAATCGCCGTGCGGTTCGTCGGCTCGCTGTGGATGCTTTGGCAGGATTTTTTCCAGACCTTCATTCTCGGCGTGCTCACAGGCTACATCATCGGCTGCGGCGCAGGCTTCCTCGTCGCCGTAGCCGCTCACCGCTACACCTTTCTCGGACGTGGACTATTGCCGATCGGCAATTTCGTCTCGGCTTTGCCGATCGTCGGCATCGCGCCGATCATGGTGATGTGGTTCGGCTTCGATTGGCCGTCGAAAGCCGCGGTCGTCGTCGTCATCACGTTCTTTCCGATGCTGGTGAACACGCTCGCCGGCCTCAACGCCGCGGGGCACATCGAGCGCGACCTGATGCGCTCCTACGGCGCCGGACACCGGCAGACCTTGCAGAAGCTTTATCTGCCGGCGGCGATGCCGTTCATCTTTAATGCGTTGAAGATCAATTCGACGCTCGCCTTCATCGGCGCTATCGTCGCGGAATTCTTCGGCACGCCGACCTTGGGGATCGGCTTTCGCATCTCGATCGAGGCCGGCCGCATGGCGCTCGACGTGGTGTGGGCCGAGATCGCGCTGGCCGCGCTTGCCGGCATGGCCTTTTACGGGATTGTCGCGCTCGCCGAGCGCGTGACGACCTTCTGGCATCCATCCTATCGAACCTGACTCGGCGGTTCGTCTGTCGTCTTGGAGCATCAAACATGAGAAAAATAACGATGATTACGGCGGCCGCGGCCTTCGCGCTTCCGCTCACTGCCGCTCACGCCGCCGATAAGGTGACGATCCAGCTCAAATGGGTCGCGCAGGCCCAGTTCGCCGGCTATTTCGTCGCCAAGGACAAAGGCTTCTACAAGGACGCGGGCCTCGACGTGACCATCAATCCCGGCGGTCCGGACGTCGCTCCGCCGCAGGTGATCGCCGGCGGCGGCGCCGATGTTGTGGTCGACTGGATGCCGTCGGCGCTGGCGTCGCGCGAAAAGGGCGTGGCGCTGGTCAATATCTCGCAGACCTTCAAGCATTCCGGCCTGGAACTCGTCTGCCGCAAGGACACCGGCATCAAGAAGCCCGAGGATTTGAAGGGCAAGACCGTCGGCATCTGGTACGGCGGCAACGAGTATCCGTTCCTGAACTGGATGTC
The DNA here is from genome assembly GCA_963756245.1 of uncultured Alphaproteobacteria bacterium. Lineage (GTDB taxonomy): Bacteria > Pseudomonadota > Alphaproteobacteria > Rhizobiales > Xanthobacteraceae > BOG-931. The sequence continues at coordinate 411,425 of CAVWOI010000047.1, forward strand.
GAAGCTCGACTACAAGACCGACGGCTCGCCGGGCGGCGTCAAGATCCTCAAGCAGGGTTTTAACGTCGATCCGATCCTGCAAAAGCAGGCCGATTGCGTTTCGGCGATGACCTACAATGAATATTGGCAAGTCATCGACGGCGGTTTCAAGCCGAGCGATCTCGTCGTCTTCAATTATGAGAAGGAAGGCGTCGCCACCATGGAAGACGGACTGTGGGTCATGGAGGCGAAGCTGAAAGATCCGGCCTTCGTCGCCAAGATGGCGAAATTCGTCAAAGCGTCGATGAAGGGCTGGGATTACGCCAAGGCCCATGAGGACGAGGCAGTGAAGATCATTCTCGCCACCGACACGACCGGCGCCAAGACGGAGAAAGACCAGAAGCGCATGATGGGTGAAGTCGGCAAGCTGCTCGATCCCGGCAGCGCCGAACTCGATCCGAAGGATTACGATCGCACGGTCGGCATCCTGATGAGCGGAAAATCCGACCCGGTCATCACCAAAAAGCCCGAAGGCGCCTGGACGCACGCGGTTTACGAAGCGATGAAATAGGCGCTTTGCGGTTCCTGGTTTGGCGAATGCCGGCCGTCGCGCACGGCCGGCATTCCGCATTGACTCGTCGGGCGTCGCGTGCCGATGTTGACGCGTGAGGCGCGAGCAATGTCCGGCAAAACCCCAAACCTGCGGGTTGGTATCGATACCGGCGGTACATTCACCGATATCGTCTGCGTCGATGCCGCTTCCGGCGCGATGCGGGTGACGAAAGTCGCGAGCACGCCGTCGAACCCGGCGATCGGATTGGTCCGCGGCGTCAAATCGATCCTCGCCGACGCGCCGCTCGACGATCTCGCCGGCCTCGCCCATGGCACGACGGTTGCGACCAACGCGCTGTTGCAGGGTGAGATCGCAGGCCTCGGCCTGATCGTCACCGAGGGCTTCCGTCATATCCTGGAGATCGCGCGTCAGGCGGTGCCGGAGGGCTATGGCAATTCCTATTTCTGGGTCAAACCGGAGCGCATCGTGCCGCTCCGGCACGTTCGCGAGGTCGGCGGGCGTCTCAATTTTCTCGGCGAAGAGTTGCGGCCGCTTGATGAAGCCAGCATCCGGGCGGCCGCGCGCTTTTTTCGGCAGCAGGGTATTACGACGATCGGCGTCTGCCTCATGCACTCATACGCCAATGCCGCGCACGAGCGCCGCGTCGCGGAAATCCTCGCCGAAGATTATCCGGACTGCATCGTCTCGCTGTCGTGCGACGTGCTGCCGGAATATCGCGAATACGAGCGCGCCGTCACCACCCTGGTCGACGCCTTCGTCAAGCCGCATATGAGCCGCTATCTCAAGCGTATCCACGACGAGCTCGGCCCCGGCCTGCGCGACAAGCCGTTCCTGGTGATGCAGTCGAGCGGCGGCGTCGCCAGCCCCGAGCAGGTGATGCGCAAGCCGATCACCACGGCGCTGTCGGGACCTGCGGCGGGCGCCATCGGCAGTGCCGTCATTGCCGAAGTCGCGGGCTTTCCCGACCTGGTCACGCTCGACGCCGGCGGCACCTCGACCGACCTCTGCCTGATCGAGAACGCCAAGCCGAGCGTCACCAACGGTGGCGCGGTCGGGCGCTTTCCGGTGCGCGTGCCGATGATCGATATCAAGACCATCGGCACCGGCGGCGGCTCGATCGCCTGGATCACGCGCGAGGGGCATCTCAAAGTGGGCCCGCGCAGCGCCGGGGCCGAGCCCGGCCCGATGTGCTACCCGAATGGCGGGGAAGAGCCGACGATCACCGACGCTAATCTCGTCTTGGGGCGCATTCCGCCGGCGCTCATCGGCGGCGGCATCCGCTTGAACCTTGTGCGCGCACGCGACGGCATCGCCGAGCTTGCTGAGCGGCTGCCCGGCAAGATGAGTGTGGAGCAGCTTGCCGAGGGCATCATCGAAATCGCCAACTGGGATCAGGCCAATGCCATCCGGCAGATGACCATCCAGCGCGGTATCGACCCGCGCAAATTCGCGCTGCTGTCGTTCGGCGGTTCCGGGCCGGCGCAGTCGCCGGCGGTGATGGATCTGATCGGCATGAAGGCCTGCATTGTGCCGCCCAATCCCGGCAATCTGTCGGCCTTCGGCCTGTTGGCCGTCGACTGGCGCACCGATCACATCGTGACCAGGGTGACACATGAGGATTCGATCGACGTAACGACTGTCGCCGATATTTATCAAAACCTCGAGCGCGACGCCGTGGCAACGCTTGAGCAGGATGGCATCGCCCGCGCGCGTATCAGGCTCGCCCGCGAAGCCGACGTGCGCTACGCGGGGCAGTCCATGGAAGTGCGCGTGCCTGCTCCCGCCGGCAACGTCGATGCCGCGTTCATCGCCGGGACCGTCGAAGCGTTCCACGCCGCACATCTGAAGGCTTTTGGCTACAATTATGCCGGCCGGCAGAAAGTGGAGATCGTCAATTTTTGCGTGTCGGGCTTTGGCATGATCGAGCGGCCGGCAATCCCCAAGCTTGGCGTCGCTACCGGCGCACAGCCGCCGTGTGGCAATCGATCGGTCTATTTCGGCGGCGCGCTGCGCGACACGCCGATCTACGATCGGTCCACCTTGCCGGCTGGCTTTCGCCTTGACGGGCCCGCCGTGGTCGAGGAATTCGGCTCGACGACGGTCGTTTTTCCAGACCAATGGCTCGAGGTCGACGAGCGCGGTATTTTGATCGTGCGCCGCGCGCGCGATAGCGGCGAGGCCCGGCGATGAACGTCCAATCGCAAGCCTGGCCCTGGCCCACCGCGCCGCAATCGCGTGCGCGCGACATCGATCCCATCGTGCTGCAGATCGTCGAGGGGACGCTCAATTCGATCGAGGCGGAGATCGAGTATGCGATCGAGCGCACGGCGCGCTCGCCGATGATCCGTGAAGCACACGATTACCGCGTCGGCTTGTTCGATCGTTATTGCCGCAAGCTCACCGGGCGATCCTATTCGGCAATGCCAAACGCGGTGGTGCGCGATTTTCCGCCGGAAACGATGCAGCCGGGCGACGTTTTTTTGATGAACGATACCTATCTCACCGAGGGTTCGATCGGCCACCTGCCCGATTTGTGCAGCACGGTGCCGGTGTTCCACGGCGGCGAGGTGGTCGCCTATATCCAGGCTTTTGGGCACCACGACGATATCGGCGGACGGGTGCCGGGCTCGATGCCGGGCACGGCTGCGACCGTGTTCGAGGAAGGGCTCGCCATCCCGCCGATCAAGCTTTACAGCGCCGGCGCGCGCAACGACGCCGTCTTCACCATCATCAAGCGCAATACGCGGGTGCCCGACATGCTGGCGGCCGACCTCGACAGCGAGGTGCAGGCCTGTGTTATGGGCGCACGCCGCATGGCCGAGTTGTTCGAGCGTTTCGGCCGCGACACGGTGGAAGCCTGCTTCCAGGCCATTCTCGACAAATGTCGCGATATTTTCCGGCGTGAGCTTCTGCCGCGGATCGCCGACGGCGAATATCGCTGGGAGGATTATGTCGAGCACGACGGCCTGACCGATCCCAAGCTGCACAAGCTTGCGATCACCATGATCAAGACTACGGAGCGCATCACGCTCGATTTCACCGGCACCGATCCGCAGTCGATGGGCCCGATCAATTGGCCCGCCGACTATGCCGGCGGCGCCTTTTTGATCAAATGGATCGCGCCGATTTTGCGCAATCTCGCCGATACGCCGGAGCGGGCGGCGGAAATTCACGTCAACGAAGGCGTCTGCGAGGTGTTCGACGTCGTGTTCCCGCCGAAAGGCACGCTGATCACGCCGGAATGGCCGGCGGCGACCAATGCGCGGTCGTTCGTGCTGCTGCGCTGCCTTGGGCTTTTGGCCGGCGTCGTCGCCCATGCCGTCGACGGCCGCATGCCGGCGGACCAGGAGACCATTCGCTACACCGGCTTCTACGGCGCCGACCGCAACGGCAAGTCTTTCCTGTCCCGGGAAGTGTTGGGCGGTGGCTCGGGCGGGCGCTATTACGCCGACGGCAATGACGCCATTCACATCGTTCCGGACTCGCGCAATCAACCGGCCGAGTTCACCGAGACCCGCTTCCCGTTGCTGGTGGAAAAACTCGCCTTGCGTACGGATTCCGGCGGCGCCGGCAGGCGCCGCGGCGGGCTCGGCTACGAGAAGCATTATCGCGCGCTGGTCGATTGCCGGACCATCGTCACTGCCGACCGGGTCCGGCTCGGCTGCTACGGCGTCAACGGCGGCAAAGCCGGACTGCCGTTCTGCGTCACCATCGATAGCGAGGGCACGCCGCGCGACCTCGGTGGTCTGGTCGATGGCGAGCCGATCCTGGCCGGCCAAATCGTCCGCGTCCGCACCACCGGCGGCGGTGGCTGGGGCGATCCGCTGCAGCGCGAGCCCGATCTGGTCCTGCGCGATGTCATCGACGGCAAAGTATCGGCCGCATCGGCACGCGACGATTACGGCGTCGTGATCGTCCCGGGCGCTGACGCCGATTCCGCGTTCATCGACGAGCAGGCGACCAAAGAACTGCGCGAACGGGCGCGGAGCGCGCGGCAGAGCATCGTACCGATCATTGACCGCGGTGAAGGTTTTGAAAAAATGCTCCGCGGAGAATTCAAGCCTTGGACGCGCTCAGCTTAAGCGCGGACCAGATGAGGAAGAGTGGACATGGCCATTGAGGTCGCCAAAGTCGAGCTGAAAACGGTGCAGGACGCGTCTGGACTCGAAGCCTGCATTAAGGAGGGCCGGTTCACCGCCAATCAAGTCGTCGGCGTCATCGGCAAGACCGAGGGTAATGGCGGCGTCAATGATTTCACCCGCATTCTCGCCGACCAGGCGTTTCGCCGCACGCTGATGAAACACGGCCGGCGGTCGGAACAGGAGGTCGCGCAAATTCCGATGGTTTGGTCCGGTGGTTGCGATGGCGTCATCACGCCGCACGCGACGATATTTGCCCGCACCGATGCGACCGGGCCAGTGTCGCAGTCTCGCCTCGCCATCGGCACGGCCATGAGCGTGGAGCTATTGCCTGAGGATATTGGCCGGCCGGCCATGGTCGAGAAAGTTGCCGATGCGGTGAAGGCGGCGATGCGCGACGCCGGAATCGAAGACGCGGCGGACGTTCACTATGTCCAGACCAAGACGCCGCTCTTGACCGTCGAATCGGTGCGCGATGCGGCGGTGCGCGGCCACACCGTCGCCTGCGAGGTGCACAATTCGATGGGCGTGTCGAACGGCACCACCGGGCTCGGCATTGCCGTGGCGCTCGGCGAAGTTGCCATGCCGAAGGCGGAGGACATCTGCCACAACCTCGATCTTTATTCGTCGGTAGCGTCGTGCTCGTCCGGCGTCGAGTTGACGCAGGCGCAGATCGTGCTCCTCGGCAACAAGCCGGGCGCCGGCGGGCGCTATCGCATCGGCCATTCGGTGATGAAAGATGCGCTCGATCTCGACGGCATTTACGCAGCCATCCGCAATGCCGGCCTCGATTTGCCGGAACGGCCGCGCGCCGAAGATCTCGGCGGTCGCGTGGTGAACTGCTTCATCAAATGCGAGGCGGATCGCACCGGGACGCTGCGGTCGCGGCGCCAGATCATGATGGACGATTCCGACGTGCCCTGGCATCGTCACATCAAGGCCGCGGTCGGCGGCATTGCGGCCATGGCCATTGGCGATCCGGCGGTTTTCGTCTCGGTCGACGCCATGCATCAGGGTCCGCAAGGCGGCGGCCCGGTCATCGCCATCGTCGATCTCGGCGCGTGATGGCGGCACGAATTTTGCACCAATCGGCTGGGGCGGCGGCAACGCCGGCTCAAGCCAAAATAGCGGAGATGGGGCGATGAGAAGCACACATTTCGTTCTTCGCGGCCTGCTAGTCGCGGTTGCTGGAGCGATCCTGTTCGCAGCGGCGCCTGCGCTGGCGGAGGATGCGGCAGGGCCGGACAAGGTCAAGGTCGGCGTCTTCCCGATCAGTTCGTCGCTGCCGTATTTCGTCGCGCTCGATCTCGGTTATTTCAAGGATCTCAACATCGAACCGGAAACGTCGGTGCTGATGGGCGGTCCGCCGAACGTCGCGGCCTTGATCACCAACCAGATCGAGGTCTCCGCCGTGCTGGTGACGCTTGAGGGCCTCAACGCCGACGTGAAGAAGCCGGGCGTGGCCATGTACGTCGCCATGCACAGCCAGAACGCCAAATATAAAATGGAGCAGTTCGTGGTGCGCTCCGGCCTTGCCGACAAGGTCAAGTCGCTCGCCGATTTCAAGGGCCTCAAGCTGATGTCGGCGCCGGGGCCTGCGAACCTCAACACAGCCAAAGGCATTCTGGCCAAGGTCGGCCTGAAGGACGGCGACTACACCATCGACCAGCTCGACATGGGCCAGCACGTCAACGCCATGAAGGCCGGCACGTTCGACGGCGGCTACACGCTTGAGCCGAGCGCGACCATCATGCACAATCTCGGCATCGCCGACACCATCGAGGCCGGCGTGATCGCCAAATACATTCTGGGCAGCCCGGACGCCGATGCTTACGCTGCCGGCTGCGCCTTCACCACCGAGTTCATCACCAAGCGGCCCGACGTCGCCAAGCGGTTTGCGCAAGGCTGGTCCAAGGCGATCGACTACATCCGCGCCAATCCCGAAGCGGCGCGCAAATACCTCGCCAAGAATACCATGACGCCCGACAACGTCGTCGATACCGTGCCGATGCTCGGCTACATCATGACCAAGGACATGAGCGCGAAGCAACTCGGTTATCTGCAGGAATTCGCCGATTTCGGCCAGCAGATCGGCGTGGTGCCGGAAAAGATCGACGTCAAGCAGGACCTCAAATCGTTCTGAGGTGGCCCGGGAGCAACGCATGAGCGCCGCGCCGCAAGCGCTACGGCTGCAAGCGACGGGCGCGCCGTCGGCGGTGCGAGCGGTCGGTATGACGAAGCGGCCGCATGTCACCATCCGCGGCCTCTATAAGCGCTTCGACAAGGCCATCATCTACGATAATTTCGATCTCGATATTCCGCGCGGTGAGTTGATCTCGGTGTTCGGGCCGAACGGCTGCGGCAAAAGCACCTTGATCAACATCATTGCCGGGCTCATTCCGGCCGACGCCGGCCGAATCCTGTTCGACGGCATGCTGCTCAACGAGATCAAATTCGGCTATGTCTTCCAGAATTATCGCGAGGCGTTGTTTCCCTGGTTGCGCGCGTTCGACAACATCGCCTATCCGCTCAAGATGATGCACGTCGCGCCGGCCGAGCGGCGCGCCCGCACCGAAAAGCTGGTCGCGCATCTGGGCATAAAACTCGACCTCAATCTCTATCCGTATCAGATGTCGGGCGGCCAGCAGCAGCTGGTCTCGATCATGCGGGCGCTGATCGTCGAGCCCGAGATCCTGTTTCTCGACGAGCCGTTCTCGGCGCTCGACTACGAAATGACGCTGTTCATGCGCGAGCAATTGCAGCGCATTTTCATGGAAACGGGCACCACCACAGTGCTGGTATCGCACGATCTTGAAGAGGCGGTGTTCCTGGCCGACCGCGTCCTGCTGCTGTCGCGGCATCCGGCGCGTGTTGCCGACTTTGCGCCGGTCGCGGCCGCGCGGCCGCGCACCGATGCGACGCTGTCCGATCCGGAATTCGTGCTCACCAAGGCGCATTGCCTCGAATTGTTCCAGCGCGAGGTGAGGCGGGCGTGAGGGCGGACTATTTCAGACCCTTCTTGCCAGTCGTCGGCGTCGCCGGTCTCGTCGCCATCTGGTCGTTGGCGACGTGGCTGCAATGGGTCGATCCGGTGCTGCTGCCGTCGCCGATCGCGACCTTCAAGGCATTGTGGCAAGGCATGAACGGCGGCGCGCTCGGCTTCGACTTCGTCAAGACGGTGTATCGGACGGCGGCTTCGACGCTGATCGCCGCGGTGATCGCCATTCCGCTGGGCATCGTGCTCGGCTCGTCGGAACGGCTTTATCTCTCGCTCGAATTCGTCATCGATTTCTTTCGCTCGACGCCGGCGTCGGCCATGTTCCCGCTGTTCCTGGTGCTGTTCGGGGTCGGCGACGAGACCAAAATTTCGGTCGCCGCTTTCGGCGCCATCCTGGTGATCCTGTTCAATGTCGCTTACGGCGTCATGAACGCGCGCAAGACGCGGCTGTTGGCGGCCAAGGTGATGGGCGCCTCGAGCTTGCGCGTGCTGTTCGACGTGACGTTGCTGGAATCGCTGCCGCAGACTTTCGTCGGCCTGCGCAACGGCGTGTCGCTCGCTCTGGTCATCATCGTGGTCGCCGAGATGTTCATCGGCTCCCAGGACGGGCTCGGCCACAGCGTGTTCGAGGCGCAGCAATTGTTCGACATGCCCCGCATGTATGCGGCTATATTCGCCGCCGGCGTGCTCGGTTATGGCCTCAATTTGCTGTTTCTTTTGATCGAGCGCCGTTTCGTGCACTGGGCCGGCAAGTAGACGTATTCAATGGCCGATGTAAGTCTCACACGCAAATCGGCGCGTGAATTGGCACGCCTTATCCGCAACCGCGCCGTCAGCCCGGTCGAGGTGCTCGATGCGCATCTCGCCGTGATCGAGGCGCTCAATCCGAAGCTGAACGCCATCGTGACGCTTGCGGCGGAGCAGGCGCGCGACGGCGCGCGGCTTGCCGAGATCGCCGTGGGGAAGGGCGGGCCACTCGGCCCGCTCCACGGCTTGCCGGTCGCGATCAAGGACATCACATTGACGGCCGGCATCCGTACGACCTTCGCTTCGCCGCTGTATCAAGAGTATGTCCCAACGGACGACGCCGAAGTCGTGCGTCGCCTCAAGGCGGCCGGTGCCATCGTGCTCGGCAAAACCAACACGCCCGAATTCGCCTGCGGGGCCTATACCAACAACGCGCTGTTCGGCCCGACCCGCAATCCGTGGAATCCGATGTTAAGTCCGGCGGGATCGTCCGGCGGCTCGGCCGTCGCTGTCGCGACCGGCATGGTGCCGATCGCCCAGGGTACCGACTTCGGCGGCTCCGTCCGTATTCCAGCCGCCTTCTGTGGCATCGTCGGTCTTCGTCCGACTCCGGGACTCATCCCCAACCACCCGATGCCGCTGGGCTGGGATCCCGGGCAGGTCCACGGCGCCCTCGGGCGCGACGCCGAGGACACGGCCTTCATGCTCGATGCCATGGTCGGCTTCAGCCGCCTGTCGCCGATCTCGGTCGCGCCGCCATGGACCAGCGCGCTTGCCGAGATGGAACGCCGTGCCGACGTGTCAAAACTGCGCATTGCCTATGCGCCCGATATCGCCGGTCTTGGCGTCGACACCGAAATCGAGGGCATCTGCCGCAATGCGGCGCTCAGGCTGCGTTCAGCCGGCGCAACAGTCGAAGAGATCGATTTTGACGCTGCGGACGGGCGCGGCCCCTATCAGACGTGGCGCGGCTTATGGATGGTCGGCCAACAATACGAACGCCTGAGCGCGATCGAGCAATTCGGCAAAAATCTAAAGGGTAACGTCGAAGCCGGCCTCAAGTTGACCGCGATCGACGTTGCGGCAGCCGAGCAGAAGCGGCAGCAGGTCTATCACCGGTTCCGCGCCCTGTTCGAACGCTTCGATGTATTGCTGACGCCGGCAGCGCCGGTGCGGCCGTTTTCGGTGGATGTGGATTTTCCCGATGCGATCAACGGCCGCAAGTTGGAAAACTATTTGGACTGGATCGCGCCGGCATTCCTGGTCACGCTGGTCAGCCTGCCGGCCGCGAGTGCTCCCGCCGGATTGACCGACGATGGATTGCCCGTCGGCATGCAGATCGTGGCGACCCGGTTCGAAGAGCCCTTGATCTTGGGTGTCGCCAAGCGCATTCACGGCTCAAGCGGCGTCGGCTGGCCGCCGGCTTTACCATAATCCATTTATTTCGTCCCGTAGGCGCGGTCGCCGGCGTCGCCAAGGCCCGGCACGATGAAGGCGTTCTCGTCGAGCCCGTCGTCGATGGCCGCGGTCCAGACCGCGACGTCGGGATGGGTTCCGCGCATATAGTCGAGGCCCTGCGGCGAGCAGATCAGGCAGACCAGGCGAATATTCTTGGCGCCGCGCTCCTTCAGGCGATCGACCGCGGCGACCGCGGTGTTGGCGGTGGCCAGCACCGGCACGACGACGATGACCAGCCGGTCGGCGAGATCGGCCGGCGCCTTGAAGAAATATTCCACCGCGGCAAAAGTTTCCGGCGCACGATAAAGGCCGATATGGGCGACGCGCGCCGCCGGCACGAGATCGAGCATGCCTTCCGCAAACGTGACGCCGGAGCGCAAGATCGGCGCAAAGACGAGTTTCTTGCCGGCGATGCGTGGCGCCATCATGGTGGCGAGCGGCGTCTCGATCGGCACTTTGGTCAGCGGCAGGTCGCGCGTCACCTCGTAGCAAAGCAGCGCGCCGATTTCGCTGAGCAACTCGCGAAACGATTTCGTCGAGCGGGTCTTGTCGCGAATGAGCGTGAGCTTGTGCTGGACCAGTGGATGATCGACGACATTGACGCCTTGCATATTCGCTCTCCCTGGCGCGACCGTTTCAGAATACCGTGCCGTCGCTTACGACTTTGATCGGCGGTGAACCGTCGGCGCGCAGCTTCCGCGCAATCGCGCGGCCTGCCGCCCAGGTGCCGCCTTCGAGGATTTTTGCCAACGGCAGCGTGGCGGCATCGGTATTCAGCTTTGTTCGGATGGCCGACGCAAGCCGATCGAGCAGGGCGACCGTGAGCGCGCGCCACTCGACAATGAGAGCGGCGCCGACATCGTGTTCGCGCGCGGCCTCGTCCGGATCGCGTAGCACCAGCACGCCACTATCCACGAAGAGCCCGCCGTTGCGGTATTCGGCAAGACCGGTCAGACCGTCCAGATCGGTGACGGTAAAACCCGCTTCCTGCAGCGGCTCGATCAGCGAATAGGTCAGCCATTGCGAAAGCTTGTGCAGCGGCACGAGTTCGTTGGTCGCGTCAGCCGTGGTGAGCGATGGATGCCGCCAGCAATCGCCGAGCGCCACGCCGCCGAGCGTCAGGCGTGACGGCCAGATCGAGCCGAGTTGCTGCAAAACTTCGGACAGGATACGCGGCGCCGGAATTTTGCCGTCGTCGGCGAGGGCGGCGAGATGATCGAAGAGCCCGCCCGGCCGGGCCCGATCGTGGCGCGCGAACACCGCGGGATTGGCGGCCACGCGCGCGCCGAGCGCCTGCAGCAATGTCGCGCGGCCCGCCAGGCCGACAAGGGGATTTTCGGCGGTGGCCTGAAAACCTTTGCTCAATGTCAGCGGTGTCACTGCCATCAGCGCGGTGGCGTCGGCGCGCAGCGGGTCGCGCGGATCTGAGGAGAAGGCGCCGTTAGTAAACATGTCGAGGCTGGCCAGCGCGAGCCCTTCGGACCGGCCGATCAGCTTGCCGGTCGCCGTATCGCGATAGCGCCATTGCGTGCCGGCGCCGGCGTCGAGGAGCACGCTGACAATGGCAAGATCGAAAGCCGCGCGTGCGCGTTCAAAGCTGTCGGGCGACCCGGCAAGGTGTTCCGCGGCTTCGTAGCGGTTGCGGCCTTCAATGGTGAAATGCCGCCAGCGCGAATGGAAGGGGATTGCGAACGTCGGATAAGCCTCGCGCATGGTGGCAATGACGAGATCGGCCGCCGCGTCGAGCCGCGCCAGTTCCACGCGAAAGTTGGGAAGCCTGTCGTCAAGGCCAAGCGCCAGCATGCGTTGCGCCCGCGACCGAACCGCTTCGGCGCTCAACAGCGAAAAGGCGGCGGCTGTCTCGTCCCTCATGGACCAAGGCTCGAAGGCCGCACTCAATATTGATCGAGCGGCCGCCCGATCGAATGAGCGGAGTCTTCCGGCTTCTGTTGCTCCGGCGAATAATATCCGGCGGCCTTTTTGGCCGATATCTCGACATGGGCGTCGGCCGGCACAAGCTCGTCGGGCAGTGCCACGCGCTCGACGATCTCGACGCCTTGGGCGACGAGCGCGTCATGCTTCATGTCGCTCATCGAGACGAAGCGGTCGATGCGGCGCAAACCGAGCCAATGAATGACGTCGGGCATCAACTGCTGGAACCGCGCGTCCTGGACGCCGGCGACGCATTCGGTCCGTTCGAAATAGGCGCTCGCCGCGTCGCCGCCTTCCTGGCGCTTGCGGGCATTGTAGACCAGAAACTTGGTGACCTCGCCCAGCGCACGGCCTTCCTTGCGGTTATAGGCGATGATGCCGAGGCCGCCCTGTTGCGCGCCGCGCGCACATTCGACGATGCCGTGGATGAGGTAAGGCCGGCAGGTGCAGATATCGGAGCCGAACACGTCGGAGCCGTTACATTCGTCGTGCACACGGCAGGTGATTTTCGTGCGCGGGTCGGCAAGCTTTTCAACATCGCCGATCAGATAGAGCGTCGTGCCGCCGATCGGCGGCAGAAATACCCGCAAATCGGACCGCGTCACCAGTTCCGGATACATGCCGGCGGTCTGCTCGAACAGCGTCCGGCGCAAGCTCGTCTCGGTGCAGCCAAACCGCTGCGCTATGCCGGGCAGGTACCAGACCGGGTCGATGGCGATTTTGACAACCGCGATGCTGCCATTGGCGTCGACCACCTTGCCGTCGGTTTTCAGCTGGCCCGAAGCGATGGCGGCTTGCATTTCATGAAGGTCGAGGCGCGCTTTGGTGACGGCGATGGTCGGCCGGATGTCCACGCCGGCTGTGATCTCGGCCTGGAAAGTTTCGGCCACAAGGTGGCCCCAGGGGTCGAGCGACGCGATGCGATCCGGCTCCGTCCATTGCGGGAACGGGCCGATGGCCACCGCCGGATGGGTATTGGTGAGATCGGGCCGGCGAATGGGATCGAGCGCGCCCGCCGAAACCGCAAGCGCCCGATAAAGCGCATACGAACCGCCGTGGCTGCCGATGACGTTCCGGTCGCCCGGCCGGGATACGGTGCCGACGATCGGGCCACGCTCGCGCGGATTGGCGGCGCCCCATTGGATCGGCAGGCGCGGTTTGCCATCCGGTTCGGGATGCGAGGTAAGGCGGATGTGATCGGGCCGGTTCGAAGTCGTCATGGCAACGCCAAAAAGCAGACGGCCCGCCGCTTACGACGGGCCTTTCGATCAAGGTTTCAAGTTATCTTGGGGGGTAAGAAACACCCCTACCACTTTCATTATATAGCGATTTTTGTCGTCGGGGCAATGATCCCGTAAGTCGGCCTCAGGGCAGGTAAAATGGCGGAATTTGCATAAGAGGCGCATTAATTTGGCTATCGCGGTCGATTTCCTGGCCGCCCGTTCGACTGGATGCCGATAGCAACATCGCCGCGAAAGGAAACACTATGCAGTACCTCCTTCTCATCTACCAAAGCGAAGCCAACTCTCCGAGCGACGCCGACCGCTCCAAGATGATGGAAGAATACGGCAAGTTCACCCAGTCGATCATCCAGAACGGAAATTTCAAGGCGGGAGACGCCTTGCAGCCGACTTCGTCGGCGACGACCGTGCGGGTCAAGGACGGCAAGCCGGTCGTCACCCACGGTCCGTTTGCCGAGACGCGGGAGGCACTCCTCGGCTACTATTTGATCGACGCCAAGGACCTCGACGAAGCGCTTGCGATTGCAGCCCGCGTGCCGTCGGCGCGCATCGGCTCCATCGAGGTGCGCCCTGTGATGGTATACAATTAGCGCAGGCCGTCTACTTCGCCGTGCAGTCACGGCCGATCGATGCGATCGAGGCCGTGAGCGCAGTCCCATGGCGGATCAAATCGAGCTGTTGTTCCGCAACGAGAGTGGCCGCGTGCTGGCCACCTTGATCCGACTCGTCGGCGATTTCGAGCTCGCCGAAGATGCCATGCAGGATGCCTTCGCGGCCGCGCTCGCGCAGTGGCCGGGCGAAGGCATCCCGGCAAATCCGCGCGCCTGGCTGGTCAATGTCGGGCGCCACAAAGCGATCGACCGGCTGCGGCGCCACATGCGCTTCCTGGCCAAACGCCAGCAGATCGAAGCCGACCTGGTGTCGGATCAGCGCATCGGGCAATGGTTTCCCGAAGACGCAACGGAAGACGGCGGGCTGGCGGACGATGTGCTGCGCCTGATCTTCACGTGCTGCCATCCGGCCCTGCCAGGGGATGCGCAGATCGCGTTGACGCTGCGGACGGTCTGCGGGCTGACAACCACGGAAATCGCCAAAGCGTTTCTGGTATCGGAAAAAACCATGGCGCAGCGCCTGGTGCGCGCCAAGGCCAAGATCAGCGATGCCGGGATTCCCTATCAGGTGCCGTCGCGGGACGTCATGGCGGACCGGCTCGATGGCGTGCTCGCCGTCATCTATCTGATATTCACCGAGGGCTATGCGGCGACCTCGGGTCAAAACCTCATCCGCGGCGAGTTGTGCCGGGAGGCGATCCGCCTCGGCCGCCTGCTCGTCGAGCTCATGCCCGATCGCGCCGACGCCAATGCCCTGTTGGCGCTGATGCTGCTTCACGACGCGCGGCGCGATGCGCGCACTACGCCGGACGGTGGCGCCATCCTGCTCGAGTCACAGGATCGCTCGCGCTGGGACAAGGCGCAGATCGCCGAAGGCTTGAGCAGGGTCGATGCCGGGCTGCGTTCGCTGGCGCGGCCGAGCACCTACGCGGTGCAAGCCGCGATCGCGGCGCTGCACATGCAGGCGGAACGCTATGAGGACACCGACTGGCCGCAAATTGCCGCACTGTACGAGGTGCTGGTGCGCATCCACCCGTCCCCCGTGATCGAGCTCAACCGTGCGGTCGCGGTGTCGATGGTGGACGGACCCGAACGGGCGCTGCGGCTCGTCGATTCGATCAGTCGACGCGGCGACCTGGCCGGCTATCACATGCTTCCGGCGGTACGGGGCGATCTGCTGCGCCGCCTGGGGCGGCGGGACGAGGCCATCGTGGCCTATCGGCAGGCCCTGACAAGCACTGAGCTGGAACCCGAGCGGCGTTTCCTTACGGCGCGGCTCGCGGAACTGGGCTGACCACCAAAAAGGTCATCGATGTCGAAAACGCGGCCGCCGCCGCTCGCAAATGAAATAGCTTCGCGGAACACTTGTGAAATGTACGAACGCGCGACAGACTATCTTCACAAAGCAACGACGGTGGAGCACGGATCCATGAAGAAGTTCATTCTCGCGGCGGCTTGTGTTTTGGCGGCAACGTCCGCTGCCGCGGCTCAAGCCGGCTTCAACCCGGGAACGGTCGTGAGCAACGTCTACGAGACGCTTGCCGTTTATGGCTGCGGGTCCGGCTTCGGCTTTTCTCCGGTCGGCTGTAACTATTCCCGCTCCGCGCCGGTCTACGATCGCGAATGGGACGGCTCACGTCGGCGGCTTGAAAAAGGCGCAGCCAACGGCACAAGCGCAGGCTCGCTGCGCTAACGCGGATTGGTTGCGCGTTGCGTCAGTCACGGAGTTCGCGAAGGCGGCGCCAGGCTCGCCACGGTCACTTCGCCATCGGTCATATAGTGGTTGACGCGTTCGGTGGGCAGACGTTGGCCGGATTTATATGAATTCACGTCGACGATGACGCTATTTTTTGCGAGCTCGGCAATGATGAAATCCCGCTCGGCATTGGTATCCGAATCGGTGGCGTGAGTGATCTGGAATGTGAGCTTAGTTAGGGAGAGGCCGGTGTCTCTGGTGCCGGCCCCGACCCAGAGCACGCGCTCATGGTGCGCCGGCCGGTCGGTGTTCAGCCAGAAGCCGGCCGTTCCCACGGTGGCCTCGGCGCGCGTCAGGCTCGTTGCCCAGAATCGAATGTGATGGCGCTTGCGCGGGCTGTTGTCGATCGCTTTCTGGAAGCCGATGTCCTGGCAGCGCCCGAACAGATAGAGGGTGCTGAACGGCGCGGTCGCATACGGCGACTTGAACACGAACGCGCGGACCATGCGCCACGAGCTTGCCAGACCCAGCGGATCGGCCTCCGACCAGCCTGCGACCGCAAAGGCGTCGCGAAGCTGTTGGCGCGTTCCTATCAGCACGAGATTGACCGGGTCGCCGGGCAAGCCGTCGCCGGTGATCGTGAAGCGCGGCACGCGTCTGCGCTGAAGTACTTTAAGGCCAACGCGAACCACGCGCGGCAGAACGATATATGCCGCGACACCATAAGTGAGGGCCAACGCCAAAATCGTCGGCAGCCTGTGGTCGGTCAACCGGAAGACAAAAACTATCAACCAGATGCTGAGGATGCCCAATCCGAAAACGAGCAGGCGGCGCAACAGGCGTTTGAGCAATCTCACGATCCAGCCATCCCGAAGCGACCCATTGCCAAGGCCTTTATTGCACGCTCGACCGCGCCGCCAGCGCCTGGGCATAGCCCATCGGCAACGCCTTCGATGGCTTTGCAGTCCCGAGCAATCCTATGCCAAAGGAACGCTCTGCGCATGGCGGAAAACATTATCGGGATCGAAGGTGGACTTGATCTGCTTTAGTCGCGTGAGGTTTTGACCCCAATACGCGTTTTGCCAGTCGGCCAGATCGAGATCGCAATAGTTCACATAGGCTGCGCCGGAAACGTAAGGACGCATCGCGGCGTAACAGCTGCGCATCTCGCTGAGGTGCTGTGGCGTATCGCCCGGATTGGTCCAATCGCTGCCATATTGGATGCAATACAGCGTCCCGTTGCGGTGCGCGAAAGCCGTCGCGTCGGCTGCGATGTTCGCAACAGTGCCGCCATAGGAGTCGCAGATGACGTAGATGCCGGCGCGGGTGCTGACCTCGTTCATCAGCGCCGAGAGACCGGCGTCGGTCAACGGTGACGTGGCATAGTCGGATTTGCCTTTCATCGGATAAGACGGGTAATTCCAGCCACTTTGTCCGCCGGCGAAATAGGTGATCGAGTCCAGATACGTCCGCCGCACGGGCGGCGCGGTCGAGAGGAATTTCAGCTCGCGCTGCAGCTCCTCGCTCGAGCCGATCGACTGGCCGGCGCAGCGCAACACGATGCCGCCGTTCGGGTCTTTGGCGATCACCAGATTGGAGTCGATCGCTTGCGGCGCCTGAGGGGCCCAGGCCTGCCACTCTTTCATGATCGCGGCCGCGCGTTGAAGCGAAAGCTGCGGAAACTTGATATTGAAGGTGAATACGCTTGCCAGCTCGAACAGGCGTAACCGATAACCGGTCACGGCGCCAAAGCTGCCGCCGCCACCGCCGCGGCAGGCCCAGAACAGGTCGGCGTTCTGCTGGGCGTCGGCATGGATTTGCTGTCCTTGCGGATCGACCAGATCGACGGACAGCACGTTGTCGCAGGCAAGGCCGTAGGGCCGGGCGAGATAGCCGTAGCCGCCGCCGAGAACGTGGCCGGAAACGCCGACCGTGGGGCAACTGCCGCCGGGAAACGCCAAGCCGCGGGCCGCAATGGCTTTGTAGACTTGGCCGAGCGAGGCGCCGGCGCCAACCGTCGCGGTCTTTGTCGCCTTGTCGACCGCGATTGCGCTCATGAGGCGCGTGTCGATGACCACGCTCGAACTTTGCGAAAATCCCTCGTAGGAGTGCCCACCGCTGCGCAGCGCGAAAGGCAGATTGTTGCTACGGCACCAATCGACCAGGACGCCGACCGCGCCGGCGGTCTTGCACAGCGCGCGCAGCTGGGGGATCTGCGCGGTTCGCGTATTGAACGATTTTTGATAGTCGGCGAATTGCGCATCGCCTGGACG
Organism: uncultured Alphaproteobacteria bacterium; assembly: GCA_963756245.1. Taxonomy (GTDB): domain Bacteria; phylum Pseudomonadota; class Alphaproteobacteria; order Rhizobiales; family Xanthobacteraceae; genus BOG-931. Next base: position 429,073 of record CAVWOI010000047.1, read on the forward strand.
CAACAGCAATGCGTCGGTCGATGGCAGATTTGGCAGAGCCGGCAATTGAGCCATGGCGGGGCGTCCGGAAAATACGCTCGGAGCGAAGATCGCGGTCGCGGCGACCCGCTTGAGCACATTGCGACGCGTGAACCGTCTCATGCCATGAGGCCGCAATTATGTCGGACCGGCCACCGCTACTCTTCAGACGGCACAGCCCAGGAGCGGTGGATACGATCCGCCGTTTTGAATGCCGCGATCCGGTCGGAGAAACTTTCGGTCAGCGCGATATCGTCCCAGCCATTGAGCAGCCGCAGGCGTCGGACCGGATCGATGGCGAAACCGTAGCTGTGATTGCCGCACGAAATGGTCTGCTGTTCGAGGTCGACGGTGACCGGCGTTGCCGGCGTCGTCGCCAGCTGTGCCATGAGCTCCGCGGCCACGTCGTCGGGAACGGCGGCGGTGAGCAGTCCATTTTGCACGGAATTGCCGGCAAAAATGTCGCCGAACGACGGCGCGATCACGCAGCGAATGCCATAGTCGTACAGCGCATAAACGGCGGCCTCGCGCGACGAGCCGCAACCGAAATTGCGGCCGGCGACGATGATTTTCGCCTCCCGCCATTGCGGCCGGTTGAGCGGGAAATCCGACTGCTCGCGGCCTTCGGAATCGAATCGCAGGTCTTGCAGCAGCACCTTGCCGAGACCCGCCGCGCGCGGCCATTTGAGATAGCGCGCGGGCAAGAGCTGATCGGTGTTGATGTTGGTGACATTGAGCGGGCAGGCCGTCGCGGTCATGCGGGTGAACTTGTCCATGGCGCTCAAACCTTTCGGTCGGCTAAAAGCGGCCGGACGTCCGACAGGCGTCCCGTCACGGCAGCCGCCGCGACCATAGCCGGCGACATCAGATGGGTGCGCGCGCCGGGACCTTGCCGGCCGCGAAAATTGCGATTGGTGGTCGAGGCACAGCGCTCGCCGGGCGCGACGATATCGCCGTTGATGCCGACACACATCGAACAGCCGGATTCGCCCCATTCCAGCCCGGCGTCGCGGAAGATGCGGTCGAGCCCTTCTTCCTCGGCCTGGCGTTTGACCATTGAAGAGCCGGGCGACACCAGTCCGGGCACCTTGCTGCTGCGGCCGGCGAGCACCGCCGCCGCGGCGCGCAAATCCTCGATCCGCGCATTGGTGCAGGACCCGATGAAGGCGCGATCGATCGCAATCGCCGTGAGTTTTTGGCCCGGATGCAGGCCCATATAGTCGATGGCCTCGCGCAGCTCGTTGGCGCGGGCCGGATTTGTTTCGCCCGCGGGATCCGGCACGCTGGCATCGATCGGCAAAGCATGTTGCGGGCTCGTCCCCCAGGTGACGACCGGCGCAACCGCCGTGGCATCGAGCTCCACCTCGCGGTCGAATGCTGCGCCGTCGTCGGTTTTGAGCGTTGACCAGGCCTCCACCGCCTGGTCGAACGCCGTACCTTTGGGCGCGAAGGGCCGGCCTTTTACGTATGCGAACGTCACCTCGTCAGGCGCAACCATGCCGCAGCGTGCTCCGGCTTCGATCGACATGTTGCACAATGTCAGCCGTCCCTCGATCGATAGCGCGCGGATGGCGGAGCCGGCGAACTCGATGGCATGACTGGTCGCGCCATCGGCGCCGATCTTGGCGATGATCGCGAGCACGATGTCCTTGGTGCCGATCCCGGGCGCGGCTTGACCGCCCACCGTAATGCGCATGCGCTTGGGCCGGCGTTGCCAGATCGTTTGCGTCATCAGCACATGCGCCACTTCCGACGCGCCGATACCGAAGGCAAATGCGCCAAGCGCGCCGTGGGTCGAAGTGTGGCTGTCGCCGCAGACGATCAGCAGGCCGGGGAGGGTGAGGCCCTGCTCGGGCCCGACCACGTGCACAATGCCTTGCCGCCGATCGTCGAGGCCGAACAATTTGATCCGATGCTTGGCGGCGTTTTCATCCATCTGGCGCACCATGCGCGCGATCTCGGGATTGCCGATGGTGTCGCGCGGCGCGCGCGTCGGCACGTAGTGATCCGCCACGCCGAAGGTGAGACCGGGCTCCGCAACCGGCACACCGCGCTCGGCCAGCCGGCTGAAGGCGTGGAACGAGCCTTCATGCACGTAATGGCGATCCACCCAGAGCAGCGAATCGCCGTCCTCGCGGCGCACGATTTCGTGCGCGGCCCACAATTTGTCGATCAGGGTTTGGGCTTCAGTCATGGCCGAAAGCGGACGCCGCGTGAGGTGGAGGGGAGGGCAATATAGCAAGGCCCATCGGACTAATGTTAGTCTCCCGGCCGGTCATCAGGGGGAGCAAGCTAATGTCGCGTCCATATTTTTCTCGCGTCAGCCGTCGCCGGTTTCTGCAGTCGACCGGATTGGGCGTTGTCGCAGCCGCTGGTCTCGTCAACGCGCCGGTCGTGTCGCGCGCGCAGGCGGCTGCGGTCAAGGTCGGCGTCCTGCATCCGGTATCCGGTGCGCTGTCCTATTCCGGCCAGCAAGGCCGGCTCGGCGCCACCATGGCGATCGACGAGATCAATGCGGCGGGCGGCATCAAGGCGCTTGGGGGCGCCAAGATCGAGGCGGTGCTCGGCGACGCCCAATCGACGCCGGAAGGCGGCAACGCCGAAGTCGAAAAGATGAACTCAGCCGAAGTCGCCGCCATCGTCGGCGGCTATGCCAGCGCCATCTGCCTGGCGGCGAGCCAGGCCGCCGCCCGTTACGATCTGCCCTATATCGTCGACGTCGGCGTGGTCGACAGCATCGTCACCCGCGGGCTGAAGAACACCTTCCGCTTCGGCCCGGGTTTTGGCGTCATTGCCAAGACCGCGCTCGACAATCTTGTCAGCATCAACGATCAGGCCGGCAAGGTCGCAAAGACGGTGGTGATCGTCCACGAGGATTCGGCGTTCGGCGCGGGGCTGGCCAAATTGCTCAATGCGCAGCTGCCCGACCGCGGCTTTCAGGTGCTGGCGACCATTCCGCACCCGACGCCGACTCGCGACTTCAATAACGTCGTGCTGCAGATCAAGGCGCAGAATCCCGATCTCGTCATTCCGGCGAACTATTACAACGAATACGTGCTGCTGGCGCGCACCATGCAGCAGCAGCGCGTGCGGCCGAAGGGCATTTATTCCGTGCTCGGCGGCGCCGCGTCGTCCTACAAGTTCGTCAAGGAGTTTCCCGAAGCCGCGCAATACATCATGGATTGCAATCATTGGTTCGATCCCAAGAATGCCAAGGCGATCGAGCTGAAAAAGAAAGTCGAAGGCAAGGGCGAGTTCTTCACCTACGAAGTCTACATGAACTATTCGTGCGTGCTCTTGCTCGCCGACGCGTTGGAGCGCGCCGCGAGCGCCGATCGCGCCAAGATTACCGCGGCGCTGGAGAGCTCGACCTTCGCCGGCCACGTGATGCCCTATGGCCCGACGAAGTTCGTCAATGGCCAGAACCAGGGTGCGGCGCCGGTGAACACCCAGGTGCTGGGCAACGATATCCAGGTGATCCTGCCCGCCGCATTTGCTTCGGCCAAGGCGGTGTTCCCGATGCCGCCGGCATGACGCCAGTGTAACGGACGGCGCCGTACGCGCGCCGTTGCCCGCGGATCCGCTCATGCTGTCACCGGCCATCCTCGTTCCGGCGGTGCTCAACGGATTGATGACCGGGGCGGTGTATGCCCTGATCGCGCTCGGGCTGACGCTGATCTACGGCGTGCTGCACATCATCAACTTCGCCCATGGCGCGTTGCTGACGGCGGCCATGTTCGCTGCGTTCTTTGCCTACAAAGTGCTCGGCCTTGACCCTTACCTCGCGGCGGTGCCGCTGACGGCGCTGTTTTTCGGGCTTGGCTACGCCCTGCAACGCTTTGTCATCGGCCCGGCCGGCCACGGCGACGATCGCAACATCCTCCTGGTCACGCTCGGGCTCGCGATCGTCATCGAGAACGCGCTGCTGGTCGCGTTCCGCGCCGACACCCGCACCGTCAACTTGCCTTACGCCTTCGACGTGATCGAAATCGGCGCGGCCTTTCTCGCCGTGCCGCGCGTCATAGCATTTGCCGTCGTCATATTGGTGGCGCTGGCGCTGTGGCTGTTCATGCGCCGGACCGACACAGGGAAGGCGATCCGGGCGGTGGCGAAGGAAAAGCTCGGCGCCGAGCTGTCGGGCATCGACGTCGGCCACATCTACGCCGTGACGTTCGGGCTCGGTACCGCCTGCGTTGCGGTTGCGGCGTGCCTGCTGATTCCGACCTATTACGTCAATCCGAGCGCCGGCAACGCCTTTGTGCTGATCGCCTTCACCACCGTCGTGCTCGGAGGCATGGGCTCGGTGGCCGGCGCGCTGATCGCCGGCCTTTTCGTCGGCGTGGTGGAAAGCCTGTCCGGCCTCTACCTCGGCGAATCGCTCGGTCAGATCGGCATATTCGTCATGTTCATTCTGGTTCTGCTGTTCCGTCCGAGCGGTCTGTTCGGAGCGCGGGCATGAAGGCGTGGACACCGATTGTCATAGTGGTGGCGCTGCTCGCCGCCGTGCCGCTCATCACCGCGTCCAACGTCGTGCTCAATTTCCTGGTGGTGGCGCTGTTGACCGCGCTGGTCGGTCAGGGTTGGAACCTGCTCGGCGGTTATGGTGGGCAGTATTCGTTCGGCCACGCCGCGTTCTTCGGCACCGGCGCCTATGCGACCGCCATTCTCCAGGTGCGCTACGGCGTCAATGCCTGGCTCGGTTTCGCCATCGGCATCGCCGCCGGCGCCGCGGTCGGCGCCATCATCGGCGCGCTGAGCTTCCGCTCGGGGCTCAAGGGCTCGTACTTTGCGCTGGTCACGCTCGCCTTCGCCGAAGTGTTGCGCATCATCGCCAGCGTCGCGCCGATCACAGGAGCGGGCGTCGGGACGCTGATCAAGCTCGACCTGCGCCCCGAGGCATTGCAGTTTCAAAGCCGCGTGCCGTTCTACTGGATCATTCTCGGGCTTGTCACCGTATCGCTGGTGATCATGCGCCTGATCGAGGACAGCCGCTTCGGCGCCTATCTGGTTGCGCTGCGCGAGAACGAGGACGCCGCCAAGGCGCTTGGCGTGAATACGACGCTGGTCAAGATCGCGGCCATGATCGTCTCGGCGGCGATCGCCGCCGCGGGCGGCTGTTTCTATGCCCAATATTTCCTGTTCATCGATGCCGGCATCGCCTACGGCCCCTCGATATCGATTGAAGCACTGCTGGCGCCCATCGTCGGCGGCGCCGGCACGGTGTTCGGTCCGCTGCTCGGCGCGCTCGTGGTCAAGACGCTGGGCGAAGCGACCAAGCTCGTCGCCGGCGACGCGCCGGGGCTTGATCTCGTCATCTTTGGCTGCGTTCTTATCCTGATCGTGGCTTTTGCGCCCAGCGGCATTGCCGGGTTGCTTCGCAAGGTGTGGCAACGTTTCGCCGCCACGAATTCCCTGCAGCGGGAGCGGCCCCATGGCTGAGCCGCTGCTCCGCGTCGATGGCGTCAGCAAGCGCTTTGGCGGATTGCTGGCAGTGGATAACGTCTCACTCGATGTCGAGGCCGGGCGCATCACCGCTCTGATCGGGCCGAACGGCGCCGGTAAGACGACCTTGTTCGCGATGATCAGCGGATTTCTGGCGCCGAGCAACGGCCGTATCCATCACCGCGGCGAGGACATCACCGGCATACCGCCATACCGGCTGGCGCGGCGCGGCATCGCCCGCACGTTTCAGATCGTGCGGCCGTTTGCCGGGCTGACCGTGCACGAGAATATTGCGATCGGCGCGCACCTGACGCGGCGCTCGCGCACCGCTGCACGCGACGCGGCCGCGCAAGTCGCGCAGCAGGTCGGTCTCGCCGAATTGCTGGACAAACCCGCCGCGAGCCTCACGGTCGCGGGGCGCAAGCGGCTGGAGCTCGCCCGCACGCTGGCGACGGAACCAAAACTCCTTCTGCTCGACGAAGTCTTGGCCGGACTCAATCCAACCGAGCTCGCCGCCATGGTGCCGACCATCCGCGCCATCGCCGACCGCGGCATCACCATTGTGATGATCGAGCACGTCATGCAGGCGGTGATGAGTCTTGCGCAACACGTCTACGTGCTGGCGGAAGGCCGCATTCTCACCGAAGGCTCGCCGCAAGACGTGGTCGGCGATGCCCGCGTGATCGAGGCGTATCTCGGCCATGGTGCGGCAGCGCGTCTCGCCGCGGCGGGAGCGGCGCATGTCTGAGCCGCTCCTCGCCATCAGCGGGCTTGCCGCTGGCTACGGCGCCACCGAGATACTGCGGGACATCGATCTTGCCGTCGCCCCAGGCGAGATCGTCGCGATTCTGGGTGCCAACGGTGCGGGAAAATCGACGCTCAACCGCACCATCTCGGGCGTGCTTCGCGCCACGCGCGGCACCATCCATTTCGCCGGCAGCGCCATCGAGCGCGAGACGCCGGCTGCGATCGTCGGGCGCGGGCTTATTCACGTGCCCGAAGGACGGTGCATATTTCCGGACCTCACGGTTGCGGAAAATCTCGATCTCGGCGGCTATCGCCGCGCTCGCGCCCGGCGCAAGCAGAATCGCGAGCGCGTGTTCGCGATCTTTCCGCGGCTCGCCGAGCGGCACGCGCAGCGCGCCGGCACCTTGTCCGGCGGCGAGCAGCAGATGCTGGCGATCGGCAGAGGCTTGATGGCCGATCCGCGACTGCTCATTCTTGACGAGCCTTCGCTCGGTCTGTCGCCACTCTTGGTCGAAGAGCTGTTCGCCTTGATCCGGCGCCTCAATGCCGAGGGCATCACGCTGTTACTGGTCGAACAGAACGTCATGCAAAGCCTCGAAGTGGCGAGCCGCGCCTACATTCTCGAAAACGGCGCCTTCGTGCTACAGGGAAGCTCGGCCGATATTCGCGAAAATCCCAGGCTGAAACGCGCTTATCTGGGGCTGCAATGATGACGCAACCGGACAGTCTGCTCGCCCGCTTGTCGCGAAAGCCTATCGTGGTCGCTCCCGGCGTCTACGACGCCTTCACCGCACTGGTCGCTGAACAGGCCGGCTTCAAAACACTTTACGTTTCCGGCGCGGCGATTGCCTATACGCGCCTCGGCCGGTCCGACATCGGCCTGGTCAGCATGAGCGAAGTCGCCGACGTCATCGGCACCATCCGTGACCGGGTCACCGCCGATCTGATCGTCGATGCCGATACCGGCTACGGCAATGCGCTCAACGTCGTGCGCACCGTGCGGCTGTTCGAGCGCGCCGGCGCCAACGCGATCCAGATCGAGGATCAGTCATTTCCCAAGCGTTGCGGCCACCTCGACGAGAAGCGGCTGGTGCCGGCCGCCGAAATGGTCGGCAAGATCAAGGCCGCGCTCGATAGCCGGCAGTCGCGCGACACGCTGGTGATCGCCCGCACCGATGCAGTCGCGGTCGAGGGTTTTGACAAGGCCATCGAGCGCTCGCTCGCTTATCGCGACGCCGGCGCCGATATGCTGTTCGTCGAAGCGCCGAAGACACAAGCCGAGCTCAAGCGCATTCCGGCGGCGCTCGGCGGCGTGCCGCTGATGGCCAATATGGTCGAAGGCGGCAAGACGCCGGTGCTGGCGGCTGCCGAGCTCGAAGCGTTGGGTTTTGCACTGGTGATCTTTCCCGGCGGCATCGTGCGCGCGCTCGGCCATATGGCGAACGAATATTACGGCTCGCTGGCTGCGCACGGCACCTCCGAGCCGTTCCGCAACCGGATGCTCGACTTCACGGGCCTCAACGATTTGATCGGCACGCCGGAATTGCTCGCGGCCGGGAAACGTTTTGACGCGTAGTTTGTGAGGAAAGCGGAATGTCGAAAATGTTCGATCTCGTCATCAAGAATGTCCGCGTCGTCCGTCCCAAAAAGACCTCCGTCGATTGCCTCGACATCGGCATCAAGGGCGGCAAGATCAGCCGCCTCGCGCCGGAGCTTGCGGCCGGGGAGGCGGAACAGGTTTTCGACGGCAAGAACCATCTGGCCTTTCCAGGATGTGTCGACGCGCACATGCATGTCGGGATTTACTCGCCCCTGGCCGAAGACGCGGTTTCCGAAAGCAAGGCCGCGGCGATGGGCGGCGTCACGTCGAGCCTGAATTACATCCGCACCGGCCATTATTATTTGAATCGTGGTGGTCCGTACCGCGCGTTCATGCCCGAAGTGTTCAAGCAGTCGGCCGGACGGTTCTGGGTCGATTACGGCTATCACATCGCGCCGATCGAGGCCGCGCATATCGACGAGATGGAGCATCTGGTTCTCGATCACGGCGTCACGTCGTTCAAGATTTTCATGTTCTATGGCGGCTACGGACTGCACGGACCGTCGTCGCAGCAGAACGAATTTCTGATGACCGGACCCGACGACCGTTACGACATCGCCCATTTCGAATTTATCATGCGCTCGGCGCAGCGCCTGATGGCCAAATTTCCCGAGAAGGCGCCCTATATCAGCGTGAGCCTGCATTGCGAGCTGGCCGACATCCTCAACGCCTATACGAAAATTGTCGAGCGCGAGGGCAAGCTGACGGGGCTAGCCGCCTACAGCGCCGCGCGGCCGCCGCACTCGGAAGGGTTGGCGATCTGGATCGCGTCTTATCTGGCCAATGAAACGAACTGCCTGAACATCAACCTGCTGCATTTGAGCTCGCGCAAGGCGATCGAAGCCGCCTGGACCATGCAGCAGGTGTTTCCCCATGTGGCGTTCCGCCGTGAAGTGACCGTCGGCCATCTGCTATTGGATACGAGCTGCGAATGCGCCGTTCACGCCAAAGTCAATCCACCGATCCGGCCGCGCGAGGATGTCGAGGCACTATGGCAGGCCGTGCTCGACCGCAAGGTCGACTGGATCGTCAGCGATCACGCCTGCTGTTCGGCCGAGCAGAAATGGTCCAAGGACGATCCGGACAATATTTGGCTGGCGAAATCGGGTTTCGGCGGCACGGAATATCTGCTCTCCGGCGTGCTCAGCGAGGGCAGCCGGCGCGGCTTGTCGTACAACCATATGGCCGAGCTTTTGGCCTGGAACCCGGCGCAGCGCTTCGGCCTGCTCGGCAAAGGCGATATCGTCCCCGGCTACGACGCCGACATCGTCCTCGTCGATCCACATGCCAAATTTGTGGTTCGGGCTGCCGAATCCGAATCCCATCAAGGCTATTCGCCCTTCGAGGGCGTCGAACTCACAGGCCGCGTGAAATCCACATTCCTACGAGGGGGATTGGTTTATTCCGATGGAAAGATCACTGGACCGCCGCGGGGTGAATATTTGAGCCGACCGCGCGCCTGACCCCCAAGGAATTCGCATTCTGCAGGCCCGGGGAAGAGCATCCCTGATCTCCATAAGATATTTTCTATCTCATCACGTTTTGTGCGGAACCTTCGCCTTTTGACCGCGTTCGGGGTCATGGCAGAGAAGGTGAGCCACGTGCGGGGGAATCCACGTCGGTATCGGAACTTACGGCGGCCGTGGCGGGATTGTATCCCGCCCGCTTTGGCGCGCCCGGGTATAACCCCCTCAGTTGTGGCCGGTTCCGGCCGGACTGATGCCGGTACCGCGCACGGGAACGGTATCCCGTTCCGCAAATCCGATCTGCCCGCACCTACCTCGTGCCCGCCTCAACGACCGCTTCCTTAGCGGGTTTCGGAGACTTTCATGCAGACGCCTACCGAAGTGCTGGATCCTGCCACTCCCGCTGCCGCCAACGGCTCATCGCCTCCCCAAACGATCCCCCACGCGACCGAGAACGGGCTGAACGGCGACGCCCACGGGCTGGCGGAACTGCTGCATGCGCTGCAGGCGATGCGGGTCGGCGATTTCTCCGTACGCATGGCAGGCGACCGCATCGGCATCATGGGCAAGATCGCCGATACCTTTAATGAGATCGTCGCCACCAACCAGCGCATGGCCAAGCAGGTCGAGCGCGTCGGCCAAGTGGTCGGCCGCGAAGGCAAGACCCGCCAGCGCGTTCGTCTTGGCCTGTCCGACGGCGCCTGGGGCGAGATGGAAGCGTCGGTCAATTCGCTGATCGACGATCTGCTCTGGCCGACCACGGAAGTGACCCGCGCCATCGCGGCCGTCGCCCAGGGTGACCTCTTGCGCACGGTGAGCCTCGACGTCGACGGCCGGCCGCTGAAAGGCGAGTTCCTGCGCTCCGCCGAAATCGTCAACACGATGATCAAGCAGCTCAACGTGTTCACCTCCGAGGTGACGCGCGTCGCCCGCGAGGTCGGCACCGAAGGCAAGCTCGGCGGCCAGGCCCAGGTCGGCGGCGTCACCGGCGTGTGGAAGGACCTCACCGAGAGCGTCAACTCGATGGCGTCGAACCTCACCGCGCAAGTGCGCAACATCGCCGAGGTGACGATCGCGGTGGCCAACGGCGACTTGTCGAAAAAGATCACCGTCGACGTGCGCGGCGAAATTTTGCAGCTCAAGGAAGCCATCAATACGATGGTGGATCAGCTGCGCTCGTTCGCCTCGGAAGTCACGCGTGTGGCGCGCGAGGTCGGCACCGACGGCAAGCTCGGCGGCCAGGCCATCGTGCCGGGCGTCGCCGGCACTTGGAAGGATTTGACCAACTCGGTGAACGCCATGTGCGGCAACCTCACCGACCAGGTCCGCAACATCGCGCACGTGACCACCGCCGTGGCGCGCGGCGACCTGTCGCGAAAAATAACGGTCGACGTCCGCGGCGAAATTTTGGAGCTCAAAGACACCATCAACACCATGGTGGACCAGCTCAACGGCTTTGCTTCGGAAGTCACCCGCGTCGCCCGCGAGGTCGGTACCGAAGGCAAGCTCGGCGGCCAGGCGCAGGTGCCCGGCGTCGCCGGCACCTGGAAAGACTTGACCGACAGCGTCAACTTCATGGCCGGCAATCTGACGGCGCAAGTGCGCAACATCGCCGACGTGGCCACGGCCATCGCCGGCGGCGACTTGTCGAAAAAGATCACGGTCAACGTCTCCGGCGAGATCCTGCAGCTCAAAGAGACCATCAACACGATGGTCGATCAGCTCAACGCCTTTGCCGGCGAGGTGACGCGCGTCGCCCGCGAGGTCGGCACCGACGGCCGCCTCGGCGGCCAGGCCAACGTGCTCGGCGTTGCCGGCACTTGGAAAGACTTGACCGACTCGGTCAATTCGATGGCGTCGAACTTGACCGGCCAGGTGCGCAACATCGCCGAGGTCGCGACTGCGATCGCCGGCGGCGACCTTTCGCGCAAGATCACGGTCGACGTACGCGGCGAAATTTTGGAGCTCAAAGACACCATCAACACCATGGTGGACCAGCTCAACGCGTTCGCCGGCGAGGTGACGCGCGTGGCGCGCGAGGTCGGCACCGAAGGCAAGCTCGGCGGCCAAGCACTGGTGCGCGGCGTCGCCGGCACCTGGAAGGACTTGACTGATAGCGTCAACTCAATGGCGTCGAACCTGACCGGCCAGGTGCGCAACATCGCCGAGGTCGCCACTGCGGTGGCGCGCGGCGACCTGTCGCGCAAGATCACGGTCGACGTGCGCGGCGAAATTCTGGAGCTCAAAGACACGCTCAACACCATGGTGGACCAGCTCAATGCATTCGCCGCCGAGGTGACGCGCGTCGCCCGCGAGGTCGGCACCGACGGCAAGCTCGGCGGCCAGGCTCAGGTGCCCGGCGTTGCCGGTACCTGGAAGGACTTGACCGACAGCGTCAACTCGATGGCGGGCAACCTGACGGCGCAGGTCCGCAACATCGTCGAAGTGACGATTGCGGTCGCCAACGGCGACTTGTCGAAGAAGATCACGGTCGACGTGCGCGGCGAAATTCTGCAGTTGAAGGAAACGCTGAACACGATGGTGGATCAGCTCAACCGCTTCGCCGGCGAGGTGACGCGCGTCGCCCGCGAGGTCGGCACCGAAGGCCGCCTCGGTGGCCAGGCCAACGTGCCCGGCGTCGCCGGCACCTGGAAGGACTTGACCAACTCGGTCAACTCGATGGCCGGCAACTTGACGGCGCAGGTGCGCAACATCGCCGAGGTGACCACTGCCGTGGCGCGCGGCGACCTGTCGCGCAAGATCACCGTGGACGTGAAGGGCGAAATTCTCGAACTCAAGAACACCATCAATACGATGGCCGATCAGCTCAATGCGTTCGCTTCCGAAGTCACGCGCGTCGCCCGCGAGGTCGGCACCGAAGGCAAGCTCGGCGGCCAAGCGCAAGTGCCCGGCGTCGCCGGCACCTGGAAGGATTTGACCGACAACGTCAACTTCATGGCGTCGAATCTTACGGCCCAGGTGCGTAACATCGCCGAGGTGGCGACCGCGATCGCCGGCGGCGACCTGTCGAAAAAGATCACGGTCGACGTGCGCGGCGAAATGCTGCTGCTCAAAGACACCCTCAACACCATGGTCGAGCAATTGCGCTCGTTCGCCGCCGAAGTGACGCGCGTGGCGCGCGAAGTCGGCGCTGACGGCCGGCTCGGCGGTCAGGCCGTCGTGCCCGGTGTCGCCGGCACGTGGAAGGATTTGACCGACAACGTCAATCTGCTCGCCGCCAACCTCACCACCCAAGTCCGCAACATCGCCGAGGTGACCACCGCCGTGGCGCGCGGCGACCTGTCGCGCAAGATCACGGTGGACGTGAAGGGCGAAATTCTCGAGCTGAAAAACACCATCAATACCATGGTGGACCAGCTCAACGGCTTTGCCTCGGAAGTCACCCGCGTGGCGCGCGAGGTCGGCACCGAGGGCCTGCTCGGCGGCCAGGCGCAAGTGCCCGGCGTCGCCGGCACCTGGAAGGATTTGACCGATACCGTCAACGTCATGGCCGCCAACCTGACCGAGCAGGTGCGCGGCATTGTCAAAGTGGTGACCGCGGTCGCCAACGGCGATCTCAAGCAGAACCTCGCGGTGAAATCGAAAGGCGAGGTGGCGGCGCTGGCCGAGACCATCAACAACATGACCGATACGCTTGCGACTTTTGCCGACCAGGTGACGACGGTGGCGCGCGAGGTCGGCGTCGAAGGCCGCCTCGGCGGCCAGGCCAACGTCCCCGGCGCCGCCGGCACCTGGAAGGACTTGACCGGCAACGTCAATCTGCTCGCGGCGAACCTGACCACGCAGGTGCGCGCCATCGCCGAGGTGGCCACCGCCGTGACCAAGGGTGACCTGACGCGTTCGATCCAGGTCGACGCGCGCGGCGAAGTGGCCGAGCTCAAAGACAACATCAATACGATGATCGACAACTTGCGGCTCACCACCGACCGCAACACCGAGCAGGATTGGCTCAAAACCAATCTCGCCAAATTCACCAACATGCTCCAAGGTCAGCGCGACCTGGCCACGGTCGGCAGGCTCTTGCTGTCCGAGCTGACGCCGCTGGTGAACGCCCACCAGGGGGTCATCTATCAGATGGGCAGTGAGGAGGCGCACGGCCTCAATCTGCTATCGGCCTATGCCGACGACGGCGCCAACGGCCATCCGCGGGCCTTGCATCTCGGCGAAGGCCTGATCGGCCAATGCGCGGTCGACAAGCGGCGCATGCTGATCACCGAAATGCCCGAGACCGCGGTGCCGATCTCTTCGGCTTTGTTCAAGGTGCCGCCGCGCAACAATATCGTGCTGCCGGTGCTGTTCGAGAATCAGGTCAAGGCGGTGATCGAGCTTGCCTCGATCAACGAGTTCACCACCCTGCAAACCATGTTCCTCGAACAGCTGACCACCTCGATCGGCATCGTGCTCAATTCGATCGAAGCGACGATGCAGACCGAAGGCCTGCTCAAGCAATCGCAGCAGCTCGCCGGCGAATTGCAGGCCCAGCAGCGCGAGTTGCAACAGACCAACGAGCAGCTCGAGCAGAAGGCGCAGCAACTGGCCGAGCGCAACGTCGAAGTCGAGCGCAAGAACCAGGAAATCGAGCAGGCCCGCCGCGCGCTGGAAGAGAAGGCGACGGAGCTGGCGCTGACATCGAAATACAAGTCGGAATTCCTGGCCAACATGTCGCACGAGCTGCGCACGCCGCTCAACTCGATCCTGATCCTCGGCCAGCAGCTCACCGACAATCCGGAAGGCAATTTGAGCGGCAAGCAGGTCGAGTTTGCCCGCACCATTCACGGCGCCGGCACCGACCTGCTCAACCTCATCAGCGACATTCTGGATCTGTCCAAGATCGAGTCCGGCACGGTGACGGTCGATGCCGAAGAAGTGTTCTTCTCCAACCTCGTCGATATGGTGGCGCGGCCGTTCCGCCACGAGGCCGACACCCGCCAGCTGTCGTTCGAGGTGCACGTCGATCCCAATCTCGGCCGCACCATCACCACCGACACCAAGCGGCTGCAACAGGTGCTCAAGAACCTGTTGTCGAACGCCTTCAAATTCACCGGGCAGGGCGGCGTGCGGCTCAATGTCTCCGCGGCTCTCGGCGGTTGGAGCACCGAGCATCCGGTGCTCAGCCAGGCGCCGGCGGTGGTCTCATTCGAGGTCAGCGATACCGGTATCGGCATTCCGCTGGAAAAGCAGAAGATCATCTTCGAGGCATTCCAGCAGGCCGACGCCTCGACCAGCCGCAAATACGGCGGCACCGGCCTCGGCCTCGCCATCAGCCGCGAGCTGGCCAGTCTCCTTGGCGGCGAAATCCATCTGCGCTCGACGCCGAATTCCGGATCGACGTTCACGCTCTACCTGCCGGTCAAATATGTCGGCCCGACCGCGGCGGTACATGCCACCGCCGCGGTGACGGCGCCGGCGGCACTCCACGCCGGGCCGCATCTCGCGCCGGAGCGGACCATCGAGCCGATCCCGGACGATCGCATGGACGTCCAACCGGGTGACGCCATTCTCCTTATCGTCGAGGACGATCCGCATTACGCCCGCATCCTCATCGACCTGGCGCGCGACAAAGGATTCAAGGCGCTGTTGGCGATGCGCGGCGACGACGCGCTCAATCTCGCCAAGCAGTATCAGCCGACCGCGGTGTCGCTCGACGTGTTCCTGCCCGACATGCTGGGCTGGAACGTGCTCAGCCAACTCAAGCAGAACTCGCTCACCCGGCACATCCCGGTGCAGATCGTCACGCTCGACGAAGACCGCCAGCACGGCCTCGCCCGCGGCGCCTTCTCGTTCGTGACCAAGCCGACGACGCGGGAAGGCATCGCCGACGCGCTGTCGCGGATCAAGGAGTTCTCGGCGCCGCGCCGCAAGCGGCTCCTGGTCGTCGAGGACAACAAGGCCGAGCAGATGAGCATCCGCGAATTGCTCGGCCACGACGACATCGAGATCGTCAATGCCGGCTCCGGCGACGAAGCGCTGGCGACCTTGCGTGACCAGCCGTGCGATTGCGTGGTGCTCGACCTGCGGCTGCCCGATATGTCCGGCTTCGAAGTTCTGGAGCGCATGCGCGCCGACGATGCACTGACCGACGTCCCGGTCGTGGTCTTCACCGGCCGCGAATTGTCGGCCGAGGAGGACGCGCAACTGCACACCATGGCGCGCAGTATCGTGGTCAAGGGCGTGGAATCGCCCGAGCGTCTGCTCAACGAGACGGCGCTGTTCCTGCATCGCGTCATCACCGACCTGCCGGCCGAGAAGCAGAAGATGTTGGAGCGGCTCAATTCCTCCGACGAGGATCTGGTCGGCCGCACCGTGCTTCTGGTGGACGACGACGCGCGCAACATCTTCGCGCTGTCGAGCGTCTTGGAGCGGCGCGGCATGAACGTGCTCACCGCCACCACCGGCAACGAGGCGATCGAGCTGATCGAGCGCACGCCGTCGCTCGCCATCGTGCTGATGGACATCATGATGCCGGAAATGGACGGCTATCAGACCATGGAGAAAATCCGGCAGAACCGCGCCTATCGCCGCCTGCCGATCATCGCGCTCACCGCCAAGGCGATGAAGGGCGACCGCGAGAAATGCCTGGAGGCCGGCGCGTCGGATTATCTGGCCAAGCCCGTCAACACCGAACAGCTTCTGTCCGCGTTGCGGATGTGGCTGCACCGCTAAGGCTGCATCATGACCGAGAAAGTCAACGTTCTCCTGGTCGACGATCAGCCCGACAAGCTGCTCGCCTACGAGGTCATTCTCCACGAGCTGAACGAGAACCTGGTCAAGACCTCGTCGGCGCGCGAGGCCTTGCAGTTCCTGCTCAAGAACGACGTCGCGGTCGTCCTCATCGACGTCTGCATGCCCGAGCTCGACGGCTTCCAGCTCGCCGCCATGCTGCGCGAGCATCCGCGCTTCAGCGAGACCGCGATCATCTTCATTTCCGCGATCCACCTGACCGACGTCGACCGGCTGCGCGGCTATGCCATGGGCGCGGTGGACTACGTCCCGGTGCCGGTCATTCCCGACGTGCTGCGCGCCAAGGTGAAGGTCTTCGTCGAGCTTTACCGCAAGACCCGCGAGCTCGAGCAACTGAACCTGAAGCTCGAGGGCCATGTCGCCGAGCGCACGGCGGAACTCGAAGCTTCGAACATGCGGCTCGTGCAAAGCGAGCAGGGCCGCAGCCTGGCGCTGGTGGCGGGCCAGATGGGCTCGTGGGAATGGGACATCGCCGCCAATCGCGGCGCATGGGACGAGGGCCAGTACCGCATCTTCGGCGTCGAGCCCGAAAACTTTCAAATTTCGACGGACAATATCCGCAAGCTCCTGCATCCCGACGACTGGGAGCCGCTGCGTCAGGTAGTGCTGCGCATGGCCAAAGGCGAACGCACCCAGCAGGTCGAATTCCGCGTGCGCCGCCCCAATGGCGAATTACGCTGGTGCACCGGCACGGCGGCGGCGAGTGTCGACGGGTCCGGCAACGTGGCGCGCATCAGCGGCGTCACCATCGACGTCACCGAGCGCAAGGAGGCCGAGGAGCGGCAAGTGCTGCTGGCCCGCGAGGTCGATCACCGCGCCCGCAATGCGCTCGCCATCATCCAGTCGATCATTCGCTTGACGCGCGCCAAAAGCGTCGACGAGTACGTCGCCACCGTCGAGGGTCGCATCAAGGCCTTGGCGCTGGCGCACACGTTATTGTCCGATTCGCGCTGGCACGGCGCCGATCTCGGCACGCTGGTGGCCGAGGAATTCGCGCCTTACCGCAGCGGCAATAAGGTCGAGCTCAAGGGACCGAACGTCTCATTGTCGCCGGCCACTGCCCAGGGCATTGCGCTGGCGCTGCACGAGCTCGCCACCAACGCGGCCAAGCACGGCGCGCTGTCGTCGCTCAAGGGCAAGGTCGGCCTGACCTGGCAACTCGAGGCCGACACACTGACGCTGCATTGGGCCGAAAGCGGCGGACCGCCGATCAAGACGCCGTCGGCGCGCAGTTTTGGCCTGAAAGTCATCAAGGCCAGCATCGAGCAACAGCTCGGCGGCAAGGCGACGTTCGACTGGAATCCGAGAGGCTTGCGCTGCGACCTGGCGATCGCGTTGCGGGAGGCCGGAGAATCCCGGCAGCCCGACGCCGCGCATCAGGCCAATGGCGGCAACGGCGCGGCCATTCCACTGAACAAGGTCGACAAGCCGCGCGTGCTGGTGGTCGAGGACGAAGCGCTGGTCGGCATCATGATCCAGGAGTGCATGACCGAACTCGGCTTCCAGATCGTCGGCCCGATTTGCACCGCCTTCGACGCATTGCAGGCCGCCAAGGACGGCGACTTCGACGCCGCGATCCTCGACATCAATCTCGGCGACGGCATGGTCTACCAGGTGGCGGAAATTTTGGCGCGGCGTGACGTGCCGTTCGCCTTCGTCACCGGCTACGACGCCGACAGCGTCGACAGCCGGTTTCGCGACATCCCGGTTCTGCAGAAACCGGTCGAGCGGGAAATGCTGCAGAAGCTGTTTGCCCAAACGGCAGACCGCCCCATGGCCGGCTTGGTGCGGGGCGACAATCGCGTCCGCGTCTGAACCGCGCTCCGCCGGGCGCGAGAACCTTTGACCTTTTACTGAATAACGCGAACGACCGGGGTGATCGACAAGTCGGCGGCGGCAGTCTGGATGGCGATGAGCTGCGCCAACAGGCTGAAGATGCGCTTGGTGGTCGCGGCCTGCTCGGGCACGCAGTAATCGCCGTCTTCGAACCAGGTGTGGACGAAGCATTGGCCGCCGAGGTTCTGCAACACCGTCATCAGCTGCGGGTCGTCATGCACGGTCTCCAGCACCGGCGGCTCCGCCGCGTATGAGCGATTGGGCGGGATAAAGGCATAACGCGACGGCATCAGATGCTCGCGCTGCATTTTCATCAATGTGCCGAGGAACACGAAAACACCGTAGGCCGAACGCGGAGTGATGCTGAAGCTGATCTTGGGGCCGCTCGGAGAGTTCGTCGGGCTGAAGGTGAGCGGCAGGATGTCAGCCTGTGCGGCGTCTTTGTTTTCCGTCGGCTTCCAATCGGGGGAGCCGCACACCAGGGGGGATTTGAACAGTACTGTCCGTTGAACTTCCAGATTGCTTTGAGCCTCTTGCACCAAGGCCGGCGCAACCGATGAAGCCGCCTGCTGAGCCAGGACTTGATTGAAACAAAATCGTGCATAGGAAGTGCCTTTGGGTGATCCGCCCGAGCTATGGTCACCGCTGGCGCCGCCCTTTGGTGCACTGGAGGAGGCGCTGGCCTGCTCGGTTTTTTCTTCGACGGTCAGTCCGGTATAGGCGGCGTTGTGGACCCAATCGATGAAGCAGCGATGCTTCGGGTCGATTTGCGAGCAGCCGTAATCGTCGGGCGGACTGTAATGGTAGCCGAACGGCTGAGGAGCGGTTGGCAGTTCAAGCGTGAATCCGTCCGTGAATAGCCAGAACAACAGCTCGCGCGAATAGCCCTGGCGGATGAAATAAGCCAAAGTCTGCAAATCGATCGGTTTCAGGAAGCCCTGATAGAAAGCGCTGGTTTCCTGCGTCGATACGCTGAAGTTGGTGCTGACGGCTGTAGTATTGCCGGCGGTGGTGTTGCCGAAGACGACGTCCCGATCCACCGTCGTCGGCAGTGCGGGGAATCTCGGACCAAGCAAAAAACTCGGCAGCGCGAGCGACGTCGTATTGGTAAGCGACGGCGTGACATTGGCGACGACGGTGAAGCTCAAGGGGTAATCGTGGCTGGCGCGAACGAGATTGAGGAAGATGGATTCGTTGCGTGCCTTGGCCAGGCTGCGGCTGACCGTATCGTATCGGTTGTCGACCGGATCGACGACCGCGCAGGCGCCGAGCGCGCCGGCAAGCAACGTCCCGACAAGCAACACACGCCACCACATTGTCGACTCCCAACTCATCTTAAGCCGTTCCGGTTTTTGACATTCTGTACATGCCGAAAGACTACCCCCGAAAACCTGCCTAGAATTTGTAGTTCAAGCCGGCGCGCATCACCGCGAAATAGACCGGCGAGAAACCTGCCGCGATGGATGCCGGCGCCGTTGCACCGTTAACGGCCGTGGCGGTTGCCGTCACCGTCGGCGCGCTCAAGTGCACATAGAGCAGCTCGGTCCGGAAGATCAGGTTGCTGGTGATCGCATATTCCGCGCCGGCTCCGGCACTCCAGCCGAACAAGGTTTGCGATGCCGAGCCGGCGAAACAGGACGTGCCGATGGTGCAGGCATAGGAATAGCCGCCCGTCGCGGGCAGTCCGTTGCTGGAGGCGGCAGGCACGCGAAGATTTTCGCGCACTTGACCCAACGCGAAGCCGCCGGTGCCGTAAAGCAACAGCGGCGGCGCGAGCACGACGCCGGCCCGGGCCCGAATCGTGCCGAACGATGCGACGGTCTGGCTCGCCATCATGTTGGTCGGGCCGACATCGCCGAGCCGGAACGCCGAACTCGCCGAGCCATCGAGATTGGACCACTGATAATCGGCTTCCGCGCCGACCAGCCAATGCGAATTGACCTGCCAGTTGAAGCCGAACTGGCCGCCGGCAACGGGGCCGTCGCGGTGAAAATCCACCGCATTGATGCACTGGCCCTTCGACGCGCCGCTGCCGACGCCGCCGCAGGTGCCGGCCAGCGCTGCCGGATCGTTGGCCGCAAACGCCACGGATGAATTACCCCAGGCGTAGCCGCCGTTGATGCCGACGTAAAAGCCGGTCCAGGGGAGATACGGCACTGCGGTGGAGGTGATGAATTGCGACGGCGGGACCGCCATTTCCTCGGCCGTCGCGCCGGCCGTGCCGAGCGCAAGTAAAGCGGCGATACACGCAATACTCTTTTTCACGGACGCCCCGCCGATACAACGAGGAACAAATGTATCGGATACGCAGAACCGGATAACCGGATTTACGCAGCCCACCCAAAACGAGCGTAGCATGAGCGCTGCGCAGGAAAAGATGTCCGGCCGCAGAATCCAAATTTCTGTGATAACTTTGCCACGCTGATGGACGTGTTGGGCTGCGCCCGCATCGGTAAGCTCCTCCGCAACGGCTGCGCGCCGCTGTCGGATCACGCGGGACGCGCGCGGCGGCGTCAGCCGGCGAGGTGCTCTATTTTGACTTGTTTCTCAGCGGCCATGCGGCCGATCGCGTAAAGCTCATGGGCGGCGGCGGGATCGTCCATGCCGCGCAAGCGAGCAAGGGCCTCGTCGCTCACGTCATAGTTGAGCTCACGCTTTAGCCAGTCCTTTTCCAGCCGCACGTCGTAGCGCAAGAAGCGAAACATCTTGCCGCCGGGCGGCAACTCCGCTGCCAGCGTGCCGACTTCGGAATTGATCGGCCACGGCGCCGGGCATTCGCCCATCCATTGCATCAGCGCCAGCACCAGCATCTCGGCGTCGGTCATCAGCGACAGGAGCGCGTGAAAGGCGAGCTTGGTGAAGCGGGCGAAGCCCAGGCTTTCGTAGGACAGCCGCGGCCGATAGGTGCCGGTGCCGACCGAAACGACGGTGAGGTTTTTCGGCCCGGTCCGCCATTTGATATTGAACGGGCCCAACGTCGCCATCTGGAACAGCGCCAGCGAGGGATTGTTGTGCGGCGTCACCCCGCCGTCGACGAACAGGCCATAGGTGTGGCTGTCGATCTTGGCATGCCGGGCGAGGCCGAGGCGCCGCAATAGTGCCTGCGCGGCGCGCGCCGGCCACGGCACGTTGAGCGGCTTGGCCACGTCGTCGGGCAGCACGGCTTTGTTCTGGCTGATCGGTAACAGCTCCGGATCGAAGAAATGCGGCGCCGCGGTGCTGGCGCGCACCAGGTTGACCAGCGGGTAATCCTTATTGCCGATATCGCCGGTGCTGCTCTCCCAATAGGGCGCGCGCGGATTGTTGGAGAGGATCCACGGGCTGCCGGTGTCCATGCGCTTGGCGATGATGCAATAGCCGGTGATCAGATCGTTGCTTTGCAGCACGCGGTCGCCGACCACGGCCTCGATCTGTTGACGCAGGCCGCGGGCGTCGAACTTGGCCTGCAACAGCGGAACGCGCCAGCGCTGGCGCTTGAAGGCAAACGGCGCCAGCTTGAGATAGAAATTTTTCACTTCGGACGTACGGTAGCCGAGCGCCAACGCGCCGGCGATGACCGCGCCCGTCGAGGTGCCGCCGATGAGGTCGAAATAATCGCCGAGGCGGACGTCCTTGCCGTCGCGCTCGCTGAGCAGCGCTTCGATGCGCTCGAGAAACGCCACCGTCAGCGCGCCGCGCACGCCGCCGCCGTCGAGCGCCAATATTCGCTTGGGGCCGGGACCGAACAGATGGCGGTCGCGGGAATTCCCGAAGGCGCTTGCGTCGTTCATGCTTGCCGTGCCCGGTTGTCGCGATTGTCGAGCGGATTTTAGCGCCGGCGAAGCGAGAATATCTTCGACCACGCGCGCCATGGTTGCCGCATCGGCCGGGCGGAACGTGTCTTTCCAACCCGCTGTCGCGCCGTCCGGCGCGGCGCCAGCGCCGGGCCACGATATTTGCATGGCGTCGGGACGGCTCGGCTCGATCCACGCCACGACGATGCTGTCGGCGATGGCGCGCTCGACGATCTGCGCGGTGCCGCCGATGCCGGCCGCCATTTCGCCGTCCCAGATCGCGATCAACACGTCGATATTGGCCAGCATGAAGAGACCGGCCGCCTCATAAGCGCGCGGCCGTTCGTCGGCGCTGCCGTCGATATCGATCACGTCGCAGGCGCGGGCCAGCAATTGCTCGAACTCCGTGCGCGACGCCTGGGGTTCGAAGTCGAGCACGTATTCGGCCCGGCTGAGCGGCAGCACGACTTGCAAGGCAAAACCGGCGGTAAGTCCCGCCTCGGCGACGATGCGGTCCGATCCTTCGGCCAGCGAGGAAACGACGACGAGCTCGGTCGCGGCATCCGCCTTGCGCGCCGCCGCGGCGATGGCGGCCAGGATGCGGTCGATGTGCGCGCGCAACGGCGCAACGGCGCTTGCCGGCAATTTCGGCGGCACCCGGTGGCCGCTGACACCGATGCGCAGGCTGGTCGAGGAAGGCTGACGGCTCACGGCAGGGGACGCCCCACATTCGGCGACTAGCCCTCAGGCGGGCTCGGCCAAGCATAGCGCAGAATTTGCGTTGCGGGAGCGGTCATCACGACGGCGGCGACGTCAGCCTCGGCCGCGCCAAGAGGCCCAGCTCGCGCAGGCCCAGCACCAGCGTGGCGAGCAGGAACGGAATCACGAAATAGGCGAAGCGAAACGTCAATAGCGCCGCCAGCAGCTGCTCCTTGGGAAATTGCGGCAGGCCGATCAGCAGCGCCGCTTCGATGACGCCGAGGCTGCCCGGCACATGACTGACGGTGCCGAGCAAGGTCGCGGTGACGAAGATAACCAGCACCGGCACGAAATCGACCGCGGGGTTTTGCGGCAGCAAAGCGTACATCGCGGCCGTCACCAGGCAGAGGTCCATGGCGCCGATGCCGGTCTGGACCAGGGTGAGGCGCACACCGGGCAGCACCAGCTTCCAGTTGGCATAGCCGACGGTGCGCGGCCGCGGCGCGAGCCAGAGGAGGTAGCAGGTGACGGCGAATAGCGCCGACAATCCGATGGTCCGGTTGATCCAAGCCGGCAGGTGGTCGACGACGCTCGCTGCTTCCGGCGCATAGGCTATGGCACCGCCGAGCACGACGGCGTTGCCGAGCCAGAATGTCATGCCGGTGACGAAGGCGATCTTGGCAATATCGAGGGCACTCAAGCCCCAGGCGGAATAAACGCGCAGCCGCACCACGGCGCCGGTCAGGGTCGCCGCACCAAGCGAATGCCCGATCGTGTAGCTGGTGAAACTCGCCAGCGCCGCGACGCGAAACGGAACCGTGCGGCGGCCGATGACGTGCAGGGCGAACACATCATAGAAGGTCAGCGTGATGTAGCCCAGCACGACGAACACGCCGGCGATCACTATATTGCGGAGCGGCTGCGCGGTGAACGCGGCAATCACTTTGCCGACATCGACGTCGCGCAGCAAATGCCAGAGCGCGGCACCGACACCGGCGACGATCAGTACGCTGAGCGCGACGCCGAGCCCATTGCGGCCGAGTTTCCGGACGGCCGTCTGCGCGGTGCTGCTCGTCACGTTCGCTATCGGCCTGCTGCAACAAGCGAACGGTACGGCCGACATGCCGGCCCGACAATTCGCAGCGGCAACCTTTCATTTGTTTGTAACAATCATGTAACGCGCCGGGCCGACAAACGGTCGCGCTCGTGTCGCGACCGTCACATTGCTGAGACACGAAATAGCAATTGTCGTCGCACACGATTCGTCAACATGGGTTCCCGGCGGAGAGCAACCCGATGCGCGTCCTCGTCGCAACTGACGCTTGGCGTCCCCAGGTCAACGGCGTGGTGCGGACGCTCAATTCGCTGGCGCGCGCCGCCGCCAAGCTCGGCGTGACGATCGAGTTCCTGTCGCCGGATGGTTTTCCGTCGTTCCCGGTGCCGACCTATCCGGGCCTGCGGCTGGCTTTGCCGAGCCGCCGGCGGATCGCCGCGCGCATCGAAGCGGCGCGGCCGGACGCCATCCATATCGCCACGGAAGGGCCGATCGGCTTTGCCGCGCGCTCCTACTGCCGCCGCCACGGCCGGCCGTTCACCACGAGCTACACAACGCGGTTCCCCGAATATATCTCGGCGCGCTCGCCGATCCCGCAAGCTTGGATCTACGGGATATTGCGCTGGTTCCATTCGGCGGCGACGGTGACCATGGTGGCGACGCCGTCGCTCACGGCGGAGCTTTCCGAGCGCGGCTTTGCCAATCTGGGCCGCTGGACGCGCGGCGTCGACACCGACCTGTTCCGCCCGGATCGCGCCATCGATCTCGGCCTGCCGCGGCCGGTCTTCATGACCGTCGGCCGGGTCGCCGTCGAGAAGAATCTCGAAGCGTTCCTGTCCCTCGATCTACCCGGCACCAAGGTCGTCGTCGGCACCGGACCGCAGGAAGCCGAGCTCAAACGCAAATTCCCCGCCGCTAAATTCCTCGGCATGCTGGACAACGGCATTCTCGCCTCGCACCTGGCGGGCGCGGACGTGTTCGTGTTTCCAAGCCTCACCGACACGTTCGGCATCGTGCAGCTCGAAGCGCTCGCCAGCGGCGTTCCGGTCGCCGCTTTTCCGGTCACCGGGCCGAAGGATGTCATCGCCGACCATCCGGTCGGCATCCTGCACGAAGATTTGGCGGTCGCCTGCACGGGCGCGCTGTCGCTGTCGCGCGACGCCTGCCGCGCCTTTGCGCTCGACCATTCATGGGAAAACAGCGCACGCCAGTTCATCGGCCACGCCCGCAAGGTGGCGACCGGCAATACCGGCGAGCCGCAACTCGCCGGAACAATCACCGAGACCGTCCGTGGCTAAGGACGGCAAAATAAAAAGCGAGACAATGGAAGGGTCAAGCATGAGCAGCACGCTTTTGGAATCCGATCTCGATACCCACACCATCACCAAGGCCTATGCGCGCTGGGCGCCGGTCTACGACTTGGTTTTCGGCGCCGTCTTTGAACGCGGCCGCCACGCCGCGGTCGCGGCAGCCGCGCGCGTCGGCGGCCGTCTCCTCGAGGTCGGCGTCGGAACCGGCATCTCGTTGCCGCTGTATTCGCGCGACTTGAAGATCTGCGGCATCGATATTTCCGAGCCTATGCTGCGCAAGGCGCATGAGCGGGTTGCCGAATTTGCATTGAGCAATGTCGAAGAGTTGCGGGTGATGGATGCCGAGCATCTGGAATTTCCCGACGCGTCGTTCGACGTCATCGTCGCGCAATATGTCATAACGACGGTGCCGAACCCGGAAGGCGCACTCGACGAATTCGCCCGCGTGTTGAAGCCGGGCGGCGAGATCATCCTGGTGAGCCGGGTCGGCGCCGAAGCCGGCTTGCGGCGCTCGCTGGAACATTGGTTCCAACCGGCGGCGCGCAAGCTCGGCTGGCGCACCGAGTTTGCCTTCGAGCGCTACGCGCAATGGGCGTCGCGCACGGCAGGTGTCACGCTGGTCGAGCGGCGCGCCATGCCGCCGTTCGGGCATTTCTCGCTGATCCGCTTCGCCAAAGATGAGGCAGCGGGCGCCGCACGGAAGACCGATCAGGCGATGCGCGCGGCGGGCTGACGCCCCGCCGGTCGCAAATCAAGACAGAAACCTTCACCCGACTGTCACAGAAGAATCCCTGTCACAAGGGATTCATCGAATCGCCATACCCACATCAGGAACGACGGGGACCCCAATGGAAAATTTTCTTGAGGCATTACGCACCCAGCGCTGGGACGATCATCGCTACTACCACCACAGCCGGATCAACCAATCGCTGCACTTCGTCAGCGCGATCAGCTTTCTGTTCTCCTATGTGATGATCTTCAAGGACCCGGCGATTTCGGCGCTTGCCGGCTGGCTCATCGCCATGACCACGCGGCAGACCGGGCACTTTTTCTTCGAGCCCAAAGACTACGACACCGTCAACCACGCCAGCCACGAGCACAAGGAAGAGATCAAGGTCGGTTACAATCTGCGCCGCAAGGTGGTGCTGCTTACGATCTGGGCGGCGTCGCCGCTCACGCTCTATGTCAGCCCGACCCTGTTCGGCCTGTTCACGCCGGCGACCAACAAGACCGAGTTCGTCCGCCAGGTCGCGGTGATCTGGCTGGCGCTCGGCATCGGCGGCGTGCTGTTCCGAACCGTCCAATTGTTCGTGATCAAGGACGTGCAGACCGGCCTGGTCTGGGCGACAAAAATCCTCACCGACCCGTTCCACGATATCAAGCTCTACCACAAGGCGCCGCTGGCGCTGTTGCGCGGCGAGTTGATCGATCCCGCCATCGGTCTGCATCACTGGGACGAGGATGACGCCGAAGAGGCCGAGGTTCCGCGCGCCACCTGAAACGGCCGTGGCGGATCGCGTCTCTTTTGGCTAATGCTCGCGCGAGGGGAATAAGCGGTGGGCGATCATCTCTTTCATGATCGCCCGCCTGATCGTCTTGTTGGCCGTCGCCGGATCGTGCCACCACCAGCCGTCCTGCTGCATGGTTTTGGCCGCGGCGACGAAGCGGTCCGCCACCGCGTCGAAATCGGCGTCGGTATAATTGAGGCTGAAGATCAGGCGCGCGGTGCCAACCCAACTCAGCGCCAAGCCTTGCGCCCGCAGATAATATTGCAGCATCCAATTGTAGCGCGACGGCTGCGTGTAGCAGACCACGAAGAGCGCCGACATGTTGGCCACCTGGACCGGCAGTCCCTCGTCGGCAAGCCGTTGGTTCAGCCGCTGCGCTCTGCCGTCCCAGACCGTATCGAGGTCGCGGTAGAGCGCCTGCAGCTCCGGCGTCTGGAACTGGCGCAGGAATTCGTTCATCGCCGCCATCACGTAGGGATGCGCGTTGAACGTGCCGCGGGCGAAGCAGATGTCGGCCGGGCGGTCGTCGCGGAACCGCTTCATCAAATCCTTGCGCCCGCAGACGACGCCGATGGGAAGCCCGCCACCGATCGTCTTGCCGTAGGTGACGAGGTCGGCGCGGACGCCGAAATATTCTTGCGCGCCGCCCGGAGCGAGGCGGAAACCAACGAACACCTCATCGAAGATCAGCACGATGTCGCGCTCGTAGCACACCTGCCGCAGACGCTTGAGCCAGTCGGTGTAGGCTTCCTTGTCGAAATGCGAGCTGCGCGCGCTGTCGAGCAACGACGAATCGATCGGCGCCGGCGCGTTCGGGTGCAGGCCTTGCTCCGGATTGACCAGCACGCAAGCGATGTCGCGCCGTGTGCGCAAAACGTGCAAGGTTTCCTCGGACATTTCCGCAAGCGTATAGGTCTCGTGCGCCGGCAGCGGATTGCCGATGCCCGGCTGCACGTCGCCCCACCAGCCATGGTAGGCGCCGCAGAAGCGCACCAGGTGGCTGCGCCGGGTGTGGTAGCGGGCGAGCCGCACCGCCTGCATCACCGCCTCGGTGCCCGACATGTGGAACGACACCTCGTCGAGCCCGGA
The DNA here is from genome assembly GCA_963756245.1 of uncultured Alphaproteobacteria bacterium. GTDB lineage: Bacteria > Pseudomonadota > Alphaproteobacteria > Rhizobiales > Xanthobacteraceae > BOG-931. The sequence continues at coordinate 456,377 of CAVWOI010000047.1, forward strand.
AATCTCCTTGATACGGCGGGTGTTCTCGATGATCAGCGGATGGTAGGCGCCGAGCACCGGGCCGAGCTCGTGCACGCGGGCGGCGCCGCGCTCGATGGTGCCCTTGTAGAAGTCGTAACCGAAGACGTTGACACCATAGGAGCCGGTGAGATCGTAGAAGCGGTTGCCGTCGAGGTCGGTGACGGTCACACCCTCGGACGATTGCAGGAAGCTGCCGAGCGGCAGATGCGCGCGCACCATGCGGCGATATTGGAACGGCACCCGGTAGGCGCCGGTGAATTGCAGGTCGGAAATGGTTTCGGCGGCCTCGACGCTGCGGCGGATGGTCTCGGCGAAACGCGACTTGTAAAACTCCGACAGGCGGGCGAAGCCGGAGCGGCGCCGACCGGCGATGTCGGCGGGCGCGCCGTCGCAGGTGAAAAACCGCTCCTCGTCGAAGTCGTAGAACGGCACGAAACCGGCGAGGCGGCGCGCCATGCGGGCATGGCCGGCGAGCGAGCGGTGCTTGGCCTGGGACAGCTCGAGCCGGCGGCCGAGCGTCAGCATCGAAGTCGCCAGCGCCGCGGCGCCGAGCCCGCAGACAGCCAAAGTGGTCGCGGCCCATTGCATCGAATCGGGGTGTACCCGGAACGTTTTACAAAGCCATGACGGTGCGTTCACAAATCTGGCGCCTGTTGGCGCAGGAGCAAATCTGGCGCCTGTTCGGCCAGGAGGACATTAATTTCCTCCTCACCAACCGCATTCCGCGCCGGCTGGCGACGCAGTTCGTCGGCTGGCTCAGCCAGGTCGAGCAGCCCTTGGTGCGCGAGCTCTCGATCGGCCTGTGGCGGATGTTCTGCGATCTCGATCTCAGCGAGGCCAAGAAGACGCATTTCCGCAGCATGCACGATTGCTTCACCCGCGAGCTCAAGGCCGGCGCGCGCCCGATCGACCGGAGGGCCGACGTCCTGGTCAGTCCGTGCGACGCCATCGTCGGCGCCTGCGGCGCCATCGCCGGCACGCGCCTCTACCAGGCCAAGGGCTTTCCCTACACACTGGACGATCTGTTGTGCGACCGCGACCAGGTCGAGGCCTACCGCAACGGCCGCTATGTGACGCTGCGCCTGACCGCCGGCATGTACCACCGCTTCCATGCGCCGCACGATTGCAGGATCGAGCAGGTGATCTACGTCTCCGGCGATACTTGGAACGTCAATCCGATTGCGCTCAAACGCATCGAGCGGCTGTTCTGCAAGAACGAACGCGCCGTGCTGCGCACGACGCTCGACGGAACCGGCGACAGCGTGACCGTGGTCCTGGTCGCCGCCGTTTTGGTCGCCAGCATTCGCCTGCACTGTCTCGACGTGCTGTTGAACCTCAAGCATCGCGGGCCCAATGTCATCGCCTGCGATGCGTCGTTCGGCAAAGGCGAGGAGCTCGGCTGGTTCCAACATGGCTCGACGGCGATCGTGTTCGCGCCGGATGGTTTTGCACTGTGTGATGATGTTCAGGAAGGTGCCCGGATCCGCATGGGCCAGCCGCTGATGCGGCTGCCGTGAAGGGCAGCAGCCGTTTTAAAAAATTGGTCAGGCGGGGGTTCGCGATCGGACTGCGGCGCCGGCTTCAAGCAGGATCTTATTTATTTTATTGGCGCCATCCGGCCGGCGTTCCGCCGGCTTTTTACCTGCCACGCGGCGGCCGCTGCGCGCATTGAAGATGCGAACTTCGGCGGTCAGCCACTTGGCGAAAGCCTGAACCGCGCTGGCGCTGGCGCGGGTTTCCGGCAGGATCAGATAATACGAAGTTGTTATATCGAAGAGTTCGTCGGCGACGATCTCCAGCCGCTTGGCCGCGATGTCGTCTTCGACCAGATAGTGCGGCAATAGCGCGATGCCGAGGCCGGCCACCGCCGCCTGGGCGACCATGGCAAAATTCTGATAGGCGTGGCCGTGCAGCAGGCCATCCGGCGCGATGCCGACCTCGGTCATCCATTCCGCCCAGCGGTTCGGTTTTCCCATCTTGTGCAACAGCGGGAATTCGACGACGTCGGCCGGCGTCTGGATGGCGCGCCTGGCATTCAATTTCGGACTGCAAACCGCGACGATGTCTTCGTCCATCAGATATTGCGAAATCGTGCCTGGCCAGTGCATCGCACCGTGAAACACCGCGGCGTCGAACGGCTCCAGCGCCGAGTCGATCGGCGCCTGCCGCGCCGTGATATGGACCATGATTTTCGGATTCACCCGCTGGAAATTCGGCAGGCGGGGAACCAGCCAGCGCGCGGCAAACGTCGGCAGCGCGACGAGATTGAGGGTCGTGCTGTTGGAGAACGACGCCACGCGCTGCGTCGCGTCGGCAAGCTCGTCCAGCGCTTTCTTGACTTGCGACAGATACATCTTGCCGGCGTCTGTCAGGACGACGCGTTGGCGGATGCGCTCGAACAGGCGGATGCCGAGATGGATTTCGAGCTCGCGAATCTGGCGGCTGATCGCCCCTTGAGTCAAATTGAGCTCGCCGGCAGCGCGCGTAAAACTGCCGTGCTGAGCGGCCACGACAAACGACGTCAACTCGCCGATGGACGGAATCTCACCCCGTTTCAACGCACGCACACTCCCGATGTGTCGCCGACAAGCCGCCCGGCAGGAATGTTACGCCGCCGGGCCGAAGCAATCCACCGTTTTCGCCAAACGGAACGCATGGCTGTCGGCCATAATTCTCGATCGACGCGATGCCCGCCGCACCATTGCGCCGTCAACCGGCCGCCTTCTGCTGTTCGACCTGCGCGTCGTCAAGCTCCTTGGCGCGCAGGCAGGCCGGACGGTTGCTGAGCCGTTGCCAATATTGCTCGAAGGCCGGACGCTTTTCGATCATTCCGAACATCATGCCAAAGCCGAGCTGCGAGCCGACATAGAGATCGGCGGCGGTGAAACTGTCGCCGGCCAGATAATGTCCCCGCGACACGGCGTCTTCGAGCGTCTTCAGCGCCAGCGCGATATTGCCGTAGCCCATCATCCGCTCGCGTTCCGGCGGCACGACGACGCCCAAGGCCTTGTTGCTCGACGCTGCCTCGATCGGGCCGGCGGCGAAGAACAGCCAGCGGTAATACGGCGCGCGCAAGCGATGGTCGGGTGGCGGCGCCAGGCCCGCTTGCGGAAACGCATCGGCGAGGTAGGCGCATATGGCCGCGGTCTCGGTGACGACGGCGTCGCCGTGGCGCAGCGCCGGCACTTTGCCCATCGGATTGATCGCCAGATATGCCGGCGCCTTCAAGGTCGAGGCATAGTCGAGCACTTCGGTCTTGTAGGGCTGGCCGACTTCCTCGAGCATCCAACGGGCGATCCGCCCGCGCGACATGGGATTGGTATACAGAATGAGTTCGTCGGCCATGCGAAATGTCCTCTGCCGTTCGGCAATCAGCGCCCAATATGGAGCGCGCTCAAGCAGGCGGCAATGTGTCGGATTTGCGCCGGTGTGCCCGCCGCTCAGTCGGATGTCAATATGCGATACATGTCCATAGTGTCGCGCGCGCGACGCAGCGCGGCCGTGACCGCCGGAGTCCTCAGCTTGCGTGCGATACTCGCCAGCGCACCGAGTTGTTGCCGCTCGCCGCCCGCGCCTTCGGGAAGCAGCAGCAGAGAAACGATATCGACGGGCTTTCCATCGACGGCATCGTAATCGATCGGCTTCTTGAGACGGGCGAGCAGGCCGAACGGCGTCAAAACGTGTTGAAACCGCGCGTGCGGTATCGCCACGCCGCCGCCGACGCCGGTCGATCCGAGCTCCTCGCGCTTGTATAGCTCGGCGGCGATGCGATCGGCGCCGATGCCGATTTTCGCCGCCGCTTCGCGCGCCAGCTCCGCCAAAAGCTTTTTCTTGTCGGTTGAGGCGACGTCGGCCTTCACGTCGGCCGGAGCGAGAAAGTCCGCGATTTTCATGGGGCTTTGTGGGGGTCAATCCGGCGCGCGCAGCCGGTAGCCTATTCCGGTTTCGGTGAGAATAAAGTGCGGCCGTTCCGGGTCGGCCTCGATTTTTTGCCGCAGCTGCCGCACGTAAACCCGCAGATATTGCGCGTCGGTGAGATCGTCCCACAATTCGCCGAGCAGGAATTTGTGGGTGAGCACCTTGCCGGCGTGCTGTACCAGCACGCGCAGCAGATCGTATTCCTTCGGCGACAGTTTTATCTCCTTGTCGCCGGTCTTGACGATGCGGCGGACGAGATCGACGGACAGCTCGCCGACGCGGAAGATCGGCCGCTCGCCGTGGGTTTGCAGCTGGTGGCGCAGCGCTGCCCGCATGCGGGCAAGCAACTCGTCCATGCCGAACGGTTTGGTCACATAATCGTCGGCGCCAAGATCGAGCGCTTGCACCTTGCCGGCCTCGTCGCCGCGGCTCGACAGCACGACGATGGGAACGCGTTCGTTGCGGGCGCGGATGGTGCGCAGCAAATCGTGGCCCTGGGTATCGGGCAGGCCGAGATCGAGAATGATCAGGTCGGGCGCCTTGCCGAGCAATTCGAGCGCGGTCTTGCCGTTCGGCGCTTCGAGCACCTGATAACCGTGCGCGGCAAGCCCCAGGCGCAACAGCTTGCGGATAGGCGGCTCATCGTCGACCACCAGGACACTGAGCGGCGCGCCGGTCATGCGGCGGCGTCCAGGCGCTGCTGCTCGCGCGGAATGGGCAGCGTGATGGTGAACACGGCGCCGTGGCGGTCGTGGCGGTTGGCCGCGGCGATGGTGCCACGCATCGCCTCGACGAAGCCACGCGAAATCGCCAAGCCCAGCCCGGTGCCGGGACGCACCCGGTCGGTCTTTTGCACGCGGTAGAATTTATCGAAGATGTGTCCGAGGTCCTCCTGCGGAATGCCTTCGCCTTCATCGATGATTTGAAGCGCGACCGAATGCTGGTCGCGCCAGGTACGGATGAGGATGGTGGTTCCGGGTGCGGCGTATTTTGCCGCGTTGTCGAGCAGATTGAACAGCACCTGCTCGAACAGGACGGCATCGATCGCCACCATGGGCGCGTCGGTCGCGAGATCCAGCAGCACCGAATGATGCTGCAGGATTTTTGCCGCGCGCCGCAATGTCGAGCCGACGATCTCCGACAGATCATGTGGCGCAAGCTTCGGCGCCACGGCGCCGGATTCGAGCTTGGTCATGTCGAGCAGATTGGCGATGAACCGGTTGAGCCGTTCCAATTCGTCGATGACCGTCCCGAGCAATTCCGCCTTCTCGCCGTCGGTCAGCTTATCGGCAAGATCGCGCAGCGTGCCCGCCGAGCCGATCACCGACGCCAGCGGCGTTTTCAGGTCGTGGGAAATCGAGGTGAGCAGCGCCGAGCGCAGCCGCTCGGTCTCGGCGGTGCGCTCGACGCGATCCATGTCCTCGACCAGGCGCACGCGTTCGATGGCGAGTGCGCCCTGGTCCATCAGGGCGTCGAGCAGCCGGCGCTGGTCGGGGGTGAGCAGCGGCCCGGGCTTGTCGCTGTCGATGCCGACGACGCCGATGGCGCCGCGCCCGGTATGCATCGGCAGGAACAGCCGCTTGGCGCCGGGCAGCGTGTCGGAGCCGCGGCCGGCGGCGCGGTCGTTCTCCCAGCTCCACTTCGCCGCGGCGAGGTCGGCGTCGTCGAGCGTGTCTTCCGGCGGATAGCCGGCCCTCACCGCGATCGAGCCGTCGCCCGGCAACAGCAGCACGACGCGCACTTTGAGCATCAAGGCGGTCTGGTAGGCCGTCGCCCACAGCACGTCGTCGAGCGTGCCGGCGCTGGCGAGCTTGCGGCTGAAGGAATAAAGCAATTCGACGGCGCGCACACGGGTCTGCGCGGTCACGGCCTGCATGCGGCTCCGCGCGGCGACGTTGGAGACGATGATGGCGACGATGGTGAACAGCGCGAAGGCTGCGATATTGTGCGGATCGGCGATCGTGAACGTGTAGATCGGTGGCAGGAAGAAAAAGTTGTAGGCCAACGCCGACACGACGCTGGCGAACAGCGAGGGTAATAGCCCAAAGCGCGCAGCAACGCCGACGATCGCGGTCAAAAACACCAGATCGACGTTCTCGACGCCGATCCAATCGTTGACCAATTGGCCGCAGCCGAGCGCGATTGCCACCGCTACAAGCGCCAGCACATAGGGTCGCGGATCGTACGTTTCGGCGCGTTCCGACGTGTCGACCGTCTTCTTCGGCAGCGGGCCGCCGGGAAGCTGATCGCCGGCGATGACATGGACGCTGATATTGCCGGAGCGGCGCACCAGATCGTGCACCACGGAACCGTGCAAGATTTCGAACCAGCGCGACCGCGTCGACTTGCCGATGATGATCTGCGTGACGTTGTGGGCGTGGGCGTAGCCGATCACGTCGTCGGCGATGCGCCTGTCGCCACCGGGCAAGGTCACGGCTTCGCCACCCAATGACTCGGCAAGCCGCAGCGTATCGGCGACGCGGTCGCGCTCCGCTTCGGAGAGCTGCACGGCGCGCCGCCCTTCGATGTAGAGCGCCATCCAAGGGCCGTGCAGGCGATCGGCCAACCGCTTGGCGTAGCGCACCAAGCCGGCTGAGCGCGGATCTTCACTAATGCACACGGCGATGCGCTCGCCCGCCGCCCACGGGCCCTGAATGGCGTGGGCTTGCATCTCGTTGAGCAATTGCTCGTCGACCCGCTCGGCGGTGCGGCGCAGCGCAATCTCGCGCAATGCGGTGAGGTTGGCCGGTGAGAAGAAATGCTCGAGCGCGCGCTCGGCCTGCTTGGGGACGTAGACTTTGCCTTCCCTGAGCCGCTGGATGAGGTCGGCGGGCGTCAGATCGACCAGCTCGACCGCATCGGCGCGGTCGAATACGGCATCCGGCACGGTTTCGCGCACGCGTACGTGAGTAATTTGCGCGACCACGTCGTTGAGGCTCTCGATGTGCTGGATGTTGATGGTGGTATAGACGTCGATGCCACGGCTCATCAGCTCTTCGACGTCGAGATAGCGCTTCGGATGGCGGCTGCCTTCGACGTTGGTGTGGGCAAGCTCGTCGACCAGAACGATCTGCGGTTTTCGCGCAATGATCGCATCCAAATCCATTTCCTGGAGCACTTGGCCGCGGTAGTCGATGCGGCGCCGCGGAACGACTTCGAGGCCGGCCAGCAGCGCTTCGGTTTCCTTGCGACCGTGGGTCTCGACCACGCCGGCGACGACGTCGTAGCCGTCCTTGAGCCGCGCGTGGGCTTGCTGCAGCATTTCGTAGGTCTTACCGACGCCGGGCGCGGCGCCGACGAAAATCCGCAGCTTGCCGACGCGCCGCTCTTCGCGGCGCGCCGCTTCGAGGAGGGCTTCCGGTGAGGGCCGATATTCGGGTTCGCGCCGCTGATCCGCCATCACTGCATAAATGCGCCTATCCGGCGGCCAAATGGTCGAGCGCGAGATTGAGCTGCAATACGTTCACGCGCGGCTCGCCCAATAGCCCAAATAGGCGACCTTCCGTGTTGTCCACGACGAGCTGGCGGACGCGATCTTCGGGCAGATTGCGCACCTTGGCAATACGGGGCACCTGGAAAATGGCGGCATCCGGCGAGATGTGCGGGTCGAGGCCGGAGGCCGAGGTGGTGACCAGATCTTGCGGCACCGGCATCGACGGGTTTTCTTGTTTGAGCTTGTCGACGTCGCCTTGCACGCGGTCGATCAGCGCCTTGTTGGACGGCCCGAGATTCGAGCCGCCGGAATTGGCGGCGTTGTAAGGCGCCGGCACGGTTTTGGTCGAGTCGTTGGGATCGGGCGCGGTCGTGGCCGACGGCCGGCCGTGGAAATATTTGTCGCTCTCGAAGACTTGGCCGATCAGCGCGGAGCCGACGACCTTGCCGTCCTGCTCGATCAGGCTACCCTGCGCCTGGCGAGGGAAGATGACTTCAGCGATGCCGGTCGTGGCCAGCGGATAGGCGAGGCCGGTGATCAGCGTGAGCGCGACCAGGACGACGATGGCGGGGCGGATTTCGCGCAACATGATTGTTTCTCCTTAAGCGAGATGCAAGGCGGTGACGACGAGGTCGATGGCCTTGATGCCGGCGAACGGGATGATCACGCCGCCGACGCCGTAGATCCAAAGATTGCGCAGCAAGAGCGCACCGGCGCCGATCGGGCGGTAACGCACGCCTTTGAGCGACAGCGGAATGAGCGCGATGATGATCAGCGCGTTGAAGATGATCGCCGACAGAATCGCGCTCTGCGGAGTCGCCAGCTTCATGATGTTGAGCGTTTGCAGCTGCGGATAGAAGGCGACGAACATCGCCGGGATGATGGCGAAATATTTCGCCACGTCGTTGGCGATCGAGAACGTGGTCAGCGCGCCGCGGGTCATCAACAGCTGCTTGCCGATCTCCACGATCTCGATGAGCTTGGTCGGATTGGAATCGAGGTCGACCATGTTGCCGGCCTCACGCGCGGCCTGCGTGCCGGTATTCATGGCGACGCCGACGTCGGCTTGGGCGAGTGCCGGCGCGTCGTTGGTGCCGTCGCCGCACATGGCAACGAGCTTGCCTTTGCCCTGCTCGTCGCGGATGAGGCGGAGTTTTTCCTCGGGCGTGGCCTGGGCGAGGAAATCGTCGACGCCGGCTTCGGCGGCGATGGCCGCTGCCGTCATCGGATTGTCGCCGGTGATCATCACGGTGCGGATGCCCATGCGGCGCAATTCGGCAAAGCGCTCGCGGATGCCGCCTTTGACGATGTCTTTCAGGTGAATGATGCCGAGCAGCTTGCCGTCCTTGGCGACCGCGAGCGGCGTGCCGCCCGACTTGGCAACGATGTCGGCGATACCCTGGGCCTCGTGCGCCGTGTCGGGGCTGACACGCGGGAGTGTCTGGACCGCGCCGACAGCAGCCGGCGCGCCGTTGAGATAATTCAAGATCGCATCAACGGCGCCCTTGCGGACCCACGAAGCGCCGATCTCGACACCGCTCATCCGGCTCTGGGCGCTGAACGGGATGAAGTTCGCTTTCAGTTCCGCAAGCTCGCGGCCGCGGATGCCGTACTTTTCCTTCGCCAGCACCACGATGGAACGGCCCTCGGGCGTCTCGTCGGCGAGCGAAGCGAGCTGTGCCGCGTCGGCCAGTTCCTGCTCGCTCACCCCACGCAGTGGCTTGAACTCGGTGGCCTGTCGGTTGCCGAGCGTGATGGTGCCGGTCTTGTCGAGGAGGAGCGTATCGACGTCGCCTGCAGCCTCCACCGCGCGGCCCGACATCGCCAGCACGTTGAAGCGGACCAGCCGGTCCATGCCGGCAATGCCGATGGCGGAGAGCAGCGCGCCGATGGTGGTCGGAATCAGCGTAACGAACAGCGCCACCAGGATCACCACCGAGATGGTGCCGCCGGTGTAGGCGACGTAACTCGGGATCGTCGCGGTGGCGAACACGAAGATGATGGTCAGGCCGATCAGCAAAATGTTCAGCGCGATCTCGTTCGGCGTCTTCTGCCGCTCGGCGCCTTCGACCAGCCTGATCATGCGGTCGAGGAAGGTCGAGCCGGGCGCCGCGGTAATGCGCACGCGGATCCAGTCGGACAGCACCTGAGTGCCGCCGGTCACCGCCGAGCGATCGCCGCCGGACTCGCGGATGACCGGCGCCGATTCACCGGTGATCGCCGCTTCATTGACCGAAGCCATGCCCTCGACGACTTCGCCGTCGGAGGGGATCATGTCGCCGGCTTCGACCAGGACGACGTCGCCGACTTTCAGCCCGGTCGAGGGCACGAGCTTGAAATTCTGCCGGTCCGTGCCGTTGAGCAGCTTGGCCTGGGTCTCGCTGCGCTGGCGCCGCAAGGTGTCGGCCTGCGCCTTGCCGCGGCCTTCGGCGACGGCTTCGGCGAAATTGGCGAACAGCACGGTGAACCACAGCCACAGGATGATCTGGAACTCGAACAGGATGTGTCCACCGCCCGTTACCAGATCGCGGATCAGAATGACCGTGGTCAAGGCGGTAACGACCTCGAGCACGAACATCACCGGATTCTTCATGAGCGTGCGCGGATTGAGCTTGACGAACGAGGAGCCGATCGCCGGCAATACGATCTTCGGATCGAACAGCGCCGAAACCGGCATGCTCTTGCGGAGGTTTGAGGTTTCCATCGAAGTCGCTCCGAACCTAATTGGATGAGAACAAGGTGCCGGCGTTCATCGCCAACTGCTCGACGATCGGCCCGAGCGCGAGCGCCGGGAAGAACGTCAGGCCGCCGACGATGACGATCACGCCGACGACCAGGCCGACGAACAGTCCGCCGGTGGTCGGGAACGTGCCCGCGGACGCCGGCACCGATTTCTTGGCGGCGAGCGAGCCGGCGATCGCCATGGTCGGGATGATCATCCAGAACCGGCCGACGCCCATCGCGACGGCGCCGGTGATGTTGTAGAACAGCGTGTTGGCGCTCAATCCGGCGAAGGCCGAGCCGTTGTTGCCGGTCTGCGAGGTGTAGGCGTAGAGCACCTCGGTGAAACCGTGCGGGCCGGGATTGTTCATGGCGGCCACCGCCGACGGCACCAGCATCGCGACCGCCGTCCAACCGAGATACATCAGCGGCAGGACCAGGATGGCGAGCATCGCCATCTTCACTTCCTTGGCCTCGATCTTCTTGCCGACATATTCCGGCGTGCGGCCGACCATCAGGCCGGCGACGAAAATGGAGATAATGACGAACAGCAGCATGCCGTACATGCCGGAGCCGACGCCGCCGACGATGATCTCGCCGAGCTGGATGTTGATCAGCGGAATCATGCCGCCGATCGCAGTGAACGAATCGTGCATTGCGTTGACCGCGCCGCAGGACGCATCGGTGGTGATCACGGCAAACAGCGAGGAGGCGGCGATGCCGAAGCGGACTTCCTTGCCTTCCATGTTGCCGCCGGTGAGGCCGAGCGCGGTCAAGGCATCGTTGCCGTGGGCCTCGGCCCAGTAGCAAACCACGACGCCGGCGAGGAACAGCACGCCCATGACCGCAAGAACGGCCCAGCCTTGGCGCGTGTTGCCGACCATGCGGCCGAACACATTGGTCAGCGCCGCGCCGAGCGCGAAGATCGAGATGATTTGCACATAGTTCGACAGTGCCGTCGGATTCTCGAACGGATGCGCCGCATTGGCGTTGAAGAAGCCGCCGCCATTGGTGCCGAGCATTTTGATGGCGATCTGCGAGGCGACCGGGCCGAGCGCGATAGTCTGCTTGGCGCCTTCAAGCGTCGTGGCGTCGACATAGGCGCCGAGTGTCTGCGGAATGCCCTGCCAAACCAGGAACAACGCGTAGGGGACGCAGATCGGCAGCAGGACATAGAGCGTGCAGCGGGTGACATCGACCCAGAAATTGCCGACGGTTCGAAACGAGGCGCGGGCAAAGCCGCGGATCAGCACGATGGCGAGCACGATGCCGGTGGCCGCCGACAGATAGTTCTGGTGCGTCAGGCCGAGCATCTGCACGAGATACGACATCGTGCTTTCGCCGCCGTAGTTCTGCCAGTTGGTGTTGGTGATGAAACTCATCGCCGTGTTGAACGACAAATCTTCGGCGACGGCGGATTGCTCGGCCGGATTGAACGGCAATCCCGCCTGCAGGCGCATCAAGGCGTAAAGAATGAGAAAGCCGCCGACATGGAACAGCAGCATGCCGACGGTGTACATGAGCCAGCCTTGCTCACGCCGCTCGTCGACGCCGGCGATCTTGTAGATCACCACTTCGACTGGGTGCAGGACCGGCGACAGGAAAGTCCGCTCGCCGCCAAACACCTTCGTCATGTAGCCGCCGAGAACCGGCGTGATGGCGATGATGATCGCGCAATAGATCAGGATTTGAATCCAACCGATGAGGGTCATGGCATGCGCCTCTCAGAACCGCTCGGGCTTGAGCAGAGCGTAGGTGAGGTAGAGGAGGAGGCCGGCGGTAACGATCGCGGCGAGTGTGTAATCAAACGTCATGGCGCCCTCCTCACAGCTGGTCGCAGGCGTAGACGTAGGCGATCGACACCGCGAAGAAGACAAATCCGATCGCCAGCATGACGACGTCCATCATGGGAATTCTCCGAGCGATGAATGCACCACTAGATGCCTGAGGGAGCTGCACCCTCGCTTTGCATCAAAGCGCGCAGCCCCAATCGTTCACGTGCGATTACGTGTCACGCTTCGCATATGAATTCGAGAGGGCGGCAGCGGCCGCGATATAGGAATCTTATAAAGATCGGGCAGGGCGGCGGAGAGCGCCTATTCCGCCCTTATAAAACGGCTGGCCGTCTGCTCTGGCTTCTATATGGCCTTTGACGCCATGTTCCGTGGCGCCGGTCCGTCGGTCCGGCGTATCGCGAGCATTGCCGATGGCGTTTGCCGCCGATTACATTGTGCTTTTCGACCGACTCGACGAGGAGCTGCGGGTTGCGCCGCAGCTCGATCGCAGTCTGTTCACAAAAATCATCGTCGGCGCCTGCAAACGCATACCTGTTCTGAGCAAATCGGCGAAGGCGGCGCGGATCGATCGGTTGATCGAAGCCGGCGCCTGGACCGATGCGGCCTTGGCTGTGATCGCGCTTGAACTGCCGGATTGGCAGCTGCGGCGGCTTGATTACGACGGCGGCCAATGGTTTTGCGCGCTGTCTCGGGGGCCGAACCTGCCGGCCATGCTCGACGATACCGCCGACGCCAACCACGACCTGATGCCGCTCGCCATCCTGCGGGCGTTTTTTCAGGCCCGCCGCATGACCGAAATCGCACCGCGGGCGACGTCGCCGCTGCCGCAAGTTTCGGCCGTCACCGACAGCATCGTCTGCTGCGACAACTTCGCATAGGTGGCGCAGCTTTTTCGGCGTGTTCCTATGCCGCCTCTATAAGAAAGCGCCCGCTTCCGTCTCGAATTCATACGGGGCCGCGCGCACATTGCGGGCAATGTCAACGACCGCGAGGTCAGGTCCCAATGAGTATGACATCCCTCGATTCGGTTCGGCGTTCGGCGACATCGGCGAGTAAGCCGTGGGCTGGCGACCCCAGAAATATCAGCCAAACGCTCGAATTATCCGAACTGCGGACCTACGATGCCGCACTCGAAACGCTCGGCGCATACAAACTCACCGGCCATTTTCCCACCGAGCTGGAAATCGTCCTCAAAGATCTCCGCGTCCTCGACAAAGTAACCTTCGACATCCAGCCCAAGGCGCCGCTGTCGGATTGCCGGCACGTCGAATTCCGACCCACCGACAAGGTTCATCGGGATCGCTTCGTCGAGATCATGCGAACGGTCGAGAAGCGAATCGGAGCCGATTCGACGCAACCCTGGTGGGTGCGGCTATTTCAATAGCGTCTTTATGAGAAAGCCTGCTGTTCCATCTCGAATTCCTATGCGGTGCGGCATCACATTGACGCGGTGTTGGCAGCGTCGCGAATCGAGACAATCATGATCAGACAGCTCAAGTACTCCCGCGTTTTGCGCGAAATCTGGCCGGGCGAGATGCACCTGGCTTACGCCGGCCATGGCCAAGGAGCGACAGCGCCGCGCAGGCCCTTTGCCGCGTCGGCGACAACCCAATTGCCGCGACGGCCCGATGCCAGCGCGCTCAGCGAGGCAATTCCGTTGTTCTATATCGGCCGCAACAAGAGCAGGCTCTGGGTGGTCCGTGAAGCGGCGGGCGGCAGCGGAGGCTTGTTCCTTTTCAAGCAGTCGGCTGCGCGCTTTGCCCGCCGACAGAGCGAGCCGGCCGGATGCGCAATGATGTTTCTTGCCGAGCCGTTCGACCTCGATGTCGAGAACCAGGGTGGCCGCCTCGCCGGGTTGCTCGCCGCCGTGTCCAAAATTGCGGTGCGCCTTATCGGACCGGTCATCGCGGAATGGCGGAAGCTTGTCGCGGAGATTTCCGACGTTGTCTCGAGCCAGCGCCGGCATCGCGACGCAATCGAAAAGGAGCTGTTCCGCGGCCAGTATACGCTTTCCTCGAAGAATGACGACGATCTGCCGATCCCGTAATCAGGCATTCAGCGCGGGACGTCATCGGCCATCATCGAAGAAGAACCCCAATGCGCAACAACAACACCGAACCTCCGTCGTGTCTGAAACCTCCACTGTTTATGATCGGTCGGGACGCTAGAGGAAACTGGGTGGTCCAAGACCAAAACGGGGTCCGCGGCGGCCTCTTCGTCGATCGCGCCGAGGCGCTTCGATACGTCCGACTTGAAAACGGAAACCAGCCCGGGGCCGTTGTCGCCGTTTCCGGCGTCCTCGAGCTTGACTTGACGGGCAAAATGACGACGGCCGCGCGGTCTGCGGATGATACGACGCAAGAGCGCCGGGTGGCCTGACTACCGCGCTCGATCAGGCCAATTCAGACAAAGTGATTGAGCTCGCATTCGCCGTGAGATCACGATGCCCACCATCGGCCGCCATGTCGCGAAATTGTCGGGTTACGCACCCGCGTTGCCGACACCGTTCGACGATAACGGCGATGTCGACGGCGAGGCGTTCGAACGGCTTTGCGATCTGCAGATAACCTCCGGGGCGACAGCGCTTGTCGTTTGCGGCACGACCGGTGAAGCGTCAACGCTGACGCCCGGGGAGCAGAGCGAGCTCATCCGCATCGCGGTTGCCGTGTCACGCGGTCGCGTGCCAGTCATTGCCGGAGCCGGCTCGAACGCGACGGATCATGCGATTGCCTCGACCAAAGATGCCGAAGCGCTCGGCGCCGACGCGGTCTTGTCCGTCGTGCCTTATTACAACAAACCGACCCAAACGGGCCTTTACGCCCATTTCAGTGAGATTGCCGCCTCGACCGGATTGCCAGTCATCCTCTACGACGTTCCATCGCGAACGGCATGCGGCCTTGCCGATGCCACGATCGCGCGGCTTGCCGAACTGCCGCGGATTATCGGCCTCAAGGATGCCAGCGGCGACGCGACGAGGCCGTCGCGCTTGCGGGCCTTGGTGGGACCGAATTTCCGGCTGCTGTCGGGTGACGATGCACTCGGCTTGGCATTCCTGGCACACGGCGGCGACGGTTGCATCTCGGTCACGTCAAATGTCGCGCCCGGCCTGTGCCGGAACATGTTCCTGGCCTGGCGCCAGGGCCCGGCAACGAGAGCGCAACGCCTTGCCCGCCCGATCGCGCAACTCACGGCCGCGCTGTTTTGCGAGACAAACCCCGTTGCGCTCAAATACGCACTGAGCCTCTTTGGGTTGATGTCGCCCAGGGTTCGCCTGCCGCTCGTGGAACTGAGCGATCAATACAAGCCCGGAATCGCGGCCATCCTCGCCGAACTATGCGACACCTGTCCGGAGGCGATGATCGGAAGGATCGGCGGTCCCATCCGCCCCAGCCGCCGTGCTATGGTGGGCTAAGCAGCCATTTCATCGCAGTTTTGTGACAAACGGCTCGTGACTGCGGCTATCCCGGGCGAAATGCCTGCGGATATATTCACAGCCTCCCTGTCGTTATATCGGTCGCCGATGGCGGATCATCGCTGGAGCGGGAATGAAGAGCATATATCTGGATCTGACTTCGATCTTGAACCATGCGCTCGAGCGCGCGTCGGAGAATCTTTCATTCAATAAATTGCTCGTTCAAATCGGCGTCGATCCCAGCAACATCACGTTCGACGCAGTCGTCCAGCGGCTGGCCGACATCGTGGTGGCCAATATCAATGTTGCCAGCATGTGCGCCCTGGTCGGCGCCGGATTTTATGCCGCGACGATGCTGATGCGAACCATGGTGCCGCTACGCGTGTTCGGCATCATCAGCGCCTTGTTCTTCATGGCTTATGGGGCATTTGCCGGAGCGATCTCGACATTTTTGATGTATCTGCTGCTGCTGCCCATCAACAGCTGGCGGCTCTATCAGATGCGCAACCTGGTCAAGCGGGCGCGCATCGCCGCCCAAGGCGATCTGTCGATGGACTGGCTCAAGCCGTTCATGAACCAGCGCGCCTATCGCCGAGGCGATATCCTGTTTCGCAAGGGCCAGCCGGCCACCGAGATGTACCTGACGGTCACCGGAAAATTCCTGGTGACCGAAATCGGCGTCGAGCTGCCGCCCGGACGTCTCATGGGGGAGCTCGGCTTTATCACGCCCAACAACAAAAGGACGCAGACCGTCGAATGCATCGAGAGCGGGGAAGTGCTGACCATCACCTACGACCGGCTGCTCGAAATCTACTTCGAGAATCCGGAGTTCGGCTATTACTTTCTCCGTCTCGCCAGCGATCGCCTGATCCAGAACATTGCGCGTCTTGAAGCAGTCATCGAGCAGAACAAGGCTCAGCTGCAAGCTGCAGCGCAAGAGACAATTCGTGAGATCGAATCCGAGGTCTGATCGCCGGCCTGCAGCCAAACCGACGGCAGGGCAGGTCATCGCGGCGGGGCGTCCTGTTGAATCGGCTCCGCCTGGCCGGTGCCGACATCAAGAGTCTTTTCCACCGGCGGCTCGGTCCGGTTCCACCAGCCGCCGCCAAGCGCCTGGAATAAAGCCGCGGTATCGGCGAGCCGCGCCGCTTGCGCCTGCACCACCTGGATGCTTGCCTGCAGATAAGTCTGCTCCGCGGTGAGCTGCAGCAGCACGTTGCTCTGGCCTCTGTCCAGTTGTTGCTGCGCCAGATCAAAGCTCTTTTTGGCGGCGCGCTCGAAATCGCGCGCGGCGCGCAGCGCATCGGCGTCGTTTTGCAGCGCGCGCAGCGCGTCGGCGACGTTCTGCACCGCGCCGATCACCGTGCCGCGATAGGTCCACGCCGCGGCCTGGTAGGTATCGCGCGCGCCCTCGAGCTGATGCAGCAGGGTGCCGGCATCGAATACCGTTTGCGTCGCGTTGCCGGCAAGCTCCCAGGCGAGACTCTGCGGCGCGATCAGCGCGGCAAAGACCGTATTGGAATAGCCGCCATTGGCGCTGATGGTGAAATTCGGCAAGAGGTTGGCGGTGGCGACGCCGACCTGGGCGCTCGCGGCATGCAATTGTTCTTCCGCAGCGCGCACGTCCGGGCGCTGCTCGACCAATTGCGACGGCAGGCTCACCGGCAGATCGACCGGCAAATGCAGGTTGGCGAGCCGGAAGGTTTCGCGCGGTCCTTCGCCCGCATAGGCGCCGGACAGCGCCGCCAACAGGTCGCGTTGCTGCGCCAGCGCCTTGCGCAGCGGCGGCAATGTCGCCTTGGCCTGCGCCAGCGTCGCTGCCTGCACGGCGACATCGCTGGCATTGCTGTAGCCGGTGTCCAGCCGGCGTTGCAGGATGCCGAGCATTTTGCCGTTGATCGCGATCAACTGATCGGTGGCCTCGATCTCGCCGCGCAGCGAGGCCTCGGTGATGGCCGCGACGACCACGTTCGATGTCAGCGCCAGGTAAGCCGCCTCGACTTCGAAGCGTTGCACGTCGGCGAGCGCCTGCAGCGATTCCACCGCGCGCCGATTGAGGCCCCAGACGTCGAACGTGTAGGAAACCAGCAGCTGCGCGGTGTAGAGATTGTAGATGTTGGCGCCGGAAGCCGGTACCGGCGTGAGCGAAGCCGGCGTCTGGTTGCGCGTCGGATTGAAATTGGCCTGCACCAGCGGAAAGAATTTGCCTTCCTGCGCGTAGACCGCCTGTTGCGCTGCGCGCAACGTCGCCAGCGTCGATTGCAGGTTGGGATTGTTGGCCAGCGCTCGCTCGATCAACGCGTTGAGCGCGGGCGACTTGAACATCGTCCACCACTCTTTGGGAATATCGCGGCCGGCGATGAAGCGCTGGCTTTGGCCTGAGGCGACATCGGCCGACGACGTATGCGGGGCGAGCGGCTCGCGGGTGTAGCGGGTGATCTCGGGCGCGGCAGGATGAACGAAATCCGGTCCGACCGCGCAACTTGCCAAAAGCATCACGGCCGCCAGAGCGGTGGTACCTGCCGACAACCACCTGACCGCCACATACGACATCGCTGACAACGTTAAACAAACGCGCGGTGAAGCAACGGGCGGCATTATTTCGGATTTGCCCGGTATTGGCTATGTTCGTCCGGCCACACTGTGATTAATTCAGTGCTGAAAATCGGCCGATATATCGCGCCGCAGCGGCGGCGCAAACAACGCCACGACCCAGCCATGATAGACTGTCGTGAGTCGCTCATGCATCAGCGTTAAGTCTCATTGCTGTGATTAATGACAGTAGACCGCGACGCCACGCTCGTGGCCATGTCGCGGCGCTGCCGACACGTCTGGATGCGGCTTATCGAAGGCTCCCCGCACGACATGGCTCCCCGTATGACATGTCTCCTCGCATGACAATGGACCGGGTGAGAGCTGCGGTCGTAGCCGCGCTGCTTGGCGTTGCCGTCGTCGCTTATTGGACCTTGCGTCCCGGCGATAGCCCAAAGCCGGGTGCGGGCGCGCCGCGGGCCGCCGCGCAAAATGCCGCGTCCCGCGAGCAGGACGGCGTCGATCTGTCGGATTCCCAGCTGGCGTCCGTGAAGGTCGAGCCGGTCGAGGAGCGCGAATTTCCGGTCGAGAAAGACGCCATCGGCAGCATCGGCTTCAACGAGGACATGACGGTCCAGGTGTTCACGCCGTACCAGGGCCGCATCGTTGCGCTGTTTGCCGAAGTCGGCAACGACGTCAGCAAAGGCCAGACGCTGTTCACCATCGACAGCCCCGATCTGTTGCAGGCGGAATCGACGTTGATCGCGGCTGCCGGCGTGTTGGAACTGAACAGCAAAAATCTGGCGCGGCTGCGCGATCTCTTTACGACGCGGGCGGTATCGCAGCACGACGTCGAGCAGGCGGCCTCGGACCAGCAGACCGCCGAAGGCAATCTGCGGGCGGCACGCGACGCGGTGCGGTTGTTCGGCAAAACCGAGGCCGACATCGACGCCATCATCTCAAAGCGCAGCGCCGATCCGACGCTGGTGGTGCCGAGCCCGATCACCGGCCGGATCACGGCGCGCAATGCGGCGCCGGGGCTGTTCGTACAGCCGGGCAATGAGCCGGCGCCGTACACGGTTGCCGATATCAAGACCATGTGGATGCTGGCCAACGTCACCGAGACCGATAGTCCGGCGTTCCGCGTCGGGCAAAAGGTGCAGGTCAAGGTCAGCGCGTTTCCCGGCCGGGTGTTCGACGGCACGATCACCACCGTCGCCGCAACCGTCGACCCGAACACCCGCCGCGTCCTGGTGCGTTCGGAGGTCAGCGATCCGCAGCACGAATTGCGCTCGGGCATGTTCGCCGATTTCGTCATCAGCGTCGGCGCGCCGGTGCGCTCGCCGGCGATCGCGCTCGACGGCGTGGTGCGCGAAGGCGACGGCACGATGACGGCGTGGGTCACCGCCGACCGCCGCCATTTCACCCGACGCACGGTGACGATCGGGCAAGAGCGCGACGGCTACCGGCAGATTCTCGACGGCGTGCAGACGGGAGAGCTGGTCGCCACCGAAGGCGCGCTGTTCCTGAGCAATACGCTTGCCACGGCATCGCGCTGAGACGATCGGGGCGACGACCCGAATGACATCGTACTAAGAGAGACCAACGTGCTCCGCGGCGTCCTGCAATTCGTCCTGACCCGTCGCCCGCTGGTCCTGTTGGGCCTGCTGGTGTTCGTCGTCGCCGGCATGTTCGCCTTTTCCAGACTCAACATCGAGGCCTATCCTAATCCGGCGCCGGTGATCCTGGAGATCACCGCGCAATCGCCCGGCCAGTCGGCCGAGGAGATGGAGCGCTATTTCACCATCCCGATCGAAGTCGGGCTCGCCGCCACGCCCGGCGTCGATGTCATCCGCTCGACGTCGTTCTACGGGCTGTCGTTCGTGCGGGTGACGTTTTACTACGGCGTTGATTATTATTTCGCACTCACTCAGACCGCCATCAATCTGCAGCAGAACGTCAACCTGCCCAACAACGTCACCCCACAGATCCAGGCCACGAGCCTGGTCGGCGAAATCTACCGCTACCAACTGGTCGGACCGCCGCATTTCGGCTTGACCAATCTGCGCACCATCCAGGACTGGGTCCTGCAACGGCGGCTTTTGACCGTTCCCGGCGTCGTGGCGCTCAACACCTGGGGCGGCACCACCAAGGAATACGACGTCGACGTCGATCTGCATAAACTTGATGCCTACAACGTGACCCTGCCGCAGGTGATCACCGCGCTCGGCAACGCCAACATCAATGTCGGCGGCCGCACCATCAATTTCGGCCAGCAGTCGGTGAACATCCGCGGCGTCGGCCTGATGAATGCCGGCGGCGGCGAGGATTTGACCCAAGGCTATCATCTCAAGGACATCGAGAACGTCGTGCTGTTCCAGCAGAACGGCGTGCCGGTCTTCGTCAAGGACGTCGCCAAGGTTTCCGTGGGCTACGTGCCGCGCCTCGGCAAGGCCGGCCGCGACCACGAAGACGACGTGATCGAGGCGATCGTCATCATGAATCGGACCCTGCACACCAACGACGTGGTGGCGCGCGTCCGCGAGGAGATCGCCAAGATCAACAGCGACGGCAGCCTGCCGCCCGGCGTCAAACTGGTTCCGTTCTACGATCGCACCCAGCTGGTCAGCGTCACCACGTCTACGGTGCTGCATAATCTGATTTTCGGCTGCGTGCTTATCTTCTTCATTCAATGGATCTTTCTCGGCGATCTGCGCAGCGCTATCATCGTCGGCGCCAATATCCCGTTCGCGCTGTTCTTCAGCATCATCATCCTGGTGCTGCGCGGCGAGGACGCCAATCTGCTCTCGGTCGGCGCCATCGATTTCGGCATCATCGTCGATGCCGCGGTGATCGTGGTCGAGAACGTCTACCGGAATTTTCAGGCGCCGGCGCCGGACAGGCAAGCGCTGCTACGGCAGCTGGCGGAGGGCAAGTGGGGCATTGATCCGACGCGCGGCAGCGATTTTTCCAGCCTGCCGGGCTGGACCGACCGGTTGCGCCTGATCCTGATCAGCGCCTTGCAGGTCGACCGCGCGGTACTGTTCTCCACCGCGATCATCGTCGCGGCCTTCATTCCGCTGTTCACCATGCAGGGCGTCGAAGGCCAGATTTTCGGCCCGATGGCGCGGACTTATGCCTACGCTTTGGTGGGCGCGCTGATCGCGACCTTCACGGTGACGCCATGTCTTGCGTCCCTGATAGTCCCCGAGCACATCGAGGAAGTCGAGACCATCGTCGTGCGCAGGCTGCGCGCCGTCTATACGCCGGTGCTGCGCTGTTCGCTCGCCAACCGCAAGATCACCGTCGCGGTGGGGCTGATCTTTCTCGTCGTGTCGGGTTTCGTCGGATCGCGCCTCGGCAGTGAATTCCTGCCGACGCTCGAGGAGGGCAATCTGTGGATTCGCGCCACCATGCCGCCGACCATATCGCTGGAAGCCGGCATGCCGATCGTGGACAAGATCCGCAACATCATCCTGCGCCATCCCGAAGCCGTTACGGTAGTGTCACAGCACGGCCGGCCCGACGACGGCAGTGATGCCGCGGGTTTTTTCAATGCGGAATTCTTCGTGCCGCTCAAGCCGTTCGATCAGTGGCCGACAGGGTTGACGAAAGAAAAACTTATCGACGAGTTGCAGACCGAATTCGCCAACGAGTTCGTCGGCATCGATTTCAATTTCTCGCAATATATTCAGGACAACGTCGAAGAAGGGCTGTCCGGCGTCAAAGGCGCCAACTCGGCAAAGATCATCGGGCCGGATCTGGCGACGCTGGAGCGGATCGCCAAGGCCGCCATGCACGAAATGACGCAGGTGCAGGGCATCACCGATCTCGGCGCGTTCTGGGTGCTCGGCCAGCCAAACTTGAACATCAGGGTCGATCGCGCCAAGGCGGCGCGCTATGGGCTCAGCGTCAACGACGTCAACAATGTGGTGCAAGCAGCGCTGGGCGGCGATGTGGCGACCAACCTGCTGGAGGCCGACCGCCAGTTCGGCGTCGTGGTGCGGCTTGCGCCCGAGTTCCGCAAGAACCTCGACGACGTGCGCAATCTCAAGGTCGGCGTGCCGTCGTCCTCGGGCAACGCCTATATCCCGCTGAGCGAGCTCGCCTCGATCACACTCGACACCGGAGCCTCCTATATCTTCCGCGAGCGCAACCAGCGCTTTGTGCCGATCAAGTTTTCCGTGCGCGGCCGCGATCTCGCCGGCGCGGTGGAGGAAGCGCAGCAGCGCATCGCCGACAACGTCAAGCTGCCGACCGGCTATCGCATCGAATGGTCCGGCGAGTTCGAATGGCTGCAGGAGGCAAAGCTGCGGCTCGCGATCATTCTGCCGATCACGCTGATCCTGATCATGATCCTGCTCTACACGCTGTTCAATTCCGTGCGCGATACGTTCCTGGCGCTGCTCGGCCTGCCGTTTGCGATCGGCGGCGGCATTCTGGCGCTGTTCGTCACCGGGCTGGATTTCAGCGTCTCGGCGGCGATCGGCTTCATTTCACTGCTGGGCGTTTCGGTGATGAGCGGCATTTTGATCATCAACGGCTATTACCGGGTCGCCGCCGAGGGCATGGCGCCGGTCGACGCCATGTTCCAGGCGGTGCAGCAGCAGATGCGGCCGATCCTGATGATGACGCTGTCGGCCTGCATCGGGCTATTGCCGGCGGCGATCTCGACTGGCATCGGCAGCCAGGTGCAGCGGCCGCTGGCGACCGTCATCGTCGGCGGCATGCTGATCGGGCCGGTGTTGTTGCTCGTGGTCGTGCCGGCGCTGCAGACCATCGTGCTTGGCTGGGAGCGGCGAGCGCCGTCCGCGGCAGCGCCGGATATCGTGTAGAAATCTGCCAGGTCATATATCTACTGGCACATTTCTTGTATATTTGTGCTCGACATCGTGAAGCGACAGGTGAGTCTCATGATGAGTCTCCCCGAAACTCAAGTGCCGAATGGCAAAATCCCGGCTTGGCAGCAATTCGCCGGCCTGACCTTGCGGTCGGTTTTTCTCATTGCGCTTGCGGTCTTGACGTTTCGCGTGGCGCTGCCGCAAAACGAAACCATCGCAACGGCTTACGATACGCCCAATGATCTCATTCGGCTGGCCTTGGGCTTTGCGGTCTGCGCCTGGCTGGTGATCGAGCTGTTTCGCACCCCACGCGACGCCGGCGGCTACCGCAGTTGGCTCTATATCGGCGCTGCCGGCGTGCCGTTCGCGCTGGTCTGTCTTTATTATACTTGGTGACAAAACCTCACGGCTCGATCAGGCGGCCGGTCGCCGCTTTCAGCACCGCCTCGGTGCGGGTCGCGGCGCCGAGCTTGCCGCGGGCATTGTCGATATGGAAATCGACCGTCCGCTTGGTCAGGTCGAGGATTTTGGCAATCTCCGCCGACGTCTTGCCACGTGCGGCCCAGGTCAAAACCTCCACCTCGCGCTCGTTGAGCGCGATCGCCTTCGGCCACAGCCCGGTGCGGGCGACGCCGGCGAGCCGCGCGGTGATGATGGCGGCGAGCATGTCGAAATCGATCGGCTTGGTGACATAATCGTCGGCGCCCAGTTGACGGCCTTTGAGCTCGTTATCGCGGTCGGTCAGCGCGGTCAGGAAGACGAACGGCATTTTCGAGAACCGTGGCGCCAGCGCGACCAGGCTTTGCAAAAGCTCGAAACCCGACATCGCCGGCATGCTGATGTCGGAGAGCACCAGGTCGGGCATGGTGCGCAAAACGGCGGCGAGCCCTTCGCGGCCGTCATGGGCGAGGATGACCTCATAGCCGCGGTCGACGAGCTCCTCAGCGATCAGCGCCGCGGTCTCGCGGTCGTCCTCGATGCAGAGAATTTTGATCGGCGTCTCGGTCATACCAAGCCATAATACCCAAATCCGCGTTCACGGCGGCGAACAACTACACTATAATTGCCTCAAGTCTAAGGAGCCTCTTGTTTGCCGATCCATATCTTTCCAAAGCAGTGGGGGCGCCTGGCGGGACGGCCGCAGTCTATTCGGCATCATCTCGCCGGCGTGTTTCTGGTTTTTTTCCTGCTGATCTGCGTGCTGGGCTCGTTCAGCATCTGGCGGCTGAGCAATTTCAACCGGTTGTCCGCCGACGTCGCCGAAGTCTGGCTGCCGACCACACGCGTGCTCGGCGACCTTAATAATTTCACTTCGGACTTCCGCGCCATCGAGGGCAGCAATCTGTTGTCGACCGATCAATCCGAGATCGCCGCGACCGAAACCGACATGGCGGCGCTCGACCGCTCGATCGCGCAAGCCGAGCGCGGCTTTGAGAAGATCGTCCACGACCCGGCCGAAAACGATCTGTACGACCGGTTCAAGGGGCACTGGACCGACTATCGCAAGATCGTCAACCAGATGCTGGTGCTGTCGCGCGGCAGTCGCAAGGCCGAGGCGCTTTCGATCTATGGCGGCGCCTCGCGCGTTGCCTATAACGCCGCCAGCGATACGCTCGGCCAGCTCACCGATCAGGCGGTCGCCAGCGCCCAGATCGCCAGCGACCGTCTTGCGGTGGCCTACCGCCAGGCGTTCTGGCTCATTCTGTTAGCGGTGGCGATCGCGGGCGTCATGGTGGTCGCCGCGCTGCTTCATATCAGCCGCTCGATCTCCGGGCCGCTGTTGCAACTCGCCGACCGCATGCGCAGGCTGGCCGCCAACGACACCGATATCGATGTGCCGGAAACCGGGCGTGCCGACGAGATCGGCGAGATGGCGCAGGCCACCGTGGTGTTCCGCAACAATGCCATCGCGCTGATGGAGAGCCAGCGCACGTTGGCGCGCCAGGCAGCGCTGCTGGCCGAGCAATTGGCGCAGGAGCAGCGGCTGGCGCTGCTGCAGCGCAATTTCGTCTCCATGGCGTCGCACGAATTCCGCACGCCGATGACCATCATCGACGGCCACGCGCGGCGGCTCATCAAAATGAAAGACAGCATCAGCCCCGCCGAGATCGGCGAACGCGCCGGCAAGGTGCGCAGCGCCGTGCTGCGCATGACGCAACTGATCGAAAACTTGCTCAATTCCTCGCGCCTGATCGATGGCGGTGGCGGGCAGTATTTTCATCCGGCCGAGATGGACATGGCGACCTTGCTGCAAGAGGTCTGCGAGCTGCATCGCGAGATGGTACCGGGAGCGCACATCGCCGAACACATCGCGACGGCGCCGATGCCCATGCTCGGCGATCCAAAATTGCTGTTTCAGGTTTTCAGCAATCTGCTGTCCAACGCCATCAAATATTCGCCCGACGGCGGCGTCATCGCGGTAGATGCCGCGTTGGCAGCCGACGGAATTGTCGTCGCCGTCACCGACCATGGCATCGGCATTCCCGCGGCTGATTTCGATCGGCTGTTCGAGCGTTATCACCGCGGCAGCAATGTCTCGGGGATCGTCGGCACCGGTGTCGGTCTTTACCTGGTCAAGATGGTGGTCGACATGCACGGCGGTACCGTCACGGTGAAAAGCCAAGAAGGCGAGGGTTCGCGTTTTGCCATCCGCTTGCCGCGAAGGCCCGCTGCCGCAGCGGAGAAGACGGCAATCGCGGAAGCGCCGTCGATTGCCGGTCCGCCCGATGCCTTACAATCCATCCCGTCGCGAGTCAGTGAATGAGGCGAAGCCCTATGATGAAGGTTCTTGCACTTGCCGTTCTAGTCGCTGCCGTGTCGGCATCGACCGCTCGCGCCGGCGACATAAACGCGGCAAGCGGCCCCGTCGTCCGCGTCGACTGGCAGACGCCCGAGCAATTGCCGCCGCGGTTCCGCAACCATTGCACGTTCGAGAATTTCACCAGCCGGCCGTATTGCTCGGACCATTGTGGCATCGACTATCAATTTTATTACTGCTCGGAAGTGTCCTTCGGCTGCTGCCACCTCGGCCACGGCTATTGCGACTGGAACGGCGTGTTGCGCTGCCACCCGTGACGTAGCAATCGCGAATTCGGCCGATCGCGGCCGGAGAACTCGCCGTCGCAGCGCCATAGTTGCGATGCTTTCCAAACCGTTGTGCTTTTCATTGCGAATTGTCGGAAAAACGCCACGAGGAATCGGCGAGTCTTCCCTACGTGATTTCACGTATTTTTCAGATTTAGAAACTTAGGTGGAGCGACCACCGCGCGTTTGAGGGCGCGCCGGTCACGCGACAGGCTTGCGGGCGTGATCGGGTAACAGATTCGGGGCTACGCCAATGGCAAAATTCAGTCGCCTGCTTCGCAATGCGCTCGACCAGATGGGGCGTTTCCGCCGCAACGAAGGCGGCACCATGGCGCTGTTCGTCGCGCTGTCGTCGATTCCGATCATCTTTTCCGTCGGCGCCGGCATCGACTATTCGACCGCCAACATGGCGAAAAGCAAGCTCGACGCGGTGGCCGACGCTGCCGCGCTCGCGGCGGTGGACCACAACGCCATTTCCGGCACCGCCGACGCTGCCAAGACCACGGCGACCAGTGTCTTCAACGCCGAGGCCATCAACCTCAAGAACGTTACGATGGGCACCGTGACCGTAACCGTGACCGACGCCAATGGCGGCCGCACCGCGGTGGTGTCCTATACCGCGACCAAGACCAACACCTTCATGGGCTTGATGGGCATCCCGAGCACGACGATCAGCGGCAGCGCCAGCTCCGCGGCGGGCCTGTCGGTGAACATCAATTTCTACCTGCTGCTCGACAATTCGCCGTCGATGAACATTGCCGCGACCACGGCCGGCATCAACACCATGGTCTCCCACACCTCCGCGCAAGGCGGCTGCGCCTTCGCCTGCCATGAAACCGATCCGTCCGCTGATAATCTCGGCAATCCCAATGGCGAGGACAACTATACGCTGGCCAAGAATCTGGGCGTGGTCACGCGCATACAGAATCTGGCGAGCGCCACGCAATCGCTGATGAGCACGGCGGCGGCGACCGAGGGCTCGAACACCTCGCAATATCAGATGGCGATCTACACCTTCGCCAATAACGGGCTGAGCACCATCCAGGCGCTGACCTCGAATCTGTCGGCGGCGCAGACCGCGGCGGGCAACATCAACGTGCTGCAGGTCTACAAGAACAATTGGCTGACCAGCAGCGACAACAACAGCGACATGGATACCAATTTCGAAACCGCGATGTCGCAAGTCAACGCCATCATGCCCAATCCGGGCCTGGGCACGCCGACTTCGACGCCGCAGGAGGTGCTGTTCATCGTCTCCGACGGCGTCGATGACGAAGCCAACACCACCTGTTCGCAGACGCTCAGCGGCAGCAATCGCTGCCAGCAGCCGTTCAACACCGCGTGGTGCACGACGGTGAAGAATCGCGGCATCCAGATCGCTGTGCTCTATACCGAGTATCTGCCGCTGACGACCAACTCCTGGTACAATAGCTGGGTCGCGCCATATCAGAACCAGATCAGTCCCAACCTGGAAAGCTGCGCCTCGACCGGCATGTTCTTTACGGTGACCACCGACGGCGACATCACCGCGGCAATGCAGGCGCTGTTCGCGCAAGCCATCTCGACGGCGCGCCTGACGCGGTGAACGCTTCGGCCTAGTCCATCCGGGGCGAGGCTGGAATTGCGCCGGGAACTGTGGCGATGTTGCCGCGCGAAAATTCGCGCGGGAGGACTGGGTGGCCGGACCGAACAGCCTGCGACGTGCGGCTTTGCTCATGCTGGTCGCGGCGGCGTCATGCGCTGCCACTGGCGCGTCCGCGCAGGACGCCGAGACGTTTTACAGGACGCACACCCTGACCTTGGGCTCGCCGAACAGCCCGGGCGGCGGCTACGACATTTATCTTCGCATCCTGGCGCGTTACATCACCCGCTATATCCCTGGCAATCCGAGCGTCATCGTCCAGAACGTTCCGGCGGCCGGCGGCATGGCGCTGGCCAACCAGATCTACAATACGGTGCCGAAGGACGGGTCCTATTTCGGCATGGTGCGCGGGACCGCGATCCAGGAAGAAGTCTACAAATCGCCCCAGGTGCAATTTCGCGGCCGCCACTTTGCCTGGATCGGCAATATGAACAGCGATCACGACGCCTGCATCGTCTCGGCCGGCAGCGGGGTCAGCGCAATCGACGACCTGTACAAGCGCGAGGTCATCGCCGGCGCGTCGGGCGCCGGCGCCCAGTCCTATTCGTTCCCGGTCGTTTATCGCGAACTGCTCGGCATGAAGTTCAAGGTGATCGCCGGCTATCCCGGCACGCCGGAACGCTTGCTGGCGCTGGAGCGCGGCGAGATCACAGGCGCCTGCGGCATCAGCCTGTCGCTGTTCCGCTCCCAATTCAGCCGGCTGGCTGCCGACGGCAAGATTCGTCTCATCGCGCAAGGCGCGGTGCGCAAGGATGAGCGCTATGCCGACGTTCCCAATATCCTCGACCAAGCCAAGTCGCCGGACATTCGCCAAGCGCTGGAGTTCCTCTATCTGCCGCTCGCGCTCGGGCGTTCGCTGGCGGCGCCGCCCGGGACGCCGCCGGATCGGCTCGCGGTATTGCGCAACGCCACCCAGGCCGCCATGAAAGACGCCGATTTCCGCGTGGAAGCGGCAAAGCTCGATATCGACATCGAGCCGATGGGCGCTGACGAAACGGCGGCCACGGTCGACCGCCTGTTCGCGACCCCGCCGGCAGCGGTCGCGCGCATCGAGGCCGCGCTGGCGCAATAGGAATTAAGAATTAAGGCACCGACCGCCGACGCGCCGGTCATGGACCTTGCGGGCGGCCTCGTTTAAAATTTCGCCGGCGCAAGGAGATCGAGCATGTTGCAGGACCACCACCACGGCGGCCGGTTTGTCTGGCCGAACCAGGCCAAAGTCGCGGTCACGCTCACCTTCGATTTCCAGGGCGGCGAGGACGTCCGCCCGTTGCCTGACGGCACCCGCGACCACGAGGAATACACCCAGTGCGAATACGGCCCGCACACGGCGATCTGGCGGATTTTGCGCATTCTCAAGGACGAGAACGTGAAGGCGACGTTCCTGACCTGCGGCGCCATCGCCGAGCGTTTCCCCGACGCGGTCAAGGCGATCGTCGCCCACGGGCACGAGATCGCCGGCCACGGCTATCATCACGAAGTGGCGCGCAACCTGACGCGGGAAGAGGAGCGCGAGGTGATGCGCAAGACCGTCGACATGATCCGCACCCGCACCGGTCAGCGGCCTTTTGGCTGGCGCTCGTGCACGCAAAGCCCGAACAGCCTCGAACTCTTGATGGAGCACGGCTTCCTCTGGAACAGCAATTCGTTTTCCCACGATCTGCCATTCCTGTGGGAATCCAACGGCCGCGTGCTGGTCGAATTGCCGCGGCAGCCGTTCGGCGACGGCCGTACCTACCAGCATCGCCACAACGATGCCGGCAATCCGGCCGACACCCTGGTGATCTGGAAGGGCATGTTCGACGAGTTTCACGCCGAGTCGAAGATTGCGCCGACCTACTGCCCGTTCCAGTTCCATCCCTACATTTCGGGGCGCCCCGGCCGCGCCAAAACCTTGCGCACCATCATTGCGCACATGAAAGAGGCCGGTGGCGTCTGGTTCGCTACCGGCAGCGAAGTGGCGCGCTGGTGTCTTGACGAGATTTTCCACGCCGACGGCGCCGCGGCCGCGCCGCGCCGGGCGGCGTCGTAGCTCAAGCGATCACCGGGTGATCAGATGAAACGCCTGCTGTTGCTTACTGGAATTTTCGCCACGGCCCTGCACGGCGCTGCCTCCGCGCAAGGGCCGATCCCCGATCCATGGGTGCCGAATAATTTCGTCGTCACGCCGGCGCCCGGCGGCGGCTCCAACGCGCTTGGCTACGATTCACGCCAGTGGTCGTATTGGCAGACCCAGACCGATCCGCGCGGCAACATGTATGGCTACGACGCGCACGGCAACTATTGGACCTATGAGCGGCGCACCAACAGCTACCGCTACTACGGCACGGAGCCGCGGTGGCAGGCGCGTTGTTACTCCCATTTCTTCGATTTTTGCTGACATATATAGTGTACGCGTCGCGTCGAATGTGCGCTTCGCGCGCGGGTGTAGCTCAATGGTAGAGCAGAAGCCTTCCAAGCTTATGACGAGGGTTCGATTCCCTTCACCCGCTCCAACTCCTTAACGCTTGCGGCGCGTCGGTGGCGGTAAAGCCCGCGCAGGGTCTCCGTCTTGCCGTCGTGCTGCCAGGTGATGTCGCCGACGCGCCAGTCATTGCCGGTCTTGACCAGGTCGAGCACGACGACGGCCGGGGTATCGCCATTGCGGAATTTCACCGTGGCGCTGGCGGCATTGTTGACCGTGTCGGTGACGGCGATATCGAAGGCGGCGATGTCCCAATCCTGGGCATCGACGAATGGGTCGCCTTCGAGGTTGGGCGCGTCGTGCCGGCGCGCCGCGTCCTTTTGGTCCTTGATCATCAACGCCGCGAGCGTCGGCGCAAAATAGCGCCGGATATTGGCCTCGGTGTCGAGGCGGATGCCTTTGGCATTCTTGCCTTTATAGGCGGCATAGATCGCCGTCACGAAGGCAGTGGCCGCCGGATCGGCCGCTAAAGCTGGCCCAGCGACTGCCATACAGACGGCGCCGAGGATGATGGTGCGTCGAGACAGCATCGAACCTTGTGTCGGTTGGCAAGCCGGCCGGGTTCAGATGCGGCCGGGGGTGGCGTCGGGGCCGGGCGAGGGCTTGCGTTGCCCCACGCCAAAGGGCATGTGAAACGCCGCCGACCGGCGCCTAGGAGTGTAGCTCAATGGCTAGAGCACCGGTCTCCAAAACCGGGGGTTGGGGGTTCGAGTCCCTCCACTCCTGCCAGGTCGGCATGAATTCTTCCAATATTTCAATACCTGCGACTGAGCGGCCTTCGAGCCTGGCGCCGCCTTTATGGCCGCCGCAGCAACTCCGGCAGCCTGACGATGTCGGCCGCGATCTGCCGCGCTTCCTCGCGGGTGAGCAGCTTTGCTGCCGCGCGCCGGCGCGGCTCATCCTCGAAATACACGTAGGCAAGCGCTTGACCGTCGCGATCCCAGACGACGACACAAGCGTCGTATTCTTCGGCGGACCATGGTGGGAGAAAGCGGTCGGGCATGACGGGCTCGAATTGGGAAACTCACACGGCGGCGAACGCCACCGGTCTCTCACGGCCTGGCTCTGAGTTTGGACCCAAGCGGTGTGGCGTTCTACCGGCAGCCATTCTGCACGGTGACGTGCGTCACACTAACGTCAGCGCGTATTGCCGTCGCCAAACACCATGGCCGGGGCAAGCGGCCGCCACCTTGGCGCCGTCCCTTTTCGCCGGCAGCAAGCCCGTGACCGGCCGCCCAGGAGGGTCCGGTCACGGCGCGCGACCCGGCCCTAACCGGTTGGCCGGGCGGGCGGACTCGCGTTTCCCTTGACGGTAGGACCGCCCGGCAGTAGGAAGCTGCCATCGCCAGCGGCCCGGTGACGGATTTCCGCGGCGAGCATTTCCCCAAAAGGAACGGTTGATCTCGTCCTTCAAGTCGGGCGGGAAATGCCTATTTGGTGCGAGCGATGGCAAAGTTCAGTCCGTTCAAGTTTCTGCAGGAAGTGCGCGCCGAAGCGCAGAAGGTCACTTGGCCGACGCGCAAGGAGACGACCGTGACGACCATGATGGTGTTCGTGATGGTGGTCATTGCGTCGTTCTTCTTTCTGGCGGCGGATCAGGTGATGCGGCTGGCCGTGAGCTTCCTGCTCGGCATCGGCAGTTGAGTGTTTTGACGGGCCAAATTCATGATGCGGAATTGATGACATGACGAACCGCTGGTACGCCGTCCACGCCTACTCGAACTTCGAGAACAAAGTGGCGGATTCGATCCGCGAGCAGGCCAAGCAGCGTGGACTGTCCGACCTGTTCGAGGAGATTTTGGTCCCGAAGGAGAAGGTCATCGAGGTCCGGCGCGGCCGCAAGGTCGACGCCGAACGCAAATTCTTCCCCGGCTACGTGCTGGTGAAGATGCAGCTGACCGACGAGGCCTATCACCTGATCAAGAACACGCCGAAGGTGACCGGCTTCCTCGGCTCCGACAACAAGCCGATGCCGCTGTCGGAGGCCGAGGCGCAAAGGATCCTGCATCAGGTGCAGGAAGGCATCGAGCGGCCGAAACCGTCGGTGTCGTTCGAAGTCGGCGAGCAGGTGCGCGTCTCCGACGGCCCGTTCGCCTCGTTCAACGGCACGGTGGAAGAAGTCGACGAGGGCCGTTCACGGCTCAAGGTCGCGGTCTCGATCTTCGGCCGCGCCACGCCGGTGGAATTGGAATTCGGGCAGGTCGAGAAGCTATAATCGTCATTGCCGGACTTGATCCGGCAATCCATGCGGCTGCGAGGCAGCATGGATGCCCGGGTCAAGCCCGGGCATGACAATGTGTGAAGCCGTGGGAGGCGACGCGGTTGCCAGCCGCCGATAGCCGCACCACTAACAGGAGAAGAGCATGGCGAAGAAAATAACCGGTTACGTCAAATTGCAGGTGCCGGCGGGGGCGGCCAATCCGTCGCCGCCGATCGGCCCTGCGCTCGGCCAGCGCGGCCTCAACATCATGGAGTTCTGCAAGGCGTTCAACGCCCAGACCCAGAAGCTGGAGAAGGGCGCGCCGATCCCCGTCACCATCACGGTCTATGCCGACCGTTCCTTCACCTTCGAACTGCGCACGCCGCCGGTGTCGCACTTCCTCAAGAAGGCAGCGAAGCTTGAGAGCGGCTCGAAGGCGCCGGGCCGCGACGTGGCCGGCTCGGTGACCAAGGCGCAGGTGCGCGAGATCGCCGAGCAGAAGATGAAAGACTTGAACTGCGACACCATCGAATCTGCCATGCGCATGATCGAAGGGTCGGCACGCTCGATGGGGCTGGAGGTGGTGTCATGACGATCGGCAAACGCACGATCAAGGCGCGCGAAGGCGTCGACCGCGAGAAGCTCTACGCACTCCAGGACGCGGTGAAGATGGTCAAGGAGCGCGCCAAGGCGAAATTCGACGAGACCATCGAGATCGCCATGAATCTCGGCGTTGATCCGCGCCACGCCGACCAGATGGTGCGCGGCGTCGTCAACCTGCCGAACGGCTCCGGCCGCTCGGTGCGGGTGGCGGTGTTCGCGCGCGGCGCCAAGGCCGATGAGGCCAAGGCCGCCGGCGCCGACGTCGTCGGCGCCGAAGACTTGGTCGAGAAAGTGCAGGGCGGCGCCATCGACTTCGACCGCGTCGTCGCCACGCCCGATCTGATGCCGCTGGTCGGCCGGCTCGGCAAGGTTTTGGGCCCGCGCGGCCTGATGCCGAACCCGAAGGTCGGCACCGTGACCATGGACGTCACCAACGCCGTCAAGGGCGCCAAGGGCGGCTCGGTCGAGTTCCGCGTCGAGAAGGCCGGCATCGTACAGGCCGGCGTCGGCAAGGCCTCGTTCAGCGAAGACAAGCTGGTCGAGAACATCCGTGCCTTTGCCGATGCCGTGCAGAAATCGCGGCCAGCCGGCGCCAAGGGCCACTACATCAACCGCGTGGCGATCTCATCGACCATGGGTCCGGGCGTGAAAGTCGTGCCCGCAAGTCTGTTCCCGGAATCGCAGCAGACGCATTAGGGTCGAGGTTGCGGCGGGAGACGGGCGATCAGCCCGTCTCCAAGTTGCCGTGATCGGCCAGTGCGGCGACCGCCATTTCGTTGGCTACGGCGTGATCGATGAATTCGCGGATGACGCACTCGTAGAATGGCGTGTCTTTCCGCGCGATGCCTGCTGAGCGCTGGCTGTTTAACGATCGTCCAATTCAGTTGTGCGAATGTGAACCTGCAATCGGAAAGCAACGCCGTTAATCCCGCCTTAACCATAATGGCCGTGAATTGGCGCGCGAGCGACGCGTGAGTCCTGGTGCGTTTTGCGACAACGAGGCCGGAGCCACGCCGTGGCGAAAATCATTGTTTTTTCAACGGCCAAGGTTTCAATGGCCAAGGTTTCAATGGCCAAGGTTTCAACGGCCAAGGAACGGCCGCCGCGGCCCGATCGCGGCCCAAGCGCTTGCTCCGAGGTGGTCATCTTCCCGCACACCAACATTCGGGTGCTGCGGCGGATGTGGGGACTGCCGGAATATGGCCCGATTACCGCCGGTCCGGACGGCCGGGCGATCGGCGTCCTAGGCGAGGACGGTCTCGCCGGCTGACCATTCTTTCACCGCCTGGATGTAGGCCGCGTAGCAGACGATGGCGCCGGCGATCGCCACGTTGAGGTTCGGCGTGCCATCCCGCGCCACCGGCGCGGTGCGCGCGGCATCGATCGGATTGACCGAGTGCGGTTTCGGCGTCCAAACGTCCGCCATCGGGATGATAAGCCTGCGGTTGGCGTGTTTCTCGACCGTCGGCGGCAGACCGTCATATTCGTTGCCGAGCACGACGACGTCGCCCGGCTCAAACCGAAAATGCGACAGCGGCTCCGCGCCGTGTTCGATCGAGGTCGCGATCAGCCGCCCATGGCCGCGCCAAGCCAGCGCCGCCGTTGCGTCGGGGAGGCGCTCGAACCCCACCCGTTCGATCGCGCCGCAGGCAAAGTCGCGGGCCGTCGTCGATGCCGCCAGATTGTCGCCGAAAACGCCGATCGGAACGCGATAGGTTTCGGCGACGCGCAGCAGCATGCCGAAATTGATCGCCGACTGCAGGTTCCAGAGCAGCAGCTTGATGCCGGGGCCGGCCTGACTGGGGTCGGAAACACGCCGGTTACCGGCCGATCTGGTCATGACCCTGCGTCCATGCTGGATCGTCGTGAAATCTAAAGTTGGACGATAGTTCCATTTAGCGTTATTTTGGTAATCATTCATTAAGAATCGGCGGGCGGTTCCTTGGCGGCCAAAGATCGCAAAGCAGTTTCATCGCCGCAGGCGGCGATCGTCGAGGCCAATCCATGGCTGGAAACTCGCCTTGAGGACTTTCTGCGCGAGTTCGCGTTGCCGAGCAGTCAACCGGATACGCGTTTCGTGGTTGCGCGCCGCCAGGCCTCGTTGGAGCGATTGCGGGCCGGGGCCACCGTCTGGAATGAATGGGCATCGACCATGCAGGTTCTCGGCGCACGCCTGGCCGAGCCGCCGCTGCAGCGCGTCTGGTCGTTTTTGGCAAGCACCGATCTGGCGGGCCTGGTCTTGGATCCGCCGCTGTATGACCTCGCCGGCTTGTTGTTTCCCGGCAAGCTCGACCTTTCGGCCGGGATATTTGCCGAGACGGCGTGGCTTTCGGGGTCGATATTCCAAGGCGAGGTTTCGTTCAAAAGCGCCGAATTCGCAGAAGGCGCATATTTCGAGCGCGCCGTATTTCAAGGACCGGCAAACTTCGATGGCGCGTCCTTCGGCAAGGCTGCAGAGTTCCGACACGCGCGCTTCCACGGCCCGGCGAGCTTTCGTGATGTCCAATTCGACAAGGACGCTTGGTTTCGCGGCGCCGAGTTCAAGGCCGCACTCGACATGAGCCGGGCATCGTTCGGCGGCGAGGCGGGCCTGGGCGACATTCGATACCGCGGCCCCGCCAATTTCTCCAATGTGGACTTTCGCGACAATGCCGGCTTCGAGCAGGCCGTGTTCGACGGCGTCGCTCGCTTCGACGACGTGACCTTCACGCGCAACGCCTGGTTCGAGCATGCACGGTTCGCCCAAGAGCCAAGCTTCGACCGGGCGCGGTTCTCCGGTCGGGTGATTTTCGACGGCGTCAGCGTACCCGAAGGCGCTTCGCCGGTGCGCAAGGTGATCGCCGATCTGCTGCGCCGGCTCGGTTGACGGCTGCGCGGCGGCGACCGGAGCGCAATCGCGTCATCACGCATTAAGCCGCGGCGCGTTTGCCCCACAATGCCTGTGTCGCAATCCGCGCGCCTTCGGCGAGCGCTTTCAGCTTCGCCCACATGATGGTCGGGTGGACGCGGCGCGCGAACGGGCTTTGCGCGAAACCGCAATCGGTGCCGCCCATGACGTTCTCGCGGCCGACGATTTTAGCAAGCCGCACGATGCGCTCGGCGACCAGCTCGGGATGCTCGACGATATTGGTGGCGTGGCTGATCACGCCGGGGATCAAGATTTTGCCCGGCGGCAGTTTCACGGTTTCCCAAACCCGCCATTCGTGGGCGTGACGCGGATTGGCGGCCTCGAAGGAATAATGGCCGGTATTCACCTGCAGCAGGAGATCGATGATGTCTTTGAGCGGCACATCGAAGGCGTGCGGACCGTTCCAGCTGCCCCAACAAATGTGATAGCGCGAGCGCTCTTCGGGAATGCCTTTGAGCGCGTGGTTGAGCGCGTCGACCCGCAGCTGCGCCCAGCGCAGATAGTCCGCGTTCGACATCGGCGGCACCATGCGCTCGTGCATATAGGGCAGGAACGCATCGTCGATCTGCACATAGAGGCCGGCATCGACCACGGCCTTGTATTCCTGGTGCAGCGCCTCGGCGAGCGCGAACAGATATGTCTCCTCGTCCTTGTAGTGCTCGATCTTGGCGCCGGGCAGCGCGCTCGCTGGTGCCACCACCGGCAGGAAACCGGCGAGTGACGGATGGTGTTGCTTGGCCCTGGCGACACCGGCCTGCAAATTCTTGATATCGCGCAAGACCTGCTTGTCCGAATAGGCGATCGGCCCGTTGACGACGACACGATTGCCCAAACGTTTGCCCAAGCCGGTGGCGGCGTCGTATTCGGCATAGAATTCCGGAAATGCCTTGTGGTCGCGACCGCCGCCCATGGAGGCCATCGGATCGTTCATTTCATCGGGCGTTGCCGGCCGCACGCTGATGCCGCTCAGCCTTTTGAAAATGTAGAACGCCCAGTTCAGCCCCTTTGCGAACTCGCCGTCGCTGACGATGTCGATGCCGACCTCGGCCTGCTGGCGCACCACCTCGGCCACGGATTCGGTCAGGCAGGTTTCGAAGGCCGCCTCGTCATAGGGCTTGCCGTCCTCGATCAAGCGCCAGAACTCGATCAGTTTTGGCGGCCGGATCAGGCTGCCGACATGGGTGGTGAGGATGCGATCGGTGTTGTGCGGCATGGCGGCCTCCCTTTCATGGCATTTTGGCGGGATGCTAAGCCGCTAATACGCTGCGGCAAAGCGCCCGCGGAAACCGCCGAATCCACTTGGCAAAGTCGGCGCGGGGCGCTAAATAGACGCCATGGGCGTGCCGGCCCGGTTTGTCGGCGCGCCTTTGCACGTTTTTCAAAAACCACAAAAGCGAGGCATGCTCTTTAAGGCTATCCTGGATGGATTTCCTAAGAGCCAGCGGACCTTAGTGGCCTTTGTTAGCGTGCTCCTGTCCGAGACTGCCGGCGCCGGAAACGGCTTAATTCGCAAGAGCCTGCATAGACGGGTGAAGACTTAAGGGCAGACATTGCCCTTCGGTTCAAACCTCGATGGCCGGTCGAGCGCAAGCTAGGCCGGGGGCAGGATGTGAATGTCGTCCCTTAAGGGGCGGGCATCAACCCGGCGGTTCCATGTTTTGGACCGCCAACCGGAGAGAGCTGGTGGAACGCGCGGCAAAAGCTGAGCAGATCGCGACCCTTGGTGAGGTTTTCAAAAGCACCAACGTCGTTGTCGTTGCTCATTATTCCGGGCTCACGGTTGCCCAAATGCAGACTCTGCGTCGGCAGATGAAGCAGGCAGGCGCCACCGTGAAGGTCGCGAAGAATCGCCTCGCCAAGATCGCTCTTGAAGGCTCCGACGTTGCCTCGATTGGATCGCTGCTCAAGGGCCCGACCCTGATCGCCTTCTCCGGCGATCCGGTGGCGGCACCCAAGGCGGCCGTCGACTTCGCCAAGACCCACGAACGGTTCGTGATCATTGGCGGAGCGATGGGCAAGACCGCGCTCGACCCGAACGGGGTCAAGGCGCTTGCCGCTTTGCCCTCGCTCGACGAGCTCAGGGCGAAGATCGTCGGCCTGATCCAGGCACCGGCGACCAAGATCGCGCAGGTGGTCAACGCCCCTGCCGCCAAGGTCGCCCGCGTCGTCGCGGCCTACGCCGCCAAGAGCGGGGAAGGGGCGGCTGCCGCCTAAGACTGCTCAATTCAAAGGTTCGAACCGAAGGACAAAGTTCATGGCTGATCTGCAGAAAATCGTCGACGACCTCTCCGGTCTTACCGTTCTCGAGGCCTCGGAGCTCGCCAAGCTGCTCGAAGAGAAATGGGGCGTCTCGGCCGCCGCCGCGGTTGCGGTCGCTGCCGGTCCCGCCGCCGCCGCGGCACCCGCGGCCGAGGAAAAGACCGAGTTCACGGTCGTTCTTGCCGCTGTCGGCGATAAGAAGATCGAGGTCATCAAGGAAGTTCGCGCCCTTACCGGGCTGGGCCTGAAAGAGGCCAAGGACCTGGTCGAAGGCGCGCCCAAGCCGGTCAAGGAAGGCGTCAACAAGGACGAGGCTGCCAAGATCAAGGCGACCCTCGAAAAGGTTGGTGCAAAGGTTGAGCTTAAGTAAGGAATGCTTACTTAAGAGCCATCCCCCCGGCCGGGCGGAGCGGTCGCACCCGGGGGGCCGCGTAAAAATTTCTGTGATTTCAGGGCTACAGCCCTGGAATCGCTGATATCGCCGGGTAGCGGCGAGTACGGCGCGTGATTCGGACATTTGGCCGAATCACAGGAGAATAGGGCGTGTGACGCCTGTCCGGACGGTCGCGATGGATTGCGGCCTTTCGGAGAGTCGCCTTGATCGCCTCGGTACCTCGAACTCCTGGATGCCGGTCCAGTGGGTCCGAGCGTTATGGCTTGAGCATGGCAGCTCTTGCCCGATGGATCGATTGAGCGAGAGGACATGATGGCGCAGACGTTTATTGGTCGGAAGCGCGTAAGGAAGTTTTTCGGAAAAATCCAGGAAGTCGCAGAGATGCCGAACCTCATCGAGGTTCAGAAGGCTTCCTACGACCAATTCCTGCTGGTGGTGGAGCCGCATGGCGGCCGGCCCAACGAGGGCCTGCAGGCCGTCTTCAAGTCGGTGTTCCCGATCTCGGATTTTTCCTCCACCTCGATGCTGGAATTCGTCAAATACGAATTCGAGCCGCCGAAATACGACGTCGACGAGTGCCGCCAGCGCGGCATGACCTATGCCGCGCCGCTCAAGGTGACGCTGCGGCTGATCGTGTTCGATATCGACGAAGAGACCGGCGCCAAGTCGGTGAAGGACATCAAGGAGCAAGATGTCTACATGGGCGACATTCCGCTCATGACCAACAACGGCACCTTCGTCGTCAACGGCACCGAGCGCGTCATCGTCTCGCAGATGCACCGCTCGCCCGGCGTGTTCTTCGACCACGACAAGGGCAAGACCCATTCCTCGGGCAAGCTGTTGTTCGCCGCCCGCATCATTCCCTATCGCGGCTCCTGGCTCGACATCGAGTTCGACGCCAAGGACATCGTGCACGCCCGCGTCGACCGCCGGCGCAAGATTCCGGTCACCTCGCTGCTCTATGCGCTCGGCATGAGCGGTGAAGAGATCCTCAACACCTTCTACAAGCAGGTACCCTACAAGCGCACCAAAGAAGGCTGGCGCGTGCCGTTCGATGCCAACCGGCTGCGCGGCTATAAGGCCGTCGCCGACCTGGTCGATGCCGACACCGGCAAAGTCGTGCTCGAAGCTGGCAAGAAGCTTTCCGTGCGCCAGGCGCGCCAGCTCGCCGAAAAGGGGCTCAAAGCGCTGCGCATGACCGACGAGGAACTGATCGGCCATTACATCGCCGAGGACCTCGTCAATCCCAAGACCGGCGAAATCTACGTGGAAGCCGGCGAGGAGATCACCGAGAAAAATCTCAAGGTGCTCAACGAGGCCGGCTACAAGGAACTGCCGCTTCTCAACATCGATCATGTCAATGTCGGCGCCTATATCCGCAACACGCTGGCGATCGACAAGAACATGACGCGCGAGGACGCGCTGTTCGACATCTACCGCGTCATGCGTCCGGGCGAGCCGCCGACGCTCGACACCGCGCAAAACATGTTCAACTCGCTGTTCTTCGATCCGGAGCGCTACGACCTCTCCGCGGTCGGGCGCGTCAAGATGAACATGCGCCTCGACCTCACCGTCGAGGACACCGTGCGCATCCTGCGCAAGGACGACATCATTGCGGTGATCCGCACCTTGGTCGACCTGCGCGACGGCAAGGGCGAGATCGACGACATCGATCATCTTGGCAACAGGCGCGTGCGCTCGGTCGGCGAGCTGATGGAAAATCAGTATCGCATCGGCTTGCTGCGCATGGAGCGCGCCATCAAGGAGCGCATGTCATCGGTCGATATCGACACGGTGATGCCACAGGATCTGATCAACGCCAAGCCGGCGGCGGCCGCGGTGCGCGAGTTCTTCGGCTCGTCGCAGCTGTCGCAGTTCATGGACCAGACCAATCCGCTGTCGGAGATCACGCATAAGCGTCGTCTCTCGGCGCTTGGTCCGGGCGGCCTGACGCGCGAACGGGCCGGCTTCGAAGTGCGCGACGTGCACCCGACCCATTACGGCCGCATCTGTCCGATCGAGACGCCGGAAGGCCCGAATATCGGCCTGATCAATTCGCTCGCGACTTTTGCGCGGGTCAACAAATACGGCTTCGTCGAGACGCCCTATCGCAAGGTGAAAGACGGCCGCGTCACCGACGAGGTCATCTATCTCTCGGCGATGGAGGAGGGCCGCTACACGGTCGCCCAGGCCAATTCGGCGATCGATGCCAAGGGCCGCTTCACCGACGACCTCGTGGTGGTGCGCCATTCCGGCGACGTCCAGCTCATTCCGCCGGACAAGGTCGACTTTATGGACGTGTCGCCGAAGCAGCTTGTCTCGGTTGCCGCGGCGCTCATCCCGTTCCTCGAGAACGACGACGCCAACCGCGCGCTGATGGGCTCCAACATGCAGCGCCAGGCGGTGCCGTTGGTTCGTGCCGAGGCGCCGTTCGTCGGCACCGGCATGGAAGGCGTTGTCGCGCGTGACTCGGGCGCGGCCATCGCCGCGCGTCGTACCGGTGTGGTCGATCAGGTCGACGCCACCCGTATCGTCATCCGTGCCACCGACGAGCCCGATCCGACCAAGCCGGGCGTCGACATCTATCGGCTGATGAAGTTCCAGCGCTCCAACCAGAACACCTGCATCAACCAGCGTCCGCTGGTGAAGGTGGGCGATCAGGTCAAGAAGGGCGACATCATCGCCGACGGGCCGTCGACCGATCTGGGTGAATTGGCGCTCGGCCGGAACGCGCTGGTCGCGTTCATGCCGTGGAACGGCTACAACTTCGAGGACTCGATCCTGCTCTCCGAGCGTATCGTCAAGGACGACGTCTTCACCTCGATCCATATCGAGGAATTCGAAGTGATGGCCCGCGACACCAAGCTCGGGCCTGAGGAAATCACCCGCGACATTCCGAACGTTTCGGAAGAGACGCTGAAAAACCTCGACGAAGCCGGCATCGTCTATATCGGTGCCGAAGTCCGCGCCGGCGATATCCTGGTCGGCAAGATCACGCCGAAGGGCGAAAGCCCGATGACGCCGGAGGAAAAACTCCTGCGCGCCATCTTCGGCGAGAAGGCCTCCGACGTGCGCGACACCTCGTTGCGGGTGCCCCCGGGCGTGCAGGGCACCATCGTCGAAGTGCGGGTGTTCAACCGCCACGGCGTCGAGAAGGACGAGCGCGCGCTCGCCATCGAGCGTGAGGAGATCGAACGGCTCGCCAAGGACCGGGACGACGAGCAGGCGATCCTCGACCGCAACGTCTATGGCCGTCTTGCCGAGCTCCTCGAGAACCGGCAGGGCATCGCCGGGCCGAAAGGCTTCAAGAAGGACACCAAGATCACGCGGGCGATCCTCGACGAATATCCGCGCTCGCAATGGTGGCTGTTCGCTTCGCCCAATGACAAGATCATGGCGGAGATCGAAGCCATCCGGAAGCAGTACGACGAATCAAAGAAGCGCCTCGAACAGCGCTTCCTCGACAAGGTCGAAAAGCTGCAGCGTGGCGACGAATTGCCGCCCGGCGTCATGAAGATGGTCAAAGTCTTCGTCGCCGTGAAGCGCAAGATCCAGCCCGGCGACAAGATGGCCGGCCGCCACGGCAACAAGGGCGTGGTGTCGAAGATCGTGCCGATCGAAGACATGCCGTTCCTCGCCGACGGCACGCAGGTCGACATCGTGCTCAATCCGCTCGGCGTGCCGAGCCGCATGAATGTCGGCCAGATCCTGGAGACGCACCTTGGCTGGGCCTGCGCCGGCCTCGGCATCAAGATCGGCAATGCCGTCGACCTCTATCACGGCAAGCGCGATCCGAAGCCGCTCAAGGAGCTGTTGCGGAAGATCTACGGCGAGGACGAGACCATCAAGTCGCTCGACGACAAGGGCCTCATGGAGCTCGGCACCAATCTGCGCCACGGCGTGCCGATCTCGACGCCGGTGTTCGACGGAGCGAAGGAAGCCGACATCGAGCACATGCTCG
Source organism: uncultured Alphaproteobacteria bacterium (assembly GCA_963756245.1). Taxonomy (GTDB): domain Bacteria; phylum Pseudomonadota; class Alphaproteobacteria; order Rhizobiales; family Xanthobacteraceae; genus BOG-931. The sequence continues at coordinate 498,566 of CAVWOI010000047.1, forward strand.
ATCTCGCCGGCCTCGATCACTCCGGCCAGGTGACACTCTATGATGGCCGCACCGGTGACGCCTTCGATCGCCGGGTCACCGTCGGCCACATCTACATGCTGAAGCTGCACCACCTGGTGGACGACAAGATCCACGCGCGCTCGATCGGCCCCTACAGCCTCGTTACCCAGCAGCCGCTGGGCGGCAAGGCGCAGTTCGGCGGCCAGCGTTTTGGCGAAATGGAGGTGTGGGCGCTCGAAGCCTACGGTGCCGCCTATACGCTGCAGGAAATGCTGACGGTGAAGTCCGACGACGTCGCCGGCCGCACCAAAGTGTACGAGGCGATCGTGCGCGGCGACGACACGTTCGAGGCCGGTATCCCGGAAAGCTTCAACGTGCTGGTCAAGGAAATGCGCTCGCTCGGCCTCAACGTCGACCTGCACAATTCCAAGCAGCAGCGCGGCGGTGACGGCGTCGCCGAGGCGGCCGAGTAAGGAGTGTCATCGTCCGCGAAGGCGGACGACCCAGTACACACCGACATGGCGGTGATTACTGGGTGCCCCGCCTGCGCGGGGCATGACAAGGCGAAGGAATAGAAATTCAGCGGCCGACGCGGTCGGCAAGCGGAGAAGACGATGAACCAAGAACTGATGAATCTTTTCAGCCCGCAAGTCCCGACTCAGGTCTTCGACCAGATCAGGATTTCGATCGCGAGCCCCGACAAGATTCTGTCCTGGTCCTACGGCGAGATCAAAAAGCCCGAGACCATCAACTATCGCACCTTCAAGCCCGAGCGCGACGGCCTGTTCTGCGCGCGCATCTTCGGGCCGATCAAGGACTACGAGTGCTTGTGCGGCAAGTACAAGCGCATGAAATACAAGGGCATCATCTGCGAGAAGTGCTCGGTCGAAGTGACGCTGTCGCGGGTGCGGCGCGAGCGAATGGGCCATATCGAGCTCGCGGCGCCGGTGGCGCATATCTGGTTCTTGAAGTCGCTGCCGTCGCGCATCGGCCTCCTGCTCGACATGACGCTCAAGGATCTCGAGCGCATCCTTTATTTCGAGCATTACGTCGTGCTCGAGCCCGGCCTCACGCCGCTCAAGGACCGCCAGCTGCTTAGCGAGGACGACTACGTCAAGGCGCAGGACCAGTTCGGCGCCGACAGCTTCACCGCCATGATCGGCGCCGAAGCGATCCGCGAGATGCTCAAGGCGCTCGATCTCGAGAAGATGGCGGCCGATCTGCGCCAGGAGATCATCGAATCGACCTCCGAGCTCAAGCCGAAGAAGCTCGCCAAGCGGCTCAAGCTGATCGAGGCGTTCACCCAATCCAGCAACAAGCCGGAATGGATGATCCTGACGCACGTGCCGGTGATCCCGCCGGATCTGCGTCCGCTGGTGCCGCTCGATGGCGGCCGCTTCGCCACGTCCGATCTCAATGATCTCTACCGGCGCGTCATCAACCGCAACAACCGTCTGAAGCGGCTGATCGAGCTGCGCGCGCCCGACATCATCATCCGCAACGAGAAGCGGATGTTGCAGGAGGCGGTCGACGCCTTGTTCGACAACGGCCGCCGCGGCCGCGTCATCACCGGCGCCAACAAACGGCCGCTGAAGTCGCTCGCCGACATGCTCAAAGGCAAGCAGGGCCGCTTCCGGCAGAACCTGCTCGGCAAGCGCGTCGACTATTCCGGCCGCTCGGTGATCGTGGTCGGCCCGGAGTTGAAGCTGCATCAGTGCGGCCTGCCGAAGAAGATGGCGCTCGAACTGTTCAAGCCGTTCATCTATTCGCGCCTTGACGCCAAAGGCCTGTCGACCACGGTGAAGCAGGCCAAGAAGCTCGTCGAGAAGGAGAAGCCCGAGGTTTGGGATATCCTCGACGAGGTCATCCGCGAGCATCCGGTGCTGCTCAACCGCGCGCCGACCTTGCATCGCCTCGGCATCCAGGCGTTCGAGCCGGTGCTGATCGAAGGCAAGGCGATCCAGCTGCATCCGCTGGTCTGCGCGGCGTTCAACGCGGACTTCGACGGCGACCAGATGGCGGTGCACGTGCCGCTGTCGCTCGAGGCGCAGCTCGAAGCCCGCGTCTTGATGATGTCGACCAACAACATCCTGCATCCGGCGAACGGCCAGCCGATCATCGTGCCGTCGCAGGACATCGTGCTCGGTCTCTACTATCTCTCGATCATGACCGACAACGGTCCGGGTCAATGGAAGCTCGAACTGCACTCGGAGGAAGAGCTTAAAAAGGACCCGAAGAAGTTCAACGCCGTACAAGGCTTCTATCGCGAAACCAGCGAAGTCGAGCAGGCGTTGCAGCAGAAGGCCGTCGGGCTGCACAGCAAGATCAAGTATCGCTGGAACGGCGTCGGCGAGGACGGCAAGCCGGTGTCGCGCTGGTATGAGACGACGCCGGGCCGCGTCATTCTCGGTTCGGTGCTGCCGAAGCGGGCGAAGACGCCGTTCGACATTGCCAACAAACTGATGACGAAGCGCGAAATCTCGTCGATGATCGACACGGTGTATCGCCACTGCGGTCAGAAGGAGACCGTGATCTTCTGCGATCGCGTCATGGCGCTCGGCTTCCACCACGCTTTCAAGGCCGGCATCTCGTTCGGCAAGGACGACATGGTGGTGCCGCACTCCAAGAAGGCGACCGTCGAGAAGACGCGCGACCTCGTCAAGGAGTTCGAGCAGCAATACAACGACGGTCTGATCACCCAGGGCGAGAAATACAACAAGGTGGTCGATGCCTGGTCGAAGTGCACCGAAACCATCGCCGAAGCGATGATGAAGGAAATCTCGGCGTCGCGGCCAGCGACGGAGAAGGGCCAGGAAGCCCAGGTCAACTCGATCTTCATGATGGCGCATTCCGGCGCGCGCGGCTCGCCGGCGCAGATGCGCCAGCTCGCCGGCATGCGCGGCCTGATGGCCAAGCCGTCGGGCGAGATCATCGAGAGTCCGATCATCTCCAACTTCAAGGAAGGCCTCTCGGTGCTCGAGTACTTCAACTCGACCCACGGCGCCCGCAAGGGTCTTGCCGACACCGCGTTGAAGACGGCGAACTCCGGCTATCTGACGCGGCGTCTCGTCGACGTGGCACAGGACTGCATCATCACCGATGTGGACTGCGGCACGACGCGCGGCATCAAGGTCCGGGCGATCATCGACGCCGGCACCGTCGTCGCCTCGCTGGCAAGCCGCATCCTGGGCCGCACCACGGCTGAGGACGTGCGCGATCCGTCGGGTAACGAGGTCCTGGTGCCGAACGCGACCTTGCTCGAGGAGCCGCACGTCGAGAAGCTGGTCAATGCCGGCGTGCAGGAGATCAAGATCCGCTCCGTGCTCACCTGCGAGACCGGCAGCGGCGTCTGCGGCATGTGCTACGGGCGCGATCTCGCCCGCGGCACGCCGGTCAATATGGGCGAGGCGGTGGGCGTCATCGCCGCGCAGTCGATCGGCGAGCCGGGCACCCAGCTCACCATGCGCACGTTCCACATCGGCGGCGCGGCGCAGATCTCCGAGCAGTCGTTCGTCGAGTCGAACTTCGAAGGCACCATCAAGATCAAGAACCGCAACGCCGCCAAGAATTCGGACGGCGACCTGATCGCGATGAGCCGCAACCTGATCGTTGCCGTCACCGATCCCGACGGCACCGAGCGCGCCGTGCACCGCATCACCTACGGCGCGCGGCTGAAGGTTGACGAAGGCGATCACATCAAGCGCGGCCAGCGCATCGCCGAGTGGGACCCCTATACCCGGCCGATCCTCACCGAGGTCGAGGGCACGGTCGGCTACGAGGACCTGGTCGAAGGTCAGTCGCTGACCGAGACGCTCGACGAGTCGACCGGCATCGCCAAGCGCGTCGTCATCGATTGGCGCTCGGGCTCCGCCCGCGGCCAGCAAGACCTGCGTCCGGCGCTGGTGGTCAAGGGCAAGGATGGCAAGATCCTCAAGCTCAGCCGCGGCGGCGATGCCCGCTCGTTGCTGGCCGTGGACGCCATCATCTCGGTCGATCCCGGCGCCCATGTCGGTGCCGGCGACGTCATCGCCCGTATCCCGACCGAAAGCGCCAAGACCCGCGACATCACCGGCGGTCTGCCGCGGGTGGCGGAGCTGTTCGAGGCGCGGCGGCCGAAGGAATCGGCGGTCATCGCCGAGATTTCCGGCACGGTGCGTTTCGGCCGCGACTACAAGAACAAGCGGCGCATCACCATCGAGCCGGCCGGCAAGGATGAGGAGCCCAGGGAGTATCTGGTCCCCAAGGGCAAGCACATCCACTTGCAGGACGGCGATCTCATCGAGAAGGGTGATTACATCGTCGAAGGCAACCCGGCGCCGCACGACATCCTGGCGATCAAGGGCGTCGAGGAGCTGGCGGGCTACCTGGTCAACGAGATCCAGGACGTCTACCGGCTGCAAGGCGTCGCGATCAACGACAAGCACATCGAAGTGATCGTGCGGCAGATGCTGCAGAAGGTCGAGATCGAGGATTCCGGCGAGACCGACCTGATCCAAGGCGAGCAGGTCGACAAGACCGAGTT
>CAVWOI010000048.1:0-306379 GCA_963756245.1 uncultured Alphaproteobacteria bacterium
TGCCGTTCTATTTCGGCGGCACGTCGCTGTTGATCGTCGTCAGCGTGACCATGGATACGGTGGCGCAAGTGCAGGGCTACCTGCTGGCGCACCAATACGAAGGCCTGATCAAACGTTCGAAACTGAGGGGGCGCCGTAGATGAGACTGATCCTGCTCGGCCCGCCGGGGGCTGGCAAGGGAACGCAAGCGCTGCGTCTCGTCGCCAAATACGGACTGGTTCAGCTTTCCACCGGAGACATGCTGCGCGCGGCAGTGAAAGCCGGCACCCCGATCGGCCGCAAGGTCAAGGACATCATGGAGCGCGGCGGGCTGTGTCCCGACGACATCGTGGTCAGCATCGTCGCCGAGCGCATCGAACAGCCCGATGCGCGCAAAGGGTTCATCCTCGACGGCTTTCCGCGCACCGTGCCGCAGGCGGCGGCGCTCGACCGTATGCTGAAAAAACGCGGCATCGCACTCGACGCGGTGATCGAGCTGCGCGTCAATGAGGATGCCCTCCTCAAGCGCATCGAAAACCGTATCGCCGAGATGAAGGAGCGGGGCGAGCCGTTGCGCCCGGACGATAATGCCGAAGTGCTGCGGCAGCGGCTCGACGCCTACCGCCGGCAGACCACGCCGCTTGTGGACTATTACCGCAAGCAAAATGTGCTGCGCACGGTTAACGGCATGGCGCCGATCCCGGAGGTCGCCGCGGCGATCGACAAGGCGCTGCCGGCCGAACCGTCGGCGCCAAGGCCGAAGCTTGCCCGCAACGGTGCCAAGAGGGTGTCGGCGAAGCCGCGGCAGGCGAAAACCGTCGCTCATCTAGGAAAAAAATCCGCCAAACGAGCATCGACCCCGCGCAAAACCGCCGCGGCGCACAAAAGTACGGGGCGAAAGTCGAAAAGTGGGGAAAGCGCCCGGCCGTGAGCCAATCCGAACACGAATTCGCTAGCCGAGGTTGACGAAAGCGCAGGGAATCCATTAATAAGCGTCAAATATCCAGGCGGAGATTCAGCAGCGATGCCCGGCCGCAACGGCAGGCAGTCGCTGGCTTTTTACGTTTGTGGCCTTCTCAGGTGACATTGTTGGAACCGAGGGGACGCGGCCGGGTGCCACGGATGGTCCGTGCACCGGCGAGCACGAGGAGTAACTGACTTGGCCCGTATCGCTGGTGTCAATTTACCGACCAACAAGCGCATCGTGATCGCGCTGCAATATATCTATGGCATCGGCGGCGCCAAGGCCAAGGAGATCCTGGACAAAGTATCGATGCCCGAGTTGCGCCGGGTGTCGCAATTGACCGACCAGGAAGTGCTGCAGCTGCGCGAAGTGATCGACCGCGACTACATGGTCGAGGGCGACCTGCGGCGCGAAGTGGCGATGAATATCAAGCGGCTGATGGATCTCGGATGCTACCGCGGCCTGCGTCATCGCCGCAGCCTGCCGGTGCGTGGCCAGCGCACCCATACCAACGCACGCACTCGAAAAGGTCCGGCCAAGGCCATTGCCGGAAAGAAGAAATAACGCGTCGAACAGGACACTGCGCCAAACAGGAAGTGCGCCAAACAGGAAGAATGTAACGGCGCCGGCGCGGCCGGTACCGATCCGCAGAAGGGTTCAGAATGGGCAAAGAAGCTACGCGCGTCCGCCGACGCGAACGCAAAAACATCGCCTCGGGCGTGGCGCACGTCAACGCCTCGTTCAACAACACCATGATCACCATTACCGACGTGCAAGGCAATACCATCGCCTGGTCGTCGTCGGGCACCATGGGTTTCAAGGGCTCGCGCAAATCGACTCCGTATGCGGCGCAGGTTGCCGCCGAAGACGCCGCCAAGAAGGCGCAGGAGCACGGCATGCGCACGCTCGAAGTCGAAGTCGCCGGTCCGGGTTCGGGGCGTGAATCGGCGCTGCGTTCGTTGCAAGCCGCGGGCTTCACCATCACGTCGATCCGCGACGTGACGCCGATCCCGCACAATGGCTGCCGCCCGCGCAAGCGGCGGCGCGTATAGGACATCCGGTTTATGGAACATGTGGAACATTCGCTCGAACACGGCACCAATTATGCCCCCACGGAGCGCAGTGGGGTGCGCGAGATGACCGTGCCGCTCAACGCGATGGGTGACAACGTGACGATCCAGAAGAATTGGCAGGAATTGATCAGGCCCAGCAAGCTGCAGGTCAGCCCGGGCGGCGATACGCGCCGTTCGGCGACCGTGGTCGCCGAACCGCTCGAACGCGGTTTTGGCGTGACGCTCGGCAATGCGCTGCGGCGCATTCTGCTGTCGTCGCTGCAGGGCGCCGCCGTGCAATCGGTGCATATCGACGGCGTGCTGCACGAGTTCTCCTCGATCGCCGGCGTCCGCGAGGACGTGACCGACATCGTGCTCAACATCAAGGATATCGCCATCAAGATGCAGGGCGACGGCCCCAAGCGCATGGTGGTGAAGAAGCAGGGCCCGGGCACGGTGACGGCGAGCGACATCCAGACCGTCGGCGACGTCGTGGTGCTCAATCCCGATCTCGTGCTGTGCACGCTCGACGAAGGCGCCGAGATCCGCATGGAATTCACCGTCAACACTGGCAAGGGCTACGTGCCGGCGGAGCGCAACCGGCCGGAGGACGCGCCGATCGGTCTCATCCCGGTCGACAGCCTCTATTCGCCGGTGCGCAAGGTCTCCTACAAGGTGGAGAACACCCGCGAAGGCCAGATCCTCGACTACGACAAGCTGACCTTGACGATCGAGACCAACGGCGCGGTGACTCCGGAGGACTCGCTCGCCTATGCGGCGCGCATCCTTCAGGACCAGCTCAACGTCTTCGTCAATTTCGAGGAGCCCAAGCGCGAGACCACGCGCGAGACCATCCCCGATCTCGCCTTCAACCCGGCCTTCCTCAAGAAGGTCGACGAGCTCGAGCTCTCGGTGCGTTCGGCGAACTGCCTGAAGAACGACAACATCGTCTATATCGGCGATCTCGTGCAGAAGACCGAGGCCGAGATGCTGCGCACGCCGAATTTCGGCAGAAAATCGCTCAACGAGATCAAGGAAGTGCTGGTGCAGATGGGCCTGCATCTCGGTATGGAAGTCCCCGGCTGGCCGCCGGAGAATATCGAAGAGCTCGCCAAGCGTTTTGAGGATCATTACTGATCGGAGGACGGACGACGGATGACAGAGGACGGATAGCAATCCTCTTTCATCCGTCGTCCGTCGTCCGTCATCTGGAGTCGGGAAATGCGTCACGCCAAGACCCACCGCAAGTTCAGCCGCCGCTCGGATCATCGCAAAGCGATGCTGGCGAATCTGTGCGCGTCGCTGATCAAGCACGAGCAGATCACGACGACCTTGCCCAAGGCGAAGGATTTGCGCCCGATCGTCGAGAAGCTGGTGACGCTCGGCAAGCGCGGCGACCTGCATGCGCGCCGCCAGGCGATCGCGCAGATGCGCGATCTCGCCATGGTCAAAAAATTGTTCGAGGTGATCGGCCCGCGCTACAAGGACCGCGACGGCGGCTATACCCGCGTCATGAAGGCCGGCTTCCGCTACGGCGATTCCGCAGCCGTTGCGGTGATCGAGTTCGTCGATCGCGACGTCGAGGCCAAGGGCAAGGATTCCGGACCCGTGCAAGCGCGGAGCGAAGAAACCGCACCCGCTGCGGCATAGACCTTATGTAATACGCTCGTCATCGAGGGCAGCGACGCTGCCCTTTTTGTTGCCTGTCATATCTGCAAGACGAGACATTTGCGCGCACAACGCAGGTTTGGTTGGCGGCCGGCGCGCGCTGCAATAATGTGCGCACGGGAATCGGGGAGGGGACCATGATACGACTTGCGACGTTGTCTATTGTCACGCTGGCACTCGTCGGCGCGGCCCATGCGGATACACCGGTCGAGCGCGGCGCGTATCTCGTCAACACCATCATGACCTGCGGCAATTGCCATTCGCCCAAAGGTCCGCCGGACGTGGTCGCGGGCAAGGATTTTTCCGGCGGCCTGCGCTTTGACGAGCCGCCGTTCGATGTCACCGCGCCGAACATCACGCCCGACAAGGCGACCGGAATCGGAGCGTGGAGCGACGACGACATCAAGAAGCTGTTGCGCACCGGCCTGCGGCCGAGCGGCGTGCCCATCGCCGCGGTGATGCCGACCGGCTTCTACGGCATCATCACCGACGGCGACATGGATGCGATCGTCGCCTATCTGCGCACCCTCAAGCCGGTCAGCAACAAGGTTCCCGACCCGATCTATAAAATGCCGGCGTCGCGCCAAGTTTTTCCCGGCGCCGAGACTCCCTATACGCCGGCCATGGCGAGCGACCCGACGAAGAAGGGCTTTTATCTCGCCACCATCGGCCATTGCATGGAGTGCCACACGCCGATGGTGAAGGGTCAGCACGACTGGACCGCCGATCTCGCCCGCGGCGGCATGGAATTTCCCGGCCCGTGGGGCGTATCGACCTCGCGCAACATCACTTCGAGCAAGACCAAGGGCATCGGCGAGTGGACCGACGCCGAGATCAAGCGCGCCATCACCGCGGGCGTCGACAAGGACGGCAACAAGCTTAAAGGTCCGATGGGCTATCAGTATTACGCCCACATGACCGACGCCGACCTCGACGCGGTGATCGCCTGGGTGCGGACGCTGCCGGCGAAGGAGTGATTCCGGGGCCCCAAACGCCCTTCTAAAGCCCCGGTTTGGTGCCTATATAAAGCCGCATTGAATCGGGGTTTTTTCGCATGCTGCGCCTGCCTATTTCGGTTATCCCGGCTGTCGTCCTCGTGACTGCCCTCCTGCCGCCCGCTGGCGCCCAGCAGCGCCAGGTGCCGGCTTCGTCGGCTCAGCTTCAGCTGTCCTATGCGCCGGTGGTGCAGCGCGTCGCGCCGGCGGTGGTCAACGTCTATGCCAGCCACGTGGTCGAGAACCAGAACCCGTTCATGGCCGACCCGTTCTTCCGCCAGTTCTTCGGCGGCGGCGGTATGCCGCGGGAAATGGTGCAGCGCTCGCTCGGCTCCGGCGTCCTGGTCGACGCGTCGGGCCTCATCGTCACCAACTACCACGTCATTGAGAACGCCAGCGACGTCAAGATCGCGCTCGCCGACAAGCGCGAATTCCCGGCCGACATCGTGTTGAAGGACCAGCGCAGCGACCTTGCCGTGCTGCGCATCAAGGGCTCGAGCGAGCGCTTCCCGACATTGGAATTCGCCAATTCCGACGAGCTGCAGGTCGGCGACGTGGTGCTGGCCATCGGCGATCCGTTCGGCGTCGGCCAGACCGTGACCCATGGCATCGTCTCGGCGGTGGCGCGCACCCAGGTCGGCATCAGCGATTATCAGTTCTTCATCCAGACCGACGCCGCCATCAATCCGGGCAATTCCGGCGGCGCCCTGGTCGATATGAACGGCCGTCTCGTCGGCATCAATTCGGCGATCTATTCGCGCTCCGGCGGCTCGCAAGGCATTGGCTTTGCCATTCCCGCCAACATGGTGCGCGTCGTCGTCACCTCGGCGGAAGGCGGCAGCGGCCTGGTGAAGCGGCCGTGGCTCGGCGCCAAGCTGCAGGAAGTGACGCCGGAAATCGCCGAGAGTCTTGGGCTCAAGCGCCCGAGCGGCGCGCTGGTCGCCAATGTCGCCGCCGACGGCCCCGCCGCCAAGGCCGGCATCAAGACCGGCGACCTGATCGTCACCATCGACGAAGTCGAGATCGAAGATCCCAACGCCTTCGACTACCGCTTCGCCACAAAACCGCTCGGCGGCACCGCCAAGGTCGGCCTCGTCCGCCAGGGCAAGGAAATCGTCGCGTCGGTGGCGCTGCAGAGCCTGCCGGACACGCCGCGCAACGAAGTGCAGATCAAGGGCCAGTCGCCGTTCCTCGGCGCCACGGTGGCGACCCTGTCGCCGGCTTTGGCCGACGAGCTGCGCCTCGATCCGCAAACCGAAGGCGTCGTCATCACCGCCGTCGCCGACGGCTCGGCGGCGCAATCGGTCGGTTTCGAGAAAGGCGACGTCGTCGTCTCGGTGAACAACCAGAAGATCGTCAAGTCGGCCGATCTCGAGCGCGTCACCAATACTGCGAGCCGGCAATGGCGTGTGACGATCCAGCGCGGCGGCCAGCAGATATCGGTGACGTTCAGCGGATAAGCTTACGCGTTTAGAAGTGAGGGAAGGACAATAAACAAATGCCCTCGCGTCCCAAAGCCAAGGGTCCGAGCCTGTTTGCCGCAAGCGGCCTCGACCGCGATGCGCCGCGGCCGCTTGCCGACAAGCTGCGCCCCGACAAGCTCAGCGACGTTGTCGGCCAGGATCACCTGCTCGGGCCCGACGGTGCGCTCACCCGCATGCTGGAGACGCGCTCGCTCGGCTCGCTGATTTTTTGGGGGCCGCCGGGCACCGGCAAGACCACGGTGGCGCGGCTGTTGGCGCGGGCTACCGATCTTTATTTCGAGCAGATTTCGGCGATCTTTTCCGGCGTCGCCGATCTCAAAAAGGTGTTCGACGCCGCGCGGCTGCGGCGCGAGACCGGGCAGGGCACGCTGCTGTTCGTCGACGAGATTCATCGCTTCAACCGCGCCCAGCAGGATTCTTTCCTGCCCGTGGTCGAGGACGGCACCATCGTGCTGGTCGGCGCCACCACCGAGAACCCATCGTTCGAGCTGATCGCGCCGCTATTGTCCCGCGCGCGGGTTCTGGTGTTCAAGCCGCTCGATGCCGCGGCGATCGAAAAGCTGCTTGCGCGCGCCGAGGAGATCGAAGGCAAAAAACTGCCGCTCGACGACGAGGCCCGCGCTTCGCTGATCCGCATGGCCGACGGCGATGGTCGCGCGGCGCTGACGCTCACCGAAGAAGTCTGGCGCGCGGCACGTGGCGGCGAGACGTTCGATGCCGCGGCGCTCCAGGAGGTCGTGCAGCGCCGGGCGCCGATCTACGACAAGAAGCAGGACGGGCACTACAATCTCATCAGCGCGCTGCACAAATCGGTGCGCGGCTCCGATGCCGACGCGGCGCTGTATTATCTCTGCCGCATGCTTGATGCCGGCGAGGATCCGCTCTATCTGGCGCGCCGTGTCGTGCGCATGGCGGTCGAGGACATCGGGCTCGCCGATCCGCAGGCCCTGGTCGTCGCCAATGCGGCGAAGGACGCTTACGATTTCTTGGGCTCGCCCGAAGGCGAGCTCGCTATCGCAGAGGCCGTGATCTATATCGCCACCGCGCCGAAATCGAACGCCACCTATATGGCATTCGGCGCGGCGATGCGCACCGCCAAGGAAGCGGGTTCGCTGTTACCGCCCAAGCACATCCTCAATGCGCCAACCAAGTTGATGAAGACCGAAGGCTACGGTTCGGGCTACGAATACGACCACGACAGCGAGGAAGCATTCTCCGGCCAGGACTATTTCCCGGAATCACTCGGCCGCCGCCAATTCTACGATCCGCCCGAGCGCGGCTTTGAGCGCGAAATCCGCAAGCGCCTCGAATACTGGGCAAAACTGCGGCGCGAGCGGAGTGGCAATTGAGAGGCAGTCGCGGACCACGCCAGCCGGGCGGCGGACGGCAAAGCGCCGGGTCGCGCCAAAACGCCGGGTCGCGGCATAGCAAGCGTTTTGCTCAACGCCACCCTGAGCCGCGGGCGGAGCGGCGCGCCAAGCTGGCTACGGCCGACCCGGCATTTCGAAAGCCGAAACCGGGTAAACAAGAATTCGGCCATGGCTCGAAATCTGGTGCGCGTCCGTCCTCCGAGGCGCGCCCGCAGCGCGGACCTTCGGATGACGTAGAACAGAAGATTGCGCCGGCTCCATTGCCGACCAGCGTGCAGAATGTTTCGGTCACGCCCGACGAAGCCGGCATGCGGGTCGACCGGTTTTTCGAGGCGCGGTTTCCGGGGCTGAGCTTCTCCCACATCCAGCGCGTCATCCGCAAAGGCGAGGTGCGCGTCAATGGCAAGCGTACCGAGCCGAAGAACCGTTTGGAGGCCGGGCAGAACGTGCGCATCCCGCCGCTGCGGCTCGATCAACCAAAACCGCGGGCGCCCGGCAGCGAGGCCGACGAGAAGACCCGCGAATTCCTGAAATCGATCACGCTTTACGAAGACGCCGACGTGCTGGTGTTCAACAAGCCGATGGGGCTTGCGGTGCAGGGCGGCTCCGGCACCACGCGGCATCTCGACGGCATGCTCGAAGTGTTGCGCGATGCGCACGGCCAGCGGCCGCGCCTGGTGCACCGGCTCGACAAGGACACCGCCGGCTGCCTGTTGGTCGCCAAGACGCGGTTCGCCGCCTCGGCCTTGGCGAAAACGTTCCGCTCGCGCTCGGCGCGGAAAGTCTATTGGGCGCTGGTCGCCGGCGTGCCCAAGGTGCCGCAAGGCCGCATCTCGACGTTTCTCGCCAAGGAGGAGCGCGACGACGAATCGTTCATGCGCATTGCGCAGCATGGCGACAAGGGCGCCAGCCACGCGGTGACCTATTACGCGGTGGTGGATACGTCGGGGCCGCTCTTGTCATGGATTTCGCTCAAACCCGTGACCGGCCGCACCCATCAATTGCGCGCCCATATGGACCATATCGGCCATCCGATCGTCGGCGATCCGAAATATTTCGCCCGCGAGAATTGGGAGCTGCCCGGCGGCATGCAGAACAAGCTGCATCTTCTGGCCCGCCGCATCGCGGTGCCGCATCCGCGCGGCGGCGTGATCGACGTCACCGCGCCGCTGCCGCCGCATATGCAGCAATCCTGGAATCTGCTCGGGCATGACGCCAAGCGCTACGATCCGATCGTCGACGCGCCGGAGGAGTGACGCGCGGGGAACAATGGAGCCCGGCGCGGGGTTTTATGATCTGCCGTGTGTCGAACGAGGTTCGCCGTGCGACGTGGTCTAAGCCTGATATCCGGTCTCGCACTCATGATCGTCGCCGGCGCTGCCGCGCAAGCGCGCGATATCGAGATGGGCGGCGACAGCAATTATCCCTATTCGATCATGGTGCCGGAGCCGGGCACCGGTCATCATAGCGTGGCGGCGGCGTCGGCGCGCTCGCGACACCCAAAATCACCCAGCGCAGAGACACCTCTCGCCGCGCGGCCGCCGCACGCGAGCTCTTACATGCGTGGCTCATCCGGCGTAGTGCTGCCGACGCCGTTGCCGGAAACGCAACTCATTCCGCCGGAAAGCGGCAGTGCGCCGATCATTCACACGGGACCGCAAGAGCAGGGGCCGACCGTGCTTCCGGGCATGACCCCGATCCCCAACCTGCCGCACGGCACGGAAACGTTCCAGGACCGCGCCTCGCGTTGTGCCCAGCAGCAGGGCCTCTACGGCGTGCCGGCGACTGCGACCGGCATTTATATGCATACCTGCGCGATGTGAGCCGCGTCGCGCCAAGCCCCGCCGCGGCCTTTTATTCGGCTTGACAGGCAACCAAATGGTTGCATATTGTCGTCATGGATGCGGTGTTCAAGGCACTGGCCGACGCGAGCAGGCGGGAATTGCTCGACCGGTTGCGCGCGGAGAACGGGCAAACGCTCGGCGAGCTCTGCGCGCGTCTCGCCATGACGCGGCAGGCGGTGAGCAAGCATCTGGCGTTGCTGGAAGAGGCCAACCTGGTCGCGACCGTGCGCCGCGGCCGCGAGAAGCTGCACTACCTCAATCCGGTGCCGATCCACGAGATCGCCGAACGCTGGATCGGGAAATTCGAGCGCTCACGCCTGCAGGCGCTGAGCGACATGAAGCAAGCGTTGGAGACGCGTGATGAGTGACAAGCCGAAATTCGTCTATGTGATCTATATCGCCTCGACGCCCGACAAGGTGTGGCAGGCGCTGACCGACCCCGAGCAGACCGAGAAATATTGGTTCGGCTACCGGGTGAACGCCAACGGCAAGGCCGGCGCGTCCTTCATTGCCAGAAATCCCGGCGGCGAGGATTTCGACAAAGGCGTCATTCTTGAAAGCGATCCGCCGCGGCGGCTCGCCTGTACGTGGCGGCCGCAACACGACAACGACAGGCACGAGCGGCCGTCGCGCGTCACGTTCGACCTGACGCCGCTCAAAGGCCAGGTGCGGCTCACCGTCGTGCACGACGATTTCGACGAAGGCAGCAAAGCTTTCGAGGGCATCAGCAGAGGCTGGCCGGCGGTGCTGTCGAGTCTGAAGAGCTTCCTGGAGACGGGCCGGGCGCTCGGGTTGTCCACGAGCGACATCGATGACAAGAGCTGTGCCGCCGCTGCAGCGGAGGCCGGCGCATGACCGACGCCGCCAAAAATTCATCATTCGTCTATGTGACCTACATCCGCACCACGCCGCAGAAGCTGTGGCAGGCGCTGATCGAGCCGGAGTTCACACGGCAATTCTGGGCCGCCACCACGCAGGACTGCGATTGGAAAGTCGGCAGTTCCTGGAAGCTGATGATCCCGGACGGCCGGATCGGCGACGCCGGCGAAGTGCTCGAAATCGATTCGCCGCGGCGCCTGGTCCTGGCGTGGCGCAATGAATTCAAGCCGGAGCTGAAGGCGGAAGGCTTTTCGCGCCTGACCTATCTGCTTGAACCGCAGGGCGAGATGGTCAAATTGACCGTCACCCACGAGATGCCGCGCCCCGGCTCGGAATTCATCGAAAAGGTCTCGGGCGGCTGGCCGATCATTCTGTCCAGCCTGAAGAGCCTTTTGGAGACCGGCGAATCGCTCGAAGCCACGCGACGCTGGCCGGAAGGCGTGTGATGCCCGAGTTCAAGCCGCGCACGGTCTATGTGACCTATATCGCCGCCACACCAGAGAAGGTGTGGCAGGCGCTGACCTCGTCGGAATTCACCCGAAAATATTTTTGGGACCGCGATATCGAGCTCGAGCCGAAGCTCGGCGGCGCTTTCGCGCTGAAGCTGCCCGACGGCAAGGTCAATGTGCGCGGCAAGGTGATCGCCTGGGATCCGCCGCGCAAGCTGTCGGTCACCTGGCAGGTCGAATGGCCCGAGGAATTCCGCAAGCTGCCGGAATGCGTCGTCACCTACGAGATCGCCAAAGCCGGCGAGGCGGTGCGGCTGACGATGACCGAATCCCACTCCTGGAACGTGCCCGAGGCGATCCTGTCCGGCGGCCGCACGGGCTGGCCGGCGATCTTGTCGAGCCTCAAGAGTTTGTTGGAAACCGGCAAGGTGCCGGCGATCCAGATGGAGCCGCCGCGCGAGATGATCGAGGCGATCAAAAAGCTTTAGCGGCGGATCAAGTTAAGGCCGTCATTGCGAGGAGCGGAGCGACGAAGCAATCCAGTACTGCGCCGCAGAACTGGATTGCTTCGCTTCGCTCGCAATGACGAGTTAGCGCAAGCCGGCGTTGATCTTCTCCAGCGCCGCCGAGCCGGGACAGAGCTCCTTCTCGCCGAGCGTATTGAGCGGCGCTGCTACGGTGTCGAGGTGGCTGTGCAAATCCTCAGCCTCGGCATCGACATAGAGCAGGCCGGTGACCACCTGGCCCTTGGCAGCGTGCTTTTGCAGGAACGCCATTGCCGCCAGCCGGTCGTGCACGTCGTAATCGGCATCGACCTTGCGCAGCGCGAGCTTGGTGCCGTCGTGCTGCTCGACCACCTGCACCGTGCCCGGCGCATAGTCGACGGTGATCGGGGCGCGGCCGCTGATGACGTCGAGCCGGTTCACCGCTTCGTTGTGCTCGCGCACGTAATCGAAGCTCTTGGTCGAGCCGGTGTGATTGTTGAAGGCGACGCAAGGTGAGATCACATCGATGAACGAGGCGCCGTTGTGCTTGATCGCCGCTTCGATCAACGGCACCAGCTGGGTCTTGTCGCCGGAAAAACTCCTCGCCACGAAGCTCGCGCCGAGCTGCAGCGCGATACCGACGAGGTCGATGGCGCTGTCGGTATTGGTCACGCCACGCTTGGATTTGGAGCCGCGGTCGGCGGTGGCCGAGAACTGGCCCTTGGTCAGGCCGTACACGCCGTTGTTCTCGACGATGTAGGTCATATTCACGCCGCGGCGGATCGAATGGGCGAACTGGCCAAAACCGATCGAGGCGGAATCGCCGTCGCCGGACACGCCGAGATAGATCAGATCGCGGTTGGCAAGGTTGGCACCGGTCAGCACCGACGGCATGCGGCCATGCACGGAATTGAAACCGTGCGAATTGCCGAGGAAATAATCTGGCGTCTTCGACGAGCAGCCGATGCCGGAAATCTTTGCCACCCGGTGCGGCTCGATGGAGAGCTTGAAGCACGCCTCGATGATGGCGCTGGTGATCGAATCGTGGCCGCAGCCGGCGCACAGCGTCGAGACCTTGCCCTCGTAGTCGCGGTGCGTATAGCCGAGATCGTTCTTCGGCAGCTCGGGATGATGGAATTTCGGCTTGACGACGTAGGTCATGGGGCGGGCCACTTTCTCTTCACTGTCATGCCCGCGAAGGCGGGCATCCAGTAATCGGTGACGTTCGAGCAAAGGCTCCGAAGCTCTCGGTTACTGGGTCGTCCGCCTTCGCGGACGATGACAATAGCGGGGCAGGTCATGAAACAACCTTTCGCAGCGGCGTCACTTTGAGCTGATCGAGATGATCCCCGATCGCCTTGGCGATGAAGCGGGCTGTGATCGGCGTGCCGTCGTAATGCACGATCGGAACCAGCCGTACTGGATCGATGCTGAGCTCGTTGACGATCAGCGAGCGCAACTGGCTGTCGCGGTTCTGCTCGACGACATAGATGAAGTCATGCTCGGCGATAAAGCTCGGCACGCTGGAATGGAACGGGAAGGCGCGCAGCCGCAGCCGGTCGAGCTGATGGCCCCGCGCTTCCAATACGCCAATCGCCTCGTCCATCGCCGGTGAGGTCGAGCCGAAATAGATCACGCCGTATTTGGTCGGCTTGCCGGCATTGGCCTGCAGCGGGCGCGGCACCAGATCCTTGGCGGTCTCGAACTTACGCAAGAGCCGCTGCATGTTGTCCTGGTACGCCGGGCCTTCCTCGGTGTAGCGCGCGTAGCGGTCGCGCGACGTGCCGCGGGTGAAGTACGAGCCCTTGGTCTGATGGGTGCCCGGGTAGGTGCGGTACGGAATGCCGTCGCCGTCGACGTCGAGATAGCGGCCGAAATCGCGGCCGTCGTCGAGCATGGCGGCGGTCATGATCTTGCCGCGGTCGTAAAGCTTTCCGTCGTCCCACTTCAGCGGCCGGCACAGCCGGTGGTTCATGCCGATATCGAGATCGAGCATGACGAAGATCGTGGTCTGCAGCCGGTCGGCGAGATCGAACGCCTGCGCCGCCATTTCGAAGGCTTCGGCGGGATCCTCGGGGAACAGCAGCACGTGCTTGGTGTCGCCGTGAGAGGCGTAAGCGGCGCTGATGATGTCGCATTGCTGGGTGCGCGTCGGCATGCCGGTCGAGGGGCCGGCGCGCTGCACGTCCATGATCACGGCCGGGATTTCGGCAAAATAGGACAGCCCGATGAACTCCTGCATCAGCGAGATGCCCGGCCCGGAGGTCGCGGTGAAGGCGCGCGCCCCGTTCCAGGCCGCGCCGATGACGATGCCGATCGAGGCCAGCTCGTCCTCGCCCTGGACGATGGCGTATTTCGCTTTTTTGGTCTCAGGATCGTGGCGCAGCCGCTTGCAGTGACTGGTGAAGGCATCGGCCAACGACGACGACGGCGTGATCGGATACCAGGCGCAAACAGTCGCCCCACCATAGACAGCGCCCAGCGCCGCCGCCGAATTGCCCTCGATAAAAATGCGGTCGCCGACCTTGTCGGCCTTCTGCACCCGCAGTCCGATCGGGCATTTCAGGTTGGTCAGCGCATAGTCGCGGCCGAGATGCAGCGCATGCACGTTCGAGGACAGGAGCTTTTCCTTGCCCTTGTACTGCTCGGCGATCAGCCCCTCGATGACCTTCGGATCGATGTCGAGCAGCGCCGAGAGCGCGCCGAGATAGATGATGTTCTTGAACAGCTGGCGCTGGCGCGGATCGGTATAGGTCGAGTTGGTGATGGCGGTGAGCGGTACGCCAATGACCGAAATGTCGTCGCGGAATTTCGACTTCGGCATCGGCTTGGTCGAATCGTAGAGCAGATACCCGCCGGGCTCGATGGAGGCGACGTCCTTGTCCCAGGTCTGCGGGTTCATCGCCACCATCATGTCGGTGCCGCCGCGGGCGCCGAGATGGCCGGCTTCGGAGACGCGCACCTCGTACCAGGTCGGCAGGCCCTGGATGTTTGATGGAAAGATATTGCGCGGCGACACCGGCACGCCCATGCGCAGGATAGCGCGGGCGAACAGCTCGTTGGCGCTGGCCGAACCCGAGCCGTTGACGTTGGCGAAACGGACGACGAAGTCGTTTACGCTGCTGATTGGGTTCGTTGCTGGCATGCTTGTTCCGCGTGAGTCATGTCGATGAGATATTTCTGCATGTCCCAGGCGCCGGTCGGACAGCGCTCGGCACAAAGTCCGCAGTGCAGGCAGACGTCCTCGTCCTTCACCATGACGCGGCCGGTCTTGAGGTTGTTGGCGACATAAAGGTCTTGAGTGAGGTTCTTGGCCGGCGCCTGCAGCCGGGTGCGCAAGTCGGCTTCCTCGCCGTTCGCAGTGAAGGTTATGCAGTCCATCGGGCAGATGTCGACGCAGGCGTCGCATTCGATGCAAAGCTGGCCGGTGAAGACGGTCTGGATGTCGCAATTAAGACAGCGCTCGGATTCCTTGAGCGCCAATTCGAGATCGTAGCCGAGCTCGACCTCGGCCTTGATGTCGCGCAGTGCCACCACCTTCTCGCGATGCGGCACCTTATAACGCTTATCCGGCGCGATCTCGTTGTCGTAGGACCACTCGTGGATGCCCATCTTCTGGCTGGTGACGGCGACCTGCGGCGCCGGGCGGACATTGACGTCCTCGCCGCGGCAGAAGCGGTCGATTGAGATCGCGGCCTCGTGACCGTGCGCCACCGCCCAGATGATGTTTTTCGGCCCGAACGCGGCGTCGCCGCCGAAGAACACTTTTGGATTGGTCGAGGCCATGGTCGTGGTGTCGACCTTCGGCATATCCCACTTGTCGAACTCGATGCCGCAATCGCGCTCGATCCAGGGGAAGGAGTTTTCTTGCCCAACCGCGACCAGCACATCGTCGCAGGGAAAATGCTCGTCCGGCTCGCCGGTCGGCACCAGATCGCGGCGGCCCTTGGCGTCGCGCACCGCCTTGACCTTCTCGAACACGACGCCGGTCAGCTTGCCGTTGTCGTGGGTGAATTCCTTCGGCACCAGGAAATTGAAGATCGGGATGTCCTCGTGCATGGCGTCCTCCTTTTCCCAGGGGGACGCCTTCATCTCCTCGAAGCCGGAGCGAACGATCACCTTGACGTCCTCGCCGCCGAGCCGGCGCGAGGAGCGGCAGCAATCCATGGCGGTATTGCCGCCGCCGAGGACGATGACGCGCTTGCCGATCGCAGTGATGTGACCGAACGAGACGCTGGACAGCCAGTCGATGCCGATATGGATGTTCTTGACCGCTTCCTTGCGGCCGGGAATGTCGAGGTCGCGGCCGCGCGGCGCGCCGCAGCCGACGAAGACAGCGTCGAAATCATCCGCCAGCAGCGCCTTCAGGCTGTCGATGCGCTTTGAGCCGACGAATTCGATGCCGATATCGAGGATGTAATTGCACTCCTCGTCGATGACGCTTTCCGGCAGGCGGAATTTCGGAATTTGCGTGCGCATCATGCCGCCGGATTTCGGATCCTGGTCGAACACGACGCATTGGTAGCCCATCGGGGCCAAGTCCCGCGCCACAGCGAGCGAGGCCGGGCCGCCGCCCACGAGCGCGATGCGCTTGCCGTTCTTGATCTTGGGCGCCTTGGGCAGGCGGTCTTTGATGTCGTCTTTGAAGTCGGCGGCAACGCGCTTCAACCGGCAGATCGCCACCGGCTCTTTCTCGACTCTGCCGCGGCGGCAGGCCGGCTCGCAGGGGCGGTCGCAGGTGCGGCCCAAAATCCCCGGGAATACGTTGGAGTCCCAGTTGATCATGTAGGCGTCGCTGTAGCGGCCCGCCGCGATCAAACGGATGTATTCGGGCACCGGCGTGTGCGCCGGGCAGGCCCATTGGCAATCCACGACTTTGTGGAAGTAATCAGGGACCGAAATGTCGGTTGGTTTCATCTATTCCTCTTGCCCGCAGCACCCGCTCTTACAGGCGGTAAGCACGCTGCTGCGGTTACCTCTTCGACGGCCCCCGTAGTCAATTCCGGCGCGGGATACTAGTCGAGGGGGGTAGGGATTACTACCGCTTCTGCTTGTTATAACAAGGTTTTGTGGCTTGCGGTCCTTAACGGTGGCGCGGCTGATTGAGCGTGGTGCAGGCGGCTGCGACTCACCGGTCAATGGCCGTGGCGCGTGGGGTCTAACGCTTTGAAAAACCGTCATAAATCTGACACGACCTCGACTTGGGCAAGATCACCATGCCATGGTCAGGCGAGCCATGCGTGAATTGTTCGAGACCATGCCGCCGGCGAACCCCACTGAAGCGGCGCAGCGCGGCGCGCGGCCGGCGTTGCGGCGCCGGTTTTACGAAAGGGCGACGGCTGTCCCTATAAGCGGCGGCTATGCCGTGCGCCTCGACGACAAGCCGGTCCGCACGCCGGCGCGCCGGGTGCTGGCGGCGCCGACGCTTAAGCTGGCCGAGGCCATCGCCGCGGAATGGCAAGCGCAACAGGATGTCATCGATCCGGCCAAGATGCCGCTGACGCGGCTTGCCAACGCGATCATCGACGGCGTCGCCGACGCGCCGCAGCCGGTCGCGGACGAGATCGCCAAGTATCTGGCGTCCGATCTGGTGTTCTATCGCGCCGGCGCGCCGGCGGGGCTGGTCGAGCGTCAGGCGCGCCATTGGGATCCGATCCTCGACTGGGCACGGCGGGCGCTCGGCGCCAATTTCAAGCTGGGCGAGGGGGTCATCCATGTCGCGCAGCCTGACGCCGCGCTTTCGGCCGCGCGCGCCGCTATCCCCGCGGAACCGTGGCGGCTCGGTGCCGTGCATGTCGTTACGACGCTCACCGGCTCGGCGCTGATCGCGCTGGCCATGGCACGCGGCGGGCTTTCGGCCGACGCTGCCTGGCAGGCGGCGCATGTCGATGAGGATTGGAATATGGCGCAGTGGGGCCGCGACGAGATGGCGATGGCGCGCCGCGACTTCCGATTCGCCGAATTTCAAGCCGCGGCGACGGTGCTGGCTTGTAGCCCGGGTTGAGCGGAGCGAAACCCGGGAACTGATTCGCCACTTTGCTGCTCCCGGATTTCGCTGCGCTCAATCCGGGCTACTGGCCGCTGACCCATATCGAGACAATTTTAGCGAAAGCCGCGCGTCAATTTTAGAAAATTTGCGCCATCCTCTACCGATCGTGCTCCGGCCGAATTCCGCGTTCCCGGACCTCGCGGCGCACCGATCGGAGACCGCCATGGTCGATTTCTGGGCCAATTGGATCGAGGCCGTTCGCTTCACGTGCGAGGCGCAAAGCGTGATCTCGGCGCGGCTCATGCTGTTTGCCAGCGCGGCGCCGAACGCGGCGGTGGAAGCCGAGCGGATGATTTCTGAAAAAATCGTTGCGTTCTCCGCCGCCCACGACGCCGCCGAACGGGCCCTCGCCGACGGGCTCGGCCTCTATGCTGCTGCCGAGCGGGCCTACCAGCCGCTGCGGCGTTGCGTAAGCGCCAATTCCAGCCGGCTCGGCCTGGAATTGCATTGAAATCCGCAGGGGAGGCCGGGCGAGGCCGGCCCGACGCCCGCTTGATGCAGAAAAGTCACACTCGGCCAGAATCGTTGCGGCGTTGTGTGTCTTTGCTTGCTTGCCCGAATTTCGACTTTAGTAATCGATCCTAGGTGGGAAATCCCGTTGCGACGGACTCTACCGATGGGTGCGACGATCGATCATCAGGACGCGGGCGCCGGATCAGCCGACGAGCTGAAGGGGCTCGATATCCTATTGGTCGAAGACTCCCGCGATGTCGGCGACGCGGTGAAGATGCTCCTTGAGCTGTGCGGAGCACACGTGGACGGACCGGCAGCGAATACCGCCGAGGCCGAGCGTCTGTTCGCCGCCCATCGGCCCGACGTCGCCCTGGTCGACTTCCATCTGCGTGGCGGCGAAGAGTCATCCGGCTTGATTACGCATCTGCGCCAGCAGGGCGTGCCCGTCATCGTGCTGTCCGGATCGTTCGGATTTGGGCCGGTGCCGTCGGTCGAAGGCGCCACCTTCCTGGAAAAGCCGGTCGCCGAAGCCGACCTGCTCGCCCATTTGAGCCCGTTCATCGCCAAGAAAGCGGCCCAGTAAGCGGCCCAGTAAGCGACGGCCGTACTAAAGGTATAAAATCAGCCGCCGGTCACGCTCATATGACGCGCCAGCGCTGGTCGGCTGTGCCGGCGGTCGATGACAAAATCGTGGCCCTTGGGCTTACGCGAAATCGCCTCGTCCATGGCGGCAAACAACAGATCGTCGCTTTCGGAGGCGCGCAGGGGTTTTCGCAGATCGGCGGCGTCTTCCTGGCCGAGGCACATATAGAGCGTGCCGGTGCAGGTGACGCGCACGCGATTGCACGATTCGCAGAAATTGTGCGTCATCGGCGTGATGAAGCCCAAGAGGCCGCCGGTCTCGGCGACGCGGACGTAGCGCGCCGGGCCGCCGGTGCGATAGTCGATATCGTTGAGCGAAAAGCGTTCGGAAAGCCGTGCCCGCGCGATCGAGAGCGGCAGATATTGCTCGAGCCGGCCTTCGCCGATTTCGCCCAGCGGCATGACTTCGATCAGCGTCAAATCCATGCCGCGGCCGTGCGCCCATTCGATCAGGTTTGGGAATTCGTCGTCGTTGACGCCTTTGAGCGCGACTGCGTTGATCTTGATCTTCAAGCCCGCGGCCAGCGCCGCGTCGATGCCGCCCAGCACCTGATCCAATGAGCCCCAGCGCGTGATGGCGCGGAATTTCTCGGGGTCGAGCGTATCGAGCGAGACATTGATGCGCCGCACGCCGGCCGCCTTGATCTCCTGCGCATATTTGGCGAGCTGCGAGCCGTTGGTGGTGAGCGTCAGCTCATCGAGATCGCCGGTGTGCAGGTGCCGCGACAGCGAGTTGACGAGGGTCATGATGCCGCGGCGGACCAGCGGCTCGCCGCCGGTGAGGCGAAGCTTGCGCACCCCGCGGGCGATAAAGGCCGAGCAGAGCCGGTCGAGCTCTTCCAAGGTCAGAACGTCGGCCTTGGGCAGGAAGGCCATGTTCTCCGCCATGCAATAGACGCAGCGGAAATCGCAGCGGTCGGTGACCGAAACGCGCAGATAGGAGATATCGCGGCCGAACGGATCGACCAGCGACGGCCGCCCGGCGGCACCGTCAAACTTCCGCGCCTCTGTACCGTTCATCGTCATTCGGTGCGCTTCCACGCGGCCCATCGGCACGCGTTGCTGCCGCATTTCTCCCACTGCCAATGCCGGTATTCCACCAGCTTTAGATAATCAATAATTGTGCAGGATAAAGCCCTGACGGTCCAGGATATCTTGCCCTGACGCAACCGGCGCTGTCGTCGCTATTGCCCGGGCGGCGGAGGGAACGGCGAGCCACCTGGCGGCGGTGGCGGCGGTGCACTGGCCCGCGCGGCGGTCTTATGCGCCTTCGGCCTGGGCGCCATCCGGTGCGGCGGCGGGGCCGGCTGCAGCACCACAGCGACCGGATTGGGTTGAATGTCCGGCGGCGGATTGTCGAACATGCCGTGTTCCGGCATGCGGACGGTGACTTGGACCGTCTGCGGCAGGTAGCCGTTCTTGGCGAACGACACCGATTGGTTTTCCGGCGGCACCGTGAGCGAGCAGGGCGTCAGGCAGGTCTGACCTTGCGCCGTGCGCACATCGGCGCCCGGCGGATCGGATTCGAACTGCAAAGCGGTCGGCGGCGGCGGTGACGAATGGAACGACATCCAGTCGGGCATCGACAACGACGAACCCGAGCACCCGGCCAATGCGGTGGCCAAAGCGACAACGCTCGCAGTGACGATAAGGCGTACGCGCAACATGAAATACCCGTCCTCATTCGAGCCTAGGCCGGTCGGTCGTTTTGGTAAAGACCAATTGACGCAGGGCGAAATGGCGTGCCTTGGCGCCGCGGCTGCACGCTATCCCGGTTCCAACTGTTGGTGGTCGTCGCAGCCAGCCCATAAAACAAGGAATTAGAGATATTTAGAAGCGCACCGCGGCAATCCGCCGACACCGTGCCGTGGCCCGGCCGCCGCCGATTTCATTAAGGTTAATCAGCGCCACCGCGCGGCCGCGCCGCCGCGACAGCCGCAATAGCGGGCGGCAGCTCACCGTACGAGCTGATGATGCGGTCCGGCTGCAAGGTTGCGATCGGCACTTCGCTGTAGCCGAAGTCGACCGCGATCACCGGGACTTGGGCGGCGCGGGCGGTGCGCACGTCGGTGCCGGAATCGCCGATCATGATCGCGTCTGTCGGCTCACCGCCTGCGCGCAGGATGGTTTTGCGCAAAATATCCGGATTGGGCTTCATCACGCCGAACGTGTCCTGGCCGCAGATCGCGGCGAAGTACGGCGTCAGTTTCAGCGTCGTCAGCAAGCGCCGCGACAGCCATTCGAGCTTGTTGGTGCACACCGCCAGACGGTGACCGTCGGCGGCGAGGCGATCCAGCGTCGGCTCCAATTGCGGGAACGGCCGCGAGCGGTCGGCGATGTGTTCGGAGTAGTGCGCGATATAGGCGGCGAACAGCCGGTCCATCTCGGCCTTGGAGGGGGGACGTCCGTCTTCGATGAGCGCGCGCTCGAGCATGCCGCGCGAGCCGCCGCCGATCAGCCGGCGGGCCGCCGCAAACGGCATGGCGGGGAGGCCTTCGCGGGCCAGGATCAGGTTGAGCGTGTCGATGAGGTCCGGCGCGGTATCGATCAGCGTGCCGTCGAGATCGAAGACGATGGTAAGCATGACTTCGCCTAACCGGAGCGCTGCCGCCGCGCAAGGCTTGAGGATGAAGGCTCTAGGATCGAAGGCGGAACGCGGCTAGATACCGGCTCGCCAGATGGCGTTTTCGCCGGGGCCGGGAGGCCTGCCGCTTCATGGATATCGAGGCTCAAAAGCGTGCCGCTGCCGCCCGCGCCGTCGAATTCGTGCGGCCGGGCATGCGGCTTGGGCTCGGCACCGGTTCGACCGCCAAGCACTTCGTCGAGCTTTTGGCGGAGCGCGTGCGCGGCGGTCTCGACGTGGTGGCCGTCCCCACCTCGGAAGCGACCCGCGCCCAGGCCGAGCGGCTCGGCATCACGCTGACCACGCTCGACGAGACGCCGCAGCTCGATCTGACCATCGACGGCGCGGACGAGATCGCTCCGGATTTGACCCTGATCAAGGGTGGCGGCGGCGCGCTGTTGCGCGAGAAAATCGTCGCCGCGGCGTCGGCTAAAATGCTGGTGATCGCCGACAACTCAAAGTGGGTCTCGATGCTCGGCCGCTTCCCGCTGCCGGTCGAGATCGCGCCGTTCGGCGCCACGGCGACCCGGCGCGCGGTCGAGGACGCGACCGCCGCAGCCGGCTGCCCGGGTGCGGCGCTTCTCCGCAAGGCCCCAAGCGGCCATGCTTTCGTCACGGATGGCGGGCACTGGCTGCTGGACGCCCAATTGCAGCGCATCGGCGACCCCCAAACCCTGGCGGCGCGGCTTTCTGCGGTCCCGGGGGTCATGGAACATGGCTTGTTCATCGGTCTGGCGCGGACTGCTATTGTCGCCGGTCCAGACGGGGTGCGCCTCATCGAGCGGCCCTAATCTTCAAAGCACGGAGGGAGTGCGCCTATGATTGCCCGTCTTTCACTGCGTCACGTCATGTTGCGCAAAGCAGGCATGGCCGCGCTGGTCGCGCTTGCCGCGTTCGCTGCCGCCGCGCCGGCACGAGCGCAAAACCAGCAGCCGTCTCCCAACGCCGTTTTGATCGCCAAGCAGATCGTCCAGCTCAAAGGCGTTCAGCAAATGATGAACCCGATCGCGATCGGTGTCGTCGAGAAGGTCAAGGGCATCGTCATGCAGACCAATTTCATGTGGGCGAAGGATATCAACGAAGTCACCACGCAAATGCACAAGGAATTCGACGGCCGCTCCAGCGAGATGGTCGACAACGCCGCGCGCGCCTATGCCGCCCATTTTACCGAGCCCGAGTTGAAGCAGATTTTGACGTTCTACCAATCGCCGGTCGGCCAGAAGATGATCGTCGAGGAGCCGAAGGCCATCGAAGATTCGATGCACGGCGCCGCCGAATGGGCTGACAATCTGTCGGTCGACGTGATGAACCGCATGCGCGCCGAAATGAAGAAGCGCGGACACGATATGTAGCATGTCGGATTTCGACGTCGACCTGTTCGTCATCGGCGGCGGCTCGGGCGGCGTGCGCGCCGCGCGCATTGCCGCCCAGCATGGCGCCCGCGTGATGCTGGCGGAGGAATACCGCCTCGGCGGCACCTGCGTGATCCGCGGCTGCGTGCCGAAAAAGCTCCTGGTCTATGCCGCGCGCTTCCATGGCGACTTCGAGGATGCCGCGGGCTTCGGCTGGACCGTGCCGCACGCCACGTTCGACTGGAAAACGCTGATCGCCAACAAGGACAAGGAGATCGGGCGGCTCGAAACCGTCTACGGCACGCTCCTGGAAAAGTCCGGCGTCAAAGTCTTCAAGAACCGCGCCACGCTTACCGATGCCCACACCGTGCAGGTGGCGAACGGCGACCGCGTCAAGGCGGCGCATGTCCTGATCTCGACCGGCGGCACGCCGAGCTTTGGCGACAAAATTCCCGGCATCGAACACGCCATCTCGTCCAATGAGGCATTCCACCTGCCGGAATTGCCGCGCCGCGTGGTGATCCAGGGCGGCGGCTATATCGCGGTCGAATTCGCCGGCATTTTTGCCGGCCTCGGCGCCCAGGTGACGCTGGTCTATCGCGGCGAAAACATTTTGCGCGGTTTTGACGACGAAGTGCGCCAACACTTGCGCATGGACATGGAGAAGCACGGCATCCGTGTCGTCACCGGCTGCACCATCGCCGCCATAGAGCACCGCGGCGCCCATTATTCGGTGCATCTCTCCAGCGGTAATCACATTCCCGCCGACAAGGTGATGTTCGCCACCGGCCGCGTGCCGAACGTCGCCAAGCTCGGGCTGAAAGAGGCCGGCGTCGAGATCGCGAAGAACGGCGGCGTTGCCGTCGACGAATATTCGCGCACCACGGCGAAAAATATTTACGCCGTCGGCGATGTGACCAACCGGATCAACCTGACGCCGGTCGCGATCCGTGAGGGCCATGCCTTCGCCGACACCGTGTTCGGCGGCAAGCCCACCATCGTCGACCACGTCAATGTGCCGACCGCGGTGTTCTCTGAGCCCGAGGTCGGCGCCGTCGGCCTCACCGAGACCGAGGCGCGGGCGAAACTTCAGCAAACCGATGTCTACAAAGCGATGTTCAGGCCGCTCAAGGCGACGCTGTCGGGCCGCGACACCACGGTGCTGGTGAAACTGATCGTCGACGGCCAGACCGACCGAGTGGTCGGCTGTCACATCGTCGGCGAGGGCGCCGCCGAGATGGTGCAGCTCGCCGCCGTCACCATAAAAATGCGGGCCACCAAGGCCGATTTCGACGCTACCATGGCGTTGCATCCGACCATCGCCGAGGAGCTGGTCACGATGCGGGCGCGGAGCGCGACCTACGCCCAGGAAGCTGCGGAATAAGCGGAAAAGGTAGGCTATCGCCGTATACAGTGGCGCTGTATAAGAAATGCCGAAAATGATGGTTTGACGGGCCTTTGAAGGCTGCTCGACTTACAGAAATGCTGTAAATAATCGCCCGGCGCAAAGATTGACCGTCACCCTGAGGTGCGAGCGAAGCGAGCCTCGAAGGGCGACGGCCCGGGCGCCTCGGCCGTATCCTTCGAGGGCCGCTTCGCGGCCACCTCAGGATGACGGTGTACGGAGATGGCGTGATGTCAAAGTTGTCGAACACGGCGAAGTGGAGCCCGGATTCCTGGCGCTCAAAACCGCGATTGCAGATGCCGGATTACCCGGACCAAAAGGCGCTCGGCGATGTCGAAGCCCAGCTTTCGACGTTTCCGCCGCTGGTTTTTGCCGGCGAGGCGCGCAATCTGAAAAAGGCGCTGGCGCAGGTGGCGGCCGGCGAGATGTTCTTGCTGCAGGGCGGCGATTGCGCGGAAAGCTTTGCCGAGCACGGCGCCAACAATATCCGCGACTTCTTCCGGCTGTTCTTGCAGATGGCGGTGGTGCTGACTTACGCGGCGGCCGAGCCGGTGGTGAAAGTCGGCCGCATCGCCGGCCAATTCGCCAAGCCGCGCACGTCGCCCACGGAAAAGCGCGGCGGCGTCAAGCTGCCGGTCTATCGCGGCGACATCATCAACGGCACCGATTTCACGCCCGAGGCGCGCACGCCGGATCCCCGCAGACAATTGGAGGCCTACCGCCAGTCCGCGGCGACGCTCAATCTGCTGCGTGCCTTCGCCACCGGCGGTTACGCCAATCTGGCGAACGCGCATCAATGGATGCTGAGCTTCGTCAAAGACTCCCCGCAGTCGAAGCGCTACCAGGATCTCGCCGGCCGTCTCACCGAGGCGCTCAATTTCATGCGCGCCTGCGGCATCGATCCCGAAGTGCATCCGGAAATGCGCACGACGGATTTCTTCACCAGCCACGAGGCGCTGCTGCTCGGCTACGAGCAGGCCTTCACCCGGGTCAATTCGACGACCGGCGACTGGTACTGCACGTCGGGCCACATGGTGTGGATCGGCGACCGCACCCGCCAGGCCGATCACGCCCATGTCGAATATTGCCGCGGCATCAAAAATCCGCTTGGCCTGAAGACCGGGCCGTCGCAAAAGCCCGACGAGCTGTTGCGCATCATGGACATCCTCGATCCGGACAACGAGCCCGGCCGGCTGACCTTGATCTGCCGCGTCGGCGCCGACAAATCCGCCGATCTGTTGCCGCCTTTGGTGCGCGCGGTGAAACGCGAAGGCCGCAACGTGGTGTGGTCGTGCGATCCGATGCACGGCAACACCATCACCTCGGTCACCGGCTACAAGACCCGGCCGTTCGACCAGATTTTGAAAGAAACGCGCACGTTTTTTCAAGTTCATGCCGCCGAAGGCACCATCGCCGGCGGCGTGCATCTGGAAATGACCGGACAGAACGTCACCGAATGCACCGGCGGCGCCCGCGCCATCAGCGACGAGGATTTGAACGACCGCTATCACACGGTCTGCGATCCCCGCCTCAACGCGGAGCAGGCGCTCGATCTCGCTTTCCTGCTCGCCGACCTGCTCAAGTTAGAGCGTCAGGGCAAGGCCAAGCCGCTACCGGCGGTGGCAGGGATGTAGTTGAAGGCGGACGACAGAGGACGGACGACGGACGACAGATGACGGAAAGTAGAATGCGGGCGACGTCGACTATATCTATGTTATCTGTCCTCTGTTGTCCGTCGTCCGTCATCTGTCCTCCATCGTCCGTCATTCGCTAATCATGCCCGAGCGCCCCACCGATCGTCTCGCCATTGCCGTCGCGCAGCTCAACCCGATCGTGGGCGACGTCTCCGGCAATCTCGAACGCGCTCGCGTCGCGCGGGCGATTGCGGCCAAAGACAAGGCCGACGTCATCGCGTTTTCTGAGCTGTTCATCGCCGGCTATCCGCCCGAGGATCTGGTGCTCAAGCCGGCGTTCCAGACTGCCTGCCGCGCCGCCGTTGAGAGTTTGGCGCGCGAGACCGGCGACGGCGGCCCGGCGGTGCTCATCGGCTCGCCCTGGGTCGAGGACGGCAAGCTCTACAATGCCTATGCGTTGCTCGCCGGCGGCCGCATCGAGACCGTCCGCTTCAAGGTCAACCTGCCGAACTACGGCGTGTTCGACGAGAAGCGCGTATTCGCGCCGGGACCGGTGCCCGGGCCCGTAAGCTTCCGCGGCGTGCGGATCGGCCTGCCGGTCTGCGAGGATACCTGGACCGATTGGGGCGACTACGAGAACGTGGTCGAGACCCTGGCCGAAAGCGGCGGTGAAATCCTCATCGTGCCGAACGGCTCGCCCTATTGGCACAATAAGAGCGACGTCCGCCTCAATGTCGCCGTCGCCCGCGTCACCGAGTCGGGCCTGCCGCTGGTCTACATCAATCAGGTCGGCGGCCAGGATGAGCTGGTGTTCGACGGCGCGTCCTTTGCGCTTAACGCCGACCGCTCGATCGCATTCCAGCTGCCGGCGTTCACCGAGACCGTGGTGACGACGCAATGGTCGCGCACCGGGGGGACGTGGCGCTGTACGCAGGGGCCGATCACGCCGGCCGAGGATCCCGAGCAGGCCGATTACACCGCCTGCGTGCTCGGACTGCGCGACTATGTCGACAAGAACCGCTTCAAGGGCGTCGTGCTCGGCCTGTCCGGCGGCATCAATTCGGCGCTGTGCGCGGCGATGGCGACGGATGCGCTCGGCGCCGACCGCGTCCGCTGCGTGATGCTGCCGTACCGTTACACGTCCAAAGATTCGCTCGCCGATGCCGCGGCGATCGCCAAAACGCTCGGCGTGAATTACGCCATCGTGCCGATCGAGAGCGCGGTGCAGGGCCTCGAAGCGGCGCTCGCCGCCGTCTTTGCCGGCGCGGCGCGCGACGTCACCGAGGAGAATTTGCAGGCGCGCGCGCGCGGTACCATTTTGATGGCGATCTCCAACAAATTCGGCGCCATGGTGGTGACCACCGGCAACAAGTCGGAAATGTCGGTCGGCTACGCCACGCTCTATGGCGACATGAACGGCGGCTTCAATCCGATCAAGGACCTCTACAAGACCGAGGTTTTCCGCCTGGCGCGGCTGCGCAACCGTTGGAAGCCGGACGGCGCGCTCGGGCCGAGTGGGACGGTGATTCCGGAGAACGTCATCACGCGGGCGCCGAGCGCGGAATTGCGCGAGAACCAGACCGACCAGGATACGCTGCCGCCCTACGACATCCTCGATCAGATTCTCGAGCGTCTCGTCGAACGCGAGGAACCGACCGCAACCATCATCGCCGCCGGTTTCGACCGCGACACCGTGATGAAGGTGGAGCGCATGCTCTATCTCGCCGAATACAAGCGCCGCCAAGCGGCGCCGGGCGTGAAGGTGACGCTGAAGAATTTCGGCCGCGACCGGCGTTATCCGATCGTCAATCGGTTTCACGATTCCGGCCAGGCACTGCCGGAGCCCGACCGCACGCTGGTGAAGAGCGCCGCCATGGCAAAAGCCGGCGCCGCGGATTTCTGATCGTTGCTACCGCGACACGAACGGCGGGCCGACCGTCCGTACGGCTTTCTTTGCAGGATCGGTGTTGTTCGTCGGCTGCGCGGAGGCCGGTGTCGGCGCAGGTGTTGCTGCAGGTGTCGGTGTGGCAGCGGCCGGCTGAGCGGCGGCTGCGGCCGGCGCGCCCTTGACCGGCTTGGGCTGCGGCGCTTGCGACAAAGTCTTTGCGGTCTGGTCGGTGACGACGATGTCGCCGCCTTGCAGCGTCGTACTGTCGTCGGCGTCCTTGAGCGCGTCGCCCCAGCTCTGCCCCGGCTTGCGGCACGAGCAGGCCGCCGTGAACTCCTTGCGATAGTGGAAAGCGTTCGGCAGCGCCGTGTAAGGCTGGCCGCTCACCGACATCGCCTGTTCCATGCCCTCGCCAGGATTGCGGTAGCTGTAGAGCGCGACTTCGGCCGCGGGACATAGCCGTTGGCACGAGCGCTCATCGTCGGCGAAGCGGCTCGACACCGTCGAGTACGAGATCGGGAAATAGTAGCCGTCGCAGGTGCGCACGCAGACCGTCTGAAAGGTGCCCGCCGGCAAACCGTCGCCGCCGGGAGCAATAATGGTGCCGCCGCCCGCGCCGCCGCCTCCGCCGCCGAACAATTTGTCGAAGAAGCCCGTGGGTCCGGCCTCGTTGGCGGCGGTGGTGTATTGCGCGCCGCAATTGTTCTGCGCCAACTGTCCGATCAGCGCGCGGCGCTGGCTGTCCTGGCTGCCGGTGCCGCTCTTGAGCTGCTCGAGATCGGTGGTGGCGCGGTCGAGATTGCCGCGCATCTGCTGGATCTGCGAGTTGAACGGGCCGCATTGCGGCACCAGGCTGGAGAACAGCGACAGAAACCCTTGGCCCTCGCAGCCCTGCTTGTGCGCTTGCGCCAGCGTGCGGTCGAGGTCGGCCTGCTGCTTGGCCACGGCGTCTTCGGCGCGCTTGACCTGGTCGGCGCGGGTCGGATCGGTCGAGCCACTATTGATGGCGGCGAGCTGGCTTTCCAGCCGCACGCAGGCCGGGTTCGACGCCGGCTGGTTCGGCGCGCCCTGGGCGGCCGCGGAAGCGGCCAGCGCCACCACGCCGAGCGTGGTGTGGCCAAGGCTGCGTAGCAATCTCGTGAACATGGACCCCGTCACTCGACCCCCCGAGTGGGGCGGATCAAGCCCCGCAATGGTGACTAAAGTGTGATTCCCTCCCCCCTTGTGGGGGAGGGCAGGGTGGGGGGTCGGGAGGGAAAGTCTCTTTCGCAGATGCACTTGCGAGCCCATCTGCGACGGCGCCGAACCTCTCGACCCCCACCCCTACCCCTCCCCACAAGGGGGAGGGGAAAGAATTACTCCGCATCCGGCTGGTTCTCGGGCCGCGCCCGGTCGAAGGCGGGCAGCGCCATGCAGGCGGCATCGACGGCGACGATCTTGGGAAATTTTTCCAGCGGAACTTTCAGCCGCCGCGCGTTGTAGACCTGCGGCACCAGGCAGAGGTCGGCGATCGTCACCGCTTTGCCGCAGGCATATGGCCCGGACTCGAGCAGCGCTTCGAGCGCCTCGAAGCCGGTGATCACCCAATGATGGTACCAGGCATCGATCGTGCTCTGCTCCCGGTGCAGCTCGTGCTTCAGGTAGCGCAGCGGGCTGGTATTGTTGAGCGGATGGATGTCGCAGGCGATGAGGTCGGCGAGCGCGCGCGCCTTGGCGCGCCCGATCGGGTCCTTGGGCAACAGCGGCGGTTCGGGATGCGTCTCATCGAGATATTCGATGATGGCGAGCGATTGCAGCAAATGCTCTCCCCCCGATGTGACCAGCACCGGAACGCGCATCTGTGGATTGACGGCGCGGAACTCCGGTCGCTTGTTGTGACCGCCGTCCTTGACTAGGTGAATCGACGCCGTCTCGTAGGCTATGCCCTTGAGATTGAGCGCGATGCGCACGCGAAACGCCGCCGACGAGCGGAAGTAGGAATAGAGTTTCACGCGTCCTCCTATTCGTCGCTGTCAAAATCTTCGCGGTCCATGGCGTCGGTCTCATTCGCCAACTCGGCGACCAGTTCCGCGGACCGCTCGGTGAGCTGCTTGAGCGCGCGATTGAACGCTTCGCGGTCCGCGGGCGTCAGGATCTCCGTGAGCCTCTCAGTAAAGTCGAGCGCATGCGGCGCCACTTCTTCGTACATCGCCCGCCCCGCCGCCGTGAGCGAGAGAAAGGATTCGCGCATGTCGGCGCGGTTGGCGCGCCGCACCAGAAGCTTGCGCTGTTCCATGAGCGCGACCGCGCGCGACACCTTGGTCTTGTGCATGTGGGTGTGGGCGCCGATGGCTTTGCCGGTCATCACGCCGTACTGGCCGAGCGTCACCAGCACCCGCCATTCCGGAACGCCGATGCCGTAGCGCCGCGCATAAACCCGCGACAGCGCCAGCGAAACCAGGCTCGCCACCACGTTGAGCTGATAGGGCAGGAATTTTTCGAGTTTCAGCGGCGCCTGTTCGGACGCGAGCGAACCGGCATCGGCCGCGTCTTCGATCTGATCTCTGCCCGCGCGTTGAGGAGTCATCGTGCGAAGATGGACGAACTTGCCCGCCCACGCAACCGACCTTGGGCCCGCTCCCAACCGTTGCTGCCGATGAATACAAAAGCTCTTGCGGTGTTGGTATCGGTGATAGGCTACGGGATGGAGCCGCCCGCACGAGGCGGCCTAAAAAGGGGTGGGGCAAACGTCATGCAGAAGCTCGAGGGTTACGACGATCTCGCATTGCTCGTCGGGCGGCTGTTCTATTCGTCGTTGTTTTGGCTGTACGGCTACTTCAAGCTGACAGGCTATGCCGGCACGGTCGCTTACATGACCAAACAGGGCTTGCCTGTCCCGGCGCTGTTCGCCGTGCTCGCGATCATCTTTGAACTTGGCGGTGGAATTCTGATGCTTGTCGGCTATCAGACTCGCCTGGTGGCGCTTAGCCTTGCGGTTTACGTTGTTGTTGCCGCATTGATCGCGCACACGCACTGGGCCGACGGAAACCAGATGTCCCATTTCTTTAAGAACATGGGGATCGTCGGCGGCTCGCTCGCCTTTTTCGTGTCCGGTGCCGGCGCCTATTCGCTGGATCGGCGCAAAGCTTGATACGCATGGCCGGAGCTTAGCCGGCCACGAGACTTCGGAACGATTTCTCGGGTAGCGGCTAGCGCGAGCAGACGATGGCGACGAAGTTGTCGCACGTCGCGCCGCTGCATGAACCGGGGCCGCTGGTCGGAATGGCGCCGGTGATGTCGTCGCGGTCGACTTTGCTGAACGACAGCGCTTGCGCGAATTCGCGCGACTTGCAGTACGAATTCGCAACCGCGGTGCCGCATTCGGCGCCCGAGGCGAGGCAGCGGTCGACGCCGTAGCCGTCGGCATTGTTGGCGATGATGAAGACGCGCTTTTCCGCCTGCGCGGCAGCCGTGCCGAACAGCACCAGGGCAGCGGCGGCGATGACGAAACGCATGAAATTCCCCCAAACGGCGCCAAAACGCCCGCGATTTCGGGTCCCGGGCACCGACAATGCGATGGCCGGGTTAAGCTTGCGTTAACTGAGCGGGCTTCGGGCGCCAGCCGGGAATGCCTTGACGCAAAACGCGTCCTCGATCATGGTGCCGGCCATGAACGGCCAAACCACCATCTGCGGCATCTGCCCGGAGATTATGAGCTAGCGACAACGCTGGCTGCGGCCGTCTTTATCTCATCATCGAGACCGACAGACGCCCGGCCAGCAGGCTGCAGGCGTATAATGCGATTCGATGCGATGGACCTGAAACTCTACGATACGCTCACGCGCGAGAAGCGCGTTTTCAAGCCGCTCGATCCGGCCAATGTGCGCATGTATGTGTGCGGGCCGACGGTCTATGACTTCGCCCATATCGGCAATGCGCGGCCGGTGATCGTGTTCGACGTGCTGTTCCGCCTGCTCCGCCACATCTACGGTGCCGACCACGTCACCTATGTGCGCAACATCACCGACGTCGACGACAAGATCAACGCGCGCGCGGCGGAGGAATATCCGGACCTGCCGCTCAACGAGGCGATCCGCAAGGTCACCGAGAAAACCGACCGGCAATTCCACGACGACGTCGCCGCGCTCGGCTGCCTGCCGCCGACCGTCGAGCCGCGCGCCACCGAGCACATCGTCGAGATGCGCGCGCTGATCGACCGGTTGGTGGCATCTAACAATGCCTATGTCGCCGAAGACAACGTGCTGTTCAGCGTGCCGTCGATGCCGGATTACGGGAGGCTGTCGAAGCGCCCGCTCGACGAGATGATCGCCGGCGCCCGCGTCGAAGTCGCGCCCTACAAACGCGACGCCATGGATTTCGTGCTGTGGAAGCCGTCGAAACCCGGCGAGCCGGCGTGGCCATCGCCCGCCGGCATCAAGACGCCGGGCCGGCCGGGCTGGCACATCGAATGCTCGGCGATGTCATGGAAGCATCTCGGCGAAACCTTCGACATCCACGGCGGCGGCATCGATCTCGTATTCCCGCACCACGAAAACGAAATCGCCCAATCGCGCTGCGCCTTTCACACGCCGGTGATGGCGAATTACTGGATGCACAACGGCTTCCTTCAGGTCGAAGGCGAGAAGATGTCGAAGTCCGAAGGTAACTTCGTGACGATTCACGAGTTGCTAGCGACGACGAAATTTGGCGGCATCAAATGGGATGGTGCTGTACTACGACTGGCGATGCTCAAGACTCATTATCGGCAACCGATTGACTGGACTGCGCGGTCTTTGGAGGAGGCGAAAGCGATCGTCAATTCTTGGGCTGATGCAATTCAGCCATATGGAATCGACCCTCAGGAGGGCGTTTTTGCGCCGCCCCTACCCATAGTCCATGCGCTCTGTGATGATCTTAATATGTCGGCCGCCGTGATGGAGATGCACAGAAGTGCGCATGCCGCAAAAAACGGCGATGCGGCTGCAGCACGAACGCTCGCCGCTGCTGCTGACTTTCTTGGTCTGCAAAGATCAAGATGGGACGTTAAGTTGGAACAGTATATTTTCAACTCCGCGTTCGACGATCGAGTTGACGAGATGATTGCGGCGCGCAATGCCGCTCGAAAAGCAAAGAATTTCAAGGAATCGGACCGCATTCGCGACGAACTCGCCAAAATGGGCGTCGTGCTGAAAGACACCAAGGACGGCACCATCTGGGAGATCGCGCGATGACTCCTAATCGTCATGGCCGGGCTCGTCCCGGCCATCCACGACTTGTTTCGCCGCGAGGCCGTAAAGACGTGGATGCCCGCGACAAGCGCGGGCATGACGGCGCGGCATTTGGCGAGAATTTAGTGTCATGATCGCCCGCACGCAACCAAACCTCGCCATGCGCCCGCTGCTGCCGGAGGACGTGCCGTTACTCGCGGAAATCTTCCGCGCCAGCATCGAGGAGCTGACGGCGGAGGATTACAGCGAGGCGCAGCAGGAGGCATGGGCGGAGACGGCCGATGATCTCGACGCCTTCGCGGCGCGGCTTGCCGCGGAGCTGACGTTGGTGGCGACGTTCGCCAGCTCTCCGGTGGGCTTCGCTTCGCTCGCCGACAATACGCGCATCGACATGCTCTATGTGCATCCGGCGGCGGCCGGGCAGGGCGCCGGCTCCATGCTTTGCGATGCGCTGGAGAAATTGGCCGCCGCCCGCGGCGCCAAGGAAGTCGCCGTCGAGGCGAGCGATACGGCGCGCGGCTTTTTCGAGAAGCGCGGCTACACCGCCAAAACCCGCAACACCGTATTTCGCGCCGGCGAATGGCTCGCCAATACCACCATGGTGAAGCCGCTCGCCGCCACAGGGAGCCCGGCATGACCGAACAACACTCGACATTTTTCGGCATGCGCACCCATCACGTCGTGATTGCGCTCATCGCCATCGTCATCGCGGTGGCTTTGGCGTCCAATTATTATCTGTGGTGAGTGCGCATCATGCCGCGTGAACGCCTATATCTGTTCGACACCACGCTGCGCGATGGCGCGCAGAGCAACGGCGTCGATTTCACGCTGGCCGACAAGCTCGTCATCGCCCGCATGCTCGACGATCTCGGCATCGATTACGTCGAGGCCGGCTATCCGGGCGCCAACCCGACCGACACCAATTTTTTTGCCGAGAAGCGGCCGTTGCGCGCCTGCCTCACCGCCTTCGGCATGACGCGGCGGCCCGGCCGTTCGGTATCGAACGATCCCGGCCTGGTCGCGCTGCTCGACGCGAAGGCCGACGCCATCTGCTTCGTGGCAAAGGCTTGGGACTATCACGTGCGCGTGGCGCTGGAGACGACCGAGGACGAGATGCTGGCCTCGATCCGCGACAGCGTACGCGCGGCGAAAGCCAAGGGCCGCGAGGTGCTGCTCGATTGCGAGCATTTCTTCGACGGCTACAAGGCCAATCCCGCTTATGCGCTGGCCAGCGCGAAAGCCGCCTACGACGAAGGCGCGCGCTGGGTGGTGCTGTGCGATACCAACGGCGGCACGCTGCCGCATGAGGTGGAAAAGATCGTCGGCGAGGTCTGCAAGGCGATCCCGGGCGATCATGTCGGCATCCACGCCCATAACGATACCGAGCAGGCGGTGGCGAATTCGTTCGCCGCGGTGCGCGCCGGCGCCCGCCAGATCCAGGGTACG
Source organism: uncultured Alphaproteobacteria bacterium (assembly GCA_963756245.1). GTDB lineage: Bacteria > Pseudomonadota > Alphaproteobacteria > Rhizobiales > Xanthobacteraceae > BOG-931. Next base: position 33,869 of record CAVWOI010000048.1, read on the forward strand.
CTCAACGGGCTCGGCGAGCGCTGCGGCAACGCCAATCTGGTCTCGATCATCCCGACGCTGAAACTGAAGATCGAGTTCTCGCAACAATTCGACATCGGCGTGCCGGACGAAAAGCTGCACACTCTTGCCCACGTCTCGCACACCCTCGACGAGATGCTCAACCGCGCGCCCGATCGTCACGCGCCCTATGTCGGCGAGAGCGCATTCGCCACCAAGGCCGGCATCCATGCATCCGCGATCATGAAGGAGCCGGCAACCTACGAGCACGTCGCGCCCGAAACTGTCGGCAACCGGCGCAAACTGTTGGTCTCCGATCAGTCCGGCCGCTCCAATGTGCTCGCTGAACTGGAGCGCGTCGGGCTGTCGGTCGATAAGGACGATCCGCGCGTCATCCGCCTGCTCGACGAGGTCAAGGACCGCGAGGCGATCGGCTATGCCTACGAAGCGGCCGATGCGTCGTTCGAGCTTCTGGCGCGCCGCATGCTCGGCCAGGTGCCGCATTATTTCGAGGTGGAAAAGTTCGACGTCAATGTCGAGCAGCGCGTCAATGCCAAAGGCGAGCGCGTCACCGTCAGCCAGGCCGTGGTCAAGATCAAGGTCGGCGACGATACATTGATCTCGGTGTCCGAAGGTATTGGCCCGGTCAACGCGCTCGATCTCGCGCTGCGCAAGGATCTCGGCAAATATCAGGGCTACATCACCGGGCTCGAGCTCACCGATTACCGCGTGCGTATCCTCAACGCCGGCACCGAGGCGGTCACGCGCGTGCTCATCGAAAGCGCCGACGAAAGCGGCGAGCACTGGACCACGGTCGGCGTGTCGCCCAACATCATCGATGCCTCATTTCAGGCGCTGATGGATTCCATCATCTACAAGCTGGTGAAGTCGGGCGCGCCGGCGTGACTTCTAAAACCCTCCCCCGCTTGCGGGGGAGGGTAGGGAGGGGGCTCGGCCTCACCGCTTGCGCATATGTCGAACACTTACCCCCTCCCGCATCGCTTCGCTCGCGTCCTCCCCCGCAAGCGGGGGAGGAAAAAATTGAGGAGCCGCCATGATCGATCACATCTCCATCGCCGTGCGCGACATCAAGGCCTCGGCGCGGTTCTATGAAGCCCTGTTGGCGCCGCTCGGCATGACGCCGGTGCGCGCATCGCCGAAGAGCGTCGGCTTCGGCAAGACCTATCCGGAATTCTGGATCAACGAGCGCGCCCAGCAAAAGCCGCTGCCGGAAGATGCCGGCGCCCACATTGCGTTGCGCGCGGCCGACACCAAGGCGGTCGATGCGTTTCATGCTGCGGCCCTTGCCGCCGGCGCCCACTCCGACGGCGCGCCCGGCATGCGGCACGAATACTCGCCGCACTACTACGCCGCCTTCATCCGCGATTGGGACGGCAACCGCATCGAGGCGGTGACGTTTTTGAAGGACGCGAAGGACTAAAGCTGATGAACCGTCATCCTGAGGTGCGAGCGCAGCGAGCCTCGAAGGATGAACGGCCGAGGCGCCGGTCACCCTTCGAGGCGCGCCTAAAGCGCGCACCTCAGGGTGACGGAAAATATTTCACATCCGCTCGGCCGGAACGGCCATGGTCTTTTCCGCTTCGCTTACATCGCGGGCGGCGTCGCGCAGTTTCGGCAGAATGTCTTCGACGCGGTGGGCGACCAGGCAATCCACCCGCGGCGCCGCCGGAAGAAATTCCTGGGTCCGCATATGCGCGATCAGCGACAGCAGCGGATCCCAATAGCCGTTGATGTTGGCGAGCAGGATCGGCTTCTTGTGGCGGCCGAGCTGTGCCCAGGTGAGTTGCTCGACCAGTTCCTCGAGCGTACCGATGCCGCCCGGCAGGGCCACAAATCCGTCGGCGCGCTCGAACATGGTGCGTTTGCGCTCGTGCATGTCGCGCGTGACGATCAGCTCTTGGGCAAGCCGTCGTGGCCGCTCCTTCTTGGTCAAAAATTCAGGGATGATGCCGGTCACGTCGCCGCCGTGCTTGAGCACGGCTTCGGCGAGCGCACCCATCAGGCCGGTCGACCCGCCGCCATAGACCAGCCGGATATCGTTCTCGGCCAAGATTTTCCCGAAGTTTTGCGCCGTTTCAACAAAGGCCGGATCGGTCCCCGGGCTCGATCCGCAATAGACGCACAGCGCATTGATTTTGCTCATGGAGTCATTTCTCATTAAAGGGACTATGTGGCGTCGATTCGTCCGCGCCGCAAGCGCTTTGCGAGCCGCTTGCCGGTGCAGAGCGCGGCAAAACACTCTATATGACGGAAAAGACGAGTGGAGGCGGCCCGCGCGGCCGGTCCAGGCCCGGGCTTCGATGAGAGATTTCCGACCAATGCCGGCGTCCAGGCGCGAGGCGAGCACCGACAGCGGCGCCATGCTGCGCACGCTCGCCCATCTGTGGCCCTATATCTGGCCGACCGACCGGCGCGACCTTAAAGATCGCGTGATCTTTGCCACCGTGCTGCTGTTCGCCGCCAAGCTTGCCACAGTCGCGGTGCCGTTCACCTTCAAATGGGCGACCGACGCGCTGGCCGGCCATGGCACCGCGCCGCTCGGGCCCGACAACGTCATCGCCTGGGCGCTGGCGACGCCGGTGATGATGACGCTGGCCTATGGCGGCATGCGCATCCTGATGGCGGCGCTCACCCAATTGCGCGACGGCATTTTCGCCAAGGTGGCGATGAACGCGGTGCGCCGCCTGGCGATGCTCACCTTCGAGCACATGCACCTGTTGTCGCTGCGCTTTCATCTGGAGCGCAAGACCGGCGGGCTCACCCGCGTGCTCGAACGCGGCCGCAACGCCATCGAGACCATCGTGCGCATGGTGCTCCTGCAGCTGGCGCCGACCATCGTCGAACTGGTTCTGATCGTCGCCGTGCTGCTGTTCCATTTCGATTGGCGCTACGTCGTCGTCATCACGATCACGGTCGCGCTCTATATGTGGTTCACCTATCTGGCCACCGAATGGCGCATCAACATCCGCCGCGAGATGAATTCGAGCGACACCGACGCCAACGCCAAGGCGATCAATTCGCTGCTCAACTACGAGACGGTGAAATATTTCTCCGCCGAGGCGCGCGAGGGCGCACGCTACGACCGCTCGATGGCGCGCTACGAGGAAGCAAGCGTCAAGGCTTATGTCTCGCTCGCCGTCCTCAATGCCGGGCAGGCGGCGGTGTTCACGCTCGGGCTCGCCGCCACCATGGTGCTGTGCGCCTATGGCATCGAGCACGGCACCAACACCGTCGGCGATTTCGTCATGATCAATGCCATGATGATCCAGCTCTACCAGCCGCTCAATTTCATGGGCCTGGTCTATCGCGAGGTCAAACAGGCGGTGATCGACATCGAGATCATGTTTTCGATGCTGTCGCGCAAGCCCGAGATCGAGGACAGACCGGGCGCTAAGCCGCTGCGGGTGCATGGCGGCACCATCCGCTTCGACGACGTCTCGTTCGCCTACGAGCCGGCGCGGCCGATCCTCAAGGGCGTGAGTTTTGACGTTGCGGCAGGGCACACCGTCGCGATCGTCGGGCCGTCGGGCGCCGGCAAGTCGACGATTTCGCGGCTGCTGTTCCGCTTCTACGAAGTCACGTCCGGCCGCATCCTGATCGACGGCCAGGATATCCGCGACGTGACGCAGACTTCGCTGCGCGCCGCGATCGGCATGGTGCCGCAGGACACCGTGCTGTTCAACGACACCATCCGCTACAACATCCGCTACGGCCGCTGGGACGCCAGCGATATCGAAGTGGAAGAGGCAGCGCGCCAGGCGCAGATCGACGATTTCATCCGACGCTCGCCCAAGGGCTACGAAACCGAAGTCGGCGAACGTGGCCTGAAACTGTCGGGCGGCGAGAAACAGCGCGTCGCCATCGCCCGCACCATTTTGAAAGGCCCGCCGATCCTGCTGCTCGACGAAGCCACCTCGGCGCTCGACAGCCACACCGAGCGCGATATCCAGGACGAGCTCGACCGCGTCGCCCGCGGCCGCACCACGCTGGTGATCGCGCATCGGCTGTCAACCATCGTCGGCGCCGACATGATTTTGGTGCTCGATGACGGCGTCATCGTCGAGCGCGGCACCCATCAAGAGTTGCTCGCGCAAGGCGGCCTCTATGCCAGCATGTGGAACCGGCAGCGCGAGGCCGCAAAGGCCCGCGAGCTGTTGGCCGAAGTCGGCGACGACGACGCGGCGCCGAACCGCAATCCGCCTGGGGTGGCGGAGGGCGAGGTAGAGCTTCTGCCGACCGCCGACGCTGCGGAGTAAATTCTTCAGTGTCATGCCCGCGAAGGCGGGCATCCAGTAACCGATGTCGTAGAGTGGAAATTGGATTGCAGAGACTACTGGATCATCCGCCTTCGCGGATGATGACAATCGGGGAATGAAACGGTTTCATGTCCGTCATCAAATCCATCCGCTCGCAGCTCGCGCCGATCCATCCGCAGGGCTATCCATTCATCGGCGGCTTCGCGCTGGTGAGCCTCTTTCTGTTTTGGTTCTGGCCGCCGCTCGGCTGGCTCGGCACGGTGGCGACGCTGTGGTGCGCATACTTCTTCCGCGATCCGCCGCGGGTGACGCCGGTGCGTGACGGCATCGTCGTGGCGCCGGCCGATGGCCGGCTCAGCCAGATCGCCAACGCCTTGCCACCGAAGGAACTCGATCTCGGCACGCGGCCGCTGCCGCGCATTTCCATTTTCATGAGCGTGTTCGATTGCCACGTGAACCGCAGCCCGGTGGCCGGCCGCATCGAACGCATCGTCTATCGCGCCGGCAAATTCCTAAGCGCCGATCTCGACAAGGCCAGCGAGGACAATGAACGCAACGCTTTCGTCATCGCCACGGCCGCCGGCCAACGCCTCGCCGTGATCCAGATCGCGGGTCTGGTGGCGCGGCGTATCGTGCCGTTCGCGCGCGAAGGCGACGCGGTTGCCGCAGGCGCGCGCATCGGCATGATCCGCTTCGGCTCGCGGGTGGATGTCTATCTGCCCGAAGGCACGCGCGCACTGGTCGCCGAGGGGCAGATCGCGATCGCTGGCGAAACCGTGCTGGCCGACTTGCGCGCCACCGAGGCAGGCCGGACATTTCGTGTGACCTGATAAAGGGTTAACCGAATTGTCGCGCCGCGTGGCCGCCGCGTCCCGGAGCGGTTATAATGTCTCATGCCCATGCCTCCGCCCCGTTACGGTGGCCCACGCCTGCGCCTGCCGAAGCGGCGCTTCCGTCGCATCCCGGTGCGCACCTTGGTGCCGAACGTCGTCACGCTGTTGGCGCTCTGCGCCGGCCTGACCGCGATCCGCATGGCGTTCGAAAATCGCTATGTACTGGCGCTCGCCGCGATCGTCTTCGCCGCTTTTCTCGACGGCATCGACGGCCGCCTGGCGCGGTTCCTCAAAGGAACGTCGCGCTTCGGCGCCGAGCTCGACAGCCTCGCCGACTTCGTCAATTTCGGCGTCGCGCCGGCGCTGATCCTGTATTTCTGGGGCCTGCACGATCTGAAATCGGCAGGCTGGATCGCCGCCATGGTGTTCGCCATCTGCGCCGCGCTGCGGCTAGCCCGCTTCAACGTCATGGTCGACGATCCGGACAAGCCGGCCTGGTCCAGCAATTTCTTCGTCGGCGTGCCGGCGCCGGCCGGCGCCATCACGGTGCTGCTGCCGATCTATCTGGCGTTGCTCGGCCTGCCGCGTTTCGAATGGTTGAGCTGGCTGACGCTGGTCTACACGCTTGCCATCGCGTCGCTGATGGTGTCGCGGCTGCCGGTGTTTTCCGGCAAGCGCGTCGGCACCCGCGTGCCGCCGGACATGGTCGGGCCGGCGGTGGTCGTGGCGGTGTTGTTCATCGCGCTGTTGATCGCGTATCCGTGGATCATCCTCACCGCGGGAACGCTGGCTTATCTCGGCACCCTGCCGTTTGGATATTTGTCCTATCGCGGCTACGAGCGGCGCACCCGCGAGAGCCGGGCAGAGACGCCGCCGACTGCACCGCAGGTCGCCGCCACGACGGTCAGCATCGTGCCTGCCGCCGACAACGAAGATCGCTCGCCGCGCCTCAATTGAGCCGTATCGGTAGCGCCTGTGAATAGCGGCGAGAGATAAAGCATGCGTGTTGCGCGCCGCACCTTCCTGGCCTCGACCATGGCGTCGGTAGCGGCTCCGGCCATCATGCGTGTCGCCTTCGCCGACGTGCCGCAATTTTCGCTCAAGCTGCATCATGCGTTCTCTTCGGTGTCGAGCGCGCACGACAAGTTTCTGGCGCCGTGGGCGCGTCAGATCGAGGCGCAATCGGGCGGCCGCATTCGTATCGATCTGTTCCCCTCGATGCAGCTCGGCGGTGCGCCGGCCGATCTGTTCGACCAGGCGCGCGACGGGGTTGTCGATTTCGCCTGGGCCCAGCCCAGCAACACGCCGGGGCGGTTCCCGAAGATCGAGGCCTTCGAATTGCCGTTCGTGCCGTCGCGCCGGGCGCTGGTGAGCTCGAAGGCGGTCGACGATTACGCGCGCGCCAACCTGGCCGATGAATTCCACGAGGTGCACCCGATCTGCTTCTCCTGCTCCGACCGCTCCGTGTTGCACACCAACCGGCCGGTCCACACCATCGAGGAGATCCGCGACTTGCGGCTGCACGTGCAGACCAAATTCGCCGTCGAAGCGGTGCATTGGCTCGGTGGGATCGCAGTCCCGATGCCGAGCGCGCAATTGCCGCTGGCGATCGCCCAGCACGTGGTCGACGGCTGCGTCGATCCGTGGGACATGGTGCCGACGTTCAAGCTCAACGACCTGCTCAAGACCCACACCGAATTTTCCGATTGGTCGCTGAGCACCACCACATTCGTGCTGGCGATGAACAAGGGAGCTTACGACAAGCTGCCGCGCGAACTGAAGACCGTCATCGACAGTAACTCCGGCCAGCCCGCGGCGACCGTCGCCGGCGCGATGTGGGACGTGCAGGCCGCAGCCGTCGTCGACCTGGTTTCAGGCCGCGGCGATCCGATCACCACGCTGTTGCCCGAGGCCGTCGCCCATTGGCGCAAAGCCACCGACCCGGTGATCGAAGCCTGGCTGAAGGACATGAAGGAGCATAAGGTCGACGGCGGCAAGCTCCTCGCCAATGTCCGCGCGCTGCAGGCGAAATACGCAAACGAGCCCGAGCCGCAACCCACGCAGCCGGCGCGGGCGCCGCAACAACCCGCCGAAGCCAAAGCCGACACGGCCACGCCGCCGAAAGTCGAGGCGACCTCGTCGTCGCCGGCACCTTCAACGCCGACGCCGCCAAAGCCCGCGCCCGCGCCCGCGGCCAAGCCGACAGTGTCAGCCACGCAGCCGACAACGCCGCCGTCCGCGCCCACAACCGCCGCGCCATCGCCGGCTCCAGCCATAAAGCCGGCAGCGCCTAATGCTCAACCGGCGCCGGCGACTGCGTCGGTAACGCCGGCTCCAAGTCCGGCTCCAGCCGCGCCGGCCACTGCCGCTCCGGCTCCGCCTCCAGCACCTGTCGCAAGTCCGCCACCGGCAGCACCGCCTCCGCCGGTCGCGGCAGCACCCGTCCCGGCGCACCCGCCGCCGGCAAAGACACTCGATATTCCGCTTTAGCCGGTTTCGGCGTGCAGCAGATTATTGCGGCAGCGGATGGCCGGGCATCAGGTCGTAAGGATGTTTCCAGCCCGGCAGCGCCTTGATGCGATCGAGCCAGGCGGCGATGTTTTTGTGCGTCGCCGGAATGTCGAAGCCGAATTCCTCAGGCGGATAATAAAGGTAAGCGACCAGCGACAGGTCGGCGATGGTCGGCTCCGATCCGAGAATGTACGGCCGGCCGGCGAGGCGTTTGTCGACGATGCCCAGCGTGTTGTCGATGCGGCCTTTGAGGAATTCCATCACCGCCGGATGGCCGGCGGGTTTGGCAAAATTGCGCAGGAAGCGATACGGCCCGAGAAAGCCGTTGACCTTCTGATTGTCGAAAATGATCCAGCGCAGCGCTTCGAGCCGCTCGTCCTCGCCGCGCGGCAGGAATTTTTTGGAATGCTCGGCGAGATAGGTCAGGATCACGCCGGACTGGCTCAGCTTCTTGGCGCCGTGCACGAGCACCGGGGCCTCGCCCATTTCGTTGACGTTGTTGCGCCACTCCGGCGAGCGCTGCACGCCTTTGCCGAAGAAGTCGACGAACACCGGCTCCCAATCGGCACCGATCAGATTGAGCATCAGCGCGGCGCGGTAGGCGTTGCCGGATTGGGCGAAGCAGTGCAGCTGATATTCGGCCATAGCGTTTCTGGAAGTGCTTTTCCTGCGATGATTAGCCTACCGTGAGCACGCCGCCATCGACGAGCGGCGCCTCTCCGAAATTTCCGTTGTGGGCCCAGATAAATACTTCACGGCCCGTCCCCAGGCACTCAACATCCTTTTTGGTCTGGCCCGCGCCCAAAAAGCCGTTGAATACTTCCTTGGATTTATTCTTATCGATCATTTCAGTCACTACTATCGTGCCGTCCGGACCGGCGTTGTAAATGCTTATCTTGAAGCCCACGATGATCACTCCCTTCGGTCTGACGCCCCCGAAGTCAGCGCCATTGCAGCGCGGCAATCGTTCAATGTCAAGGAAAGGGTTCGCTCGAGTATTTGTTTGATTATGGAGTCTGCCTGGTAGCCGAAATTACGGATGCTTACTGCATATTGGAAACCAAATCGAACTAGCAACTCCCGTTGTCGCTCATCCAAACCGGATTAAAAATGAACATGTTTCGATTTCCTATGGTTCCGATTGTTCGCTGGGCAAGTTTCTAGTGCGACAGCGACAGCGTGCCGCCTTTGTCGTCCTGGCCTTCGAAATGGCCGCCGGTGAACGAAAGCTGCGCCAGCGTCTGGCCCTTATGGTCGCGGATGATCAGCGCGTCGTGCTCAAAGGCCCACTTGCGGCTGGTAAAGAAATTGCCGGGACAGCCGCCCTCGGGCGCGATGGTGCCCTGGGTGGCGCCGGGCGCGCTGCCGAGCGTCATGAAGCAGGCGCCGCCCGCGGCGGCGGTGAGCCGCCAGCGTCCGGCGAGATCGATCGGCGGCGGTGTCGGCGGGGGCGGAGAGGGCGGCGGCGCAGCCGCGACCGGCGGCGGCTCGGGTTTCGGCGTACTGGCGCAGGCGGCGAGCGAGGCCAGCACGAGCAAAGCGGCGGCCGCTTTCGCGCCGTGCCTGCCCCAAGCCGCTATGCGCGTAAAGTCGGACATCACCGCATCGTCGGGATCACGAATTCGGCGCCTTCCTTGGTGCCGGATGGCCAGCGCGCGGTCACCGTCTTGGTCTTGGTGTAGAAGCGGATCGAATCCGGGCCGTGCTGATTGAGATCGCCGAAGCCGGAGCGCTTCCAGCCGCCGAACGTGTAATAGGCCAGCGGAACGGGAATTGCGAAATTGACGCCGACCATGCCGACCTGGACGCGGCTGGTGAAATCGCGCGCGGTGTCGCCGTCGCGGGTGAAGATGGCGACGCCGTTGCCGTATTCATGCTCCGACGGCAGCCGCACCGCTTCCTCGTAATCCTTGGCGCGCACCACCGACAGCACGGGTCCGAAAATCTCCTCCTTGTAGATCGTCATGTCCGGCTTGACGTCGTCGAACAGGCAGCCGCCGATGAAATTGCCCTTCTCATAGCCCTGGAGCTTGAAATTGCGGCCGTCGACCACGAGCTTGGCGCCTTCCTTGACGCCTTGATCGATATAGCCGCGCACCTTATCGAGCAGCTGCCTGGTCACCATCGGGCCGTAATCGGCCTGGGTGTCGGTCGAGGGACCGATCTTGAGGCTCTCGACTCGCGGGATCAGTTTTTCCACCAGAATGTCGGCAGTCTTCTTGCCGACCGGCACGGCCACCGACACCGCCATGCAGCGCTCGCCGGCGGAGCCGTAGCCGGCGCCGATCAGCGCATCGACCGCTTGGTCCATGTCGGCGTCCGGCATCACGATCATGTGGTTCTTGGCGCCGCCGAAGCACTGCACCCGTTTGCCGTGGGCGGTGCCGGTTGCGTAAATGTATTCGGCGATCGACGACGAGCCGACGAAGCCGACCGCTTTTACGCGCGGGTCGGTGAGCAGCGTGTCCACCGCCTCCTTGTCGCCGTTGACGACATTGAGCACGCCCGGCGGCAATCCGGCTTTGAGAAACAATTCGGCGATACGCATCGGCACCGACGGATCGCGCTCCGACGGTTTGAGGATGAAAGCATTGCCGCAGGCGATCGCCGGGGCGCATTTCCACAACGGGATCATGGCCGGGAAGTTGAACGGCGTAATGCCGGCTGTGACGCCGAGCGGCTGGCGGATCGAGTAAAGGTCGATGCCGGGCCCGGCGCCCTCGCTGTACTCGCCTTTCATCAAGTTGGGGATGCCGCAGGCGAACTCGACCACTTCAAGCCCGCGTTGGATGTCGCCCTTGGCGTCGGCAAAGGTCTTGCCGTGCTCGGAGGACAAGAGCCGCGCCAGATCGTCGTATTCGCGCTGAATCAGCTCCAAAAACTTGAACATGACGCGGGCGCGGCGTTGCGGATTGGTGGCGGCCCAGGCCGGGAACGCCGCTTCGGCATTGGCGATCGCGTTTTCGACCTCGGACTTGGCCGCCAGCGCCACCTTGGCTTGCACCTCGCCGGTATTGGGATTGAACACGTCGCCTTGCCGCCCCGACGCGCCCTTCACCTCCTTGCCGCCGATGAAGTGGCCGATGTCACGCATGAATGGTCTCCCTGGAAAATACACGGCTCGGGGCCGTATGGATTTGGACCTATTGTGCTGGTTTTTTCTGCGACGGTCACGGGGGCAAACGCGCCAGACGGTGGCGCCGAAGGATTTGTAGGGTATTTTGCGGCTAGCCGATCCTGGCCGGAGCACGGCGTATGAAATATCAGGACATCATCACCGCCGAAGAGGGCAAGCGCGGTGGGCGCGCATGCATTCGCGGTATGCGAATTACAGTCCGAGACGTGCTCGCCTGGCTCGCGGCAGGCCTCTCCCACGCGCAAATTCTGGCCGATTACCCCGAACTTACCGAGGATGATATCCGCGCCTGTCTGGCCTATGTCGCTGACCGTGAGTCCGGCTACCCGCCAACCACACCAAAGTCCCACCGGTAACCGTCCCTTAAGCGCGGCGACGGTAGTTTAGGGGCCGGCCCGTTAGGGTTGCCTGGTTGGAGCGGGTTTTATGGACATTGCCACAGGCCTCGGCTTGGTCGCCGGGGCGACCGTCGTCGCGACCCTGATGTTGATGGGCGGCGACCTGCGCATGTTCGTGAGCGACCATGCCGTCATCATCATTTTCGGCGGCTCGTTTTCCGCCACCCTGATCCGCTTCCCGCTGACCGCGATCTTCCACGGCCTGCCGCTCGGCGCCAAGTTCGCCTTCACTATGCGGCGCACCACCCAGCGCGAACTGGTCGACGAGATCGCCGCTCTCGCCGAGATCGCGCGCAAGCAGGGCCCGATCGGCCTGGAAAAGGTCGAGATCGAGGACCCATTCCTGGCCAAGGGCATCCGCTTCGTCGCTGACGGCTATGACGCCGAGTTCATTCGCGACAATCTCGAGCGTGACCGCGACAATTTCCTCACCCACCTCGATGAGGGCCAGAAAATCTATCGCGCCGTCGGCGACTGCGCGCCGGCCTTCGGCATGATCGGCACGCTGGTCGGCATGGTGCAGATGTTCGCCAACATGACGGACCCGTCAAAGCTCGGCCCGTTCATGGCCACGGCGCTGCTGGCGACGCTCTATGGCGCGGTGGTGGCCAACCTGATGTGCCTGCCGATCGCCGACAAGCTGCATCTCAAGCTCGTCGACGAGGAGATCAACCGCACCTTGATCATCGACGGCGTGCTGATGATGCGCGATTCCAAGAGCCCCACCTTGGTGCGCGAAATGCTGCTGGCATATCTTCCGGAAAAACACCGGCATGAAGAGCCGGAGCCGGTTCCGGCCTGAGCGGGCGGCGGAGCGCATAACCCATGGCGCGGCGCAAGGAAGCTCATGGCGGCGGCCACGGCTGGTTCGTCACCTTCGCCGACCTCATGGGTCTCTTGGTGAGCTTCTTCGTCATGCTGGTGGCGTTCTCCAACCAGGACCAGCAAAAGCTGCAAATTGTCGCCGGCTCGATGCGCGACGCCTTCGGCGTGCAGAACAATGTGCGCTATTCGGGCATCATCGAGGTCGACGGGCTGCCGACCCGGCCGCGGCTCAAGAACGCAGCCCACATCCAGCCCGAGGACGCCTCCGCCACGCCGACGCCGGACGAGCACGACCACAATCATCAAATCGGCGCGCATTTCAAGAACGACCAGGCTTTTGCGCTCGCCGCCGCCTCGTTGCGCCAGGCGCTGCAAGACATGCCGGAACTCACCGAAGCCTCCAAGCACATCATGGTCGAGGAGACCAAGGAGGGGCTCAATATCGAGATCGTCGACCAGGACGGCCGCTCGATGTTCCCGGAAGGCGTCAAGGAGCCCTACGACCGCACCCGGGTCATCATCCAGAAGCTTGCCGGCCCGCTCAAGGCGACGCCGTACCGGGTATCCATCACCGGCCACACCGCAGCAAGCCGAGTTGCGCCGCAGCCCGGTTACGGGCCGTGGAACCTGTCGGCCGACCGCGCCAATGCGGTGCGCCAGATCCTTGAAGAGCAGGGGTTTCCGTCGGCCAATTTCTACCAGATCGCCGGCAAGGCCGACACCGATCCGCTGTTCCCCGACGACCCCTTCATGGCCGCCAATCGCCGCGTCACCATCACCTTGATGCGCGAAGCGCCGCCGGTTCCACCGGATTTGCAGCCTTAAGAACCCGCCATATTGCCGGTGCGCCGGCAATGCTATAAAGGCGCCGCTCCGCCCGGCGGTCCGGCGGTCATAGCGGCGCGCCAAGAGCACCATGAGCAGTTCCACGTCCGACCGCGCTCCCGCGCTGGCGCCGATGGCCGGCGCGCAGCCCGCAAGTGGCGCCTCCGTCGGCTTCCTGACGCTGACGCTCGGTTCCGTCGGCGTGGTGTTCGGCGATATCGGCACGAGCCCGCTCTATGCCTTGCGCGAGGCGGTGGTGGCGGCGAGCCCGGCCGGGGCCATCAGCCGCGACGCGGTGCTCGGCGTGCTGTCGCTCATCCTGTGGGCGCTGATCATCGTCGTGACCTGCAAATATGTCTTGATCCTGCTGCGCGCCGACAACAACGGCGAGGGCGGCACGCTGTCGCTCACCGCGCTGGCGAGCCGGGCGTTCGGCCGCCGCACCGCCCCGATCTACATTCTCGGCGTCGTCGGCGCTTCGATGTTCCTCGGCAATTCGGTGATCACGCCCGCGATTTCCGTCTTGTCGGCGGTGGAAGGGTTGAAACTCGCGACGCCCGCTTTCGAGCACTATGTCGTCGGGCTCACGGTTGCCATTCTGGTCATTCTGTTTGCCGTGCAAAGCCGCGGCACCGCCAGGGTCGCAGCCTTCTTCGGGCCGGTCATGGTGGTTTGGTTCATCACCATTGCCGTTGCCGGGCTGGTCAACATCCACGACGATCCTCACGTGCTGCTGGCGGCCAATCCATTCTACGGTGTGCGCTTTCTGACCGAGCACGGCCATATCGGCCTGGTCACGCTCGGACTGGTCTTTTTGGCCGTGACCGGCGGCGAAGCGCTGTACGCCGATCTCGGCCATTTCGGCCGCAGGCCGATCCAGACGGCGTGGCTGTTCCTGGTCTTTCCCGCACTGTTACTGAATTATTTCGGCCAAGGCGCACTGGTGCTGGCCAACTCTTCGGCGATCGAAAATCCGTTCTATCGGATGATGCCGGAATCGCTCCTGATGCCGATGATCGTATTGGCGACGGTGGCGACCGTGATCGCGAGCCAGGCGGTGATCACCGGTGCCTACTCGCTGGTCGCGCAGGCGATCCAGCTTGGGCTGTTGCCGCGGCTCGCCATTCGCCACACCTCCGCCGAGCATCACGGCCAGATTTACATCCCGCGTGTCACCGTTGCGCTCCTGGCCGGCGTATTGCTGCTGGTCGGCCTGTTCCGCACCTCGAGCGCGCTGGCCTCCGCTTACGGCATTGCCGTGACCACGACCATGGTGGTCGATGGCATTCTCGGCCTCCTGGTGGTCTGGAAACTGTGGAATTGGAAACTGTGGCAGGCGGCCGCGCTGGTGGCACCGCTGGTGTTCGTCGACGTCGTTTTTTTCTCCGCCAATCTGCTGAAAATCTTCGATGGCGCCTGGGCGCCGATCGCGTTCGGCTCCTCCATGGTGTTGATCATCCTCACCTGGCGGCGCGGCACCGGCATATTGGCGCAGAAGACGCGGCGCACCGAGGTGCCGCTGGAAACGCTGGTGCGCAGCCTGCAACGCAAGCCGCCGCACGTCGTGCCGGGCACCGCCGTGTTCCTGACCAGCGATCCGGATTCCGCGCCGACGTCGCTTCTGCATAACCTCAAGCACAACAAGGTGCTGCACGAGCACAACGTCATCCTCACCATCGTCACTGCCGACACGCCGCGGGTGTCCGACGAGGAGCGGGTGCGGATAACGGAGGTTTCACCGCTATTCAGCAAGGTCTCACTCAAGTTCGGTTATATGGAATCGCCCAACGTGCCGAAAGCGCTGGCGATCGCCCGCAAGCTCGGCTGGCATTTCGATATCATGTCGACGTCGTTTTTCTTGTCGCGCCGCTCGCTGAAACCCGCCGCCCATTCCGGGATGCCGCGCTGGCAGGACCGTCTTTTCATCATGCTGGCGAAATCGGCGAGCGATGCGACGGACTTCTTCCAGATTCCGACTGGTCGCGTCGTCGAAGTCGGCACGCAAGTCACCGTATGACGGCGCGCCGTGCTGCAATCTGCGGAATTGCCCAAAGACAAGGCGCCGACTGTCGCCGTCCATGCATTAACGCATGGCTCGCCGATCGCCATATAGGAATCCTATTAACGAAACAGTCCATGACTCGCCGCGGCTTTGATGCTAAAGCCGCGCGCGGCTGGCACATGCCCGGCGGATCGCCGAAAAAGGCGCAAGTTTCCCTTATATAATTCCTATGTCCGAACGCATTGCAGTTCCCGTGGGGAGCGAGGCCGCCGCCAATGGCGAGCACTCGCCGCGTTCCGGCATCTGGGCGCTGGCGCTGGGCAGCATCGGCGTCGTCTATGGCGATATCGGCACCAGCCCGCTTTACGCCTTTCGCGAAGCCATCATTGCGGCGTCGGCGCCAAATGCCACCGAACTGCCGCGGGAAACCGTCCTCGGCGTCGTGTCGCTGATCCTGTGGGCGCTGTTCATCATCGTCACCTTGAAATATGTCGTCATATTGCTGCGCGCCGATAACAACGGCGAGGGTGGCACGCTCACCCTGATGGCGCTGGCGTTGCGCGCGGTCGGCCGTTTCGGCAAGGCGGCCGGCGTCGTCGCGCTGCTCGGCATCATCAGCGCGGCATTGTTCTATGGCGATGCCGTCATCACGCCGGCGCTGTCGGTGCTGTCCGCCGTCGAAGGTCTCGACATCGCCACGCCGGCGTTCCACGCCTATGTGGTGCCGCTGACCATCGTGATCCTGCTCGTGCTGTTTGCGTTCCAGTCGCGCGGCACCGCCAAGGTCGCGGCGCTATTCGGGCCGGTCACGGCGATCTGGTTCGTCGCCATCGCCATTCCGGGCGTGATGTGGATCGCCGCCGATCCCGGCATATTGTGGGCGCTCAATCCGTTTCACGGCGTCTATTTTCTCCTCCATCACGGCATGATCGGGCTGTTCACGCTAGGCGCAGTGTTCCTCGCCGTCACCGGAGCCGAAGCGCTCTATGCCGATCTCGGGCATTTCGGCCGCGGACCGATCCAATTGGCCTGGCTCTGCCTGGTGCTGCCGTCATTGGCGCTGAATTATCTGGGGCAGGGCGCGCTGGTGTTCGCCCATCCGCAGGCGATCGAAAATCCGTTCTTCCGGATGTATCCGGACTGGGCCCTGATCCCCATGGTGGTGCTGGCCACCGCGGCGACGGTGATCGCCAGCCAGGCGGTCATTACCGGGGCCTATTCGTTGTCCAGCCAGGCGATCCAGCTTGGGCTGTTGCCGCGGCTCGAAGTCCGTCACACCTCGGCGCACCAGGCCGGGCAGATTTATATGCCGCGGGTCAACGGCCTGTTGCTGACCGGCGTACTGCTCCTGGTCGCGCTGTTCCGCTCGTCGAGCGCGTTGGCGTCGGCCTATGGCATCGCCGTCACCGGCACCATGGTGGTTACCTGCATGATGGCTTTCATCGTCATCTGGCGGCTGTGGCACTGGTCGTTGCTCGCTGCCGCAGCTCTGATGCTGCCGTTCCTCTTGATCGACCTGACGTTCCTGTCGGCCAACATGCTCAAGGTGGTGGAGGGCGGCTGGGTGCCGCTGGCGATCGGCGGCGTGGTCATGCTGGTGATGTATACGTGGCGCCGCGGCAGCCGGATTCTCTACGAAAAAACCCGGCGGCTGGAGACGCCGCTGGAAGACCTGGTGCGCATGCTGGAGCGCAAGCCGCCGCAGCGCGTGCCGGGCACGGCGGTGTTCCTCACCAGCGACCCGAAAAGCGCGCCGACCGCGCTGATGCACAGCCTCAAGCACTACAAGGTGCTGCACGAAAAGAACGTCATCATCAGCGTCGAGACCACACACACGCCGCGGGTCGAGAGCGCAAAGCGCGTCGAGATCGAGCAGGTCGGCTCGACTTTCATGCGGATCAGGCTGCGCTTCGGTTACATGGAATCGCCGAACATTCCCCGGGCGCTCGCGATCGCCCGCAAGCTCGGCTGGCAGTTCGACATCATGTCGACGTCGTTCTTTCTGTCGCGTCGCGCGCTACGGCCTGCGCCGCATTCGGGCATGCCGCGCTGGCAGGACCGCCTGTTCATCTGGCTGGCGCGCTCCGCCAACGACGCCACCGATTATTTCCAGATCCCGACCGACCGGGTGGTCGAGGTCGGCACCCAGGTCACGGTCTAGTCTCTTCACCTTCGCGGCGCGCCGACGTAGGGTGGGCTTTGCGCGCCGCGAGGCGCAAGCCGCGTGGGCAAAATCGTGCACGCGTATTGCCCGCGCGTTCACGCAAACACAGACGATTTTGCCCACCTACGGAGACGGACCATGTCCGATCAACCGCCAACTGTCCGCGATCTGACGCCGCAAGACGTGGCGCGCGGCCTGAGCGAAGGCCGCATGGTGCTGGTCGACGTGCGCGAGCCGAATGAGACGGCGCTGGAGCGCTATCCCGGCGCCGTCCTGGTGCCGCTGTCGGCGTTCGATCCCGCCGTCATCCCGGCGCCGGAAGGATGTGAGGTGGTGTTTGCCTGCCGCTCCGGCCGCCGCTCGGTGACCGCTTCGCTCGCGGCGCAAGAGCAAGGTTATCCGTATGGCTCGCATCTGGCGGGCGGGATTTTGGCGTGGAAGGCCGCAGGCCTGCCGACCGAAACGGAATGACTGCGCCCCGGTTCTTTCCCGCTCTCATCGTTGCGATCGCCGCCGCCGCCGTCCCCGCAAGCGCCGCGGAGCGCGTGGTCAATTTCTACAACTGGGCGGACTATGTCGCGCCGACGGTGTTCGACGCGTTCACCAGGGAAACCGGCATCACGGTCCGCTATGACGCCTTCGACGGCAACGATACGCTCGAAGCAAAACTGTTCGCCGGCCAATCCGGTTACGACGTCGTGGTGCCGACCGCATATTTTCTGGGCCGACAGATCGAAGCCGGCCTTTACCGAAAACTCGACAAATCGAAACTGCCCAATCTCGCCCACGCCTGGCCGGAGATCGCCGATCGCCTGGCGGCCTACGATCCCGGCAATCAATACGCCGTCAACTACATGTGGGGCACGACCGGCATCGGCTACAACGTCAAGGCGGTGCGCGACATCCTCGGGCCGGACGCCGTGATCGACAGCTGGGACGACGTGTTCGATCCGGAAAAAATAAAAAAATTCAAGGATTGCGGCATTCACCTGTTGGATTCATCCGACGACGTCATGTCGGCCGGTCTGACCTATCTGCATCGCGATCCGAATTCCAGCGACCCGGCCGATCTCGAAAAAGTTACGGACCTGCTCATCAAGATCAGGCCCTATGTGCGCAAATTCCATTCGCTGGAATATCTCAATGCGCTGGCGACCGGCGAGATTTGCTTTGCCTTGGGCTTTTCCGGCGACGTCAAGCAGGCGCAGCGGCGCGCGGCGGAAGCGAAGTCCGGCATCGATCTTGGTTACGCCATCCCGAAGGAAGGCGCGCAATTGTGGCTGGACAATCTCGCCATTCCCAGCGACGCCCCGCACGTCGCCGAGGCCCATGCGCTGATCGATTATCTGCTCAAGCCCGAAGTCGCGGCGAAGAATACCAACTACGTATTCTACGCCAACGGCGACCGGCCCAGTGACCTTATCGACGCCGCCATCCGCGACGACCGCACCCTCTATCCGGACGCAACCACCATGGCGCGCCTCTACACCATCTTCGCCCGCGACCAGAAGACCGAGCGGCTGGTCAATCGGCTTTGGACACGGGTCAAGACGGGACGGTGAGGCGACGCGGGCGACTGCCGTTGTCGTTGAAAAATCTCCGCGCCGCCAGCCTCGCCGCCGCGGCCTATCGTTGTGAGCGCCTCGATCAAAGACGTGGTCTTCAGTTCGATCCGGAGCGGCTTGATTGAACGTCGTTGCCAACTGTCTTTTCGTGCGCGGGAACGGTCAGCGTTTTGTATGTAATCGTGCTCGCCGTTTTGCGTGCGGTCGTGGCTGGCTTTTTGCGCACGAAAAGAGATCGCGGCGCGGTCGATCCTGGCATGCGGTAGCCTAAAGGGTAGTAATAATTCACCCCATCGCCGCTATACTCACAACGCTCCGGGTAAATATCGCAAAATTTGGTGGCCGCGCGTGCAGCGCCGGCGTCCGATATCATCACGGCTGCGGTGGCCATTGCGACATACAGCAAAGACACTCGTCGTGTCATATTTCCCCTCCCGGAGCCCGCTCGCCGTCATAAGCAAAGATACAACCAAAACTGGCCCGATTGAACTTCCAATGTGGGGTGCGTGCCGCGATCCGGTCCGGCATCAATGGTCACGGACATCGGCTATCCAGAGGGTGCAGACGCGATATACTCGCTGTTTGAGCGCGACAAAACTTCGTATCAGGGAGAGAACAATGAGGGCAGGGATCATCGCCGCCGCACTGCTTGCGGTCGCCATCGGCGGCGCGGCGCATGCCGCCGACAGCGTGAAGATCGGCGTCATCTATCCGTTGACCGGCAACGCCGCGAGCGCCGGCCAGTCGGCCAAGGACGCCGTCAATCTCGCCGCCGAGATCGTCAACACCGCGCATCCTGAGCTGAAAAACCTGCCGCTCGGCGCCACCGCCGGCCTGCCCAATCTCGGCGGCGCCAAGATCGAGCTCGACGAGGCCGATCACCAGGGCAATCCGCAGGTCGGCCAGCAGCAGACCGTGCGCCTGATCACCCAAGACCACGTCGCCGCCATGCTCGGCTCGTATCATTCCTCGGTGACGCTGGTGGCGACCGCGGTCGCCGAGCGTCAGGGCGTGCCGTATCTGGTCGCCAATTCGGTGGCGGCCAACATCACCGGGCGCGGCTTCAAATGGACGTTCCGCACCACCCCGTTCGCGCCGGATTTCGCCAAGGCCTATGCCGATTTCCTCAACGAGCTGAAGAAATCCGGCAAGAAGATCGACAGCATCGCCGTCGTGAACGAGAACACCGATTACGGCACCTCGGTTTCCGCCAGCGTCCTCGACGCCGCCAAGGCCGCCAACATAAAGGTGGCGGCGCAGATCGCCTACAACGCCAACAGCTCGGACGTCTCCGCCCAGGTGCTGCAGCTCAAAAGCCTGCAGCCCGACGTGGTGATCTTCATCAGCTATACCCAGGACATTATTCTGTATTTCAAGACCATGAAGAATCTCGACTACCTGCCGCCGATGATCATCGGCGACGATGCCGGCTTCTCCGATCCGAGCTTTATTCCCAACGTCGGCGATTTCGCCCAGGGCGCTGTCAACCGCAGCGCCTTCGATATCGGCAAGCCGGGCGCCAACAGCTACATCGTCGACCAGATGTTCAAGGCCAAATACGGCCGCGATCTCGACGACACCAGCGCGCGCTGGATGCAAGGCTTCCTGGTGCTGGCCGACGCCATCAACCGCGCCGGCTCGACCGAGCCCGACAAGATCCAGGCGGCGCTGAAAGCGACCGACCTGAAACCCGATCAGCTCATGATTGGCTACAACGGTGTCAAATTCGACGACACCGGCCAGAATATTTTGGCTTCCACCTTCCTGATTCAGCTCAAGGACAAGGCATATGTCTCGGTCTGGCCGGCGGATCGCGCCACCAGCAAGCTCGAATGGCCGATGAAGGGTTGGCGCTGATGCAAAGATCAAACGGGACTAAGACAATCGCCCCGGACAAATCCGGGCGGTTTATTTGGTCACCGCCAGCGGCGGTGCAGCCACAGCCACTGCTCGGGATATTCGCGCACCCAGCCTTCGATCACCGCGGTCACCGCCTGCATGGTGCCGGCGATGTCGATATTGCCGGCGGCGTCGCGCACGGGCTGCACTTCCTCGCTGATCTCGCCCCAAAAGCTGTTGCCGTCGGGATTGCGCACCACGCGCAGGCCGTGGATCGGCGCGCCGGTTTGCCGGGCGAGCACCGCGATCAGCGGATTGGCAAGGCACTTGCGGCCGAAGAACGTCACCTCGACGCCGCGGGTATAATGCTGGTCGGCCAGCATGCCGACGGTGACGCCGGACTGCAGCAAGCGGGCGAGCCGCACCGGCGCGTCCAGCGTGGTCGGGATCAGTTCACCCATCAGCGGCGCGCGCAGTTTGACGATCAGATCGCTGATCGCCGGGATGCCCGGGCGCCGGAACAGCACGGCGGACTTGATGCCGAGCTTGGTCGCGCCGAC
Organism: uncultured Alphaproteobacteria bacterium; assembly: GCA_963756245.1. GTDB lineage: Bacteria > Pseudomonadota > Alphaproteobacteria > Rhizobiales > Xanthobacteraceae > BOG-931. The sequence continues at coordinate 54,801 of CAVWOI010000048.1, forward strand.
GGGGGGGATTTCCCAGTTGGCGAGATGGGCGCCAAAACCGATCGTCGCCTGGCCGCTCTTCCTGATGCGCTCGAAGCGCTCCGCCGTTTCCGGCCCGTAGGTGATGACGTCGCGCGTCGGCGTCTCGAAACCGGCGATGGAAAAATCGTCGAGATGGGCGAACTCGACCATGATGCGGCCGAGATTGTCCCAAACCCCGGCAAGAATTTTTTCGATCTCGGCGTCGGATTTTTCCGGGTAGGCGGCGCGCAAATTCTCGCGGCCGAGCCGGTGTTCCTTGAGCAGCGGCCCGACCTTGCGCGCGAAGGCGCCGGCGAAATTCGCCGAGCGCCGGCGATCCATCCAGTGCACCGCGCGCAATAGCCAAACCGCGAGCGCGCCGAGGGCCGGATCGAGCACGGGCTTCAAGCGGGTGCGTCCTAGAAATTGACGATGATCTTGCCGAACACCTGCCGGCTTTCGAGCCGGGCGAGGCCGTGTTCGAAATCGGCAAGCGCCACTTCGGTGTCGATCACCGGCAAGAGGCCCGCCGCCATCTTGGCGAGGCTGTCGCGGATATTGCGCAGCGAGCAGCCGAACGAGCCGGTGATGCGGTATTGCTGCAGGTAGAGCTGGAACAGGTTCATGGTGATCGACTGGCCGGAGGTCGAGCCGCAGGTGACAAGCCGGCCGCCGCGCTTGAGGCAGAGCAGCGAGCCGTTGAAGGTGTCGGGCCCGACATGCTCGAAGGCGACGTCGACGCCTTTTTTCCCGGTGAGCTTGCGCACCAAGGTTTCGAAGCGCTCGGTGCGGTAATTGATGACGTGATCGGCGCCGAGCGCCTTGGCCTTTGCCGCCTTGTCGTCGTCGCCGACCGTGGTGATCACGGTGCAGCCGATGGCCTTGGCCATCTTGATCGCCGTGGTGCCGATGCCGGAGCCGCCGGCTTGCACCAAAATGGTCTCGCCAGGCTCGAGCTTCGCGTTATCGAACAGCATGTGTTGCACGGTGCCGAACGCCACCGGCGCGCAGGCGGCGTCGCGGAAGCTGACGTTTTCCGGGATCGGCACCACGAGCCGCGCCGGCATGTTGATCAGATCGCGGGCAAAGCCGTCGACGTGAAAGCCCATGATGCCGGCGACGTTTTCGCACAGATTGTCGCGGCCCTCGCGGCAGGCTTTGCAGTGGCCGCAGGTCAGCGCGCCGTAGGCAACCACGCGATCGCCGACCTTGCTCGTGGTGACATCGCTGCCGACCGCAACAATCTCGCCCGCCGCCTCGACGCCGACGATCAGCGGCAGCTTGCGTTTGGCGAACGCCATGCCGCGCCAGCCCCAGACATCGATGTGGTTCAGCCCGATCGCCTTGATGCGAAGCTGCAATTCACCGGCCGATGGGGCAGGGGGCGCGGCGACATCGAGCAGTTCGATCTTGCGGTCGCTGACCAACGTCAGCGCACGCATGGTTTTCCCCGGCGCCGTCGTTGCGCGGTCGCCGACGATGGTTTCAGCAACGCCGGTCACGCCGGCTCCCGGGTCATGACCAGGCAAACGTTCTGGCCGCCGAAGCCAAACGAGTTGGAGATGGCGCGCCGCACTTTTGCGTCGCGCGCCTTGTTCGGCACCACGTCGAGCGCGATGTCCGGATCTGGCACATTGTAATTGATGGTCGGCGGAATGCGCTGGTGCTCCAGCGTCAACAGGCTGAACGCCGCCTCGACCGCGCCGGCCGCGGTCAGCGCATGGCCGATCATCGATTTGTTCGACGAGATCGGGATGTTGCGGATGTGCTCGCCGAACACGGTGGAGACGCCGAGATATTCCATCTTGTCGTTCTCGGGCGTCGAGGTGCCGTGGGCGTTGATGTAGTCGACGTCCTCGGGACCGATGCCGGCATCGGCCAACGCGTTCCGCATGCAGGCGATGATCGGCTTGCCGTCGGGGCTCGAACGGGTGCGGTGGAACGAATCCGATTTTTCGCCGCAGCCTTCGAGGATGCCGAGAATGCGCGCGCCGCGCGCCTGCGCGTAATCGAGATCTTCCAGCACCAGGGCGGCTGCGCCTTCGGCCAGCACAAAGCCATCGCGGTTCTTGGAGAACGGCTTTGACGCCTGTCCGGGCGGATCGTTCTTGGTCGACAGCGCCGAGAGCAGCGAAAACCGCACCAGCAATTCCGGCGTCAGAGAGCCATCGGCGCCGACCGCCAGCGCAACCTGGCACTCGCCGCGGCGCAGCGCCTCGACGCCAAGCTGGATGGCGCTGCCGCCGGAGGCGCAAGCGGTGTTGAGCGAAATCGGCGAGCCTTCGGTGCCGAAATGCGCGGCAAGCCGTTCGCCGAGGATGCCGTATTTGAGCGACTCGTGGAATTGCGCGAATTCGGGCTTGCGCGCGACGGCGGTCAGCTCGGCATAGCCGGCGTCGTCCTTCAGGCCGGCGCCATTGGCCATGGCGATGCGGTAATGCCATTCGATCTCGAGCGGCGGGGCGGCAAAGAACAGCGGACCGGGAAAGTGTGCCTTGCTGCCGATGCCGGCCTGCGCGATGGCCTCTTCGCCGGCGAGGACGGCGATGCGCTCCGACAGCTCGGCGGGCGACATATAGTCCTTGTAGACGTGGTCGACGGCGCCGGCGATGGTGGTGCGCAAGCCTTCGGTCGGAAAGCGAGTGATGGCGCGAATGCCGGACTGGCCGGCGGTCAGTTTCGCCCAATTGTCCTCTTTGCCGACGCCGAGCGCGCTGACGACGCCGATGCCGGTAACGGCGACGATGGGACGGCCGGCTTTGTCGCGTTTCGCCATGTTGGTCCTCTTCAACCGATCCGTTCGACCAAAGCCAAACCTTCGCCGCGCCAGTTGCCGACGCTGGTGACGATCACCTGCGACAGGCCGGACGGACTATCGCCGGTATCGCCGCTGCCGGCAGGCGCGAACAGCTTGCCGTGCTCGAGCGCGGCGCAGGCGATCCCCAGATTGGCCAAAAACTGGGTCTCGACCCCATGCCCGATATACGTACCGGTGTTGCGGACGGGAAGGCCAAATTCCTTGAGCGCGCCGCGTTCCGCCGCGGTCGCGGGCTCGATCCCGCTGGCGCCGGAAATGACGGCGGCATGGGCCCGGTCGACCTTGCCGGCGATCGTCTGCCATTGCCGGGTTAGCGCCGCCTCGGTCTCGCCGGGCCCGCGCAAATTGCGGTCGGAATGGATCTCGGCAAGCCGCGCCCGCGGTTTGGCGCCGCGCGCTTGGGCGTGTTCCGGGCTTTCCAGCACCAAAAACGCCCCCATGGTCGCAAAGGCGATGCCGCCGTTCGGCCCGCGATCCCAAACCGGCGCAAATTTGTCCTGCAGCAGAACATGGCCGAGCTCGAAGGCCAGCAGCACGTCCCAGCGCGCGCCGTTATAGGCGCCGCCGACCAAGGTCAGCTCGCTCTGGCCGGAGGCGACGCGCGCTTGCGCAACGCGGACGCTGTCCACCCCCGCGGCCTCTTCCCCCATGAAAGTGCGCGAGGAGCCGACGACGCCGTGCACCAGGGAGATATTGCCGGCGAGCAGGTTGGGCAGTTGCGCCAAAAAGAGAGTAGGCCGTAGATCGCTCATCAGCCGTTCGTTGAGAAACACGTCCGGGCGATTGGCCTTGCGCACGCCGGCAAGGATCGCATTGTCGGCAGCGACATCGCGCTCGCCGCCGCCGGCGGCGACGATCATGTCGGTGCGGTCGAGAAGCTCCGGCTTGCCGGCAATGCCGGCGTCGCTCAGCGCCAGGCCCGCCGCATAGGTGCCGGCGCGCTGCCACAGCTCCATCTGGCGCTGATCGGCCTTTTTCGGGATTTGCTTGTCAAAGCTCATCGCCGGCAGCGGATGCACGATATAGGGCGCGAAGGTCTTGTCGTCGTAGGGCGGCGCATCGCCGCGCTCGAGGCGCTGCCAGTTCGCCTCCATGCCCTCGCCGAGACACGTGAGTAGGCCGACGCCGGTGATCCACACCTCGCGGCGTGCACTCACTTCACCGGCTCCTTGAACGGAAACTGCAGACGCTCGGCCCAATCGCGGATCGCCTGGCGGAATTGCGGGTTCGGGTAGGGCAGCATGCGATAGGTGATTTGCGCATCGCACACGCCTTTGCCCTGGCGGCGGCCTTTGATTTCGGCGACGGTGAAGCCGGAGCCCTCGTGAATCACCTGGCCTTCGAATTCGAGCTCATCGCCGGGAAACACCGCGCTGCGCATCTTGGCTTCCTTGACGCCGGCGAGGATCGGCATGATGTCGAAATTGGCCAATGCGCTGGCGAGCCATCCGGTCGTCTGCGCCATGCATTCGATCAACAGCACGCCGGGCATCAGCGGATAGCCCGGGAAATGGCCTTCGAAGATCGGGCTCTCGTTCGCTTTCGGAATCGTGCAGGCGGTGCGAATGCGGCGCTCGCCGATATCGACGTCGACGATGCGGTCGAGCATCTGAAAATATTCAAGGCGCATGGTGGCGCCTCAGGCGCCCTTGGCGGCGATCAATTCGTCGATGCGGTCGCTCAGGTTCTTCAGCACGAAATACTGATCGGTCGTCGCCTTGCCGTCGTTGACTTCCTGCGTCCACTGTTCGAGCGGCAGCTTGATGCCGAACGCCTTGTCGATGGCAAAGGCGATGTCGAGGAAATCGAGGCTGTCGATCTCGAGATCGTTGATGGCGTGACTTTCGGGCTTAATGTTCTCACGCGGAATGTCGCAAGTTTCCGCAATGATTTCAGCCACTTTATCGAACGTGGTGGACATCAGACCTGCTCTTTTCGGCCACGGCGAGGATGGACGCCGGCCCCGGCCCGGCGCATGCAAGCCCGACCGTGCCGGGCCCCTTGGGACGCGAACGCCCCGTATAGCGAAGGATGCCGGCAAGTTCAACGGCGGCGGCCGGGGCCGAAGGCGCGCCGTGGCTTGCGGATAAGCCCCTGTGCCGGCTATCGGATCGCGGCCGGTGCGGCGGCGACCCTCGACTTGTTCGGGGCTGCGATTGGCGCCAACATCGCGCCTGCGACCGCCCGGCCGGATTAACCCGGAACACGGACGGCAAGGGAGGGAACTCATGCGGTATGCGCTCCGGCTCGCCGGACTGGCCGTGCTGACGATGGCGCTCGAGCCATCCAAGACGGGCGTCGCGCAGGTGCTCATGCAGCGCGACGTGTCGCTCAAGATGGCGCTGACCATCGCTGAAGCCGCGGTCACCGAATGCGACAAGGCCGGCAACAGCGTCTCGGTGGCGGTGGTCGACCGCGCCGGGCGGCTGCGCGTCTTCCTGCAGGGCGACAAGGCGGCGCCGCACAATATCGAACTGGCGCAGCGCAAGGCCTATACGGCGCGCACGTTCGGCCGCACCTCGGCCGATTGGGCGTCGCGCACCGAGCCGGGCTCCGAGCTCGCCGGCCAGCGCCAACTCGAACATGTCATTGCATTGAGGGGCGGCGTGCCGATCAAGGTCGGCGACGACACCATCGGCGCCGTCGGCGTCAGCGGCTCGACCTCCGCGGGCGACGAGGCCTGCGCCATGGCTGGTGTCGCCAGCGTGCAGGATCAACTCAAGTAATTCTACTTTTTGATCACCGGCAGTTCGATCGGCGCGCAATTCTGCCGGCCTTGCAGGGCGCAATCCTGCACCTTTTGCATGGCGGCGATGGTATCGGCGATCCACACCCCGGCGGTGATGAGGATCGATACGATTACCACCGCGAAGACATTCATCAGCATGCGGTGCCGGTAGTCGATGTGGCCGTCTTCCTCCTCGAAGGCGGCGAGATCGTCGACCGGCTCGGCACCCGCGCCATCGGGCGCAATCGACGCATGGCGCGGCGCCGGCATGCCCAGGCGGCGGCGCATTTGGAAGCTCAGGATCTGTCCGGAGCCGTCGCTCGCATTTGGCTGGTCTTGGGCCACGTAAAGGTCACCGCGCGATATGACGACAGAGGACGGACGACAGATAGATCGCCGCCCCCTCTTTCCGTCGTCTGTCCTCGGTCGTCCGTCTTCCGATCTAGAATAGCGCGTTGTCGGGCGATTTCTAAGCACAGATTATCCGCACGGGACGGTGCGGCATGGGTTCCATGCATTCCAAGGTGCCACGAAGTGCCCTAAAATCGACGAGCAGGGCGCGACAGACACGACGGAGCAATTTTATGACAAGTATCGCTAGGACAAATATCTGGCTTGCTGCCGGCTGCGCGCTCGCCCTCACGCAATTCGCCGCTCCGGCGGGCCAGGCCACCGACTATAATGTCGGCCCGATCCAGATCACCGCGCCCTGGGCGCGGGCGACGCCGAAGGGCGCGAGCTCGGGGGCGGCTTATATGACGATCACCAATACCGGCAAGACGACCGACAAGGTCAGCTGCGTGTCGAGCGACGCCAGCGCCGAGTGCCAGATCCACACCATGACCATGGACAACGGCGTGATGCAGATGCGGCCGGTCGAAGGCGGGCTGGAGATCAAGCCGGGCGAGACCGTGACGCTCAAGCCGGGCGGCTTGCACATGATGCTGGTCAATCTCAAGCACCCGCTGGAGCAGGGCAACACGGTGAAGGCGACGCTCAAATTCGACACCGCGGGCTCGATCGACGTCGACTATCCGATCGCCGCCATCGGCGCCGCCGCGCCCGGCGTTCCCGCCGGTGGCGGCACCATGATGATGCAAGGCGGCGGGGGCGGCGGCATGCAGATGAACAAGCCGTGACGCGGCGCTATTTGCCTTCCTTGAACGGCGCCTTCATGCCTTGCGGCAGCGGCGCCTTGAAGGTGTTGAGCGTCATCGACACCATGGCGTAGTAGCCGAGGATGCCGACCAGCTCGACGACGCCGGCGTCGCCGAGCACTTTCTTCACTTTGTTGTAGGCACCGGTGCCGACGCGCTTCTTGGCGTAAAGCTCTTTGACGAAATCATAGATCGCCATCTCGTCCTTCGGCGCCTTTTTCGGCGCCCGGCCGGCCTGGATGGCGGCGATGGTTTCCGGCTTGACGCCGGCCTTCTCGGCCATCGGCGCGTGCATCGCCCATTCGTATTGCGCCTTCCAATGTTGCGCCGTGCACAGAATGGCGAATTCCGACAGCCGCGGCGACACGCTGGTCTTGAAGCGCAAATGGCCGCCGAGCTTTTGCGCCAATTCCCCGAAGGTCGGCGAATGCAGATAGATGGCGAACGGCCCCGACATCTTGAACTGGCCGCGCGGCCCCGACGCGATGGATTGCGCCAGCGCGCGCTGGTCGGCGGTGAGCGTGCTCTCATTAAGCTTGGGCAGGCGGGTCGATTGCATGTCGGCCATGGATGTTTCCTCTTGTAAGAACGGACGGGCGGCGCCGTCCTTGGTGATTGTTCTATGGTGACGGCTGAGCAGCAGTTGGCGGGATCAATTGAATATATAATGGACGAAGCGCCAGCTATGCGCTACCGCAATCATGAGGCGCATTTGGCGCGTAACCGTCGAGTATGGAGGAGCAAGTGGCCGCGAACTATAGCTTCTCGGTGATCCTGGAGCCGCAGGAAGAGGGCGGCTTTACGGTGCTCGTCCCAGCTCTGCCGGAGGTCGTTACCGAAGGCGACACCGAGCAGGAAGCCCTGGCCAACGCCGAGGAAGCCATCCTCGCCATTCTTTCCTATCGGCGCGATCATGGGATTGCGATCCCGTCCGATACGCCTCCCGAAATTCGCCGTGTCACCTTAGCCGTATAGTCAATGAGTGCACGCTCTTCTAATTTCCGACAACGATTTTCTAACATCGATAGGGACTCAAACGATCCGGCGCCGGGACGATGCCCAGCGCCGGCAGGAAGCAATCAATTAGCTAGTTCGAGAAACCGGAGTATGCGGCCGGTTTGCCGATCCATAATTAATAACCATCGGCCCTCCGACTGCTGATCAATTACTTCCCAGACTTCCCGTGGCAACCACGGGAGCACTTTACCACCTGACTGATCCCTATGATCAGGATGATCAGGCCGGTCAGCATGCCGCCGACGAGGCGGCAAGCTGCGCGGGACGGAATTTCGCATGTCGCACCTCCCGCTAGCCGTGCGACAGGAGCCGAGCATCTATCTCGGCAATGTAGAAGCGTGGGCGATAGTAGTCTGGAATGAACCAGACCAGCCTACCGTCACGTCCCTTAGCAAGTACACGGTCGCTAAAGCGATCGCGTTTCACCACCTGGGTTCGAAAAAGCCGATACGCTTGGCTTGCTCGGTCATAGTAGTGCACTAGGATAAAGTCCTCCTTTTGGGAGGCATTCGAGCTCATTGGGGCTCTCCCGTAATAAACGGTCGGAGAGCCTACGCAGCAGGCCGCGGACAGCCTTTTTCAAATAGGTAAACCGCCGCAGCTACGCGGCGCCTACCGTTCTGGTCTGCGGTTGATCGACCCTCCGACCGCACTGCTCAGCGAAACACTCACCGTACTTAGTTTCCGCTGGTAGGCGGACGGCGCCCAGAGGTGTGAGCGGAGGCCTCTGAAGACAAGACTATCCTACTGCGATTTTTAGAATGCAAGAGCAAAAATAACATAGCGCTCGCCGAGGGGGAATTGCCCCTCGGACGAGCGCTACAAAGTCTCAGTTCGGCAGTGTTTCGCTGGGCCGAACCTATTAGCGACGGGGCTACCAGACACCCGTCACGGTGCGTTCCCTTTCCCGCGATTTCCTCAGGATGTCAATGGCTAGGGCCCTGGAAATAAATGAATACCAGCGCTGTGGACGACCAAATGCCGGTTAGGATCTATGCCCTGCCTAATGGCCGCATCGGAATAATATCCTAGGGTCGAACCATCAATTGCACGACGCTCAATCGCTCCCCTATGCAATTTCTCAAGGGATACTGGGACTTAGCAATGACGTTGGTGGCGAACCAGGGGCCGGCTGCCGGCCTTAAATTTGCTTGGTCGGCCGCAAAAACACTCCTTCCTGGAGTTGTCGTATCGTGCTAATTGGGGGTGAATTACCATGCTAATACATTATGATCCCGCTTGAAGAAGCAATTGCTGCTCTCCGGAGCACGGAAGAAGTTCATACCTTTTTGCGGGTGGTATCTAGTCCGCGAGAAACTAAGTGGCTCCAAAGGCGCTGGCGCACCGTTCAATTGCAGGTTTCTGGTGCCTCACAGCGCCGAATTGCGGCGCAACTTCATACTTCAACCACAACCGCTGGACGCGGATCGCGGTCCGCTAAAAAACATGCGAGATTTGTTCGCGACTTACTCGATCGCATCTCCGATCAAATCAACTCCGAGCCAGCTCCATCACTCGGTACGTCTTCGCCGGAAAAATCGTGATGTTCCGAGAAGGAGCAGTGCTTAGATTTCCTTAGCGTCGGCGCTTCGCCAGCGCTTTCTTCGCCGCCTTCGGCTTGATGCGCGGAGGTGCGCGTTTGGCGACTGCAGCACGCTGAGCCGGCATCAAACCGACTTTCTCCACCTGCCGCACCCAATAATCCCAGGCGCGGCCCATGGACGGCGGCCGCAATTGATGCGCCGAAGTGAGTTTGGCTTCGCCCGGGGAGAGCGAATCCACGTGACCGTGGGCGATGGCTTGGCTGAGCAGCTTGGCGTTGTCGCAGCCGAACACGGTGCGGAACGTCAGCTCACGCAGGCTCAAGCCGGCGACAGTGGCGCCGTGGCGGCGCATCAGCACCATCCAATGCGGGCCGAGCGCCCGCGCCAGCGACGCGCCTTCCTCCGGCTTGATCACCAGCATGTTGGTGTCGCCGAACTCGTCGCGCTGATCCCAGAACGGCACCTGGCCGATGACGGCGCCAAGATGAAACACCGGCACCATTTCGCGCCCGGAAATGGCGTAAGGCAGCACGGCGTGGGCGTGGTGATGAACCACCGCATTGACCTCCGGGCGTGCTTTGTAGATTTCGCCGTGGATCACCCGCTCGCTGTAGAGGCGGGATTCGGTTGGCTTGACCGGCTCGGAATCGAGATTGAGCTCGACGATGTCGGAAACTTCCGCCAGTTCCGGCGCGCGGTGGCGCGGGATGAAATAGCGCTTCGGATCGCCCGGATGGCGCACGCTGACATGGCCGAAGGCATCGAGCACTTTCTCGTTGGCCATGATACGCGTCGCGACGATCAGCTCGTGCAGCAGTTCGGCAATTTTTTGATCCGGCATGGTTGGCTCCGTTTGACGATTTCCCGCAAGCTTTTCGGCGCTTGTTTTGGCATCATGGCGCCGGTCGCGCTAGGAGCATTCCATGACAGTCGCGGTGAAAGCCCTGTTCTTCGACGTGTTCGGCACCCTGGTCGATTGGCGCAGCTCGATCGCGCGCGAGGCCGAGGCAATGCTCAAACCGCTTGGTTTTACGCTCGATTGGCCGGCCTTTGCCGACGCCTGGCGCGGCGAATATCAGGGCGCCATGGACGAGGTGCGCTCCGGCCGCATACCGTTCTGCAAGCTCGACATACTGCACCGGCGCAATCTCGAGCTGATCCTGCCGCGCTTTCACGTCAACACGCTCACCGAGGAGCAGCGCCGCGCGCTCAATCTGGCGTGGCACCGGCTCGATGCTTGGCCCGACGTGCCGCCCGGACTCGCACGGCTGAAAAAACGCTACATGCTGGCGCCGGTATCGAACGGCAATATTTCGCTGATGGTCGCTCTGGCGCGGCGCAACAATCTGCCGTGGGACGCCATTCTGGGCTCGGAGATCGCCGGCGACTACAAGCCAAAACCGCGGGTCTATCTCGCCGCCGCCGAAGCTTTCGACCTGCCGCCGCACGAATGCATGATGGTCGCCGCGCACACCAAGGACCTCGTGGCCGCGGCGGCGCTCGGCCTGCGCACCGGCCACATCGCGCGCCCCAACGAGCATGGCTCCGGCCGCGGCGAGACGGCGCCGGGCGAGAAGGTCGATTTCGCCGCGAAGAGTCTTGAGGATTTGGCCGGGCAGTTGGGGACGTAAAATTTTCCCTCCCCCTTGTGGCGAGGGGCAGGGGTGGGGGTCGGGAGGTTTTTGTAAAAGCGTCGACGCTCTCACTTCACCTCACGACCCCCACCCCACCCTCCCCACAAGGGGGGAGGGCTAAGTGGAGCGGGGGAGGGCTAGGAGCCCAGCGCCGGATAATCAGTATAACCCTTGGCCGCGCCGCCATAGAACGTCTTACGATCCGGCGGATTGAACGGACCGCCGCGACGGAAGCGTTGGTCGAGATCGGGATTGGCGAGATAGAGCGCGGCGAACGACACCAGGTCGGCGTCGCCGTTGCGCAGCACCGCGTTGGCGCGTTCGAGATCGTAGCCTTTGTTGGCGATGAGCGGCCCACGCCAGATTTTGCGGAAGAAACCAATGTCCGGCACCTCGCCCGCGGCGACCGGATCGTCTGGCCCCGGCTCGACGATGTGCAGATAGGCGATGCCGAGCCGGTCGAGCTCGCGCGCGGCGGTCGAAAACGTCGCCGCCGGATTGCTGTCGGCGATGTCGTTATACGGGTTGGTCGGCGACAGCCGCACGCCGACCCGCTCGCCGCTCCACTCGCCGATCAGCGCTTGCGTCACCTCGATCAGGAAGCGCGCGCGGTTCGACGTGCTGCCGCCGTAGCGATCGGTGCGCTTGTTGGTGCTGTCGCGCAAAAATTGATCGATCAGATAACCGTTGGCGCCATGCAGTTCGACGCCATCGAAGCCGGAGTCGCGGGCTAAAACCGCGCCGCGGCGGAAATCTTCGACGATGCCGGGAATTTCGTCGGTCTCCAGCGCGCGCGGCGTGACGAAAGCCTCCATGCCATTCGTCGTCCACGCCTGGCCCGCCGGCGCGATGGCCGACGGCGCCACGGGAAGCGCGCCGCCCGGCTGCATCGACGGATGCGAGATGCGCCCGACATGCCAAAGCTGCAGAAAAATCCGTCCGCCTGCGCCATGCACCGCGTTGGTGACGAGCTTCCAGCCGGCGACTTGTGCGGCGCTGTGGATGCCCGGCGTGCCCGGATAGGCGACGCCCTGCGGCGAGACTTGCGTGGCCTCGCTGACGATCAATCCGGCGCCGGCGCGCTGCGCGTAATAGGTGGCGTTGAGTTCCGTCGGCACATTGCCGGGCCCGGCGCGGTTGCGCGTCATCGGCGCCATCACCACGCGGTTCGGCAATTCCAGCGGGCCGAGGCGGAACGGCGAAAAAATATCCACGCTGCTCATTTCAATCCCACACTTATCAGTCCCACACTTATCAGCCCCAGACTTGGCGCGCCGTCTCGAGAATGCGTTCGAACTTGCGCCACTGGTCCTCCTCTGGAATGGAAATACTATCGAGGCCGCCAAAGCCGCATTGCGGGCTCAGCGCCAGTTGTTCTGCCGGCAGATACCGGGTCGCCTCGTCGATCCGCCGCCGCAGCAGATCAAAACTCTCCAGATCGGCGCGCTTGGTGGTGACGAGGCCGAGCACCACGATCTTCTGCTTGGGCACATAGCGCAGCGGTGCAAAGCTTCCGGAGCGCTCGTCGTCATATTCAAGCAACAGCCGGTCGTGCTTCAATTGCGCGAACAACCGCTCGGCGATGCCGTCATAGTGACCCTCGCGATGCCATTGCGGCATGACTTTGCCGGTCGCCGGATCGATGGTTCGCGGATTGCCCTTGCACAGATGAATGCCGAAGGTGACGCCGTCGAAACCGGCGATGACGGCATTGTCGGCGGCGATCGAACGCTTCATGTTCTCATCGGGATCCTCGCCGCGGGCCCGCATGCGATCGAGCGAAACCTTGTCGACATAGGCGGTATAGCCCGGCGCATCGATCTGAATGTAACGGCAGCCGGCATCGACCAATTCGGCAATGATCTGCCGCGAGATTTTGACGACATCGGCGAGGAACGCGTCCATGTCCGGGTAAATGGCCTTGGACTGCTGCCAGTCGAAGCGCTGCGAAATCCGGTCGGGGCTCAAGACCGTCACCTTGACGGGTTTTGTCGCGATCTTGCTGGAGAATTGATATTCCGAGAGCGGCACGTTGCGCACGAGGCGAAGCCGCTCGACGACGCGGCGCCGGGTCCGGATCGCCGGGCCGGGCGCGCTGAAGTTCTGTTCGGCGCGCACCAACGGCTGCAGGCTTACGCCTTCCATCGATTTGTCTTCGGCTGGGACCTCAAAGCCTGCGACCAACTCGCTGAAACTTTCCTGGAAATTGCGCCGCCGCAACTCGCCGTCGGTGAGGATGGGAAATCCGATCGCCTCCTGTTTGGCGATCACGTGGCGGACCGCGGCGTCCTTGGCACGGTCGAATGTGTCCTCGGTGACATCGCCGCGCTTGAAATCGTCAAAGGCGCGGCGCAGGTCCGCTGGCGAGCACAAGCCGCCCACCTGATCGACGCGAAGTTGTCGCAAATCTTCTGTTGTCGCCGTCGTCGCCATCGCGATGCCTTCTCATTTCCCCGTCTGCAAATTCAGCTTGCGCACGATGGCGGTGTAGCGTTCGGCGTCGCGCTGCCGGAATGCGATATAGTTCGCGGTGCCGTTCTCTTCCATCACCATGCCGAGCTGTTCCATGCGCGCGGCCATGGCCGGCTCGCGCATGACCTTGGCGATTTCGGCCTGCAGCCGCGCCACGATCTGCGGCGAGGTTCCCGCCGGCGCGAACATTCCCATCACGGTGGCGACGTCGAAACCCTTGATGCCCAATTCGTCGCAGGTCGGGATCGCCGGGGTCGAAGCCGAGCGCTGCAACACGCTGATGCAATAGCCGCGCAATTGGCCGCCGGCGATCAGCGCCTGGACGTTGGGAATGCCGGACCAGCCGACCTGGATTTCGCCGGTCAGGAGGCCGTTCACCATGGCAGTGCCGGCGCGATACGGCACGTGGAGGACATCGATGCCGACGAGATCGGCAAAGATCGCCATGGTCATGTGATGGATCGATCCGACGCCGGCCGAGCCGTAGGTGATCTTGCCGGGTTCCTGCTTGGCGAGCGCAATGAATTCCGACAGCGTTGCGGCTTGCACCTTCGGATTGGCCACCAGGATGGTCGGCAAGGCGACGAGCCGAGTGATCGGCGCGAAATCCTTCATCGGGTCGTAGCCGACGTCCGGATTGAGCAGCGGATTGATCGCCATGATGCCGGTATCGCCCAGATACAGGGTATAGCCGTCGGGCGATGCTTTTGCCGCGGCAATCGCGGACAGCGCTCCGCCCGCGCCGGTGACGTTTTCGACGACAAAGCTCTTGCCGAAATCGTTGCTCATCCGATCCGCCAGCAGTCGGCCCAAGACGTCGGGATTGCCGCCCGGCAACGACGACACGATCATCCGCACCGAGTGCGCGGGATAGGAATCGTCCTGCGCGAGCGCGGCGGAGCCGAACCCAACCAGCGTCGTCATTGCGAGGAGCGCTGCGACGAAGCAATCCAGAACAGCGTCAAGGCGCTGGATTGATTCGCGGAGCCTGTCGTCGGGCCGGCCACTTCGGGCCGGACCCGATGGCTCGCAATGACGGGTCAACATGAGTTCGAGCCCCCTAATCGAAATGCAAACCGCTTTTCTTGACCACGGGCTGCCAGCGCGCCGCTTCGGTCTTGATGAAATCGGCGAATTCCGCGGGCGTGCTGGACGACAGATAAAGTCCCACCGCGTCGGCCCGCGCCTTGATGGCGGCATCGTTGAGGATTTTTGCGGTCTCGCCTTGCAGCTTGTCGATGACGGCCGCGGGCGTGCCGCGCGGCGCCACGAGCCCAAGCCAGACCGTGAGATTGCCGAGGTGCAGGTCGGCCGCCGCGTCGAGCGTCGGCAGATCGGGCAGCGCCGGGAATGCGCGGGCGTCGAGCTTGGCGAGCGCGCGCAAGTCGCCGGACTGGATCAGCGGCAACTCCGCCGAAGGCCCGTCGAACACGAAATCGACGCTCTTGGTCAAAATGCCGTGCGCCACTTCCGAGCTGCCGTTATAGGGCACCAGCAGGGTGTCGACCCCGGCCGCATCGTTGAACAGATAACCCTGCAGTTTTGTCGAAATGGTGCCGGCGCCGTAATTGAGCTTGCCGGGCGCGGCCTTGGCCTTGGCGACCAAATCCTTCACCGATTTATAATCGCTCTGCGCATTGACCACGAGGAGGCCAACGGTCTTCGCCACCAGCGAGATCGGCGTAAAATCGGCAATCGGATCGTACGGCAGCGATTTGTAGAGATACTGGTTCATCACCAGCGTCGAATCGATCGCCATCAGCAGCGTGTAACCGTCGCCCGTCGCCTTCGCGGCAGCCTCCGCGCCAATGACGGTGTTGGCCCCGGGCCGGTTCTCGACCACCACCGGCTGCTGGAAATCGACGCTCATCTTGTCGCCGATCAGTCGCGCCAGCACGTCGGACGGCCCGCCAGCGGGGAACGGGACGATGATGTGGATGGGGCGGGTGGGGTAGGGGGTTTGGGCGGGGGCGGGGGTGGTGGCGAGAGCGGAGAGCAATATCGGTGCTGGGAAAGCGAAATGTGGCGCATGGCGTTCTCCCGGGCGCGGAACTTGGAACTGATTATAAGTTTGTTAATTCGACAGCGCAGCCATATAGAAATCTCTTACCTGGGGTTGAAAAATAAGTACACTCCATCATTGAGAAACGCGACCGACGCAACAGCTCCGTCAGACAGATAACTAGGAATTATGAGCGCTTTGGAAGAACGCGGTGATGTGAAAGCCCGAGCCAAAAAAGCATATGAGATTTTGGAGGAAATTTGGCCGGAGACGGACGCTTGGAGCACCCACACTCGACGCAATATAACAAAGATCGTCGAGACGGTTATTGACAAAAATCATCTCCGGATACTGAACGCCGGCTGTGGTAATAACGATTACGGACTGTCTAGCCGTACGGAATGCATAAATTTGGATATTTCCGCGCGGCAATGCCGCGAGATTAAACGAGCGATCGTCGCTGACGTCGAGTTTATTCCGTTTCGCGACGATTTCTTTGACGTAACCATCTGTGTTGGTGCGGTACTAAACTACGTAGAGCCCTACGAAGCAATTCCGGAACTTGCGCGGGTGACCAAACGCGGCGGCTTGATCCTAATCGATTTCGAGACAACGAGCACTGCGGAACTTGTTTTTTCAAAAGCGTGGGGGAAGCGCGTTAGTGTAATCGAACGAAATTACGCCGGACGTTCAGACAAGACGTTTCTTTTCTCCGTAGGTTATATCAAGATGATCCTCGAACAATACGATATCGAAATTTCAACTACTCATTACTATCATCTTACAACGGCAATTTGGCATCGCTTTTTTTCGAGCGTGAAGCTGCCAGCGATGGCCTTCTCGATCGACGAGTGGGCCTGTCGGGTGCCGTGCCTGCGGCATATCTCTTCGAATGTTATTTTTGTCTGCCGGAAAGACTGACAAAAGCATCAATTCCGTACCGTACGAGTTTTGCAGCTGGATCATACCAAATCGCCATTATCACAAGTGTGCAGATTGCGACTGCGAGCGCGCCACCGATAACGCTGTACAGGCCAATTCCCATCCATGAAATGAACGCCGCCACCACAATCGCTAGCGTGAGTGCTACAACGAGATATGTAAATAGCAGAAGCGGACCGTGCGGTATGTCCTTGATTTCGACATAGCCGTGAGACGGGGGATGACCATTCAAAGCTATATGTTCCTTATTACCACATTTGCTTTGAACAAATTCCTGAATGCCTCTGAGGTGACGACAATATTTTTCGAAGTCATCAGCAAATGGCTTGTACCAATTTTTGTATAAACCGGTGTGCATGGTCTCGATGATGGCGATTAGCTTTGATGGTGTGATTATCGCGGCGGCAGTTGAATGCAGGAGTAGCTTAGCTTTTACAGGCTGATAGGGCGGCTTTTTGTCAGCGCTGGGCGTAAGATACTCACAATCAACTACTCGGAATCCCTTGATCTGCAGCAAGCGCGTGATGGTCTCCGCGTTTAGAAGGGGGTCTACGTCATTTATGTCCATCGATACTTCTGCGACGAAGTAGTCAATATACACGCCCGCGCGCTCAACATGCCCTTGGATCAAATCGCAAAATCGCTCGAATGCTGTCATACTCCTAGCTTCCGGCGTTATTGCCATGTGGTCAACGACATAAAGGTTCTGGTCGGGCAAGTGAAAGCCAAGAGCGAAGCCAACCATCGTCCCATCGCGCAACAATCCAAATATCTCAACGCGATCCCCCTTAGAGGAAAAATCGGATGCTTTTCGTTCGGCCCAATAGACAATTTGGCTAGCGTCGGTCTTCACCTGGCCAGCGGTCGTGTCACGATAAATCTTTATTGCGTTATCGAACGCATCTGTTCTGGCGCCTTTACGATCAAAGACTTGAAGGCCGTATCGGTCCTGCGTCGTGAGCATTCATAATTCCTAGTTATTGAGCGCTGGTGGTTGTGTAAAAAAACGCGGTCTTCAATGCGCCTCCGCGTGTCACCCAAAAGTTGTATTCGCTGAGCCTGTGGAATTGGCGCTTCTACCGCTGCACACTCTCGCCATCCGGCAAATGGAGAAGTGAAAATGCAGTTCGGCGTAGCGGTCGTTGAGTTCTTACGGTTCTGTGCCCTGGAGCGGCAGCTTTCGGGGCATAGCGTGCAGGCCTATGCGGCCGACTTAAGGGATTTTCGGAAATGGCTTAAAGCCGATATCGCCATTGGCGAGGTGTCTCTGGCTGTGTTGAAGGAATATCTCGAAGACATGGTTGGTTCGCGCAAGCTGACCGTCGCAACCGTTCGGCGAAGGTTTGCCTGCCTGCGCGCGTTTTTTCGGCGTGCCTGCGAGAAGCACGATTACCCTGACCCGTTTGCCAATTGGCGCCCGCTGTTGCCGCGCCGCAAGCGGCTGCCGCGCACCTTGTCGCGGAACGAAGCGGCTTTTTTACTGTCGTCCCGGCATATCGGCTTCGGCAGCGCCGATGACGGCGAGCATGTCTTCCGGATCATTGTCCAGCTCATGGTCGCCACCGGAATGCGTGTCGGCGAACTGTGCAAATTGAAGCTGGATGATCTGTCGCCGGACTGTTCGATCGTGCGGGTCCATGGCAAAGGTGCGCGCGATCGCGTCGCTTATGTTACGGACCGCGGCTTACGGAAAGAGTTGCAACAGCTCACTAAGAGTCGCCGGGATTCAGCGGTCGGCAGCGGCGCGTTGTTCGTCAATCGTTATGGCGCGCAGATGCGACCGCAATCCGTTCGCGCCAAGCTGCGGCGGCTGGCGAAGGAAGCCGGCTTGGCCCGCCGGGTCACGCCGCACATGCTCCGTCACACCGCGGCGACGCTGTTGATCGAGACCGGGGTCGACATCCGTTTCGTGCAGCGGCTTTTGGGCCATTCAAGCATCGCGACCACGGAGATTTACACCCACGTCTCCGACGAGGCGTTGCGGGCTACGCTTGAGCGTGCGGATGTTCTTGGTACGCTGAGTTCGGGCTGATCGCCGTCGTTGGGCCACTCCGCCGTGCGCAACTGGCGGCATTTTAGATCTTCATCTTGACCGCGTTGCGGCTATGATGCGCGCAAAGGTGGAGAGCGGGAGGACACAATGGCGAACCATTCGGTCACGCGCCGCACGGCGCTCGGCGCGGCGGCGGTTGGAGCGCTCGGAGCGACACAGGCGATGGCACAGGCGGACACGCGGAAAACATTCGTGCTGGTTCACGGCGCCTGGCATGGCGGCTGGTGCTGGCGGCGCGTTGCCGACATTCTGGAAAAGCGCGGCCACAAGGTTTATGCGCAGTCGCTCACCGGCAACGGCGATCGGTCGCATCTTCTGAGCAAGGACGTGATCCTCGACACCCACATCGCCGACATCGTCAATCTGGTGAAATGGGAAGACCTCAACGGCATCTGCCTGGTCGCCCATTCCTATGGTGGCTGGCCGGCCTCGGGCGCGCTCGAACAGATCCACGACCGCGTCGCGGCGATCGTCTGGCTCGACGCGTTCAAGCCGGAGAACGGGCAACGCGGCACCGACTTCGCCTCGGAGTTCAGCCGCAAGGCGCTGGAGGAGGCGGTGGCCAAGGGCGAGCCTGGCCGCAAGGGGCCGCCGGCGAAGACGTTCTCGCTCAGTGAAAAGGATTACGCCTGGATCGATTCCAAGCTGACGCCGCAGCCGAACGGGGTCGCGACCCAGCCGATCGTGCTCACCGGCAAGCGCGAGGCGATCGCGAAGAAGACTTACATTCGCGCGCCGAAATATCCGCAAGCCGCGTTCGACAAGGCGCTCGCCGAATGCAAGGCCGATCCGACGTGGCAGACTTTCGTCAATGACGACACCGGCCACGACGTGATGATCGATCAGCCGCAATGGTTGGCGGACGTGTTGCTGAAGGTGTCGTAGTCTCCTAATCGTACCTGATCCCTGCCTCCTTCAGCACCTTCTCCCAGCGCGCCGCCTCATTGCGGATGAACGCGGCAAACTCCTCCGGCGTGCTGGTCACGGCGAAATTGCCGGTCTGGTTGAATTTCTCGCGCACGTCGGGCTCGGACAAAATGTGCACCACTTCGCGGTTGAGCTTGTCGATGATCGGTTGCGGCGTGGCCTTCGGGGCGACCAGGCCGAGCCATATGGAAATATCTTCGAAATTCTGCAAGCTCGCGGCCGCGGCCAGCGTGGGCACGTCGGGGTAGGGCTCGTTGCGGCCATCGAGCTTGGCAAGAGCGCGCACCTTGCCGCTTTCGATCAGCGGGCCCGCCACCACGGTCGCGGCATAGACCATGTCGACGGCGCCGGTGAGCAGGCCCTGCACCGTCTCCGCCGTGCCCTTGAACGGCACATAGACCACGTCGATGCCGGCCGCCTTGTTGAACAACAGGCCGGCGAGCTGCACGGTGATGGTGCCGGCGCCGTAGTTGAGCTTGCCGGGCTCGGCTTTGCCGCGCGCGATCAAGTCCTGCACGGTCTTCGGCCCGGTTTCCGCCGGCACGCACAACAGCGACATCGATTTCACCGTGGTGGTGATCGGCGCGAAATCGTTGAGCGGATCGTAGGGCAGGGTTTTGTAGAGATACTGGTTCATCACCAGCGTGGAATTGATCGCCATCAACAGCGTGTAGCCGTCGGGCGCCGCCTTGGCCACGGTTTCGGCGCCGATGATGGTGTTGGCGCCCGGGCGATTGTCGACGATGACCGGCTGGCCCCAGTCCTCGTTCATCTTCTGTGCGATGATGCGGGCGGCGATGTCGCTCGGGCCGCCGGCGGGGAAGGGGATGACGATATGGATCGGCCGGCTCGGATAGGCGTCGTCAGCGTGCGCCGCAGCGGGCCCGAACGGGGCGAGCGCGCACAGCCAGGCGAATGCCGATAGACGAGATCGAAACACCATGGCTGCCCCAGATTCGGCCGCCATCGTGCCGTCGCGCGGTTTTCACTGGCAACCGTTTTTTCGTGCTACGCTTGAGCTTGGCACAACCGGCGATGGGCCCCATGGCGTCGGCTAATCCGCGCGATCTCGTCGAGCGTTTCTACCACGAGGTCTGGAACCGGGCCGACGAGCGCGCCGCGCACGACATCCTTGATCCGGATTTCCGCTTTCGTGCGTCGCTGGGGCCCGAGCTGCGCGGGCCGGACGGCTTCGTCGTCTATCTGCGGGCGGTCCACGCCGCGATCGGCAATTTCACCTGCACTATCGAGGATATGATCACGACGCCGGATCGCGCCGCGGCGAAGATGATGTTCCATGGCACCCATCGGGCAAAATTCTTCGGCGTCGAAGCGACCGGCCGCGCGGTGCATTGGAGCGGAGCGGCGCTCTTCACCATGCGCGACGGCCGCATCGCGGAGCTTTGGGTGCTGGGCGACGTCGACGACCTCAAGCGGCAGCTGATGCCGGACGAGCCGGCGCGCTCGTTCTCGGTCTGAATATGGCCGTGTAGCCCGGGTTGAGCCAACGGGTCCGGCCCGAAGTGGCCGGCCCGATGACAGGCTCCGCGAAACCCGGGAATTGGCCGACAAGCCTGAGCGTCGCTCCCGGATTGCGCTTTGCGCAATCCGGGCTACGGTTAGGCCAAAATCCCGGGAGAGCGGCATGACGGCGCGCATCGGATTGATCATCCCGTCCTCGAACCGCATGGTCGAAGAGGAGATGGTGCGCCATGTGCCGCCCGGCGTCACGGCGCACGTGGCGCGGCTGCGCATGACGGGCGCCCATCGTGTCGGCCTCGACGCGCTTATGCCGCAAGTCGCGCAGGTGGCGAGTACACTCACCGACGCCCGCTGCGACGTGGTCGCCTTTCATTGCACCGCGAATTCGACGTCGGAAGGCGTGGCGGGCGAAGCAAAACTTCTCGACGCGCTGCGCGCCGCCGGCGCGGCCCGTGTCACGACGACCGCGAGCGCCATCCGCCATGCCTTCGACGCGCTCGGCGCGCGCCGCGTCGTGCTGCTGACGCCCTACAGCACGCACATCACTGAGGAAGAAGCCGGGTTTCTGCGCGAAGCCGGTTACCAGGTGGTGCACGCCCGCGGCTTTGCCATGAAAGGCAGCGACGAATATTGCGCCACGCCGCCGCAGTTTTGGCGCGACCGCGCGTTCGAGGCGGCGCGGCCCGATGCCGATGTTTATTTCCTCAGCTGCGCCAATATTTCGGTGTTCCCGGTCATCGAGGAGATCGAGCAAAAGCTCGGCCGGCCGGTGGTGACCAGCAATCAGGCGGTGATCTGGGAGGCGCTGTCGTTGCTCGGCATCGACGACCGGCGCAACTGCCGTGGCCGTTTGTTCGACAGCCTCGCCGCCGAAAATTCCACCGCCGCCCGCGTAACCGCATGAGCGAACCATGACCTTGCAGCAAAACACCGACCGCATCCAGACCACTCATATCGGCAGCCTGCCGCGCCCGCACGCGCTGCTCGACGTGATGAAGGCGAA
Organism: uncultured Alphaproteobacteria bacterium; assembly: GCA_963756245.1. Classification (GTDB taxonomy): domain Bacteria; phylum Pseudomonadota; class Alphaproteobacteria; order Rhizobiales; family Xanthobacteraceae; genus BOG-931. The sequence continues at coordinate 76,580 of CAVWOI010000048.1, forward strand.
ATATGCCGGCCAGCCCTACAACCAGACGACCTATGCGGCGATGCTGGCCGAGGCGGTCAAGGAAAGCGTGCGCAGGCAGGCCGAATGCGGCATCGACATCGTCACCGACGGCGAATTCTCGAAACCCGGCTTCTTCACCTATATCCAGGAGCGCCTCGAAGGGTTCGAGCGGCGCCCCGACCAGAAGATGAAGCTGTTCCAGCAGGAGGTCGCGGCGTTTCCCGAATATTACGCCGAGTATTTCAAGCAGGCGATGATGGGCGGCGCCATCGTCGGCCTGGCGCCGGTGGTATGCGTCGCGCCGGTGAAATATCGCGGCGAGAAGCTGGTGCAAATCGATATCGACAATGTCAAAAAGGCGGCGGCCGCCGCCGGCGTGCCCGATCATCACGTCTTTCTGCCGGCGACCGCGCCGTCGGGCGTCGGCATCAACGAATATTACAAATCCGAAGAGGAGTATTTCCACGCGCTCGCCGCCGAGCTCGGCAAGGAATACCGCGCCATCGCCGACGCCGGCATATTGGTGCAGATCGACGACCCGTTCCTGCCGGATATTTTCTTCGAGCCCGATCTCGACCGCGCGCAGATGCAGCGCCGCGCCGAAATCTATGTCGAGGCGACCAATACCGCGCTCAAGGGCATCGCGCCCGACAAGGTGCGCTTCCACACCTGCTACGGCATCAATGAAGGCCCGCGGCTTTACGAGGCGGCGCTGGCCGATATCATCGACTACATGCTCAAGATCAACGCCGGCTCATATAGTTTCGAGGCCGCCAATCCGCGCCACGAGCACGAGTACCACCTGTTCGAGCGGGTAAAACTCGGCGACGGCAAGGTGATCTGCCCGGGCATGATCACGCATGCCAGCAACATCGTCGAGCATCCCGAATTGATCGCCGAGCGCATCGTGCGTTTCGCCAAGCTGGTCGGCCGGGAAAACGTCATCGCCGCCGCCGACTGCGGCTTCTCCTCGCAGGCTCTGTATCGCACCGAGGTGCATCCCACCGTGGTTTGGGAAAAATTCAAGGCCTTACGTCAGGGCGCGGACTTGGCGACCAAGCAGTTATGGAAATGACTTGCTCGTCATTGCGAGCCATCGGGTCCGGCCCGAAGTGGCCGGCCCGACGACAGGCTCCGCGAAGCAATCCAGTTCGGTGGCTCAGCCTGAATTGCTTCGCGCTTCGCTCCTCGCAATGACGTGGCTCATCCCCGCCCATGCCGCCGGCGACGTCGCGAACTTTTACCGCGGCAAGCAGATCCGCTTCGTCGTCGGCTCGGCGCCGGGCGGCACCTACGATCTGCTCGCCCGCCTCGTGGCGCGCCATATCGGTGCGCATATCCCGGGCGCGCCGAGCATCATCGTGCAGAACCAGCCGACCGCCGGCGGGCTGCTGATGGTCAATCAGCTCTATGCGCTCGGGCCGAACGACGGCACCGCGATCGGCGTGCCGCTCAACGGCATCCCGGCGGCGCCGCTGTTGCAGCCGGCGGCGGCGCATTTCGATGCGGCGAAACTGATCTGGCTCGGCTCGACCCACAGCGAGCCCTACGTCGCCTATGTCTGGCACACCGCGCCGGTGCAAAACCTCGCTGACGTGATGACGAAGCAGCTGGTGGTCGGCGCCACCACGCCGGGAACGACCATGAACGATTTCCCGCAGCTGACCAACGCAATCCTCGGCACCAAATTCAAGATCGTGCCGGGCTATGCCTCGACGCCGCAAATGAACGAGGCCCTGGAGCGCGGCGAGGTCGAAGGCGTCGCCGGCTTCGGCTGGTTCGCGCTCAACGCCCAGGTGCCGCAATGGGTGACGGAGAAGAAGATCACGATCATCACCCAGTTCGGCGCCACGCGGCATCGCCTGTTGCCCGACGTGCCGCTGATGCTCGATCTTGCCAAATCGGAAGCCGACCGCCAGGCGCTGCTGCTGCTGTTCGGCCGCACCGAATATGGCCGGCCCTATTTCCTGCCGCCCGACGTGCCGGCGGAGCGGGTCGAGGCACTGCGCCGCGCCTTCGATGCCACCATGAAGGACGAAGGTTTTATCGCGGACGCCGTCAAGATCGGCTTCGAGGTCGATCCGCTCAGCGGCGAGCAGGTCCAGGCGTCGGTCGCGGCGCTCGCCAAGACGCCACCCGAGGTGGTGGCGCGGGTGCGCGCGGCGCTGAACCAGCCGTGACGGCTGTCATGCTCCGCGAAGGCGGAGCATCCAGTAATCACCCGCACTCCTGCCGAGTCCAAAGCCTCGCCGGCGCGGCGTACTGGATCATCCGCCTTTGCGGATGATGACAGCGCTTTCGCGGATGATGACAAGGCGCTAAGTATGATGAGCATCAGTCCCTAGAGGTTACGCCCGTGCACGCCCCGCAAGCTTCCCTGCAATCGCGCCGCTCGATGTATTCCGGCAACAAGCTGCAGATCGGCCTGTTCGGCCCGAACTGCTCGTCCGGCCGCGCCGTGACGCTGGTGCCGGAGCGCTGGTCGGGCAGTTGGCCGGACAACAAGAAGCTCGCGCAGATGTCGGACGAGGCCGGCATCGATTTCCTGCTTCCGATCGGGCGCTGGAAGGGTTACGGCGGCGACACCGATTACCAGGGCACGACCTTGGAGACGATCACCTGGGCGACCGGGCTCCTCGCCTGCACCAGGCGCATTACCGTGTTCGGCACCGTGCACGCGCCGATCTTCAATCCGGTGGTCGCCGCGAAAGAGATGGTCACCGCCGACCATATCGGCGAGGGCCGCTTCGGGCTCAACATCGTGGTCGGCTGGAACGAGGGCGAGTTCGACATGTTCGGCGTCGACCAGCGCGAGCACGGCGACCGCTACGACTACGCCCAGGAATGGATCGACGTCATCAAGATGATCTGGTCCGACAAGGAGAATTTCGATTTCAAGGGCAAATATCTCGACATGAAAGCGATCCGCGGCAAGCCCAAACCTTACGGCGGCACGCGGCCGTTGATCATGAATGCCGGCGCTTCCGCGACCGGCCAGGCCTTTGCCATAAAAAACTGCGACGCTTTTTTCCTCCAGGCGTCCCGCACGTCGCTCGAAGAGACCCAGCAGAAAGTGCGCACCGCGCAGAACGCGGCGCGCGCGCAGGGCCGCGAGATCGGCTGCTACACGGTTGGCGTCGTCACCTGCCGGCCGACGCGGAAAGAGGCCGAGGAATATTTCCAACACTGCATCGTCGAGCACGCCGACTGGCGAGCGGTCGACAGCATTTTGGGTTTGAAGAACATCTCACCGCAGACCGTGCCGATGCAGGAATATCTGACCAAGCGCAGCCAATATGCCCAGGGCATGGGCGGCCTGCCGATCGTCGGCGATCCCGACCATGTGGCGGCGGCGCTTGCCGATCTCAGCAAAGCCGGGCTGACCGGCATCGGCATTTCGCTGGTCAACTATGTCAACGAGCTGCCGTACTTTTGCGACGAGGTGATCGGGCGGCTGGAGCGCATGGGAATTCGCGAAAAGCCGGCTGCGAGGCCCTAAAGAACGTCCGATTGGGCCAAACAGCCGGTATCGAATTTCACAGAACATTCGCGCGTGTTGCGCGTTTGTCTTGATTGTCAGGAGAACCAAATGGCCAACGACTCTAAAGCGACCGAAACGAACATTAGCCGCGAACGTCTCGCCGAATTGTTGAACGAGGACCTGTCCCGCGAATATCAAGCCATTATCGCCTATGTGGTCTATTCCCAGGTGCTCAAGGGCGCCGAGTACATGGACATCGCCGATCAGCTCGAGATTCACGCCAAGCAGGAGCTCGATCACGCGCTGATGATCTCGCGCCAGATCGACTATCTCGGCGCGATGCCGACGGTGACGCCGAAGCCGGTCAAGACCTCGGAAAAGGCCAAGGACATGCTGCGGTTCGATCTCGACAACGAAAACGAGACCATCCGCAATTACCGCGACCGCATCCGGCAATGCGAGGCGCTCGGCGAATTCGCCATGGCCGAGCAGATCCGCAAAATCCTGATGCAGGAGCAGGATCACCAGATCGATCTGGCGACCGCGCTCGGCATCGAGGTCCCGAACGTGAATAAATAACTTTTTCCTCCCCCCAACCCGGGCCGCGCTTGCGCGCGCCCGGGTGCAAGCTTGTCTGGGGGAGGGGAACTGCTACGCCGCCAGCACCGCAACGACACCTGCCAGCATAATGGCGGAGAGAACCGTAAACGCGGTGACGTTGGCGTCCCAGCGCCAGCTTTGCGGGCCGACCGGCGGCTTAAACGGCAGGTAGCCGTTGTCGTCGTAGAGCGAGCCGCCGAACAGCGGGCGGCTGAAGACGCTGACAAAGAACGCGCCGTAGATGGCGGCACTTAAAGCCGCCGCGAGATAGAGCCGCTCCAGCGGTCGCGGCCCGTCGATCCAGACCAGATAAAGCGCGACCAGCCCCACTCCGGCATAGGACAGGATTTGCCAGACCACATGGAAGCGCGCATGCGGCGTCCATTTCGGATTGGTCGCGTGAGTTTTATTGAAGTCGGCTTTGATCGTGACCAAAGCGTAGCCCAGGATTGTGAGCGTCAGCAGGATCTTTGCCGCGATAAGCATGGCGTCGTCCCCTCTATTTCCACGCTGAATGGCTATTTCATATTGCGAGAAAAGTTCACCTCTTGCTCGCGATCGCGGTGCCGCGTTTCTTGTTGTAGCGGTGGATGTCGACGCGCTCCCACACGCCGTTGACGTGATACGGATCGCTGCGGGTGAAGGCGTCGACCGCGGCGCGGTCTTTGGCGTCGATCACAAATATGCTGCCGACCGGCGTCTCGCCGTCGTCGGCAAGCAGCGTGCCGGCGGTCACGACGTCGACGCCGTGATCGCCGGATTTGTCGAGATGGATGCGGTGGTCGCGATAATGCTTGGCCCGCGTCGGCAAAAAATCCTTCTTGTCGAGCGCGTGGACCACGAACAGCACTGCGCGCACCCTTTTGTTCAGGCAGCCATCGATCCCGCGACGCCGCGCATAAAATCGACGAAGGTTTTGGCGATCTCCGCCTCGTAGGGCGCCCATTCCCCGAACGAGATCAGCGGTACGTCCTTATCCTCGATCGGCAATTGATGCAGCTTGCTGCCGGGGATGAGCTTTTGCGCGGCGCGGCCGCTCGCCGAATTGTGGGTATTGTCGTTGCCGGGGATGACGATGGTCGGCGCCTTGATCGAGCGCAACTGATCGTCGGTCACGCCCATGATGGTGAAATTGGCGCCGGCCAAAAACAGCTTGTGCCAATGCTCCATCACCGCGATGTAGCGCTTCGGGTCCATGGCCATGAGCACGTCGCGGTTCTTCGGATTGGCGGCGATGCGCTCGCGATATTGCTCGGTGTCGCAGACCGCCGCCATGCCGCCCTGCTGGGCGGCGCGGATATATTGGCCGTAATATTGTTCCGGCAACCGTCCCGCGGCAAAGGCGCCGCCGGTGACGCGGAACAACAGCAATCCGCGCACCGCTTGCGGATGGCGCAGCGCAAACAGGATCGAGGTGCGCGAGCCGGACGACGAGCCGCCGATGAACACCGGCAGCGCGCCCTTGCGCGACAAGAGCTCGTACAAATCGTCGGTCCAGATTTCCTCTTCGGCCTCGGTGCCGTCGATCCGGATGTCGGAGGCGCCGGTATTGCGCCGGTCGTGCAGCAGCACGCGAAAGCCGCCTGCCGCGATCTTGTTCGCCAGCGGCACGAATTCATCGTGCGCGCGCCGGCCGCCCGTGATCAGCACCACCCAGGGGCCACGGTCGCCCACGATCTCGTAAACGATATTCACGCCGCGAATGTTCTCTACCGGCATCCTCGCCTCCACTTACTGCTGAGGCCATTCTAGCCGTCTCGCGGCGGGGACGCGACCGTGAATCCGCAGGCTCCGTCGAGCGCAATGCGGCCGTCGGCGACGGCCTGTGCCCAGCGCGCGGCGGCCGGCAAGCCGCCGAACGAGAAGAAATGGGCGCTCACGCGCGACGGCGCGGCGTCCGCCAGCGCGCGGATGAGATCGTCGGGCACGGTCAGCGCGAACATCTGCCGCAACATCCCGGATCGCCGCGCCAGCGCCTGCGCCGAGGCGCGCACGCCGCAGCGGCCGGCATAACGCAGCAGCGCCGACAGGCTGGTCGGGCCGACGAGCCCGATACGCAGCGGCTGCTCGAAGCCGAACGCGCGCAGCCGCGCGACGTAATCGAGAATGGCACGGGCATCGAAGCAGAACTGGGTGACGATCTCGACCGAAAGCCCGGTCGCCTCGGCCGCCGCGATCTTTTCCGCAAGCGCCTTGAACAGCGCATCGTTGCCGATCTTCGGATGACCCTCGGGATAGCCGGCGATGCCCAGCGCGCGGATGCCGCGGCGGCGGAACAGGCCGGAATCGATGGCGTCGGCGGCGCTCCGGAACGGGCCGTGATCGGCGCGATCGCCGGCAATGACCAGAACGCGCCGCACTTCGGCCTCGCCGTTGAGCCGCGCCAGAAAATCATCGAGCGCTTCGACGCTGCCGAAATTGCGCACCGCGACGTGGGGCACCGGCTCGAGGCCTGCCGCGCGCAACCGGATCGCGGCGCTGATGGATTCTTCCGCCGGCCGGTGCGGCACGGCGCTGATATAAACGCGCGCGCCGCGCGGCAGCGCGGCAAGTGCTGCGATATCGGCATCCGACGGCCGCGTCGCCTCGACCGAAAAATTTTGCATGAAGCCCGCGATGCGCGCGACTGCGGCGGGAAGTTTTGCGGCCGGTACAGGTGCGAGGGCAGCCATGCGCTCACCGCCTTCCAATTTTCCTCCCCCGCTTGCGGGGAGGGTAGGGAGGGGGCCTGCGGCAGTAAGACTTGCCCAGGTGGCGAAGACTTACCCCCTCTGCCGTCGCTTCGCTCGGCATCTCCCCCGCAAGCGGGGGAGAAAGAATTCACGCGCGCCGGCGCGAGATCACGTAGGATTCATCGAAGAACCACAGCCCGCCGCGCTCGCGCAGCACGGCGCGGGTGGCGTCGATATAGCGGCCGTCGGCGACCACTTCGCCAAGACGATCGTCCTCCACCTGCGCCACATAGATCGCCGCGTTCCACGCCGCGAACAGCGTCGAGGTGCCGATCAATTCGGAGATTTCCGACGGCAGCGTGTGCATCTCGTAGCGGAACAGCGAGCGGTTATCCGCATAGGCGTTGAAGTTGAGATCGCGGCCGGCGGCACCGAGCTCGTGCTTCACCGCTTTCAAGATCTGATGCCGGTCATGGACGAACGGATTGTCGCCCGGCCAGACTTTCTGGATGATTTCCATGCCGGGATCGTGGCCGTGGGAGTGGATGCCGATCAGCCGGCCGCCGGGGCCGAGCGCCTTGGCCAGCGGCCCGATCACGCGCTTGGCCTTGAAGTCGAGCGAAGCCCGCGCCCGATACGGCTGCGAGGCGATGACCAGATCGTAATTGGCGCTGGTGCCGCCCGGTTTCGGGATGATCGGGTCGAGCAGGAAGCGGTGGTCCTCGCGATAGATCACCAGCACGATCGGCCGTTCGTAGACCGGATTGCCGGTGCGGGCGCTCACGCCTGCTTTCCAGTTCTGCGCCAGGAACGGTTCCAGATCGATGATTTGCTGCTCGAAGCGGTGCGCCGAATTGCCCTGCAGCGGCAGCTCGTGCCACACTAGGCTCGACGCCGCATTGAGCGATTTCACATGCAGCCACGGCGCGTCGGCGTAAGCGAGATTGGTCAGCACCAGCACCGACGCCGGATGCTCGAAGAAGCGGTCCGACATTTTCTGTAACGTCAGCCGCACGTCTTCGAGGCTGATCTCCTTGCCGACGGTGTAGAACGGCATGTGCGGGAAGCGGTCGTGCATGGCGCGCATCACCCGCACCAGCACCGAGCCGTCGCCGACGCCGGCGTCGAATACGCGAACCGCCGGCGGTCGCGGATGGATGTGCACCAGCTCTTCGGAGACGCGGTGCGCCACCTCCCACTTCTCGCTGCAGGTGTTGACGAACAGCAGATATTTTTGCCGGTTGTCGAAGAAGCGGAAATTGCGCTGCGGGTCGTCGGGGCTTTGTGCCGGCGGCGCGGCGGGCGGCGGCGCCGCCGCGGCCGGACGCGGCGCGTGGGCCCGCTCGATGATCGCCGGGCGCGCTGCCGCGCCGTGGTCTTGCGCCGGGTTCGATTGCATAAAACCGTGAATCCGATCCAGCGTATCGGTGGTGATGCGGCCGCCATTGCGTAGCCGCGCCGCGAGCTTGCCGTCGTTCACCGCGCGGCGGCCGAAGGTGGATTCGGCCAAGCCGGTGCGGCGGCAATAATCGGAGATTTCCGCAAGCAACTGTTGTGCGTTCATGGCACGCGTCCCTGACGTTTCCCGTCGAGCGCCGCGCCGATGTTTTTGGCCTTATTGTTATGCGCGGCTGGCCGGCCTCAAGCGAACCAAGAGGCGAGGGGAGGGTCAACCACAAATTGGCCCACCCTTGCAGTGGGCTAGATAGTGGGCAATAGCCTACACTCAAGTGGGCAGTTTGCGGATTGCCGTAGGAAGAGAAAACGGACCCGACAAGCCGCTGGCTGTTGTCCCATCAGGTCGAGTACTGGCCCCATTTCCGTGCCTAGTGGCGAGGATTTGAAAGCTGCAGTCGTCGGCTTTTGGGAGAAGCCCTGAGAGCGACAGCCACTCCTGTAAGGGCTCTAATTCTAATTCCGAGCAATTTTTGTAACTTTCAATTTTAGACTGTACTAACTCGTTCTTCGATAGTAAAGTACATTTGTGCACCAATCGAGTGCGTTTGATAAAACAGGGGCTGAATAATGAAGCTGACAACCTTCTCGATAGCACTGCTTACGGGCGTGCTTGTTCCGAGCGCTCTCCTTGCGCAAGTCACCGTCGCCAGCTCGCCTCCTCCAGCTGGAGCCACCAAGATTTGCACGCCATTCGTTCCAAGCAACTGGCGAACTGTTACGCCGGTGCCGGGAACGTGGACGCTCGACGATTGCAGAAACATGGGACAAGCAATTGGAGCAACAGTTTTGCAGGTGGGATGCTTCTTCGAAAAGGAACCGGCCGGCCAAACACAAAAATATGTTTTTGGTGGTGCCAGCGGGATTGTAAGTCCGCCGAGTAATGCAAACGTACCAAGCCCAAATTGCGGGTGGTAGAACTATTCATCACGGGGCCGCCTCAGTTGGCGGCCTCTTTCATTACAATCCATGCTGAACCGGCTGATTTTCGCCCGCCTTTCACAAAGCCTTCCGACTGACCGCATTTGCACTTTCGGCGACCACTGTGGATGCGGCTACTCACAATGAATACGCGACCACACGCGCGGCAAGTAAAGGCGACATTGTTTCCCTGCCAATCGTCTTTTTGATCGACCTGCCATCCGTCTTTGTCAAAGACTTCAGGTTTCAACTTTTCGCTTTTTGTCATTTCCTCGTGCCTCAGCTCGTAGGGTGGGCAGAGCGAAGCGAAACCCACCGTGGCTTTGAAATAGATTATGGGTTTCGCTACGCTCTACCCATCCTACGCGCTGTATTGCTCGTTCTGATGGGATTTTGTCATGTGCGAAGATGAACCCCCTCCAGCAGTTGTCATAAGCGCTATTGCAGATCCGACCACGCCGCAAGCTGTCGAATTTTTTCGATGGCTTGGCGTCTGCATTAGCTCGTGGGCTTTCGTTGACCGCCGTCTATATCAGATATTCCACCACGCGACGGGTTTTGAAGTGCCCCAATCCGCACTGGTATATTACGGAAACCGGCAACTTAGCGGTCGTCTACGCATGACTGACAAGGCCGCCAAAATGTTTTTGCCGCAAGATGTTTTCGATGACCAATGGCGGCCGCTTTACAATGAAAGCCTAAACCTCACCCACACCCGAAACATCCTTGCTCACCACCCAGCAAAAAGGCTTGCAACGGCCCAAAAAGGCATGGCCTTCGATATTTATTCCATCCACATCGAACCCTACGAACGCATACTAAATGACGACTATCCGGGCCTTCGTGGGAAAACTGAACTACTGGTAGAAGACTTGAGACAGCACGATTCCGAAGTCAGCCAACTCGCATCAAAGCTTGAAGGCTTTGCGTGGCGAATTGGGGGAATTAGAGCTGCTCGCAAGAGCGGGCTGTAGCGCCTTTTTCGGCTACCGAGCGTAGCCCGGATGGAGCGCAGCGAAATCCGGGGCGGCATCAACGCCTCGTGGCGATCCCGGATTACGCTCCGCTCCATCCGGGCTACGTCCTTGAAAGCTCGTGCAAAAATCGCATCCTTGCGAATCTTTGTAGTGGGATCGATTTTCGGTTGCGGCCGCGTCTTGCGTTGAAGCCGTTCTGCTCCAATGTTTCACGGCAACATTGCCGCTGCTTCAATGACTTACAAGGATAGCGCGTCTCCAATTCAGCGACGGCATTTGACAACTGTCTCCGTTTCAGATTGAAGGCAAAAATCCTGCTCACTTGAAGGACGCCTACCGGAGGCATGCCGTGAGGTGGAGCGGGTGCGGTGCTCGCGGGTGGATTTGCAGTCTGCTCCCGGGCGGCTTGGGCATCATGTCTCCCGGCATTATGACCGGGGTGGGAGGTGCATCCCTGGACTGGGACAGGCGAAGGCGGGTAACGCCCGTTCAGACCGCGTCCCAGGAAGCCTGGCCTGAAGCTGAGCCTTTGGGATGGAATAATTCCCTCAGGTGAGAGCCGTGGTGGAACGCCGTCAAGCGAACGCGCCGTAAAAAGCGCGAGCCGCATCGCAAGATGCGGAGGATACGGATCAGCGTTTGCCGGCGTTCCGCCTCCCCTTTTTATTTGAGGGAAGAGAAAAGCAAGTGGCGAGTGGTGGAGAGGGAAGAGAGATTCCCTCAATTCGCAACTGGCCCGACACAAAACTCCGACGCGGATCGCGTTGTGAGAGCGGGATCGCTCGCGCCATCCGCCCCCGCGCTAGCGGGGGAGGGGGACCACTGGAGCTCGCGTAGCGAGCGAACCGTGGTGGAGGGGGCGCATGACTCGACGCTTCGTTGTCGTAGCAGGACAGTGCCACCAAACAAACTTGAATAATTCGCGAAGTGAAATGATTCTATCGAAAGTGTCGTCAGCGTTCAGCCGGCATCATCGAAATCACGTAGGCGCCCGCGCCCCCTCCACCACGCTTCGCGTGGTCCCCCTCCCCCGCTATCGCGGGGGCGGATGAAAAGCTACCGTTCGCGCAATAGCCAGGAAACGCCATGCCCCGCTTTGCCGCCAATCTCGGCCATTTGTTCACCGAACGCCCGCTGATCGAACGTTTCGGCGCCGCCGCCGCCGCGGGCTTTGCCGCGGTCGAGCTGCAATTTCCCTATGACATCGCGCCGTCCGCGGTGACGGCCGAGCTGAAGCGGCACGGCCTCACGCAGCTCGGCGTCAACACGCCGCAATGCCCAGAATCCGGCCTCGCCGCGCTGCCGGGGCGCGAGCGCGATTGGGATGCCGCTTTCAAGCGGGCACTCGATTACGTGGTGGCGATCGGCGGCCGCGCCATCCATTGCATGACCGGCGTGGTGCCGCCGGAGCAACGGCCGGCGGCGGAGACCGTCTTCATCAAAAACCTCGAGCGCGCCGCGGCTGACGCCGCCAAGGCCAACATCACGCTGTTGATCGAGCCGATCAATCAGCGCGACCGGCCGGGCTATTTCTTGAGCCGCGTCGAGCACGCCGCCGACGTCATCGCCAAGGTCGGCGCGCCGAACGTGCGCATCCAGTTCGATTTCTATCACATACAGATCATGAGCGGCGATCTGCTCAAGCGCTTCGAAAAATTCTTCCCCGTGGTCGGTCACCTGCAGATCGCCGCGGTGCCGACCCGCGGCGAGCCCGACGAGGGCGAGATCAATTATCCGGCCGTGTTCGAGACAATCGACCGCTCCGGCTATGCCGGATGGATCGGCTGCGAATACAAGCCACGCACGCGCACCGAGGATGGGCTCGGCTGGGCGAAACAATATGGCGTCGTGCCAAAGGGGGATTGAACATGCGTCTGGAAGGCAAAACCGCTTTGGTGACCGGCGCCGGATCCGGCATCGGCAAGTGCATCGCCGAAACATTTGCGCGGGAAGGCGCGCGCGTCGCGCTCGTCGACATCAATGTCGAGGCGGCGAAGGAAGCGGCGCGCGCCATCGGCAACAACGCCATTGCCATGCGCTGCGACGTGACCAAAAAGGCCGATTTCGCCGCCGCCGTGGCGGAAACGCTTTCGGCATTCGGCGGCCTCGACATTCTGGTCAACAATGCCGGTACGACCCACATCAACAAGCCGATGATGGAGATCGGCGAGGAGGAGTTCGACCGGACCTTTGCCGTCAACGTCAAAGGCGTGTTCCTCGGCTGCCAGGCGGTGGTGCCGGTGTTCCGCAACGCCGGCGGCGGCGTCATCATCAATATCGGCTCGACGGCGGCGATCCGGCCGCGGCCCGGCACATCGGCCTATGCGGGCACCAAGGGCGCCGTGCACACCATCACCAAGGGGCTCGCCGGCGAACTGGCGGAAGACAAAATCCGCGTCTGCGCCATCGCGCCGGTCGCCACCGAGACCCCGTTGTTGCCGAGTTTTTTGGGCCCGAAACCGGGCCAGCGCGAGCAATTCGTCGCCAGCGTTCCGCTCGGTCGTTTGGCGCTGGTGCAGGACATCGCCAATGCGGCGCTGTTTCTGGCGTCGAAGGACGCGGAATTTTTGACCGGGAATATTGTCGAGGTTGACGGCGGGCGGTGCGTTTAACAACGTGTCATCATCCGCGCAGGCGGATGATCCAGTAAGCGCTGATGCATCGGATTGGAACTTGCGCCTGCGTTTACTGGGTGCCCCGCCTGCGCGGGGCACGACAATAACTAGCTCTGCATCCCCCACCTTCGCACCGTCGCATTCTCGATAGCGCGGAAGATCACGCTCTCGACGAAGAGGCCGATGAGGATGACGGTGAGGAGGCCGGCAAACACGTTGGCGGTTTCCAGCTGATTGCGGTTCTCGAAGATGAACCAGCCGAGGCCGCCGGAGCGCGAACTGGCGCCGAACACCAACTCGGCGGCGATCAAGGTGCGCCAGGCAAACGCCCAGCCGATTTTCAGTCCGGTGAGGATCGAGGGAAACGCCGCGGGCACCAGCAGCCGCATGACATAGGACAGGCCGGTCAGCCCGCAATTCTGTCCGGCCATGCGTAACGTCGGGCTGACGGAGAGAAAACCGGAATGGGTATTGAGCGCAACCGCCCACAGCACCGAATGCACGATGACGAACACGATGCTGAAGGCGCCCAGCCCAAACCACAGCAGCGCCAGCGGCAACAGCGCGATCGCCGGCAGCGGATTGAACATCGCGGTCAAGGTCGACAAGAAATCGGTACCGACGCGGGTCGAGACCGCAAGCGTGGTGAACACCGCCGCCGCGAACAGCCCGATCGCATAGCCCATGCCGAGCACGCGCAGCGATGTCAGCGTGCGGTCGATCAGCACGCCGTGTGCGGCGGAATCCCAGAACGCCGCGAGCGTATCGCTGAGCGACGGGAAGAGCAGGGGATTGTCGAGGATGCGGGCGTAAATCTCCCAGGCGGCGGCGAGCACGGCAATCACAACGAGGCGCCGCACCAAGGTCATGTTGGTGAGCCGCTCGATGAATGTCAGCGGGCGGGCGACGTCGCCGATCGTTCCGGTCGTTTCCGGCGCGAACAGCCGCTCCGGGCGCAGCGGCGGCAGAGGGCGAGCCGTGCGATCATCCATGATGCGCCTCGTTGGCCAGTGCAGTCTCGATTTGATCGGAAAACAGCAGCCCATGAATGCGGCGGCTGAGCAGCTCGAACGGTTGCGTGCCGAGATCGGCGAAACCGAGATGCCCGGCATTGAGCTCGGCCTTCACCTGGCCGGGATGCGGCGACATCACCAGGATGCGGTTGCCGATCAGCAGCGCCTCGTCGATCGAGTGGGTGACGAAGATCACCGTGAAGCCGACATCGTCCCACAGCGCCACCAGTTCTTCCTGCATCTTGCGCCGGGTCAGCGCATCGAGCGCCGCGAACGGCTCGTCCATCAGCAGCACCGCGGGCTCCATGGCGAGCGCACGCGCGATGGCGACGCGCTGCTTCATGCCGCCCGACAGCATGTGCGGATAGACATTCTCGAAGGCGCCGAGATTGACCTTGGCGATGACTTTGCGAGCCTGCTCGCGCGCCGCGGCGCGCGCCATGCGGCGGTTGACCAGGAGCGGAAACATCACGTTGCCGAGCACGGTCTTCCACGGCAGCAGCTGGTCGAATTCCTGGAACACCATCATGCGGTCGGAGCCCGGCCGCTCGATCGGCTTGCCGTTGAGGTGGAACGCGCCCGACACCGGCGGCAAAAAGCCGGCGATCGATTTCAAGAGCGAGGATTTGCCGCAACCCGACGGGCCGAGCAGCACATAGCGGTCGCCCTGATGGACCTCGAACGAAACCTTCCAGGTCGCGGTAACCAAATGGTTTTGCGTCTTGTATTGCAGCGTGACCTGGTCGGCGACGAGCAGCGGCTGGTCGGCGACCCGCAACGGCTGGTTCGCAACCAGCGGCTGGCCATGTTCCGTGCCGTTCCCCGCCGAATCGGCCATAATTTCCCCTTGGGCGTCCACCTCGGTCGCGCCGCAGCTTCCGGCGAGCCTAGCCGCTGGTGTATGATCCGCTCAAGGGAACGGACGGATTTCGATGTGGGGTAGAAAGCGCAAATCCGATGCGCCGGCAGCCGCCGCGCCGCCGCCTTCGCCGCTGACGCAGGCGATGCATCTGGCACGCGTCGAGGCGGCCGAGCGCACCAGCGTCGTGGTCGACCTGCGCGATGCCGACGTCGCGCGGCTCGAGCTTTTGAACGAGGCGCTCGATCCGCTGTTTGCCGAAATTCCGCCCGAGGTCGAGCTGTTCGACCGCGGGGTGAGCCGTGGCGACACGCCGCGGCTGTGGATCAACTCCGTCGCCCATGTCGCCATGGGGCGCGACAAGCGGGCCTACCGCTTCCTGCACGACACCCGTATCGGCCGCCATGTGCTCGCCGAGTCCCACGAAATCCCGGATATCGTCCAGGCGGTGACCTCGTACGTCGCGCGCCGCCTGGTGGAACGCCAGCGCGCGCTCGACGAGGATCCCGAATTCATCACCCGGGTCAGCCGCGGCGAAGCCGGGCGCGTGCTGCGCCGCCGGCGCTGGCGCACTTTTGGCGTGCTGGTGCTTGGCTTCCTGCTTGGAGTCGTGGCGTTGATCGCGGCGGCTTTGATCGTCGCATCAAGATCTTAGTGGAGCATGATCTTTTCCGAAAACCGGTATCCACTTTTCGGGATCATGCTCTATATCAGCGTCTGCCGCTCAACCTCGCGCATGGCGCCGTCGGCATCGCGCTCGCGCGCGATCATTTCGCAGCTCCATTTTGCCATCGTGCCGTCGATGCGGAATAAATTGTAGCCGGCGGCGTTCTCGTCGCCGTGCTTGCCGTATGCCGACGCCGACGGCACGCCGACCGCGGGAATTTTTTTCTGCGGCCCGTCGAGCCAGACCACCGCGCGGCGGTGGTCGTGGCCGTGCAGCAAAAGCTCGGCGCCCTTGTCGGCGAGCACGCCGCGCAGGTCCGCGGCATCGACCAGGCGCCGCAGATGGCGTTGCGTCAGCGGCGGATGATGGATGAGCACGATGCGGAACCAGCCGCGGGTCTGGTCGAGGATTTCCAACAGCCGCGCCAGCTGCCGGTTGCCGAGCCGGCCGGTCGCCAGCAACGGCGCCGTCGGCAGCGCCGTCGACAGCCCGATCAACGCGACATTGCCGCGGCGGCGCACGAACGGAAAACGGTCGAGGCCGTCGTCGCCGCGCATATAGTCCGCCCAATATTTTGCCGGCGCTTGCTGAACGCTACGGACGTAGATGTCGTGATTGCCGGGGACCAAGGTGACGTCGCGGGGGAGCCCCAGCGTTTGCAGCCAGCCGCGGGCGCGATTGTACTCGTCCGGAAGCGACAGATTGACCAGGTCGCCGGTCACGGCGATGTGGTCAGGCGCGGCAGCTTTCAGATCGCGGATCGTGGCATCGAGAATGTGGGGACGATGGATCTTCCTGCGGGCGCGATGCCAATTGATATAGCCTAGCCCGCGCTTGCCGATGAGCTCGGACGGCGCTGGCTGCGACGCAAGATGCCAATCGGACAAATGGGCGAGCGTGAACATGGCCGCACCATGCTACGCGAAATCTTGAGAAAGCGTGCAGCCGGCCGTCACGAGCTGCCGATCAGGATGCCGGCGGCAAACACCAGCACGCCGCCGACCACGACCTGGAAGGCCGCCTGCAGGAACGGCGTGTCCATATAGCGCATGCGGATCCAGGAGATCACCGCGAGCTCGATGGCGACGACGACAAAGGCGAGCGAGGTGGCGACGAAGAAATTGGGAATGAGATAGGGCAGCGCATGACCGAGCCCGCCGATCGCCGTCATCGAGCCGGTCACCGCGCCGCGCACCACCGGCGCGCCGCGGCCGGTGAGCGAGCCGTCGTCGGAGAGCGCTTCCGCAAAGGCCATGGAGATGCCGGCGCCGATCGCGGCGGCGAGCCCAACCAGGAACGTCGACCAGGTATTGTGGGTGGCGAATGCCGCGGCGAACAGTGGCGCCAAGGTGGAGACGGAACCGTCCATCAGGCCGGCCAAGCCCGGCTGGATGTATTGCAGCATGAACAGGCGCTTGGCGGTCTGCTCTTCGGACGCGCGCGCTTTGGGCGAAATTTTGTTGCCGAGCTCCTGCGCCAGCTCTTCGTGCTTGTCCTCCTCGGCGGCGAGCTTGGTCAACAGCGCGCGCACCGCGCCGTCTTTCGCCTTTTCGGCGGCGCGGCGATAAAACCGCGCCGTCTCGAGCTCCATCTCCTCGGCAAATTTGCGCGTGGCATCGATCGCCAGCGGGCGGTTGAGCCAGATCGGACGGCGCTCGACGAAGCCCTTGACGTTCTGGCGGCGGATCAGCGGCAAAAAATCGCCGAATTTCTTGCGGTAGAGATCGAGCAGCATGTCGTGATGGCCGATCTCCTCCTGCGCCATCTTGTCGTACATTTCCGCCGTGTCGGGATAGGATTCGCGCAGCGCGTCGGCGAAGGAGCGGTAGATGCGGTTGTCTTCGTCCTCGTTGGAGATGGCGAGCGCCAGCACCTCCCGCTCGCTCAGTTCGGCAAAGCTTTTCACGGGCGACCCCTCATGCTTTCGGTCCGCGCGGCGGCTGCAGCGGGCAATCACTCATATTAGAACGCTTCTAATGTTGTGCCCAGCGCGGATTTGGTCATGAATTTCGAGACTATTCGCCGCCGCTTCGAGCCCGTCACCCGGCGGGTGCTGCATTTATATTGGCGGTTTTCCCGCGGCCTCACGCTCGGCGTTCGCGCCGTGGTCATCGACGGCGGCGGCCGGGTGTTTCTGATCATGCACAGTTACGTTCCCGGCTGGCATTTGCCCGGCGGCGGCGTCGAGACCGGAGAGACCGCGGCTGAGGCGCTGGGGCGCGAATTGCGCGAAGAGGGCAATATCGAACTGATCGAGCCGGCGACGCTGTTCAGCGTTTATTTCAATCGCCGCATCTCGCGGCGCGATCACGTCGCGCTCTATGTGGTGCGCGCGTTCCACCAGCCCGCGCCGCCGCAACCGAACTACGAGATCATCGCCCACGGCTTTTTCGCGCCCGACGCGCTGCCCGAAGATACCAGCCGCGCCACGCGCGAACGCATCGCTGAAGTTTTGCATGGCAGAACACCGGCCGAGCTTTGGTAGCGCGTCACGGCAGGCGCGTCACTTCGTCCGCGCGTTGGCTGCAACCATCCTGGGTTGGAAACGTTGGTGTTGTACGAGCACACTTATCTTCGACAGGGAGTGTAAAATGATGCGCAGAAATATCATGGCAATTGCGGCCGCTGCCGCTTTGGGCGCGGCGACGATGACGAGCGCCGCTCTGGCCGCGCCGCATGGCGGCGCCGGATTCGGCGGCGGCGGCGGCCATGTGGGCGGCGGCGGTGCGGCAGCCCATATGGGCGGCGGAGGCGGCGGTTTTGCTGCTGCGCCGCGCGGCAACTTCGCGGCTGCACCGCGCGGCAATTTCGCCGCCGGCGCCAATGTGGGCCGGCCGGGCGGCAATTTTGCCCCGAATGCCGGCGCCAATTTCAACGGTGCGCGTGGCAATTTTGCCGGCAGGGACTTCGACCACCGTCGGGGCTTTGCAGGCTTTGGCTTAGGCGGCCTCTACGCCTTCGGCGGCCCGGCCTACTATGGCTATGACGGATATAACGGCTATGACGACTACGCCAATTACGGCGACAACTGCTGGCAGCAGCAGCTGGTGCCGACGCCTTACGGCTTGCAGTACCAGATGGTCGACGTCTGTCAGTAAGAACTGATCTGAGGCAACGCGGCGCGCCGCTTCAAGTAAGAAGCGGCGCGCCTCTTTATGCGAACCGCCCGCGATCGTGCGGCAACGTGAAATCGAGGAGCGGGCCGATCGGCACGATGCCGGTCGGATTGACCTTAAGCTGGCTGCCGTAATAGTGCCGCTTGATCTGCTCGATGCTCACGGTCTCGGCGATGCCCGGCACCTGATAGAGATCGCGCAGGTAGTTCGACAGGTTCGGATAGTCGGCGACGCGGCGCAGATTGCATTTGAAATGGCTGTAATAGACCGCGTCGAAACGCACCAGCGTGGTGAACAGCCGCCAGTCCGCTTCGGTGATTTGTTTGCCGGCGAGATAGCGCTGGCGCGATAGCCGCTCTTCCAATTGATCGAAGGTGGCGAAAACGCCGCGCGCCGCTTCTTCGTAAGCGTCCTGGCTGGTGGCAAAGCCTGAGCGATAGACGCCGTTGTTGACGGTCGGATAGACGAGGTCGTTGATGCGGTCGATTTCCCCGCGCAATTCGGCCGGATAATAGTCGGCGTGCACGTTGGTGAACGCTTCGAACGCCGAATTGAGCATGCGGATGATTTCGGACAATTCATTGTTGACGATGGTGCGCTGCTTCTTGTCCCACAGCACCGGCACCGACACGCGGCCGGTATAATGCGGGTCGGCCACGAGATAGACTTCGGCAAGCGTCTTCTTGCCGTTGACGCCGTCGGGCGTACCGCCGCGCCCCTCGCCGAATTCCCAGCCGGTCTTGCCGTAGAGCGGCTCGGCCAGCGTAACCGAGATGACATTGTCGAGCTGCTTGAGGCTGCGGAAGATCAGCGTGCGGTGCGCCCACGGGCAGGCCAGCGAGATATAAAGGTGATAACGGCCGGCTTCGGCGGCAAATCCGCCTTTGCCGTTCGGGCCCGGACTGCCGTCGGGCGTAACGTAATTATGGTAGGCGGTATTGGGCCGGACAAAACGGCCGTTGGTGGTGCGCGAAACATCCTCTTGCCAGACGCCGTCGACGAGCAGGCCCATGACGATCTCCGCTGCTGCAAAACCCAATCTAATCATTCCGCCGGCCGGCGATAGGGCAGCGCGCCGCCATGGCCGTTGCGCTGCCGCTGGACCTCGGACAATCCAGATGCTAGGCGCGGCGCGATGAACGATTTGGCACTCACCATCCTGGCCGAGACCACCGACGACGCGCCGGCGATCGACCGCCTCAACGAGCGCACCTTCGGCCCCGGCCGCTACGCCAAAACCGCCTACCGCCTGCGCGAGCAGGTGGCACACCGGCTCGACGTGTCGTTCACCGCGCGCACCGGCACGCTGCTGGTCGGTTCGGTGCGGCTGTCGCCCGTCCGCATCGGCGACACCAAGGCGCTGTTGCTCGGCCCGCTGACCGTCGAGCCGGCGTTCCGCGAGCGCGGCGTCGGCCAGGCCTTGATCGAGCGCGCGCTCAAGGGGGCGGCGGCGAAGGGCCACAAGCTCGTCATCCTGGTCGGCGATGAGCCTTATTACGGCAAATCCGGCTTCAAGCGCGTGCCGCCGGGACGCGCCATCATGCCCGGCCCGGTCGACCCGGCGCGGCTTCTGGTCGCCGAGCTCGTCGATGGCGCGTTTGAGGGTGTGTCAGGTCCGGTGCGGCCGGAGTGGGAGGCTTTGTAGCCTGGATTGAGCGGAGCGAAATCCGGGAATCAGCATCCCGGGTTTCGCTGCGCTCAACCTGGGCTACGTCAGTAGCGCAGCAATTCCTGCCGCTCGCTCAGCCAAGCCTCCTCATCCGCAACCGCCAGCGCGTCCAGGTCCGCCGGCATCGCGCGCGCATCGTCCACCCATTCGCGCAGCAACGGGCCGCCGTTGATGACGTCGATGGCGAGCTTGCCCTGCTCGTACTCGTAGGCAAAATCGCGCCAGAGCGGATAATCCGGATACAAGCGGCGGATCGCCTTGAACGCGAGCGCCTGGATGCGCCAGGGCTTGAACGCATGATGATCGTAAGCAGGACCTTCGGTGTGGATCTGCACGCCGTTGCAGAGCATGCCGACGTGCTTGTGAAACGTCGGCTCGAACCAGCAATCGCGCAAGATGCAGCCGCGCAGCCATTGCGGGGCGAGCGCCTGCATGTCCTTTATGACCTTGCGCGCGTCGATATCGGGAGCGCCGAAAACTTCGAGCGGCCGCGTGGTGCCGCGTCCTTCCGAGAGCGTGGTGCCCTCGACCATCACCGTGCCCGCATAGGCGCGCGCCATCCAAACATTCGGCGCGTTGGGACTGGGATTGATCCAGGTGCGTTCGCCGAGCGGCCAGCCGTATCCCGGCGCGGCGTCGGGCCGCCAACCGTCCATCGTAATGATGCGATAATCGATATCGAGCTTGAGCGTTGTGACAAACCACGAACCCAGCTCGCCCAGCGTGAGCCCATGGCGCATCGGCAACGGCCCCGCGCCGACAAAGCTTTGCCAGCCGGCGCGCAGCGTCAAACCTTCGACCGGCCGGCCGACGGGATTGGGCCGGTCCAGCACCCATACCGCTTTGCCGTGCCGCGCCCCCGCTTCGATCATGTAGCGCAGCGTCGTGATGAACGTGTAAATGCGGCAACCCAGATCCTGCAGATCGACGAGGATGACGTCGCATGTCTCCAGCATCGCGTCCGTGGGCTTGCGCACTTCGCCATACAGGCTGAACACCGGGATGCCATGGATCGGGTCTTTGAAGTCTTGCAACTCGACCATATTGTCTTGCTTGTCGCCGCGCAGGCCATGTTGCGGGCCGAATGCGGCGGCGAGCTTGATGTCGCCGCAGGCGGCCAGCGCATCGAGCGAATGCGTCAGGTCGGCCGTGACCGACGCGGGATGCGCGAGCAAAGCAACGCGCCTGCCTTTGAGCGGCGCTCGCAAGGCGGGTTCGGCGATAAGGCGGTCGATGCCGAATTTCATGGTGGATACGCCTTAAGAAAATTCGAGCGTAAAGCAATCGGAATGATGGAAATCCGCCTTTCCGGGCGGATGCGCCAGTGCCCAATATGATTTACGACCATTTGTTTCTTCGAGTACCGCCGAAAGACCGAGATGAAAGGGCGACGATAATCCATTGAACTCCAGTGTGGCTTGCAAGGTGTAAGTTGCCAAATTTGATCGCACCTCGATCCGAGGTGCGGCGATCTCGGTCGCAATACGCATTCCGCTGCGATAGCTGTCGAAGCGATAGGCCGCCCAATGTGTCGAGGGTGAAAAGTTGAATTCGTAATACGCGGGGCCGGCCGAAGGGCGGACGAATGCCTCGAAGCAGGTGTGCCGCCACAGCTCGTCGGTACGCGCCGCCGCCGCGGCGGGCGGCATGCGCAAGTCGCCGATCCTGCCGCTGACGATATAGGACAGGATCAAACCGCCCGGGCGCGGCCGCGCGATGTCCGTTTCGATCCGCGTCGCCGCGGCGCAAAGCGAGTCCGGATGAAGCCGCAAGGTGTGGCGCATGCCGGCATTGTACAGATTTTCTATCGGCCTTCGCGCGCCCAGGTGCCGGCGAGGCTGCCGATCAGCAGCAAGAGCCCGAGCAGGCCGGCAAAGACCGGCAGCACGCCGATGCCGCGCACCACGCTGGCATCGCGCATTTTCAGGCCGATCCAGTCGTCACCGCTATAGGTGCCGCCGGAGCGCACGGCGACGATGCGCGGCACATCGAGGCCGTTGCCGTCGTCGAGCCGGCGCGCCGCGCCGCCCGTCGCGTTCGCAATCGGCGCCATCACATCGGTCGTCGAGGTGACTTCGGCAAATTCGCGCGGATTGGCTGGGCCGATATTGGTGAGCGCATTGAGCTTGCCGTCGGTCGCGCGCCACAGGCCAAGCTCGTCGGCGACGATGCTCTTTTCCCAGACGCCGGGTTCGGTGGGCTCGAGCTTGAGCGTGCGCGAGGCGCCGGACGGCGAGGTCAGCGTCACGTCGGCGACGCTGTCGGCCATGGTCTGCCGCTGCACCACGAGATTGCGGCCGCTCATTTTGAGCCGCAGCGCCTCCTCCTCGAGATCGGGCTCCTTCATCAACCAATGCGACAGCCGGCGCAGCAGATCGAGGTGCGGACCGCCGCCTTCAAATCCGCGCGCCCACAGCCAGATGTGATCGGAGAGCAGCAGCGCCACGCGGCCGTCGCCTTCGCGCGACAGCACCAACAGCGGTTTTGCGTCCGGGCCCTGCATCACCGTCGTGCCGGTGGCGTTTCGCGTATCGACGACGCGGAACCATTCGCTCCAATGCGGCGGATTGGAATCGGCGCCGTCGAGGCCGCGCGTCACCGGATGGCGCCGCCCAAGCTCGGTCAGGCTCGGCCGGAACGCCTGATCGGTGACATTGCCATCGGGTTCCGCCGGCAGGATGGCGTCGAGCGGCGTGCGCCAGAGACTGGTTTGGCTGGCGTAATCGGGGCCGGCGGCGACCAGCACCGCGCCGCCGTCGCGCACATAGCGGGTGATGTTGTCGAAATAGATGATCGGCAGCACGCCTTGCCGCGCATAGCGGTCGAAGATGATGAGCTGGAACTCGCCGATCTTCTGCTGGAACAGCTCGCGGGTCGGAAACGCGATCAGCGAGAGCTCATTGATCGGCGTGCCGTCCTGCTTTTCCGGCGGCCGCAGAATGGTGAAATGCACGAGATCGACGGAGGCGTCGGATTTCAGCAGATTGCGCCAGGTCCGCTCGCCGGCATGAGGCTCGCCGGAGACCAGCAGCACGCGCAGCTTGTCGCGCACGCCGTCGATCTCGACCACGGCGCGGTTATTGACCGTCGTCAGCTCGCCTGGCAGCGGCGCGGCCTCGATCTCGACGATGTTCTGGCCGCCGTGCGGGATGGCAATATCGATATTCTGCGGAATGCCGACCGGAACGTTACGAGTTTCGATCACGTCGCCGTCGCGGCGCACGGTCACCGCGGCGCTGGTTTCCTTGGCGCCCTGGTCCTCGACCTTATAGGTGATGGTCTGCGATTGGCCGACGATGCCGAAGCGCGGCGCGGCGATCAAGGCGACGCGACGGTCGCGCTCGTCCTTGTTGCCGGTGATGAGGGCATGGATCGGCGCGGCAAAGCCGAGCGCGCCGGCATCCTGGGGCACGTCGTGGACCCGGCCGTCGGTGATCATGATGACGCCGGCGATGCGGTCGGTCGGCACGTCGGCGAGCGTGGTGCCGAGCGCTGTGAACAGCCGGGTGCCGTCGGTCTCGCCGTCGGACTGGCCGGCTTCGACCACGCGCACGTCGAGGCCGGGAATATGACTGAGCCGGTCGACGACCGCGGCGCGCGCCGCTTCGGTCTGCTGCGTGCGGTCGCCGAAACTTTGGCTCGGGCTCTTGTCGACCACGACCACAGCGACCGATGAGAGCGGATCGCGGTCTTCGCGGGTGAGCGACGGATTGGCGAGCGCCAGCACGACCAGCCCGAGCGCCAGCGCGCGGATGGTCGCGCCGCGGCTGCGCGATACGAACAGCAACAGCGCGAGCACGACGGCCGCGGCTATGGCCGCCCACAAAACGGGTTCAGCGACGAGTGGGGCGAACGCAATACCGAGATTCAAGCTCTCTCTCCTATTGCCCCAACCGCTCGAGCAGCGCCGGCACGTGCACCTGATCGGCTTTGTAATTGCCGGTCAGCGTGTACATGACGATGTTGACGCCGGCGCGGAACGCAAGCTCGCGCTGGCGCGGTTCGCCTTCCACCATCGGCAGCATGGATTGGCCGTCGGACCGCGTCGCCCAGGCGCCGGCGAGATCGTTCGAGGTGATGATGATGGAGGATACGCCGTCGCCGCCGCGGGCAGGACGGCCGGAGCGGTCTTCGTCGACGTTCGGCAGCGCCTCGACCCACAATTGTCCGGAATCGAAGCGGCCGGGGAAGTCGCGCAGCAGATAGAACGTCTTGGTCAACACGTGATCGCGCGGCACCGGCTCGAGCTCGGGCAGGTCGAGCGAGGACAGGATTTTGCGCAATTCCAGCATTCCCGGGCTGCGCGTCTCGCCGCCCGGGCCGGGTGGTGCGACCACGGCATCGCGGGTGTCGAACAGCACGGTGCCGCCGTCCTTCATGTAGGTGTCGATGCGCTTCAAGGCGGCTTCGCTCGGCCGCGCCGCGCCGGGCGCGATCGGCCAATAGATCAGCGGATAGAACGCCAGCTCGTCGTGGGCGATGTCGAGGCCGATCGGGTCGCCGGGCTCGAGCGCGGTGCGTTGCGCCAGGAAAAGCGTCAAGCCGGCGAGGCCTGATTTGCTGATATTGTCGACCTCGGCATTGCCGGTGACCACATAAGCGAGCTTGGTCTCGAGCGCCGACGCCGGCACATTGCCGACCCGCACGTCTTCGGCGCGCGCCTGGTTCAGTGTCAGCGCCAGAACCGCGAAGAGAATGGCGATGCCGGCCGCGGCGCGCGAGAAGCGCGGCGAGAGACGCGGTATGAGCCGCTGAATGCCGCCACCGAGGAACAGCACCACCACGGTATCGAGCAGGAACAGCAAAAGCGCGGCGAGTAGGATCGGCCCGCGCAAATCCTGCGGCTCGCTGATGCGGTAGATTTCATGGCGCGCATTGGCAAGCGGCGTGAAATCGAGCGGCGCCAGGCGATCGGCGGGAGCCAGCGTGTTGACGGCGATGAGGCCCTCGGCAGTGCCGTAAAAGCCCGGCGGATGATCGGCGGTGGCGCTTGCGGAATAATCCGACGGCACCGGCCGTGCGGTCGGCGGCGGCGCGATGAAATTGCCGAAACCGTCGAGCACGCGGCTCGGCGGCACGACTTCGCGCACGCTCTTGGTCTCGGCCTTGGCGGCGTCGGTGACGCTGGTGGTGCCGGCGAGCGCCACGATGCGGCGAAGCATTTCGACGAAAGCGCCGGAGAGCGGCAGGTCGGACCAGCGCGTGTCGCCGGTGACGTGAAACAGCACGATCAACCCCTTGCCACGGCGCGCGGCGGTGACCAGCGGCGTGCCGTCGGCCAGCGTTGCCCAGGTATTGTCGCTCAACGTGGCGTCGGGTTCCGCCAAGACCTGGCGCGTGACGGTGACGTCGCCCGGCACCGTCATGCCGTTGAACGGGCTGTCGCGGGAAAATGCCGCCAGCGGCTGCGGCTTGTCCCAGCTCAAGCTGCCGCCGAGGATGCGGCCACCGCGCCGCAGTTTTACCGGCACGAGATCGTCGTCGGACGCGGCCAGCCGCGGGCCGGCAAAGCGCACCAGCACGCCGCCGTCCTCGATCCAGCGCGCCAGCCGGTCGTGGGCGTCGCCGGTGACATTGCCGACGTCGGCGAGGATCAGCATGGGCAGGTTCTGATCGAGGAAATGCGTCACCGCGTCGGCCGGTGCCTCGCCTTGGGCGAGCCGCACGTCGGCGAACGGATTGAGCGCGCGCACGATGTAATAGCTCGACGACAACAGCGGCTCGGCCAGTTCGACGCTGGCGCCGGAGGCGATGCCGACGGTGCGCCGCCGCCAGCGCTTGTCGAGCAATTGCACGGCGCCGGCGGAACGCTCGCCGGAAATCTCGATACGGGAGATGTCGTTGCGGATTTCGACCGGCAGCGCGAATTGCGCCTCGGTTTCGCGATCGTCGCCCTTGAACGCAAAAGCTGCTTCGCCAAGCGGCAGGCCCTTCAGATCGAGCGCGCGTGCGGTGCCGGTGTCCGCGGCCGCCGTCGAGGCGCGCAACACCTTCACGCTGAGCCCGCCTGCGGCATTGTCGGCCGCGGCCAGCGCGTGGGCGCCGGCAATGCCGCCGTCGATGATGGTGATCGGACGGTTGTCGAGGGTTTGCGCCAGCGCCTTGATGAAGTCGGTACCGCGGCCGAGATCGGTGCCGTCGGACAGCCACACCAGATCGACGTCGTGCACGGCGGCGAGGAACTGGGAAATTGCCGGCAGCGCTTCCGAGCGATCGACGGTGTGCGGCTTCGGCTTCATCTGCTGCAGGCGAACGCGCGCCGAGCCCGCGGGCTCGAGCGAAATGTCGCGCGTGCCCTCGGACAGCGGAATGAGCGCCACGGCGCGGCGATCGTCCTCGGCGCGGGCGATGATGTCGTTGGCGGTGCGCACGCGGGCGTCCCACGTCGCGGCCGCCGTCCAGCCGTCGTCGATCATGATGCCGATCGGGCCGCGCGAGTTCGACGCCGCCAGCGGCGGATGCCACAGCGGGCCGGCAGCGGCGATGATCACCAAAGCGGCGAGCGCGAGCCGCATGAGAGTGAGCCACCACGGCGTGCGCGCGGGCGTTTCCTCTTTGGGCGCGATTTCGAGCAAAAGCCGCGTCGGCGGAAAATCGATGCGGCGCGGCCGCGGCGGAATGAGCCGCAACAGCCACCACAGCACCGGCAGCGTCAACAAGCCGATCAGCACCAGCGGTTGGGCAAAGCCGATGGGCAATCCGCCGATCATGCCGTCACCGTCGTCTGAGCCGCCGGTCGCGGCCGGATTTCGCTATCGGCCGCGGCGGCGCCGATGCGGGCGTGCAGCGCCAGCAAGAGTTCGCTCGCCGGCCGGTCGGTGCGATGGATGGTAAAGCTCCAGCCGAGCCGGTCGGTCTCGGCGCGGATTTCGGCACGGTGCCGCGCCACGCGCGCGGTGTAATCAGCGCGCCAAGTCTCGGCGCGGCCGGCGGTGATGCGGCCGCCGCCTTCCGGCTCGACGAATTCGACGCGGCCCCAATACGGAAAAGTCTCCTCGGCCGGATCGACGATTTGAACCACATGGCCCCGGGCGCCGCTGCCGGAGAGCTGGGTGATGGTGCGCCGCACGTCGGTGATCTCGCTCCAAAGGTCGGAGAGCAGCACGACTTCGGCAAGCGGGGAGGGCGCAAAACTCGGCGGCAGGCTTGCGCGCTCGGCGCGATCGTGCGCGATCGCCTGCGCCATCTGGTCGACGACATTGCGGTTGCCGGTCGGCCGGGTCAGGCCGGGAATGCCGACGCGCTCGCCGGCCTCAACCAAAACCTCGGCCAGCGCCAGCGCGATGACCAGCGTGCGGAAAAGTTTCGAGTCGCGCACCAGCGGCGAGGCGAAATTCATCGATGGCGAGCGGTCGGGCCAGATCCACACCGTGTGCGCGGCTTCCCATTCGAGCTCGCGAACATAGAGATGATCGTCGCGCGCCGAGCGCCGCCAATCGACCCTTGACGCCGGCTCGCCGGACATGAAGCGGCGGTATTGCCAGAAATTCTCGCCGGGTCCGGCGCGGCGGCGGCCGTGCAGGCCGTGGATGACGGTCGCGGCCACGCGGCGCGCTTCCAGAATGAGCCGCGGCATGCTGGCGGCCAATGTCCGGCCGGCGCCGACCGCCCGTCCAACCGCCGCGCTATCCTGGAAGGTGCGCTTGGCCTCGGCCGCCATCCGCTATCCGATCCGCGACTTCAGGCGGCCCACCACGGCTTCGATGCTCTCCCCCTCGGCACGTGCGGTGAAGGTCAGCGCCATGCGGTGCTTGAGCACCGGCTCGGCAAGATCCAGCACGTCGTCGATCGAGGGCGCGAGGCGGCCGTCGAGCAGCGCGCGGGCGCGCACCGCGAGCATCAGCGCCTGACTGGCGCGCGGGCTCGGTCCCCAGGAGATCAGCTTGGCGGCATCGCCGCCTTCGGGTCCCGGCCGCGCCGAGCGCACCAGCGCCAGAATGGCTTCGACCACGGACTCGCCGACCGGCAGCCGCCGCACCAGCCGCTGCGCCGCCATCAGCTCTTCCGCCGTCATCGCGGCCTTGGCGCGGGTTTCGTCCGAGCCCGTGGTCTCGAACAGGATTTTGCGTTCGGCGTCGCGGTCGGGATAGCCGACGTCGATTTCCATCAGGAAGCGATCGAGCTGCGCTTCGGGCAGCGGATAGGTGCCTTCCTGCTCCAGCGGATTTTGCGTCGCCAGCACGTGGAAAGGTTTTGGCAGATCGTGCCGCGTGCCGGCGATGGTGACGTGCTGTTCCTGCATCGCCTGCAGCAGTGCCGACTGGGTGCGCGGGCTGGCGCGGTTGATCTCGTCGGCCATCAAAAGCTGCGCGAACACCGGACCGGGCAGGAAGCGGAAGCTACGCTTGCCGGTCTGGCTTTCCTCCAGCACTTCGGTGCCGAGAATGTCCGACGGCATCAAATCGGGCGTGAACTGGATGCGCCGCGCGTCGAGGCCAAGGACGATGCCGAGGGTTTCGACCAGTTTTGTCTTGGCGAGGCCGGGAACGCCGAGGAGCAGCGCATGGCCGCCGGACAGGATGGTGACGAGCGCCTGCTCGATCACCTTGTCCTGGCCGAAAATCACCGTGCCGATCGCGGCCTTGGCCGCGGTCACATGCGCCGCGGTCAATTCGGCGGTCCGCACGATCATGTCTTCGAGCTTTTCGAGACCATCTCCGCCAGCAACGGGCATGTCTAACTCCTTGTTTTTGGGCCGTATTCTTGCACCGGAGGAGATCCGCGCCATATGCGCAAATCTATGGCAGCCAACATTGCACTGCTATTGGGCACACATCATGCAATATACACGCCAGCCCGCAGCAACGCAGACCTTGCGCTGATTCTTCATCCACAGGGATCACAACTTGGAAAGCGGCGGCCGGGTTGGCGATCGCAATACCTCGAATAATCTCGCCCCCGGACACATGTCCTGACGATAGGTTCCAGGCAAACCATGGCGAAGGAAGGGCAATCCGGCCTTGAGGCGATCACAGGCGCGCTAGCGCGCGCCGGCGCCAAGGGGCCGCCGCCGGTCGAGCGCTGGAACCCGCCGTTTTGCGGCGATCTCGACATGCGCATCGCCGCCGACGGGACCTGGTTCTATATGAAGACGCCGATCGGCCGGCCGGCATTGGTAAAATTGTTCGCTTCCGTGCTCAAGCGCGAGGGTGACAGCTATTTCCTCGTTACGCCGGTGGAGAAATGCGGCATCACGGTCGACGACGCGCCGTTTCTCGCCGTCGAGCTTAACATCGAGAATGGCGCCGAAGGCCGCGTGCTGCACTTTCGCACCAATGTCGACGATTGGGTTGAGTGCGGGCCGCACCACGCGCTGCGCTTCGAGCCGGAAGCCGGCACCGGCGGGCTCAAGCCGTATCTGCATGTGCGCCGCGATCTTTGGGCGAAGGTGACGCGCACGCTGTTCTTCGATCTCGTCGAGATCGGCGAAGAGCGCGACGTCGAGGGCAGGGCAATGTTCGGCGTCATGTCGATGGGCACATTCTTTCCCATGGCGCCCGCAGATCAGGTGAGGGAGTTTGCGTGAACGACCAGGCGGCATCATCGGCGCGTCCGGCGACGGCGGATTTTTTCGCGCGTGCCCGCGCGCGTCTCAATCTCGACGTGCCCCGGGCGCTGACCGATCCGGCTGCACAAGGCGTGCGGCGCGGCGATCTCGATCTCGATCCGGTCATGTGGGAACGCGCCGGCGTTGCCGCCACCAAGCCGGCCGCGGTGCTGATCCCGATCATCGATCGCGACCAGCCGACGGTGCTGTTGACGTTACGCACCGCGGAGCTTGCCAGCCATGCCGGGCAGGTCGCCTTTCCCGGCGGCAAGATCGATCCGAGCGATGAAAGCCCGGTCGCCGCCGCAATGCGCGAAGCGAAAGAGGAGATCGGGCTTGCACCCGTGTTGATCGAGCCGATCGGCTATCTCGATCTCTATCTGACCTTTTCCGGCTTTCGCATTCTGCCGACGGTGGCGCGGGTGAAGCCGGATTTTTCGCTTGCCCTCAATCCGTGGGAGGTCAAGGAGACGTTCGAGGTGCCGCTCGAATTCCTGATGACCCCCGGCAATCACCAGCGCAAGACCCGCGACTGGAAAGGCATTCCGCGGGATTATTACGCTATACCCTTCGGCGACCGTTACATTTGGGGCATCACCGCGGGTATCTTGCGCAATCTGTACGATCGGATCTACGGCGCATGATCAGACCAATCTTCACCGAGATCGCGCTCTTCCTCACGCCGTTCGCGATCTACGCCGCGTTTTTGATCGCGACGCGCGCCGGCGTGCTCGACCCGGTGTCGTGGACGCTGCGGCGGGTCGCCGGCCTCGTCATCGTGTCGCTTCTCCTGATGATCGGCAGCTTCCTTTTGCTGGCGCAGTTCTCCGGCGCGCCGCCGGGCTCGACCTATGTGCCGGCCCATGTCGAAGGCGGCAGGTTCGTGCCGGGAACGACGCGATGACGGATGGCGCCCATCTCGGCAATGCCGCTTGGCTCAAGGCGCCTGAGATTGCCCGCCTGCTCGCGCTGCTGGATTGCGATGGTGAAGAAGCCCGTGTCGTCGGCGGCGCGGTGCGCAATGCGTTGATGGACCTGCCGGTCGGCGAGATCGACGTGGCGACCACGGCGCTGCCGCAAGAGGTGGAGCGTCGCGTCGAAGCGGCGGGCTTCAAGACGAAACCGACCGGCATCGAGCATGGCACGGTGACCGCCATCATCGACGGCCGGCCGTTCGAGGTGACGACGCTGCGCCAGGACGTCGAAACGTTCGGCCGCAAGGCCAAGGTGGTGTTCGGCCGCGACTGGAAAGCGGACGCGCAGCGCCGCGATTTCACCATCAACGCGTTGTCGGTGTCGGCCGACGGCAAGATTTACGATTATGCCGGCGGACTTGCCGACATCGCGGCGCGTCGTGTGCGCTTCATCGGCGATCCAGCGCAGCGCATTGCCGAGGACTATCTGCGCATCCTGCGGTTCTTCCGCTTTCACGCTTGCTATGGCGAAGGCGCACCCGACGCCGCTGGATTGCACGCCTGCATCGCCGCCCGCTCGGGCCTCGACACGTTGTCGCGTGAGCGGGTGCGGATGGAAATGCTCAAGCTGTTGCTGGCGCCGCACGCTGCACCGACGCTAGCGGTGATGGCGGAAGCCGGCCTCCTCGGCACCGTGCTCGGCGGCGTGCCGCTGCTGGCGAGTTTTGAGAACACGGCGAAGGCCGAAGCGGCGATCGGCGCTGAGCCGGACGCGACGCGGCGCCTCGGCGCGCTCGGCGTCGCCGTGATGGAGGACGCGGAGCGGCTGTCGCAGCGGCTGCGGCTGTCCAATGCCGAATTCGAGCGATTGATGGCGTTGGAATATTGGTGGCGGGTGCGGCCCGCGGCCGGCGAGCACGCCGCGCGCGTGTTGCTCTATCAGCTCGGGCCGGCATCGTTCACCGATCGCGTGCTGGTCGCCTGGTCGCGCTCCGACGCCGGCGCGGCCGACGGCGCCTGGCACGAACTCGCCACCTTGCCGCAGCGCTGGACCGCGCCGCGTTTTCCGCTCAAGGCAGCCGATTTCTTGAACCGTGGCGTGCCGAAAGGACCGGAAATGGGCGCGGCGTTACGCACAGCCGAACAGGCCTGGATCGACGCGGATTTTCCAGAAGATCGCACAGCCATCGATGCGATCGCCGATCGCGCGGCGAAATAACGTAGCCCGGGTTGAGCGAAGCGAAACCCGGGAACGGCCGTCGCACCTATCCCGCTGTCCCGGATTTCGCTTCGCTCAATCCGGGCTACGATTCGCGGGCGCGCAGTGCGCGCAGCCGCCGCCGGCTGCCCGCGGCGACTTCCTGCAAGCGCGGCCGCATGCGGGCCATCATGCGGCGCGGGCGCATGCGCTCCACCTGCATTTCGTTGCCGCGCCAGACAAAATCGCTGCCGCCGAGCGCTTTGAAGAAGAGCACCGGCAGAAGGCAATCGCGCATCAATCCGTAAACCGGATAGAGGAACGGCAGGTGCCATTCGGCCGTAGCGGCGAGCAGCATTTCGCCGCCATACCAGATGGTGCCGAGCGCGCCCGTGCCGAGCGCCGGCGAAAACCCGGCCGCGTTCGCCACGACGGCTGCCGCGATCATCGGCAGCGCGCCGCCGGCCAAAACTTCCGGCAGGAAGTAGGGCAGAAAGCTCGCCCGCCGCAGCCGCGCCCAGCGCACCTGCCGGCTCCAGACTTCGGCGGCGCCGCGCCGGCCCAGCGGCTGCACGAACGGTCGATCGACCAGTCGGACTTTGAGGCCTGAGCCGCGCACGATCTTGGTGGCTGCGGCATCTTCCGCGACTTCCTTGCCGAGCGCCGCGATGCCGCCGACGCGTTCGAGATCGGCGCGGCGCCACAGCATGGTTTTGCCTTGCGCGAATCCGCAGCCAAAGCTGTCGATGACATATTGCCAGCGCGCCTGATAGGTGTTGAGAAACGCGCATTCAAGCTCGGCCCAGATGCCCCGCGGGCGGCAGCCGACCGGCGGCGACGCGACCAGCCCGGTATCGGCGCGCCAGCTGGCAAACAATTGCCGTATGTAGTCGCGCGGCATCAGCACGTTGCTGTCGGCCAGCACGATCCAATCATGGCGCGCCGCGCGCCAGCCCTTGACCACATTGTTGAGTTTTGGATTGCCGCTCACCCGGTCGTCGCCGATCAGGAGCTTCGCATTCGCGCTGCCGTGCTCGGCGATCAAATTCTCGACGAGCGGCACGACGGGATCGCTTGCGGTCGCGACGCAGAACAGGATTTCGTAGTGCGGATAATCGAGGCCGAACGTCGAACGCAGCGTAGCGGCGGCGTAATTGTCCAGTCCGCATAGCGGACGCACCAGGCTGACCGGGGGAAATTCCTGCTGAGACTGCGCCGCGCCGAGCGAGTTCCGCCGCAGCCGGAGAATCGCGATCGCGATGCTCGCGACTTGGGCGCCGGTGGCGATGATGCTGAAGGCGGCAAGGGCGAGAATCGACGCTGTCATTGCGCCGGCTTTTAGCTTGGCGCCGTGACAGCGCCGTGACTCGAAGCCCAGATAGCAGAGAAGCTTGCGTTAACTTTCGTTGTCATCGTCCTGCAATGCAAAAAACCTAAAGAGTGCGGCAGATCGAACAGACGCGAGACGATGATTCGTGACGTTTGAGCCCGGCACAATTGGGTTCCGTACGCTCTTTATCTCCGATGTGCATCTCGGCGCGCGCGGCTGCCAGGCCGACCGTCTCCTCGATTTCCTGCGCTATCACGACGCCGACACGATTTATCTGGTCGGCGACATCGTCGACGGCTGGCAGCTCAAATCCGGCTGGTACTGGCCGCAGCATCACAACGACGTGGTGCAGAAGCTTCTGCGCAAGGCGCGCAAGGGCGCGCGCGTCGTCTACGTGCCCGGCAACCACGACGAATTCTTGCGCGACTACTATGGGACGCACTTCGGCGGCATCGAAGTGGTCGAGACCGCGATCCACGACGCCGCCGACGGCCGCCGCTATCTGGTGGTGCACGGCGACGTCTTCGACATGGTGGTCAAGCACGCGCGCTGGCTGGCGCTCTTAGGCGACACAGCCTACGACTTCGCCATCCTGGTCAACCGCTATTTCAACGCCGTGCGCCGCCGGCTGGGCTTTCGCTACTGGTCGCTGTCGCAATGGGCCAAGCACAAGGTCAAGAACGCGGTGAATTACATCGGCGCCTTCGAGCAGACGCTGTCCGCCGAAGCCCATCGCCACAAGGTCGACGGCGTGATCTGCGGCCACATCCATCACGCGGTGATGCACGACGATTTCGGCATCCGCTACATGAACTGCGGCGACTGGGTGGAAAGCTGCACCGCGCTGGTCGAGCACGAGGACGGCCGGTTCGAGATCATCCACTGGGCCGATCACGAAGGCGCATCGCGGCCGTTGCCGGATTCGGGCGTCGTACCGTTCGACGACGACGCCGAGATTGCGGCGTAGCCACCAAACCTATCAATGCCCAAAAATCAGCCGGCTCGGGTGCTGATCGATATTCTTGATCGTCTTGTTCAGTTCGGCCAAAGTGCGGCGGCCGTCGGTGGCAAAAGCCTGGAATTCCTTCAGCCCCGAATTGGAAAACTGCGACAGCCCGACTGAAATGTCGTTGGTGTTCTTGTCGAGGTCATCGGCAAGACGCCGGATCGAATCGGCGGCGCGGCCGATCTGGCCGTTGCCGTCGGTGCCGCCGGCGAGGTTTTGCAGGCCTTCCATCACTTTGTCGAGGCGCGCCGAATTGTCGGCCAAGGTCGAGGTCACGGTCTCGATATTGCGCAGCGACAGATGCAGCGCGGTTTCGTTGTCGGCGACCAGGCCGTTGATGCGGGCGAGCACGTCGCGCGCCTGCTGCGTCACGTCGGCGGTCGCGCCGGCATCGGCATAAAGGGTCGGCGGCGTGGCGGCGTCGGCGGTGAGCGGCGCGGCGTCGGCCGAGCCGCCGGCGAGCGACACTTCGGCAAGCCCGGTGAGGCCTTGGAACTGCAGGCCCACTTTGGTGTCGGCGCGCACCGGCACGTTGCGGGCGAGCGCGATCACCGCCACGACCTTGTGCGGGTCGGCGGCATCGAGCGCGAGATCGGCGACCTCACCGACGCGGATGCCGTTGAACAGCACCGCGGCGCCGGTGCGCAGCCCCGACACCGAGCCGTCGAACACGACGCGGTACGTTGCCTGCGCGGTGCTGCGGCCGGTGTTCTGGAACCAGAAGATGAAGCCGAACGCGCCGACGATGACGGCAAGCGTGAAGGCGCCGGTTGCGATGTAGTTGGCCTTGGTCTCCATGAAACCCTCTACGCTTTTTAGTGATGGACCAGCCGGCCGCGTTTGCCGCGGAAGTACGATTTCAGCCAGGGATGCTCGGACGCCAGCATGGTCTCGATCGTGCCGGTGGCGATGATGCGGCCTTCGGACAGCACTGCGATGCGGTCGCAGACCGTGTGCAGGCTGTCGAGATCGTGGGTCACCATGAAGACGCTCAAACCCAGCGTGCGCTGCAAGGTGCGGATCAAGGCGTCGAACTCGGCGGCGCCGATCGGATCGAGGCCCGAGGTCGGCTCGTCCAAGAAAACGATGTCGGGATCGAGCGCCAGCGCGCGGGCCAGCGCGACGCGCTTGACCATGCCACCGGACAACTCGGACGGATATTTGCCGCGCACATTGGCGTTGAGACCGACCATTTCCAGTTTGGCCAGCGCGATCTCCTCGATCAGGCGCGGCGAGAGCTTGAGATATTCGCGGATCGGGAACTGGACGTTTTGCAGCGCCGTGAGCGAGGAGAACAGCGCGCCCTGCTGGAACAGCACGCCCCAGCGCCGCTCGATCGCGCGCCGCTCATTGTCGTTGACGGCCGCGAGGTCGCTGCCGAATACCTCGATGCGGCCGTTCCTCTTGGGCAACAGCCCGATGATGGTGCGCATCAGCACCGACTTGCCGGCGCCCGAGCCGCCGACGAAACCTAAGATCTCGCCTTCGAACACGTCGAGTGTGGCGCGGTCGAGCACGGGCGTTTCGCCGAAGCCGACGACGAGATCGCGCACGCTGATCACGGCGGTGTTGCTCGTCATGCTCACATCCCGATCGCGGCGAAGAACATGGCAAAGAAGCCGTCGAGCACGATGACGAGGAAGATCGATTTGACCACCGACGACGTGGTTTTGAGCCCGAGCGAGGCGGCGCTGCCGTCGACTTCAAAGCCTTCGACGCAGGCGACGAGGCCGATCACCAGCGCCATGAATGGCGCCTTGATCATGCCGGCGGCAAAAGTCGGCAGCCAGATCGCCTCGCGCAAGCGGGCGAGGAAAATATCCGGCGTCATGCCGCCGTAGAGCCAGCACACCAGACCGGCGCCGTAGAGCGCCGCCATCGAGCCGATGAAGGTGAGAAGCGGCACCGCGATCACGAGCGCGACGATGCGCGGCAGCACCAAAACCTCGACCGGGTCAAAACCCATGGTGCGCAGCGCGTCGATCTCCTCGCGCATTTTCATCGCGCCGAGCTCGGCGGTGTAGGCGCTGCCGGAGCGGCCGGCGACCATCACGCAGACGATCAGCACGCCGACTTCGCGCAGCACCAGAATGCCGACCATGTCGACGACATAGACTTCGGCGCCAAAAGTGCGGAAATGAAAAATGCCCTGCTGCGCGATGATGGCGCCGATCAGGAACGTGCTCAGCGCCACGATCGGCACCGCGCGCCAGCCGACCTTTTCGAGATGATGCACCAGCGAGGTCAGCCGCAGCCGTGCCGGATGCGCGATGGTGCCGAGCACCGCCATGGTCAGCGCGCCGAGGAGGTGCGCGAGCAGCACCAGCGACGCGCCGATCTCGGCCACCGCGCGGCCGATTGTCTCGAGCGCGACCAGGATGCTGTTTGCCGCTGCGGCATCGCGGCCGGCGGTTTTGTTCACCAGCCGCACCTCGTCCATCAAGCCGCGATCGCTGTCGGAGAGACCGATGATGCGGGTCGCGGCGCCGCGTGCCGTAAACGCGCGGTTGAGGCGCTCGATGAGCCAGGCGCCGAACGTGTCGAGCCGGTCGAGTCTCGCGAGATCGATGTCGATGCTGCGCGCCGTCTGGTAACGCCGGGCCGCGTCGTCGACGATTGTCTCGAGTTCCGCGGCGCGCTCGGCGATCCAGGCGCCGGTCGCGACCAGACCTAAGCCTTTGCCGTCGAACGTCGCGACCAGCGACGCGGAAGTCCCTTGAGCGGTGAGCCCGGCTGCGGTCATACTCGCTCCCTGCATGGAGCTCTCCGTCCGGATCGAGCGCTGGCCCTTGGCCGGCGCCTTCACCATCAGCCGCGGCACCAAGACCGAAGCGGTCGTGGTGGTGGCGGAATTAAGCGATGGGACCCACCGCGGCCGCGGCGAATCCGTCCCCTACGCACGTTATGGCGAAACTCCGGACGGTGTGGTTGCGGCGATCGAAGTTTTGCGTCCGGCGCTGAAGCGCGGGCTCAGCCGCGCCGACCTGCAAAGCGCGATGCCCGCAGGCGCACCCCGTAATGCACTCGATTGTGCTTACTGGGACGTTAACGCGAAGGCCGCCGCGCGCCCGGTGCATGAATTGGCCGGCCTTGTGGCGCCGCAGCCACGGATCACGGCCTATACGATCTCGCTCGCTACGCCGGCGGCCATGGCGGAAGCGGCGGAGCGGGCGGCCGGCCGGCCCTTGCTCAAGGTCAAGCTCGGCTCCGGCGACGACGACGGTAAGCGGATAGCGGCGGTGCGTCGCGCCGCGCCGCGATCTGAGCTCATCGTCGATGCCAACGAGGGCTGGACCGGCGATAATCTTGCGCAAAACATCGCCGCCTGCGCCGATGCCGGCGTCACCTTGATCGAGCAGCCGCTCCCTGAAGGACAAGACGCGGCGCTCGCGCGCATCAAGCGCGCGATCCCGGTCTGCGCCGACGAGAGCGTGCATGACCGCGCCTCGCTCGATGCGCTCGCCGGCAAATACGACGCCGTCAACATCAAGCTCGATAAGACCGGCGGCCTGACCGAGGCCCTGGCGCTCGCGGCAGCGGCGGAACAGCGCGGTTTTGCCATCATGGTCGGCTGCATGGTGGCGACGTCGCTGGCGATGGCGCCGGCCATGCTGGTCGCGCAGCGGGCGCGTGTGGTCGATCTCGACGGCCCGCTGCTGCTCGCCAAGGATCGCGCCGATGGTCTGCGCTACGACGGCAGCCTGGCCTATCCGGCGGGTGCGGCGCTTTGGGGCTAAGGGCGCGCGGCCGGTTGGTGTAAGTTCAGTGCGGCGGCTACAGAGCTGCTCAAGAAAATTCCGGGAGGATTGTCATGTCGTCGAGGCGCAGCGTTCTTTCAGCTATGGCCGGCGCCGCGATCGGATTGCCGAGCACTTTGCCGGTTAGCGCGCAGCAAAAATATCCCGACCGGCCGATCAA
Source organism: uncultured Alphaproteobacteria bacterium (assembly GCA_963756245.1). Taxonomy (GTDB): domain Bacteria; phylum Pseudomonadota; class Alphaproteobacteria; order Rhizobiales; family Xanthobacteraceae; genus BOG-931. The sequence continues at coordinate 114,538 of CAVWOI010000048.1, forward strand.
GATGATCGTGCCGTTTCCGCCGGGCGGCCCGATCGACACCATGGCGCGGATGACGGCGCAGGAATTGACCAGCCGCGTCGGCCAGGTGGTCGTGGAGAATCGCCCCGGCGGCGGCTCGACCATCGGCACCAAGGACGTCGCCGCTGCGGCGCCGGACGGCTATACGCTGATGTTCGGCTCCTCGGGCTCGCTCGCGGTGGCGCCGGCGCTTTATTCGAGCCTCGGCCTCGATCCGCGCAACGCCTTTGTTCCGATCGCGACGGTGGCGCTATTGCCGCACGTCTTCGTCGTCAACAACGACGTGCCGGCAAAATCGATCGCCGAATTCGTCGCTTATGCCAAGGCCAATCCCGGCAAGATCAATTACGGCGCAGGCCTCGGCACGCCGCCGCATCTGCTCTCGACCCTGTTCAAGACCGAGGCCAAGATCGACGTGGTCTACGTGCCCTATACCGGCTCGGCGCAATCGGTGAACGACCTGCTCGGCGGCCAGACCCAATTCACCATCGATGGCTTGGTGACGCTCTATCCGCTGATCGCGGCCGGCAAGCTGAGGGCGCTGGCCATCGCGCGCGGCGAGCGTTGGCCGGCGCTGCCCGACGTGCCGACTTTGGTTGAAAGCGGCTATCCGGATTTCGTCATCGACGCCTGGACCGGCCTGGTGGCGCCGGCCGGCACGCCGCGGCCGATCGTCGACCAGCTCAATGCGGCGGTGAACGACGGCCTGAAATCGCAAGCCGCCCAGCAAAACCTGGCGAAATTCTCCGCCATCGCCAAGATCGGCACGCCGGAGGATTTCAAGAGCTTCCTGGCCGATCAGACGCAGAAATGGGGCTCGATCGTGAAACTTGCCGGCGCCAAGATCGATTAGCGGATCGATTGAACCGCAGGCGCAGCCGCCGAGCCTGTGGGTAATTCCCTGACCTTCGGATTGCGCCGTCTGCGGTTGTGCTGTTGAGTCGGTCTTGTTTGGTAGAACCATGCCCAACGACCCTTTGGCGCAGATATTGGCCGACCTGCCGGACGAGGCAGATTACGATGCCGTCCTTGCCGCGCTCATGGCGACGGACCGCGGCCGCCGTTTCCTGGCCGAATACGCCGATCGCAATCGCCACGCCGATACGACCGCGATCGTAAGTGCCATCGCGCGTATGGAGGCGACGCTGCGCGGCGAAGGTTCGCCGCACGCCGACGCCGCGGGCGACCTCATGGAGATCGCCGCGGCCGTCGATCGTATCCAGGCCATGCTCGCCGCCGGCACGACGCCCACAGCCGACGTCGCCGCCGCGATCGAGCGGCTCTTGGACATCGCCTTCATGCTGCACGAGCGCCCGGTCGAAGCGACGCTGTGCGATGGGCTCGATGCCGCCATTCGCGAAATTTCCGCAGCCACCATGCGCTCGGAATCGACGGCAGCGGGCATCCGCGAAGCGGCCGAGCTGGTGCGCGCGCTCGCCGGCCGCGTGCGCGAGATGACGGCGCTCTCGAGCGCCACGCGCGGCGCGTCTCAGCCTGCCGAAGACAACGCTGCTTCAACCTCCGGCGCCGGGGTTTTCGAGCTGGCGACAAACGACGGCGCGACTTTCGCGCAAGCCGTCGCGGAACTCGCGGCATCGTTGCCGACGCTTGCCGATGCGCCAAGCGAGCCCGTCCAGGCGGCCCCGGCGCTGGAACCGGAAAGCGGGCAGGGCGCGCCGGTGCCCGAAGCCGAGATTGCGCCAAGCGACGGCGTTTTGCCGCCCGCCGACGAGACGCAACAGACAGCGACGGAAGCCGGGATTGCCGACAACGACACCGCGCCGCCGCAACAAGCATTGGCCGACGTATCGCTGAGCGAAGCGGTGTTGAGCCAGGCCTCGGATGATTTCTTTTCAAGCTCGAGTTTTTCCAGCGAAGCGCCGGCACGCGAAGAGACTGCAAGCACGCAAGCATTGAGCGAGGATCTGCCGAGCGAAGCACCAGCGCAGAATTTTTCGACTGAGCCCGTGCCAAATCCGCAACCAAGTGCCCAACCAAGTCCGCTACCAAGTCCGCAAGAAGATCCCGACGACTTGTTCGAGCCGGCGCCGGTTCCAATCCCGCCTGTCGAAACGGCAGCTTCGGCCACCGCGGATGCTCCGGTGCCGGAAGAGCCGCCCGCGGAACCGCCGCATGTCGTGCCGCCGCCGCCGGCGCGGGCCATTCCGCGTCCGCCGGGCAGCGATCCGCTCGCGGCGGTGCGCGACTTGAGCGCGGAAGAGCTGATCGCGCTGTTCAGTTAGCCGACGCGCGCCGCAAAAAAATCGCGTTGTGTCGGCATCGTTAACTTTTTATTAACCAAATCACGTCCTCAATATGACAATTCGGTGAACGGCACGGAAGTTGCTTTCCTGAAACGAGGTGAGGCGGATCAACAACGACGCTGCGTGTGCTTGCTCTCTCGAGGTCTGCGGGAACCTTCTCGTTAGTGGTCCGCTCAAGATGATCTTTTGGAGGCCACGATGCACACACTTACCGGTCGGATTCTGGCTGCAGTAACGCTGTGCGTGCTTGTGTTCGTTCCGAAAAACCTGGCCGCACATGACGACGGCCGCTTCGCCAATTCGCCACTGAAAGCCTGGTTCGACAGGCTCGCCAGCGGCAAGGGGCTGTGCTGCTCGTTTGCCGACGGCGTCAGCGTCGAAGACGTCGATTGGGACACGCAAGGCGCAAGCTATCGGGTGCGCATCAACGGCCAATGGGTCGTCGTGCCCGATGCGGCGGTGGTGACCGAGCCCAACAAGTTCGGGCCGGCGGTGGTATGGCCGTATCAGGACAACAATGGCGTGACCCAGATCCGTTGCTTCATACCGGGCTCGGGCGCGTAGGCTTGCTCAAACAACAAGCAGGAGCCCGGTTTTGATTCAATCGGAACCCGGCTCCGACTTTCGCGCGTCTGAGAACGGAAGGCTAGGCGACCAGCCTGGAGAACAGGTCGGGGTCGACGTTGCCGCCGGATAGAACGGCGACGGCGACTTTGTCGCGCACGTCGATCTTACCGGTCATCAAAGCCGCGAGCGCCACCGCGCCGCCCGGTTCGACCACGAGCTTCAATTCCGCGAACGCAAAAGCGACGGCGGCGGCGACCTCCTGGTCGCTGGCCACGACGCCGGCATCGACCAGCGCGCGATTGATCGCGAAGGTCAGCTTGCCCGGCGTGCGCGCCATCAGCGCGTCGCAGATGGTGCCGGTCAAAGCGGCATTCTGCTCGCGCCGGCCGCTGCGGAACGAACGCGCGTGGTCGTCGAAATCCTGCGGCTCGGCGGTGTAGACCGCGGCCTTCGGCACCCGCGCCTTGACCGCGAGCGCAATTCCGGCGGTCAACCCGCCGCCGGACGCGGTGACCACGACGACGTCGGGAAGGAGGCCGAGCGCGCCCAAATCTTCGACGATCTCGCGGCCGGCGGTGCCCTGGCCGGCGATGATCAGGGCGTCATCATAGGGCGGCACCAGAACCGCGCCGCGACGCGCCGCGATATCCGCGGCGATGGCTTCACGATCGTCGCGGGCGCGATCATAGAGCACGACTTCGGCGCCGAGCGCTGCCGTGCGCTCGCGTTTCGCCCGCGGCGCATCATGCGGCATCACGATCACGCAGGGCATGCCGAGGAGCCGCGCCGCCGCGGCGACGCCCTGGGCGTGATTGCCCGACGAGAACGCCACGACGCCGCCCGCGCGCTGTTCCGGCGGGATGGCGGCGAGCCTGTTATAGGCGCCGCGGAACTTGAACGAGCCGGTGCGCTGCAAGGTCTCGGCTTTGAGGAAAATCCGCCCGCCGGTCATGGCGTCGAGCGTGGCCGAGGTCAAAAGCGGGGTGTGCAGGGCCACGCCGGCAAGCCTGAGCGCGGCGTCATCGACGTCGGCCGCGGTAGGCAGCGATACGGTCGCATCCATAAGGCCAACCGTAACGCCGCGATTGCGTCACGAGCAAGGGCGTCGGCGAAATCCCGGCGGTGCAGGGTGACCTGCGCACAGCAATGCGCAGGCTGCCCCGTTACTGATCGAACCGCCCGGCGGCGTGCGCCAGCATGGTGTAGACCTTACCGGTGTCCGACGTCAGGTAGTTGCGCACCATGGCGGGCCCGCGGTCGCCGCGCGAGGCGTCGTCGAGGAGCCGTTCGAACTCGTGGATATAGTGTTCCACGGTCTGCCGGAATTCGGGATCCGAACGATATTTGTTGCGAATTTCGTCGAACGCCTTCTGGCCCTGCAGCGTGTAGAGGCGGCGCGAGAAGATGCCGCGCTCGCCGCGCCGGTAGCGTTCCCACAGTTCGGCGGCCGCTTCGTGGTCGATCATGCGCGCGATGTCGACCGAGAGCGTGTCGAGCGAGTCCACCGCATCGCGCGGGGCGCGCTCTTCGCTTCGCGCCGGCTCGCGCTGCGGCGGGCCTGCGGCCGGCGGCTCGTCGTCGCGCGACGCGCGCGTGAGCAGGTCGGAGAGCCAGCCGCCGTTGTTGCGGGCGGCGTTGTTGCCCGGCGCCGGGCTTTGCGGGCGCGGCTCGGGCCGCTCAGCCCGCTCGGGCCGTTCAGCCCGGTCCGGCCGGCGCGCCGGCGCGCCGGTGATGTCGCGCAGGCCCGCCGGCTGTTGCGGCGGCGGCGCGGGCGGCGGCGGTGGCGGCGGGCTGATGTCGGGCCGGATCGGCCGCACCTGGGCGCGGCCGCCGCCGGTGGCGTAGGCGGCTTCCGCCTCGCGCCGTACCGGCTCGGCGGCATCGAGCGCGCGACCGTGACGGGCGACGATGCGATTGAGCTCGGCGAGCGCCTCGATCTGGTCGACGATGACGCGGCGCATTTGCGCCGTGCTCTCGGCGGTCTCCTGCGGCAGTTCGAGGACGCCACGGCGCAATTCGCCGCGCGTGGTCTCGAGCTCCTGCTGCATTTCCGCAGCCATCTGCTTCATGCCCTGCATGATGATGGTGAAGCGCTCGGCGGACTGGCTGAACATGGCCTGCGCTTCGGTAGAGACCTCTTCGTAGACCGCGTTGAAGGTCTCGCTGGTGCGCTTGCGCTCTTCCTCGGCCTGGCTGCGCACCAGGTCGTATTGCTGCTCGATCGTGCGCACGCTGTCGTTTGAGGTCTCGGCAATGAGGCTTGCGATCTCGCGGGTGCGCGTGGTCGCGGCATCGAGCAATTCGTCGAGCAGGCCGGAGAACCGCTGCAGCCGTTGCTCGAAATCGTCGGACCGCGCATCCAGCGTCGTAACCAGCGTCTCGATGGTGGCTTGGCGGCTGGAAACCGTCTCCTCGGAGCGGCGGTTGCTCATTTCCAGAAGCTGGACCGCTTCGGCGAGCGAGCGCCCCTGGGTGGCGAACTGCGTCGACAGCTCGCTGAGATCGCGCAGCACCTTGGCCGTGACGGTGTTGAAGGAGCCGAGGTGCTGTTCCACCTTGGCGGTCGTCGCGCCGCTCTTGTTGCTGAGCTCGTTCATGGCGCCGACGAATTCGGACACCCGCGACGCCATGGTGTGCTCGATCGAATTCATGTTCTCGTGCGCACCGCTCAAGACTTCCTGCAGCAGGATATTGGCTTCGCGCAGGCGCTCGAACAAAGCGGTGGAATCGGAGCGCAACATGCCGTGGGTTTCCAGCATGTCGGCGACCGTGGCCGCCGCGGTCTGCTTGGATTCCTCGACCGCGGCGCGGGTGGCGCTGTGCAGGTCGGCGAGCGTGCGCGCCACCGAAGTCTTGGCGCCTTCGGTGACGCCTTCGGCGCCTTCCTGGAGCTGGCCGAGGGTGCGCGTCATCGCCGACGTGGCGTTCTGGCTCGCTTCGTTGATGAGGCGGGCGATCTCCTCGCTGTTGTCCATCATCGTCTGCGTGAAGACGAAGCTCTTGGCCTCGATCGACTTCACCGCATGGTCGGTGACGCGGCTGACTTCGCCGGCGAATTCCTGGCCCTTGCCGGTCAGCGCCGTGATGAGCCCGTTCGACTTCTCGTCGAGCAGGCGGGTCATTTCGCCGAGCCGGAGCGCGGCGGCGCTGTTGAACTCGTCGGCCTTGCCGAGGATGTCGCGCGACACCACGGTGCTGGCTCCGACCAGGAGGCGCTCGGCTTCGCTGGCGCTGCGGCCGATCGATTCGGTCGTGGTGGTGGCGGTCTGGGTGATGAGATCGGCCGTGGTGGTGGCGGTCTGGGCGATGAGATCGGTCGCGGCCGCGGTGGTCTTGCTGATCGTCTCGCTGGCGGTCGCGGCGGTCCTGCCGATGGCTTCGTCGGCGTCCGCAGTGGTCTTGCCGATTGTCTCGCTCGCGGCCTCAATGGTCCTGCCGATTGTCTCGCTGGCGGTCGCGGCGGTCCTGCCGATGGCCTCGTCGGCCGTCGTGGTGCTCTTGGCGATCGCGGTACTGGCTGCCGCGGCGCTCCTGCTCAGTGCGTCGCCGGCCGCCGCAGCGCTTCTGCTGAGCGCATCGCTGGCCGCCGCAGCCTTGTTGCCGAGTTCGTTACTGGCCGCGGTCGTGCTGCTGCTGATAGCCGCAGTCACTGCCGCGGCCTTCTTGGTGAGTTCGTCGCCGGCCGTGGTCGTGCTGCCGGTGATGGCAGCGCTGGCCGCCGCGACCTTCTTGGTGATTTCGTCGCCGGCCGTGGTCGTGCTGTTGCTGATGGCCGCGCTGACCGCCGCGACCTTCTTGGTGAGTTCGTCGCCGGCCGCGGTCGTGCTGCCGGTGATGGCCGCGCTGACCGCCGCGGCCTTGCGGGTCAGCTCGTCGCTGGCCGCGGTTGTGCTGTTGATGATGGCCGCGGCGACTGCCGAGGTGCTCTTGGTGATGGCGTCGCTGGCCGTTGCCGTGCTCTTGCCGAGCGTTTCGTTGGCGGCCGCCGCGCTCTTGCCGATGGTGTCGCTGAGCGTGATGGCGCTGCGGTTGAGGCTTTCCACCGCGGTGAGACTTGCCGCAGTGCTCTTGCCGAGCGCGTCGGTGGTGTTGGTGGAAAGCTGGACCAGGGCCCGTTCGGCGTTGCCGGTATTGACCTTGATGGCTTCGGACAGCTCCTTGACGCGGGTGCTGAGCAGGTCGCCGGCGGCGCGGCTGCGCACTTCCAGCTGCTGCGTGACCGCTTCGGCGCGGCCGATGAGCAGATGCTCGAGCTGGCCGATGCGGCCGTCGAGCGTATTGGCGACTTCGACGGCGCGGGTACCCAGCGTCTTGTCGATATTGGCGATGCGGGTGCCGACCGCGTCGGACAGGTTCGCCGCGCGCGTATCGATCAACGTGGTGACGTCGGTGATGCGGCGATCGAGCGCGGTGACCACCTCCTTGCCGCCCTCGGCAAGCGTTTTGGCGATGTCCATGACCCGGCCGGACAGCGCATCGGTCAGCGTCTGGGTGCGGCCGTCGAGCGCTTCCTGGAAGCGCACCAGCCGCTGGTCGAGCGCGGTGGTGACCTCGTTGGCTTTGGTGGTGACGCGATTGTCAAAGCTCTCGACGTAACCGCGCATCGATTCGGAGACGTCCTGGGTGCGCGCGCCGAGCCGTTCGACCAGCTCGGAGCCGTAGGTCTTCACGGTGCGGTCGAACTCGGCGAGATGCCGGGTGATGAGGTTGCCCAGCGTCGCGGAATCGCGCGAGATCTTCTCGCCGAGCTCGGCGCCGGAATGGCCGAACACTTCCTCGAACGCGGCAAGCCGCGTCGACAGCATCTCCCTCATGGCGTCGCCGCGCGTCGCAACAGTGTCGACGAATTGCTCGACGCTCTCGCGCAGCGTGTCGTTCACGGTGGCGCTGCGCGAGGTCAGCGTCTCGGTGATGCGTTCGCCGGTCTCTTCGAGCTTTTTGGCGACGTCGCCGCCGCGCAGGCTCAGATCGAGGATGAGCGACTCGCCGGATGCCTTGAGCGTCGAATTGACCTCGTCGGCGCGCGTCGCGATGGTCTCGGCCAATTGGCTCGACGTATCGATGATGGCGTCGCTCAGCTCTTGCGCGCGTCCGGCGACGAGATCGGCGACCTCTTGCGAACGGCCGATCATCAGGTCGACGATCGCCAGCGATTTCTCCGAAAAACCTTCAGTGACTCGCTCGAGCCGTGCCGTCATCATATCTTCGAGCCCGGACACGATCTCGGCGAAATCCTCGCCGACGTGGTCGGTCTTGAAGTTCAAATTGGAGGTGAGCTGGTCGCTCGCCATGGAAATCGCGCGCGACGTCTCTTCGCTCGCCGTGGTAATCGCGCGCGATGATTCTTCGCTGGCGTTTTCCAGCCGCACCAGAAGATCGTTGCCGCGCACGCTCAGCTGCTCGATCATGCCGTCGCCGACCTGACCCAGCGCCAAGGTGATGTGCTCGCCCCGCTCGGCGAGCGAATGGGTGATGCGCTGCGCCGCCTCATTGACCTGCTGGCCGACCAGGTCGCTGATGGTGGACAGATCCTGGGTCAGGTCGATGTGCACGTTGTTGATGGCCGAGCGCACTTGCTCGGCCTGGCCGACCAAGGTGTCGCGCTGGTTGGCGAGGTCCTGGAGCAGGCCGCGGATACGCACTTCGTTGTCGCTATAGGTGCGCTCGAGAGCGGCGACTTCGTTCTGCACCAGGGTTTCGAGCTCGCCGGCGCGGGCCAGTGCCCGCTCGACGCCGTCGCCCATGGCCGCGACTTCGCGGCGGATCGCCTGGCCGACGGTGACGATGGAATCCCGGGCCACGCTCTCGGGCTCGGCAAGCCGCAGCGCGACCTGCGCCATCGATTGCGTGATCAGGCGCAATTCCTGGGAGCGCCAGGCCATATGCGCGATGCCGAAGAAGAAGATGATGGGCAACAGCGCCGCGGCGCCAAGGCCGATCATGGCGGCGGCGGGCGAATGGCCGGGGCCGAGCGCGGCGTTGAAATCGGCCAGATACGCCCACGACAGAGCCAGGCAGCCGACGACCCAGGCGGCGGAGAACAAGGCGGCGACGTAATACGAGGTCCGGGCCGGACGGTCCTGCAGCGCGCGCAGGATGCGGCCGATCGACTGCTGGTCGTCATTGGCGGCGCGAAACGGCTGCGGCTCGGCGGCGAGGGGGCCGCGCATGTCATGGCTGCGGGTGTCATGGTCGCGGGTGTCATGGCCGCGGGTGTCAATGTCGTCGAGATCGATGGCTTCGTCGAAAGCGGGCGTCGCCGGCTCGGTCTGCGGCAAGGCGTCGACGGAACCCGCCAGCGGAATCTCGTGGTCCTCCGGCGGCGGTGCCTGCTGCTCCTCGTCGTCCCTGACGTTGAGGGCTTCCTGGATCGCGGAGAGGGCTGCCTCCGTCGGATCCATCAACTTCTTCGGGTAATTGGCCATCGGTCGTCGCCTCGCGTGTTACGCCGGACTAGGACGGCCCAAACAAACCGGGCCGCGCCACGAGCGCGTGATCGTTTCGATCCTCATCGGCACTCCTGGGGCTCCCCAGCCCTCAAGTCATAGTGCCATTGCCTATCCTATCGGTCTGGCGGATCGAATAAAACGGGGAGCGGTAACGTCCCTTTAATCATCGTTAACGCTTTGATCACCATGCCCGCAGTTTGCGGTCCGCGCCGACCGGACTTGGCATTCTGGTGCCAACAATGGGGCAGGCTTGCGGCCAATAGCGGGGCAATTCACCCAAATCCCGCCCTTAGGTCGAGCCCGCAGACTTTTGCCCGGCGCATGCGGTCCAGTCCGGGCGGTAAGACATTGCTTACCAGCCGAGCGAAACGAGCGCCCGGATTCATCCCGCTTTCGTGGTTTCGCGTGCAGAATCGCGCGCAATGAGAAAGATCGGGCCGACGGGAGGCCGTTATGACCGCCATGACCGCAGCAAGCGCTTCGGCCGCTTCGGACCGGCAGCGCGCCGTCATCGACGACGACCACCTCGGTCGCATGACCTTGGGCGACCGCCGCTTGGAGCGGGAAGTCCTGGAAATCTTCGTCCGCCAGACCGTGATCATGCTCGAGCGCATCGCTGGCGCCGAGCCGGCGCTGGCCGCGGCCGCCGCCCATACGCTGATTGGCTCGGCGCGCGGCATCGGCGCCTGGCGGGTGGCGCGGGCCGCGGAGCACCTGGAACGCGTCGCCACCGGCAAATCCGGCGCGGCGGCGCTGGACGAGGCGGTGGAGGAGCTCAAAAGCGCGACGGTGGAGGCGAGCGCCGCGATCGCCGCCCGTCTGGGCGATGATTTACGCGGCCATTGACCTTGGGGAAAGACTGACGCCACTCATTCCCCCGTACTGGCGCCGGTCCGCGCAAACCAATAGATAGGGGCGGTCCGCCGGCTGCTCTTTAGTCTCTGCCGTCTCCGAGTTCTGCTTCCCGCCTTCGGTTCGTCATTCCGCCATGGTCAAAATCACGTTCATCGATACCGCCGGTACGGCGCGCACCGTCGAAGGCGAGGTCGGCTCGACCGTCATGGAGACGGCGATCAAGAACGGCGTTCCCGGCATCGAGGCCGAATGCGGCGGCGCCTGCGCCTGCTCGACCTGCCACGTCTATATCGACGACGGCTGGCGCGAGAAGGTCGGCGAGCCGTCGCCGATGGAAGAGGACATGCTCGATTTCGCCTATGAGGTGAAGCCGAGTTCGCGGCTGTCGTGCCAGATCAAGGTGAGCGAGGAACTCGACGGTTTGAGCGTGCACACGCCGGAGCGGCAAGCCTAGCTTTCACAAAATGCATAGTTGGCACGAATCCCAGCATTGCTAGAACGAAATCCGGCAAAGCGCGGCAAGAACGCCACTTCCATCCTCTTTCCCTGCCGCAGCCGGCACGCTAGACACTCCCCGCATCAGCAAACACAGCCATTAGAGACGAGCACGCATACGACATGAGCGAACCTGTCAAAACCGACGTTGTCATTATCGGCGCGGGGCCGGTCGGCCTCTTCGCCGTCTTCGAGCTGGGCCTGCTCGATATGAAATGCCATCTCATCGACATTCTCGACAAGATCGGCGGCCAGTGCGCGGAGCTTTATCCCGAGAAGCCGATCTACGACATTCCCGGCGTGCCCTATACCAGCGCGCAGGGTCTGGTCGATGCGCTGCTGCTGCAGATCAAGAACTTCAACGCGCAATTCCACCTGAACGAAATGGTCGAGAAGGTCGAGAAGATCGGTGACCCGCTGTTCCGCGTGACCACCGACCAGGGCAAGGTGTTCGAGAGCAAGGTCGTCGTCATCGCCGCCGGCGGCGGCTCGTTCCAGCCGAAGCGCCCGCCGATCCCCGGCATCGAGCCGTACGAAGGCAATACCGTGCACTACGCGGTGCGCAAGATGGAGAACTTTCGCGACAAGCGCGTGCTCATCGTCGGCGGTGGCGACAGCGCGCTCGACTGGACGCTCAATCTCCAGTCAGTGGCCAGCAAGCTGACACTCTGTCATCGGCGTAACGAGTTCCGCGCCGCGCCGGCTTCCGTCAACAAGATGATGGCGCTCGTTGAGGAGGGCAACGTCGATCTGGTGGTCGGCCAGGTCACTTCGCTTGTCGGCAGCGACGGCAAAATCGAAAAAGCCATCGTCAAGAAGACCGACGGCACCATGGTCGACGTCGATTGCGACGTCATGCTGCCGTTCTTCGGCCTGACCATGAAGCTCGGCCCGGTCTCCGATTGGGGATTCGAGCTGAAGAACAACGAATACATTCCGGTCGATACCGAGAGTTTTGAAACCAGCATGCCGGGCATTTTCGCCATCGGCGACATCAACTGGTATCCCGGCAAGCTCAAGCTGATCCTGTCCGGGTTCCATGAAGGCGCGCTGATGGCGCAAAAGGCCTACCACTACATCTATCCGGACAAGCGTTTGGTGTTTCAATACACCACGTCGTCGTCGAGCCTGCAGAAGAAGCTCGGCGTCGCGCCGACGCCGCGCTGACGCGATTGCGCCATTCCCGGTGGATCGCGTCCGCGTCACTGCATCCACTCGGAATTGGCGTGTGCCGCTGATAAGCTTGCGTCTGGTCCGTGGAACCAGGGGCGGGTTGTCGTGGAACGCAGGTTGGCCGCGATCTTGGCTGCCGATGCCGTCGGCTACAGCCGCATGATGCGCGAGGATGAGCCGGGTGCGTTCGCCTTGCTGCAGAAGCACCGTGCCGAGGTGCTGGATCCGGCGATCGTGAAGCACCGCGGTCGCATCGTGAAATTGATGGGCGACGGTCTGCTCGCGGAATTCTCCAGCGTCGTCGAAGGTGTCTCTTGTGCCGCTGAAATCCAGCGGGCCATGGCGGCGCGCAATGCCGGTTCGCCGGGCCACCGCCAGATGGCGTTTCGTATCGGTGTCCATCTCGGCGACGTCATCGTCGAAGACGACGACCTGTACGGCGATGGCGTCAATATTGCCGCCCGCCTCGAAGGCATCGCGCAGCACGGCGGCATTTGCATCTCCCGTCAGGCCTACGATCAGGTGCAGAAGAAAGTCGCCCTTGGCTATCGCAGTCTCGGACCGCAAAATCTCAAAAACATACCTGAGCCGATCGAGGTCTTTGCCGTCCAGGGCGATGGCTTGGCAACGTCCGACGAGCGGCAGGAAATTCGCTACTGCCGCACGGCCGACGGCGTGCGACTTGCCTATGCGATCAGCGGAGATGGTCCGCCACTGGTTAAAACCGGCAACTGGCTCAATCATCTTGAATACGATTGGGATAGCCCGGTTTGGCATCATTTTTTTCACGGGCTGTCACGCAACAACAGGCTGATCCGTTATGATCCGCGCGGCACCGGGCTGTCCGACTGGGACGTCGCCGATCTGTCCTTGGATGCCTGGGTCAACGACCTCGCGACGGTGGTCGACGCGGCCGGTCTCGATCGCTTCCCGCTGTTGGGACTCTCGCAGGGCTGCGCAGTTTCGATTGCCTACGCCATACGCAACCCCGATCGGGTGTCGCACCTCATCCTCTGCGGCGGCTTTGCGCTGGGGGCGACCAAGCGCGATCCGGAGGCACGGGAAAAGCGCAAAGCACTGGTCACATTGATGCGATCGGAGTGGGGCGCCGATAACCCCGCCATGCGTCAAATGTTCGCCAACTATATGATGCCGGGCGCCAGCAAAGAGCAGATCGATTCATTCAACGAGCTGCAGCGGAAAACCGCTTCGGCAGAATCTGCGGCGCGCTATTTCGAAGCGACCGGAGTGTTCGACGTCGTTGCGCTCCTGCCCCAGATTCGCATCCCAACGCTGGTGATGCACGCGCGCGGCGACGGTCAGGTCCCATTCGAACTTGGACGGCAGATGGCCGCCGAGATTCCGGGCGCGAAGTTCGTCGCGCTGCAGAGCAGCAATCACGTTTTGCTGGAACAAGATCCGGCAACGCAGCGCTTCTTCGAAGAGATCGGCCTGTTCTTGGCGCGCTGATGCGCGTTGATCAACGCACGGGCGCGGGCGTTGCCGCGGCGGCGGGCGCCGGACCGGTCGGCGGCGTGGTCGGCGGCGGCGGCAGCGGCTCGGCGCGTATCACCGGCGGCGCCGCCAAGCCGAGCACGCCGCGCGCCGCTGGCAGTGCCGCATCCGCCATCGCCGCATAGCCTTCGGCGGTCGGATGCACGGCGCCGCCATAGACGGCGCTGAGCACGCCCCAGATCGCGTCATGGATGTCGCTCGGCTTCAACATCGCCGGCATGCCTTCGGGATAGGTCATGGCGGTGAAATAGCTGTCGTTGGCGGTCCTGATCCAGCGCGCCCGCGACGCATATGGCCGGTAATCGCTGGCCGCCCGCCCGCACGTCATCGGATCGTCGGCCGCCTTGGCGAGATCGGCTTCAAAGCTGGTGCCGGCCATCGAAAAACAGGCGCGGTCGAAGTCCGGATCGCTCGGCGCGTGCACGCACATGCCGTGCTGGGCGAAGGCCGCCTGATGGGCGTCGGTAAAGGTCATGCGGTCGGTCAGCGGATCGTGGCAATTCTTGTCGCCGTCGCAGGTCGCCAGCATTTTGATCTTCGGCAAAAATTTGGTGTCGACGAAGGCGGCCGCGGCGCGCAGCCGCTCGGCATCGGCGCCGAAGCCCGGATGCACGTCGAGGCCGTCGCGCCCGCCCGGACAAGGCTGGTTCGCCGCCTGCATCGCCGGATTGCCATAAGAGACATAGACGACGCGCGCGAGATTGCCGCCGACCAGCGGCTTGAGCGTGGTGCGCAATTGCGCAAACGCGTCGGGCAAGTCGCCGTCGAGAAGTTTTTGGGTGTCTTGCGCGCTGGCGATGGAGCCGCCCTGGCGCAGCAGCACCCGCTCGGTGGTGCCGTCGACGATGACATTGGCGACGAGGCCGGCGAAATTCACGTCGTTGGCGCCGACCGTGAGCAAGACCATATCGAGCGCGCGCAGCGGATTCTGCTTGCGCGCCGCGGCCAACAGATCCTTGAGAATGCCGAATTGCGCCGGCGACGTCCCCGAGCAATTCTCGACGCCGAGCACCCACGGACAATCGTCGGCCATCTGACTGCCGAACATGCCGGCCGCGATGCTCGCTCCGGTGCAGGCCAACGGCAGGAAGGTCACCGCGAGATGCGGCTGCTCGACCGCCAGCGCCAGCGCGGTGCGCAGCTGATAGCTGTAGAGCGAGCGGTGACAGCCCGGGCTCATCCAGCGGGCGCCGTGACGCGCCCAATCTTTGGCCGCGACCGGCGTCGAAGGCCCGTTCTCACAAGACCGATCATCGCCATAGCCGGCGCGGCCGGGCCGGAAATACTGGCCGCCGGTGCTGCCGTGCAGGAAGCGCTTGAAGCAGAACGTGCCGTCGAGCTCGACAGCCTTGTCGGGATTGCCTTCGCCGGCGGCGATGGAATCGCCCAGGCCGGCGATCAGCACGTCGCGCACCGCGATCTCGGAGACCACGCGCTGCGCGGTGCCGTCGCCGAGCGGGATGTCGACGGTGGCGACGGTGATGCGCCCGTACGGCACCCGCAGGATGATTTCGCCTTCGCACGGCGCCTCGTTCTGGCGCAACTGTCCCTGGCCGGAATCGAAGGTCCAAGAACAGACCGCGCCCGGCGGCGTGTCGCCGGACACGACGACGCCGATGCGGTGATCGCGGGGGCTGAGGTAATTCTCTTTTTCGCCGTCGCGGTCGCAGGTCTGCATCAGGTCGCCGAACTTGTCGACGCAGAGATTGCCGACCACGTCCTTGGCCCAGCCGAGCCCCTCGGTATCGCGCTCCAGCCGCTGCTCGGTGGCGAGCACGCCGTCGCCGCGGCTCGCCGCGACCTGGCGCAGGAAATCGGCCTCGCGGCGGAACAGGCGAAAACGGTTCTTCACCTCCCAGACGATGTGATAATCGCCGGTGCCCGACAGCTGGGCGAATGCCACGTCGTCGGGCGCAAACGAGATCAGGACGGCCAGGAGGATGAGAAGACGCATGGGCTTTGGGCGGCGCACTGCAACCTTGTAGCACCCGCCTTGCGGCAGAAATGTGAGGGGCGGCGGGCTCTTTCCGTGGCTTTCGGCGACGCGCCGACAGGCAGCGGTATGGCGGGCTTTATCGATCGCAACCCCCCCATTGTTAACTTATTTGGGTAATCCTGAACCACCTGCAACGCCCGGATTCTCGCTCCGGGAGCTTTCCGGAATTTGCCCACAATGGCGGAAAAGCTCGAAAAAGCGGCACACCGGCCGGTCATTCGGCTTGCCGAACTCCTCGGCGCGCTCAGCTACGCGCTCGATATGGTCGAGGGTCAGCCCGCAGGCCACTGCGTGCGCTGCTGCTGGGTTGCGATCCACATCGGTCGCGCGATCGGCCTGTCGCAATCGCAACTGTGGGACCTTTACTACACCATGCTGGTGAAGGACGTCGGCTGCAGCAGCAATGCCGCAAGGATCTGCCAGATTTACATGATGGACGACATCGCCTTCAAACGCGATCTCATGACCGTCAATGGCAGCCTGCCGCAAGTGCTGCGCTTCGTGCTCTCGCACACCGGCATGAGCGCCGGTCTTGCCGAGCGGTTTCGCGCGCTGGTGCACGTGTTTCAGAACGGCGGGCAGATCGCGCAGGAATTGATGGAGACGCGCTGCGATCGCGGCGCGGAGATCGCGCGCAAAATGCGATTCTCGGACAACGTCATCGGCGCGATCCGCAGCTTCGACGAGCACTGGGATGGCGGCGGCATGCCGGCCGGCCTCAAAGGTGAGGAGATTCCGATCTACTCGCGCATCTCGTTGATCGCGCAGATCGTCGACGTGTTCCACACCGCGAACGGCATCGAGGCCGCCAAGCGCGAAATCCGTCATCGCGGCGGAACATGGTTCGACCCGGCGTTGATGGCGGCGTTCGAGCGGGTCGCGGCGGACGAAGAATTCTGGCGGATGCTCCGCTCGGACGATTTGCAGACCGCCATTTTTGCGCTGGAGCCGGCGCAGCAACGCGCCTTCGTCGACGAGGATTATCTCGACGATATCGCGGCTGCTTTCGCGCAGGTGATCAACTCCAAAAGCCCCTATACCAGCGGCCACAGCGAGCGCGTGACGCTGTTCGCCGATTTGGCCGCGGAGCAACTGGAACTGGCGCCCGCGCGGCGGCGCTGGCTCAAGCGCGCGGCGCTGTTGCACGACATCGGCAAGCTCGGCGTCAGCAATACGATCCTGGATAAGCCGGGCAAGCTCGACGACGACGAATGGGTGGCGATGAAACGGCACACGACGCTCGGCGAGACGATCCTGTCGCGGATCGCCGCGTTCGAGGATCTTGCGGCCGTCGCCGGCGGTCATCACGAGCGGCTGGACGGCAAGGGCTATCCGCGCGGGCTAACGGGCGAGCAAATTCCGCTCGAAATCCGCATCGTCACTACCGCGGATATTTTCGATGCGCTCACCGCGGACCGGCCATATCGCGCCGCGATGCCGGTCGAGAAGGCGCTGGCGGTCATGGCGGAAATGGTCGGCACCGCGGTCGATCCGCGCTGCTTCGACGCGCTCACGCGAGCCATTAAGCGGGTCGACCCGGCGATCGCCGCGTGACCGGCGGCGTCATTCTCAGAATCTAGTCGGCCGCGACGTCGATCAAAACACCGTCGCAATCGGCCAAATGGTGCTGGCCGAGCGGGCAGGAGCGGCGAAACAATTCGAGCAATTTCTTGCCTTCGTCGCCGGTGCCGACCGGGGCGGGCGCCAATAGCGGATTATTGGCGGCGATACGCTCGACGTCGTCCTTGAGCGTCTCGACGCTTTCGACCTTGAAGCCGATATGGTCCATGCCGGCGGTGATGATGCCGGTGCCGTCGTAGTCGGTGATGTCCCAGGGCATGATGACCAGCGTCACGTGCCCGTCGGTCAGGTAATGGTTGCGGTTGCCGGCGCCGCCGCCCTTGTTCGACGGCGCGAGCTCGAACACGTCGCGATAGAATTCGGCCATCGCCTCGGGCCGCATGGTGCGCAGCGCCACATGATCGATGTGGCGGGCATTGATCGCGCCGTTGCCCTCCTGGTCGCGATAGATCGAGGTGCGATTGGTCATGGTCTTTTGCGAAATGTCGAACATGTTGCCGTCGGGATCGTGGGTCGAGACCCCGGCGAACGGGCGGTTGGAGGGCCGCTGCAGCCATTTCACCGTCGGATATTTGCGCCGCATGCGTTCGAACGCGGTTTCGGCATCCTCGACTTCGATGCCGAAATGATCGAGGCCGGCCGAACGCCCGGCGCGCCGCGGATTGATGTTGAGGCCGACATAGCCGTCGCCGACGGTCTGGGCGCGGCTCGTTTGCGTCTTGTCCGAGGTGCGCATGCCGAACACGGCCTGATAGAATAGCGCCGACTTCGCATAGTTCTCGCTGACGATGGCGACGTGGTTGATCTTGGCAAACATGGGGGGCTTCCTGCAAAGTGCGAGACGATCTTGGAACCGCTCGGCGGCCGGGGCGGTTCAGGTCAGGTAGCGGCGGAAGATTGAACCTTCTCGATCCGCGCCGCAAGCTTGGATCCAAATCCTCTACGCTGAGCGGGTCGCGGCCTTGATCGCATGGATGCTGCTTGTTCGTGGTGATGGTTTCGTCAAGGGCGGCGCGAAGCGCCGCCGCCTCCGGCGGTCATGGACCCTTGACGAAACCATCACCACGAACACAGTGCTGTCCATGCGATCAAGGACGCTTTCTCGGCCTTGGGAGATAACCTGCTCGTAACAACGGGAGGCGTATTCGCCATGCCCGATACATCGCTCACAACCACCTGCGCCATCGCCGGCGGCGGCCCGGCTGGCATGATGCTCGGCTTTCTCCTCGCTCGCGCCGGCGTCGATGTCGCGGTGCTGGAAAAGCACGCGGATTTTTTCCGCGACTTCCGCGGCGACACCGTGCATCCGTCGACGCTCGAACTGATGTACGAGGTCGGCCTGCTCGACGCGTTCCTCAAAGTGCCGCACCAGAAGATCGAACGGCTCAGCGCCCAGGTCGGCGACGAGCGCGTGCCGATGGCCGATTTCACCCACCTGCCGACGCACTGCAAATTCGTGGCGTTGATGCCGCAATGGGACTTTCTCAATTTTTTGGCCGCGCACGGCAAGCGTTACCCAAGCTTCCATTTGCACATGAATACCGAAGCCACCGACCTGATCGAGGAGGGTGGCCGCGTCGTCGGGCTGCGCGCCAAAACGCCGGACGGCACGCTTTCGATCCGCGCCGCGCTCACCGTCGGCTGCGACGGCCGGCATTCGACCGTGCGCGACAAGGCCGGCTTCGTCAGCGACGATTACGGCGCGCCGATGGACGTGTTGTGGTTTCGCATTTCGCGTAAAGCCACCGACGACAGCGAAACTTTTGGCCACATCGAAGCCGGCAAGATGATGGTCATGCTCGACCGCGGCGATTACTGGCAGTGCGCCTTCGTCATTCCGAAGGGCGGTATCGAAGAGGTGAAGGCGAGGGGGCTCGATGCCTTTCGCCGCGACGTGGCGTGGATGTCGCCGTTTCTCGCCGACCGCATCGGCGAGCTGCAAAGTTTCGACGACATCAAGCTGTTGACCGTGACGGTCGATCGCCTGCGTAAATGGTGGCGGCCGGGGCTGATCTGCATCGGCAATTCCGCGCACGCGATGTCGCCGATCGGCGGCGTCGGGGTGAACGTCGCGGTCCAGGACGCGGTGGCCGCCGCCAACCGGCTCGCCGGGCCGCTGCTGGCCGGGCAGGTGAGCGATGCCGATCTTCACGCCATCCAGGAACGCCGTACGCTCGCGGTGCGCTTCACCCAATGGCTGCAGCTGACGGCCCAGAAGCAGGTCGTCAGCCGCGTGCTCAAGGCCAATGAGCGGCCGAAGCCGGCGCTTATTTTCAAGCTGCTCGGCATTTTCCCGGTGCTGCAGCGCATCCCGGCGCGGCTCCTCGGCATCGGCGTCCGCCCCGAGCATATTCAAACGCCCGAGGCGGCGGCCGGTACGTAGTTTAGCGGCGCTGCTGCAGCTCGGTCGCGGCGCGGGCGAGGATTTCGACCAGCCGCGATTCGTCGTCGGCGTCGCCTTCGAGGCGCTTGCTGACCGTCTCGCGCAAATGATCGAACGCGGCCTCGACCAGGGCAGGGAGCGTGCGACGGTTGCCGCGCTCGCCCCGCTCGCTGCGGCGCCAGCGGTTGATGCGCTCGCCGAGCGCGCTCAGCCGGTCGAGCACGGTATCGACCACGTCGCGGTTGGCGTCGAGATAGACGCGGCCTTCCGGCGTGATGGCGTAGAGCTTCTTGGCGCCCTCGGTCGAAGCGGTGACGTAGCCGGCCTCTTCCAGATAAGTCAGCGTCGGATAGACGATGCCAGGGCTCGGCGAGTACCAGTCCGAGGTTTTCTCCTCGACCAGCTTGATGATCTCGTAGCCGTGACGCGGCTCCTGCGCGATGAGCGCAAGCGCGATGAGGCGGAGGTCGCCCTGCGCCAGCATGCGCCCAGCGCGCATATCGTCCGGGTTCATGCCGCCGCCGTGACGGCCGCCGAAACCGAAGCCGCCATGGCGGCCGCGGCGATGATGCCGGCCCGCTGCCCAGCGGCCTTCGTGGGGTTCGTAATGTTTATGCATTTCCATAGTCTCCGTTAGGGGAAGATATATCTTTAGATAGCTCACGCGGCGCTATAACGCAAGATATATCTTTAGATATCGTCAGACTATAAAAAATAAATGATATCAAAGTGATAGACGGAAAATGCGCGGCAAACTCACACGGCGGCGCGGGAATGCTGCCGCCGCAGACCACATCAAAAAGCTATTGCGGCATCGGCAGGTTCAGCAGGCGACGCGCTGCCGGGAGCGCCGCATCGGCGATGGCCGCATAGCCTTGCGCCGTCGGATGCATGGCGCCGCCATAGACGGCGCTCGCCACGCCCCAGATCGGATCGTGAATATCCTCCGGCTGCACCGGCAACCCTTCTCCGTTCGGATAGGTCATCGCGGCGAAATAGCTGTCGTTGGCGGTGCGGATCCAGCGTTGCCGCGGCAGATAGGCGCGGAACGAGCTCGCCTGCCAGCGGCAGGCCAGCGGGTCGGCCTGCGCACGGGTGGGATCGGTCTGGAAGCTTGCCCCATTGGCCATGAAACAATTGCGATCGAAGGCCGGATCGGTATCGGCTTGCGCGCAAAATCCGTGGCTCTTGAATTGCGCCTGGTGGTCGTCGACGAATGTCATGCGATCCTGGTCGGGCGAATGGCAGCCGCCGCCACGGTCGCAGGTGGCGAGCACCTTCAGGCGCGGGAAGAATTCGTTGTTGACGAAATCGGAGGTCGCCTTGAGCAGCGCGCCGTCGATCTTGAAGGCCGGATGCACGTCAAATCCCTGGCGGGTTGCCGGGCAGGTCTCGCCGTTATTGTACAGCGCCGGATGTCCGTAGCTGACATAGACGACGTGCTCCAGCGTGTTGCCCATGATGCGCTTGAGCGCCGTGCGCATAGTGGCGAAGTCGTCCGTCAATGAGCCGTTGAGCACTTTTCTGGCGCTGGGCACATCGGACACCACGTGCGCCTTTTCGAGGAGTTTGAATTCATCGGTATTGTGATCGACGATCAAGTTGGCGACCAGGCCGGAAAAGCCCATGTCGTTGGCTCCGATCGACAACAGCACGAGATCCGGTTTGCGGTTTCTGTCGCCGCGATGCGCGATGGCGAGAAGCGTGTCGAGCGAATCGATCTGCGCCGGTACCGTCGGCGAGCACGGCGTGCGGCCGGTGCCGAAATCGCAATCCAGCTCACGGGCTTTCTGGCGGCCCAGGAGTCCGGCGTTGATTGTCGCGCCGGTGCAGGCCAGCGGCACGAAGGTCACGGCGATCTGCGGGTTCTCGATCGCGAGCGCCAGGGCCAGCCGCAGTTGATAGCTGTAGAGCGAGCGATGGCATGCCCCGTTCATCCAGTGGGCGCGCTGCTTCGACCAATTGAGCACGTCGGCGCTGTCGTTGTCGTCGACGCACGACCTGTTGCCGCTGTAGCCTGAGCGGTTCGGCCGGAAATAGGAGCCGAATTCATTGGCGAAGAAGCGGCGGAAGCAAAATCCGTTGTCGGCGAGGCCGACCGGACGGTCGGGATTGCCCTCGCCGGCCGCCGTCGAATCGCCGAGGCCGACGATGAGAATGTCACGGACCTTGACGCTCGCCGTCGCCGTCGGCGGCGCATCCTCGTGCGCGGCGACGAAGAGCTGCACTTGCGTCGTCTTGCCGTAGACCGCGCGATCGAAAACTTCCTCACTGCACGGCCGGTCGCGCTTGACGACCGCCGTCGCATCGTTGCCTTCGGTCAGGAATTTCCAGGTGCAGAGCGCGTCGGCCGGCGCGTCGGTCGCCTTGACGCCGATCCGATGGTCGGCCGGCGCCAGATAATCCTCGCGAACGCTTTCACGGTCGGAGGCATCGTGGCCGCTATAGTCGCGGGTGCAGAATTCAGGCAGCGCGCCGTCGTCGTCGACGCAGAGCTGGTTGACCACCTGGCGCGCCCAGCCGTTGCCGCCGGTGGCGCTGGCGAGCGCATCCTCCTCGGCCAGCACGCCGCCCGGCCCGTGATGCGCCGCCACCAGGAGGAAGCTGTCCTCGTTCTTGAAAAGCCGAAAACGGCTTTTTACCTCCCAGCCGATCCCCGTTGACGCCTGGGCGCCGGCGGGTTGACAAGGGAAGAGCGGCACCATGGTGGCCAGCGCCAGGATCGTCAGGGCTCGGATGCCGCATATGCGCATGCTTGTACCCTTCCTTGTCACGACCATAACGTGAGGATGCCGGATGGCAAAGCAGGGGAAAGACTAGGGAAAAAATATGTTCGCCGCCTTCTTCCATGAGCTCAAAGCCGCCGGTCTGCCGGTGACGCTGCGCGAATATCTCACGCTGATCGAGGCGATGGAGAAGGATTTGGCCGACCGCCGGGTCGAGTCCTTCTACTACCTCTCGCGCGCCGCTTTGGTGAAGGACGAGCGCAATCTCGACAAGTTCGACCGCGTGTTCGGCCACGTCTTCAAGGGCCTCGACCTCATCGAAGACGCGCTGACCGCGGAAATCCCCATCGAGTGGCTCAAGAAGCTGACGGAGAAATATCTCACCGAGGAAGAGAAGAAACAGATAGAGGCGATGGGCGGCCTGGAAAAGCTTCTGGAAACGCTACGCCAGCGTCTCGCCGAACAGAAGGGCCGTCACCAGGGCGGCAAGAAGTGGGTCGGGACAGCAGGCACCTCGCCGTTCGGCGCCTACGGCTACAATCCCGAAGGCGTGCGCATCGGCCAGGACACCAATCGCAATTTCCGCGCCGTAAAAGTGTGGGACAAGCGCGAGTTCCGCGACCTCGACGGCGACGTCGAGCTCGGCACCCGCAACATCAAGATCGCGCTGCGGCGCTTGCGCAAATTCGCCCGCACCGGCGCGCCCGATGAGCTCGATCTCGACGGCACCATCAAGGGCACCGCGCACAAGGGCTATCTCGATATTTTGATGCGGCCGGAGCGGCACAACACCATCAAGGTGCTGCTGTTCTTCGACATCGGCGGCTCGATGGATTGGCACGTCAAGGCGACCGAAGAATTGTTCTCGGCGGCGCGCACCGAGTTCAAGCACATGGTGCATCTGTACTTCCACAACTGCCTGTACGAGCGGGTGTGGAAACAGAACGCGCGGCGCTGGACCGAGACCACGCCGACCTGGGACGTGCTGCACACCTATCCGCACGATTACAAAGTAATCTTCGTCGGCGACGCGGCGATGTCGCCTTACGAAATCGTCGCTCCGGGCGGCTCCGTCGAGCACTTCAACGAGGAAGCCGGCCAGGTCTGGATGCAGCGCGTGGCCGCGACTTATCCGTCCTGCGTCTGGCTCAACCCGGTCGCCGAGCGCGAATGGGAAACCACCGCCTCGATCCGCCTGATGCGGCAGCTTCTGGGCGGGCGGATGTATCCGCTGACGATCGAGGGGCTGGACGGGGCGATGCGGGAGTTGGGGCGGTAGGCAATCTACCTTCGTGCCGGCTCCTTGATTGCAGGTTTGGCCGGTGCCGGCCGAACACATCTTCCGAATCTCGGCGCATGCCCTATATTGCCGCCATCGCTAACAACCGAAAGGAGGTGATCCAGTGTCTCATTGTCTAATCGCCGTGGTCGCCGGCATTCATGAACTGGATCTTCGCCTCAGCAGAGGGTCCCGCCAGGTGGCTTAAATCCGTCACCGGCTCATGCGCGTGAGGCAGATCATCGCCTCGCGCAACCGGGCCACGGCCTGACAATGGAAGGGCTGCTCGCAAGGGCGGCCCTTCTTCTTTTCTCGCTTTTGCCAGAGGTTCAGCCGCCCACGGCCTCGTTGACTTCTGTGCATTAATTCCTAGCTGAGCGTTTCCGCCCTCGGCGCGATCATGACGCGCCTCGGGGACGTGCGAAGGCGGACGCCGCATCTCGGCCGCTTTCGCGACCGGCCCGTAGAAATTCGCCGGTCTGGTGGAGCGCCGGGAGGCGCAGCGCCCGTTCAGCGGGCTTCGCAACCCCGTTGGACGTTTGGCGCCGCGCCTCGCGAGCGGGCGTCGCAAGCCCGTTCGTCAGGCGCGCGATCCGGAGCCTCGCAAGCTCCGGTAAGGGGTCTCGCAAGCCCCTGGCGCCTCCCGGCGCTCCATTCTCTTTCAGAACGGAAAACGGGACCGGGCGGCCCCGCGCCCGCTAAACAGCAGGGCGGCGGAGCGTTGGCTACATTCACTCCTCATCGTCGCGTGCCTATTTGTGTAACTGTGTTTCCCGGGCGCAGCGCAGCATGAAGCGAAGCGTAATGATGCGCTGCTGACCCGGGATCGTTACAAACTCGGAGTCTGCGACGATCCCGGATCAGCGGTGCATCACTGCGTGCTGCACCGCATCCGGGAAACCAGCTTGGCGATAAAGCAGGAGCCATCCATGCCCGCCGAACGTTTCGACTTCCGCAATGCCCAGGGCAACACGCTCGCCGCGTTGCTCGACCGGCCCGCTGGCCCGATCCGCGCGGTGGCGCTGTTTGCGCATTGCTTCACCTGCGGCAAGAGCAACCGGGCGGCGCGGCATATTGCCGAAGGGCTGAAGCTGCACGGCATCGCGGTGCTGCGCTTCGATTTTACCGGTCTCGGCGCCAGCGAGGGCGAGTTCGCCAACACCACGTTCTCGTCGAATGTCGACGATCTGGTCGCCGCCGCCGATCATTTGCGCACGACGCTCATGGCGCCCGCGATCCTGATCGGCCACAGCCTCGGCGGCGCCGCGGTGCTCGCCGCCGCGCACCGCATCGCCGAGGCGCGCGCCGTGGTGACGATCGCGGCGCCGTCCGATCCGGCCCATGTCGTAGGCCTGTTCGGCGAACGTATTGCCGAGCTCGACAACAAGGACGAGGTCGAGGTCACGCTCGCCGGCCGGCCGTTTCGCATCCGCCGCACCTTGCTCGACGATATCGCGCAGCAGAATCTGAAGCCCCTCATCGCCGAACTGCACAAGGCGCTGTTGATATTTCATTCGCCGACCGACGATACCGTCGGCATCGACAATGCGAGCGAGATCTTTCTCGCGGCAAAACATCCGAAAAGTTTTATCTCGCTCGCCGGCGCCGACCATCTCATCAGCCGCTCAAGCGACGCCGTCTATGTGGCCAGCGTCATCTCGGCCTGGGCCGATCGCTATCTCGACATGGCGGTCGATGTCGAGCCCACGCAAGACACACCGTCCGGCGTCGTCGAGGTGCGGGAGACGCGGCGCGGCAAGTTTCAGCAGGAGATCATGCTGGGCGCGCACCGGCTTCTCGCCGACGAGCCGGTGAAGGACGGCGGCCTCGATTCCGGCCCGGGACCTTACGACCTCCTCCTCGCCGCGCTCGGCGCCTGCACCTCGATGACGGTGCGGCTCTATGCCGATCTCAAGCAGATTCCGCTTAAGCGCACGCAAGTCCGCCTGCACCACGAAAAAATCTACGCCAAAGATTGCGCCGAATGCGAAACCAAGGAGGGCAAGATCGACCACATCGATCGCGTGATCAGTTTTGAAGGCGATTTGACCGCGGACCAGCGCGCGCGGCTCCTGGAAATCGCCGACAAATGTCCGGTGCACCGGACGCTGAAATCGGAAGTCGATATCAAGACGACGGAGGTGCCGGCGCTGTCGTAGCCCGGATTGAGCGGAGCGAAATCCGGGAACGGCTTATTGGCTCAAAGGCCGCACCCGGGTTTCGCGTTGCTCAATCCGGGCTACTTGATCCGCGCCCGCACCGCCGCGATCACTTCCGGAATGGCCGCATCGTTGCCCGGCGCCATGATGTGGACGCCGGCGACGCCGGGAATGGTCGAATAGTCCTCGATCAGTTCGGCGCAGATGGCGATGCCCTCGCGCGCCGGGTCGGCGGCCTTTTCCATCCGCGCGATCAGCGCGTCGGCGATGATGGTGCCGAACAGATGGCTTTTCATCCATTGCGCCGATTTCGCCGAGCGCAGCGGATTGACGCCGATGAGGATGGCCAGCTGTTTGGTGATGCCGGCCTGTTCCAGCGCGCCGACATAGCGGCGCACGATCGCGGCATCCATGCAGAACTGGGTCTGGGCGAATTGCGCGCCGGATTTGATCTTGCCGAGGAGCGCATTCGGCTGCCAGCCGGCCGGCGGATCGATCGGCATGTCGGCGGCACCGATGAAGAACGCGGCGTGGCCGGAAACCTTGCGCCCGGTCGGCAGGGTGCCGTCGTCGCGCAACCGGCGCGCGGTCTCGATCAGCGTCGACGAATTGATGTCGAACACCGGCTTGGTGTCGGGCTGGTCGCCGGCTTTCGGGTCGTCGCCGGTGAGGAGGAGGAGGTTGCGGACGCCGAGCGCGGCCGCGCCCATCATCTCGCTCTGCAGCGCGATGCGGTTCTTGTCGCGGCAGGTGATTTGCAGGATCGGCTCGATCTCCATGCCGATGAGGATGGAGGCCGCCGCCAGCGCCGCCATATGGGCGCGGGCGCCGGCGCCATCGGTGACGTTGACCGCGTCGGCGAGCCCCTTGAGCGGCGCGGCCTTGCTGCGCAAGTCCTGCGCGTCGGCCGACACCGGTGGGGCGATTTCCGCCGTCATGACGAACCGGCCGGCCTTGAGCCGCTCCTCGAACGTGCTCAGGCCGGGGCTTGCTTGGTCGTTCATCGTCGTTCTCGGTAGGGAGCGCTGCGGAGAGAGAGCGCATATATGCTTTGCCGGCGCACCGCAATTGCGCCGTTCCTGGACAGAAATCGCCTGTCCCGCTAGAGAGTTGCGGCAAATGAGCGGCGTCAACGACATCCGGTCGAGTTTTCTCGACTTTTTTGCGCGCGAGGGGCACGAAATCGTGCCGTCATCGCCGCTGGTGCCGCGCAACGACCCGACATTGATGTTCACCAATGCCGGCATGGTGCAGTTCAAGAACGTCTTCACCGGCCTCGAGAAGCGCCCCTATATGCGGGCGGTTTCGTCGCAGAAATGCGTCCGCGCCGGCGGCAAGCACAACGACCTCGACAATGTCGGCTACACCGCCCGCCACCACACCTTCTTCGAGATGCTCGGCAATTTCTCGTTCGGCGATTACTTCAAGGAACGCGCCATCGAGCTGGCCTGGCGGCTGGTGACCAAGGAATATGGCGTGCCGGCCGACAAGCTGATGGTCACGGTCTATATCGATGACGACGAAGCCTTCAATCTCTGGAAAAAGATCGCAGGCCTGCCAGAGAAGAAGATCGTCCGCATCGCCGGCGCTGACAATTTCTGGGCCATGGGCGAGACCGGGCCGTGCGGGCCGTGTTCGGAGATCTTCTACGATCACGGCGAGCATATTTGGGGCGGCCCGCCGGGAACACCGGAGGCCGATGGCGACCGTTTCGTCGAGATCTGGAATCTGGTGTTCATGCAGTACGAGCAGCTCACCACCGACAAGCGCGTCGACCTGCCGCGGCCGTCGATCGACACCGGCATGGGGCTCGAGCGCATCGCCGCGGTGCTGCAAGGCACCCACGACAATTACAAGATCGATCTGTTCGGCGCGCTGATCGAGGCCGTTGCCGATCTCACCGGCGTCGACCCCGATGGCGAGCAAAAAGCCTCGCACCGCGTCATCGCCGACCATTTGCGCGCGTCGGCGTTCTTGATTGCGGACGGCGTGCTGCCGTCGAACGAAGGCCGCGGTTATGTGCTCCGCCGCATCATGCGCCGCGGCATGCGCCACGCCCAGTTGCTTGGCGCCAAAGACCCGTTGATGTGGCGCCTCGTGCCGGTGCTGGTGCGCGAGATGGGGCAGGCCTATCCCGAGCTGCATCGCACCGACGCGATGATCGCCGAGACGCTGAAGCTTGAGGAAACCCGCTTCCGCAGCACGCTCGAGCGCGGCCTGGCGATCCTCGACGAGGCCAGCAAGACGCTCAAGAAAGGCGACATGTTCGACGGTGTGACTGCGTTCACGCTGTACGACACCTACGGCTTTCCGCTCGACCTCACCCAGGACGCGCTGCGGCCGCGTGGCATCAGCGTCGATATCGCGGCCTTCACCGACGCCATGGAAGAGCAGCGCAAGAAGGCGCGCGCGTCGTGGGCGGGCTCCGGCGAGGCGGCGGACGAAGCAGTGTGGTTCGGTATCCGCGAAAAAGTCGGCGGCACCGAATTCCTCGGCTACGAGACCGAGAGCGCCGAAGGCGTCGTCTCCGCGCTCGTGCGCGACGGCAAGGACGTCGATGCGCTGAAAAAAGGCGACAGCGGCGCCGTGGTGCTCAACCAGACGCCGTTCTACGGCGAATCCGGCGGGCAGGTCGGCGATACCGGGGTGATGACGGGCGAGGGCGTGCGTTTCAAGGTCACCGACACGCAGAAGCACCTTGGCGACGTGCTCGTGCATATCGGTGTCGTCGAGGAAGGCACGCTCAAGGTCGGCTTAGCGCTTTCGCTCGAAGTCGATCACCAGCGCCGCGGCACGATCCGCAAAAATCACTCGGCGACGCATCTGTTGCACGAAGCGTTGCGCCAGGTGCTCGGCGATCATGTGGCACAGAAGGGCTCGCTGGTCGCGCCCGACCGGCTGCGCTTCGACTTTTCGCATCCGAAGCCGATGAGCGCCGAGGAGATCGAGCGCGTCGAAGACATTGCCAACGATATCGTGCTGCAGAACGCACCGGTGATCACGCGGCTGCTCAGCCGCGACGACGCCATCGCTTCGGGCGCGCGCGCCTTGTTCGGCGAGAAATACGGCGATGAGGTCCGCGTTGTCGCCATGGGCGAAAATCCTTTAACAAAGACCGGCGGCAACACCATGGGCTGGTCGGTCGAGCTGTGCGGCGGCACTCACGTCAGGCGCACCGGCGATATCGGTCTTATTTCCGTGGTGGGGGAGAGCGGCGTGGCCGGCGGCGTGCGCCGCATCGAGGCGCTCACGGCGAATACGGCGCGGGCCAATTTGAACAATTTTGCGCGTCTCGCCAAAGCGACGGCTGCCGATCTGCGCGTGCCGATCGACGACGTGCAAAACCGCGTCGTCACGCTGCTCGACGAGCGCAAGCGGCTCGAACGCGAGCTCTCCGAAGCGAAGAAGAAGCTCGCCATGGGCGGCGGCGCCAGCGATGGCGCCGATGGCGTTCGCACCGTCGGCGACGTGAAGCTGATGGCGCGCTCGGTTGAAGGCATCGATCTGAAGGATTTGCGCAGCCTCGCCGACGAAGGCAAGAAGCAGGTCGGCTCTGGTGTTGTCGCTATCGTTGGGATTTCTGACGACGGCAAGGCGGGCATCGTGGTCGGCGTGACTGACGATCTGGTCAAGCGTTTTAATGCCGTCGATCTCGTGCGCAAAGGCGCCGAGGCGCTCGGCGGCAAAGGCGGCGGCGGACGGCCCGATATGGCGCAGGCCGGCGGTCCGGACGCATCCAAAGCTGATGCCGCATTGGCGGCGATCGAGGCGGCGCTCGGCGGCTGAAGCTCGGCGGCTCGTGTGACCTGCCGGCTTCCGAGCTACAGCTTCACGATCATGCCGTCTTCGGCGGTTTCGTATGGCACCTCGGCGCGGTGCGCCAGCATGTCGTTGCTCATGTGCGTGAGCACGAGGCGTTTCGGCCGGATCTGGCCGAGGTGCTTCTCCAGGAGCGACAGCGCCATGTGGGTTTGGATCGGCTTGTCGCGCGTATAGGCCTCGCAGATGAACAGGTCGGCTTCGCGCCCGACCTCGATCAGCACATCGGTCCATTCGGTATCGCCGGAAAAAGCGATGATCTTGCCTTCGATCTCGAAGCGGAAGCCGAGGCAAGGCCCGGCGCGGTCGTCGTGCACGACATGAAACGGCGTCACATGGAGGCTGCCGATCTCGCGGCGCTTGCCGATTTCCAGCTCGACGAGGTGCAGCGGAAAGTTCAGCTCCATCGACCGGGTGCCGGGAAAGCCGCTTTCCATGATGTCGGGAAAGCGCGTTTTCAGTCCCGGCGGCCCGACGACGGTCAGCGGCCGCGTGCGCTTGGTCACGTAATTGGCCTCAAGGAGGAAAAACGGCAGGCCGGCAATGTGATCGGCATGAAAATGCGAGATGAAAACGACGTCGATGGCGTTGCGGTCGATCGCAAGCTTGTTCATGGCGACGAGCGAGGTCGCGCCGCAATCGATCAGCGCGTTGACGGCGTTGCCGACGAGATGGAAGCAGGTATTGAAGCGTCCGCCGGAGCCGAAGGCATCACCGCAGCCGACGAATTGCAGGTGCATGAAATGTCCCCAAGAAGCGCGAGACAGTAATTTCCAGTCCGTCCCGCGACGCCGATCCGCGGCCACCGCCCCCGACAGTTTCGCGTCAAAGCGGCCAAGTTTCCGTGATGAGCATCACAAAACGCGGTCTCTGCCTGGCTATCCGAACGCTCCCTCAACCCTCTGTCTCAGCATTGATTTTTTACCTTTGCCGGTTCATTCGACGGCTTGTGGTGGTACCGCGGAAGCCGCTAGCATGGTCGCTAGCATAGTGCAGGACGGCGCGCCATGATCGCAACATAAACTGGCGCATCCTGCAGTGGCGGCGGCTTGAAATTTAAGGGGACGTTCGGGTGCACCTTGGATCAGTCCGGTCCGGCCTGTTGGCGGCGCTGGCGATGGCCGGCGTGCTCGGCGGCTGCGGCGATACCGGCTTGGACACGTCGACCTTGTTCAGGAAGCCGATCGACGTGGCCGGCCGCACCAGCGGCTACACCTATTCCGATTTGGCAGAGACAAGACGGTCCGGCCCGGTCACCGACGCCGATCTGGTCGATGCCAATGGCAGCTGTCCGGCCGCGGCGCCGCCGCCGCAAGCGGCCCCCGGCGGTCCAGCCGGCGGTCCGGGAGCTCCCGGCGCAGACGCGTCGGCGCTTGGCGAAGGTGTCGGTCTCGGCATGACCGAATGCGAGGTGGTCGCCCGCGCCGGCCCACCGAACGGCGTCCAGCTCGGCCGCAATCCCAACGGCGATCGCACCGCGGTCATAAGCTATCAAAGCGGCCCGCGGCCCGGCATCTATCATTTCGAGCGCGGCCGGCTCATGCAGATGGATCGCGTCGAGGTGGCGGCGCCGGCGCCGCAGCCGGCAAAGAAAAAACCCGCGAAACCCAAAAAGCCGGCGTCCGGCAATAACCCGACCTGAGTTTGACTGCGCGCTCCTCGCGCCAGAGTCAGGACGGCGTTTCAATTTGTTTGAAACGCCGCCCGGATTTCTTGTTCTGATCACCAGATGCTCGGCCGCGTCTCGGGCCTCAAAGCCCGCCGAGACCTTGCCGCCGCGGTCAGGCGAGGTCGAAGCGGTCGAGGTTCATCACCTTGTTCCAGGCCGCGACGAAGTCTTTCACAAACTTCTCCTTCGCGTCCGCGCAGCCATAGACTTCGGCAAGCGCCCGCATCTGCGAGTGCGAACCGAAGATCAGGTCGACGCGGGTGCCGGTCCACTTGACCGCATTGGTCTTGCGGTCGCGGCCCTCGTACACGCCATCGGAGCCCGCGGGCTGCCATTGCGTGCTCATGTCGAGCAGGTTGACGAAGAAGTCGTTGGTCAGCGTCTCGGGCTGTTTGGTGAAGACGCCGTGCTTGGACTGCCCGGCGTTCGCGCCCAGCACCCGTAAGCCGCCGACCAGAACCGTCATCTGGGGCGCCGTCAGCTTGAGTAATTGCGCCCGATCGATCAACGCCTCTTCGGGGGCCATCCACTGCTTGCCGCGGGTATGGTTGCGGAAACCGTCGGCGACCGGCTCCAGCGGAGCAAAGGAGTGTGCGTCGGTCTGCTCCTGAGATGCGTCCATGCGCCCTGGCGTGAAGGGAACCTTGACTTCGACCCCGGCGGCCTTCGCGGCCTTCTCGATTGCCGCGCCGCCGCCGAGAACGATCAGATCGGCAAGCGAGACCTTCTTGCCGCCCGAGGCCGAGGCGTTGAACTCCTTCTGGATCGCTTCAAGTTTCGCCAGCACGGTGGCGAGCTGCTTCGGCTGGTTGACGTCCCAATCCTTCTGCGGCGCAAGCCGAATACGCGCGCCGTTGGCGCCGCCGCGCTTGTCGGAGCCGCGGAACGTCGACGCCGACGCCCAGGCCGTCGAGACCAGTTGCGACACCGACAGACCGGACGCGAGGATCTTGGCTTTGAGAGCCGCAATGTCCTGCTCGCCGACCAGCGGATGGTTCACCTTGGGGACCGGGTCCTGCCAGATCAGCTCTTCCTTCGGCACGAGCGGGCCGAGGTAGCGCACGATCGGGCCCATGTCGCGATGCGTCAGCTTGAACCACGCCCGCGCAAACGCGTCCGCGAATTGATCCGGGTGTTCGTAGAAGCGCCGCGAGATCTTCTCGTATTCGGGATCCATCCGCAACGACAGGTCGGTGGTCAGCATGGTCGGCACATGCTTCTTCGACTTGTCGAAGGGGTCTGGGATCGTGGCAGCGGCACCCTTGGCTTGCCACTGCGGCACGCCGGCCGGGCTTTTCGTCAGCTCCCATTCGTTGTTGAACAGATTGTCGAAGAAGTGGTTGCTCCACTTGGTCGGCGTCTGCGTCCAGGTCACCTCTGGGCCGCCGGTGATGGCATCGGCCCCGAAGCCGGTACCATGCTTGCTCTTCCAGCCGAGGCCCTGATCCTCTATTGCCCCGCCTTCCGGCTCCGGGCCAACCAGTGACGGATCGCCGGCGCCGTGGGTCTTGCCGAAGGAGTGACCGCCGGCAATCAGCGCTACGGTCTCCTCGTCATTCATCGCCATGCGAAAGAACGTTTCGCGGATGTCCTTGGCCGCCGCGACCGGATCCGGCTTGCCGTTCGGCCCCGCCGGATTGACGTAGATCAGGCCCATCTGCACGGCGCCAAGCGGACCATGAAGCTGACGCTCGCCGCTATAGCGCTCGTCGCCGAGCCAGGTTCCCTCAGGCCCCCAATAGAGCTCCTCGGGCTCCCAGACATCGGCGCGGCCGCCGCCGAAGCCGAAGGTCTTGAAGCCCATCGAATCCAGCGCGACGTTGCCGGCGAGCACGAAGAGATCGGCCCAGGAGATTTTGCGGCCGTATTTCTGCTTGATCGGCCAGAGCAGGCGGCGCGCTTTGTCGAGGTTGGCGTTATCCGGCCAACTGTTGAGTGGCGCGAAGCGCTGCTGACCGGCGCCGGCGCCGCCGCGGCCGTCGGCGATGCGATAGGTGCCCGCGCTGTGCCACGCCAGGCGGATGAACAGGCCGCCATAATGGCCGAAGTCGGCGGGCCACCACTCCTGCGAGTCCGTCATCAAGGCGTGCAGATCTTTGATAACCGCATTCAGATCGAGGCTTTTGAATTCCTTGGCATAGTCGAACTCCTTACCCATCGGATCGGACAAGGAAGAGTTGCCGTGGAGACCCTGAAGGCTCAACTGGTCCGGCCACCAGTCGCGGTTCGTGTGTGCCTGGAACGGGCATTTGCCCGCGCTCTTGTCATCAGTCTTTGCGTCCATCTTTACTCTCCGACCGTGTTTTGTTTTTTCCTGATCCGAAACTGCCCTTCGCCTCGGTATTGAGATGCCCGCTGTTGCGCCGCTTTCTCGCTATGCGGGCATGATCAATATTTGAGTGTACGGGCTAATCGTGCTCACCGGGAGCTTAAGCCAAGCGCATGACCGAATGCGGCAGGCCGTGCCCACGCGCGGGATGACGACATTCATGGCATTTTCAACTGCTAAATGGAGGTATTGTCAACGGTCGCAAGTATGCGGCCTTTGATTTGGTGGTATGCAGGCAATCCCTTGTGATCGCAGGGATTATCACGGCGGGTGTGGCGGCCTATTTGCCGTTCGACCGCTATGCATAAAACACCCCGGCCTCTGGCGAGGCCGGGGTTCCCGTTGCGAACGTGTGAAAGAGGACGGCTCAGTAGCAGACGTTGACCCAGCGCACCACCGGCCCGTTCGGCGTGTTGAACACCCGTTGCGCCATGCAGTTGTTGTCGTAGGCCGCGCCGGCGAGAATTCCCAGCCCGATCGCGGTACCGACACCGAAGCCCAAGCCGCCGCCGTGCCAGCCACCACCGTGCCACCCGCCGCCAAAGCCGCCACCCGCGAATGCGGAGGTCGGAGCCAAGGTCGCCGCGCTCAGCGCGGCCGCGGTCGAAAGAGCGAAAATCGTCTTGCGCAACATGGGACGTCTCCTCTGGTTGGTGTGCGCTCATCACGCAGCTATCCGTGGGTCACAACGCCCGCCTTTTCGGTTCATGCGGCAGACCGGGAAAATCACGCAGGAAATGCCTTAACAATTGAGTTCGTTGAGGAATTGTCGTCCCGGATTCGACACAGACGTGATCTTTGTCACACCTCGCGGCGCGCTTTTCCCGCGCTTGCTGGGACAGTGATCGAAGGCTATAAGCCGGCACGTTTTCACGTAGCTTCCGCAGCGCTTTCTTAAGCCTTAACGCTTCCGCACCACGACAAAGGACGATCCGATGGCGATCGAGCGTACGTTTTCGATCATCAAACCCGACGCGACGGCGCGCAATGTCACCGGCGCCATCAATGCGATGATCGAGAAATCGGGCTTGCGCATTGTGGCGCAGAAGCGCCTGCGCATGAGCCGCGACCAGGCCGAAACGTTCTATGCGGTCCATCGCCAGCGGCCGTTCTTCGGCGAGCTCGTCGATTTCATGATCTCGGGGCCGGTCGTCGTGCAGGTGCTCGAAGGCGAGAATGCGGTCGCGGCCTATCGCGACCTGATGGGCGCCACCGATCCGGCCAAGTCCGCGCCCGGCACCATCCGCAAGGAGCTGGGCAAGTCGATCGGCGAGAACTCGGTGCATGGCTCCGACGCCGCCGACACCGCGGCGAAGGAAATCGCGCAGTTCTTTTCCGGCAACGAAATCGTCGGCTGAAGCCGGTGCGCCCGCCACCGCGTCGGTGCGCTTGAGGAGCGGCGGTGGGTTCGGTCCTGCAATATCTGCATCCTTCGCTGTGGGGCGACATGCTCCACACGAGCGCCAACGATTTGGGACACGCGGCGTTCTGGGCCGCGGTGCTGCAGATCGTTTTCATCAACATGCTGCTGTCGGGCGACAACGCCGTCGTCATTGCGATGGCATGCCGGGATCTGCCGCAGCGCCAGCGCTTCTGGGGTCTGGTGATCGGCGCCGGCGCCGCGGTGCTGCTGCGCCTGGTTTTCACCGGCATCGTCGGGCAGCTCATGCTGCAGCCGTATCTCAAGCTGATCGGTGGATTGGCGCTGGTCTATGTCGGCGCCAAGCTTCTCGTCCCCGAGCGCGTCGATAAGAACAAAGTCCAGGCTGTCGGCCAGCTGTGGCGTGCGGTGCGCATCGTCGTGGTCGCCGACATCGTCATGAGCCTCGACAACGTCATCGCCGTCGCCGCCATTGCGCAAGGCAGCGTGGTGTTGCTGGCGATCGGTTTAATCGCTTCCATTCCGATCATCATCGCCGGCGCGGCGCTGATCATGGTGATGCTCGATCGCTTTCCGATTTTTATCTGGGCCGGCGCGGCGCTGCTGGGTTGGGTCGCCGGCGATGTGGTCGCCACCGATCCGGCGGTCTTCGGCCATATGTCGGCGGCGCTTGGCGAAACCTTCGCGCGCCAGGTCGAATTTGCCGCGGCCGGCGCCGGCGCGCTGTTGGTGATCGGCATCGGCGGGCTGTGGCGACAGCTGTCTTTATCCAAGGCGCGCGCCGTGTCGGCCGCCGAAGAAGCGGGCGGCAGTTAGGCGCAGTGTTTTGCCGCGCCGATTGCGACATCGTGGATATTTCGTTGACGCGATTGCGTAATCGAACCGGTCGCGTGCAAGACCATCGTCACGATGTTGAAAACATCAGCTGTTGCCGTGCCATGGACTGACGTTTTGCAGCCATGCTTGCGCCGTATTTATCGGTCCAATTTTAGTGGCAATCGGATTTTGGCCATCCGGCCGGTGCTGTCGTGGGCGACATGATCGTTTCTGACTTCCGCTGTTTCGGACTTCCTCCAAAATCTGGCTTGTGGCGCGGATCGCGGCCTCTGTACGGCGGTGCAGCGGCTGTCGTTTTGCGTCTTCGCTGGCACAAGGACTGACTGAGGAGGCAGACGATGCAGAAGGGCACCGTCAAATGGTTCAATCCAACCAAGGGCTACGGGTTCATCAAACCGGCAAGCGGCGACAAGGACGTCTTCGTCCATATCTCGGCCGTCGAGCGCGCCGGCTTGCGCTCGCTCAATGAGGGTCAGACCGTCGAGTACGAACTCGTGACCAACCGCGGCAGGACATCGGCGGAAAATCTCAAAGTCGCGTGATCGATTGATCGTGGTCCGGACATTCCGGTCCGCGCGTAGCCCCCGGCGTCGCACCCGGGGGTTTTTATTTTTTTCCGGCAGCGGAAAAATTTCCGCTTGGAGCAGGCACCATTACCCGCGTGTCGCCGCAGTCGCGGCTGCAAGCGTGACGCGGCCTTCGGCAACGAGGCGCAGTGCTTGTGGATAAATCCGATGCTCGACTTCCAGCACCCGCGCGGCGAGCGTTGCTTCGGTGTCGTCGGCCCGCACCGGCACCGAATCCTGCAGCACGATCGGTCCTGAATCCATTTCCGGCACCACGAAGTGGACGGTGGCGCCGTGCCGCTGCACGCCGGCTTCCAAAGCGCGGCGGTGGGTGTGCAGGCCTTTGAACTGCGGCAACAGCGCCGGATGAATGTTGAGCATGCGGCCGCTCCAGCGCGTGACCAACCACGGCGTCAGGAGCCGCATGAAGCCGGCGAGGCAGACCAGGTCGATGCGGTGCGCGCGCAGGGTATCGTCGAGCGCGCGCTCGAACGCCTCGCGATCGCCGCCGAACGGCCTGTGATCGACGATCGCGGTGGCGATGCCCGCAAGCTGCGCATGGCCGAGCCCCGCAGCATCGGGCTCATTGGACAGGACGAGCACGATTTGCGCCGGATAATCCGGCGCCTTGGCCGCCTCGATCAACGCCGTCATGTTCGAGCCGCGGCCGGAGATCAGGACGGCAACGCGCTTTTTGGTCATGCGCTTGGCCAAGCGAGATCGAGGTGGCCGCGGAAGCCGACACGGGCGCCGTCTTTCGCCTCGACGATTTCGCCGAGTTGAACGACGGTTTCACCTTGCGCCGCGAAGCGCTCGCTGGCCGCCTTGGCCGCGGCCGGATCGAGCACCGCCACCATGCCGATGCCGCAGTTGAAGGTGCGCAGCATTTCGGCCTCGGGGATCTTGCCGCTCGCCGCGAGCCATTTGAACACCGGCAGAACCGGCACGCGATCGAGATCCAAGGCAACGGCAAAGCCTTGCGGCAAAACCCGTGGAATATTGTCGACGAAACCACCGCCGGTGATGTGGGCGAGCGCCTTGACCGCCTTGGTTTGACGGATCGCGGCAAGGCACGAGCGCACGTAAAGCCGCGTCGGCGTGAGCAAGGCTTCGCCGAGTGTTCGCGTTGGATCAAACGGGGCAGGGTTACTCCAGGTCAATCCGGCCGTGGCCGCAATGCGGCGGACCAGGGAAAATCCGTTGGAGTGCACGCCCGTCGAGGCAAGGCCGATCACTACGTCGCCGACGGCGATGTCGGCGCGCGGCAACAAATCCGCCCGCCCCACGGCGCCAACGGCGAAGCCGGCAAGGTCGTAGTCGC
Source organism: uncultured Alphaproteobacteria bacterium (assembly GCA_963756245.1). Classification (GTDB taxonomy): domain Bacteria; phylum Pseudomonadota; class Alphaproteobacteria; order Rhizobiales; family Xanthobacteraceae; genus BOG-931. The sequence continues at coordinate 151,920 of CAVWOI010000048.1, forward strand.
CAGGCGCATAAAGCCCCGGCATTTCCGCGGTCTCGCCGCCGATCAACGCGCAGCCGGCCTCGCGGCAAGCCGCCGCGATGCCCGTCACCACCTGGGCGCCGACTGCCGGATCGAGCTTGCCGCAGGCGAAATAGTCGAGAAAGAACAACGGTTCGGCTCCTTGCACCACGAGGTCGTTGACCGACATGGCGACCAGATCGATGCCGATCGTGTCGTGGCGGCCGGTCTCGATGGCGATTTTGACTTTGGTGCCGACGCCGTCGTTGGCGGCGACCAGGATGGGATCGACAAAGCCCGCGGCCTTGAGATCGAATAGGCCGCCAAAGCCGCCAATCTCCGCATCGGCCCCCGCGCGCGCGGTGGCGCGCACCAGGGGCTTGATCAATTCCACCATGCGGTTGCCGGCGTCGATATCGACACCGGCCGCCGCGTAGCGCGCCTCATCCACGAATGCCACCAAACCGGACAGATGATTGATTGCCGCCCTTGCGGGGCGGGACCGCTGGCGCCTCCTACGTCGGAATCGCCGGGTGTGCAAGCGCGCGGGCGCCGGTATATTGCGTTGAGGACAGCACGAAGAAAAGCTGCCTGAGCCGGGGCCGCGTTTGAGTATCCCAAACCTCATTACCTTGGGACGTATCCTGCTGGTGCCGATCGTGGTCTGGGCGATCACATCGGGCGGGATGCGCATCGCGTTTTTCCTGTTTCTGGCGGCCGGGATCAGCGACGGCGTCGACGGCTTCCTCGCCAAGCGCTTCCATATGTCGAGCGAGCTCGGCGCCTATCTCGATCCCTTGGCCGACAAGGCGCTGATCGTATCGATCTACATTTCGCTCGGCATCGCCGGCGCGCTGCCGATCTTCCTCGTCATTCTCGTCGTCTCGCGCGACATCATGATCATCTCAGCTTTCATGCTGTCCTGGCTGGTCGGCAAGCCGATGCCGGTGCGGCCGTTGGCGGTCTCCAAGGCCAACACCCTGGCGCAGATCCTGCTTGCCACTCTGGTATTGGCCGAGCGCGGTTTTGGCTTCGACGCCGACATCGTTTCGAAGCTGATGATGGCGCTGGTCGCCATCTTGACCTTGCTGTCGATCGCCTTCTATCTCGCCGAATGGGTGCGCCACATGAACTCGTTCGGCGCCGGCGCCGGGCACTGATTGCCACCGAGGAGCGCCATGCCAATCGAGCGGCACATCGTGTTCTGGATCGTGGCGCTTGCGGTCTTCGTCGGGCTGTTGTGGCTGTTGAGTCCGATCCTGTTGCCGTTCGTGCTGGGCATGGCGCTGGCCTATGTGCTCGATCCATTGGCCGATCGGCTGACCAGGCGCGGCTTGAGCCGCCTGGTCGCGGCCTCGATCATTCTCGGCGGCTTCGTGCTCGCGCTCGCGCTGCTGCTCCTTCTCATCGCGCCGCTATTGGCAAGACAGCTTGCCGGTTTCATCGACAACGCGCCGGCCTATGCGCAGCGCCTGCAAAGCCTGGTGAGCGATCCCGATCATCCGTGGCTGAAGCGGTTTGTCGGCGACAATCTCAGCGGCGGCGACCATTCGGTCGGCGATTTGATGAACCAGGCGATGGGTTACGTCACCACGGTGCTCGGCTCGCTGTGGACCAAGGGACAAACGCTGATCTCGATCTTTTCGCTCTTGATCATCACGCCGGTGGTGGCGTTCTATTTGATCTGCGACTGGGACCGCATGGTGAGCGCGGTCGACAGCCTGATCCCGCTGCCGCAGCGCGACACCGTGCGCAGTCTCGGCCACGACATCGACGCGACCATCTCGGCTTATGTGCGCGGACAATCCGGCGTCTGCCTGATCCTCGGTTCCTATTATGCCGTCGGGCTGACGCTTGCGGGATTGAGCTTCGGTCTGCTCATCGGCGTCATTTCCGGGCTGATCAGTTTCATCCCCTATGTAGGCTCGCTGACGGCGCTCGTGCTCTCGCTCGCCGTCGCGGTGGCACAATTTTTCCCGGAGTGGACGCCGATCGTCATTGTCGCCGCCGTGGTGCTGGTCGGCCAGTTCCTCGAAGGCAACGTGCTGGCGCCGTATCTGGTCGGACACAGCGTCGGCCTGCATCCGGTGTGGCTGATGTTCGCGCTGTTTGCGTTCGGTTATCTGTTCGGCTTCGTCGGATTGCTGCTGGCGGTGCCGCTCGCGGCGGCAACCGGTGTGCTGATACGCTTCGCGGTGCGGCGCTACCGCGACAGCCCGCTCTATACCGGCAGCCGGCCGGCTTAAAGTCATGACGCCACGGACGATGTCCTCCATCCCACGACAGCTCGCGCTGGCGCTCGAGCACACGGAAAGCTACGCGCGCGATGATTTCCTCGCCGGGCCCGGCAACGAGGGCGCGCTGATGCTGATCAATTCCTGGCCGGATTGGCCGGCGAAGGCCATCGCGCTGGTTGGGCCCGAGGGTTCGGGCAAAACCCACTTGGCGACGATCTGGGCGGCCGCGGCCGGGGCGCGTGTCGTGTCCGCCCATGCGCTTGACGAGACCGGGCTTCGCTCGGCGCTCGCCACCGGCGCGCTGGTCATCGAGGACGCAGCAGCGACCGCGGACGAACGCGCCCTGTTTCATCTCATCAATATGGCGCGCGGGGAGAACGCCTACTTGCTGTTCACAGCGCGCACGGCGCCGGCCACCTGGCCTATCGCCACTCCCGACGTCATCTCGCGACTGCGGGCAATGCCGGTGGTAAACCTTCAGGCGCCGGACGACGCGATGCTGCGTGCGGTCATCGTCAAGCTCGCCGCCGACCGCCAGCTCGCGTTCGATGAAAGCGTGGTGAGCTATCTCTCGACCCACATCGAGCGCTCGTTCGCGGCGGCGCGTGCGGCGGTGATCGCGCTCGACAACGAGGCGCTGCGGCGCGGCCGGCCGCCGACACGGGCGCTGGCCGCGGAAATGTTCCGCGATACCGCGTAAAACCGGCGCGCTTTCAGGCCATCGTCCAATCTTGCGTCTGCAATCCCGGCACGCGCGCGAATTCATTTTTGTTCGCCGTGACCAGTAGCGCACCGCGCCGGCGCGCCTGCGCGGCAATCAGCACGTCGTAAGGGCCAATCGGCGTGCCTAAACGCTCCAGCGCGGCCCGAATATCGCCGGCCTCTTCGGCATCTTCCGCTTCAAACGGCCATGGCGTGACATCGAGCGCCAAGAATTCATCGAGTGCATGGGTATTTTGCTGCGCTCGCGCGCTTTTTTTTATGCCGTACCACAATTCGTACAGGACGACCGTTGGAATGCCAACGATGGTGCCTTCGTGAAGTGTTTTCACCAGCCGCTGACGCACCGTGGCCGCGCGCTGGTTGATCGCCGCGATGATGATGTTGGTATCGAGGCAGATCATTCGTCGTCGAAATATTTACGATCGTCGATCGGCATTGGCGGCTGCTCCGGACGACCCTCCGGCAGGAAATCGGCGCCGCCTTCCCGGTCGATTTTCTCGAAAATAGCCTGCATCGTTTCCCAGTCTCGATTTATCGGTTCCAGCAGTACGCCGCGTCCGACTCGGCTGACGCGAACCTCCTTGCCGGGCAGGCGGAACTCCTTCGGCAGCCGGACCGCTTGGCTGCGGCCGTGCTTGAAAATCTTGGCGGTGCCGGTTTCGGCCATTTGGGAGCCTTGATGATAGATACCAATGATATATATCACCCGGATGCCGGGGCCGCAACGTGTGCGAGGCTCATCCGCGGTCCATCGCCGGGGAAAGGCTTGACGGCGCACCGCCCCAGCGCCTTATCTCAGAAGCAACCGGCGTCATCGAATTGTAACGAAGCATGGCAAATATAGCCCTTGAGGAGCACCAAACCGCCATGGCCGACCGTGGCCAAGCCACTGTCGTCGCTTTAGAATCTGGTTCCGCCCGTCGCCCGGAGGAACCGGCGCGGGTGTCCGACCTGGCGTCGAGCCCGGACCGCTTCATCAACCGCGAGCTGTCCTGGCTGAACTTCAACCGCCGGGTGTTGGAGGAATCCGCCAATCGCGGCCATCCGCTATTGGAACGGCTCAAATTCCTCTCGATCTCCGCCGCCAACCTCGACGAATTCTTCATGGTGCGCGTGGCCGGCCTCGGCGCCGCGCTGCGTGCCGGCATTGTCGAGAAGAGCCCCGAAGGCTTGACCCCTGCTGAGCAACTCGCCCGCATTGGCGAAGCCGTGTTGGTCCTGGTCCAGGATCAGCAGGCGCAGTGGCGCGAATTGCGCGCCGCGCTGGCCCAAGCCGGCATCGTGCTGGTCGACAGCGCCGATATCACCAAGGCCGAGAAGGCTTGGCTCGAAGACTACTTTCTCGCCCACGTCTTCCCGCTGCTGACGCCGCTTGCGGTGGATCCTGCCCATCCGTTCCCGTTCATTCCCAATCTCGGCTTCTCGATCGCCCTGCAGCTTGCCCGCGCCAAGGACGGCAAGGCGATGAACGCGCTGATCCGCATCCCCAGCCGCATCGAGCGCTTCGCGCGGTTGCCGCAAGCCGGCGAGGGCGGGCAGGTGCGGTTGATCTCGCTCGAAGCCGTCACCAGCCTTTTCATCGGCAAGCTGTTCCCCGGTTACGCGTTGAAAGGCGTCGGCGCGTTCCGCGTCATCCGTGATTCCGAAGTGGAAATCCTTGAAGAGGCCGAAGACCTGGTGCGGCTGTTCGAGACCGCGCTCAAGCGCCGCCGCCGCGGCATCGTCATCCGCCTCGACATCGAGGCGATGATGCCGCCGGAATTGCAGCGCTTCGTGCAGCGCGCGCTCGGCGCCACCGACGAGAGCGTGTTCAAGGTCGACGGCGTGCTGGCGCTCGACGAGATGGCGCAACTCGCCAAGCTCGATCGGCCTGATCTGGAATTCGTTCCCTATGCGCCGCGCTATCCGGAGCGGGTGCGCGATCACGGCGGCGATTGCTTTGCCGCGATCCGGCAAAAGGATTTTATCATCCACCATCCCTATGAGTCGTTCGACGTGGTGGTGAATTTCCTGCAACAGGCAGGGCGCGATCCCGACGTCGTCGCCATCAAGCAGACGCTCTACCGCACCTCGGCCAATTCCCCGATCATCCGGGAACTCGCCGAAGCCGCCGAGGCCGGCAAATCGGTCACCGCGGTGGTCGAGCTCAAGGCGCGCTTCGATGAGGAAGCCAATATCCGCTGGGCGCGCGACCTGGAACGCGCCGGCGTGCAGGTGGTCTACGGCTTCATCGAGCTGAAAACCCACGCCAAGCTTTCGCTCGTCATCCGCCGCGAGGGCACCGAGCTTGCCTCCTACGTCCATGTCGGCACCGGCAACTATCATCCGGTGACGGCGCGCCTCTATACCGACCTGTCGTTCTTCACCTCCGACCCGGTGATCGCGCATGACGTGGCGCAAATCTTCAACTTCATCACCGGCTATGCCGAGCCCGCCGATCTCAAGCGCATGGCGGTGTCGCCGCTGACGCTGCGCAAATGCATCCACAGCCACATCGATGACGAGATCGCCAATGCCAAGGCCGGGCGGCCTTGCGGCATCTGGATGAAAATGAATTCGCTGGTCGATCCCGACATCATCGACGCGCTCTACCGGGCGTCCGGCGCCGGCGTGCCGATCGAACTCGTGGTGCGCGGTATTTGCTGCCTGCGGCCCGGCGTGCCGGGGCTGTCCGACAATATCCGGGTCAAATCCATCGTCGGCCGTTTCCTCGAACACGGCCGCATCTATTGCTTCGGCTCGGGCCACGCGCTGCCGCACGCGAAAGCCGCCGTATACATCTCGTCCGCCGACATGATGCCGCGCAATCTCGATCGCCGCGTCGAGGCGCTGTGCCCGATCCTCAATCCCACAGTGCACGAGCAGGTGCTCGATCAGATCATGGTGGCTAATCTCAAGGACAACGAGCAGAGCTGGCAATTGCTTTCCGACGGCACGTCGCGCCGCATCAAGCCGGCGCCCGGCGAGGAAGGTTTCAACATTCACACCTACTTCATGACCAATCCGAGCCTGTCGGGGCGCGGCAAATCACAGAAAGAATCGATTCCCCGATTGCGGCACCGGCCGGAGCGGGTGTGAATAGCGCGCGAATCATGCTTACGGTTGGCGTGGCATTCGAAGCCGCACCGGGACTTTAGCAAATTCGCGTAATCCGCCAAAACTCCATTGGCCAAGACTCAATCGGCCGTGAGCGGTTCCAAAAAAATCCGCCAACGGCGAACCGACGCTAATTTTTGCCAATGAAGCGCGCCAAACTCGACGCCCAAGGACGCCTCGACCACGGTCCGCCGGTCGCTGTCATCGACATCGGCTCGAATTCGGTGCGGCTTGTGGTTTACGAAGGTCTCACCCGCAGTCCGACGGAAATATTCAACGAAAAGGCGCTGTGCGGCCTGGGCCGCGAGGTGCAGTCCACCGGCCTTCTCGCCGCGGACGCGGTCGAGCACGCGCTGTCGACGCTCAAGCGCTACCGCGCGCTGTGCGAGCGGATGGGGGTGAGCGAAACGCTCGCCATCGCCACGGCGGCGTGCCGCGACGCCAAGAACGGCCGGGCCTTCATTCGCTCCGCCGAGCGCACGCTGAAGACCAAGATCGATATTCTCTCCGGCGCGCGCGAGGCCGAGCTCACCGCGCTCGGTGTCATCTCCGGCGTGCATCGCGCCGACGGCATCGTCGGCGATCTCGGCGGCGGTTCATTGGAGCTGGTCGATGTCCGCGGCACGCGCGCGCGGCACGGGCTCACGCGCCCGCTCGGCGGCTTGGCGCTCGCCGACATCTCGTCGAAGTCGCTCAAGAAAGCGGAAAAATTCGTCAAGAAAAACCTCGGCGGCCTGGCGATGCTCAAGGCCTGCGAGAACCGCACCTTCTATGCCGTCGGCGGCACTTGGCGCTCGCTAGCGCGGCTGCACATGTGGCAGACCGGCTATCCGCTGCACGTGATGCACGGCTATGCCATCGCCGCCGACGAAGCGCTCGAGTTCGCCAGATTGGTGCATCGGGTCGATGTCGAAACGCTGTCGAACATCGAAGTGGTGAACAATGCGCGGCGGCCGCTGTTGCCTTACGCGGCACTCGTGCTCGAATACATCTTGCGCGTCGGCAAGCCGCGGCAGGTGGTGTTCTCCGCGCTTGGCGTGCGCGAGGGGCTGCTCTATTCGATGCTCAAGCGCAGAGAGCAGGAGAAGGATGCGCTGATCGAGGCTGCGCGCCATCTCAATCAGCTACGCTCGCGCTCGCCGCGCCACGGCGAGGAGCTGATCGCATGGACCGACCGTTTCATGGTGTCCTCGGGGCTCGATGAAACCAGCGAGGAACGCCGGCTGCGTCATGCGGCATGTCTGCTCGGCGACATCGGCTGGCGCGCGCATCCCGATTATCGCGGCGAGCAATCGCTCAATATCATCGCCCACGGCGGGTTCAGCGGCATCGATCATCCCGGCCGCGCCTATCTGGCGCTGGCCGTGTTCTTCCGCCACGTCGGCTTGGTGATGGACGACGAACTGTCGCCGCGGCTGCGGGAGCTCGTCTCCACCCGCATGCTCGATCGCGCCCGCGTGCTCGGCGCCGCGCTCCGCCTCGCTTATGTGGTGTCGGCGGCGATGCCCGGCGTGCTGCCGAAGACGAAGCTCGCCGTCGAGCGGCACCGGCTCGCGCTGCACCTGCCGAACTCTTATGCCACGCTGGCCGGCGAACGGGTCTTGAACCGGCTGCGCTCGCTGGCGCGCCTGATCGGCCGTGAACCGGTGATGCTGATGGGCTAGTATCCCGGCCGGCGCAGCGCGCGCCGACAGGGAGAGCACCATGCCGACGCCGGGTCTCATCGTCGCCCCACTGACGCCGTTCACCGCCGATCTGACCGTCGACGAAGCCGCGCTGCGGCGGCAGATCGACTACGTGATCGACGATTGCCGCGCCACCATGGTGGTTGCCGCCGGCGTCGAGACCCAGGAATACACCTATCTCGGCTTCGAAGAGCGCAAGGCGCTGATCCACCGCACCATCGAATGCGTCGGCGGCCGCGTGCCGGTCATGGTCGGCATCTCGCATCCGTCGTTCAAGACCGCCATCGAGCTGGCCCACGACGCCGAACGGCACGGCGCCGCGGCGGTTCAACTCTTGGCGCCGTTGCGGCCGTTTGCCGGCCCGCCGACGCAGGCCGACCTCATCGCCTATTTCGAGGCCGTCGGCCGCGAGACCCGGCTGCCGATCACGCTCTATCTCAATCCCGGCCCCGGCGCCGACGTCTCCATCGCCGACACCGTTGCGCTGGCGAAATTGCCGAACGTGCAGCTGATCAAGGAAAGCTCGCGCGACCTCGCCCGCGTGTCGCGGCTCATCGTGGAGATCGATCGCGCCGGCCACGCCCGCTATTTCACGACCATGCAGATGCTGCTCTCAACGCTGCAACTCGGCGGCTCGGGCGCGACCATGCCGCCGCCCGGCTGCGAAATCGCCCGCCACGTCATCGATGCCTTCGTCGCCAAGGATTTTGAGCGGGCCGCGGAAATCCAGCTGCAGTTCGCGCTGTTCCCGTCGAAATGGATGCACCGCGGGCTCGCTCCGGCGATGAAAGCGGCGCTGAACCTGATCGGCATTCCGGTTGGCGAACCCTATCCTCCGTATTCGGCGCTGACTCGCGAGGAGATGGCGGCGCTCGCGGCGACGCTGCGCGGAACCGTGCTCGCGCCGCGCTTTAAGGTCACCGCGGCGGCTTAGAACGAGATTCGGAAAGGTAGACCGGCGGACTTGATCCGAAGGTGGTTGGATTGATCGATGGCCGACGACGTCCACAAACAGCGCTTCCTGATCGAGATTGCGATCGAGCCGAGGTCGAAAGTCGATAAGGAAAAGTTGGGCGCCGCGCTCGCTAAGCTCGTCGCCGAAGACCCTTTGTTCGGCACCACGGCCGATCCGGAGTCGGGCCAAACGATCATTCGCGGCGCCGCTGAATTGCAGCTTGCCCGCAATATTGATATCCTCAAGCATGCCTATGAGGTCGATGCCATCATCGGTTCGCCGCAAGTCGCCTATCTGGAAATGATCACTCAACCGGCAACGGTCGACCATACTTATAAAAAGCTGACCGGCGGTCATGGCCAATTCGCCCGCATCAAAATTGTCGCCGAGCCGAACAAGCCTGGTTTGGGTTTCGTCTTCGAGAACCAGATACGTGACGACCGAGTACCGCAAGAATTCATTCCCGCGGTCAAGAAAGGTCTGGAAAGCATGATGACCTGCGGCGTGCTCGCTGGCTTCCCTGTGCTAGACGTGAAAGTGAGCCTCGTCGACGGCGCGTCCCACAACGTAGACTTATCGGCAATGGCGTTCGAAATCTGCGCTCGTGCCGCCATGCGCGAGGCTCTGCACAAAGGCGGCTCGATACTGCTCGAGCCGATCATGAAGGTCGAGGTGATGACGCCGGCAGAATACGCAGGTTCGGTCATCGGCGATCTCAATTCGCGGCATGGCCGGATTTATGGCCGGGAAATCCGCCCCGACGGCAACGTCATTATCGCGATGGTGCCGCTCGCCAACATGTTCTCCTACGCCAACGATCTGCGCTCCATAAGTTCAGCGCGGGCGACGTTCACGATGCAATTCGATCACTATGCGCCCTTGCCTGACAGTGACCCGCCGTTTCGGCCTGCCATAGGAATACGCGCGTGAAAACCTGAGTGATTACGGGATCGGCAGAACGTGCGACCCTCACTGCGTCTGTGAAAGACGCCTAAGGCTTGCGTCCGGTCAGTCCGATCACAGCAGACATGCCACCGTGGGCGGTGCCTTCGTGCATTTCCAGTTCCTCTTCGACGAATTTGAGGTCGCGAAAATCGCCGAAGGCCTGTTCGAGCATGGAGCGCGTGTAGAGGCGCTCGATTTCATTCGGCCCGCCGGTACCGTATTCGAGCTGCTTTGGTGTGTAGCCCTGCAGAATCAACAGCCCGCCGGGTTTGAGCGCCTTGCGCATGCCGGCCCATTTGCGCGGGCGTTCTGCCGGCGTGCTGAACTGGGTGAAGATTTCCACCACGACGTCGAACGCATCCGGTGGATAGTCCCAGGCGTGCACGTCGGTATGTACCAGCTTGATGGCGACGCCGCGCTCCTTCGCCAAGGCCGCGGCTTTGGCTTGTGCGGCTTCCGAAAAATCGATCGAGACGACATCGAGGCCTTGTTCGGCGAGCCAGACGCCGTTACGCGATTCGCCATCGGCGACCGCGAGCGCTTTGCCCGATTTCGGCAATAAGGATTTGCACGAGGCGAGAAAATAATTCGGCGTCTTGCCAAACAAATAGTCAGGCGTGCTGTAGCGACCTTGCCAACGCGTGTGTTCGCTAGTGTCCATTCCTGGTCTCGTGCTTCCGGTGAGTTAAACAACGACGCGAAGCCTTAGCTTCGCTCGACGGTGGCGACCCGGCCCTTCTCGATGGCGAGCGCAAGCTTGCCGTGCTTGAGCGCCAGTGCTTTCTCCCCGAACAGCTCGCGCCGCCAGCCCCTTAGTGCGGGAACATCGGCCGCGTCGTCGGACGCGATGCGATCGAGATCGTCGACGGTAGCGATCACCTTGGCGGCGACGTGATGGCGCTCCGAGATCATGCGCAGCAGCACCTTGAGGAGTTCGATCACAGCGGAGGCATTGGCCGCGGGTTGCGTGCGCACGTGATGCGGCAAGGTTTTTGGATCGCGCTCAAGCCCGCGCTCGACCGCGGCGACGATCGCCTCGCCCCAGCGCGAGCGCTCGAATCCCTTGGGCAGCGAGCGCAAATGCTTGAGCTTCTCGATGGTCGTCGGCGCCTGCACGGCGATGTCGCCGATCACGTCGTCCTTGAGCACGCGCGAGCGCGGCACGTCGCGGGATTGCGCCTCGCGCTCGCGCCAGGCCGCGACCTCGATCAGCACCGCGAGCTCCCTGGGCTTGCGCACGCGGGTCTTGAGCCGCTGCCACGCGCTTTGCGGATCCATGCGGTAGGTCTCGGGCGAGGTCAGCACCTGCATCTCGTCCTCGACCCAGTCGGCGCGGCCGCGGCGGCCGAGATCTTCGACCAGCGCGTGATACACTTGGCGCAGGTGGGTGACGTCGGAAATGGCGTAAGTGAGTTGCGCCTCGGACAGCGGCCGGCGCGTCCAGTCGGTGAAGCGGTGCGACTTGTCCAGCGTGTCGCCGGTGATGCGCGCCACCAGCTGGTCGTAGGAGATGGAATCGCCATAGCCAAGCACCATGGCGGCGACCTGGGTGTCGAAGATCGGATGCGGAATGAGTTTGGCGCCGTGCCAGATGATTTCGATGTCCTGGCGCGCGGCGTGAAACACCTTCATCACCTTCTCGTCGGCCATCAGCGCGTAGAACGGCGCGAGATCGATGCCGGGGGCAAGCGCGTCGACGACGACCGCCTCGTCGGGCGAGGCCATCTGCGCGACGCAGAGCAGCGGGTAGTAGGTGGTCTCGCGCAGGAACTCGGTGTCGATGGTGACGAAAGGATGCGCAGCCATCCGCTTGCACGCGGCGGCCAGCTCCGACGTCGTTATGATCGGGTGCATGGAATATGAGACTGCTGCGGCACTCGACATCGGCATTATGCCAGTTTGTTCAGATATGAGGCGTGTGGCAAGGCCGGTCTGGCGCCAAGTCTGGCGCTAAGAGAAGGCCTGTGGCGCTATCGCCCGCGGACCTTCGGCATGTGGATGAATTCCCACGGGCTTGGGAAGGGACCCACCGGCACTTCGATCAGCGTCGGCCCGTCACGGTGCGCGAAGGCATGCCGTAACGCCTGGCGCAACTCGCCCGGGTTTTTGGCGCGCACCGCCTCGGCGCCAAAACTCTTGCCGAAGGCGACGAAATCCGGATTGGCCAAGTCGCTGCCGATCAGGCGGTTGCCGAAGCGCTCCTGCTGGATGCGCCGGACATTGCCGAACGCGCCGTCGTTGAACACGATGGTCACCAGCGGGATGCGATGGCGAATCGCGGTCGCCATTTCGGTGGCGGTGAACATGAAGCCGCCGTCGCCGGAGATGGCGACGACCGGCACGTCGGGCCGGGCGTGCTGCGCGCCGAGCGCGGTGGCAAAGCCCCAGCCGAGCGGGTCCTGATAGCCCGGCGAGAGAAAGGTGCGCGGCTTATAGACCGGAAAGGCAATTCGCGCGGCAAAACCCATTTGCGTGACCTCGTCGACGAAAATTCCGTCTTCGGGCAGTTCGGCGCGGATCGCTTCGAGGAATGCGATCTGGGGTGCGATTTTTTCCAGGCGCTTGTGCCACGCCGCTTGCCGCTCCTGCATCTCGGCTTGGCGCGAGGCGCGCTTGGTATTGTGCGCTGGCAATTCCGCCAGCAGGCTCTGCAGGATCGGCTGAGCGTCGCCGGTGAGCGCGACCGCCGGCTTGTGCAGGCGGCCGTGTTCCTCGGGATCGGCATCGACGCGGATGATTTTGAGCGCGCGATCGATGCCCCATTGCCGAAACTGCGTGAGTAGCCGCGTGCCGACCGCCAGCACAACATCGGTCTCGGCCCACAGATCGTGCGCCAGCGGCAGCGTGACGCTGAGCGGATCGCGGGCATCGAGCACCCCGCGGCCGCGGCGAAAGCCGTGCACCGGCGCCTGCAACATCGCGGAGAGCGCCGTGACTTCGGCGGAAGCACCTTGCGCGCCGCCGCCGCAGATGATCAGCGGCCGCTTCGCCGCGCCGAGAAGCTTTGCCGCCTTGCGGATCGCGCCATGGTCGATCTTGGTTGCCGGAACCGGCAGCGGCGCTTGCAATGTCACCGGCCCGGATTTGCCCCACACGTCGATGGCGCATTCGAGCACCGCCGGCCCCGGCCGGCCGCTTTGCATCGCGCGCATTGCCAACGCCGTTGCCCGCGACGCCTGCTCGGGCTTGCGGATCAGGGTCGAATGATCGACCAGCCGCTTGATGATGCCGCCCTGGTCGCGGATCTCGTGCAATTGGCCGAGCCCGCGGCCGATATCGGCGTCGGGGATTTGCCCGATCAGGCCGAGCACCGGCGCATTCATCCCATAGGCGGTAAGCAGCGCCGCCCCGGCGTTGAGGAGCCCGGGTCCCGGCACCACGGCGAAGGCCGCCGCCTTGCCGGTGGCGAGCGCGGCGCCGAGCGCCATATAGGCGGCGCCCTGCTCGTGGCGGGTGTGCACCGTGCGCAGCCGGTCCTGCGCCCCGAACAAAGCCTCGAACAGGAAATCGTTCTGCACCCCCGGCAAGGCATAGATGGTGTCGAGGCCGTGGCCGATCAGCGTCGCGATCACCGCTTCGGCCGCCGTCATGGTCGCGGCCGCGGCGGCTTGACCGGCCGGCCTTTTACGTTGCTTCGGCATTCCTGCTCCTGTTTCGGCGGCGAGTGTGCAGATCGGCGCGGTTCTGTCGAGGCGCTTGGTGCTTGACAAATCGGCGCGTAGCGGGTGGTTGTGCGCCACCTTTTCACCCATTGGAATGAGCATGCACCGCTACCGCACCCATACCTGCGGCGCGCTCCGCGAGAGCGACATCGGCATCGAGGCCCGGCTGTCGGGCTGGTGCCATCGCGTCCGCGACCATGGCGGCGTGCTGTTCATCGACCTGCGCGACCATTACGGGCTGACCCAGGTGGTGGCCGATCCCGACAGCCCGGCTTTCAAGGTCGCCGAGACATTGCGTTCGGAATGGGTGGTGCGGATCGACGGCAAGGTGCGGCGGCGGCCGGGCGGCACCGAGAATCCCGACCTGCCGACCGGCGCGGTCGAGGTCTATATCCGCGAGATCGAGGTTTTGGGGCCGGCCGGCGAACTGCCGATGCCGGTGTTCGGCGACCAGGAATATCCCGAGGAAACAAGGCTCAAATACCGTTTCCTCGACCTGCGTCGCGAGCACCTGCACCAAAACATCATGAAGCGCGGCCAGGTCATTGATTCGATCCGGCGCCGCATGAAGGAGCAAGGCTTCTTCGAGTTCCAGACGCCGATCCTGACCGCGTCGTCGCCCGAAGGCGCGCGCGATTATCTGGTGCCGTCGCGCATCCATCCGGGAAAATTCTACGCGCTGCCGCAGGCGCCGCAGCAGTTCAAGCAATTGATCATGGTGTCGGGCTTCGACCGCTATTTCCAGATCGCGCCGTGCTTTCGCGACGAGGACGCCCGCGCCGACCGCTCGCCCGGCGAGTTCTACCAGCTCGATCTGGAAATGAGCTTTGTCACCCAGCAGGACGTGTTCGACGCCGTCGAGCCGGTGATCCGCGGCGTGTTCGAGGAATTTTCCGGCGGCAAGCCGGTGACCAAGAAATTTCCGCTCATCCCTTACGCCGAGGCACTGAGCAAATACGGCTCCGACAAGCCGGATTTGCGCAACCCGATCGTCATGCAGGACGTCTCGGAGATTTTCCGCGGCTCGGGTTTTAAGATTTTCGCCCGCATCCTGGAGAACGCCAAAGGCGCGGTGTGGGCCATTCCGGCACCGAACGGCGGCTCGCGCGCGTTCTGCGACCGCATGAATTCGTGGGCGCAGGGCGAGGGCCAGCCGGGGCTCGGCTACATCTTTTTCGCGCTCGACAACGGCGCGGTGGTCGGCCGCGGCCCGGTCGCCAACAATCTCGGCGCGGAAAAGACCGAAGCGTTGCGCGCGCAGCTCGGCTTGAAGGACGGCGACGCGGTGTTCTTCGTCGCCGGCGAACCTGCGACCTTCGTGAAATTTGCAGGTCCCGCGCGCACCAAGGTCGGCGAAGACCTCGGCCTCGTGCAGAAGGACCGTTTCGAGCTGTGCTGGATCGTCGATTTTCCGATGTATGAGTGGAGCGAGGAAGAGAAAAAGATCGACTTCTCGCACAATCCGTTCTCTATGCCGAACTTGCCGGTCGATGAATTTTTGGCGCTCGATGCGGCGGACCGCGACAAGATTCTTTCGCTCAAAGCCATCCAATACGACATCGTCTGCAACGGCGTGGAGCTGTCGTCGGGCGCCATCCGCAATCATCGCCCCGATGTGATGAAGAAGGCGTTTGCCATCGCCGGTTATGACGAGAGCGTGCTGGAACAGAAATTCGGCGGCATGTTGCGGGCGCTGTCGCTCGGCGCGCCGCCGCACGGCGGCATCGCGCCGGGCATCGACCGCATCGTCATGCTGCTCTGCGGCGAGGAAAATCTGCGCGAGGTCGTGCTGTTCCCGATGAACCAGCGCGCCGAAGATTTGTTGATGGGCGCGCCGTCGGAAGTCACGGCGAAGCAGTTGCGCGAGCTCCACATCCGCGTCGTCACGCCC
The DNA here is from genome assembly GCA_963756245.1 of uncultured Alphaproteobacteria bacterium. Taxonomy (GTDB): domain Bacteria; phylum Pseudomonadota; class Alphaproteobacteria; order Rhizobiales; family Xanthobacteraceae; genus BOG-931. The sequence continues at coordinate 167,111 of CAVWOI010000048.1, forward strand.
GAGCGCTCTTGAGCGATGCGCCATTCACTCGGCCGCCATCGCGGTCGGCGGATTGCACACTGCCGCAAGAGTCTCGAAATATTCGGCCTCCATTCGCTTGAAACGCATCAAGCGAAGAATGAGTCGCAGTTCGCGCAACACTTCGAGCGACAGCCGGGTGCCGCCGCCAAGGGCGCTGGCGATCTGAAAAGCTTTTCGCTCGTCGCGCCACCAGCGTTCGACCTTGGCAATCGCGGCATCGAGACTGCGGCCGCGGAGCATCGCAGCCCGGGCGCTGAAGCGCGCACGTAGGGCAGGGTGCCGCGGCCCGCGCCGGATCAGCCGCTCCACCCGGATCTTGAAGTCGTTGACCGCGGCAGCCTGATCGAACGCCGCGCCGATTTCCGTCAGTGCGACGTCGAGCGCCGATTGCCCTTTGGCCCGTAATACGGCGGCGGCGCGGCGAGCACGCTCGCGGTCACGCTCTTCGCGCTGGCGGTATGGCATGGCGCGTTTGTAACTGTAATGGAGACGAAAGTCAAGGGCTTGTAACTATATTAGGGACGACGCCGGCAACCCGACGCGGCGCATGAAAACAAGCCGGTGACGCGATTCGCCACCGGCCTGCCTGGACTACGCAATCGGCTGTGAAATGGAGCCTGCGCTCAAAACAGCTTGAGGCAGGACAGCACCTTGCCGACGATTTCGAGATCGGCAAGCGGCGTCTCTTCGTTGTTATGATTTGGATTGTCGGAAATGATTTTTACCTTGGTCGGCTTCGTATTGCGCATCACCTGTAGGCGCTTGACGACGATGCTGCCAAAGGTGTCGCGGATGGCGTAGAGGCCGTCGGGCGTCGGCGTCTTGTGGCCGGTGTCGACGACCACCCGCTCGCCCGACAGGATGGTCGGGGCCATACTGTCGCCATTGGTGTCGAGCACCAGAAGCTGCCCCGGCGCGGCGTGCAGCTGTTCGCGCACGAAACTGGCCGGAAACAGCCAACCTTCTGCCTTTACCGGGTCGGCGTGGCGGCCCTCCTTGCGCACTTCACGCGCCGGCACGCCACCGCCGCCGAGGCCGGCCCTGGTGTCGAGCTCGGGGATCTGGCCGCGTGGCGGACCGACGGGCTCGCCGCGTTCGCGATGGACGCCGAGCACGTCGCTCGACTCGATATGGTCGTCAGGCATGGTGCCGGGATAGCGGCCCCACAGCAAAATCTGCTCCGGCGTAAAACCGAGATGCTTGGCAAACGGCTTGAGGTGATCGAGCCGCATCCTGATCTGGCCGCCTTCGAGCCGCGACAATTGCTGCTTGGAAACCCCCGACAGCCGCACCAGTTCGGAGCGGCTCATGTGGCGCGCCTCGCGGGCGTGATAGAGCCCGCTGAGCTGTCGGCCGGTGCGAATCTTTCGTGCCATGGCCCCATTGTCACAAATTCGGTGCAGAAAGCCTAGCATCAAAATTGGCGACTTGACAAGGTCGTTTTGTCACTATTTAAGGGACAAATGAGTGACGTCAGGCGATGCGAGTGCGGAGGTGCCGATGCGTGGCGTGTGGACGCGTGAGCGGATCGCGCTTCTGAAGAAATTTTGGGCGGAGGGCGAGACAGCCACGGCCATTGCCACGCGGCTTCGCATGTCGAAGTCCGCGGTGCTCGGCAAGGTGTTCCGCCTGCGGCTTCACCCGGCGGCAACCGCGACGACGGCCGCGGCGCGCCGCAACGCGAAGATTCTCAGGCGGCGTCACAAAAGCCGGTCGCCAAACAAAGATCGGGTGAAGCCGGCCGCAGCAGCGGCATCGGCAATAGCGTTGGGGAAAACGCTGTTCGAATTGACCAACAATTCCTGCCGCTGGCCGCACGGCCAGCCCGGCACCAAAACGTTTCACTTCTGCGGCACGCCGGGCGCGGATTTGGAAGGCGGCCGGCCATACTGCGAGCGCCACATGCGGCGCGCCTATGTCGGCCACCGCAAGACTGCGGCAGCGTCTGCCGGCGTGGCGGACCCGCCGATCCCATCGCCCTCCATCGTGCCGTCCGGTGCAAAACGGTTTGTCTTCAGCCAAGGGAGGAAGCGATCGTGAGCGCCAAACCGATCGCCGGTGGACCCAATCGCGGCGCGCCCGAACGCGCCGATGCGGCGGTGCCGCTCGCCGAGCGCGCTGCCGCCGCCGCGGACGCCGAGTTGCGCGGCGAACGCTCAAATATCCTCGGCGCCATCGGGCACTCCACGCTGTCGCCGCTGACGCGGCCGCGCCGCGTGCCCGACCGCTGGTCGTTCTTTCACGTCATGGCGCGCATGGAGGAGGGCTTTCGCACGCTGTCGCGGCTGCCGCTGCCGACGCGGCCGCGCGGCTATATCAATTCCATGCCGGTCTATCTTTACGACCGCGCCGACCTCAATTCGCAGCTCGAGACCCACGAGCTCGAACGCATGGCGCGCATGCGCAACAGGGTGCGGATTCCGCCGTCGCCGGCCGAGATTGCGCGCATGGAAGAAGCGCTGCGCTGGCCCGCGCTTTATCTGTCCGGGCCGGAATTTCATCACCTCGCCCGCGCGGTCAATCTCGGCGCGCTGTGGGCGGCGTTCGACGCCGATATCGACGCGCGCGTGAAGCGGCTCAAGATCACGCGCCGCGCCTTCCACGCCCGCAAGCTCCACGGCTTGCGCATCATTGCCCGCGAGCTGGCACGACGCCGGGTGCCGGTGCGGTGAACGCGCGGGCGGCGCATTCGCGCCTGGTCGCGGCGTTTCGCGAAGGTTTTGGCCTTGCCGCGATCGCGGTCATCGACGGGCCGGATGGCGTGCGCGTCGCGGCGGCGCAGCCGGGAGCCGAAATCGCCTGCGCGCCCGCGGAAACCGTGCAATGCCGCTGGTGGTGTCCGCGGGCGTTCGAAGCCGCGTCCATTGCGACGGCGGTCGCCGGCCGGCTGCACAATCGCAAAACCTGCGATGGCGCGGCGGTATCGGCCTGCCAGGCGGTCGTTCGCGCCGCCAAGCAACGCAATGTCGATCTGCACTCCGATAAAGAAATTCTTGAACAGGCCACGGCCGTCATCGCCAGAATAGACGACGAGCTCGAACGCCTGCGCCAGTCCGGTGATTTGCGGCCGGTCAACAAGTCCTATCAATCATATCGGTGCGAGGCCGCTGCAAAAGGCGAGCGCGTCGTGCCGTATGCGCAATGGATGCTCGGCTACAAGGAAGAGCTTGTGCGTAAGCTCGCCGCCACGCTGCGCTATCTCTGATGATCGTTCCTTGCGAATCTTTGTCGCAAAGTTCGGCGTGAAGCGATGCGGCCGGCCTCAGCGGCCGATTTTGTGCTTTCGCCTTGCAAAAAATTTTCTGCCGAAGATTCAACACGATACCGAAAGTTTTCAGAACATGCTCCGATCCGCGCGCTTGACGCGCGGTGGTTTTTTGCGGCATTGCCTCGCGTGCGGGCGCGCCTTGGCGAACTGCGTGCGGCGCGCTTCGCAACTCTCCATCATCGTCAATCAATCAACAGCAAACTCGCGAACGACGCGCGAGGCCGCACCGGCGCGTGAAGCTTTCACGCCCGGCGGCCGCGCGCGCATTCGCGCGGGTTTCATCAGCGCATCGGAGGATGAACCGTGAGCGTCACCGGCAAGGTCAAGTTTTTCAACGACACCAAAGGCTACGGCTTCTTCACCCGCGACGACGGCTCGGGCGACGTGTTCGTGCACCGCACCGACCTGCCGGCGAATGCCGGCGCGCTTTTCGAGGGCCGGCCCGTCAGCTTCGAGATCGATCGCACCCACCGCGGGCTGCGCGCCATCAATATCGCCTTCGAATGATCGCAGCGCCGGCACGTTGCAAAGGGCAGGCCCAATGAAACCTCCGCTGCCTCAAAGCGAAAGCGCCGTACCGCGAACGCTGCACGCACAGCTCGAAATCGTCAGGGCCATCCGCACGCTGATGACGCCGGACGATGACGAACCGCTGCGCCGGCGCCGCGCCGAGCTCGCCGCCATCCGCGGCGAGCTGGAGGCGATGAAGCGCGACTTTCAAAAAGCCGGCGAGGAATGCCTGGCGCTGGTGAATGCGGAGCTGCGTGCGGCGGCGGCGAAGAAATACAATTCCGACCAGCCGCGCGTGCCGTCCGGCAATCGCGACGGCGGGCAGTGGACGAGTGAGGGCGAGACGGCAGGCGGAACATCGGTGGGTCAGTCAGATAGTGCGACGGGCAATGTAGGGGGTGCGCGCGTTCAATACGCTCAGGCAGACACCGATACGGCATCGGATGCGGCCCATAGCAGCAACAGCGCCTCCGTCACGACGTTAGAAGACACGCAACATCACCTGGACAATGAGTATCGTGCGGCGATCGCGGCCGCACACTCGCTGTTGGGCACGCTCGCACATTACTTTGGCTCCGACTACTTTGACATCGCGCGTATCGGGGCGGATCAGGTTCCGGTCGATCATCCAAGAGCGCCGGTGCCTTTTTTGGACAGCGACGGCGTGCAAATTGACGCTCGGGGAGAGCCGCTCCTTCGCCCGAAAGAACTGGCGCCGGAATTATATGCGCAAGCAGGGTTTGCGGCTCGAGCCACGGCCGAGGCTCTTACCGAACGGATCGATGCGGGTTGGCCGAGCGGCCGCGGCGTCGATACCGAAGCCGAAATGATGGTTACTTTGGCGCTCGCCACAAAACTGCTGGCGCCGCTCGCGCCGGGCGGGATTCTCGATGCCGAGCGGTTCGATTGGACATATGTCCGCGACTATCGCCACTATCAAAATATCATGATCGGCGTCTATGCGGCAGCAGCGGGCATGCGTGTGGAAGACGTTCTGAAACTGGTGGACGACTACGCCGCGCCGGTTTCCAATTTCAAGGCCAAGGAGCGGCTGGACGAAGTTTACACGCATTCGGCCAAGCAGGATGTCGACGATACGAAATTCGGTTACGACCTGTACAAAGCCGGCCGCATCCGAGCTGCGGGGAAATGAACGGGCACTGTATTCGAGCAACACGGACGCGACATTTTCTGGAGCGCGCGCTTGCTGGAACAATCTGTTCATGATACGTTCTTGTCGATAAAAAAGAGGTCGCTGTGCGGGTCGCAAGCGAGGATCGTTTTCTTTATTGGCCGGTCTTTGTTGCCTTCGGTTGTCCGGTCGTCTGTATGATGATTTGGTCTGGCATATTCTTGATGCCGGCCGTTTACCCGTTCCTGCCACCGCTCGTCATTTCCTTCCAGCTTGTCGATGGCCTCTGTCACATAGGCTTCTCTCAAGTCTGTCCGGTCGCAACCAAGCTGCCTATTGTCGCCCTATTGATTCCAGTTGGAATGGTTTACTTTCTGCTCCCTCCGCTAGTCATTTTGCTGTGGATAGGCTCTGGCATCGTAGCTCCGGTCGTCGCTGTCGTGGCGTGCGTGGAGCATGGTTTTGGGAACGTTTGGCGCCGCGTCTTGTCCCTGCTGATCCTGCCGCCGGTCAGTTTGGCCGCGGCGTTCAATATCGGGTTTCTATGGCATGCTGGGCACACAGCGGCCGACTATGTATTTTTCCTCGCGAATTATCGCCACTACGTCGCCGAGATAGCTCAGTTGCCGGCAGGTATGCCGCGTTTCAAGGTGTGGGTCTGGAACGGCACCTCGACGCCCTGCGGAAGTGGCTTGGCCTACGACGAGAGCGACAAGGCTGGAGACCCGTCCGGAACCAAGGCAGAGCCGTTCGGCAATTGGCATATTCGGTCTGAGGTATCGGGCGTGGCTGTTTCCACCGCTTACCGTGCGTTCCGGCATTTCTACTTTGTCGATATTTGTCCAGCTGAGGACTAGACCGGCCGCAAACGCGGTATGCCGCTTTGGACACCGACACCCGCGCTCCTTCCAGCGACGGAGGCCAATCCATTTTTCTCGCGGCGCTCAATACCGACCTTTCGACGGACCGGCTGCTTGGTTGTGCGATGAGCGGGTCCTTTTATTCATCCTTGGCTCAACAGTGAGCGCCGCTCTCTCTGGCGCAGGAGTGTGATTCACCGAACAACAGAACGACAGAACGCGAATGGGAAACGAGCGCAAGCCGTCTCAACAGTCCCAATTCAAGCCCACTGCCAGGCAGCAGGAAGCGCAAAAGTTCCTGGAAGGCACGCAGCGGCACACGCTGCTCGTGGGCGGCGCGCGGTCCGGCAAGACCACGCTCTTGGTCCATGAGATCGTCACCCGCGCGCTGCGCGCCGACGCCTCGCGCCACGCTATCCTGCGGTTCCGCGCCAATGCGGTGCGGCCCTCGATCGCGCTCGACACTCTGCCGAAGGTGTTTCGCTTCTGGGACCCCATGGTGCCGCACAAGCATCACCGCACCGAGGGGTATTTTTCGCTCAATAACAAATCGGAAATCTGGATCGCCGGTCTCGACGACCAGGAGCGCGTCGAGAAGATTTTGGGCAAGGAATACGCCACGATCTTTCTCAACGAGTGCTCGCAGATCCCTTACTCCTCGGTGCTGGTGGCGCTGACGCGGCTGGCGCAGGTCGCCGGCGACCTTCGGCAGGCCGCCTATTACGACTTGAACCCGACCAGCAAGGGCCATTGGACCAACGTGCTGTTCGGGGAGAAGCGCGATCCGATCTCGCAACTGCCGCTTGACGATCCGGACGACTACATGCGGATGTTCCTCAATCCACGCGACAACGCCGACAATCTATCGGCGGATTACCTCAAAAGCCTCGAACGGTTGCCGGAGCGGCAGCGCAAGCGCTTCTTCGAGGGCGTCTATATCGACGATCTGGACGGCGCGCTGTTCAGCTACGAGATGATCGCGCGCGCCCGCGTTGCCGATCTGCCGAAGGCGGATCGCCGGCGCGTCGTCGTCGCGGTCGATCCGTCGGGCGCCTCGAGCCGCGACGACGAGCGCGCCGACGAGATCGGCATCGTCGTTGCCGCGCGCGGCGCCGACGGCCATGCCTATGTGCTGGCCGACCGCTCGCTGCGCGACGCGCCGGCCGCGTGGGGCCGCGTCGCGGTGCAGGCTTTTCACGATTTCGACGCCGACCGCATCGTGGCGGAGGAGAATTTCGGCGGCGAGATGGTGCGTTTCGTCATCCGCGCCGCCGATCCCAATCTGCCGGTGCACATGATCTCGGCCTCGCGCGGCAAGGTGCTGCGCGCCGAGCCGGTGTCGGCGCTGTACGAGCAAGGCCTGGTGCATCACGTCGGCCGCTTTGCCGTGCTGGAGGACCAGCTGTGCGCCTTCACCACCGCGGGCTATCGCGGCGAGGGCAGTCCGGATCACGCCGACGCGCTGGTCTTTGCCGTCACCGAGCTGATGCTCAAAGCCGACAACACCGCGATCATCGAATTCTACCGCCTCAAAGTGGAGGACCGTGGAGAGGCAAAGCCGGCCGCGGCCGCGGCGACGCCCGAAGCGCCGGCGAAGATCCGCTTACGGGTGCCGGAGAACATCTCCGGCGTTCACGGTCTGTCCACGACATATTACATGGTCGGCGATGAGCGCGTGATCGCGGTGCTGCCGGAAGACGTCGAGCCCCTTATCAACGCCGGCTACGTTCCGTTGGCCGAAGAGCAAACCTGAGCTGTTTCGTCCCTCTTTGCGTCGAGTTCCAGTCATGCCGCCGCGGATCGCAGCCGCGGCGGCGTGTGACGGCCCGCTTTGCGCGGGCTTGATCCACGTTCGCCTTCGCGCACCGCTGCAACGCCCGTGCGTTCCGACTCCAGCTCCGGCGGAACGCATGTCCCTCCCGGACGGCGGGTCGCGGGAAGGCGGCGTGGGTCGCCGGGCCGGGATCTGCCGCAAGTATTTTGACGGCGGCATCCCGGCCCACCTTTTTCGCGCGCCGTCAGCCGCGACAACGATCAGACAGAAACAGGACCACGATGAGCGAACAAGTGCGCGGCGCCGGCCAGCCGACTTGGCCGCTGTCGCCGTATCAGATCCAGGTGTCCTACGGCCAAAGCCAAAGCACGTCCCAAGGCACGTCGAGCCAAGGCACGCCGAGCAATGGCATCGCGCGCGGCTCCGGGGCCGACTGGTTCGGCCCGCTCGACCCGATGCGGCCGATCGCGCCGCCGGACGTCGCCGGCAGACGGTTCGATTTCCCGCCCGGTTACAACCTCATCACCCGGCCGCGCGCCTACGAGAGCATCGGTTTTGCCGAGTTGCGCGGTTTCGCCGACGCCTACGATCTGTTGCGGCTCGTCATCGAGACGCGCAAGGACCAGATGGAGCGCCAGCGCTGGCGCATCCGGCCGCGCGATGCGAAGGCCAAGCGCCGCAGCGCCGCCGTCGATCCGCAGATGACCGCGCGCATCGCCGAGATCGAGGCCTTTTTCCAAAAGCCCGACGGCATCACGCGCTGGAAGACCTGGCTGCGGGCGCTGCTCGAGGATATGTTCGTCATCGACGCGGCGACGCTGTATTGCCAGCGCACGCGCTCGGGCCAGCTCTGCGCGCTGCAGCAGCTCGACGGCGCGACCATCAAGCGCGTGATCGACGATTGGGGCCGCACGCCGCAGCCGTTTGCCGCGCCTGACGGCGCCACGGTCTATCCGCCGGCCTATCAGCAGGTGCTCAAAGGCCTGCCCGCGGTCAACTATTCGGCGCGCGACATCGTCTACCGGCCGCGCAACGTGCGCGCCCACCGCGTCTATGGCTTCTCGCCGGTGCAGCAGGTGCTGATGACCGTCAACATCGCGCTGCGCCGCCAGCTCTGGCAGCTCGATTATTTCACCGAAGGCTCGATCCCCGACGCGCTCATCGGCGTGCCGCAGGGCTGGACGCCCGACCAGATCAAGCAGTTCCAGGATTATTGGGACACCGAGTTCGCCGGCGACCTGGCCAGGCGCCGGCGCGCCAAGTTCGTTCCCGGCGAGACCGCGGCCAAAGTCGTGCAGACCAAGGAGCCACAGCACAAGGACGATTTCGACGAGTGGCTCGCCCGCATCATCTGCTTTGCCTTCTCGGTGCCGCCGCAATGGGCCACCAAGGCGATGAACCGCGCCACCGCCGACAATCAATCGGCGCAGAGCGAGGAGGAGGGCCTCGAGCCGACCAAGGAGTGGGTCAAGGATTTGATCGACGAGATCGTGGCAGGGGAGTTCGCCTCGCCGGATCTCGAGCTGCATTGGCTCGACGAGGACGAAGGCGATCCCGAGACGGTGCTGGAAGGCCGCCTGAAAGTCGGCGCGCTCACTCTCAACGAGATGCGCGACGCCCTCGGCCTCGATCCCTTCGACAACGCCGCCGCCGACCGCCCGATGGTGCTCACCGCGACCGGCTTTGTGCCGATCGAGGCCAATGCGGGTGGGGAGGGGGCTAGCGCGAGTGCGAATGGCCTAAGAGCACCAACGGCGGAAAAAGTCCGCTCCGAACCGTCAGCCATTTTTGTGGATCAACTCGACCTCAACGAGCTTTCGCTGTTACTGCGCAAGTACGGCTACGATCCGAAAGAGCCGAGGATACCGAAACACCGCACTGGGGGAGGCGAGTGGACGCATCTCGCAGCTTCCGATGATCCGAATGAGGCGTCGGATGTACCGAAATATCAAGAGCATGCTGACGGACACCATTGGGTTCCGGATGCGGTACTTAAGAAATTCAAATTTCGGCCAGACACCAGAAAGGTTCTGGAAGATGCTTCATCTGGCGCGCTGGCGAATCCGACTGTAAATTACTTTAACCGCGAGCATAGAGGCTACAATGATGCCGTGGAAAAGGATATAAGAAAGTTCCTATCAGAAATTGGGTCGACGGAAGAGCAAATGACCCCAGAACAGGCGGAAGTCCTTTACAGAAGAATTCGCGGCTCTAACGACCCGATTATAGGTGGATTGAATCGCAAAGTAATTCGGCAACGACTAAGATACATAGAATATTTCTATCTACGCGGCGGCAGAGGCGAGGAGTGAGATGACTCGACTAGAAGCAGAAATGCGACGCTACCGCGAGCAGGCTGGCATTTTTAGACAGCTTTATGAACGCGTCGAGAATCTCCTGCAGCGTTTTGGGCGGCCTGACTACTTGCCCGACCAGACATACGGCGACTTTACGGTGCATGGTGATTATAGTGGGTCTCCGCAGGTTGTCGTATTTATTAACAATATCGAAATGTTGCGGCCGAATGTTGTTGGCGAACTTCAAGAGCTCATCAAAGACTATCCAGGCTGGCAGATTGAGGTCACGGTCGCTGTTCGTGGCCATGATCACGATTGGCCGGATATGGGGCTATACATACGGCCGCATGAAATTATTGATGCCTTGCAGCGGCAATATTTGCCAGAAGAGTTTCGGAACGTTGAGTATAAAGGTTCCCGGCACGGGACGGCATACGACTGACTGATTAGGACCTAAGACCAATGTCGATGGAGCTTTGGGTTTTGTCCGACGGGCAGTTGAATTCCATCGCGGAATGGCAGGCGGCGATTGATGCCGAGGGATATTCCCTCAACCTCGCGAAAGATGCGTTGTTTGAAAAATTAAACGGCTTTCTCCAGTGCCACTTGCGGGAAGAGCTAACGGGTTTCGAGTGCTATCGCGATGATGCCGCTGCGTTGATACGTAACAACGCGGGCTTCAACTTCGGTCACGACTGGAAATACGCACTTGGATTCCGTTGGCTGAGAAGCAAACAAAACGAAACATTGGCTGCCTGGATGGCAGGGACGGCATATGCCCGAGCTACTGCAGGCATAATCATCAATGATCAGGACAGTCAGCTACGTACGGCAACGCAATCATCGGAAGTTGTGCGCGATATCGAAGCTCCGTCTCAAGCCTATGAAGAGGCCAAGCGCGAATTGAAACGAAGGCGGGGACTTTGACATGTCGATGGAGCTTTGGATCTTCTCCGATAAGGAGTTAAGTTCAATAGCGGAGTGGCAAGCCGCCATCGACGCCGAAGCCTATCCGCTGAAGCTCGATGACGTAACGCCATTCGAAAAGCTAGAGGGTTTCCTACCCGCGCATTTACGAGGAGAATTAACTGGGTTTGAATGTTATCATGGCGATGCTGACAAATTGATACGCAACAATTCAGACCTCAATTTCGGCCACGCTTGGAAATATGTGCTCGCCTTTCGATGGGTCGGCAGCAAGGTGAATGAGCTGCGGGCGGCCTGGATGGCCGGCACGGCGTATGCGCACGCTACTGATGGCATCATATTCGACGACCAAGAAGGAAAGTTCCGTAATGCAACAGAGGCGCGTGACGTGGTGCGAGACGTTGAGCGCGACATGCCTGATATCGACCATAAAGCCTTAGTCGACAAAGTCTTGCGGGACCTTAAATTAGGACCGTATCGCGAAACGTAAGCGAGCACATTCGTATAGTGCGGCGCTAGCTGCGCTGGTCCGATCATAGCCGTTTCGCTAAGCCTGCACGCCGCAGCCTTATGCGGCGCGCGATATCGTCTACTGGCCGCGCAACGTGCGCGCTCATCGGGTCTACGGCTTCTCGCCGGTGCAGCAGGTGCTGATGACCGTCAACATCGCGCTGCGCCGCCAGCTCTGGCAGCTCGATTATTTCACCGAAGGCTCGATTCCCGACGCGCTCATCGGCGTGCCGCAGGGCTGGACGCCGGACCAGATCAAGCAGTTCCAGGATTATTGGGACACCGAGTTCGCCGGCGACTTGGCCAAGCGCCGCCGCGCAAAATTCGTACCCGGCGAGACCGCGGCCAAAGTCGTCCAGACCAAGGAGCCGCAGCACAAGGACGATTTCGACGAGTGGCTCGCCCGCATCATCTGCTTTGCCTTTTCGGTGCCGCCGCAATGGGCTACCAAGGCGATGAACCGTGCCACTGCCGACAATCAATCGGCGCAGAGCGAGGAGGAGGGTCTCGAGCCGACCAAGGAGTGGGTCAAGGATTTGATCGACGAGATCGTGGCGGAGGAATTCGCCTCGCCCGATCTCGAGCTGCATTGGCTCGACGAGGACGAAGGCGACCCCGAAACGGTACTCGAAGGCCGCCTGAAAGTCGGTGCGCTCACCCTCAACGAAATGCGCGACGCCCTCGGCCTCGACCCCTTCGACAACGCCGCCGCCGACCGCCCGATGGTGCTTACTGCCACCGGTTATGTGCCGATCGAGGCGAATGCGGGACAACAGGAGGCGGGTGCGAACGGGCGGGGCGCGAACGCTCAAAGCGTGCCGGTCGTACAAAAATACAGCCCCGACCAGCCGCGCGTTTCGGCTGGAGATCCGGAGGGCGGGCAGTGGACGACGGGCGATGGCGAAGACGGACTGCGGTTAGGCTCCTTCGACGCCGCACGCGATGGCTCGGGACCGACTGCGCGATATGCCGCGCGGGATACCGGTACGCGAACGGATGCGACGACCGCCGGCTGGACCCCTGTCGAGACTGTTCGCGACAGCGGAAAGCTGGACGCGCAAAGTGCGGCAAATGTTATTTCGGCAAGTGAAATTCCGACTGACAGTCCAGGGCATCCGGTGCAGTTCTTAGACAGCGCGGGCGAGCCCATTACCATTCAAGGCAATCAGCTTCTTCGGCCGTACGACCGTCCGCCCTCGATGTACACGAGCGAGGGAGCTGCTTCGCACTTGGCCCAGTACATTGACTTGTATAATCAGGCCGTGCAGACCGAGCTGAGCGATCCAACTGAGCAGAATGAGCAGGCCTTAGCCGGTTTGGCGGGGAAAATCGCTCAAGAACTGGCGCAATTCAAGCATGGCGGAAGTTTGGATGCTGAACAACTCCAGGGACAATATGTTCGCGACTACCACGACTACGCAAATATCGCGATAGGCCTTTATTTGGCCGCAGCGGGCGTTAGGATTGAGGACGGCCTTCGGATCGCGAACCTTTATGCTGAGGTGATGTCCGTATTTCACGAGCCGATGGACGAAGTCTACACGCACCTTCCCAGGCGCGATGTCCGTGACATAAAGATGGGTTACGAACTATATCAGTCTGGACGAATTTCATCGGAACGGTGAAGAGCTCCGACATGGCGGCCGCGCGCACAGATCGAATTCTCTATTGGCCGACCCTTCTGGCTGTCGCCTGGCTCACGCTCTTGGTTTGGCCCGATAGTATCGGACTGAGTTCGCTGTATCTTGATTCGCCATTTGTCCTTCTTTATTGGCTCATATCCGCTGGCGCCGGCGTAATTGCCTGCATAGCCTGGGTATGTGAGCGGGCTTGGCGGAGACTGCTATCCACCGTGATCTTGCCGCTGAGTATTCTCATCGTAGGTTTTAACCTCGCGTCAGTATGGCGCGCTAAACATTACGTCGAATTCTACGTCATGCATTCAAGTGACCACGAGGCAATATCGACGCAGCCCAAGGACTAATTGCGTCTTCTGGTCGTCAACATCGCGCTGCGCCGCCAGCTCTGGCAGCTCGATTATTTCACCGAAGGCTCGATCCCCGACGCCCTGATCGGCGTGCCGCAGGGCTGGACGCCGGACCAGATCAAGCAGTTCCAGGATTACCCTTCCCTAACCCTCCCCCGCAAGCGGGGGAGGGTTAGGGTGGGGTCGCCGGCGATCTCGCCAAGCGCCGCCGCGCCAAGTTCGTGCCCGGCGACAGCCGGAAGACGCGCCCACCTACTCCGACAGCAGAGACCAAACCGCATGAAACCGCCGCTGCCGCGCATCGAAAGCGCCGTGCCCCGGGCGCTGCACGTGCAACTCGAAATCGCCAAAGCGATCCGCACGCTCGCCGGGCCGGACGAGGATGAATTGCTGCGGCAGCGCCGCGCGGAGATCGCCGCGATCCGCCGCGATTTGGAGGTGCTCCCACGCGACCTTTGCCAGGTCGGTGAAGAATTCCTGGCGCTGGCGAAAGCGGAGCTGCGGAAAGCGATAAAAGGGCGCAGGTCGAGCCCGACGATGGCACCCGCCACTGGCCATGCACCGATCGGGGCGAATACGGAGGAGGGAGAAAGAGCGGACACGCGACGCACGCTCGGTATCGCGATGGGAGCTCTGGTCAAAGACTATGACCCTGAAGAGCCGCGTAGGCCAAAGTACAGTGCCGGCGGAGGGGAGTGGACCAAGGAGGGAGGAAGCGGATCGGCAGGCGATTTTTTCTCGCGACATCTGCAAGATTTGCGGCGCCGCCTGGCTAATTTGGTACCGCCTCAATTGCGAACCTATCACGTCATTGGGGCGGGTGAAATTCCGGTGGATCATCCGAAGCATCCGGTGCAATTCACGGACAGCTCGGGTAGGCCGATTCTCGATGATCAAGGCAAGCCAATGCTTCGGCCTGATGATCTGCCGCCGGAAAAGTATGCGCAGGCAGGAGCCGCATCGCACTTGGCCGACTACGTTCGTTCATTCAAGGATGCGGTGCAGAACGAGCTTGACGCGCCAAATGAGTTTAACGAACAAGCCTTGGCCGGATTGACGGCGAAAATCAGTCAGGAATTGGCGCCGTTCGTCCATGGTGGCTCTCTCGATGCCGAACGGTTCGACTACAGCTATGTTCGCGATTATCGTCATTATACGAGTATTGCAACCGGCGTCTTTATGGCGGCGGCGGGCGTTAGCAGGGATGATTATCTCGCAATCGCGGATGCCTATGCCAGCGCGCTGTCTACTTTTAGCGCAGACGAACCGAGAGACGAAGTCTATCCACACTTGTCCAAGCGGGACGTCGAAGATAACCTAAAGGGCTACGATCTCTATGAGTCCGGGAGAATTCGGCAAAGTAGGGAATAAGTCCAATATGCAAGCCGGGAGAGACGATCAAATCATTCCGATCAAGGATCGGGTCCTCTATTGGCCGACCGTATTGGCTGTCTTTTGGCCGGCGGTCTTCATTAATTATGTCCAAGGCCCGGGCGAGCCGGGCATTGATCCCGGGCCTCTTTTTATCATTGTGGGTTGGCTGATGTCGGCTGGCATTGCTGTGATGATCTCGTTTGCGTGGATATATCAGCGAGCTTGGCGGCGCTTGCTGTCTACCATGATCTTGCCGCTGAGTGTTTTCGTCCTGATCTATTACTCGGCCGGCTGAATGAATCATCGGTAATTCTCCAGCCGGTGCGTCTACCGTTCTCTGCTTCAAGCTTCGCCAAATCGGTAACCGTTCCCTGACCGGAGCGCACACAGCGCGCCGGTCAAGCCAACACGCATGCGCCGCTATAACGCAACAAGGAGTGCGCAATGGACGACATGAACATCTTCGTTCCCATTACCAAGATCGATGCGGCGCAGCGCCTGGTCTATGGCGTCGTCACCGCGGAGAAGCCGGATGTCTCCGGCGAGGTTTGCGACTATGCCTCGACCAAGCCGCATTATCAGAAATGGTCGCGCAATTTCGCATCCGCCACCGACGGCAAGAGCCTGGGCAACCTGCGCGCCATGCATTCCAATGTGGCCGCCGGCAAGCTCGTCGAGATCGCCTTCAACGACGAGCACAAGCGCATCGAGATCTGCGGCAAGGTGGTCGACGATGTCGAGTGGCAGAAAGTCGAACAGGGCGTCTATACCGGCTTCTCGCAAGGCGGGCGCTATCTCAAGCGCTGGCCGGATCCGGACGAGCCGGCGCTGATGCGCTATACCGCCGAGCCCATGGAGGTGTCGCTGGTCGATCACCCGTGCCTGCCGGAAGCGACCTTTGCGGTGATCAAAGCCGACGGCTCGACCGAGTTGCGCAAGTTCAAGGAGAGCTCTTCGCAAGTGTCCGTCGCGCTGGCCGAGGCGCTGGCCAAGATCGGCGCGCGCCATTCCAAGGCCGACAAGGAACGCATCAAGCAAACCCACGATTTGTTGGTCGGGCTCGATCCCGATTGCTGCGCCGCGGCCGGGCCGGTCGCCGGCGCCAAGGTCGAGACGCGGCCGAAATTTTCGCCGCAGGCCGGCGAGGGCGCAGCCGAGGCCGCCGATGACGACGACGCGGCAAAGCTCGCAAAAGTCTTCGATCATTCCTTGGCCAAGGCGATGCAGGCCATGACCTCGCACATGGACGAGCTGGCCGCGCGCGTGAAGAAAATCGAGGCACAGCCGCTGCCGCTCGGCACCACCTCGGTACGCGTTGCCGAGAAGAGCGACGACTCGATCTTTCCCAAGCCGGAAGCGCTGCTCGATCAGCCGGGCGCGCTCGAAGCGCTCGCCGAAGCCGCGATCCGCAAGGCGCAATCGCAGCCGATGCGCGCCATTCCGGGCTTTCGCCCGCGCCGCGATTAAACCCTCCCCGCAGGGGGAGGGTGGCCGCGAAGCGGCCGGGTGGGGAAGTCCACCGCGCTTGAGCACTTACCCCCACCCGCCGCGTTGCGCGCGGCGGACCTCCCCCCTGCAGGGGGAGGTGAAGATTTTCACGCGCTTTTTTCAGATCAACACCCCCAAACAACCAACCACGGGAACCACACCATGTATCAGCCCAATCTGCCGCACCTCCTTGCCAAGTCGGCTTTGCCGCACACCATGCAGGATTACAGCGCCGCGCTGACCAATGCCGGCAGCTTCCTGCGCGAGATCGAGAAGGCGCATGCCAATCCGCTGCCCGGCGATCCGCTGGCGAAAAGCACGTTCTCGGAATCGAATTCGCCGACGTCGGGCCTGACCTATTACGATCTCGAGACCGGCGCCAAATTCGTCTATCCGATGCTCACGCCGCTGCGCAACGAGATCCCGCGCGTCTCCGGCAAGGGCGGCATCCAGGCCAATTGGCGCGCGGTGACCGGCATCAACACCACCGGCCTGCGCATCGGCGTCTCCGGCGGCAATCGTGGCGGCGTCAGCGCGGTGGCGACGCAGGATTACAGCGCCGCCTACAAGGGCATCGGCATCGAAACCTCGGTCGATTTCGAGGCGCAATATGCCGGCATGGGTTTTGACGACATCAAGGCGATCGGCGCCAAAATAGGTCTCGAAGCCTGCATGCTCGGCGAGGAGCTCCTCATCCTCGGCGGCAATACGTCAGTGCCGCTCGGCACCACGCCGACGCCGTCGCTGGCGCCGTCGACTTCCGGCGGCAGTCTGACCGCCGCGGCCAGTCCCTACAGCGTCATCTGCGTCGCGCTGTCGCTCGACGCCATCGTCAACGGCTCCATCACCGGCGGCATCCAGGGCGCGATCACGCGCAGCAACGCCGACGGCTCGTCGGATACGTTCGGCGGCGGCGCCGCCGGCAAATCGGCCAATGCCACGGCGTCGATCTCGTCCGGCACGTCGGGCTCGATCGCCGCCAGCGTCGCGCCGGTGACCGGCGCCATGGGCTATGCCTGGTTCTGGGGCGCGGCCGGCTCCGAAGTGCTCGGCGCCATCACCACCATCAATTCGCTGGTGATCACCGCCAACGCGGCCGGCACGCAGACCGCGGCGTCGCTCGGCAGCTCCGACAATTCGACCAATGCGCTGGTGTTCGACGGCCTGCTCTACCAGGCGTTCAAGTCCGGCGCCAACGCCTATGTGCAATATCTCGCCACCGGCACCGCCGGCACCGGCTCGACCTTGACCGGCGACGGCGCCGGCGGCGTCGTCGAGATCGACGCGGCGCTGAAGAACCGCTGGGACAATTACCGGCTCTCGCCCGACACCATGTGGGTCGGCTCGCAGGTCGCCAACGACCTGTCGAAGAAGATCCTGGCCGGCAACGCCAATGCGGCGCAGCGCTTCGTGTTCGATGCCGACCAGGGCGCGCTGGGCGGCGGCGTCATGGTGCGCACCTATCTCAACAAGTTCTCCATGGCCGGGCCAAAAGTGCTCGACATCCGCGTGCATCCCAACATGCCCGCGGGCGCGCTGTTGATGACCTCGCGCACCTTGCCCTATCCGCTGTCGAACGTCGGCAACGTCGTGCAGGTGCGCACCCGGCAGGACTACTACCAGATCGAATGGCCGCCGCGGGCGCGCCGTTACGAGACCGGCGTCTATGCCGACGAGGTGCTGCAGCACTATTTCCCGCCGTCCATGGCGGTGATTGCCAATATCGCGGCGGGGTAGTCCTGCGCTGCATCCCCCCGCGTTCGTCGTGCGCGAGCGTGACTCGTGCATCCGTGTGGCTTTGTCGCCGCATGGATTGCCGGGTCACGCCCGCAATGACGTACTCACGAGACCAAGCACATGAAGCCACCGCTACCGCGCACTTTGAGCGCCGTGCCCCAGACTTTGCATACGCGGTTGGAGATCGCCAAGGCGATCCGCACGCTTGCCGGGCCGGACCAAGATGAATTGCTGCAGCAGCGGCGCGCGGAGCTCGCCGCGATCCGCCGCGAACTGGAGGCGATCAAGCGAAACTTTCAAAAAGCCGGCGAGGAATGCCTTGCGCTGCTGAAGGCGGAAATGCGCACGACGCTGGCGAAGAAATATAATCCCGACCAGCCGCGCGTGCCGGCCGGCAGTTCCGACGGCGGGCGGTGGACGATGGACGATGATGGATCGTGGTCGGATTTTTCCGGGACCCTGCGTGAATTGCCAGGACCGCCACCGCAATACGCCGCACGAGAAACCGGCACGCTGACAGATGCGACGGAAGCGACAAGACCTCGTGTGTTATACGCGCAAGATGCCCCAATCGGTGCGCTGGATTCGGTCGCCGTCCCACCGTCAAAGTATCACGTCATAGGGGCGGACCAAATTCCGCCCGATAGTCCGAAGCATCCGGAGCAGTTCGTCGATAGCTTGGGGCAGCCGGTGCTCGACGATCAGGGCAAACCAATTCTTCGCCCCGCTGACCGGCCGCCGGAACTGTATGCTCAAGCAGGCCTCGCCGCCAACGATTTGCCCATGAAAATACACCAATTTATTCAGGCGACTCAGGCGGTGGCAAACGGGCTGCTAAAGCCGAGTGCTGTGATCGATGTAGCAGCGGAGGTCGCATTGGAATTGTACCCATTCACCCATGGCGGCTCTTTGGACGCCGAGCGGTTCGACTCAAACTATGTTCGCGATTATCGCCACTACACCAGTATCGCGACCGGCATCTTTGCGGCAGCGGCGGGTGTCGATATGGATGAATTCCTCTCAGTCGTGGATTCTTATGCCGCACTTAAATCTAAATTCGATCCTAGTGAAAGGCTGGACGAACGTTACACGCACTCGGCCAAGCAAGATGTCGAAGATACAATAAGGGGTTATCGGCTATATCAATCCGGGCGCATCCGGACCGGGAAATGAAAGGCCCCCGATATGCAAGGCGCGCGTGAGGATCGAATTCTCTATTGGCCGGGTGTCCTTACCATCGCTGGTCCGTTGTTTTTTGTCTTCGTTTGTTTCATCGCGTCTCTCTTTACTTGGGCCGGCCTATTCGCCCTGTTCTTTCTCCCACTTCAAGCGCTGGTTCTTACGCTGTGGGGAGCCTCGGGCCTTTTTGCCTGTATGCTGTGCCTGGAGTGGGCGTATACGCGGGCTTGGCGCCGGCTTTTGTCAACGTTGGTCTTGGCGCTGACTGTTGTGGTCGCGGCCCTCAATGTCAAATTTGTTTGGCGCGCCGGTCAAACGGGGGGTGACTACGCCCATCTCTTTTTGATGTATCCCAAATATCGTGCCGACATTTCGGAGCTGCCTGCCGGTGAGCTGCGGTTCATGGTGTGGGAATGGGGCGGCTTTGCGAGCCATGGTTCCGGGGTCGCCTACGATGAGAGCGATGAGATTGCGTCCGATCATCCATCCAAGGCCTGGCAAGAGAAAGCCGATCGACACGGCGTGCTTGGCTACGGTTATCCGCGGGCGATCGGTCATTTCTATTTTGTCGACTTGCACTGACGACGGTCGACTCGCCTCGGACGTCTGGCGCCGGAAGCCGTCAGCGACCCTTGCGTCACCTGGACGGAGATCCAAAGATGAGGCCGTTCAGGCATCCTTACGCCAAGGCGCGGCTAGTGTCCGTGCGATTTGAAGCTGTGCCCGACGACGAGACTGTTGGGGACGTGGACAAGCCGCCGATCACTATTGAAGACAACGCCTTTATCTCTTGGTGGAAGCCGATTTGGCGCGAGCGAATCAAGATTCTATGCGGGGTCCCAGTTCGCGTGCTGGTGAATTACTCATCTCACGGCCCGCTTTATCTGGACGTCTCTCTAGGTTGGGGAAGCTCCCGGCTCGTCGACAGATGAATCATTGAAAAACACCTTGGCCTGCTCGTGGTGTTCGAGAGGGGCCGGCCGATATGGTCCACGACCAAGAAAATTTCTTACCTCCTTCATCCGAAGTCTTTCATAGACCGTGTCGTGCAACTTAGCGTCCGAAGGGACGTCTCGGACCTTGGGATACCAGCGAAATGGCGTTCCAACTATGCCGACCATACATTCGTCATGCATCATCCCGGTGCTTGACGGAAAGCATTGCAACGCGGTCGATTGAACATTGACGCGGGTGTCGCTGGGTAACTCTTTGGAAATGAAGTCGGCCATCCATTTGAGAGCAATGTCCGAAAGACGGAACTCATTGTCGGGGTAGCTGCCGCCGATATCGGCATGATTGCCCGCGAACCAGATTTGCTGGAATTGGTCGAGTTGGCCTGGGATTCCTTGAGGTACGGTCCCCGATCCGCCCCAGGGCACCCGGACGAAGTCACTTCTATATTCGTCGATCGCCATGGCGTGGCGCGCGAATTTGACGGTTTTGACGTAATGCAGGTCATAGCTCACGAACAAGTGAATCCCAGGGATGAAGTGAATTAAAGTTGGAAGGTGATTCCAGCCGAGCGCGGCCACTGTGTCCCAGATTCCCATGAAATAGGGGATGACACCCGCCTCGGCGCCCGTCTGGCAACGGTAGGTATTACGGAACGTTTCTGCATCCTTATCCCGTTTAACGGTGTTCGAAATTGGCAGCCCCCACTTGTAGACGAGACGAACCGCCAAGCGGGCCAATTTGCGAAGTTGTTTCGGGTCGAGGTTGAGTGGCTGACCGCTTTTCTCGGTCGTCGGAATCCCTGCGATCTCCAGGACATGTGCGAGACAACGCACCGTGTAAGCGCCACGGCTGAAACCAAAGAGATAGATTCGGTCGCCTGGGCGCCAAACGCTGAGAATGACGAGGTAGCAATCAGTAATTTTCTTTGTCAGGCCGCCGCCAACAGCCTGTTGAATGTTCTCTTTAAGCCGTTGCAGCCATGAAGAGCGTCCCGGAATTGGCGTGCCGATTCCGGGAACATAGAACGACAGTTGCTGCTCGGGATCGATCGGCGAATCCGGGCCGGCTCTCGTAGCTCGAAACAGCTTATACACATTGGTGCGACTTTCGTCGGGGAGAAGTCCTCCTTCGTTCCCTGTTCCATCAGCGCAGATCAAAATGTTCTTGGCCATGATGTAACCTTTCACTGTGTGAACGCCATTTTGCTCTTGAGCCTTTGTTTAGCAAGCACATCAGCCGACTTGTCAGACTAAACCTGACACCAGCACTTTGGCGGTTGCGGCGCAATCATTGAAACGAAATCACGAGGTTCCCCATGAAGCTGAAAGCGCCGGAAGGCGTCGGCGACCCTTGCGTTGCCGGCGTCGTCATTGCCCCGCGCGAGGGCGTCTACGAGGTCGAGGCCGAGATCGGCGCGTTGTTGATCGAGTGTTTTGGCTTCGTCGAAGCCGGCGCGGAGCAGAAGGCTAAAACCGCGCCGCGGCGCCCGCGGGCGGCCGCGAAAAAGACCGCGGCGGAGGATTGAACATGGCCGCTTCCGATCTCGCCACGCTTGCCGACGTGAAAACCTGGCTCGCCGGCTCGAGCGGCATCGGCTCGTCCGACGACGCGCTCATTGCGCGCCTGATCACCGACGTCAGCGGCGCCATCACCGCCTATCTCGGCCGGCCGTCGCTCGTGCCGCGGCTGTTCATGGAGCGGCTCGACGGCAACGACAAGACGCGCCTGTTCCTGCGCCACTATCCGGTGTTGCAGGTGATAACGCTGTTGATCGACACGGCCATCGTGCCGGCGGCGGCGCCGGTCGGCATGCCGTCCGCCAAAGGCTACCTGCTGGAAGCGTGGGACGGCTTGCCGCCCGGCCGGCCGCAGGCGCTCGATGTGTTTCGCACGTTCTTTCGCAAGGGCCGGCAGAACGTCGTGGTCGATTATTCGGCCGGCTATGCGGTGCAGAGCGAGGCCGCGAGCGTGCCGGCAACACCTGGGCCTTACAGCGTCACGGCTGCGGCGCCGCTCGGGCCGTGGGCCAGCGACGCCGGCGTCACTTACGCCAACGGCGCTCCGCTGGTAGCGGTGGCGAGCAATCCGGCCACAGGCGAATATGCGGTCGCGGGCGGCGTGTACACGTTTGCTGCGGCGGATGCCGGCGGCGCCGTGCTGATCTCCTACGGCTTCATTCCGGCCGCGATCAACAATGCCTGCATCGAATGGGTGGCGGAGCGCTATCGCTACCGCACCCGTGTCGGCCAGAGCGCGCAGACCGTGCAAGGCCAGCAGACGGCGTCGTATAGCCTCAAGGACATTCCGGATTTCGTGCGCGCCTCGCTCGATCCCTATCGCAGCGTGGTGGGCGCGTGATGTTTCAGGTCGACCTGCGCGACGATTACAGCGCGAGTCTTGCGGGGATGCCCGACCGGGTGCGCCAGGCGCTGTCGAGCAAGGCCACCGTACTCGCCGTGGCGTTGGAAGCGAAGATTCAACAAAAACTGTTCGGCAGCGTGCTCAATATGCGAAGCGGCGCGCTGGCGAGCTCGATCATCGCGACGGTCGACGAATCGTCGGCCGACGTCGCGGTCCGTATCGGCACATCCGGCGACGTCAAATACGCCGCGATCCATGAATTCGGCGGCACCATTCCGCCGCACGAGATCGTGCCGGACAAAGCCAAGGCGCTCGCTTTCTTGGTGGGCGACAAGCAGGTCTTCGCGGCGCGGGTGAACCTGCCGGCGGTGACGATGCCGGAGCGGTCTTATCTACGCTCGTCGCTGGCGGAGATGGCGGGGGAGATCAGGGATGAGCTCAGCGGGGCTGTGGCAGAAGCGATGGAGTAGGAGGGTGTTCGATGGTAGGCTGTGAATGAGCCCGCCGGATAAGTTTCATATCATCGTGCCGTGATCATCTATTTTCGCAATTATCAAGAGAAGCTCGATCCAAATCATGGACGAGCGATTTCGAGTGAGGATGAACTTATTGGCCTCCTTGACCGCGCGCGCAGTGAGGCGCCATTCATAGCCGAATTTTGCGGCGCTGGGCAGCAGAGACAAGAAGGTCTTCGAATAATGCGAAAGTTCGGAGTACTCAAATGAGCTCGCCGGATTACTCGCAGCTTACGACCAGCGATCTGCTGCAGAGATTTGGCGATGCAGCAAAGCGGGCCGGTTGGATATTTACTAAGGACAGAAAGAAATTACAACCTACGCCGCAACGAGAAATGCTTGTGCAGCAAATGCAAGCGCTCGGTGCGGAGCTACGAAAAAGGAAGCCGATTGAACAGATCCGCGAACTTTTCGTGGATAAGGACCCTGACGTGCGAAGCTGGGCTGGGGCGCAATTCGGGTCGGTGGATCCAGAGTGGGCGGGAGCGACACTTGCTGGATTGTTCCACAAGCTCACGACGCATGAGGTGTTGGCCTGGCGTCGCCGCATACTGCAAAGGCCCTCGCAAAAGCCTGATTTGCAGAAAATGTCTACGACGCAGTTGGTCGAACGCTTTGTGGATGCCTGCGAGCGGTGCTACGGCACGACCAGGTTTCTCACTGATGAGGAAAGCGGCGGCGTTGAGATGACTGCGCATAACAAAGTAAGGAGTGAGGTGAAGGCAATAGCGAGGGAATTGCATCGACGCAGCGAGCTCCAAGCGTTGGTTCCGCTATTCGATCACCCAATCATTACGGTTCGGCAAGAAGCAGCGGGTTACTCGCTGCCTGTCGCCACTGATCAGGCGATTACAACCCTGGAAGCGGTCGAGGCCACAAAAGACGATCCCGAGTTTGGTTCCGCATCGTTTACCCTGGACCGCTGGCGGGACGGAACATATGGCCCATTTAAGATTATACCGAGGCCCACGCAGTCTTGATATGAGGCCAAGGCGTTTTCTTGGCGGACGATCTGACGCGTTGCGACTTTGTGCGGCCCAATTTGCGGCCCCAAGCTGGCATTAGGACAGTTTTTCACCACCGGTTCACGAGGAATCCGCGATGACCACGGTCACCCGCGAACAGATTTCCGTTGCCTTTTTCGATCTCATCAAAGGCGCGGCGAGCTTCACCGCAACGAGCCGGCGCTTCGTGCACTGGGATCAGGTCAACGAAACGCAGATGCCGTTTCTGACCATGCTCAAGACCGGCGAGGTGCGTGGCCGGCAGAACGAGGGTTTGCCGACGCTGACCATCAATGCTCATGTGTTCGTCTATCTCTCGGCCGGGATGGATCCGGAGGATACGCCGGATACCGCCATGAATGCGCTGCTCGATGCCGTCGATGCGGCGGTCGTCCCGAGCGGGGCGGATGCGATGAACGGCAATAAGCAAACTCTCGGCGGGCTCGTCGCTCATTGCTACCCGTTCGGTCCGGTGTTCATCGATACCGGCGACATCGACGGCAAGGCCGTCGCCGCGATTCCGTTCCAGATTTTGGCGCCGTAACGCTCAGGTAGGGTGGGCAAAATCGCCTGTCCAGACAAACGAGTTTCGACGGAGTGATACGGCGATTTTGCCCGCGCGGTCGGACCTCGCGGCAGAACCGCGTGGGCATTGCGCCCGCAAGTCGCGTGTCCGCCCTCATGAACGGGGCAAGCGCAATGCCCACCTACAGATCCCCATTTCCAAAACTCTGACCAGGAGACACAGCCCATGACCCAATACGCCTTCGGCTCCGGCACGCTCATCGGCAAGCGCACCGACGTCGCCAACACGCCGCCCGCGCTGCTCGGCACGCTGGAATCGGTTTCGCTCGATTTCGACCGCAAGATCGAGCTGTTGCTCGGCCAGTACAACATGCCGGTCGCGGCTGGCGGCGGCGAGTTCAAGATCGCCGGCAAGGCCAAATATGCGCGCCTGCAGGCGACCCAGATCAACAATCTGTTCCTCGGCCAGACCTTGACGGCGAACAGCATGCTGGAAATGACCACGGGCGAGAGCGACACCGTCGCCTCGGGCGCCGTTACGGTCGCCAACAGCGCCACCTTCGTCGAGGATTACGGCGTGTTCTATGCGTCGAGCGGCGCGCAGCTCGCGCCGGTAGCGTCGTCGCCGGCGCAGGGCCAATACAGCGTGGCGAGCGGCGTCTACAGCTTCAACACCGCCGACAACGGCGCCGCGGTTTTGATCTATTACAGCTATACGGTCGCCTCCGGAAACAAGATCAGCCTCGTCAACCAGCTCACCGGCCCGCTGCCGACGTTCGAAATCTCGTTGAAGGAAACCTTCAACTATTTCGGCGTCGCCAAGGATTTGGTGGTGAAGCTCAACGCCTGCGTCTCGCCAAAGCTGTCGCTGCCGTTCGCCAACCAGAAATTTACCGTCGCCGAGTTCGATTTCCAGGCGATCGCCGACGCGTCGAACAATATCGGCACCATCAGCCTGAGCGAATAGGGAGACGCCGTGTGAGCATCGATCATGATGAATCCATCGATCTGGCGACGGCGCGCCCGGTGCGGCTCGGCGGCCAGGATTTTTACGTGGCGCCGCTGTCGCTGCGGCAAATCCTTGCCATTGCCGATCATGTGCCAAAGCTGTCCGGCATCGGCATGGACAATCTGTCCGGCGAGCGGCTTGCGCCGCTGGCCGAGGTGCTGTGGCACGGGTTGCGCCGGGCCCATCCGCGGCTCACTCATGACGAATTTTTCGATCTGCCCATCACCATCGCCGAGCTCGTCGCCGCATTGCCGGTCGTGATCGAGCAGGCCGGCGGCAGAAAGGTCGACACCGCGGGGGAAATTTTGGCGGCGAGCGCTTTGACGCCTTCGACTGGCGGGCCCTCGTCGCCGACCTCGTGATCGAGCTCAACTGGACGCGCGATCAGGTTTTGGACCAGGTCGACGTGTTCTTTCTCGAAGACCTTAATCGCGCCTGGGCGGATTGTCCGCCGCTGCGGCGGATGGTGGCGGCCTATCTCGGCATCAAGCCAAAACAGCAAGCCTCGAAGAACTATCACGATCTGCTCGCGATGTTCCCGGGCGGCACGATCAGGTGAGACCCAATGGCTGACAGCAATGTTCAGGTCACGTTCGGCGCAACGACCGACGGGCTCGTGTCCGGCGTTGCACGGGTCAAAGACATCATTGCCGGGCTTGGCGACGGCTTGGAAGACATCAATGGCAAGCTCGACCGCGTCGCCGCCCAGTTCGGCAAAGCCTTCTCGGTCGAGGGGTTGAAGAACTACGCCAGCTCCATGGCCGAAATCGCGGCGGTGTCCGGGGCTATTAAGCCGCCGGGCAACGGTGCTGCGATCGCCGCGGAATTCCTCGGTATCCAGGAGGCCGTGCAAAATACCATCGCGGCCTATCAAAAACTCAACGCGACGCCGATCAAAGCGAATGCCGGCGATGCGCTCAAAGTGCAAATGATCCAGTACCAGGAGATGATCAAATCGGCCGACGATGCCTATAAGCTCGTGGCCGATAAGCTCGCTTCGCAGGTGCGCCTCCACCAGATCTCTTACGACCAGGAGACGGCGGCGCTGCTCGCGGCATTGGCGACTCGCAATCAAGCCGAGCAGCGAGCGTTCTTCGGCGAGCAAGGGCTTCAGCAGGCAGGTACTGCCGCATATGAGAGGATTCTTAAAGAACGACAGGCGGCCTACGACAAGTACCTGCTGGAAAGGCAAAAGGCGACCGAGAAGGCCGAGGAGGAGGACGCCAAGCAGTGGAAGGCTGCGGCCGATCAGATTGCCGGCGCCTTCAACTCGCAACTGAAGGGCTTGCTCGCCGGCACCACGTCATGGTCGCAAGCCATGAAGAACATCAGTGCCGATCTGGCGCTGAAATTCATCGAAAATCAGGTCAAGGCCACGGCGGAATTTCTGGCGGAAAAAGCGCGCGAGGTCGCCGCCGCTGTCGCCGGCGAAGGCGCGAAGACAACCGCCGCGACCACGGGCGCCGGATTGCGCTCGGCGGCGGAAGTGGCGTCGGGACAGACCAGCATTCTCGCCGTCGTCGCCAACGCCATCAAATCGATTTACGCGTCCGGCGGCGAGACCGGCGCCAAGGTCACAGCTGCGGTTGCCGATGAGGCCGGGCCGGCCGCGCCCGCGATCGGTGCTGCTGCAGCGGCGGCGACGATTGCGCCAAATCTGGCTCTCGTCGCTACCTACGATGTGGGCACCGATTACGTGGTCCGCAGCGGCCTTGCGATCATTCACCAGGGCGAGCAGATCAGGCCCGCCGTCGGTTCAGGACCTTACACCGGCAAGAACGATCGCGCCGGTGACACCCATGTGGCGCTGAATATTTCGGCCTTGGACTCACGCAGCGTCGAACGCTTCTTCCACGACAACGCCAGACACATGATCCGCGCCATCAACAACGGTATCAAGAGCGGCGCCCATCTCGGGCTGCGCGGCGCACGGGCATGACGGGAGCGAAACACCATGACCACGCCGCCTTCGTTGCCGACATTGCCGGGGTTGGCCTGGTCGCGCCACAAGAAGCCCGCGTTCAACACGCGCATCGTCTCGCATGCGTCGGGCCGCGAGGTGCGCGTCGCGCTGATGAATTATCCGCTCTACGAGTTCGAGGCGGCCTATGAGGGTCTCACCTCGTCGGCGAGCGGATTTGCCGGGCTTGGCGCGTCGAGCCTGCAAAACCTGATGGGCTTTTTCCTGCAGCTGCAGGGCCAGTTCGGCACATTCCTTTACACCGATCCCGACGACAGCACCGTCACCGGTCAAGGCATTGGCGTCGGCGACGGCACGACGACGACCTTCACCTTCGTCCGCGCGCTCGGCGGTTTCGCCGAGCCGGTCGGCTGGGTGACCGCGGTCTCGCATGTGTATCTCAATGGCACGCCGCAATCGGGCGGCAGCTACAGCCTGACGACGCCGAATACGTTGACCTTCGCGACGCCGCCGGGCGCCGGCGTCGTGGTGTCCGCCGATTTCTCCTTCGCCTTCCAGTGCCGCTTTCTCGACGATCAGATGGAATTCGAGGAATTCATGTCGAACCTGTGGAAGCTCGAAAGCATGAAATTCCGCAGCGTCAAGAGCGGGCCGTGAGATGAAGCCCGCGCCAACTGCGCTCGTTTCGTATCTCAACGCGGCGCGCGCCAGTGCGGACGCGCAGCTATTGATGGCGGACGCGTTCTTGTTCACGCTGCAAGGCGGCGCAACGCTCGCCTATACCAATAGCGACGTGACCTTCACCTATGCGGGCGTCACCTATCTGGCGAATTCCGTCCTGGTCGACGGCCTCAAATACAAGGCAGCGGTCGGGCTCGAGGCCGACCAGCAGCAGATCACCGTCGCGGCGCGCTCGACCGATACCATCGCGGGCGGCGCGCCGTTTCTCCAAGCGTTGCGCGACGGGTCGTTCGACGGCTGCGAGATCGTGCGCTATCGCGTGTTCTTCTCCGACCGGCTGGGCGGCACGGCGATCGGCGCGGCGATGCTGTTCAAGGGGCGGCTGGGCACCATCGACGAGATCGGGCGTACTTCGGCAAAGCTGACTGTCAATTCCGATCTGGTGCTGCTCGACATCGACATGCCACGCAACATGTACCAGCCGACTTGCCTGCATACGCTTTACGATATCGGCTGCGGCTTGAGCAAAACGTCACCGTCGTTCAGCGCGAGCGGCACGGTCGGCGCCGGATCGACGGCCTCGATCATCTATTGGTCCGGCGCCAATGCCAACTTCGCGCAGGGCACGATCGCGTTCACGTCCGGCGTTCTCACCGGCGTGACGGCGACGGTCGGCTCGGCCGTGAACGGCTCTTCACTGAACCTCATCAATCCGCTGCAGAGCGTACCGGCGCCGGGCGACGGCTTCACGGTGTATTTCGGCTGCGATCATACGCTCACGACGTGCCAGGCGAAGTTCAACAATCTGGCCAATTTTCGCGGCTTCCCCTACGTGCCGCCGCCGCAGATGGCGATCTAGCAGAGGACGGACAACAGATGACGGACGACCGAAGGCAGACGGATAATGATTATCCGTCGTCCGTCGTCCGTCCTGCGTCGTCCTATTCGCAACGCGCGGCCGTTGTTTCTGAAGCGCGCTCGTGGGTCGGCACGCCCTATCACAACTGCGCCGATATCAAGGGCGTCGGCGTCGATTGCGGCATGCTGCTGGTCCGTGTTTTCGTCGATTTGAATCTTTGTCCGCCGTTCGATCCGCGGCCCTATCCGGTGGACTGGCATCTGCATCGCAGCGAAGAGCGCTATCTCGGCTTCATCTTCGACCGCGGCGCCGAGGTGGTCGAGCCGCTGCCGGGCGACGTCATGGTGTTCCGCTATGGCCGCTGTTACTCGCACGGCGGCATCGTCACCGCGGCAGCGCCACTGTGCATCGTCCACGCCTATCACCAGGCGGGAATGGTCATCGAGGATGAAGTGTTGCGCAACGCCGTTCTCGCCGATCCGGCGCGTAAGCCGCTTTTTTTCAGCGTCTGGGCCAAAAAAAGCGGCAACAAGAAATCATGAGCGCAGGCCATGAGCATATTCCGCAGCGGCGGATCACAACCAGCGTCGACGCCGGACTATACCGGCCTGCAAATCCAGACCGCGGTCTCGGCGCTGCCGATCCCGATCGTATGGGGCACCAGCAAGCTTGCGCCGAATGTCATCTGGTACGCCAATTTCAAGGCCATTCCCGTCACGTCCGGAGGCGGCGGCGGCAAGGGCCTGTTTGGCGGCGGCAGCGGCACCAGCACCGGCCAGTACGACTACAAGGCCGACGTCATCCTGGCGATCTGCGAAGGGCCGATCCTGGGCATTGGCGATGTCTGGCGCGGTCAGTCGACCACGTCGCTTGGCGCGCTCGGGCTGTCGTTGTTTCTCGGCACCACGCCGCAAACCGTCTGGTCCTATCTCTCCATGCCGTCCGCCACCAGTTCGATCGTGGGGCTTCTTGCCGAAAATCAGCCTGATGTTGGCGAGGCCGCTTTATTGGGCCAGGCGGCGCTCGCCTATCAGGGCACGGCCTATGTCGCCGCCGCGCAGTATGACCTTTCCGACAGTGCGACGCTCGACAATCATAATTTCGAGGTTTTGGGCTTCCGCTACGCCACCGGCTACGGGCAGACGAAGTACAGCGACAATCCGGGCGTCGGCGAGATTTTCGTCGATGCCGATCCGGCGCTGGTGATTTCTGATTTTCTCACCAATGCACAGTATGGCGTCGGTTTCCCGGCGGCTTCGATCGACACCACGTCGCTGTTCGGCTCCGGCAGCGACGCGTCGTATCAAACATATTGCCGCGCGGTCGGCCTGGCGTTCAGCCCGGCGCTCACCGACGCCGAGACGGCGTCAAGCATTCTGGACCGCTGGCTGCAGCTGACCAATACCGCTGCCGTCTGGTCGGGCGGCCTGCTGCGCTTCATCCCCTATGGCGACACCGCGGTGACCGGCAACGGCGTGACGTTCAATCCGGACGTGACGCCGATCTACGATCTCGGCGACGACGATTACATCGTCGAGAATAATGCCGACCCGTTCACGGTGTCGCGCACCGATCCTTATGAGGCCTACAATGTCTGGCGCGTGGAATGCGCCGATCGCAACAATGCCTACAATCTGACGCCGGTCGAAGCGCGTGATCAGAACGCCATCGAGCTGACCAGCCAGAACCTCGGCGGCGGCCGCGGCGAGCGCATCGCGCCGACCGTCACGGCGCACGAAATCTGCGACACCGGCGTGGCGCTGATCTCGGCGCAACTGATGCTGCAGCGCGCGGTCTATATCCGCAACTCCTACAAGTTTCGCCTGTCGTGGGAATATTGCCTGCTCGATCCCATGGATTTGGTGACGGTGACCGACACCGTTCTGGGCCTCAATAAGACGCCGATCCGCATCACCACCATCGAGGAGAACGAGAACGGCTATCTCGAGATCACGGCGGAAGAGTTTCCGCTCGGCTACGCGACGGCGACCAAATACGCGACCACCTCGGTCATCAACGTGCCGAGCGACCGCAACGTCGATCCGGGTTCGGTCGCCGACGTCCTCATCTTCGAGCCGACCGACCAGCTCGGCGGCGGCCTTGTGATCATGGCGGGCGCCTGCAGCGTCAATCCGCTGTGGGGCGGCTGCAATATCTGGCTGTCCTATCAACAGGATGGCAACTACAGCCAGATCGGCACGGTCAAAACCTGCGCCCGCATCGGCTTCACCACGGCAGACCTGCCGGCCGTCGGCGTCAGCGTCACCGGGCAGACCATCGACCAGGCCGGCACGCTGGCGGTGGATCTGACGGAAAGCGCCGGCGTGCTGTCGTCGGGCACCCAGGCCGACGCCACGGCATTGAACAACCGCTGCTATGTCGGCGGCGAGATCGTCTCTTATGCGACGGCGACGCTGACGGCGGCGAACCAGTATAATCTCACTTACCTGGTGCGCGGCGCCTATGGCACGGAAGACGAGATCGTCGACCATCCGACCCATACCAAGTTCGCGCGGCTCGACGGCGCGTTCTTCTCCTACCCCTACGATCAAAGCCGCATCGGCGATACGGTCTATCTGAAATTCCAGAGCTTCAACGTCTATGGCGGCGGCACGCAGTCGCTCGCCGACTGCACCGCGTTCGCCTACACCATCACCGGGGCGGCGCTGGCTTCGCCGCTGCCCGACGTCAGTGACCTCTACACCAACTATGAGGCCGGCTTTCAGAAGATCTACTGGGACGAAATCGCGGACTTTCGCAACGGCATCCTCTACGAGGTCCGTCAGGGCGACGCCTGGGACAAGGCGCAATTCATCCGCTCGCAGGCGCATCCGCCGTTCATCGCGCAGGGCAACGGTACATTCCTCATCAAGGCGCGCTGCCAGCCGGTCGCGGGCTTGATCGTCTATAGCGAAAATGCCGCGGCAATCGAGATTTCCGGCAACCAGCTTTCGCTCAACTTGCTCGCCGGCTTCGACGAAAAAGCGACCGGCTGGGCCGGTACGTTTCAGAACGGCATCGGCATCGATGCCGGGAATTTGCGGCTCGGCGGCGCCGGAAATATTCTCGGCGCCAATCCGTTGCTGCAATCGGTGGTGACTGATGCGGCGACCTCAAGCGGCAACGTCTTGTCGTTCGGCTATCTGCCGCCGGATGTTGCGGTCGGCATGGCGGTCGCCGATACCACGACGGCCAGCGTCATTGCGGCGCTCGCGACCGTCACCGCGATCGACATCAACGCGATCGATTATGGCTCGGTCGTGGGCACCGTGGCGGCGGACGTCGATTACGGTTCGGTTACGACTTCGGCCACGACCGACATCGATTATGGCGCCGTTACCGGCACGCTGGCGACGGTCACCATCAGCGCGCCGGTCACCGGCGGCGGCGTGCTCTCCGGCGATACCATCGTCTTTTCGATCCCGGACGTGCTCGATTTCGGCGGCGTGATCACCGATACGCCGGTCTATTACACCATCCCGGCGGCGCATATCGTCAATGCCGGGTCGGTGGTGCAGGCTTCCGTCAATGCGTCGACCCAGATCGTCGGCGTGCCGGTCGGCCAGAATGTTCTCGCCGACGCCGACGTGCTCACCGATCCCGACATTCTCGGCTCGGCCTCGACCCAATATGTCGACGGCTGGATCGAGATCGCGCTGTCGCAGGACGGCTCGACCTGGGGCCCGTGGCAAAAATTCGTGCCCGGCGTCTATCCGGCGCTGGCTTGGAATTTCCGGCTGGCGCTGCAGTCGAGCGATCCGAACACCATCGCCGAGGCATTGGCGTTCAATTACACGGTGCAGCTGCCGTCGCGCATCGATCATTATCAGCAACAAACAGTGCCGAGCGGCAGCGGCCTCATCATCGCCTTCCAACGCGACGGCACCACGACGCCGGCGGCGTTCAACGGCGGTCCGGGCACGGCCGACCTGCCTTATGTGAGCGTGTCGTGGCCGCCGCAGGCGGGAGATTCCTACGTCATCTCCGCGCTCTCGCTCAACAGCCTGACAATCCAGTTCGCGAACGGCGGCGTGCCCGTGTCGCGCAGCAACGTCAACATCACGGTCGAAGGGTACTGAACATGATCAGATGCATCGTCCGCGGCCTCGGCGTCGCGCTGCTCGGCGCCCTGATGGCGCTGCCGGCGCGCGCCAGCCAGAACAATCTGTACAATCCGACGACGGGCACGCTGTCCGGCCTGACGATGGTGCAGGGCTTCAACAACGCCATCGACAGCGTCAACACTTGCAATTCCGGCGGCTCGGCGCCGGCCAATCAGCTGTTGGGATCGCCGTCGGCCGGCAATTGCTGGTACAACACCTCGACCGGCGCGGTGGCGCTGTTCGACGGCGTCAACTGGCTCACGGTCGGTTATATCGACGCGACCAATCACATCTTCGCGCCTGTTCTCGGCGGCAACACCGCAACGTCGGTCGCGAGCGCGACGACGACCAATTTATGCGGGGCATCGGGCACCGCGCCGGTCGGCGCCTATCTGACGATTTCCGGTACGACGGCGATCGCGAGCTTCGGCTCGAATTGTGCGGTCGGCCAGATCAAGATCCTGACGTTCGCCGGCGCTTTGTCGCTGACCTACAATGCCACGAGCATGATCTTGCCCGGCGGCGTGAACATCGCGACCGCTGCGGGCGATTTCGCGGTCGCCGTCTATCTGGGCTCCGGCAACTGGAAAGTCGGCGTCTATCAGGCCTCGACCGGCGTGCCGCCCGGCGCGGCGTCGCTGCTGGCGACCGACCAGACGCTGACCGGCGGCGCCAACGTCGCATCGCATAATATCGGCATCGTCACCGGCGGCACCACGACGATCGACTGCGGGAAATCGCCGCTGCAATACATGACCGACGGCGGCGCCTCGACCTTGGCGGCGCCGGCCAACGACGGCTCCTGCATGGTGCTGATCACCAACAACACCACCGCCGGGACAATCGCGTTTTCCGGCTTCACCGTCGGCGCCAATACCGGCGAGTTTTTGGACACCACGAACGGCCATTCGTTCAGCGTGTCGATCTGGCGCATCAACGGGATTTCCTCCTACATCGTCAAGGCGCTGCAATGATCAAGATAACCTCGCTGTTGAGTGCGGCGGCACTCGCGGTCCTGCCGGCGAGCGCGCAGGTCGGGCCGATCGTCGGCGGCGTGCCGCTGCCGGCCAATCCGGGAAATCTGTACTGCATCGGAGGCACGGTGACGACATCGGGCTTAAAGCGCATCCATACCTTCACGACGAGCGGAACGTTGTCGTGCGGCGGCTCGGCGACGGTCAGTTATCTGATCGTGGGCGGTGGTGGCGGCGGCGGCGGCTTTGCAAGCTGCGTGGCGAATGGCTGCGATGGCGGAGGCGGTGGCGGCGGCATGCTCGCCAATAGCACTCTCTTCATCGAAGCCAATTACGCCATCACCGTCGGCGGCGGTGGCGGCGGCGGCACCAACAGCGCCGGTGCCACCGGCGGCACCAGCAGCATCATCGGCGGGTCGATCAATCTGGACGCCTTCGGCGGCGGTGGCGGCGGTGTCGGCAATGGCGTCGGCGGCGGCTCCGGCGGCGGCGCTGGCGGCAATACCGGCCACAGCGGCGGCGCCGGCACGCCCGGCCAAGGCAATGCCGGCGGCGCCTCGGGGGCCGACGGCGGCGGCGGTGGCGGCGGTTGCGGCGCTGTCGCGCAGAGCGGACTCAGCAACACCGGCGGCAACGGCGGCACCGGGTGTGCGTCGTCGATCACGGGCTCGTCGGTGACCTATGGCGGCGGCGGCGGTGGTGGCGGCACGGCCGCCGCCGGTTCCGGCCTCGGCGGCGGCGCCAACGGCGGCAATAACAGCGTCAACGGCGGCAACGCCACAAACGGTTTCGGCGGCGGCGGTGGCGGCGGCGGCCCCTCGGGCGGCACCGGCGGCTCCGGCATCGTCGTCGTGTCCTATCAGCCCTGAGCAGCAGCGATGACAACAGCAACCCAGGTTCAACTGCGCCGCGGCACCTCGGCCCAGGTCGCGGCCTTCACCGGCGCGCAGGGCGAGGTCGTCGTCGATACCACCAACAACCGCGCCGTGGTGTATGACGGCGCGACGCCGGGCGGCTTCGCGCTGGCGCGGCGCGCCGAAAAGCAGCGCGCCATCCACAGCTCGGCCGACTTGCCGGTCACCGCGGACGACGTCATCCTTAACGTTAATGTCACTTCGCCGCTGACAATCACCGTGCCGGCGGCATCTTCGCGCGTCGGTTCGATCACCTTCAAGATCGTGATCGGATCGGCGGCAGTGACGCTGGTGCCGACCGGCGCCGACACCTTCGACGGCGGCACCTCGCTGTCGCCGCCGGCGGGGTCGCGGTTCGAGTTGATTCCCTTCAGCGATGGCGTGAATTCCGGCTATGGCCTATGATGGGAAGGACGACGCGATGACCAACCAAGCAAACAAACAGTCCGGCCTGTTGCGCCGCTTCGCATTGATCGGTGCCGTCGTCGTGGCCGCCTGCCTGGCCGCAGGCGCCACATTCCTCGGCTATGGCGTCGATGCCAACTTGCCGTGGCCGGTGACTTCGAACACCACGATCGGCGCGAAATATTGCGGCGGGACCGTTCAAGCGGGCACGGGGTCGACGGGGTTTTTTACCATCACGGTGCCGGGTGTTTCCGGCTTTCCGAGCAATTGCGTCGTGAATGTCACCAATGGCGACACCACGACGCTTCGCGGCAAAGGCATCGCGGGCCTGAGCGGCAGCGGCTGCTCGACGCAAAACGTTCTCTGGCCGGGACAGACTTGTAAGATCGGCATCGTCAACGGCGCGTGGGCGGTGCTGTCGCGACCCGGGCGGTGGCGTCCGCCGGCTACTTTCGGGACGCAGACTAATTTCTACAGCGATTATGTGAACGGAAGCGACGCGACTGGCGCTACCGATGGCATGGCGCCAGGAGCCGCTGCGTTCAAGACGGCCAATCACTGCCTGACGTTCATCGTCGATCAGATTGACGAGGATGCGCTTGGGCAGACGCAGGCGGTCTGTAATATGGCCGCGGCGACTAACGATCTGTCCGGGCTCCATCTTCCTTATCACAACGATGTCGTCGGCGCTCAAGGTGGCGCCGCATTTTCGCTAAATGGCGCCTCCCTCTCGATCACCGGCGCAGTCAGCAACGGCGGCTTATGCGAGATTGCCCTCTCTTCGACTGCAACCTATTCGGCCAATGAAATTGTTTCGGTCTACAATATCGGCGGCGCAACAGGATGTAATGGGACCTGGAAGGTCACGGTCACTGACGGAACACATCTGACGTTGCAGGGCACTACTTTCGGCGGCAGCTATACCAGCGGGGGCACCGTCACAAACGGCTCCGCCATCGTCGCCACGAACGATCAGGCGATGCAATGTTTCTTCGGCACTACCATCCAATTTTCCAACATTTACTTTCAGGCGAATCAGGACGTCTTTAATCCCACGTCGCGTTGCTACGTGATTATGCTGGGAGGAAATATTTTTGGCGGTTCTCCGACCGGCAGCCTGATTAAGATACAGGCTAACGCCCAGTACCACGCGATTGGCGACATTGGCATAGCCAGCGGCGCTTCGAACGCCGCTATCCAAACAAGCACGGGCGGCTTTTTTCTCCAGGACGATGGCGTCAACATCAATTTTCTTCCGGGAGTAAATCCGTCCTTCGGCGGCGCTTTTGCCTATGCCGATTTGCAGAGTCAGAATGGCTTTCAAAGTGTCACGATCAATTTGAACGGCAATACAGTTACTGGAGTCCGGTGCGTCTCCAATAATGGGGCGCTTCTTTCGAGCGGCACCGGGAACGCCAATACCTATTTTCCCGGCAACTCTAATTGTACGCAGCAGAACGGTGGCAATATCGATGGGCTGGTCATCCCGCCGAACCCCACCGCTTCGGCCCTTGGCGGCATTGAGAGTATTGCCCCCACCGCGCATCAGTGGATCGATTCGATTTCCACGTCTGGCGCGCCGCATCAGTCACAGCCGGCCACTACCGATCTCAGCGACGTCACTGCGCCGACGTCTTGGACCGCCACTGATGGCAGCGGTGCGGGCCTTACGTTCGCCGTCAACGCGGAAACGCGATACGTGAAGAACGGAAAAGTTTGCGTCGTCTCGTTCCTGATCCAATGGCCAACAACTTCGGATACGCACACGGCTCAAATCAACGGCATCCCCTCCGTATGCACTGCCTATAGCGGCACGTACAATTGGGTCCCCGGAGGGACGGTATCGATGGAAGTTGGGATTATCTCAAGCACCCTCGGACGTGCCGCCTTGCAGCCCGGAGGAACGAGCTTGTTCTTGTTTGGAAACGGCAATCAGATGACTAATGCCAACATGTCAAATGGCATCGTTCGCGGCACGATCGCTTACATCACCAACTAGCCGTTCAAGCTCGACTTCAATCTAGGCATCAGGTTGTTAGTGCTGTTGCCCAAGCTTGTGCAGCCATCGCAAGGCCTTGCTCCCCGAAGTGACATCCATCGCCGCAAGCGCGCAGGTGCCAGTCGATCAGGTCGAGGTTTGGCCCCGGACGAGTATCGGGGCCGAGCACGCCCACTATTCTTTGAGCTGCCCGGATATTCTGCCTACTGAGCTCGATCCGGACGTATGAATCCGGCCTCCTTCTTATCACGTCTTCATCAAAAGGATCGGCTGCCGTGCGGAAATTGCAAATTGTTTCGATTGAAGTCCAAATCTTGGACGGGCAGCCAAGTTTGCGAATGCTGGCGAGCATTGCCTGCCACTGAGCAACCCACTGTTCGGTATCCAAGACATTTACGTCGCTCTCGCCCTGTGAATATGCCAGATGCGTCGGCAGTCCGACATTGGCTACGTAATCTGACAGGCGCCGCTGCAGCGTCGCAGCCAGGTGGCCACCCGGCGCCCAATCATTGATCGATGTAGTACCTAGGGCGCAGCAACCGATGACAACCTGATTGACGGTTGAATTGTTCATCGGACGGCCTAGTATAGAATCGGCAAGCCGCGACCACACGCTGCCGCCGGTTCCTTCGGTCCCAACGATCGGATCGATGCAAGGATAGTAGTTTCCATCCGAATAGATGAACGTTTTCTCCGTGTTGCGCGCAGCATAGCGACCATACCCTGCGTTCGCAGCGAGAGATTGTCCCCAAACAAACAACTTCAACGTACCTCGATCCCATGGTCGAGATGTTATCGTATGTGGCCGCGCCTCTTCGGGGGCTGGCAATGGTGGTATGATGTAATTAGGCGCAGAGGGCACATAGCCTTGCCGGATCGTGATCTCGCAGACGGGATCGGTAAACGAACCGTCATGCTCAAGACGGTAGCCATAATTCGGCGCCAGCTTTTGATTGGCCGCAATCACTTCTTCGGCCAGCGCCCGGGGGACGATTTGTCCCGTGCTGGAAGGCAAGGCTGCCCCCTTGATCGAAGCGTTGACAGTCTGCAACACTTGGATGGTGTCTTCGTTGGCGCGTGCCTGTCGGAGCACCGCCGGCGCGCAGATAAATGCCGTCGCGCCAACCAAAACTAAACGTCTCGAAAGTAACGCCATATTGCCTTTGTCGCCCCGGCAAGGGTAGTTAAAGCAAGCCAGAATGCTATATTGGGGGCAACTCTTGGAGCGAGTCAAAGGCGATTTCGCGAGCGAATAACTGACCGATGATCAAGCAA
Organism: uncultured Alphaproteobacteria bacterium; assembly: GCA_963756245.1. Lineage (GTDB taxonomy): Bacteria > Pseudomonadota > Alphaproteobacteria > Rhizobiales > Xanthobacteraceae > BOG-931. Next base: position 205,674 of record CAVWOI010000048.1, read on the forward strand.
CTCTCGCCGTCGGCTCTGCTTTTTGCTCTCGTGTCATTTGTATTTGCGGGCACAATTCCAGCGGCATCGCAAGGCGTTGCGGCGCCGCGTGCGGGTCTTTCCATCGTGAACGGGGTGCCATTTACCGCAGGCCCCGTCGTCATCGACAATACCCATTGCGGCTCGACCTATGCGCTAGGCGGGGGCGCGTTTTATGCGGCCACGATTCCCGGAGCGGCTGATTTCCCGCAAGGCTGCAGGGTCGCCATTACCAACACTGACGTCTCAGCCTGCAAGGGTAAGTCGATTCGCGTCGTGGGATTTACCGACCATTTTGTGCTTTGGCCCGGCCAATCGGTCGAACTTGCCAATTTCGATGGCACGTGGATCGAAACAGTTAACCCCGGCCGGTGGCGGCAGAACTGCGGCGATAATCCGCTGATCATAAACACCGATTCGGTAAAGGGAACAGACTTACGCGGCGATTCGGACGGACTCGGTGCGGGTGCGGAAGCATTCAAGTCGGTGCAGTTCGCGATACAGCATGTCTTGACCGATTTTGACTTTGCCGGCACCCCGCAGACCCGCGTCAGAATCCTGATGGCGCCGGGCAGCACCGACGCGACCGGAATACATTATGCACCGCATGCCTCCAATCCCGGATCGCAGGGCGGGGCGGTTCTGACCATCGACGGCAACGGCGGCGTTCTCGTTGGTCAAAATGATTTCCTGTTCAATGCCATCGTACAAATCCGCAACGTTACATTCACGAATCCTTCCGGCACTTGCGTGAACGTGCAACAGCTGGCCTACGTCTTGGTGGACGATCTCGTGACATTTGGAGCCTGCAAGGGTTCGCAGATTAACGTTGGCCTCTTCGGGCAGATCGAGTTTTTCAACGACTTCACGATCTCCGGTGATGGTGGATTTTTCATCACCAACGCGGGGGGACTGGTGTATACGAGCCAAAACATTACCGTCTCGGTGGCGAACAGCGTTACCTACGCGGACGGGTTCGTAGTCGGACAATTTCCTGGCTGGACGCACCTTGGTCAAATCACATGGTCGCTCGGCGGCAATACGGTAACGGGAAAAAAATACGACATCGGTTCCAATCACGTTCTGACCGGTTCTGCCAAAATACCGGGGACAGTGGCTGGGACTACTTCGACCGGCGGCCAAGCGTTATGACGTGAAGCCTTGTCGGGCTCATTAGCCCTTGCCCGCTTGTCACTATCCGCGCGTTGCCCGCCGCAAAATATGTTATGAACGGCCGTGATGACGGTCACCGAAATTAAGCAGCCGCTGGTGAAGGCGCCGGGCGCTACGCCGAGTTTGGGATCGATCGACCGACCCAAGGCAGCCAGCCAGCTCGCCTATCGGCCCGACATCGATGGACTGCGCGCCATCGCCGTCTCGGCGGTGATCGGCTTTCACGCCTTTCCGGCTTGGATTCGCGGCGGCTTCGTCGGCGTCGATGTTTTTTTTGTTATCTCGGGGTATCTCATCAGCACGATTCTGCTCACCGGCATGGAGCGCGGCTCCTTCCGCTTCTCGCAATTCTACATGCGGCGAATCAGACGGATTTTTCCGGCCCTGATTGTCGTGTTGCTGGCCTGCATGGCGGCGGGCTGGTTGGTGCTGTTTTCCTCCGAATACAAGGCGCTCGGCAAGCATGTCGCCGGCAGCGCGGCGTTTGTTTCCAACTTCCTGCTGTGGAACGAGGCCGGCTATTTCGACAAGGCCGCGGAAACCAAGCCGCTGTTGCACATATGGTCTCTGGGGATCGAGGAGCAGTTTTACATCGTCTGGCCTTTGTTGTTGTACTCGGTCTGGAAGCGCAAAGTGGCAACGTTGGCGCTCCTGGTATTGCTGCTCACCTTCAGCTTCACTTTCAACGTGATGTCTTCCGATCAGGCAGCGGATTTTTATTCGCCGCTGACGCGATTCTGGGAATTGATGGCGGGTACCGTGCTCGCCTATCTGTCGCTCCATTGGGAGGATTTCGCTGGGCTGTTTCGCAAACTGCCGCGACCTGCTCTTCAAATAATCGGTGCCGGCGCTGCGCCGGAATCCATGACGCGCAATGTCACGGCTGTAATCGGGCTGCTGCTCGTCGTTGCGGCCGTGCTGGCGGTCGACGAGACAAGAAAGTTTCCGAGTTGGTGGGCGTTGCTGCCGGTTGCCGGCACCTACCTGATGATCGCGTCGGGTCCCTACGCGTGGGTCAATAACAGGCTACTCGCGGCTCGCGCGCTGGTCGCGATCGGCTTGATCAGTTATCCGCTCTATCTGTGGCACTGGCCGCTATTGTCCTTCATCCGCATTGTCGACGGGACGGCACCGTCCACGGCGACCGCAGCGCTCGCAATCCTGCTCAGCTTCGCGCTGGCCTGGCTGACTTATTGGCTCGTGGAGAAGCCGATCCGTTTCGGCAACCCGGCGCCGGTCAAAGCCGCCGCGTTGTTGGTCGCGATGGCAGCGGTCGGCTCCGCGGGATACTTCACTTATGCCGAAGGCGGATTTACGTTTCGCAATCCGGATGCCGAGGATCTTGTTGCAGCCGCTCAAGATTATGAGCATTCGGCAGGACTGACGTTAGGCAATCCAAACGCACCGCAAACAGTTCTGGTCGGCGACAGCACAATGGGCCAATACATTCCTAGAGTGCGAAAACTGATCGAGCAACACGTGCTCGACCTCGACCACAGTCGAATTGTGTTTGATCTGGAGGCGGCCTGTCCGCCAATTCCCGATATTGCGAGCGATCGGGTTCGTGGTTGCGCGCCATTCGTGGATAAAGTGCTGCCGGCGCTCGATGGCGAGAAGGTCAAAACCGTTGCTTTTGCGGCGTGGTGGACCCCAGAGTTCACTGACGCTCAATATTACCTCCGCAGCGACCCGTCGAAAATCTTGCTGCAAGAGTCGGAAGCAGCCCAGGATCGCGCCCTCGATAATTTTGCGGCCTTGATCTCTCATCTCGTCGGCGCCGGTAGAACAGTTTTTGTGCTGCTAGAAACGCCATCGTCGAACATATACGATCCAGAAACATTGATGCCGATCGGATGGCGTCGTTTGCTTGCTCGGCCGAAAATTCCCGCAAGCCCGACACGGTCGCAAATGGAGAAATTCGTCGGCAAGATTAGCCTAAAAGTCCAGCGCGCCGCGGAAGCGGCGGGCGCGAGGGTCATCAAGCCGTTGGACTATGTGTGTAATAGCGAATTCTGCCCGATTGCCGACAAGAGCGGCCATCTCATGTATTACAATTACGGGCACCTTCGGCAGTCCTACGTCCGCGATCATGCGGCCTACATCGATCAGATATTTAGCCCCGATGTAGATCGCGCACAGCCGGCCGTCCGACCTTCCGCACAATAGCGCCGTTCCAAGCCAGTCAATCCTTGCCGCTTAACGCGTCGACCTGACGCGCCCGAAACCTTTTCTCAAAACACAAAGGTGACCTCATGCGAGCGATTCTCGCCACGCTGTTCTTTTGTGCATTGCTCAGTGCCGCGCACGCCGAGACGGCGTCGTATTACGGCTCCGAATCCGGCCGTCACACCGCAAGCGGCGAACGGTTCGATCCGAACGCCATGACCGCGGCGCACCGCACCTTGCCGTTCGGCACGCTCGTTCGCGTGACCTTTCAGGGCCGCTCCGTCGTGGTGCGCATCAACGATCGCGGGCCGTTTGTCAAAGGCCGCGACATCGATCTGTCGCAAGGCGCGGCGCGCCGGATCGGCCTTCCCGGTGTCGGCCAGGTGACCATCGAAGTGATCAACAAAACCGAGCTTTACATCCCGAAACACGGCGATTGGGGAGTTTTCTGATGCAACCACTTGTCATCGACATCTATCACGGCGACGCGGTGCAGGATTTTGCCTTAGTCAAGGCGGCCGGCATCATCGGCGTCATCCACAAAGCGAGCCAGGGCGGCGCCGTCGTCGACCAGGGCTATGCCAGCCGGCGTAAGCTCGCGCTCGCCTCAGGCCTCAAATGGGGCGCCTACCATTTCTTCGATTTCAGCGCGCCGGCCGCGGCCCAGGCCGAGCATTTCCTTTCGGTCGCGGATGCGGATTCCGACACGCTGGTCGCGCTCGATTGGGAGAACGTCGGCAGCCGCGAGCCGAGCGCCGCTCTGGCCAAGGCGTTCCTCGAAGCGATCGAGGCCAAGCTCAATCGCAAGGCCGTGATCTATTCCGGCAACGTCGCCAAGGAACAGATCGGCGGCAAGGACGGCTATTTCGGCGCCCACAAGCTCTGGCTCTGCCAATACGGGCCGGTGGCGAAAGTGCAGGCGAGCTGGAAAGCGCCGTGGCTCTGGCAAAACAACGGCGACAGTTACGGCCCGGGCCCGCACCGGATTCCCGGCATCTCGGGCCTCGTCGACAACAACACCGTCGTGCCGCCGATGACGGCGAATCAACTCATCGAGGAGTGGGCAGCATGAATGCGACAGCAAGCGATTATCAGGTCGGCGCCGCGGCGCTGGCTGCCGTCATTACCGCCGCCATCAAGGCAAACGTGCCGGAATTTTTGCAAAGCGACGTGCCGGCGGGCCTGGTGCAGCAAATCGAGCAACAAGGCGCCAAGGCGGTGATCGATGCCGTGGACGCCCATCGCGCCAAAGCAGATTCAGCAAAAGGCATGGATTAGGAGAAGCCGATGTCGCCACAGCCCCCCGTAGCAACCGCGACCGTACCTGTCGTTTCCGCCTGGGCGTCGAAGATCAATTGGACGCAGGCTGTCGCCGCTTTCGCGATGATCCTCACTCTCGTCAGCGGCGGCAAGATCGGCATGGACGCCGACCAGCAGGCCGCCGCCGTCGTCACCATCGGCGTCAGCTGCAACATCGCGACTTGGATCATGAAAACGTTCTTCACCGCCCGCGTGCATCCCGCCTCGCTGCCGAAAGGAAACTGATTATGCACCGCATCGCGATCGCCATTCTCTGCCTCGCGCTGGCGTCGTTCTCGGCGCACGCGCAGACCACAAAGCCCGTCAAGCCGCTCCTCGAGCTCAACGGCCCGTGCAATCCGCTGGGCGATACCAGGCCGCAGTGCCAGCAGGGCGGCGGGGGCGCGGCTGCGAGCACCGCCGACAATGTGCTCGCAGCGCTCGCCAAGCCGTTCCAGGACCTTGCCACTTTCATCGGCGAGGATGCCGACGGCGCCATTGCGCTGTCGACCGCCATCCCCGCCCTGCAGGACGGCCACGGCCAGCAATGCTGGATGGCGACCAAGCAATTCGCCGATGTCATCAAGGCGCACCCGGTGCCGCTGACGTTGAAGGTCTCGACGGATCTCGAAGCGCTGCGGCTCATCATGATGGCCAGCAACAATCTATGCGCCAACGTGCATTGCACGCAGGTTTTCGGCGACCTGGCGACCGGCATCGCGCAACTCGCGCCGCTCAACGCGTCGGTCCCGATCCCGAGCCTGCACGATCTGTGCGCCAAGATTCCGCAGGTCGCGGTGGTGCCGCCGGTGACAGTGACGGCGCCGGCTGCTCCGGCAGCGGCGAAGCAATAGGAAAATTGCGCCGATGCCCGGGAAACTCGACGAGATCAGCCGCGCGATAGGCTCTCTCGAAACGAGCGTCCGCGAGCTGCAACGAAGAATGGACGAAAACCGCGAGCTGCAGGCGCGGCGCCATGACGACAACGCGGCGTCGTTGCGCGAGCTGTCCGCAAAACTCGACCAGCACGCCGAATCGGTCGAGATGATCCGCCCGACCGTAGCCGCATTGGAAATGTCGCGATCAAAAATCGCGACCTGGGCCTCAGTCGGTTTCGCCGTCGCCGTGCTGGCCGGCTGGGTCGTCGAAGCCGCGGTCAAATGGGCGGTGGGCTGGGTGCTGTCGCATTTTCAGTGAGGGGCGGTGTAGGGCAGGGCGCGACCGGCCATTTCTCAAATCTCCGGGCGCTGCAAGGCGCGAGCGCTCCATTGACCGCGATTGTCCGCCGGCATCGCCGTCTGTCGCGCATCGCCGCAAACACACGCCTGGCGCAAGCCGGCCAAACCACACCACAACAAAAATGTCCCACAAACTGCCACGCACGCTGCAGGCCGTGCCGAACACGTTGCACGCGCGGCTCGAAATCGCCGATGCCATGCGCAAACTCAGCGCGGCGGATCAGGAAGTTTGGGTGCAGCAGCGACGCGAAGAGCTCGGCGCTCTGCGCCGGGATTTGGAAAAGCTTCGCGAAGTCCTCCGCAAGATAAGTCGCTGTTTCCCAACGCTGCAGGCGCGAGAAGTCTCGGGCTTACACCAAGTGCCGGCGTTACGACCAACATTGTTTGCGCAGAGTGCGCCGTCGAGATACACAAGATGGGCGGATGGCTGACGGCAGGGCGCAACTTCGTGTTTGGACGGTGAACATGGATGAGAATCAGCTCATTAAAGCGATCCGCCAGCGAGCGGCGCATCCGGGGAGTCGCACTGACTATGCAGACCGAATACCGACGGACCTGAGCGCACCGGCAACGATAGCGGCCGTCGACCAAGCCCAACGGGCGATGGGATATGTTCTTCACCCGTTTCATCGCCGATTGCTCACGGAAGTGGGAAACGGAGGGTTTGGCCCGGGTGCGGGGTTGATCGGACTTCCTGGTGGCGCACCGGGCGTTGACGGCCATTTTCTGGTGGAGTTTTCGCGCCTGCTTCTGCTTGAACGTGGCGCGTTATCATTGCCTGGTCCGATCGTCGTCCTGTGCGATTGGGGTTGCGGGGTGTGGGGATGTATCGACTGTGAAACCGGCGCGGTTCTCACAATCGCTGAAGACGGGCTCAAAGACAGCAGCCAGACCATCTGCGCGTGGTTCGAAGATTGGGTATCGGGCGTCAAACTTTGGCGAAGAGTCTTCAAAGAAGAGCAACGGATTGTGCAAAACCCATCGACCAAATTACCTGAAAGCATTGTGATTGCGAGTGGGACGTTAGGCGTCCCGTATGTTCGGCGCCGGTAGTCCGCGCCGCTATCACCTCCGCGTAATGATGACCTCCTTGTGCAGCTTGGGGATCGGCTTGAAGTCCGCTTTCGGCACGCCGAAGGTCGCGGCCAGCACCTCGTTGGGCGTGCCGCCCAGCGACACCGAGACGCCGATGTCGTCATTGCTCTCCCGCGTGCTGTTGTTGAACACGATCAGGAAGCGGAGGTCTTCCTTGCCGATATTCTCGAAATAGTGGAAATAGCCCTGCGGCACGAACACGATCTGGCCGGGCTCGACCTTGAATTCGCGCCATTCGTTGTTCGGGGCGACCACCGACATGCGGGCCTTGCCGCTGATACAATAATCGAACTCCCAGGCATCGGGATGCCAATGCGGCTCGCGGATGCCGCCTTTTTTCAATACCACCAGCGCCATGGCGGCGTTCTGTCCGGCCACCACTGGAAAGTCTGTCTCGTAGGCCAACTGCACGGTACCACCCGGCTTCTTCACCGCGGGCTTCGATTTCGTCAGATCGTAGAGGAACGGATTTTTCATCGCGGATCTCCATGGGCGAGGCGGCCAAGCTACCAAAGATTGCACCGTGAGAAGAGCGTGCTACCGACCGCCGATCTGAAAAACCGCGCCTGGCGGCGGCGGCAGCTTGGCTGATGTCGAATGTGCCGGCGCCGGCGAAACGGGGACGATCAGGCAAAATTATTCAGCGCGCGATGTTTTGATTGTATAAATATCGTTATACTCGTGTGTGTTTGCGACCGGCGGCGTGGCGCCCGGGAGCGAATGGTGCGGGAGGACGCAATGACGGAGCGATTGACGCGCCGCATGGTGCTTGGTGGCTCAATCGCGGGCCTGTTGGCAGCGACCGGCCAACCTTTTGCACAAGCCAAGGAGGAGCTCCTCACCGCGGCGGGCGGCAGCGCCGGCACCGATCTCCTGGTGCTGGAGCCCGGCAGCGCGCAATTCGTCGGCCTCACCCAGGGCTTCAACCGGCGCTGGACCGCACCCAATTGCGCAAAAATCTTCGTGCCGCTGACCGAAGCCGGCGCGCAAGCGGCGCTGACGCAAGCCATTGCCTTTGGGCGCGGCAATTTCCGGGTCCGCGGCGGCGGGCATTGCTACGAGGACTTCGTCTTCACCAGCCAGGCGCAGGCGATCATCGACGTGACGCTGCTCAACGACATCGGCTTCGATGCGCAGAACGGCGTCTATTACGCGCAGAGCGGCGGCACGAACTGGGACCTTTATCGCCACCTCTACTGGCGCTTCGGCAAGACGCTGCCGGCCGGCTCATGCTACTCGGTCGGTCTCGGCGGCCATATCTGCGGCGGCGGCTATGGGCTGTTGTCGCGGCAGTTCGGCCTGACCGTGGATTGGCTGACCGGCGTCCGTGTCGTGACCGTCGACAAGGACAGCAACACGGTTTTCAACCGCGTCACCCAGCAAAGTCCCGCCGGCGCGGCGCAGAATCTGTACTGGGCCCATACCGGCGGCGGCGGCGGTAATTTCGGCCTCATCACGGCTTACGAATTCGCCACGCTGCCGGTCGCCCCGCAATATGCCGAGATCGTCACCTGGAGCTGGCCCTGGGATGTCATCGCCAAAAACGGCGTGGGCTATCTCGGGCAGATCATCGCCTTCTTCGAGCATTTGACGCGCACCATGCCGCCGACTTTCTTCGGGCTCCTCAAGCTCACGCATCAGAAGGCAGGCGCGGTGTCGCTCATCGCGCAGATGACTTACGACGTGCCGGCCGCGGCGCGGACGCTGCGCTCCGATCTGCAGCGCGGGCTCGCGCAATTCAGCCTCGACAAGGACGCCACCGCGCCCACGGGCCCGATCGTCGGCCACCCGGGGTTTGTTGCGTCGCCGCAGTCGTACCAGGACCTGCGCTGGTTCGAGGCGGTGCAGACGCTCGACGGCTCGGGCCCGAACCAGAAGGGCAAGTACAAGTCGGCCTATATGCGCGACAGTTTTCCCGACGACCAGATCAAGGCGATCTACGACTATCTGACCTGGGTGCCGCCCGCGGGCATCGACATGTCGCAATCGCTGCTCCAGGTCGACAGCTATGGCGGCAAGATCAACGCCGTGGCCCCGCAAGCCACCGCGGTCTGGCAACGCAGCTCGATCTTCAAGCTGCAATACCAGACCTACTGGCAAAATCCGCAGAGCGGACCGAGCCCCGAAGGCGACGTCTATATCAAATGGATCAATGATTTCTATCGTGAAGTCTACGCCGCTTACGACGGCATTCCCGATCCGGCGCGGGATCCGAAAAACAATGTCGACGGCTGCTACATCAATTATTGCGACAGCGATCTCAATAATGACGGCGGGCTCGCCACGGCGCTGCGGCTCTATTACGGCGGCAACCTGCCGCGGCTGATCCAGGCCAAGCAGGAATGGGATCCGCTCGACTATTTTCAGAACAGCCAATCGATTCCGACGAAGCCGCTGTGATCGCCGATTTGTCGCAAGGATGATGACCGGGCAGATCGATTTTCACGTTAGCCGCGAGAGGGCGCATTATTCGGCGCGCGATGCCTGGTCGGTTTCCAGCAACGCAGCGAGATAATGCTGCACGAAATCGACATAGACTTCGCTGCGCCGCGAACTGCGGCGCAAGCCGCCGAGCGCCAGCGCCGGATTGGGTAGCACCGTGGCGTCGCGCTGTTGGATGATCAGGCCGTCGAGGAATTGCAAGCCGCGCCGGCACGAGTCGAGGTAGTGGCTGCGGCGCGGCGTTTCGCCCAGGTCGCGCGCCAGCGCGGCTGCCGCCGCGATGCCTTCGATATAAAGGGCGGATGTGTAGCCGGGCGTGTCGGACTGGTGATCGTTGAGAAAGGCGCCGGTTTTGCCCTGCTGAAAGCGCAGGATCCAATCGGCGACCTCGAAGGCCAATTCGGCAAAACAACGACCGCCCGTAACCTGCCACCAGGCACGGCACGCCTGCGCGAGCCACGACACCTGGCCGAAATGCGGCCGGTTGCGGAAACGGTCGCGATAATAACGGAACGCACGCGCCAGCTTGGCTTCGTCGATCGACGTCAGCTGCGCTCGCGCCGCGCTGCCGAGCGCCAGCAGCACCTGGCCCGGGAAATAGTCCTGGAAAGCATCCGTCGCCAATGCGGCATCGCGATGGGTATGCACGCACCCGTGCACATCGATCCGCGACCACAGCGCGGCCGAAAGTTGCGGCACCCAGCGCGCGGCAAGCTCGCCGTCGGCCTCGCACAGCGCCAGCGCCGTCAAGGCTATCTCGGCCACGGATTGTTCGTTGCCTTCGTGGGCGAGCCAAATGCCGTCGGCCGTTTCGCCGGCCGCATCCAAGAGAAACGCCGTGGTCTTGGCGGCGGCTTCGCCGGCCGGCGGGCCGGCTGATTTCGCCGCCCGCGCCAGCACCCACGCCGCATGCGCCAGTCGCGGCAGGTCGACGCCGCTATAGAGCTGATCCTGCAGCGGATCGTAGCGGGTGAAGAACGTGCCGTCCGGTTTTTGGTGGCGCAGCAGGTAACTCACGCCCAGCGGCTCGAGCCGTTGCACCAGATCGGGCAGGGTGCCCGGCGGCGCTTCGGGTGCGAAACTGCCCTCCATCAGCCGTTCGCCGTTGCGGTCGGCGAGCCATGTCGCGCATTCGAAGCGAATCCAGCGATACGGCGGCTGCGTAATCTGCGCCTTGTGCAGGAGCTCCTCGACGAAGGCTGTAGGCGTGAGGTTATAGCGGCTGGCGATGGACGGGAGATAAAGCGCGAAACGGTTGCCTTGCTCCGCCATCAAGGCGTGCTGGCCATAGCGGATGCGGCGGACGATGTCGTCGACGGAATGAATGCCGAGCGCGAGCCGGTCATGCAGGATGGCGACACTGACCGCGACGTCGTCCGGCACCGTCACGTCGGGCTGCGCCTCGAAACGGGAATCGCCCAGCGCCGCGTCGACCAATGTGGTCACGTTCTCGTCGAGCCGGTGCAGGCTTGAGCCGAAGCAGCCGCGCAGCCGGCCGCCGAGATAAACGCTGACATAGAGCGAATCGACGCCGCGCGGCAAAAGATCGTCGGCAAGCGGCGGCGTGCGCGGCGCGCTGCCGGACAATCGTGCCAGCACGAGATCGCGCGCACGCGCCGCCACGGGCGCGCCATACGCGGCGTGCGTCAGTGGATGCGGCGCGTCGGGCGCCGCTACTCCTGTCGGCTGCCAGGTGACGCCCGGCTCGACGACCTTGACGACATCGTGACGAAGGATGACGTGGGGCTCGAACGAAACCAGCCGCCCGTTGGTGATGCGCGCGTGCCGGTACTGGTCCCATTCGTTGAGGATGCCGGGCATGCGCGGCAATGCGCCGCCCATCCAGCCCGGGCGCTCGAGGCTGCGCACCACGATGCCGTAGCGGTCATTGTCGAGCTCTCCGACCGCGCATGCCTCCAAGGCCGAGAAGAACGTCACCGCGATCGCGCTGTCGTCGAGCTGGCGCAGCGCTTCCCCGTGCGGCAGCTCCGCCGCCGTCCGCAACGCCGCCCTGATCACGCCCTCAGGCGCCGGCCACGCCTCCTCCCCCGGAAAATGCCAAAAACCGTCGCGCGCATGGCGGACATAAATATTGTCAAGCGAGCGCAAGCTCACCCACGCACCACCCGCCGCGTCATAGTCCGCATCGAGCGTTTGCGGCGGGCGCGGCAGCGTGCCCTTGGTGAGATAGTCGCGCATCGCCAACCGCGCAAATGCGGCCGGATGCAAGCCTTCGGCGGCGCGCTCGTCGCTCCATTGGAAGTCCGGAAAAATCTTCGTCGGGTTGCCGACCGGTTTCGGCTCGCCGTCCATGTGATGGATGAAATCGTCCCAGATGTCGGTCACCGCCTCGACGTGGTAACCCTGCTCCTGCATGCGCGCGTAACCGCCATACCAGCCGAAGCGGACGAGAAAGATGGCGCCTTCGACGCGGATGCCGGCGTCGCGCAGATAATCGCAGGCGAGCTGCACCGCGGTGCCCGAGGCGATGGAATCGTCGAGCAGGATGGTGGGCTCGTCCGGGTCGATCGGTCCCTCGATCAGCTTGAGCGAGCCGTGCTGCTTGCGCTGCGCCCGGATCAAGAGCCCATGATAGCGGCCGCCCGACTGCATGATGCAGGAATTGAGGATCGGCGCGGCGGTCAGCCCAAGCGTTGCGATCTGCCGGCCCTCGAAACGTTTCAACAATTCAAGGACGCAGCGGCCGGCCAGCTCCGCGCCGCGCGGCGTGAGCGTCACCTGCAGCGAGTTCGAGCATCCAGCGCGCCGTCGAGCCGTCGCGCGACAGGATTGGCTGGGTCGGGGATTCGTGGAGGATCGCGTTTTTGCGCAGGAGACCAAGCAGTTCGGCGCGGTCGGCGTGAAATTGCGCCGGCAGGCGTTTGAGGCCGTCCGACCACGCTTCCATCAGATATACGGGTTTTTCGGCAAAGCGAGGCTCAGGTGATGGCCATCCATCTGCACCATGAGGTCGCAGTCGCGGAAATCGGCCAGCGCCGGCTTAAGCCAGTCGGCGCGGTCGAACTGGGCGGCAATGGCCTCGTCGGTCTTCGCATCCATGCAGAACTCATAGAGCGCGGCGGCGCCGTCGGAATATTCAAAATGCCGCGTCTCGCGGGTGCGGCGGTCGTCGATGAAGATCGACGCGCATGATTTTCGATAGAGCAGCGTCGGCCGCTCGCCATTGCGCCAGCGCTCCTGCCAGGTCCCGACCAGGCGAAAAATCGCGTCGTATTCGCGATCCGGCAGCATGCCCGGGCCGTCATGGTCGAAATAATACGAGACCTTGTCGAGATCGAAGCGGCCGCGCGGGAAAATGTAACGGTAGCAGTCCGCTGGCCGCAGCCGGCCGACGCCGTGGCGGTCCGGCTCGGTGAACATCGGCGAGCCGCGGTCGGCCCGTGCCTTGGCGATGGCATAGGGCGGCTGCAGGTGCGGGATCTTGGCGATCACCTCGCATTGCTGGCTGTAGTCATCCACCGTCTCGCCGGCAAAGCCGAACAGGATGTTATAGAGGTTGTTGATGTCGTAATAGGTGCACCATTTCATCAGCTCGAGATTGCGCATGCCGGTGGAGTGTTTCTTCATCAGCTTCAAGACATGGGTCGACAGGCTCTCGATGCCGGGCTGCACCGAAAACAGTCCGCCGGCGCGCATCCGCCCGAGCTGGCTGCGCTTGAAATAGGGTCGGATCTCGTAGTGCAGGCGGATATCGCTTTTGGCCTCGGCGAGCCGGCCGAACAGCTTGTCGGCATATTCGGGCGCCATGATGTTGTCGATGGCGTTGAAGTCCAGGGCGCCATAGCGCCGCGACAGGGTCTCGAGCATGTCGATCACCTGTTGCGGTTCCTTGGCGCGAAACTCCATGCCGGCGCGGTTGAGGCCGCAGAACGTGCAGTGGTGCTTCATGCCCCACCAGCAGCCGCGCGCGGTCTCGATCGGGATGAGGACGTCGTTCGTCTGGCAATATTGGCCGTAGCCGCCCTCGTTGCGCGCGTAAAAATATTCGTCGAATTCCGGCACCGGCGTGCGGTTGAGATCGTTGAGATTGGCGGCGCGGCCGCCATAGACCACTTTGCCGCCCTGCCGCGACATCAGGCCCTGCAACCCGTCCAGCGGGCTGTCATCGAGAATGCCGCGGATGACTTTTGGCAGGGAGATTTCCGCGTCGCCGCAGAACGCATAATCGACCTGCGGGCAGCCGCGGATCACCTCTTCGGCGATGTCGTCTTCCAACGAGGCGCCGCCGAAGATGATCGGCAGCGACGGATGGCGGGCCTTGAGCGCGCGGGCGAGCGCCAGGCTTGCGAGCAATTGCTGGAATACCAGCGAAAAGCCGACCAGGCCGAACCGGCTCCAGTCCACGGCCTCGACGCAGAAATCGATGAACCGCGGCGCCGCATCGTCGCGGATGCGGCGCAGGTCGCTCAGCGAGCAATCGGCCATCCGGCAGACGTTGCGAAGGTTGTGCTCGAAGGCATCGAAATATTCGGCGTCATCGCCGCTCTCGCCGAATGCCGCCTTGGTCCAGATCCACTCGCCGATGAGACTCGGCCACACATCGGCCAGCGTCTCGTTCATGCGCCAGCCGACATGAGTGCCGAAATACATGAACAGCGAGAACGGCTGCACCGAAAAACCCTGCTGCTCGAGGAACGGCTTGAGCAGCGCGAGTTGAAACGACGGAAACCGCGCCGAAAGCGTCGGCATGCTGACGAGAGCGATCGGCTTGTCGGTCGGCATCGGCGCGCGCACTCCCGGATACGCGGTCTCGCGGCCTTATTTCTTGCGTTCCGGGGCGATTTCGGGACGCACTTCGGGGCGGATTTCCGGCCGCACCTCGGGGCGGATTTCGGGCCGCACCTCGGGGCGAATTTCTGGCCGCACCTCGGGGCGGATCTCCGGCCGCACCTCTGGCTGAATCTCCGGTCTGACCTCCGGGCGGATTTCAGGCTTGATCTCAGGTTTGATTTCGGGCCGCACCTCGGGCCTTACTTCGGTGAAGATTTCCGGGCTGACCTCGGGCCGGATCTCAGGTCTCACCTCGGTGATGATTTCGGGGCGGACCTCGGGCCTGATCTCTGGTGAGACTTCCTGGATCGGCCGGTATCCGGGCCTGACGTCCGGCGCGACCTCTTGGATGGGGTGGCCGCCGGGCCTGACGTCCGGCGCGACTTCTGGAATGCGTTGGCCGCGTCTAACGTCCGGCGCGACTTCTTGGATAGGATGCCCTGGTCTGACGTCGGGCGCGACCTCGATGATCGGGCCACGTTTCTCTTCCGGCATGACCTCGGGCGCGACCTCGGTGATCACCTCGGGCCGTTGCTTGATGTCCGGCTTGATCTCGGGCGAAACTTCCGGATGCGGTCCGGCGCCGCGGACGCGGTCTTCCTTGCCGGTTTTGCGGTCATCGTTGTCGGCCATCTGATCCTCCCATGAACCATCGGCGGCTGCCAAGGTCGCGAGCCTACCATGCCGCAACCTTCAGTCGAAGTGCTATTTGTCACTCCGCAATCTCAAGCTGCCAGCCGGTTCAAATCTTCCCCGTCGCCACAAGCATTTGCGCGGCCAAGCGCGACGGAGCGTCACATCTTCGGCACAGCGGTTTTCGCGGGGCGTCGCGGTGGCGCGGCGACAACTTTCTGACATTGCCGCAGGAGGAAGCACGTGCTGCACGAAAAATTGCACGACGCCTGGAAGGCGCGCGAGCGCGCCGTGCCCATCAGCCCGGCGATGCACTTCGCGTCGGAGGGCTTGATACTCGGCGCGGGCACGGTGGTGGTTGCCGCTGAGGGGGCGCGGCGGGTGCGGAGTCTTCAAGGCCATGAAGCACGGGTGCTTGCGCTGTTGTCCGCGGCGTATGGCAACGCGGTAGCGCCTTCGGTTGTCGGCAATATCACGCGCGCTGCGAAAGCCTGGAGCGAAGGCGATGATTGCCTCGCCTATATACATTTGGCCCATGCACGGTTGCCGACGCTGCGAGAGCCCTATGCTGCGGCGCAGCGCCTTTTCATCGTCGACGGCTTCATGATGGCCGGCACGAGTCCGCGCGCCGTTTTCGAAGCATTTCATTTTAGCAGCGCTTACATCGACGCGGTCGAGAAGTTCTTCAATCCCGACGAGCCGCGCGTCCCGGCCGGCAGCGGCACGACGAGCGGTGAATGGACGAACGAGTCCGGCAGCGACGAGCAAGAGGCCAGTGCAATCACGAGTCCAGATAGTCCCGAACGCGCAGCAAGTGGACAGTCATTATCATTTTTCAAGCCACTTCGCCTGTACTGGCGAAGCCTACGTCATGGATTGGTGAGCTCGACGCTGCGCAGGTGGCTGAGCTTGGCGCCTATCCTGCGCGCTTTGCCGGCTTGGCCGGTGGAGCGATCACGGTGTTCGGACTGCTTTTCATTCCTTCAACCAACGACATCCGCGTCGACGGCGAGGTATCGGGGGTCCCCGGACTACGTTACTGGCAAAATCGCGATGAGGCCCTGCTTCATCTGACCTATGATAGCCCCGACGGCGGCCAGCATACCTTCGCGGCTTACTTTGACGGCGATGAGCTTCGCGACGATCATGGCAAGTCGGTCGTGTGCTGCCAGATGGTGGTGTTCTGATCCAGTCGGCCGTCGTGTCTCCCGCTTTGGTGAAAGACGACGAGCCAAGACTGTGCCCGGCACCTGGTCCCGACAAGAAGAACGAATTGGGCCTGGAGTACGAGGCTTACGTAAAGAGTTTCGTCAATCCGCCTCCGAATACGACGCCAACCGGTATCGGTTTTCAACTCCCCAACCTCAAAGAATCCGGCGCGCTCGTCTACTACGATGATTGTCGACGCACCACTGGCATGATGGCCGACGCCAAGGGGCCGCGCTACGACGTACTCTTGACGTATGACCAACCGATGCAGTCACTAGTCATGGAATGGTGGGCGGAAGCCGGACGGCAAATTGCGGCAAGTGACGGACGCCCCGTGCGCTGGTATTTTGCGGATTTGGATGCGGCGCTGTTTGCTCGGAAGCTGTTTAACTACGACGATGAGGACGGAGGCCGCGCAAGAATTCAGGTTGTCTTTCTGCCCTGGTCAAGGAGAGATCGAAGATGAGCGAACGCCAATTCGATTATGCGATCCATTCGAAACTTCCAGGGAACCCGGAAAGTCCGGCTTCGCTCGGCGCGAAATTTGTCGGCACGCTCGACGCCCTGACCAATATTGATCCGTCAATATTCACGAATTGGGAGGTAATGGATTTTCCCGCAAAAAACTCGGCGCCGCTTGCGGCGGTGCGGTCGCAGATCGGGGCACTCATCGAGAAGAATGTCGACCGCGACCAGCTCGGAGAGGCGGCGCCGAGTTACGGGTACCATGCCGTCGCGTTTACGGGAAATGTCAGCAAGTCGCGTCACATAAACCTACGAATCAATGCCGGGGGTAAGAACAGCAGCGGAATCTGGCTGGAGACCGGATATTGGAGGGTTGCCGCCGATCCAGCAATCGTGACTTATCGAATCTTCAAATCGGCACTGCTCGCAATCGAGGCATTTTGGCCTTCCGCGTGGGCCAACGCATTTGTCCGCAGGGTCGGCCACGTTGCGGTGCCGATTGATGTTGCAGTCGGCGGCGTGCAGCCGGTCAGAATCGACAGTCTCCGGCAGGTTCCCACTGATCCGTCATTCCCTAAGGGTTTCCACATTCCTTGGCTCGCATACCTCTCGGCCAAGCTCGCCGCCGACCTCAAACTGGCGCCCGAAATCCTGACCGAGCGTACGCCGGACGGCGGTCTCCTGATGACCGCCACCGAGGACCGGATTGATCCGGACAATCCCGAGCACCTGAGGCGTGCGCGCATCATCGCCGAGACCATGATCGCGTGCACCCGCCATTCGTCCAATTAGGGATGTCTGGTTCAGGCAGGCCTCATCCCGCGATCATTGGCGCCTAATGACGTGTTGCAAAAGTGGCCGGTATCAAAACGCGTCAATAGCTCCCGCCCGCCCGATAACTGTCCAAGTTTGATGGAGCCGATTACGTCGCAGCAGCGTGTCAGCCAACGTTTGCGGGATCAAGTGCCTTATAATTTATCGAACGGGCCTTTTGTGTGCTTCTCACGTTCGTTCAAGAGGGCGTGCAGTTCTGGATACTCATCGTCATAAAAGCGCATATTTCGCAGCGCTCCCCTAACTGCCTCCCATGATATCGTTGGCGGTAATTGGTCCTGCAGGCGCCGCGCAAAGTCGTATACTGCGCCAGTGCCGGCATATATGGACGCCGCATCAATAATGTTTCCCTGAATTTCGGTTTTAAGTATGAGTCGAGGTTCTGACGGGTCCAGATTATCATCAAGCAGACTACGAAGCCGAGAATCCTGAATTTGTATCCGAGAAACCGTTTTCTCGATTAAAGTAGTGCTGACTGTATCTGAATATTCAATGAACTCGCTTAATGTCTTTAGGGTCTCGGCCGGAAGCTTTTGAATCACATCCTCACTTGCGACCATCGGGGGCAATAATTCTTCTACGCATTTTTGACCAGGCTATCCAGTGCACGGGCCGATCGCTCCGCGTAATCTGAAATCTGAGTCAATGCGAGCGGTAACACCGCTCGTATCGCAGCGTGCTTGCGATTGCGGCGGTGGGTTTCCAATCTTTCGGAGTGACGGAGCGAACGACTAGTATTTTGAAATGCGACGAAGGCGGCAATCAAAGCCACCGTTGCGGCGGCAAGGTCTGCCATTCTCTTAGCCATGCAATGTCAATCCGCATTCGATAATTAATGTCGTTGCTGTGGCTGGGGAACTAGGATTCGAACCTAGATTGACGGAGTCAGAGTTCGCAGTTCTACCGTTGAACTATTCCCCAATTCCTTCACGCAATCAGCGTATTAGCCGGGATCGTCAAATCTGCTTGGTAGCGCCAAAATAGCGCAGGAGCGCTCACTTTAGTTGCCAAACGACGCCACCATTTAGGCCATCTCGGCCGATTTTCCAAGTCTCGTTGCTAGCGCCGCGGTTTCGTTTTGCCGCGGCTCTTTTTTTGTGACTGCTTGGCGCGGGCCTCGGCCAGCGCCGGCTTGCGCGCGCCCGCCGGCGCGGTCTGCAGGCCGTGGTGGACCGGCGCGGCGGCCGGCTGCGCCAGGGCTTGCGCGTGCTGCGGCGAGCCGTGGGACATCGGGCCCCACCAGTTCGACGGCGTGTCGTCGCCCCAGACTTTCGGCTTCTGCGGCCGGTCCTGATGCCAGGGCCGCGGCTCGAAGAAGCCGAGCTCTTCGTCGTGCATCTGATCGAGATCGGTGAAGAACTCGATGACGATGCCGTCGGGGTTCTTGTGATAGATCGCGATGTTATGGCCGATGATGTGGCGGATCGGGCCCCAGGTCAGCTTGATGTCGTTGCGCGCCAGCATGTCGCAGGCGCGCTTGATGTCGGACCAGTCGCGTACCTCGAAGGCGATATGATGGATCGCGGCTTTGTCGTTGCGCAAAAAATTCACCGTGTGATGGTCGCGGCTGCAGCGCAGGAAGGCAAAGAAATCGCTGCGCCAGTCCGACACCTTGAAGCCGAGCACATCGCAGTAGAATTTCACCATGCCCTGCACGTCCGGACACTGATAGGCGATGTGGCCGAATTTTATCGGCATGACGCCGGTAAAAGTGTTGTCCTCCGGCGCGAATTTGAAATCGGCAAAGATTTCGAGCGTGGTGCCTTTGGGATCGGCGAACGCGATCGCTTCGCCGATGCCGGGCGTGATGTCGCTGCGCCGCTCGCTCTTCAGGCCGGCCTTCTTCAGGCGCGACGCCACCTCGCCGAGATCGCTGCCCGGCGCCACCTGGAACGACAGCCGCGGCGCGTCGACGGCGCCGCCGCGCTCCAGCACGATGGCTTCCAGTCCGGATTTGGTGGCGAGGATGGCGCGGTTCTTCTCCCGCGCGGCGAGGCTCAAGCCCACGATGCGGGTGAAATAATCGATCGTCCGCTCGATGTCGGGCGTCGTCAGCGTCGAATGGCCGGCCCGTTTGATCTGCAACATGGCATTCTCCCTCTGCGCGCCGCTCAGGCGGGAACGCGCTGCTCGTTCGGCACGCGGCCGGCTTCATGGGCGCGCACGGCGATTTTCAGTTCGCCGAGCACGGGCGCCGAGCGGCAGACGATGACGTCGCCAGGTTTTACCGGGCCGACGCCGTCGGGTGTTCCGGTATAGACGAGGTCGCCCGGATAGAGCGTGTAGAACTCGGAGGCGAATTCGATCAGCCGGCGGCAATTGTAGATCAGCTGGCTGGTATTGCTGCTCTGCTTGGTCTCGCCGTTGACGGTGAGGCTGAGCGGGATGTTGTCCGGATCGGGCAATTCGTCGGCGGTCACCATCCATGGGCCGAGCACCGCGTAGCCGTCGACCGATTTGCGGAAGCTGCGATCCTCGCGGCCGCGCACGGTCATGTCGAGACCGAGCGCATAGCAGGCGACATAATCGAGGGCCTTCGACTGCGGAATGTCGCTGCCGGTCTTGCCGATCACCATCACCAGCTCGACTTCGTGGTCGTTGCGCCGGTCGGGGAAACGGATCGGGATGCCTTCCGAGGGGCCGACCAGCGCTGAGTTCGCTTTCAGGAACATGCCCGCCTCGAGGATGTTCGGCGACTGGTGACGGACAATCTGCGAGCCCGGCTGCTGCGACGCCTTCTCCATCTCGGCAATATGCGCCTTGTAATTGGTCGGTGCGCAGGAGAGCTTGGTCGGCCGCGCCACCGGCGGCAAGAGCTTGACCTGCGCAATCGGCAAGCCTTGCGCCTTGTCGGCCATGCGCTCGATGCGCTCTCGCCATTGCGGCAGGCTGGCGACCACCGCATCGCCCTTCATCGCATAGGGCATGGATTTGCGGATTTCGGTCTGCGCCTCGGTCACGTCGTGCACGAGATCGCCGCGCACCACGCCCATCCGGTCGTCATCGTAGCGGCAGAGCTTCATGAATGTCTCCTTGAGTGCATGCGTCCGTTCGGAATCAATGGCGTCCGAACAGCTCGTTATAGGTCTTTTGCCATTTTCTCTGATCGTCACCGCTGAACACCACCGGCATGATCTTTTTCTCTTTGAGCATCGCGCCGATTTCGGGCGGATTGGTTGTTACATCCGGCCGGGTCGGCAGGCGCCCTTTTTGGGTCATGAACGTCTCGCCTTCCTGGCTTAGCACGAAGTTGCCGGCAAGTTTTGCCGCATTGGGGTGCGGCGCCAGCGTGTTGACGCCGACCGAACCGAAGATCAGCGGCACCGGCTCGATCAGCCAAAAGTCGGTCGGCGCGCCGGACATCTTCACGTTGAGCGTCAGCGGCAGGTAGTTGTTGAGCGCCAGCCAATATTCGCCGGACCCGACCGAACGCGCAAGCGCGAGATGGCCGTCGGTGATGACCGGGTCGAGCGCCGCGACGATGCTCCTGACCAGCGCCTGGCCGCGCGCGTCGCCGTAGAAGGCGCAGATGGCGGCGAGCCATTCGTCGTCGGTGTCGTCGATGGCGATCTTGCCGGCCCATTCCTTGTGCGCGGCGAACTCCTCGTAGGTTTTCGGCAGATCCGCCTTGTGGACGACATTGGTGTTGTAGGCCGGCGCATTGTAATTGGCGTAGCCGCCATACCAGCGCCGGTTGGGGTCGCGCGCCTGCACCATCAGGCCTTTGGCTTCCGGCGGATCGAATGGCGCGAGATAAGCTTGCGGCAATTGCGACACCGTGGTGGTCAACGCGATGTCCCAGGTGTGCTGGCCGGCGCGGTTCTCGATCGCCACCTTGGCCATGATTTGCGTGTCCGAGGAGCGCACGTAGTTCACTTTTACGCCCGTTCCGTCCTCGAATACTTTCCACAACGGCAGCGCTTCCTGCTCGTTCATCGAGCCGTAGACGGTCAGCGCGCCTTCGGCCTTCGCGGCGCTCGCCAGATCGGGGAGGAGCCAACGGTGCTCTTGCGCGCGCGCCGGCAAACCGGCGGCGAGCGCGATCACAATCGCCAAGCCGAGGCTTTTCAACGCTGCAGCGTTGCGAACGTTCATTCCTCCGGTCCCTCTATCGGAACGACGTTTCAGTGCACTTCGCGGCGCGAGAAGCCGAACGTCACGGTCGAGATGCAGATGATGCAGACGGCGGCCGACAGCATGAAGACCGCGAGCGGTTGGCCATGGTCCATCATTGCGCCGTAGATGATCGGCGCGACGCTGGCGCCGATATTGAAGCCCATGCTGACGAAGCCGAAGACGCGGCCATAGGCATTCGGCGGGGTCACGGCACGCACCAGCATGTCGCGCGACGGATAGGTCATGCCGACGCACAGTCCGCTGAAGCCCATGAGCAGAATGAGTCCGACGGGCGGCAAAGCGAACCAGCCGATGATCGCCGTGACGGTGCCGCCGACCGCGAGGCCGGCCGCGGCGACCACCGCGTGATGGTTGGTCCGCCCAGCGAGAATGCCGCCGGCGAGCACGCCGGCCGCGTTCATGGCGAGCAGCGCGGTCAGCGCCATATTGGCGACGGCCGGCGCGGTGCCGTGCAACGCGCCGAGCGCCACCACGAGATAGGTGTTGAGCCCGCCGCTCATGATCGACGTCAGGGTGAAATAAGCGAGGTTGAGCAGGATCGGCGCCGACATCAGGAGCCGCCAGCCGACATCGGTGACGGGCGGCCGCGTTTTCGCCGCGCTTTTCACGACCGGCTTGATTTCGGCGGCGGGCTCGGGTTGCGCGATCAGCACCAGGAGAACCAGCAAGCCGAAAATCGACGCGCCGATATAGGCGCCGCGCCAGCCGAACATGCTTTGCATGTAGAGCAGCGTCACCGGCGCGATGGCCGAGCCGACCATGCCGGCAAAGGTGTGAAACGAAAACACATGGCTGAGCCGTTCCGGCGGCGCGTGGTGCGACAACAGCGAATAGTCGGAAGGATGAAACACGGTGTTGCCGAGGCCGGCGACGCCGTACATCGCGATAAAGACCCAATAGGAACCGACAGCACCGGCGACCGCATAAGCGATGCTCGACAGCGCCAGCCCTGCGATCAGCACGGAGCGGGCGCCGATGCGGTCGACCAGAAAGCCGACCGGGGTCTGCAACAGACCGGAGACCACGTTGAACACGGTCAGCGCCAGAGCGAGCTCGGTATAGCTGACATTGAAATCGGCGCGGATGAAGACGAACAGCGGCGCCAGCATGAGCATGTAATAATGGCTCATCATGTGCGCCGCGCAGACGGCGGCGATCAATCGCGACTCCGCCGGACGGATCGATTGGACGGAAACGACCTGCGTCATTGCGGGCTGCTGGCCTTCGCGGCCTGCAGCGCCTGCCAGATGTGTGCCGGCGTCAGCGGCATGTCGATATGGCGGATGCCGTGCGCGCCGAGCGCGTCGATCACCGCATTCATCACCGAGGTCAGCGCGCCGGCGCAGCCGGCCTCGCCGCAGCCCTTGACGCCGAGTGGGTTGGTCGTCGCCGGCGACGGATGATCGGCGAGCTCGAACGACGGCACGTCGACGGCGCGCGGCATGGCGTAATCCATGAACGATCCGGTGAGCAGCTGGCCGTCGCCGTCATAGACCGTCTTCTCCATCAGCGCTTGGCCGATGCCCTGCACCACGCCGCCGTGGAGCTGGCCTTCGACGATCAGTGGATTGACCACCGTGCCGAAATCGTTGACGCAGGAATAGCGCACGATGTCGACAACGCCGGTGTCCGGATCGACCTCGACCTCGGCGACGTGACAGCCGTTCGGATAGGTCGAGGCGCCGGGGCCGTCGCTGATGTGGGTCACATCGAGCGATTGCGGCGCGTCGGCCGGCGGCTGCGAGCCGTTGTTGAGCTTTTCCGCCAGTTCCATGATCGAGATCGCGCGGTCGGTGCCGACGATGGTGAAATTGCCTTTGTCGAAGCCGATGTCGGACGCTGCCGCTTCCAGGACGTAAGCGGCAAGCTCCTTGCCTTTTTCGACGACCTTGGCTGAGGCTTCGACGATCGCGGTGCCGGTATGCATCAATGATTTCGAGCCACCCGAGCCGCCGCCCGCGGCGAGCTTGTCGCTGTCGCCCTGCAGCAGCGAAATCTTCTCGAACGGAATACCGAGCCGGTCGCTCAACACTTGCGCGAACGGCGTGGCGTGGCCCATGCCGAAATCGAGCGTGCCGGTCGCCAGCGTCACCGTGCCGTCGGGATTGAACTTGATGTCGGCGAGTTCTTTGGACGGCGGCGCGGTGACTTCGAGGAAATTACCGATGCCGAGCCCGCGCAGCTTGCCGCGCCGCGCGCTTTCGCGCTTGCGCTTGGCAAAGCCCTTGCCGTCGGCAAACTCGAACGCCTGCTTGGTCAGTGCGGCGAAGTCGCCGCTATCATAGGTGCCGCCCGACGCGACCTTGCACGGCAATTCGCGCGGCGAGATTTGATTGCGCTTGCGTATCGCCATGCGGTCGATGCCCATCTCGACGGCCGCCGCGTCGATCAGGCGCTCCATATAATAGTTGCCCTCGGGCCGGCCGGCGCCACGATAGGCGGAAACGTGCGAGGTGTTGGTGAACACCACCTTGCTGGAGACTTCGATCAGCGGCGTGCGGTACATGCCCTGCACGTTCTTGACCGCGTTGAGCGTGCCGGGCATCGGCGCCACCGGCGACAGGAACGCGCCGACATTGGCGTGGACGCTCAACCGCACCGCCAGGAAATTGCCGGCGGCATCGAGCGCGAGCTCGCCGACGACGTCGTGATTGCGGCCGTGGCTGTCGGAGACAAAACTGCCGGAGCGCTCGTCGGTCCATTTCACCGGGCGGCCGAGCGCGCGCGCGGCGTGAAGAAGACAAATGTATTCGGGAAACACCGCGGCCTTCATGCCGAACGAGCCGCCGACCTGGCCGGTCAGCACGCGCACATCTTTCGGCGTTACGCCGAGCGCTTCGGCGATATTGGCGCGCATGCCGAACACGCCTTGCGAGCCGACATGCAGCGTAAAACGCTGGCCGTCATAGGCGGCAAGCGCGGCGCGCGGCTCCATGGCGGCGACCACGAGCCGGCTGTTGACGAGTTTCAGCTTGGTGACGTGAGCAGCCTTGGCGAAGGCTGCGTTGACCGCTTCGGCGTCGCCATAGTGATAGTCGAGCGCCACGTTGCCCGGCACGTCGTCGTAAAGCTGCGGGGCGCCCGGCTGCGCCGCGGCTTCCGCCTCGGTCACCGAGGGCAGCAATTCGATATCGACATTGACCGCTTCGGCGGCATCCTTGGCCGCGTGCACGGTCTCGGCGACGACGTAGGCGACCGGGTCGCCGACATAGCGCACCTTGCCGACCGCCAGCGCTTCGCGCAGCGGCTTCTTCATCGGCGAGCCGTCGCGATTGTTGAACGGCACGACGCATTTGAGCGGGCCGTAGCCCTTCAGATCGGCGGCGGTATAGACGCCAAGCACGCCCGGCATTTTGCGCGCCGCCTCGGTGTCGATGGAGCGGATGACGCCGTGCGCGTTCTGGCTGCGCACCATCACCGCATAGGCCTGGCCGGGCAGCGCGATGTCGTCGGTATAATGCCCCTGGCCGCGCAGCAGCATGGGGTCTTCCTTGCGCGGCACCGACTGGCCGACGGCAAATTTCTCGACCGATAATCGGTCCGCGGTCAATTGTTCCGCACGGTCCTTGGCGGACTGCTGCAAATTCATGACTGTTAATCCTGTAGTGCCTTGCCCGTAAAGCCTTGTGGCGCTGACATAATGGAACTGGCCGACCGCGACAAGAAGGCGCGCGGACATGGCTCATGCCTGAGAAAAGCACAGTATTTGCCCTTAGGGCCTGCGCTGCTACAGTTTGCCCGATTTGGGACTTGAACAGCCGCGCCGTCGAGCCGCGTGCTCCGGCCGTGGCGGGAAGGTTTTTGGATGGACGACGAGGCCCCGCCCAACGGCGGCCTCGACGCCAGAGGGGGGCAGCGTCGCCCCCGCTGGGGTCGTCGAACGCCCTATGGCCTGCGCCGCGATTCCCGTGGCGACGGCTGGCATGAGCCGGCCGACGGGCGATCCGACGCGACCTATGCGGCGCTCGATCTCGGCACCAACAATTGCCGCCTGCTGATCGCCCGCCCTGCCGGCGACGGTTTTCGCGTCGTCGACGCCTTCTCCCGCATCATCCGTCTCGGCGAGGGCGTCGCCGCCTCGCGCCGCATCAGCGAGACGGCGATCACGCGCGCGGTCGAGGCGTTGCAGGTCTGCCGCGACAAGATGAGCGCGCGCGGCGTTTTGCGCGCGCGGCTCATAGCCACAGAGGCGTGCCGTGCCGCCGAGAACGGCGAGACGTTCCGCAAGCGCGTCGCCGAGCAGGCCGGTCTCGAGCTCGAGATCATCAATTCGGCGACCGAGGCGCGGCTGGCGGCGACCGGCTGCACCGAGCTGTTCGATCCGGCGGCGTCGGGCGTCATCCTGTTCGACATCGGCGGCGGCTCGTCGGAACTGGTGCGGCTCGGCCGCCCGGGCGTCAGCCGGCGCGGGCCGCCGAAGCCGGACATTGTCGGCTGGGCGTCGCTGCCGCTCGGCGTCGTCACGCTTGCCGAACGCTATGGCGGTCATGTTGTTTCGCCGGCAACTTACGCGGCCATGGTGGACGAGGTCGCGGTCTTCGTCGAAAAATTCGCCGCCGCCCATCCGCACGATCCGGACGGTTTTCACATGCTCGGTACCTCGGGCACGGTGACGACGATCGCCGGCGTGTTCCTGCGGCTCAAGCGCTACGACCGCCGCCGGGTCGACGGCTGCTGGCTCTCCGACCTGGAGATTTCCCGCGTGATCGCCGAGCTCATGGCCATGAGCTTCGACGAGCGCGCGGCGAACGCGTGCATCGGCGCCGAACGCGCCGACCTCGTGCTTGCCGGCTGCGCCATCCTTGACGCCATCCGTCGCTCCTATCCGTGCCGGCGGCTGCGCGTCGCCGACCGCGGCCTGCGTGAGGGCATGCTGGTGGAGATGATGCGCGAGGACGGCGTGTGGGGCGAGGCTTGACCGGCCATGTTGATGAGAGATGGCTGATTAAAGATGGCGTGGCTCAAAGACGAGAAGCAGCGCACCTTGTCATCGCGGACCTGGCTCGAGCGCCAGCTGCGCGATCCTTACGTGATGCGCGCCAAACGTGAAGGCTTTCGCTCCCGCGCCGCCTATAAGCTCGCCGAGATCGACGACAAATATCATGTGCTCAAGCCGGGCGCCCGCGTCGTCGATCTTGGCGCCGCGCCCGGTGGCTGGAGCGAGATCGCCGCGCAGCGCGTCGGCGCGAAAGGCCGTATCATCGCGCTCGATATTCTCGACATGAAGCCGATCGTGGGCGTCGAATTTCTAAAGCTCGACTTTCTCGACGAAGCGGCACCTGAGCAACTGAAGACCATGCTCGGCGGCAAAGTCGACGTGGTGCTATCCGACATGGCGGCGAACGCCACCGGCCACCGCAAGACCGATCACTTGCGGATCATGGCGCTCGCGGAAGCCGCAGTGCAGTTTGCACGCGAGGTGCTGGCCAAAGGCGGCACGTTCGTCTGCAAGGTGCTGCAAGGCGGCACTGAAGCCACATTGCTTGCCGAACTGAAGCGCGATTTTGCGACCGTCAAGCACGTCAAGCCCCCGGCAAGCCGCAGCGAGTCTGCGGAGCTTTATCTCTTGGCACGCGGTTTTCGCGGCGCTCAGGATCGTTGATCCACCAATTCCACCTGCGCCGCCTTGCGGCCCGAAAGCTCCTCGCCGGCATCGGGCGCGAGACGGTAGAAGATCAGCGCCGCGGTCGCCGCCAGCGCGCCGATCACGAGGAACGCCGGCGGAAAATCCACCGCGCTCATCGCGGTTTCGTGCCGCAGCCGCAGCGTGATCTCGACCACCAGCGCGCCGACGGCGACGCCGGTCGAGAGCGACAATTGCTGCGCGGCGGCGGTGAGTGCGGTGGCGCGGCTCAAGCGCTGTGGATCGATCTCCGCATAGGCGATGGTGTTGATGCTGGTGAATTGCAGCGAGCGGAAGAAGCCGCCGGAGAGCAGGATCGCGATCATCGCCCAGAACGGCATGCCGGGCACGAACGTCGCGCAGGCCATGAGAAAGACGCTGCTGATCAGCGCGTTGTAGAGCAGCACGTTGCGGTAGCCGAGCCGCTTGAGCACGCCGGCGACGGCGGCCTTCATGAACATCGAGCCGAGCGCGCTGGTGAACGTGATCAGGCCGGATTGAAACGGCGTCAGGTGGAAACCGATCTGCAGCAACAGCGGCAACAGGAAGGGCAGGGCGCCGAC
Source organism: uncultured Alphaproteobacteria bacterium (assembly GCA_963756245.1). GTDB lineage: Bacteria > Pseudomonadota > Alphaproteobacteria > Rhizobiales > Xanthobacteraceae > BOG-931. The sequence goes on from CAVWOI010000048.1 coordinate 233,360, forward strand.
GCCGAGCCGGAACAGAAAGCCGCCGACGATGCTGGCGCGAAATGTCGGCAGCTTGAGCAGGCTGAGATCGAGGATCGGCGCCGGCGTGCGCCTGGCGTGGAATATATAGGCAATCGTCGAAATCGCGCCGACGCCGAGCAGCGCGGCGACGATGCTGACCGGCAGGAAGTCGAGCCCCAACACGGAAAGCCCGAAGGCAAGTCCGCCGATGCCGAGGCCGGACAGAACGAAGCCCAGGAAGTCGAACGGGTGGCGGTGCTCGACATGCACGTTGGGAATAAAGCGCGATGCCGCGACGATGCCGACGAGCCCGATCGGCACGTTGATCAAAAAAATCCAATGCCATGACGCGTAAGTGGTGATGAAGCCGCCGAGCGGCGGGCCGCAGATCGGGCCGATCAGCGCCGGTACGGTAACCAGCGACATGGCGTTGAGCAGAAGGTGCTTGTCGATGCTGCGCACCATGATCAGCCGGCCGACCGGCGTCATCATCGCGCCGCCCATGCCCTGGACGATGCGGGCGAAGACGAATTGCTCGAGCGAATGCGATGCGGCGCAGCCGATCGAACCGAGGACGAAAACGCCGATGGCGATGCGGAACACATTGCGGGCACCGAAGCGGTCGGCGGTCCAGCCGCTCGCCGGAATGCAGATGGCGAGCGACAGCAGGTAGGAGGTGACCGCGAGCTTCAGCGCCAATGGGTTGGTGCCGATAGCGCGCGCAATGGCCGGCAGCGAGGTGGCGATCACCGTGGAGTCCATGTTTTCCATGAACAGCGCCACGGCGACGATCAGCGGCACGGCGCGGTCGTTCAGCTTCGACTGCATGCGCGCGCTATTGGCTTTTCGGTGGGCCGGCTTTTAGAAGCCGTTGCAGACCATCGGCCGGCTGCTGGAATTTCGGGTCGAGCTTGAGCGCCTGGCGGAAGTCGGCAGTGGCGCCCTCGGTGTCGCCCATCTTTTCGCGAATCAGGCCGCGCGTGGAGAACGCGCTCGCCGAATGGTCATCGATGTCGACGGCGCGATTGGCGTCGGCGAGCGCTTCTGCGCTTTCGCCGGCAAGATAATGCGCCCAGGCACGGTTGTAATAGGCGAGCGCCGCGTTCGGCGACAGCAAGATGGCGAGCGTGTAGTCGGCGGTCGCCGCGGCGAGGTCGAGCCGTTCGCGCTCGGCATTGCCGCGGTTGACGTAGGCATCGGCCAAATGCGGATCGAGCTTGATCGCCTGATCGAGATCGGCCAGCGCGCGGTCGAACTCTCCCTTGGTGGCCCAGGCGCTGCCGCGATTGTTGTAGGCCGCAGCCGTAGGGTTGAGTTTGATCGCCTGGTCGTAATCGGCGATGGCGCGATCGGGGTCGCCTTTATGACGCCAGGCGATGCCGCGATTGTAATACGCGGCGGCATAATTCGGCTCGATGCGCAGCGCCGCAGTGTAGTCGGCGATGGCGCGGCCGGCATCGCCTTTGTCGTCATAGGCATTGCCGCGGTTGTTGTAGGCGACGGCGAATTGCGGATTGAGCCCGATCGCCGCGTCGTAGTCGGCGATGGCGTGGTCGAAATCGCGCTTCTGGTAATAGGCGTAGCCGCGCTCGTTGAAGGCGCCGGCCAGGTGCGGATTGAGGCGCACCGCCTCGCTGAGATCGGCGATGGCGCGGTCGAGATCGCCACTTCTTCGCAACACGAGGCCGCGGTCGTAGCGCACATCGGCGTTGTTCGGATCGAGCCGAACGGCCGCGTCGTAATCGGCGAGCGCCGCGTCGCGATCGCCTTTGTCGGCATAGGCGTTGCCGCGATTGGCATAGGCCTGGACGTTCTGGGGATCGAGCTCGATCACCGTGTTGAAATCGGCGATGGCGCGGTCGTAGTCGTTTTGCTGGTACGCGGCCAGGCCGCGGTTGTCGTAGGCCAGCGTGAACTGCGGCGAGATCTTGATGGCGCGATCGAAATCGGCGGCGGCGTGGACGAAGTCGCCCTTGGCGCGCAGCGCATCGCCGCGATTGTTGTAGGCCGCCGCCAGATTGGGATCGAGCCGGATCGCCTGGCTGTAATCGGCGATGGCGCGGTCAAGATCGCCTTTTTGGAACCAGGCGATGCCGCGGTTGTTGATCGCCGACGTATTTCTCGGATCGAGTTTTATCGCCTGGTCGTAGTCGGCAATCGCGCGATCGAGGTCGCCCTTGTGGCGCAACGCCAGCCCGCGATTGAAATAGGCCGAGGCATAATTGGGCGACAGCCGGATCGCTTCGTTATAGTCGACGATGGCGCGATCGCCGTCGCCCTTGCCGTCATAGGCATTGCCGCGCGCCATGAACAAGCTAGCATCTGTCGCGTCCAGCTTGATCGCCTGGTCGAGATCGGCGATGGCGCCGTCGAAATCGCGCTGCGCCAGCGCGAGACCGCCGCGGTTGGCATAGGCGCGAACGTAACTCGGATTAAGGCCGATTGCCTGGTCGAAATCCGAGCGCGCATTGGTCAGGTCGCCCTTGGCGCGGAACGCCATGCCGCGGTTGTCGCGCAGAATGGCGAGATTGACCGGCGGATAGCGGCCGGAATCGATCAGCGTCGTGCACGACGTAACGCGCTCCTCGACGGTCGCGCGCCATAACCCGGCGCAGCGCCGCTCATCTGCGGAAGGATTTTGGGCGGAAAGATCCTGCGCGCGCGCCGGCAGCGCGGCGAGCAAAAGGATCGCGGCAATCGGCAGCCGGCCCCGACTACGCCGCAGCGGCGGTGATTCTCGCATCCGGCCAATCTACTCTGCGCCCCCGCAGTGGACCAGCGCAGCCGCTTCGGCGGCCTGCGACATCGTGCTTCCCGCCCCGTAAAATCATCCCAACCTTTTCGCCGCTTCCGTGACCATGCTCAAGTCGGAATATTTCTTCACGTCGATATCGTCCTTGAGGAAGCCGACCTGCTTTTGCAGTTGCAGGTTATTTTGCAGCGCCGCGACGTTCGGCATGCCGTTCGGGTCGCGATATTGATCGCGCTCGCCGAACGCCCACTCCATGCGCGCCGGCGGCGCTTTGTTGAGCCGCGCCACGATGGCGACGGCTTCCTCGTGGTTTTGTGGATCGGTGAACCAGCGCACCGCGCGCACCACGTCCTCGAGAAAATCCACCAGCGCGGCGCGGTTCTGCTGGATGAAGCCGGTGCGCGCCGTCCACATGGTGAGTTGGGTGATGCCGAAGGCTTCCTTTTGCGTGAACAGCGTGTTGGCGATGTCGCGCAATTGCGGATCGAGCGAGAACGGCGGCACCGCGCTGATCAGGTCGGCCTTCTTCTCCGACAGTACCGCGCGCATGGCCGGGAAGGGCGCCTCGACGATGGTGTAGTCCTTGTTGGCTTCCAGACCGTTCTTGCGGAGCATCGCCCGCATGGCGATGTCGACGGCGCTGCCCATGGCGTTGGTGGCCAGCACCTTGCCCTTGAGGTCGGCCACGGTTTTGACCGGGCCATCCTTGAGCACCATGAACTCGTTCGAGCCATGGCCGGCGACGCCGTCCTGGATTTCGTCACTGATCACGCGCAGGTCGTCCATATGGGCGTTCTGGATGGCAAGGCCGAAGGACGAGAACGCCAGCGGCCCGATGTCGAGCTCGCCGGACGCAAGCGCGGTGATGACCGGCGGCGTGCCTTCGAAGCGGGTCGCCTCGGCGACGTAGGACTGGCCGAAATGCTTGAGAATGTCTTTCTTCTCCAGGATGAGCGGCGCCAAGGAGGCCGGCACCACCACCCAGCCGACGCGAATCTTCACCGGCGCGGCCTGTGCGCGAGCCGGGCGGCCCGCACGCGCAAGCGCTGTGCCCGCGGCCAAGGCGCCAAGGCTGAATTCACGACGATTGAACCGGGTCTTCATGACGTTTCCACCTGTTTTCTCCACCTGTTTTCCGCGGCGATGGCTATTATTTATCGTCAATGCGTGCTATCGACCGCCGCCAACCCAAAAGCGGGCCCAAACCGGGCGAGGGACCAAATGTCCGCTCGTTCGCCAGGCGTCTATCCGGCGCGCCGGTCCGCAGTTTCGGGACGATGCGGAGTTGGCAATGGCAGTGACTTCAAGGGACATACCGCGCGAAGCTTACACCTTCGATGACGTGCTGTTGAAGCCCGGTCTGTCCGATGTCCTGCCCTCGGACGTGGATATCCGGTCGCGAATCACCCGCAGCGTTTCGCTCAATATCCCGATCCTGGCCTCCGCCATGGACACCGTGACCGAAGCCAGCATGGCGATCGCCATGGCGCAGGCCGGCGGCATCGGCGTCATTCACCGCAATCTCGAGCCCGATTTGCAGGCGGCGCAGGTGCGCCAGGTGAAGAAATTCGAATCCGGCATGGTGGTGAACCCCGTCACCATCCAGCCGGGAGCGACGCTCGAAGATGCACTGACTTTGATGCAGGAGCATCGCATTTCCGGCATTCCGGTGGTCGAGGGCGGCGGCAACGGCCGCGCCGGCAAGCTCGTCGGCATCCTCACCAACCGCGACGTGCGCTTTGCCACCGACCGGCGGCAAAAAGTGTCCGAGCTGATGACCAAGGAGCGGCTGGTCACGGTGAGCGAGAGCGTCGGCCAGGACGAAGCCAAGCGGCTCCTGCACCAGCACCGCATCGAGAAACTCCTCGTCGTCGATAACGACTACCGCTGCGTCGGCCTGATCACGGTGAAGGACATCGAGAAAGCGGTGGCCAACCCCAATGCCTGCAAGGACGAGCAGGGCCGGCTGCGGGTCGCCGCCGCCACGTCGGTCGGCGAAGCCGGTTATGCGCGCAGCGAAGGGTTGATCGAGGCCGGCGTCGACCTCGTCGTCGTCGATACCGCGCACGGCCATTCCCGACGCGTGCTTGATACCGTCACCCGGATCAAACGGATGTCGAACGCGGTGCAGGTGGTGGCGGGCAATATCGCCACCGCCGAGGGCGCCAAGGCGCTGATCGATGCCGGCGCCGACGCCATCAAGGTGGGCATCGGGCCGGGCTCTATCTGCACCACGCGCATTGTCGCCGGCGTCGGCGTGCCGCAGCTCACCGCGATCATGGATTCGGTCGAGGTGGCGAAAAAGAACAACACGCCGGTGATCGCCGACGGCGGCATCAAATATTCCGGCGACCTCGCCAAGGCGGTGGCGGCCGGCGCCGATTGCGCCATGGTCGGCTCGCTGCTCGCCGGTACCGACGAGACGCCGGGCGAGGTTTTTTTGTTTCAGGGCCGTTCCTACAAAACCTACCGCGGCATGGGCTCCGTCGGCGCCATGGCGCGCGGCTCGGCCGACCGTTATTTCCAGCAGGAGATCAAGGACACGCTCAAGCTGGTGCCTGAAGGTATCGAGGGCCAGGTGCCCTACAAGGGACCGGTGGCCAATGTGCTGCACCAGCTGATCGGCGGCCTGCGCGCCGCCATGGGCTATGTCGGCGCGAAAGATCTGACCGAGTTTCACGACAAGGCGGAGTTCGTGCGCATCTCCGGCGCTGGCTTGCGCGAGAGCCACGTCCACGACGTCACGATTACCCGCGAGAGCCCGAATTATCCGAGCCGAAGCTAGGGTCCCCTCATGGCCGGTGCGGCCGACCCATTCGCGAAAGTGAAAGCGGCGACTGACGCGCACCGCGCGCGTCACGGCTGCGGCGCCTATCCGTATGACAATGGTCCGCTGTTGGCGGCGTTGGCGGCGGCGGCCAATGCGCGCCGCATCCTGGAATTGGGCACGGCGCTCGGTTACACCGCGCTGTCATTTGCATCCGGTGCGCCGGACTCCACCGTCGACACTGTCGAACGCGATCCCGAGCACGTGCAGCTGGCGCGCGACAATATTGCGGCTGCCGCGCTCGATCACCGCATCACCGTGCATGAAGGCGATTTCGCCGCCGTGCTGCCGACGCTCGATCCGGGCTACGACGTCGCATTTTTCGACGGTCACACACCGTCGCCGGCGCTGCACAAGACGTTGCGCGGCCTATTGCGCACCGGCGGTACGCTTATCACCGCCAATCTTAATCACGGCGGCACGGCCGACGCCGTGCGCAAGGCGCTGTTCGATGGCAAAACCTGGCGCAGTGCGCTGCTCGATGACGACGGCGAGACCGCGATCAGCGTCAAGCTGTGAGGCTACGACATTGTCGGTGTGCGGCACGCCGTGGTAGGACGGATAGTCGGCCGGAGAATTGCACCAATGTCCGTTCAAATGATCTTGTTGCCGCTGTTCGTCGAGGTGATCCTCACCTTCGCGATCTGGGCATGCATGGCGACGCTGCGCACCCGCGACTTCAATTCGGGCGCGGTGCGGCCGGACAATATCGCGTTGCGCGAGCCGAACTGGTCCAAGCGCACGACGCAGTTTGCGAACGCGTTCTCCAACCAGTTCGAGCTGCCGGTGCTGTTCTATGTGCTGACGATCCTCGAATATGTGACGCACCTCGCCGGCATCGTGTTCGTGGTGCTGGCCTGGGTGTTCGTGATCCTTCGCATTCTGCACGCCTATGTTCATGTAACGAGCAACATCGTTCGGCTGCGCGGAGGGCTGTATGGTACCGGCGCGCTCGTGCTCGCGATCATGTGGGTGATCTACATCGTCGAGGTGCTGACGCTGCGCTAAAAGGATTCAAAGCCATGCCGCTCGATTATTGCCATCCCACCGCCCCGCACAAAAAACTCCGGCTGCCGGAATGGTATGTCTCGAGCCTGATGATGGATCGTGCCCTCGATGCGATCTGCCGGCGCGTCAAGAAGCTCGACCGCAGCCACGATATTCCCTATCTCGCCGGCTACAGCCTCGACGGCAAGACGATCTATATCGACCGGCACATGCCGCAATTCTTGAATTTCCGCGGCCGCAAGATCGACACCGATCGCTTTCTCATCCTGCACGAGGAGGTCGAAAAGACGCTGATCGACCAGCTCGGCCTGCATTACCTGCACGCCCATCAGATCGCCACGCGCGCCGAGGAAGCGGCGGTGCGCGCCGCCGGGATCACGTGGCGCAAGTACGATGCGTTCATGCAGAAATACGTTAAAACCATCGGCGACGAACGGCTTACCAAAGTGCCGAAGGATCTCGATCTCAAACCCTATCGCGATGAGCAAGATGACGATTTGCTGCGCCGCATGTTGAACAGCGTGCACGCCGGCAAGGCGCCGAAAGGCATACATGTCCATGATTTGGCGGAGGCGATACGGGAACTACGCCGGCGCGTGCGCTGGCACGATACGCCGGGAGCGCATCGCGCCGCTGCCATCAAGGCCAAGAAGAGCGCAAAGAAAAATACAAAGAAACCCGCGAAGAAGAAAAAGTAATCGCTTGCCGCCGCCAGCACTGCAGCGTTCGCCGATAATCGCGACATGACGCCGTCGGCTCGCTTATCCGCCGCCATTGAAATCCTCGCCGACATCGAAGCGCGGCGGCGGCCGGCTGTTGACGTGCTCAAGGACTGGGGTCTGTCGCACCGGTTCGCCGGCTCGTCCGACCGCTCGGCGATTGCCGGGCTGGTCTATGACGCGCTGCGCCGCAAGGCGTCGTCCGGCTGGCTCATGGGCGAGGCGAGCCCGCGCGCGATGCTGCTCGGCATGCTGCATCGCGAGCGCGGGCTTGATGTCGCCGCCATCGCGGCGCTGTGCAGCGGCGAGCGCTTTGCGCCGGCGCCGTTGACGGAAAGCGAGCGGGCCGCGTTCGATGCCCGCTCGCTCAGCGCCGCGCCGGCAGCCGTACAGGGCGAATATCCGGATTGGCTCGATCCCTATTTCGCACGGGTCTTTGGCGACGAGCGCGGCGCCGAGGGCGAGGCGCTGGCGAGCCGCGCGCCGCTCGATATGCGGGTCAACACGCTCATTGCCGAGCGCGAGGAGGTGCTGCCGAAGCTCGCGCATCTCAATGTGGAGCCGACGCGGTGGTCGCCGCTCGGCCTGCGCATCCGGATGTCCGCCGATGCCAGAAGCCCGGCGCTCCACGCCGAGCCGGCCTTTCGCAAGGGCGCCATCGAAATTCAGGACGAAGGCTCGCAGCTTGCCGCGATCTTTGCCGGCGCAAAACCCGGCGAGCAGGTGATCGATCTGGCCGCCGGCGCCGGCGGCAAGTCGCTGGCGCTGGCGGCAGCCATGGAAAATCGCGGCCAGATCTACGCCACCGACATCGACAAGCGCCAGCTGGTGCCGATCCACGAGCGCCTCGCGCGGGCCGGCGCGCGCAACATCCAGGTCCGCACCCCGCGCGGCGAAAGCGACGTGCTGACCGATCTTGCGGGCCGCGCCGATCTGGTGCTGATCGACGCGCCCTGCACCGGCACCGGCACCTGGCGGCGCAATCCCGACGCCAAGTGGCGCATCCGCCCCGGCGCGCTGGCCGAACGGGTGAAGCAGCAGGCCGCGCTGCTCGACCGCGCCGTGGCGCTGACCAAGCCGAAGGGGCGTATCGCCTATATCACCTGCTCGGTGCTCGCCGAGGAGAACGGCGACCAGGTGCGGGATTTTGTCGGGCGGAATCCGGATTTTTCCGTGGAAAAGCCCACCGATGTGGCATCGGTGCTGGGCGAGCGCGCCTATCTTTTTACCCGCGCGGCGCTTATCTCCGACGAGGGTTTGCTGATGACGCCGCGTCGGACCGATACCGACGGGTTTTTCGTCAGCCTCTTGCGGCGCACCGGATGAACGCACCAGCAAATGCTCGACAGATCGAGGCGACTCCCCTAGATTCGCCTATGGCAACTTCCAGCAACACGACACCTTCCAGCAACACGACACCTTCCAGCAACACGGCACCTTCCAGCAACACGGCACCTTCCAGCAACACGGCACCTTCCAGCAACACGGCACCTTCCAGCAACACGGCACCTTCCAGCAACACGGCACCTTCCAGCAACACGGCACCTTCCAGCAACACGGCACCTTCCAGCAACACGTCATCCCACGACAAGATTCTCATCGTCGATTTCGGCTCGCAGGTCACCCAGCTCATCGCCCGGCGGGTGCGCGAGGAGGGGGTCTATTGCGAGATCGCGCCGTTTCAGAAGGCTGAAAGCGCGCTGCGGGAGATGCAGCCGAAGGCGGTCATCCTCTCCGGCGGACCGGCTTCGGTGCTCGACACCGACGCGCCGCTCGCCCCGATGGCGATCTACCAGGCCGGCCTGCCGGTGCTGGGCATCTGCTATGGCGAGCAGGCCATGGCGCATCAGCTCGGCGGCAAGGTCGAGGCCGGCCATCACCGCGAATTCGGCCGCGCCGAGGTCGAGCTGACCAAACCGTCGCCGCTCACCGACGGCGTCTGGCGGGTCGGCGAGCGCTATCCGGTCTGGATGAGCCACGGCGACCGGGTCACCAAGCCGCCGCAAGGATTTGTCGCCATCGGCACCTCGGCCAATGCGCCGATCGCCATGATCGCCGACGACACGCGCAAGTTCTACGCCACCCAGTTCCATCTCGAAGTCGTGCACACGCCGCACGGCGCCGCCATCCTGCGCAATTTCGTGCGCAACATCGCGGGCTGCGCCGGCGACTGGACCATGCGCGCCTTCAAGGACGAGGCGATCGAGAAAATCCGCCGCCAGGTCGGCAAGGGCAGGGTGATTTGCGGGCTCTCCGGCGGCGTCAATTCCGCCGTTGCCGCGGTCCTCATCCACGAAGCGATCGGCGATCAGCTCACCTGCGTGTTCGTCGACCACGGCTTGCTGCGGCTCGGCGAAGCCGAGAAGGTTTTGGCGCTGTTCCGCGGCGCCTACAACATTCCGCTCGTGCATGTGGACGCGGCCGATACTTTTATCGATGCGCTCGCCGGCGTCGAGGACCCCGAAATCAAGCGCAAGACAATTGGCAAATTGTTCATCGACGTGTTCGAGGCCGAAGCAAAAAAACTCGGCGGCGCCGAGTTCCTGGCGCAGGGCACGCTCTATCCCGACGTCATCGAGAGCGTGTCGTTCACCGGCGGACCGTCGGTGACCATCAAATCGCACCACAATGTCGGCGGCCTGCCCGCGCGCATGAACATGAAGCTCGTCGAGCCGCTGCGCGAATTGTTCAAGGACGAGGTCCGCGCGCTCGGCCGCGAGCTCGGCCTGCCCGACGCCTTCGTCGGCCGCCATCCATTCCCCGGCCCGGGCCTCGCCATCCGCTGCCCGGGCGCGATCACGAGGGAAAAGCTCGACATATTGCGGCTGGCCGACGACGTCTTCATCGAAGAAATCCGCCGCGCCGGCCTCTACGACGACATCTGGCAGGCCTTCGCCGTGCTCTTGCCGGTGCGCACCGTCGGCGTGATGGGTGATTTCCGCACCTACGATTTTGTCGTCGGCCTGCGCGCGGTGACCTCGACCGATGGCATGACGGCGGATTTTTATCCGTTCGACATGAAATTCATCGGCGCGGTGGCGACGCGGATTATCAATGAGGTGAAGGGCGTTAATCGGGTGGTTTACGACGTGACGAGCAAGCCGCCGGGGACGATTGAGTGGGAGTGAGGAGCGTTGGTCTAAAGCGACTTTTCTTAGTTTTTCGCAAAAACAACCGCGATTTACGGGTTCTTGCCCCCACGTCGGGTTCTGGTTGTGCGATCGGCAAATCAATCATACATTGCCGGTGCCAGCTTCTGAGGATCGGCGACATGGATTTCGACCCTATCTATGCGTCAACCTATTTCAAGTGCACGCCGTGCAGTGATTGTGATGTTCCTGGGTATCTGATCCTGGTCGCGTGTCCGCCAGCGGACGCTCTATGGAAACTCCAATCCGATCAGCTTGCTGAATACGGTAGGTTGATGGCACGGCTCGAGCAAGCGGTTGCGAAAGTTACGCAGGCCGAGCGCGTCTATATCCTCCGATTTTCGGAAGGGACCCGCCAGGTCCATTTTCATATTTTCCCAAGAACAACCGCGCTCCTAGAAAAGTTTCGCCAGTGTAATCCAGAGAACAGGAATCTGACCGGCGAGGCAATATATGGGTGGGCTCGGCTTTATTACCGGACGGAGGCCTTGTCAGCAAAGACGAAGGAGACAGCCGCGCGACTGCGCGAATTACTCAATAAACACGACGATAGCGTCACGCATAGCCGAGATCTCAGAAATCGGCTAAAAGGGGCGTTCAACGACACCTACAGCTTCGAGAGGCCCGAACTCCGGGAGGAGACGAGAAAGTTCTCGCCGTTCATCTGGATGCCGGCGGTCGTACTCTTCTTGTGCAAGTTCCTTTGGGGCGTAGAGCTTGTCCGGTTTTTGGCACGGGGAGTTTGGCCTCAACCCGATCGTGTCGAAGTGCATCCGGCTGTATCCGACGCCTACATACTGGTAATGGCCTTACTCACTTTCGCAGGCGTTTTTGCGCTCGGCTTCGGACTATTTGACGCGCCATATCTGACAGTCGTCTATGCGCTATGGCAAATCTTCGAAGATGTCGGTTCAAGCTTCCACGCGCTCGTTACACGAGCGGTGTTTGGCGGCCGAAAATCGCGCAGCGAGTTTCGGTATCTCGTCGCGACAATCATCCGCTCGGCGGAGGTTTGGGCGGCGTTGATCCTGCTCTGGGGCGTTGAGCGATCGTTGCTGATTCTTTTAACCCAGCACGGCCCAGCAGAGGTCGCGACAATGCTTCAGGTCGCCTATTTCGTCACCACGTCGGTTACCACCGTGGGCTATGGCGACATCGTGCCTAACGCGGCCGCCCCTGTCGCGCTCGTTCTCGCTATTGTGACCCAATTCGTCGCGGTTGCCATGATCACGATGTTGGTTGCGAAGGCGCTCTCGCTAGTGTCGCCGCAGTTCGGTCCAGTCGATAGGCAAGATTTAAACGACGACTTGCCGAGCGGCGGTCGCTTTCACTTTGATGCATCTGGTGGCCTGAAACCAGAATGGCAGAGGGCGGGCGGTTAAAACCGCCGGCCCTCTTGAGATCTCGCTCAGTGCGGCATCAAGAACTGCGAGACCATGAACAAGGCCCGCGCCTAGCTCAACAGGCACGGCGTCGATTATGCGTTTCACGACTACAAGGTCCCCGGCATCGATCGCGAGCGGTTGGAGCGCTGGAGCAAGAGGTCGGCTGGGAAACCTTGTTCAATCGCGCCGGCATGACGTTCCGCAAGTTGCCGGATAGGATAAAGCCGGAATCAACGACTGCGGCAAATTACCGGCCTCCTTTCGCCATCACTGCGCAAAATTCTTCGGCAAGCGAGCTGCCAGTCCCAAACCGACAGGATGATCTTGATCTGACAAGCGTGTCGAGCACTGAGGCGGGATCAGAGGCCTTTACCGCAAACCAATTGACCTTGTACGCGAAGGACTGGGTCGGCTTGGCGTCTGATCGAACGAAGGCATGGCTTCCTCCCGTCGAGCATGATAAGAACAAAACAGGAACATTCAATACGGAAGACGTCAAGGCCATGGGTAGAGTGCGTAAGTCAGACCGCGGTGTCGCAGAGCCTTGTTTTCCGGGACTCGCTATTCAGCAATTAGATGGTTTGTTTTTCTCGATCTTTCCCGATCAGGCAGCCGCCGTTCGCATCGCCAATATCGCGGAGCATTTTAGGCGCGCCTATGGGCTCAACGGGGCGCCGCTTTTGATCGACAGATTTCATGCCACGGTGCAGGGCTTGGGCAACTATGACGGCTTGCCAAGAAGCGTCGTTGCCAAAGCGACAGTGGCCGGCGCGGCCGTAATGTCGAGGCCATTCGAGGTCGCGTTCGATCGCGTTACGAGCTTCGCCGGCAGCGATGCACTGGTTCTGCGTGGCGGAGACGGCGTCGATGGCATAGTGATGTTTCATCACGACCTGGGCGTCGCAATGCGCAAGTCTGGGCTAAGCGCGGATTCGCAATTCACGCCGCACATCACCCTGTTGTATGAACGTCGCAGGATCGAAGAGCACTTCATCGAACCTATTCGCTGGACCGTTCGCGACTTTGTCCTTGTGCACAGCTTGCGTGGCAGAACGAAGCATATTCCGCTAGAACGGTGGCACCTTGGCGGGTGATTTTCTTCGCAATAGCGAGCGGGCAGCATGACCAAAACCGCGACCATCTACGGCATCAAGAACTGCGAAACCATGAACAAGGCGCGCGCCTGGCTCGACAAGCATGGCGTCGATTATGCGTTTCACGACTACAAGGTCTCCGGCATCGATCGCGAGCGGCTGGAGAAGTGGAGCAAGAAAGTCGGCTGGGAGACTTTGCTCAACCGCGCCGGCATGACCTTTCGCAAGTTGCCGGACAAGGACAAGGCCGGGATCAACGAGAAAAAAGCCATCGCGCTGATGCTGGCGCAGCCGTCGATGATCAAACGGCCGGTGCTCGATCTCGGCGGTAGCAAGCTCGTGGTTGGCTTCAAGCCGGAGCTTTACGACCAGAAGGTGGCGCGGGCCTGAGACCGCGCAAAATGAGGGCCGGCGGAAAGACCCGCCGGCCCTCTTGCTTGTCATCGCCGTCAGTGCACGGTCTCTTCCGACATCGCAATCCATGCGATCACGGCCTCGGAGAAACCGTCCACCCGCGTCCACGCGCCGTGTCCCACGCCGTGCTGGTACGAGGCCACATTCACCATGTAGCCGTCGCCTTTGGGGCTCGAGACCTTGTCGTGGCTCTGCTCGTCGGTGAAGACGATGAGGCGATCGCCCTTGCGGTCGATCTCCGTCACGGCCTTGCCGAGAAAGGTCGAGGCGTGCGGCTGCGAGTTGATGATCGCGTCGCGCAGCGCGAAGCCGCGGCGCGGCGGAAGCTTCACGACGTTCTGACTGAACGTGAAGACTTCCACCTCGTCGCAAACCTCGCGTGCCAGGATCGCCAGACCGCAGGCCGCTTCCGCACGCGTCATTTCGGACTGCGCGGAAAGCGGATGGAACATCGATCCCGACACGTCGATCAATAGCCGCGTGCGGCCGGCAAGCCGCGCGTAGCCCTTGATCGACCTCAGCATCGCGGCTTCGAGCTCGGGCTCGAAATCCGGCGCGTAACGCGCCGCTGCGATGAAGCGATAGGGCAGGATACGATCCGTCCGCATCGCCGCAATCGCGTTCGCGATGGTGCTGCGCGGCACCTCGGCCTTCTGCATCAGGCGCAGATTGCGCAACAGCGCGAGCCCGCCCAGCTTGTTCGCCGCGATCAGCCGCTCGAAGGTCTCGCGCTTGTCCTTGCCGGACGAGAGCGAAACTTCCCAGGTATCCGGCGAGTCGAGCTCGCCGCCGACGAGCCGCTTCCAGATCTTGGCCTGGTCGGCATCCTTCGGCTTGGCATGGACCAGGAACAGAACGTCCCGGATCCGCACCGCGCCGTCGCGGTCGTATTTCGCAAGCTGGTAGGCGTCGAACTTGGTGAGCGCGCGCGCCAGACCCTTTTTGATCTGCGCCGAGACGGGCTGACGCTTGCGCTGCTGCATCGGACCGAGCGCATCCGCCCAGTAGATCGCGAGCAGCTCGGTCATCTCGTCGGGACGCTGGATGACACGGTCGAGCGTGTCCGCCACCAGCGCGCGATGCTTCTCCTGCCGCGCCATCTCGCGCACCACGAGCAGCGGCGCATGCCGAAGCTTCATCTGCTCACGCGCCTCGATGGCGAGCGCGGCCGCGCGGGCCGGCTCGACCTGAGGCACGAGAGTTTTGATGCGATCGGCGATGGCGACGCCGTCCTCGTAGAACTGGTCCTCCCACAGGAGGCAGCTCATCAGTGCGCGCTTGAGCTCCATCTCGGGCGTGAAGCGCCGGCCGCGCGCGCCCTCATGGGTGAAGGCGCGGAAGATCTTGTTGAGCCTGACCATGATGGCCTCCTCTGGTTGATTGTGGATCGGAAACGGAGCCGGGGAACGGGCGAGGCTGTACTGCCCTTGCGGGCGTCACATGCTCTACCGCTGAGCTACGGACCAAGCGGGTCCGGAAGGGATCGAACCTTCGACCGTGTGATTATCGAAGTAACAGCACTCTTCACCACCGGCGTGGCGGATACGATCCGGGAACAGGCGACTGCTGAGACCCCGGCCGCACTTACCCACGGCCAGGAAGCGCTCTATCCGCTGAGCTACCGGCGCATGGAACGCCGGGCGGGATTCGAACCCGCGACCTCTCGTTGAGCAAACGATGTAACAGCGATCTTCACCACGGATCGTGAGCGGGTTGGCGGGGAACAAACGACGCTGTTGCTGCTCCAAAGGAGCACTGAGCTACGGCATTGCTGCCGGCAGGCTTCGAACCCGCGACCTCCGGACCGCAGCAGCGGGCCGGCGCTCTTACCTGAAGTAACAGACGTCTTCACCACCGCCGATCCGCGGCGCATCGCTGCGCCGCGGCAATCGAGAAAAGCACGCTGGGGAACAGGCGAAATCGGCATTACGACAATCGAAACGCAGGTTCGGCCTTGAGCCTCACCGCAGCCCGCGTCGCACCCGCCCGCCGGACGGATTCCACGGTACGATCGATTGAAGGCGGATTTTTCACCGCTTGGAGGTGCGAAGTATCCGAAATCTTCACCACCAGCGTTCGTTTGGCCGCGCAATGCGGCAGACCAAATTGCAAAACAAATTCCGTCGCGGCGCTCTCGTCGGCGCGCCGCCATAGCGAACCTTTGGTTCGCTCTGCCATCGGTATCCGGCTTGCGCCTCGTTCCCTCCGACAGGCCCCGCGCTTCGGGCGCGCGCATCCGTGCGCGAGCCCCGGGATCCGGGTCTCCCGTTCCGGCTTGCGCCGGACGAATTGCAAAATTTGCGCTCCAGAAAATAAAAAACCCTCCGGAGCTTGCTGGCTCGGGAGGGTCCGGATGAACGGACTGTCGATCTCGCTTACTTAGGCGCGATCGCTCCCATGAGCCAGGCATGTGCTATCGATTGGCCGAAGGCCATTCGATAGTAGGGTCATAATTCTAAAACCCTGTTGCATCATGTAACTCGTGTCCGCTCGCGAACCCGATGTTCGCTTAAGGCGCGCGACATAAGCCGATGGTTGCAAATGTCAATATCAAAAAGCGGCCCAATTATTTGTTGGGCCCGCTGGGCCGCCGCCGCTTACTTAATTGATCTTGATATTCGCCGCCTCGATCACCGGCGCCCAGCGCGCGAGATCAGCATTGATCCGGGCGCGGAATTGCGCCGGCGTGTCGGGGATCGGCTCCATCAATTGCGCGGTGAGCTTTTCGCGGATGGCGCGCGACGTGATGGCTTCGGTCACTTCTTGATTGATGCGCTCGATCATCGCTTCCGGCACGCCGGCCGGCGCGACCAGGCCCGACCAGGCGTCGGCTTCGACGTCGATGCCGGCTTCCTTCAAGGTCGGCACGCCGGGCAGCAGCGCGGAACGCCCGGCGGTCGATACCGCAAGCATCTTGATCGCGCCTCCGGCGAGTTGCGGCGTGATGGAGATCGCGGGCAGGCAGACCATCTGCACGTCGTTGCGCAGCAGCGCCTGGATCGCTTGTGGCGAGGACGGGTAGGGGACGTGCACGAGTTTTGTGCCGGCCTTGAGCGCGATCGCCTCCATGGCGAGCTGCGACAGCGAGCCGGTGCCGATCGAGCCGTAGGTGTATTTGCCCGGATTGCGTTTGATCAGCTCGATCAGCTCCGCGGTGTTCTTGACGCCGAGGCTCGCATTGACCGCGAGCGCGCTCGGCTGCGCCACCAGCATGGTGATCAGCGCGAGGTCCTTTTTGGGATCGTAGGGCAGATTGCTGAACAATAGCGTGTTGATGGCGAGCGGCCCGCCGATGCTCACGCCGATGGTCGAGCCGTCGGGGTCGGCCTTGGCGACGGCGTCGGTGCCGGTATTGCCGCTGGCGCCGGGCTTGTTCTCGACGATGAAAGCCTGGCCGAGCTTGTCGTGCAGGTAATCGGCGATCAGCCGCGCCACCAGATCGGGCGTGGCGCCGGCGGCAAATGGCACGATGATGCGCACGCTTTTTGCAGGCCAATCCTGGGCGAAAGCCGAGAGCGTACCGAACAGAATTGCGAGTGCCGCCAACACGCCGCGTCGCATCGCGCTCCCTCCGCTTTCCTCGTGGCCTCGGCCAGACGTATCATGGTGCGCAATGCAGGCGAAGGGGAGAGCAACCGTGGGCGCTGCGACAAAATTGAGGAACCTGTTCGCTTCGGGCCACATCGCCGTGGCGCCGGGCGCCTATGACGGGCTTTCGGCGCGGCTCGTCGCGCAGGCAGGATTTCCCGCGGTCTATGCCAGCGGCGGGGCGATCGCGCGTTCGGCCGGGGTCCCCGATCTCGGCTTGATCCCCGTGGACGCCATCGTCGGCCGGCTCGCGTCGATGGTGGATGTCGTGGATATTCCGATCATCGCCGACGCCGATACCGGCTACGGCAATGCGCTCAATGCGCAGGCAGCGGCGCGCGCCTTCGAGCGCTCAGGCGTCGCCGCCTTCCATCTCGAGGATCAAACCTTTCCGAAAAAATGCGGCCATTACGACGACAAGAGCCTCGTGCCGGTCGGCGAGATGGTGCAAAAACTTAAAGCGGTGCGCGACGCACTACACGATCCCGATTTCGTGGTGATCGCGCGCACCGACGCCATCGCCGTCGAAGGCTTTGCCGCCGCGATCGATCGCGCCTGCGCCTATCGCGAGGCCGGCGCCGACATGCTGTTCGTCGAGGCGCCGACATCGGAAGCCGAGATTGCTGAGATCGCCAAATCAGTCTCGGGCTGGAAGCTGATCAACATGTTCGAGGGCGGCAAGACGCCGCTCCTTCCCGTGGGCCGGCTCGAGGCGCTCGGCTATCACCTCGTCATCATTCCGAGCGACACCCAACGCGCCGCGATCAAGGCCATGCAGCGCGTGCTCGCGGCGATCGCTCGCGATGGCAGCGCCGCCGCGGTGCGCGGCGACATGGTCTCGTTCAAGGAACGCGAAACGCTCGTCGATACCGCGGGTTATCTCGCGCGCAGCAACCGCTATGCGTCATAGGTGCCAGCCCCCACCTGCTGGCGCAAGCGGCAGCCACCCCTTACACTCCCGTTTGCTTGTAGCGTTGAGTAGTCCCAGTTGAGTGGTCCTATGGGTCTCGCCGTCGAAATCCTCGGCCTCGTCATTTTCCTCGGGGCGCATAGCTTCGTCACCATGCGCGACCGCCGCGCGGCGCTGATCGCCAAGATCGGCGCATGGCCGTATCGCGGCTTGTTCTCGCTGGTCGCCATCGTCGGCATCGCGCTGATCGCTTACGGATTTGCCAGCTATCGCGCCGCCGGCCCGATCGTCGTGTGGACGCCGCCGCATTGGACGCGGCACATCGTCGAAGCGCTGATGTGGCCGGCGAGCATCATGTTCGTCGCCGCCTATATCCCCGGCAACATCAAACGCGTGCTCAAGCACCCGGTGCTGGTCAGCGTCAAAACCTGGGCCTTCGCGCATCTGTGCGCCAACGGCGATCTCGGCGGCATCATCCTGTTTGCTTCGGTGCTGGCCTGGGCGGTCTATGACCGCATCACACTCAAGCACCGCAGCGACCCCGGCGCCCCGCCGATCCCGGTCGGCGGCGGCAAAAACGACATCATCGCCATCATCGTCGGCACCATCGTCTATCTGGCGCTCGGCTTCGTGTTCCACCCGGTGGTGATCGGCGTGCCGGCATTCGGGCCCTAGCAAATGTCCCTGCAAAACGAGACGAGGCGGCTCACCGCGCCCGACATCCGCGCCCGCAAGGCGGGCGAGCCGATCGTGTGTTTGACGTCGTATCACGCGCACACCGCGCGCATCCTCGACGCCTATTGCGACGTGATCCTGGTCGGCAACTCGCTCGGCATGGTGATGCACGGCCTCGAGACCACGGTGCCGGTCACGCTGGACATGATGATCCTGCAGGGCCATGCGGTGATGCGCGGCTCGCGTCGCGCGCTCGTCGTCGTCGACATGCCGTTCGGCTCCTACGAAGCGTCGCGGGAGCAGGCCTTCATGTCGGCTGCCCGGATCATGAAGGAAACCGGCTGCGGCGCCATCAAGGTCGAAGGTGGCCGCCGCATGGCGGAAACCATCGCGTTTTTGGTCGAGCGCGGCGTGCCGGTGATGGGGCATGTCGGTCTCACGCCGCAGGCGATCAACACCATCGGATCGTTCCGCGCCCAGGGCCGCGACGAGAAGGATTGGGCGCCGATCGAGGCCGACGCGCGCGCCGTCGCCGATGCCGGGGCGTTTTCCGTGGTGCTCGAAGCGATCGCCGAGCCGCTCGGGCGCCGCATCACCGAAGCGGTCGCGATCCCCACTATCGGTATCGGCGCCAGCGTGGCCTGCGACGGCCAAATTCTGGTGCTCGAGGACATGCTCGGGCTGTCGCCGCGGGTGCCGAAATTCGTCAAGCGGTTCGGGGAGCTCGGGCCCTCGATCGAGCAGGCGGTCAAAGGCTATGCCGAGGAGGTCCGCGCCCGTACCTTTCCGGGGCCCGACAACGTCTACGGGATGCGTAAGAAATAGGGCTGTGGTTCCCCGTAAAGCATTGCGGCCTTTGGTCTTTGCCTTGCTGACGCCACATCGTTAAGCTATGGGCAGCGCTGTTTTTCGGGCTGTTTTGGTCCGGATTTGGGCGGGTGTTGGGGTCCGTGGCCGACATTTTTCAAGAAGTCGATGAAGAAGTCCGGCGCGAACAGCTGCAAAAGCTGTGGCAGCGCTACGGCCATTTCGCCATCGCCGCCTGCATTCTCCTCGTCGTCGCGGTCGGCGGCTGGCGGGGCTATGACTTTTGGCAAGCCAAGAAGGCGAACGCATCCGGCGCCGCCTTCGAAGCCGCCGTGGCGCTCGCCGAAACCGGCAAGCATCAGGAGGCCGAGGCGGCCTTCGCCAAGCTCGCCAGCGACGGCACGGCCAGCTATCGCACGCTGGCGCGGCTGCGCGAAGCGGGCGAGCTGGCGCGCACCGACAAGGCCGCGGCGGTCAAGGCCTACGACGATATCGCCGCCGACAAGAGCGCAGGCCAGGTCATCGACGAGCTGGCGGCGTTGCG
Source organism: uncultured Alphaproteobacteria bacterium (assembly GCA_963756245.1). Taxonomy (GTDB): domain Bacteria; phylum Pseudomonadota; class Alphaproteobacteria; order Rhizobiales; family Xanthobacteraceae; genus BOG-931. Next base: position 253,232 of record CAVWOI010000048.1, read on the forward strand.
TGCCGGCTTCTTGTTGGTCGACACCGCGCCGTACTCCGAAATCCGTGCCCGGCTCGAGCCGCTGACCGGCGCGGATAAAACTTTTCGCCACAGCGCGCGCGAACTGCTCGCGCTGTCCGCCTGGAAGTCGGGCGACATGACCGCGGCACGGCAATGGGCCGACATGATCATCACCGATCCGCAATCGCCCGAGGCGACGCGAAGCCGCGCCGAGGTTTTGGGTGAGCTGATCGCTGCGAGCGGCAAGGGCTGAGCATGACCGCGCCGCGTCGCTCATCGTTGCTGGTTCGGGCTGGTTCGGCGGCAGCCCTCGTGCTCGCGCTGGCCGGCTGCACGCCCGGCGGCCAGTTCGATCCGACGACGCTGCTTGCCAATGACATGTTCGACACCAAGTCGAAGCTGAAAGGCGACCGCCAGCCGGTGTTCCCCAACGGCGTGCCGGGCACGAACTCCGGCATTCCGCAGGATCTGGTCAAGGGCTATCAGCCGCCGCCCGATCAGGCCGCCGATGCCAATGCGGCCGATGCGGCAGCCGCAGAAGCAGCCAAAAACAAACCGAAACCCAAACCGAAAGTGGCGCGCGCACCGGCGCAGCCAGCGACGCCGCCGCGGCGCATCAATATCGGTGCGAGCCCGACGCAAGGCGCGCCGGCCGCGCCGCAAGGAGCGGCGCCCGCGCCACAACAGTCGCAACAATCGGCTTTTCCGCCGCCGCCGCAGACGGCTCCCGCGCAGCAGTCGTCTCCGACCATAAAATCGCGGTGGCCCGATCCGCCCAAGCCCGCCACGTCCTCGCAGTAAACGCGGCGCCGCCATCGGCTGCTTCCTGACCTAGCTATTCATGGCGCCGCTAACGATGTAAGCCGCGCACTCATGCGTGAGCGGAAGATTTCGATTGCCGCCGCCTAGACCATGATCCAATTCAATTGAATCGGATCATGGTCTAGAATCTTTGTTTGCGCATGATCTTATCCGAAAACCGGTATCCACCCTCGGATCAAGTCCGAGGGCGGGCTTTTTCGGGATCATGCTCTAAACCAGCGAAGCGCCGTCATGACTTTCACCATCGCCATTGTCGGCCGCCCGAATGTCGGCAAATCGACCTTGTTCAACCGCCTGGTCGGGCGGCGGCTGGCGCTGGTCGACGATCAGCCGGGCGTGACGCGCGATCGCCGCGAAGGCGAGGGCAGGCTCGGCGATCTTACTTTCAAGATCATCGATACCGCAGGCCTCGAAGATGCCGAGCGCAAAACCCTTTCGGGGCGGATGCAGGCGCAGACGGCCGAGGCTTTGGCGCAGGCCGATGCCGTGCTGTTTCTGGTCGATGCGCGCGATAGCGCAATGCCGGCCGATCGAGCTTTCGCCGATCTGGTGCGCAAATCGGGCAAGCCGACGATCCTGGTCGCCAACAAGAGCGAGGGCCGCGCCGGCGCAGCGGGCGCGCTGGAATCCTATGCGCTCGGCCTCGGCGAGCCGGTGTCCATCAGCGCCGAGCACGGCGAGGGGTTGGCCGAACTTTACGACGCGCTGCGCGCGGCGCTACCGGACGCGACCGGCGAACCTGAGAGTGAAAGCGAGGACGCCGCGATCCCGGCCGACGAAGACAAGCCGATCCGGATCGCGGTGGTCGGCCGCCCCAATACCGGCAAATCGACGCTGATCAACCGCCTGCTCGGCGAGGATCGGCTGTTGACCGGCCCCGAAGCCGGCATCACCCGCGATGCCATCGCCGTCGATCTTGCGTGGCACGGCCGGCATTTTCGCATTCACGATACCGCGGGATTGCGGCGCCGCGCGCGGATCGAGGAGAAGCTGGAAAAGCTCTCGGTGGCGGACGCGCTCAACGCCATCCGCTTCGCCGAAGTCGTCATCGTGCTGATCGATTCACAGACGCCGTTCGAGGAACAGGATATCCGCATCGCCGATCTGGTCGAGCGCGAAGGCCGCGCCGCCGTCATCGCGGTCAACAAATGGGATCTGGTCGAGCGCGAGCCCGGCGCCTTGACGCGGCTGCGCGCCGAAGTCGATCGGCTGTTGCCGCAGATCAAGGGCGTGCCGGTCGTGACGCTTTCGGCGCGCTCCGGTGATGGCCTCGACCGGTTGATGGCGGCGGTGCTCGAAAGCTACGCCGTTTGGAATCGCCGCGCTTCGACGTCGGCGCTCAACCGCTTCCTCGCCAAAGTCGTGTCGGCGCATCCGCCGCCCGCGGTCAAGGGCCGCGCGCTGCGCCTCGATTACATCACCCAGCCGAAGGCGCGGCCGCCGACTTTCGTGTTGTTCTCGTCGCGGGCGCATGCGCTGCCCGAGACCTACCGGCGCTATCTGGTCAACGGCCTGCGCGAAAGTTTTGCGCTGCCGGGCACGCCGATCCGGCTGACGCTGCGCGCCAAGCAAAATCCTTACGCCGGCAAAAAGAAGCGCCGCCATTGAGGTATTCGATCGCGCCGCAAGCGGTCAGGCGGGCGCAGCGAATTCCAGAAATTTCTTGGCGTAGAAATCATAGAGCTTGCCGGTTTCGGAACAGCTCGGCAGGCACAGATCGAGGATTTTCTCCGCCACCTCGTCGGGCGTCGGCAGCGTCAGCGGGTTTTCGCCCGGCATGACAGCGGCGCGCATGCGGGTGCGGGTCGGGCCGGGATTGAACAGATTGACGCGCACCGGCGTCGAGCTGGTTTCCGCCGCGTAAGTTCGCGCCAGCGCGTTGAGCGCCGCCTTCGACACCGAATAGGGGCCCGCATAGGCGCGGGCATTGGTGGCCGCGCCCGAGGTCAGGAATACGGCACGGCCGGCGGCCGAGCGCCGCAGCAAACCATCCATGGCGCGGATCAGGTGCCAATTCGCAGTAACGTTGACCGCCATGGCCTCGTCCCAGGCCGCCGGCATGACGTGGTCGAGCGGCGAGCGCTGGCCGCCCACCGCGGCATTGCCGACCAGCACGTCGAGCCGCTGGTAGCGCTCGTTCAACGCCGAAGCGAGCCGGTAGAAGCCGTCGTAGTCGCGCATGTCGAGCGGCACCAAGGTCGCCGAGCTGCCGGCCTTGTGCACCGCGTCGTCAAGCTCCTCGAGCCCGCCGACCGTGCGCGCCACGGCGACCACGTGCGCCCCGGCACGCGCCAGCGCCAGCGCCGTCGCATAACCGATGCCGCGCGAGGCGCCGGTGACGAGCGCAATACGATCGGTAAGCGGCGACATTGCTGAGTTGGGCTTAGCTGGCTTCGGCGAGCAGCGAGAGCTGGCGGGGCGAAGTGTCCTGCGCCATGCGGTCGGTCAGCGGTGTCGGGTATTCGCCGGTGAAACAATGATCGGTGAATTGCGGCCGCACCGGGTCGCGGCTCTTCTCGCCCATGGCGTGATAGATGCCCTCGACCGAAAGGAAGGCGAGCGAATCGGCGCCGATGAATTGGCGCATGCCTTCGAGATCGTGGGTGGCGGCCAACAGCTTGTCCCGCTCGGGCGTGTCGATGCCGTAATAATCCGGATGCGTGATCGGCGGCGAGGCGATACGGAAATGCACTTCGCGGGCGCCGGCGTCGCGCATCATCTGCACGATCTTCACCGACGTCGTGCCGCGCACGATCGAGTCGTCGATCAGTACGATGCGCTTGCCGGCGACCACCGCGCGGTTGGCGCTGTGTTTGAGGCGGACGCCGAGCTGGCGGATGTGCTGGGTCGGCTCGATGAAGGTGCGCCCGACATAGTGATTGCGGATGATGCCGAGCTCATAGGGGATGCCGGATTCCTGGGCATAGCCGATCGCCGCGGGCACGCCGGAATCGGGTACCGGAACGACCACGTCGGCGTTCGCGGGCGCCTCGCGGGCGAGCTCCGCGCCGGACGCCTTGCGCACGTCGTAGACGCTGCGGCCGCCGATGATCGAATCCGGCCGCGCGAAATAGATGTATTCGAAGATGCAGGGCCGCGGCGGCATCGGCACGAACGGCTTATGCGAATGGGCGCCGTCCTCGTCGAAGACCAGAACTTCGCCATTGTCGACGTCGCGCACATATTGGGCGCCGATGATGTCGAGGGCGCAGGTTTCGGAAGCCAGGATCGGGCAGCCGTCGAGCTTGCCCAGCACCAGCGGTCTGATACCGAGAGGGTCGCGCGCGCCAAGCAGTTTCTTATTGGTTAGGCCGACGAAGGCGAACGAGCCTTCGAGCATGCGCAAGCCTTCGATGAAGCGGTCGACGAAGCGGTTGCGGTGCGAGCGCGCCACCAGGTGCAGGATCACCTCGGTATCGGTGGTCGACTGCATCATGGCGCCGTCGCGCACCAGCTGCTTGCGCAGCGTAATGCCGTTGGTGAGATTGCCGTTGTGACCGATGGCAAAGCCGCCGGCATTGAGCTCGGCGAACAGCGGCTGCACGTTGCGCAGGATGGTCTCGCCGGTAGTCGAATAGCGCACATGGCCGACTGCGGTATTGCCGGGCAGGCGGTCGATGACCTCGCGCCCGGAAAAGGCGTCGCCGACCAGGCCGAGACGCCGTTCGGAGTGGAAGCGCTTGCCGTCGAAAGAGACGATGCCGGCCGCTTCCTGGCCGCGGTGCTGCAAGGCGTGCAGGCCGAGCGCGGTGATCGCGGCCGCGTCCGGATGACCGAAAATGCCGAATACGCCGCACTCTTCGCGCAGCCGATCCGCATCAAGATCGAGGAGGGCGGAGTTAGCTTCCGTCATCGGCTCTCCAGCGCGTCAACGCGCCACCTTTAAGGCCTCGACCGCGCCCGGCATCCCAATTCGGCCGCCGCGATCATAACCCGCGTCCGTAAGCTTGTCGGCGGGATTGCCGAGTTCTCCATGCTGATCCGCAGGCGGCGCATCCGGATTGTCGGTATCTTCAGGCCGCGGCTTCTTCAGCTTCTTTAAAATGGTGCTTTCGGGGTCGTCCGGCAACATCGACATCAGCCATTGCCCGGTTCCGGCCAGGACCACCCGCGATTTGGCGCTTCTGACCCATTCCGGCTGGCTGCGGTCGGGGACCAGCCAGGTGAAGAACTGGAAGGCGACGACCACGATGACGAGGCCGCGGGCAAGCCCGAACAGGAAGCCCAGCGTGCGATCGAGCGCGCCGACGCGGCTGTCGAGCACCATGTCGGAAATCCGTATGGTCAGCACCGAGACGACCAGGAGGGTGACCAGGAAGACGCCGCCGACCACGGCGACCGCGGCGACGATGTCGTTGTTGAAATACTGTTTGGCGAGCGGCAATAGCTTGCCATACGAATAAAGGGTCGCAGCGGCGGCCAACAGCCAGGCTGTGATCGACAGCACCTCGCGCATAAAACCGCGCACCATGGCGAGGAGCCCCGACACCAACATCACGACGATAAGCACGATGTCGAGCAGCGTGATCGGCATGGTTCCAGCGAACCCGAGGCGGTGGCGGTGGCGTGGCGAAGGCGAAGACCCGCGGGGTGTATAGCCGGGCGCGGGCACGGCGTCACCCGTCTTCTCACGGTCCTTCTGGTGGATAAGCCGGGCTCACCCGGTAATCGTCATGATCGCGGCCCGGCCAGCGACATTAACCACCTTATCAGCGAGCGTATTCAACTTTCCTGACCGCCGACGCGGCGGAGCGCCGGCACGCCGTCGCGGGCAATATCGGCGACCAGGTTGGCCAGCGTACCGATGGTCGAGAGCGAGAAGTTTTCGGGCGCCTCGGCGCGCGCCGCCTCCGGTACGATCGCGCGCGCAAAACCGAGCTTTTGCGCCTCCTTGAGCCGCGTTGCGGTCTGCGCCACCGGCCGCACCGCCCCCGACAGCGACACTTCGCCGAAATAGACCGCGTCCGCCGGCAACGGCGCGCGGGCCAGCGAGGACACCAGAGCCGCGGCGGCGGCGACATCGGCCGCCGGCTCCTGGATGCGCAAGCCGCCGGCGACGTTGAGATAGACGTCATGGCCCGAGAGGCGAACGCCGCAATGGGCCTCGAGCACGGCCAGCACCATGGACAGCCGGGCCGGATCCCAGCCGACCACGGCGCGGCGCGGCGTGCCGAGCGTCGTCGGCGCCACCAAGGCCTGGATCTCGACGAGGAGCGGGCGGGTGCCCTCGATGCCGGCGAACACGGCGGTGCCAGGGCTGCCGAGGTCGCGTTCGGACAGAAACAGCTCGGACGGATTGGCGACTTCGCGCAAGCCCGCGCCGGTCATCTCGAACACGCCGATTTCGTCGGTCGGCCCGAAGCGGTTTTTCATCGCCCGCAAAATGCGGAATTGGTGCGAGCCATCGCCCTCGAACGACATCACCGCGTCGACCATGTGCTCGACGACCCTGGGGCCGGCGATCTGGCCGTCCTTGGTGACGTGGCCGACCAGGATCACTGCCGCACCGCTACGCTTGGCAAAGCGGATCAATTCGCCCGCCGAGCCGCGCACCTGCGTGACCGTGCCGGGCGCCGCTTCCACGCGCTGCGTCCACATGGTCTGGATCGAGTCGATGACCAAAAGCCGCGGCGTCGATCCTTGCGACATTGTCGCGATGATATCCTCGACCGCGGTTTCTGCGGCGAGCTCGACGGCGGCGTCGGCGAGACCAAGCCGCTCGGCGCGCAGCCGCACCTGGGCCACGGCTTCCTCGCCGGAGATATAGACGGCCCGATGCCCGGCACGGGCGAAGGCGGCCGCGACCTCCAACAGCAATGTCGATTTACCGATGCCGGGATCGCCGCCGAGCAGCAGCACCGAGCCGCGCACCAGGCCGCCGCCGGTCACCCGGTCGAATTCGGCCATACCTGAAGGCAGCCGCGGTGCCTCATTCGGTTCGCCTTTGAGCGGCTCGACCGTGAACAGGCGGCCTTTTTGCGACGACCGCACCGCTGGCGCGGCGGCGCCTTCCTCCACCAAAGTGTTCCATTCGCCGCAGGCGTCGCAGCGCCCGGACCAGCGCACGTAAGCGGCGCCGCAGTTCTGGCAGATAAAGTTCGGTGTGCGCGCCGCCATTGGGGCACCTTAAAATCACGGATTTGGGTCAAGCCCGCGATAGACAAGATGGCAACGCACGCCGAGTCGCGTAAGGACCTCGTAGCCGATTGTTCCAGCGGCGGCGGCGAAATCGTTGATCGGGATACCGGCGCCGATGAAGGTCGCCATGTCACCGCGGTGGACGGCGCCATCGGGCAGGTCGGTGACGTCGATACAGACCAGGTCCATCGAGATACGGCCGGCGAACGGGCAGGGCGTGCCAGCGACGATCGCCTTGCCACCCGGCGCGCTGTCGCTGGCGCTCGCGGCGCGCAACAGCCCGTCGGCATAGCCGATCGCCGCGACAACGATGCGCGAGGCGCGCTTTGAGGTCCAGGTCGCGCCATAGCCGACGGTCTGACCCTCCGCGATGCTGCGGATTTGCAGGATGCGTCCGGTAAGCTCGACGACAGCTTGCATCGGATTGGGCCGGCCGGGTGTCGGATTTACGCCGTAGAGCGCAGCGCCTGGCCTCGCCAGATCGCACAGCGCCGAATCGCCGAGGAAAATGCCGGAGGAATTGGCGAGCGAGGCCGGAATACCGCGGTAGAGGCCGCGCAGCTCGCGAAACAGGTTTATCTGGCTGACGGTGAGCGGATGGTCGGCGATTTCGGCGCAGGCCAAGTGACTCATCAAGAGCGTGATGCCGTGATTTTCGGTCTGCGTGCGCGGCGCCAGCGCAGCGGCTTCTTCGGGCGAAATGCCGAGCCGGTTCATGCCGGTGTCGACTTGCAGCGCGGCGCCGCCTTTCCAATTGTGCGCGGCGACGAAGGCGTCCCACTCGGCAAGCTCGGTCATGCTGTTGATGACCGGCCGCGCATTGAGCTCGACAAAAGCCGGCGATCCTTCCGGCGTGCAGCCGTCGAGCACATAGATGGCGGCGTCGCGCGCGCGCGCCCGCACGCGCCGCGCTTCGGCGAGGTCGGCGACGAAGAACGTTTTGCAGCCGGCCTTGGCGAGCGCCGCCGTGACCGGCTCAAGGCCAAGGCCATAGGCATTGGCTTTGACCACGGCCGCGCATTCGACGGTGAGGGCCTGATGCGCCAGCGCGCGCCAGTTCGCCGCAATGGCGGCAAGATCGATGATCAGCGTGCCGCCGGTTTCGGGCTCGCTCAGCGTGCCGGCCGGTTCGGGAAGCGGTTCCGCAAGTGCCATGGTCCGGTTTATGGCCGCCGCCGCGGCGGCGGTAAAGCCTCAAGCAGAATACCGATGAAGCGCTGCGTGCGGCCTAATAACTAGCCTGGTGCGTGGTATCGAGATTGGCAAAGCGCGTGACGGCGGCGTCAAATTGCAGTTCCACGGTGCCGGTGGGGCCGTGGCGTTGTTTGCCGATGATCAGTTCCGCCTTGCCTTCGACCCGGTTGCCTTCGGCCAGCCATTCCTCGAATTTTTCGCGATTCGATTCCATCGGCTTGCGCATCTGGTGGTAATATTCTTCGCGGAACACGAACAGCACCACGTCGGCGTCCTGTTCGATCGAGCCCGACTCGCGCAGATCGGAAAGTTGCGGCCGTTTGTCGTCGCGGCTTTCGACTTGTCGTGACAATTGCGACAAGGCCAGGATCGGGATGTTGAGCTCCTTGGCGAGCGCCTTGAGCCGGGTGGTGATCTCGGTGATTTCCTGCACGCGGTTTTCGGCGGCGCGGCGGCTGTTGCCCTGCAGCAGCTGAACGTAGTCGATCACCAGGAGATCGAGGCCGCGCTGGCGCTTGAGGCGGCGCGCCCGCGCCGCCAATTGACCGATCGAGAGACCGCCGGTTTCGTCGACGTAGAACGGCAGGTTCTGCAGTTCGATCGAAACGTCCTTGATTCTCTCGAAGTCGCCCTCGTCAATGTTGCCACGGCGGATTTTGTTCGAAGGAATGCCGGTCTGCTCGGAGATAATACGGGTGGCGAGCTGTTCGGCCGACATTTCCAGCGAGAAGAAGCCGACTACTCCGCCGTTGACGGTTTCTCTTTGACCATCCGCGCGGACGTCGCCTTGGGTAAATGCCTTGGCGACATTGTAGGCGATATTGGTGGCAAGCGCGGTCTTGCCCATGCCGGGGCGGCCGGCAAGGATGATGAGGTCGGAGTGCTGCAAGCCGCCCATGCGGTTGTCGAGGTCGGTCAATCCGGTGGCGAGTCCCGACAGGCTGCCGTCGCGCTGATAGGCGCGCGCCGCCATGTCGACCGCGGTGGTGAGCGCCTGGGCGAAGCGCTGGAAGCCGGAATCATAGCGCCCGGTCTCGGCAATCTCGTAAAGCTTGCGCTCGGCGTCTTCGATGTGGCTCGCCGGCGTGGCGTCGACCGGCGCGTCATAGGCGGTGTTGACCATGTCCTCGCCGATCGCGATCAGGTCGCGGCGGATCGAGAGGTCATAGACGGTGCGGCCGTAATCCTCGGCATTGATGATGGTGGTCGCTTCGGCGGCGAGCCGCGCCAGATATTGATTGAGCGACAGGCCGGCGATGTCGAAATCCGCCGGCAGGAACGTCTTCAACGTCACCGGCGTGGCGAGCTTGTTGGCGCGGACCAGGCCGCCGGCCAGTTCGTAAATGCGCCGATGCACCGGCTCGAAGAAATGCTTCGGCTCGAGAAAGTCGGAAACCCGGTAGAACGCCTCGTTATTGACCAGGATAGCGCCCAACAGCGCCTGCTCGGCCTCAATATTGTGCGGCGGCGCGCGGAACGCGGGTTCCGCAGCGACTTGCTTGCGTGCAGCCGAATCGAATGGTGCCATGGTCCCGATCAAAAGATGCGCATTTGGCCGTTTTTGAGTCGGCCACGCTGAGGTTAGACAATTTTGGGTAACTCAACATCGCGGATCACTCGACGACGGCGGCACTCCCCGCAACCGCACGCAACCACGCACGTGTCGTGATTAATCGACCTGTGCCGCGTTGGGAAATCATGTTTGCGGCTGTCCCCGTTACTCACCGTGTGACCAAGGGAGCGTTGATAGTTGCCGCTTCGCCCTTGACGGCAGCTTTCCGCCACAACGGTCGGACTATTCGCCGGCCAGCCGCAGCGGCGCAGCGGAGCCGCGTTCGCGCACGCGCAGCCGCGCTTCCTCGCGCGCGACATAGTCGCGGGTTGCCGGCGTGACGCCCTTGCGCTTGGCAAGCTGGATTTGAAGCACGACCATGTCGCTCTCGCGAAACGCCGTCTCGGAGCGGGCGAGGTAGAACTCCCACATCCGCACGAAGCGCGGCTTGAAATAGATCAACAAGAACCGCGCGACGGCCTTGAGCTATTCCGCCGCGATCTGCGTTTGGTAGCCCGCTTCTCGTTCCTCGGCGTACATATAATCTCGCGTAAGCGGCGCGGCGTCCGGGGTCTTGACCAGCTGAATCTGGAATACCACGAGCCCGTAATACTTGAACGATGCCTCGAAGCCGGCCAGGTACCATTCCCACATCCGGACAAACTCTTCATCGCGAATCTTCGCGGCCTGGTCGCGCCGTGCGAGAAAGCGCTGCCGCCACTGGTGCAAGGTCTTTGCATAGTGCAATCGGAGCACTTCGATATCCGAAATGATGAACCCGGACCGTTCGATGATGGGGGTCAGCTCCGAAAGGGCAGGGGTGTAGCCGCCCGGAAAGATATAGCGCTCGACCCACGCATTGGAGTCCGACGGCCCAGTCCAACGGCCGATCGTATGCAGCAGCATGACACCGTCGTCGGCCAACAGATCGAAGCTTTTCCGAAAAAATTCCGCGTAGTGGCTCTTGCCGACATGCTCGAACATTCCAACCGAAACGATCCGGTCGAATTTGCCGGTCAGGTCGCGATAATCCTGTTCCCGGAATTCGCAATCGGCGCCTTCGGCAGCGGCGCTTTCACGGGCGAACTTGATCTGTTCCGGCGACAGGCTGATGCCGACGACCGAAGCCTGCGCGCCGCCGCCGGTGTTGCGCTCGTGCCCTGACGCTTGCTTGTCCGGTGCTTGAGCGCGTTTTTGCTCTTCGATGGTGTGGGCCAGATACAGGCCCAATCCGCCCCAACCGCTGCCGATATCGAGGACGCGCAGACCCGGATCGTTCAGCAAAAGCTTCGCGGCGATGTGGCGCAGTTTCGCTTGCTGAGCACTTTCGAGCGAATAGTCGTCATTTTCGAAATAAGCACATGAATATTGCTTATTCGAATCCAGGAACAGTTCGTAAATTCGGCGATCGATATCGTAGTGATACTTGGCGTGCTTGCTCGAACGCCAGCGGCTATTGTCGCGAATGAGGCGCTTGGCTGCCGAGCGGCACTTTTTCAAAATCTCGACCCAGGCCTTCTGGGGCTGCCTGGCCAGATTTCGAATGACAAGATCGAGCAGTTCGGTGGCGGAGCCGCGATCGACCACCAGCCCGCCGTGCATATAGGCCTCGCCCAGGCGAAGCTCGGGATCGAGCATGACGGCCAGTTGCCAAATCCGCGATGTAAACCGTGCCGTAACCGGCGTGCCGGTACCATCGCCAAAGGTCAACTCGCGGCCCGAAGCGGTAATGACCGTGAGCGCTCCTTCGCTCACGATCCGGGCGATGAAAACTTTGAGCAACCGATCCACGGCCGCCTCCGCGCACGATTACGCCCGCCTGCGGCGGCGCGTGACGATTGGGCCTCGATCGGGCCAACGGCGGCTCCCCGCCGAACAATCGACAACTGCGCCGGAGGCGACTTGCTGCCGCCGTTATTAAAACAAAATCCTCCTTGACCAGCAATGCGCTAATCGTGTTCTCCCGGCGGGCAAAAGCCCCGCCCCTGGCACGCGGCCGGTTTTGGGATATGGATGATGGGTCAGCCGAAAAAACCGAGGGAGCCCGGGGTGTTTCGGGGTGTCGCGCCTGCCATAGGTCTGTTTATCGGCCTCGTTCCGGTCATTGCGCCAGTCATGGCGCAGGCCCAGACCAATATCGACCAGGGCAAGTCACCGGCGGAGATCTTCGCCAACGATTGCGCGACCTGCCACAAGTCGGCGCGGGGGCTGGCCAACGGGCGGGGCAGTTCCGGCCTCGCCAGCTTCCTGGTCGAGCATTATACGGCGAGCAAGGATCAGGCCGCCGCGCTTGCCGCCTATGTCATGGGAGCGGGCGGCGGCGAGGCGGCACCAGCAAATCGCGGGCCCAAGCCCGCGCCCGCACCCGACCGCAATAGAGCTTCGACCGAACCTGCGGTCCCGCCCGCTGCCGGGCGCCAAGGACCGCAACCGGCGACCGCCAGCCGGAACCGCCGCAATGAGCCGGCGCTGCCTCCGCCTGCGCAACAGCCCGCAGCCGTCGTTGCCGAGCCAGCCCCGTCCAGCCCGCCCGCACAGGAAAGTCCGGCCGCAGTTCCAGGCCCAAGCGCAGCCGCGCCGGCGAACCCCAATTCCGGGGAAAACGAGCCGGTGCCGCGCGACAATATTCCAGACTGAAAGAAGGTCCCGCCTGATCCGCTCAGGCTTTGTCGGCGGGAGCTGCGCTTTCCGCCGGCTCGCCGTCTTCGCGTGCCCGCGCCTGTTCCACGGCCTCCGGCTCGAAGAACGCTTCCGCCGCGGTTGCGGCGGCTTCGGCCTCGGTCGGCTCCTCGCGCAACTGGGTGATGTCCTCGCCGCGCGCGATGCGCGCCGCCTCGTCGTCATTGCGCGCCACGATCACGGTGATCATGGTTTCGATCTCGGGATGCAGCGAAATCGGCACATTGTGCTGGCCGATGGTCTTGATCGGCGTATTCAACGCGATCTGACTGCGATTGACGGTGAAGCCCGAGCTGCCGATGAGACCGACGAGGTCGCGCGGCGACACCGAGCCGAACAGCTGGCCGGATTCCGAGGCCTGGCGCAGGACCGTGAAGCTCTTGCCGTTGAGCTTTTCGGCGACGCCGGATGCTTCGGCCTTGAGCGTCTGCGAGCGGGCCACGAGGTCGGTTTTCATCGTCTCGTAACGGCCGCGATTTTCCTCGGTGGCGCGCAGCGCCTTGCCGCGCGGCAACAGGAAATTGCGGGCGAAACCGTCTTTGACGCGCACCACGTCGCCCATCTGGCCGAGCTTGGCGACACGCTCGAGTAAGATCACTTCCATCGCGACGTCTCCTTTGCGGCCGCCTCCGTTGTACCGGGGCAGGGACGTTGGATTGTCATCACCGGATTACGTAAGGCAAAAGCCCAAGGAAGCGCGCACGCTTGATCGCTTGGGCGAGCTCACGCTGCTTTTTCGCCGAGACCGCGGTGATGCGGCTCGGCACGATCTTGCCGCGCTCCGACACGAAGCGCTGCAACAGCTTGACGTCCTTGTAATCGATCTTCGGCGCATTGGCGCCGGAGAACGGGCAGCTCTTGCGGCGGCGAAAGAACGGCCGGCGGCCACCTCCGCCACCACCTTGTGGGGACATTGCCATGGTTATTCCTCCGTCGCCGTCGGCGTTTCAGCTTCGTCGGCGCCCTCGCGCGGACGCCGGTCGCGGTCGCGCGGACGGTCACCGCGATCGCCGCGATCTCCAAAGCGATCGCCGCGGTCGCCGAAGCGATCGCCACGGTCGCCCCTGCGGTCGTCGCGGTCGCGATCGCGCTCCGCCCGGCGCATCATGGCGGAGGGACCCTCTTCGTGCTCCTCGACCCTGATGGTGAGATAGCGCAGCACGTCTTCATTGAGACGCTCCAGCCGCTCGATCTCGTTGATCGCGGCCGGCGGCGCATTGACGTTCAGCAGCGTGAAATGCGCCTTGCGGTTCTTGCGCAACCGGTAGGACAGCGATTTCACGCCCCAATATTCGTTTTTGGCGATCGATCCGCCGAGACCCTCGATGACGCCCTTCAACTGTGCGGTCAATTCCTCGACCTGCTGCGTGCTGGCGTCCTGGCGCGCAAGATAGACGTGCTCATAGAGCGGCATGAATGCCCTTTCCTTTTGCCCTCGCTCACCTCGGCGCCAAGCCCCTCGAGCCCTTCGGGAAAGGCTCGAATGCTCTGAAGGCGGGGACACTGGACGTCGGACCCGAGGGTCCTACCGTGCCTGGCACTTTAAAATGCCGGTACGGCCGTCCGTTCAGCCCCCGGCCGGGGTAGAGCGGAAGGGCGCGTTATACGCGCGGCCGGCGAGGAAAGGCAAGGCTTTAGAGGCAGGGCTTTCTATAGAGAGACAAGGCTATGAGGATCAGCGGGAGGGCTTGGTCGGCCCCTGGATCAGCTCGGCGAGCCGCACCGCCAGCTCGACGCCTTCGCGGATCTGCTTATCGCCGGTGCCGGCGGCGGCAACTGGGGCTTTGCGCAGCTTCTTTATGCCGGCGAGCAGGGCTTCCATGTTCTGGCTCAAAAGCTTCTGCCGGAATGCCGGGTCGGTTCGCGCGCGGGCGAGCTCGTCTTCGGTGACCGGCGCATAAATACCCATGGAAGGCGGCTCGTGAACGATGCGCTGTGGCGCTGCGTCATTTGGCAGGGCCAGACTATCAATATGCGGTTGTCGTTTTGTTACCTTGGCCGGCGTTCGCCCGCCGCCGGCCCGGCTCCCTTGACAGGACCCGGATCGGAGTATCTTTCGCCCCTTTCACCGGGGCAGGGCAAATGGCGGTTGCGTTCGTTTTTCCGGGCCAGGGCAGCCAGGCGGTCGGCATGGGCAAGGGGCTGGCCGAGGCCTTCGCCCCGGCGCGTCAGGTGTTCGAGGAAGTCGACGCGGCGCTCGGAGAACGGCTCAGCGACATCATTTGGAATGGGCCGGCGGAAACGCTCACGCTCACGCAAAACACCCAGCCGGCCCTGATGGCGGTCTCACTCGCCGCCATGCGGGTCCTTGAGGCGGAGGCCGGCGTGAATTTGGCGCGCGATGCCGCCTTTGTCGCCGGCCACTCGCTCGGCGAATATTCCGCGCTCGCCGCCGCGCAGTCGCTGTCGATCGCCGACGCGGCGCGGCTGTTGCGAATCCGTGGCCGCGCCATGCAGAAGGCGGTACCGGTCGGCGCTGGCGCCATGGCGGCGCTGATCGGACTTGAGTACGGCGATGCCAAAGTGATCGCTGCCGAAGCGGCCGGCGCCGACGTGTGCACCGCCGCCAACGACAATGGCGGCGAGCAAGTCGTGCTGTCGGGCGCCAAGGCGGCCGTCGAGCGCGCCGTGGAGATCGCCAAGACCCGCGGCGCCAAGCGGGCGATGCTGCTGCCGGTCTCCGCACCCTTCCATTGCGCCCTGATGCAGCCGGCTGCCGACGCCATGGCTGAGGCGCTGGGCGATGTCGCGGTGAAACCGCCGTCCGTGCCGCTGGTCGCAAATGTTCTGGCGCAACCGATCAGCAAGCCCGCCGACATCGTGCAAAGCCTCGTCGAGCAGGTGACCAGCACGGTGCGCTGGCGCGAGTCGGTGCTGTTCATGGCGCAAGCCGGCGTGACGACATTCTATGAAGTCGGCGCCGGCAGGGTGCTCACCGGCCTGATCAAGCGCATCGCGCCGGGCGCCAATGCCTCAGCGATCGGCACGCCCGACGACGTCACCAAGTTCAAGGCCATCTTGAGCGTTTGAAGAGGACGCGATGTTCGATCTCACCGGAAAAACCGCCTTGGTCACGGGAGCGACCGGCACCATCGGCGGCAGCATTGCGCGCGCCCTTCATGGGCAGGGGGCGACGGTTGCCATCTCCGGAACGCGCGTCGACGCGCTTAACCAGCTCGCCGGCGAGCTCGGCAGCCGCGTCCATGTTCTGCCGTGCAATCTCGCCGATGCCTCAGCCGTCGATGCCCTGGTCGCAAGCGCCGAGGCAGCGATGGGACAGCTCGACGTGCTGGTCGCCAATGCCGGCGTGACGCGCGATAATTTGTTGGTGCAGCTGCGCGACGAGGATTGGGACGAGGTGGTCGCCATCAACCTCACCGCCACTTTCCGCCTGACGCGCGCCGCCGTGCGCGGCATGATGCGGCGGCGCTTCGGCCGCGTCATCGCGATTACGTCGGTGGTCGGGACCACCGGCAATCCGGGGCAGGCCAATTACGTCGCCGCCAAAGCCGGCATTGCCGGCATGATCAAGGCCACCGCCCAGGAATATGCCAAGCGCAATGTCACCGCGAACTGCGTGGCGCCCGGTTTCATCGTCACGCCGATGACCGACAAGCTCAACGACAAGCAACGCGACGTCATCCTGGCAAAGGTTCCGGCCAACCGGGCCGGCACGCCCGAGGAAGTCGCCGCGGCGGTCGTCTTTCTCGCTTCCAACGAAGCCGGCTATGTGACCGGACAGACGTTGCATGTGAACGGTGGAATGGTGATGATTTGAAGGGGATTAGGTCTATTCCCGGTCTCGATCCGCAACGCTGGTCAACCGAAATGAAGTGTGGTAACCGAACCGCGACGGGGCTGGGGAACCGGAACGCCGGAGAGCGGGGCGCAAATCCGCCTCTAAATCGCAACGACCCATGGCTGTTGGACCCATGCCTGTTGAAGCCATGGCCGTTGCCCACGACAGGACCAAGACATTGATTGGTTCGCGTTGAACGAAGAGGTTGGAGCAATGAGTGATATTGGCGAGCGGGTAAAGAAGATCGTCGTGGAGCATTTGGGCGTCGAGCCCGACAAGGTCACGGATAACGCCAGCTTCATCGATGATCTCGGCGCCGATAGCCTCGATACGGTCGAACTCGTCATGGCCTTCGAAGAGGAATTTGGTTGCGAGATTCCCGATGACGCGGCCGAAACCATTTTGACCGTCGGCGACGCGGTCAAATTCCTCGAAAAGAACGCCAAAAGCTGACCGCCGGCGGGCGCCGACCGTCTTCGCATGACATGGACGCAAGCCGGTGAAAGCCGCACCATATTGGGCGCGGGAGGACGGTGTGCGCGTAGCGCCGTGGCGGTGAGTCTGGCGCGCGCCGGTTCCCGGGAGTGTCGATGATGAGACGTGTCGTCGTCACGGGCCTTGGCATGGTGACGCCGCTTGCCAACGGCATCGAGCCGACATGGCAGCGGATTCTGGCCGGACAAAGCGGCATCAGGCGCATCGAAAAATTCGAAGTGTCCGACATCCCCTGCAAGATCGCCGGCCAAGTTCCGCGCGGCGACGGCGCCGACGGCACTTTCAACGCCGATCGTTGGATGGAGCCCAAAGAGCAGCGCAAGGTCGACGATTTCATCATCTTCGCCATGGGCGCGGCAACACAGGCGCTCGACGACGCCGATTGGCACCCGAGCCGATACGAAGATCAGATCGTCAGCGGCGTCATGATCGGCTCCGGCATCGGCGGGGTCGAAGGCATCGCCGAAACATCCTTGCTGCTGCGCGACCGCGGCCCGCGCCGGGTATCGCCGTTCTTCATTCCCGGGCGGCTGATCAATCTCGCCTCGGGCTATGTGTCGATCACCCATGGGCTCAAAGGCCCGAACCACGCCGTGGTCACCGCCTGCTCGACCGGCGCTCACGCCATTGGCGATGCGGGCCGGCTGATTGCGCTGGGCGATGCCGACGTGATGGTGGCCGGCGGCACGGAATCGCCGGTCAACCGCATCTCACTCGCCGGCTTTGCCGCCTGCCGGGCGCTCTCGACCGGATTCAACGATACGCCCGAACGCGCGTCGCGGCCCTATGACCGCGACCGCGACGGTTTCGTGATGGGCGAGGGCGCCGGCGCGGTGGTGCTGGAAGAATACGAGCACGCCAAGCGGCGCGGCGCGCGCATCTATGCCGAGTTGATCGGCTACGGTCTCACCGGCGACGCCTACCACATCACGGCGCCGGCCGAAGACGGTGACGGCGCGTTCCGCTGCATGACGGCGGCGCTGCGCCGCGCCGGCGTCGCGCCGGGCGACGTCGACTATATCAACGCCCACGGCACCTCGACGCCGCTCGGCGACGAGATCGAGCTCAAGGCGGTCGAGCGCCTGGTCGGCAATGCGGCGGGCCGCATCTCCATGTCATCGACCAAATCGTCGATCGGTCATCTGCTCGGCGCCGCCGGCGCGGTTGAATCGATCTTCTGCCTGTTGGCGATGCGCGATAACATCGTACCTCCGACGATCAATCTGGATAATCCTTCGGTCGCCACCGCCATCGATCTGGTGCCGCACAAGCCCCGCGAAAAGCCGATCAACATCGCGCTGTCGAATTCATTCGGCTTCGGCGGCACCAATGCCAGCTTGGTGTTCTGCCGCCTGGCTGAATAGTTCGTGGTTTCGCCATATTTGCTCCGCACTCGCCTGCGATCCACTGCCGCGCATTTAACCATGGGCATATATTGGAGAATCTGCGAGCATCCGTGGTGGGCGGACGGGGCTTCGTCGCTGATCATGCAGTCTGTCAGAGTGGATAACCGGCGGTGACGGCGTCCAACCCACCGCCCAAGGGCGGCGAGCAAGGCACGCCACCTTTGCGGGCCGAGCCGCCGCGCGTCGAACCCGTGCGCGCTGCGCCGGCGGCCGCCCAACCACTCAAACCACCACCGGTTGCGACGGTGAAGCCCTCGCCAATACCCGCGCCCGTGTCATACTCCCGCCCTCCCGGCAAAGCCGGCGCGAGCGAGCCTCTCGCGCAACGGCAGGCGCAGGCGAATGGAACGGGCGCGGCGTCCATGGATGCGAAGGTCAACGAGCCCAAACGCATCACGCCGCGCAGCCCGCGCTCGGCGCTCGAGCCCGAAATGGTCGACGCTCCGCTGCGCCGCTCGCGCAGCGCGCGCCACCCGCTCGTCGTCATCGGCAACGCCATCTTCAGCCTGTTCGTGCTGCTCGCGGTTGTCGGCATCGCCGGGCTCTTTCTCGGCAAGCAGCGCTTCGAGATGCCGGGCCCGCTGGCACAGGACAAGATCGTCAATATTCCGCACGGCTCCGGCATCCGCGACATTGCCGATGTTTTGCAGCGCGAAGGCGTCATCGACCAGCCCTGGGTGTTCGTCGGCGGCGTGCTGGCGTTGAAGGCGCGCGAGGACTTGAAAGCGGGGGAATATCAGTTCACGGCCCATGCCAGCCTGCGCGATGTGGTCGCGACCATCGTCGACGGCAAAGTCATCCCGCATCAGATCAGCCTTCCCGAAGGCCTGACCTCCGAGCAGATCGTCGCGCGCTTGTTGCAGGACGACATCCTCACCGGCAACATCAAGGAAATCCCGCGCGAGGGCAGCCTGTTGCCCGACACCTATAATTTCACCCGCGGCATCAGCCGCGAGCAGATCATTCAGCGCATGCAGGCGGCGGACCAACGCCTGGTCAAGGAAGTGTGGGACCGGCACTCGCCCGATCTTCCGCTCAAGACGCCGGAACAGCTCGTCGTGCTCGCCTCCTTGATCGAGAAAGAGACCGCCAAGCCCGAAGAGCGCACGCGGGTCGCCGCCGTTTTCGTCAACCGGATGAAACAGCGGATGCGGCTGCAGTCCGACCCGACGATCATTTACGGGCTGGTCGGCGGCAAGGGCACGCTCGGGCGGCCGATCATGAAAAGCGAGATCGATCAGCCGACGCCGTACAATACCTATCAGATCGACGGCTTGCCGCCGGGGCCGATCTGCAATCCTGGCCGCGCTTCGCTCGAAGCGGCGGCCAATCCGGCGCGCACGCGCGAGCTTTATTTCGTCGCCGACGGCGCCGGTGGTCACGTTTTTGCGGAAAACTACGACCAGCATCAGAAAAACGTGGCGCGGCTGCGCTCGTTCGAAACCGATGTGAAGGATCGCGCCCCCGCCGATGCCGGGCCGCCCGCGCCGCAGGCCGCTCCGGCCGCGGCGGCTGCCGCCGCGCCCGCGCCCGCGCCCGCGCCCGCGCCCGCGGCGGCGTCGCCACAGGCGCCCCACCACACCACCACCCACCGTAATCCGACGACGCAATCGTCTCAGCCCGCGCACTAGACCATGATCCGATCAAATTGGATCGGATCATGGTCTAGTTTTTTCATTGGAGCATGATCTTTTCGGAAAACCGGCGTCCACTTTTCCGGATCATGCTCTAAATGGCTGCCGTGCTATCGTGGGCGCGAGCGCAGTGCCGTTGGTCGTGAGTGACGCCCTTGTGGGCGTAATAAGCCGCCGCTAAGTTCGGCGCGATTTTTCACGCGATTCTGCCGGAGATCGCATTCCATGGCGCTGTCGAGCATGACCGGATTCGCTCGCAGCCATGGCGTCTGCGGCTCCTATGCGTGGGCCTGGGAAATCAAATCGGTCAACGGCAAGGGTCTCGATCTGCGGCTGCGGCTGCCGTCCGGCTGGGATGCGATCGAGGTGGGCGTGCGCTCTCGCGCCGCCGAGACTCTCGCCCGCGGCTCCATTCAAGCCGGCCTGACGGTGGATCGCAGTGGCGCGGCGCCGGTGGTTCGCGTCAATGCTGCGGTGCTGGAAGCGGTGCTGGCCACCGCTCGCCAGCTGGCGCGGCAAATCGAATCGTCGCCGCCGACGATCGACGGCCTCTTGGCGCTCAAGGGCGTGATGGAGGTCAGCGATACCGAGGAGAACGAGGAGGAACGGCGCGGCGCCGAGGCCGCCGTGACCAAAGGTTTTGCGGAGGCAGTCGGCGCGCTCGCCGATATGCGCCGACACGAGGGCTCAGCGCTCGCCCAGGTATTGATGACCCGGCTCGGCGAGATTGCCGTCCTCGCCGCGCGCGCCGATCGGTCGCCGGGACGCCAGCCCGAGGCGATCCGCGCGCGGCTCGCCGAACAGATCGCGACATTGCTGGCACAGTCGGAGCGCTTCGATCCGGACCGCCTGCACCAGGAAGCGATCCTGATGGCGAGCAAGGCCGACGTGCGCGAGGAGCTCGATCGGCTGGCGGCGCATGTCGCGCAGGCGAAAAGCCTCATCGAGCAGGGCGGTGCGATCGGTCGGCGGCTCGACTTCCTCGCCCAGGAGCTCAACCGCGAAGCCAACACCTTGTGCTCGAAGGCGAACGATCTCGAGCTTACCAATATCGGGCTCGAGCTCAAGGCGACGGTCGAGCAATTCCGCGAGCAGGTGCAGAACGTGGAATAGACATGGCGCGCAAGGCCCGAAAACAATCCATCGCGCGGCGCGGCCTCATGCTGGTGCTGTCGTCGCCGTCGGGCGCCGGCAAGACGACGCTGTCGCGGATGCTGCTGAAGGCCGATCCCAATATCGAGCTGTCAGTTTCGGTCACGACGCGCCCGAAACGGCGCGGCGAGAAAAACGGCCGGGATTATCATTTCATCGACCGCGCCCGCTTCGATGCCATGGTGGAGAAGGGGGAGCTGATGGAGTGGGCCGAAGTGTTCGGCTACCACTATGGGACGCCGCGCCGGCCGGTCCAACGCGCGTTGCGCGCCGGCCGCGACGTCTTGTTCGATATCGATTGGCAGGGCACGCAACAATTGAGCGAAAAAGCGCGCGGCGACATTGCCAGCATCTTCGTGCTGCCGCCGTCTATCCCTGAGCTCGAACGTCGTCTGCACACCCGCGCGCTCGACGACAAAGACGTGATCCGGCGCCGGATGGCCAAGGCGTCCGGCGAGCTCAGTCACTGGGCCGAATACGACTACGTGATCATCAACGACACGCTCGATCACGCCTTCGCCGAAGTGAAAATGATCTTGGCGGCCGAGCGCATGAAGCGCACACGGCAGCCGTGGATCTCGGCTTACGTGCGACGGCTGCAAGCGAAATTGTGAGGCACGCAAGCCGGGCCAAACACGTCGCGTCAACCGCCTGGGTGGTGCGGGATTGGTCACGAGGCGAACATGACGATCAATGCGTCTGCGGTGCCCTGGTTGCGACTGGGGATTGGTTTCATCCAGGGCCTGGCCCTGCTCATCCTCTATCAAGCCTTCGATGACAAGACCTGGCCGGCCACCGACGGCCTGGTGTTTGGTCCCTTGGTCGTGGTTGCCGCCGCCATCCCGCTCCTCGTCATATCGGGTCTCGGCAATATTCGCCCGCGCGGCTTGATCATATGGGCGGTCATTGCAACGATCGGCTGCGTCGGTTTCGGCATTTACGGCATCATCAGCGATCCCGTCATCGCGCAATCCGCCGCCGCGCCGATGCCGCGCATCGTGCCGACCGTGATGACGCTGTTTTCGATTGTGACGATGCTGTTCATCGTCCACGGCTTCATCGTCGCAGCCGAAGCCGACCGTCGATTGCTCGCCGGCTATCCGACTTATTTCGACGTATTCTGCAAGCACGCCGTGCAGGCCGGGCTCGCGGCGGCCTTCGTCGGCGTTTTCTGGACGCTGCTGTCTTTGAGCGGGGAGCTGTTTCGTCTGATCGGGATCGGATTTCTGGGCCAATTGATTCGACGCAGCGCGTTTTGGATTCCGGCCACGGCTCTTGCCTTCAGCTACGGCATTCACGTCACCGACGTGCAGGCGGCGATCGTGCGCGGGGCACGAACGCTGGGCCTGTTTCTGCTGTCATGGCTGTTGCCGATGATGGCACTCGTCGGCGCCGCTTTCGTGCTGGCGCTGCCGTTCACCGGGCTCGAACCGCTGTGGAGCACGCGGCGTGCCAGCGGCATTCTGCTGGGTGCCGCCACCGCGCTGATCCTGCTCATCAATGCCGCCTTTCAGGATGGCCGCGCCGAGAACAGGGCCGTGGCAGTGTTGCGCTATGCCAGCGCGCTTGCTGCCGTCGTCGTGGTGCCGCTGATCGTGCTTGCCGGCTACGCCTTGGCATTGCGCATCCGCCAATATGGCCTCACGCCGGACCGGGTCGGCGTCGCGGTCTGCGTCCTGGTGGGCGCCTCTTTCGCGGTGGGGTATGTCGTCGCTGCGGCCCGCTCCGGTGCGGAACTGCGCGGCGTTGCAGGTACCAACATCGTTACGGTGCTCGTTGTCGTCGGCCTGTTGCTGGTTCTGAACTCTCCGATTGCCGACCCGGACCGGCTTTCGGTCGCGGATCAGGTCAGCCGTTTGCAGTCGGGACGAATTTCACCGGACGAATTCGATTTCGCATTCCTGCGCTTCGGGTCCGGCCGCTACGGCACCCGCGCGCTCGAGCAACTCGCAACCCATGCGCAGGGCCCGCAAGCCGCTGTCATCGCCGACCGCGCCGCGAAGGCGTTGCACGCCACGATGCTGTCGCAACTGAGCACCCCGTCGCAAGCCGGCCCGGCGAAGCAGCATATTTCAGCCCGGCAACGGGCCGACAACATCACGGTGATTGCGCCGGCCGGCGGCACGCCGCCGGAGAGCTTTCTGGAGCAGGACTGGAGCGCTTTACAGCGACCCTGGCTGCTGCCGCAATGCCTCGCCGCCTCGGCCAAGTGCGAGGCCATCGTCGTCGACCTCGACGGCGACGGGCGACCGGAAATCCTGCTGTTCAGTGTGCCGGGCGGTGCCGCCGCGGCGTTCAAGGCGAATGCCGCGGAGAGTTGGGAATTCGTCGGCACGATCGCCAATGCCGCTTGTCCCGGCGTCCGCGACGCCTTGCGCGCCGGTCATTTTGAGATCGCCGAGCCCGCATTCAAGGAACTAGAAGCCGGTGATCAGCGGCTGCGCATCGAAAACGCCCCATGCGTACCGCCGCAGTCCGGCTCGTCTCACTGAAAGGCCGCGTCAGTTTGCCAGCACGGTGCGGCCGACGACCCGGCCGGCGCGCAGATCGTCGAGCGCGGCTTGCGCTTCGCGAAACGGGCGCTCCCGGGTCGGGATCGGCGCGATTTTGCCGGCGCGCGCCAGTTCGATCAGTTCGCGCGCCTGTGCCAAGGTGCCGGTCAGCGTGCCTTCGATGGTCATGGCCTTGATCGCGAACATGGCGGCGGCCATGGAAAACGTGCCGCCGAGCAGGCCCGTCACCACGACCTTGCCGCCGCGGGCGAGCACGCCGGTGCAAAATTGCAGCGAGCGATCGGAGCCGACGAAGTCGCAGGCCGCCAGCAAGCCGCCGGTCGCCGCCATGATCGCCCGCCGCGCTTGCGGGTCGGACGGGTCGTAGGCGGCGGCCGCGCCGGCCGCGAGCGCCGCGTCGCGCTTTTGCGCGTCGATATCGGCGACGATCGGCGGCTGGCGAAATACGGCACGCGCGATGGCAAGCCCCATCATGCCGACCCCGCCGAGGCCGACGAGCAGCACCGGGCCCCGGTCGGCCCGTTCGCCGAGATGCTTCAGCGCGCCGTAAGCGGTCAGGCCGGAGCACATCAACGGGCCCGCGATCGCTGCGGAAAGCGGTTCATAGTCGATGAGATAGCGCGGATGCGGGATGAGCACGTGGCTGGCAAAGCCGCCGTCGGCGGTGACGCCGAGATGATGATGGGCGGAACACATGTTCTCTTCGCCGGCACGGCAAGCCGCGCAGGTGCCGCAGCCGATCCAGGGATAGACCGCGACGCGGCGGCCGATGGCGGCGCCTTCGGCCTCGGCACCGGCGCTTTCGATCACGCCGGCAATCTCGTGGCCCAGCGTAAAGGGCAGCGGGCGATCCTTGGTGATGTCGAGCCGTTTGTCGTTGCCGAGCGCGAAATAGCCGTCCTGCAAATGCAGATCGGAATGGCACACGCCGCAGCGCTCGACACGAACCAGCACTTCGCTGCCGCGCGGAGCCGGGCAATCGACGATGGTCTCGCAGAGCGGCGCGCCGTAAGCGACCAGCGACTGGCGGTGCATTTTTGTCATCGACGTTTCCGTTTCCTCACCGGCGCCATCATGCCTCCTCGGCACGGCTGACCGCCAGTGCCCGCGCCAGTGCGACAAATCCCGCGACCGAAATGTCCTCGGCGCGCGCGGTCGGGTCAAGGCCAGCCGCCGCGAGCAGCGCCGGCACATCGGTGCCGAGCGCGCGCAGGCTTTGGCGGAGCATTTTGCGTCGCTGGCCGAATGCGGCCTGGGTTACGCTCTCGAGCAGCCTGCGGTCGCAAGGCTCCGGCGCCGGCCACGGCACCAGACGCAGCACCGAAGACGTGACTTTCGGCGGCGGCACGAAGGCCGACGGGTTGACGTCGAAGAGAATACGCGCCTCGCAGCGCCATTGCGTGAGCACCGACAACCGGCCGTAGGTTTTCGAGCCCGGCGCTGCGACGATGCGCTGCGCCACTTCGCGCTGAAACATCAGCACGGCGCTGTCGTACCAGGGCGGCCAGGGCTCGACGGTGAGCCACGCGACCAAAAGCGCGGTGGCGATGTTGTACGGCAGGTTGGCGACGATGCGCACCGGGGCGCGAGGCAAGCGCGGGCGCGGATCGAAGTTAAGCGCATCCGCCGCCACGATGTCGAGACGGCCGGGATAATGCGCGGCGATCTCGTGGAGGGCGGCGATGGCGCGATCGTCGCGCTCGACCGCGATGACGCGGGCGGCGCCGAGTGCCAACAGCGCGCGGGTGAGGCCGCCGGGCCCGGGCCCGACCTCGTACACCGTGGCACCGGTCAGCGGCTCTGCGGCGCGGGCAATGCGTTCGGTGAGATTGAGGTCGAACAGAAAATTCTGCCCGAGCGATTGCTTCGCTTTAAGACCGTGGCGGCGAATGACCTCGCGCAGCGGCGGCAAGCCGTCCTTGGCGCCGGTCACGACGCGGCAAGCGAGGCGGGGCTTTCGACCCCGGCCAGCCGTGCCGCAAGCCGCAGCGCAGCGACGAGGCTCGTCGGGTCGGCGCGGCCGGTGCCGGCAATATCGAAGGCGGTGCCGTGGTCGGGCGAGGTGCGCACGAAGGGCAGGCCGAGCGTGACATTGACGGCGTGGTCGAAGGCGAGCGTCTTGATCGGGATCAGCGCCTGGTCGTGATACATGCACAAGGCGACGTCGTAGGTGGCGCGAGCCTGGGCGTGGAACAGCGAGTCCGCGGGCAGCGGACCGCGCGCAGCGATGCCGTCGGCGACAAGGCGTGCGACCGCGGGCGCGACGATGGCGCCATCCTCTTCGCCCAGCGTGCCGTCCTCGCCGGCATGCGGGTTGAGCCCGGCAATGGCCAGGCGCGGATGGGGCAGGCCGAACCGCTTGGCCAGGTCGCGGGCGACGATGCGTCCGGTATCGACCACGAGCTCGACAGAGAGCTGCTGGAAGATCTCCTTGAGCGGCAGGTGGATCGTCACCGGCACGACGGCGAGTTCCGGCGACCACAGCATCATCACCGGCCGCAGCGTCTTGCCGGTCGCCTCGTGAACCAGTGTGGCCAGGAATTCGGTATGGCCGGGCTCGGCGAAACCCCAATTGTAGAGCACGTTCTTGGCCACCGGATTGGTGACGATGGCGGCGGCGGATCCTACCATGACGTCGGCTGTGGCGCGGCGGATCGAGGCCACGGCGGCCGGCGCGCTGGATCGATCCGGCCGGCCGGGCGCGGCGGTGACCGCAACATCGATGGCGACAACCGGAAGCGCGGAAGCAAACGTCGCCGCCGCCGTCCGCGGCGTCGCGGTCGTGATCGGCACGTCGAGCCCCAGTTGCCCGGCCCGAAGCTTTAGGAAATCCGGATCGGCGACCAGATAGAACGGCGGCACGTCGAGCGCGGAACGCCGGCACCAGACTGCGAGCGCCAGGTCGGGGCCGATCCCGGCCGGCTCGCCGAGCGTCAGTGCCAAAGGTTGCACGGCGTTACTTCTGTTCTTCGGTCTTGTATTCGATCATGGCTTCGCGCCGGATTTGCGCGAGATAGCGTTTGGCCTGCGCGCCGAATTTTTGCTGGAATATTTCGTCGCGCACTTCCCTGCGCCCCGGCGTTTCCGACTTGTTTTCCTTTTTGGAGCAGAGCGCAAACACCTGCACGCCTTCGGCGGTCTGCTCCGGCGGCGTCAAATGACCGACATCGGTCTTGTCGAGGATGTCGCGCAAGGCCTGTGGCAGGTCGGCGGAGAACTTGATGACCTGATCGCGCACCGCGACTTCGTGCAGCGCGCGCGCAAAGGGAATCCCCTCGGCGCAGGTCAGGAACCGTAAGCGCAACGCGTCGGCTTCCTTTTTGCGCGCCTCGAAAACGGGATCGGGGGAGCCGCGCGGCACGACGAACAGCACCGGACGCAGCGCATATTCGTAGCCGACTTCGTTCTTGTCCTGCGGCTTATGCAGATCGAGCTGGGCTTCGACGTCGCTGTCGGCAATTTCCAGGCTCGATTTGAAGCGGCCCTTGACCAGCGCGTTCCACGCCAGTTCGGCCTTGAGCCGGTGCTTGAGCGTGTCGGGGCTGGCGCCGCCTTTGACCAGCATCGCCGTCAGCTTCGCGGTGTCGGCGCCCATCCGGGTGCCGACATTGACGAAGGCATTGTCGACCTCCGCGGCGGGTACGTCGATGCCGAATTTCTTGGCCTCGCGGATTTCCAGGATCTCGTCGATGAGGCCGTCCAGCACCTCCTTGCGGGTCGGCGTCTTCTGGGTGCTCATCTGGATGAACTTGGCGCGCTGTTCGATATCGAGCGCGGTGACCGGCTCGCCGTCGACCAGCACCACGACCTCTTGAGCACGGCCCACCGCGGGAACCGCCAGCAAGCTTGCCGCGGCCAAAGCGGCGGCGGCGAAGGTCCGGCACAGCGCGCGGATCGTAGTCTGCGACATCACCTTTTGCTCTCCTTCAACGGCCGGCCTCCTGCCGACGCGCACTTTCCGCCTTTCCCAGACCCGGCAACAATAAATCGTACCAACTCGCGGCAAAATTTAGAATGCGGCCCCCACCGGGCTCAAGGCATCGGGGCCAAGCGTGCGCAAGCTCAATTGCACCATGAAAGTGTTGTTCTTCACCGGGGCCGATATCGCCGTATAGGTGTAGCCGGTCAGCCAGTTCACCGAGAGCAGGAAGCAATCGTCGGTATAGCCGATACCGAGCCGCGATTGATCGAATTCTTTGGCGTAAAGATCGTAACGCGCCGAGCCGAGCAGGATCCAGTTCTCCGTCATCTTGAACGAAGCGCCGCCGAGGACGCCCTGGCGCCGGAACAGGAAGCCGAGTTCCGGTTGCGGTGCGTAATTGCCGTACAGGAGCTGCAGCGTCCAGCGGTCGAAATTGGCGCGGCTTTCCGCCTCGAAACGCTCGACCGCGAAGGTTTGTTCGTCGAAGCGCCCGCGCGCGGTGAACGAGTAGACCGAGTTCGGCTGGTAGGTGATGCGCCCGACGTAATCGGACGCGGTCTTATCGAGACCACTGTTCAGGCCGGTGTTGGTGATGTCGTTGACGCCGGCGGTGAACGAATTGATGCCGAACAGCTGATACGATTGGCCGAACATCACGTTGACGGAGCCGGCCCGGTTGATCTGGGCGGTGTACTGGAAGCCCACATTGGCGCGGCCGCCGCCCTCGGCGCGGTCCCAGCCGGAGAACTTGTCGACCTTGAACAGATTGCTGTCGTCGAACACCAGGCTCTGGGCGTCTTCGTTGGGAAATTTGCCGATCTGCGTCTCGTTCGGCCGCACGATCAGTTGCGCGATCGGTTCGATGGTCTGCGTGCCCCACGGCTCGACGTCGATCAGCGGGTAGCGATACTCGACGCCGGCGGTCGGCATGACGCGGGCGAGATCGCTTTGGCCGGGGGTGATGTAATTTGCGACGCCCGGCTGATTTTCGATATTCAGCGTAGCGAAGTCGCCGCGCAGATGCAGGAACGGGGTGATCTCCTGGCCGTTATAGGTGGTGAGCGTGCGGCGCCAGTCGACCTCGGCGGAGGCGCGGTTGTAGTCGCCGGGGATGCCGCGCAACAAGCAGTTGGCCGGAACGAGGACGGCGGTATCGGCGGTATTGCTGACGCACGAGCCGTTGTTGACGGCGGTCTGGCTGATGGCGTCAAAGCTCGCCTCTTGGCGGCTGAGGCTGGTCAGGTTGACCTTGTAGCTGAATTCGCCGCCCGCCACCTGCTGCTTCAGCACGTTGGAATAATCGAGCACCGGATGGATGATCGGCAGCTGGCTTTGCACGTCCAGTTGCGAAAAGCCGTAATAGTAGATCGAGCGGATGTCGAAAAAGCTGCGGTCGCCGGTGCCGGTCAGGTAGAGCTGGGAAACGCCTTCGGCGGCGACGCCGGTGAGGAACGGGTCGAACGACTGCGTGAACTGGCTGCGCCGGTAGTCGTACAAGAACTGAGAATCGGTGACCAGGATGCCGGTCCAGCCCCAGACCCAGTGGTCGCCGAGCCCGAACTGGCCGGCGGTCTGAACGGCGCCGCGGAATGAGGCGGCGGTCGGGCTGTTCACGCCGTCGCGGGCGGCGAAATAGCCGGGGTCCTGCTGAAAGATGCCGGCGGCCTTGATCGAGTAGGCGCCGTCCATCAGGCGATGGCGCCACTCGCCCTGGAACAGTTCGCCCTGCCGCGTCGTCGCCATGGTGCTGACGGTGACGTCGGCGTTCGGCGCCAGCGCCCAGTAATAGGGAATCTCGACGCCGAGGCCGTATTGCGTCGCATCCGACACCGTCGGAAACAGGAAGCCGCTCTTGCGCTTGACGGTCGGATCGGGCGCCGACATGAACGGTACCCAGGCCAGTGGCACGCCGAAGAACTCGACGCGGGCGTCTTCGAAATAGAGCATCTTCTCGGTTTGATCGTGAATGATGCGCGCCGCCTGGACCTGCCACAGCGGCGGCTTGGTCGGATCGTTCTTGCAGGGCTCGCAGGCGGTATAGACGCCGTTTTGCAGCACCGTGTAGTTGCCCTGGGTTCGATCGGCGCGCTGCGCGGCGAACCGCGTGTCGTCGGTGGTCTCCAGGCGCAGCGAGTCGACGAAACCGTCACGGTAATCGTCGGTGAGATCGATGGTCTGGCCGTAGGTGATCTTGCCGTCGGCCTCGGTCAGCCGGACATTGCCTTGGGCGAGCAGGCGCTTGGTCTTCTGATTGTAGGTGACCTCGTCGGCCTCGATGGTCGCGCCGTTGTAATAGATCTGCACATTGCCGACCGCCGACACGCTGTTGTTGGTGTAGTCGTATTTGATCTCGGTGGCCTGGACCAGCATCGGCCCGTTGGCCGGGGCCGGCGGCGGTTTCGGCTGCGCCGGCCGCATCTGGAAGCGAAGCGGATTGCTCACGCCCTGCGCCACGGCGCGCTCGGGCGCCAGCGAGCCTGCGGCGAACGCGAGCAACGCGGCAACGAGCATCGCGCCCAGTCGGGCGCCAACGCGAAGGTCGGGACAAACAGGGCCGAGCGAACGCGCCACTATCCGTCCTCCTGGAACAACAACACGACGAAGCCGGTCAGGCCGCCGACCAGCACCGGAGTCCACGCCGCCACGATCGGCGATATCAGCTCCGATTTGCTCATGTCGTCGGTGATCTTCGACAGCACGAATAGGAGGAATCCGGCGGAGACGCCGCTCAGCACCATCTTCTGCACGCCGCCGAACCGGAAGAAGCGCAAGCTCACGGAGGCCGCGAGCAACACCATGGCGGCAAGCAGGAACGGACGCGCGATCAACTGGTAAAATTGCAACCGGTAACCGGCGGCGCCCAGGCCGGCGCGTTCCGCCATTTTGATATAGCTCGGCAGCTGCCAGAACGGCACCGTCTCGGGCGTCGCGAAACTTTCGCGCACCTGCTCCATCGTCAGGTTGGTGTTGAGCCGGTAGGCGTCCTGGATCACGAGCGGCTTGCCGGCCTCGTAGACACGGGCGTCTTCGAGGCGCCAAAAGCCGTCTTCCAGCGTCGCGCCCCTGGCCTCGATGCGCTTTTGGAAATGGCCGGCGCCGTCGAAGGTGTAGACGCTGACGTTGCCGAGCGTCGCGCCCTGTTCGCGGCTGGTCTTGGCGTTGATGATGGCGGCGCCGTCGGCGCTTTTCTGGCGTACCCAAAAGCCGCTGGTGCGCTCCTGCAAGGCCGATGGCACTTCGCCGACCACCTCGGATTCCAGCCGCTTGGAGCGTTCCTGCAGCGTTGCCGAGATCGGGTTGTAGACCGTGGTGGCGACGGTGCCGAACAGCAGCGCGCCGACGATCGCCGGCATCACGAATTGCCAGGCCGATACGCCGGCAGCCCGCGCGATCACCAGTTCGAGGCGGCGCGACAGGTTCAGGTAGCACGACATCGTGCCGACCAGCACCGAGAACGGCATGATGCGCTCGGTAAGCTGCGGCACGCGGTACATGGAAATCTTGGCCAAGAGCCACGGCGTGGCGTTCGGCCAATCGGCGCCGCGGCGCATCAGCTCGACATAGTCGATCATGGCGGCGAGCACGACGACGCCGATGAACGAGCCGACCACGGAGGTGAGGAACCGCATTCCGAAGTAGCGCGAGAGCGTGGTGGCGACGACCATCAGCGGCTCCTCAACTCGTCGCCCGGGCGATGCGATCGCCGATGGCGGTGGCGATTTTCGACACCGTGACGGCGGGCTCGATCGCCTGGCCGCGGGAGATTTGCCAGATGCCCGCGACCATCGCGCCGATCAGCGCGATGAATTGAATGGACAGCACGCCCGGCACGCGCACGCCGACGATGACGCTGACGAAGCCGACGAGCCGCAACAGCGACACCACGCCGATCATGGCCAAGAGCGCCAAAGTGCGGCTCTGCCGCGTGGTCTGCGGCGGCCCGAGAAAGGTGAAGGCGACGATGATGAAGGCCAACGGATAGAGCGGCGTCGCCAGGCGATCGGACAGCTCGGAACGGTACTGGTCGGGCTGCGACAGGTAGAGCACGTCGTCGAGCCGCGGCCACAACAGCTCCCAGATGTATTTCTCCCGCACCGTGTAGTTGGTGTTTTGCGGGCCGGTGGTGAATTTCGACAGGTCGAAGGCGTAGCGGTCGAACACGATGATGCGCGGATCGCGTTCGCCGGCGGTGACGCGCTGGATGCTGCCGCCTTCCATGCCGAGGAACGAGCCGTTTTCGTTCTTCACGATCTCGCCGCGCTCGGCGAGATAGGTGGAATGCTCTTTCGGATCGCGGCCGTCGTCGACGAAGATGCCGACCAGGAGCCCGTCCGGCCGCCGATCGGCGATGTGGAAGGTGAGATTGCCGCTCACCGTGGTGAAGCGGCCGGGCTGCACGATATTGGTCAGAATATCGGCGCGCACCTGCGCGCCCCAGTCGCGCAGCGCCCGCAGGCTCAGCGGCGACACATAGGCGGCGACGCCGCCGACCAGGATCGAAACCACGACGGCCGAGGCGAGGAACGGCCACAATAGCCGCCACGGCGACATGCCGGCCGCATTCATCACGATGATCTCGGAATCCGTGCTGAGCTTGTTGAGGGTATGGGCCACCGCCATGACCAGCGCGATCGGCGCCAGCATCATGACGAGCAGCGGAATGATCAGGCCGGTAATGCCGACGAAGACGAACATCGTCTGCCGCTGACTCGTGATCAGGTCGAAATCGCGCATCGCCTGCGTGAACCAGATCACCACCGTCAAACTGACAAGCGTGATCAGGAACGCGACCATGGTGGTGCGAAATACGTACCAGCCGATCGACCCCATCGGACCCGACTTCCCCACTGACGGCCTACCAAAAGGCCGCACCGGCCCCCCAACGCCGCCCCGCGGCGTGAGCCGATCTCCCCCAACGCAAGTCCTTTCATGCTTTCACAAAATGGCTTGGCCAAGGCAGACCTATTGGTCATGCACAACAGCCGGTTAACGCCGGCGGCCGCGGCCCCGGTAGGGCCTGCCGGAACCGCCTAAATGCACTTTGCATCGAGGGGCCGTCCGGTTCATATGGCGGGATCGAACCACCCCCTGACCGGTCGGGAAGGACCGAACCATGACGGACGCCCCCAAGCTCGGCTTTACCCCCTTCACCCGCTTGCGCGGTGTTCTCGTTGTGTTCTGTGGGGAAAACCTCAAATTCGGCAGCGCAACCCAGCGCGCCCTGGCGCCGCTTGGCGATCTGGTGCGCCGGGCGGCGGCGGCGGACCGCTTCACCGGCAAGAACGGCGCGACGCTGGACATTGTGGCGCCTACCGAGCTCAAGCTGCCGCGGCTCGTCGTGGTCGGGACCGGCAAGGACAGCGAGCTCAAGCGCAAGGACGTGGTCAAGCTCGGCGGTATTGCCATGGGCAAGGTGCCGGGGGTGGCCGCCGAGGCCACGATCTTTGCCGAATTTGCCTCGGGCGCGCTCAAGGGCGATCAGGTCGCCGACTTGGTGCTGGGCGCGCGGCTGCGCGCCTATACGTTCGACCGCTACAAGACCAAGCGCAAAGACGACGACGAGCGGCCGAAAAAGATCGAGGTGAATTTTGCCTGCGGCAATCCGGCGGCGGCGGAAAAGGCCTGGGCTGACGCGAGCGGCCTTGCTGACGGCGTCGTCATCGCCCGCGATCTCGTCAACGAACCGGCCAACGTGCTCTATCCCGGCGAATTTGCCCGTCGCACTTCGAGCTTGAGCAAGCTCGGCGTCAACGTCGAGGTGCTCGACGTCGCGGCGATGAAGAAGCTCGGCATGGGCGCGCTGCTCGGCGTCGGCCAGGGCTCGGTGCATGAATCGAAAGTCGTCGTCATGCGCTGGAACGGCGGCAAGCGCGGTGCCGCGCCGGTGGCCTTCATCGGCAAGGGCGTGTGTTTCGACACCGGCGGCATTTCGATCAAGCCGGCGGCCGGCATGGAGGACATGAAGGGCGACATGGCCGGTGCGGCCTGCGTGGTCGGCCTCATCCATGCGCTGGCCGCGCGCAAGGCCAAGGTCAACGCGGTCGGCGCCATCGGCTTGGTCGAGAATATGCCCGACGGCAAGGCGCAGCGGCCGGGCGACATCGTCACCACCATGTCGGGGCAGACCATCGAGATCATCAATACCGACGCCGAGGGCCGTCTGGTGCTCGCCGACGTGCTGCACTACGTCAACAAGCGCTTCAAACCGCGCTTCATGATCAATCTGGCGACGCTGACCGGCGCCATCATCGTCGCGCTCGGCCAGGAATATGCCGGCATGTTTTCCAACGACGACAAGCTCTCCGAGCGCTTGAACAAGGCCGGCGAGGCGACCGGCGAGCGGGTCTGGCGCATGCCGCTCGGGCCCGAATACGACAAGATGATCGATTCCAAATTCGCCGACATGAAGAACACCGGCGGCCGCTGGGGCGGCGCGATCACGGCGGCGCAATTGCTGCAGCGCTTCGTCGACAAGACGCCGTGGGCACATCTCGACATCGCCGGCACCGGGATGGGCTCGCCGCAGACCGAGATCAACAAGAGCTGGGCCTCGGGTTGGGGCGTCCGGCTGCTCGACCGGCTGGTCGAGGATTATTACGAACGCTGAGGGGGAGCGGCGCCGCCTATTCCGGCGTGATGCCGGCGCCGTGGATCACGTCAGCCCACTGCTCGATCTTGGCTTTGAGGATTTTGCCGACGAGCTCCGGCGAGCCGGTCATCGGCTCGACGCCGGCTTTGGCGAGACGCTGCCGCACGTCATCGAGGCCGAGCACTCGGTCGGTCGCGCGCTTGAGCGTGGCGACGACGTCCGGCGTGGTGCCCTTCGGCGCGAACAGCGCGTACATCGTCGAGACGTCGTAATCGCCGAAGCCGCTCTCCTTGACCGTCGGCACCTCCGGCAGATCCTGCAAGCGATGGTCGCCGGCGACGGCAAGGGCGCGGAGCTGGCCGCTTTGGATGTAAGGCAGCACGGCCGGCAGCGGAATAATCCAGAACGACAGCCGGCCGCTGATCAGATCGGTCACGCCTTGCGAGCCGACGCGATAGGGAACGTGGCGCGCATCGATGCCGGCGATGCGATCGAACAGCGCGCCGTTGAGATGGCCGGGAGTGCCCAGCCCGGTCGAGCCGTAGAGCAATTCGCCCGGCTTTTGCTTGGCGAGCGTCACGAAGTCCGCCAGCGTCTTGGCGGGAAATTTGTCCGATACCACGAGCACGGCGCCGGTCGTGCCGAACGGCACGATCGGCTCGAGCCGTTCCGTGGGATCGAAGTGGCGCGACGGATAGAGGCTGGCGCCGGTCGCGAGCGGTCCCGAAGGATCGTTGACCAGAAGCGTGTAGCCATCGGGCGGCGCATCGGCGACGAACTCATTGCCGATGGTGCCGCTGGCGCCGGGCCGGTTCTCGATCACGGTGGGCTGACCGAGCACCTTCGCCATGGCGTCGAATACGATGCGCGCCACGATGTCGGTCACACCGCCGGGACCGAACGGAATGATCACGCGGACGCTGCGTGATGGATAATCGTTGCCCCGCGCCGCGCCGATGAATGCGAGCGACACCGCGATCAGCGCCAGCCATCGCGCGCCCCGCCGCAGATGCAGCGTTTGCCGCTGGCAGCTCTGAGGATCGCCGGTCTTGTCACCCATCGCGCGCGGCTCCTATCATCGTGGCGCTCCGCGCATGCAATGGCGCGGCGCGTCGGAGGAACGCAATGGCCGGACGATCGCCAACGCAGATCAAGCTCGCCGTGTTCATGCACGGCAACTCCAATTACCACATCGCCGGCTGGCGCCATCCCGAGGCTTACGCCAATTCCGCGGAGAATCTGGCGCGCTGGGCCGAATTCGCGCAGACCATGGAACGCGGCAAGATGGACATGCTGTTCATCGCCGACAGCGTCGGCATTTACGGCGTCGGCAAACCTGATCTGCTGAGTTATCGAGACGCGGTGGAAAAATTCGAGCCGTTGACGACGCTCGCGGCGCTGTCGGCTCTGACCACGCGGCTCGGCCTCGTTGCAACGCTGCATACAACCTATAGCGATCCCTATACGGCTGCGCGCATGTTCGCGTCGCTCGATCATTTGAGCGGCGGCCGCGCCGGCTGGAATTTCGTTACCGGCGGCAACCGCGAAGGCGCGCTCAATTACAGCCGCGACGCCCATATGGATCACGGCGAGCGTTACGACCTCGCCGAGGAATTCGCCGACGTCGTGCTCGGCCTGTGGGACAGTTTTGAGGAAGACGCATTCCCGCGCGACAAGGCGTCGGGCCGCTACCTCGATCCGAGCAGGATGCATCTCCTCAATCACAAGGGCCCGCATTTCTCCGTGCGCGGGCCGCTCAGCAGCGCGCGCTCGCCCCAAGGCCGGCCGGTGATCATCCAGGCCGGCTCGTCGGAGCCTGGCAAAGAACTCACCGGGCGTATCGCCGACGTGATGTTCACCGCGCAAGCCTCGTTCGAGCAGGCGCAGGCGTTCTATGCCGACGTGAAGGGCAGGCTCGCCAAGTTCGGCCGTTCGCCCGACAGCCTGAAGATCATGCCCGGCGTTTCGGTTTATGTCGGCCGCACCGCCGAAGAGGCGGAGGAGAAATTCCAGAAGCTCAACGAACTCATTCCGATGCAGGTCGCTCTGGCGAGCTTCAGCGAAATGCTGGGCGGCATCGATCTCAGCTCCTATCCGCTCGATGGCCCGATGCCGGAGCTGCAGGGCAATTCGGCGCGGATGAGCGCGCCGCCGGCTTACGTCAAGTTGGCGCGCCGCGAAAATCTTACGCTCGGCCAAGTGGCAAGGCGTGCGGTCGCCGCCAAGCAGCATTGCCTCGTCCGCGGCACGGCAAAGCAAGTGGCCGATGAACTCGAACATTGGTTCGTAGGCAAGGCAGCCGACGGCTTCAATCTGCTGCCGGCCTATCTGCCCGGCGCGTTGAACGATTTCGTCGATCAAGTAATTCCGGAGTTGCAGCGCCGCGGCCTCTACCGTACCGAATACGAGGGCACGACATTGCGCGCTAATCTCGGACTGCCCATCCCGCAGAACTCGTACACCCAGGCGCGGCTGTCGAGAGAAGCTCTCGCGGGGACCGGATGACCGAAGTTCTGTTCTACCACCTCAAAGGCCAGACGCTCGAGCAGGTGCTGCCGTCGCTCCTGCAAAGATCGCTGGAGCGCGGCTGGCGGGTTGTGGTGCAGGGCTCTTCGGATGAGCGCATCGACGGGCTCGATGCGCATTTATGGACCTGGCGCGACGACGCCTTTCTGCCCCACGGCACCTGGCGCGAGGCCGAGGCGGCCGAGCACCCGATCCTGCTGACCGTCAACGACGACAATCCGAACGGCGCCGGCGTGCGCTTCCTGGTCGAGGGCGCCGGGATGCCGGGCAATGCCGCCTCCTATCAGCGCTTGGTCTTGCTGTTCGACGGCGAAGATCCGGAGGCCGTCGAGACCGCCCGCGCGCGCTGGAGCGAGGCCAAATCCGCGGGCTTCGAGGTCACCTATTGGCAAGCCGACGACCAGGGTCGCTGGCAGCGTCAGGCCTAGCTCTATCGGCTTTGGAATCCGCTGCAAGATTCCGCTATATCGAATTGAATATTATGGGATTTTTCGATCTTAATCATAACGCTTAAGTGCCCCTCGCAAACTGCATTGCTGAGCACGATATGTTTGCTCGGCCGTTATTTCAGATGCTATAGTTGTTCCATGAATAAGCGTTCAGTCAAAAAAGCTCGGCCCGCAAAGGCGAGCGCCCGTTCGGCAGTGCGTAAGGCCCCGGTTCGCAAGGCTTCGGCGCGGGGGCCGGTGCGCAAACCCGAAGCCTCCAGCATCGTTAACATGACGACGGTGACCGTCGCGGAAGTGGTGGCGCGGACCTCTTCGACATTGCGGTCGCACAAATATCGCGTCGGCCAGACCGTGTTCTACACGTCGAGCCCGATCAGCCGCCCCGGCGCGAGCGGCAGCTACCAGGTGGTCCGGCTGCTGCCGTCCGACGGCGATGATTATCAATATCGCATCAAGAATCCCGGCGAGGCGTTCGAGCGCGTCGCCAAGGAAAGTCAGCTCGAAGTCGAGCACTGATCGCGGTTGCGACAATCCATGCGGACGTCGGTTCCGGCGCAAACGGGACTATTGCGCCTTGGTGATGCCGCGGTTTCGCCGTAAGCGGAACCCTGTCGAGGACTGGAGTCTCCTGTACCACTGCGTCATACTTTGCTGCGCACAGCGTGGCGTCCGTGTCCGTAGGGTGGGTTGATGATCGGCGTCGATTCCGAGATGGCAAGCTCGGTGCTGCGCTTGTGGATCGCGGCGGGATCCGCAGCCGTGCTCGTCGCCATCTGTGCAGTCGCGTTCAATGGGCTGCGGACCAACGCGGCACGCGCCGGTGTCGTCGCGCTCGGCGCTTT
Source organism: uncultured Alphaproteobacteria bacterium (assembly GCA_963756245.1). Lineage (GTDB taxonomy): Bacteria > Pseudomonadota > Alphaproteobacteria > Rhizobiales > Xanthobacteraceae > BOG-931. Next base: position 290,944 of record CAVWOI010000048.1, read on the forward strand.
GGTCGGCGTGGCGATGACATGGGCGCTGCTCGGCAATCCAATTGCGCAAGATCATTCCGCCGACCGCCGCGCGCTTGAATTGCGCGCCCACGAGCTCACCGCGCGCACGCTGGCGCCGGGCTCGCCGCTTGCCTGTCTCGACGCGGTCGCCGGCGACAACGTCGATGCGGCCTGCGAAAAGGCGCTGTTTGCGTCCGCGGCCAATGTGGCCGCCGCCTCGTCCTATGCGGCGGCGCGGCTCGAGCTGCTTTCGGACATGACTGCCTATGTCAAACACGGCGGCCGGGATATCGACGGCGCCTTGCTGCCGCTGCGGCATTCGCTCGAGACTGATGCTTACGGCTTCGTGGCGCACGCGCTTGCGGTGCGCGACGGTTGCACCAGCCAGAATTGCAAGGCGCTCGATGTGCTGCGCGATCCGAGCCGCGTGCGCGCCAATTTGGTTGGACAAACGCTCGATCGTTATCTCGACCGCTATTTGACCGCGTGGGCGCTGCAACCCGATAGCCCGGCGCCGGTCGCTGACGCCGCGCCGCAGAGCCAGCCGACGTACCAACCGGGCGGGCCAGGCCCGCGCAAGATGGTCAACATCGATTTCCCCACCGCGGCATCGATCCCGCCGGTGAGCATCATGAATCCCGAACCCGGCACCAAACCGGCACCGGCCTCGGCGGCGGCCGCTGCCAATCCAAATCCGCAAGCGCCTGCCGCGTCGACCGCATCGGCGCCGCCGGCGAAGAAGTCGCGCAAGCAGGCCGCTAGTCCGCCGCCACAGGCTCCGGCACCGGCCGCTTCGCCGCCGCCCGCGGCGGTGGTGGAGCAGCCCGACCCGGTGTGGACGCCGGCCCCTCCGGCGCCGCCTGCACAAGCGGTGGCGACAACACCGGCACCAGCGGCGAATTTCGGGTCGCCGCAGTAAGTTCGACAAGCTTCACAGCCGCTGACGTGGCGGCCCGCGGCCGCTACAGTCCGGCCGCCATGTTCCGCTCCGTATTGATCGCCAATCGCGGCGAGATCGCCTGCCGCATCGCGCGCACCGCCAAGCGCCTCGGCCTGCGCACCATCGCGGTCTATTCGGCGGCCGACGCCGACGCGCTTCACGTGCGATCCTGCGACGAGGCGCATTGCATCGGCCCGGCGCCGGCGCGCGACAGCTATCTCGCCATCGAACGGATCGTCGCGGTGGCGAAGCAGGCTGGCGCCGAATGCGTGCATCCGGGCTACGGCTTTCTCTCCGAGAACGCCGATTTTGTCGACGCCTGCAACCAAGCCGGCATTGCTTTTGTCGGGCCGCCGGCCGCGGCCATGCGCGCCATGGGCGTGAAGGATCGCGCCAAAACCTTGATGGAGAAGGCCGGCGTTCCTGTCGTGCCGGGCTATCACGGCGAACGGCAGGATGCGAAATTCCTCAAGGAGAAGGCCTACGAGATCGGCTATCCGGTGCTGATCAAGCCGGCGGCCGGCGGCGGCGGCCGCGGCCTGCGCCGGGTCGACAAGCACGCCGAGTTCGAAACCGCGCTCGAAGGCGCCGTGCGCGAGGCGGAATCGGCGTTCGGCTCGAGCCGGGTCCTGATCGAAAAATACGTTGCCGCGCCGCGCCATATCGAAATCCAGGTGTTCGCCGACGGCCACGGCAATGTCATTCATCTCGGCGAGCGCGACTGCTCGCTGCAACGGCGCCACCAGAAGGTGATCGAGGAAGCGCCGGCGCCCGGCATGACGCCGCAGTTGCGGGCGCAGATGGGTGCCGCCGCCGTCGAGGCGGCGCGCGCTGTCGGTTATGTCGGCGCCGGCACGGTCGAGTTCATCGCCGACGGCACCAAAGGGCTGCGCGCCGACGCGTTCTGGTTCATCGAGATGAACACGCGGCTGCAGGTCGAGCATCCGGTGACCGAGGCGATCACGCGGTTTGATCTGGTCGAATGGCAATTCCGCGTCGCCTGCGACGAAAAGCTGCCGCTCGAGCAATCGCAAGTCCGCTTCGACGGCCACGCCATCGAGGCGCGCCTTTATGCCGAGGATCCCGAAAGCGGTTTTTTGCCGTCGACCGGCCGGATCGTGGCGCTGGAATTGCCGGCCGACATCCGCGTCGATTCCGGTGTCGAGGCGGGCGGCGAGGTCACGCCGTACTACGATGCGATGATCGCAAAACTCATCGCGCATGCGCCGACGCGCGAGGCCGCGCTGGATCGGCTCGCGGCCGCGCTCGATCGCACCGTGATCGCGGGGCCGCGGAGCAATGTGGCCTTTCTCGCCGCCCTGACCCGGGCGAGCGAGTTCCGGCAGGGCAGGGTCGATACCGGGTTCATCGATCGCAATCTCGCGGCGCTTGGCGCGGTCCCACACAAAGCCGACTTTGCCGCTGCCGCGCTCGGCGTCGCGCATCTGCTCAAGAACAATGCCGGAGGCGAATATCCGGACGGCGGCGCATCGGCTGATGAACCAGCCGAAGCAAGCTCGCCGTGGGCGGCGAGCGACGGCTTTCAACTCGGCGGAACGCGCTCACACGCCGTGCCGGTCGTGATCGATGGCGCGAGCGAGGTCGCGGCGGTCAGCTACGGCAGCGAAGGCATGCGCGTCGCAATCCAGGGGGCGGCGCCCGCAACCGACGCGCGGGTGTTCGAGGCCGGCGACGAAGCTTATGTGTTTCGCCACGGCCGCCAGACCCGCGTGCGCATAAAGGATTTTGCCACCGCGACCGCGGAGGCCGGTGCCGGCGACGGCGTCATCAAGGCGCCGATGCATGGCAGGGTCTTGGAGGTCGACGTCGCGGTCGGCGATCGCGTGGCTGCCGGCCAACGTCTTGCCGTGATTGAGGCGATGAAGATGGAGCACACGCTGCGGGCGCCGTTTGCGGGGACCGTGACCGAGGTTCCAGTCGGGGCGGGTCAGCAAGTTGTGGAGGGCGCGCAGATCATGGTGATCGAGGCGTCCGAGCAGCGATAAACTAGGACAATGGCTCTCAATCTCATCAAGCTCTGCGTCGGCGCGGATTCAGTCCGTGATCTCGAGGACTGGATCAAGCAAAAGCTCAAGGACAAGCGCAAGCGCGGCGAAAAGCCCGAGCATATCCACCGCACCCGCATGGTGCCCAAGCGCGCCGACGAGCTGACCGACGGCGGCTCGCTCTATTGGGTGATCCGCGGCGAGATCATGTGCCGCCAGCGCATCCGCGCCATCCGGCCGTTTCGCGACAAGGACGGCATCGGCCGCTGCGGCGTCGTGCTCGATCCCAAGATCGTGCTGGTGGCGCCGCGCCCGTTCCGTGCTTTTCAGGGTTGGCGCTACCTCGACGTGAAGGACGCCCCGCGCGACCTCGACAAAGCGGCACCCGGCGCGGCCGCGATGCCCGAAAAACTGCGCCGCGAGCTGCGCGAGCTCGGCCTGATGTGAGCGTTGCGCCGCGGCCCCGCGCGGGTTGCCGCATAGCGCTGCCGGGAGCGATCACGTAAAGTCCGCGGGCTAGAATTTTTTTTGGGCATGATCTTATCCGAAAATCGGTATCCACTCTCGGATCAAGTCCGAGGGCAGGCTTTTTCGGGATCATGTCCTAAGGCGTCGCGGAGCAAGGCATGATCATCGAAAGCGAAAAAGACATCACCCCGGCGGTGCTGAGCGAGCTCGCGCGCGCCAAAAATCCGCGCTTTCGCGAGATCATGTCGGCCTTCGTGCGCCACCTGCACGAATTTGCCCGCGAGGTGAAATTGACCGAGCAGGAATTCCAGGCCGCCGTCGGTTACATCGTGGCGCTGGGCAAGCACACCAACGAGACCCACAACGAAGCCGTGCTGATGTCCGGCTCGCTCGGTTTCTCGAGCCTGATTTGCCTCCTCAACAACGGCAGCCGCGGCCAGACCGAAACCGACGCCAATCTGCTGGGGCCGTTCTGGCGCATGAATTCGCCGCCGACCAGGAACGGCGATTCCATCGTGCGCTCGCCGACGCCCGGGCCGGTGCTGTTCGTCGACGCCACCTTCCAAGACGTCAACGGCAAGCCGATCCCGGGCGCGCTGGTCGACATCTGGCAATCCTCGCCCGAAGGCTTTTACGAAAACCAGGATCCGGTCCAGGCCGACATGAATTTACGCGGGCAGTTCACCACCGATGCCGACGGCCATATCGGCTTCCGCAGCGTCAAGCCGGCCGGCTATCCTATCCCGGTCGACGGCCCGGTGGGCGAATTGTTGCGCGCCCAAGGCCGGCACAATATGCGGCCGGCGCATCTTCACTTTCTGGTTTACAAACCGGGTTTCAAGACGCTGATCTCGCAGCTCTACGATCCCGAGGACAAGAACCTCGAAACCGATGCGCAGTTCGGCGTCACCCGCCATCTCATCGGCAATTATGTCCGCCACGACGAGCCGCGCGCCGGTATGCCCGACGTCAAGGCGCCGTGGTATTCGCTCGAGCACACCTTCGTCATGGAAAACGGCGAGGCGCGCCTGCCGCGGCCGCCGATCACCGGCAAGGCGCAAGGCGAGCGGCCGCACATTCCGCATCTCGAGAGGGTGTGAATTCTTACTCCCTCCCCCTTGTGGGGAGGGTGGGGTGGGGGTCGGGAGGTCACACGCTGCTTCGAGATTTGTGTGCTGCCTCTCGACCCCCACCCCTACCCCTCCCCACAAGGGGGAGGGGAAATGCGAGGGGAAAACAAAATGGGAGGGAACGTCATGTTGCGCAGAACTGTGCTCAAGGGCATCGCCGCTACGGCCGCCGGCGGCTTCATCGCGCGACCCGCTATTGCCGCCGATACGGTTCTGAAAATCGGCATGAGCATCCCCATGACGGGAGCCGGCTTCAACGCCGTCGGCCGGCAGCTCAAGGCCGCGATCCAGCTTTACATGCAGGAGCACGGCGACACCGTGGCTGGGCGCAAGATCGAGCTGACCTTGCGCGACGACGGCGGCGTTGCCGACACCGCGCGCCGCACCATCCAGGAGATGATCGTCAACGATAAGGTCGACATTCTCGGACTTGGCATCACGCCGGTGGCGCTGGCCTGCGCGCCGCTGGTCACGGAATCCAAGAAGGCGGCGCTGATCATGAGCTCGGGCGCCTCGATCACGACCACCAAATCTCCCTATTTCGTACGCGCCGGCTTCATCCTGAGCCCGCAGTCCTGGATCATGGGGGAGTGGGCGTTCAAGAACGGCAGCAGGAAGGTGGTCACGCTCGTCAACGACTGGGCGCCCGGCATCGAGGCCGAGACGGCGTTTAAGACTCGGTTCACCCAGGTCGGCGGCGAGATCGTCGAGTCGATCCGGCTGCCGCTGGCCAATCCGGACTTCGCGCCGTTCCTGCAGCGCATCGCCGACCTCAAGCCGGACACCGCGTTCATCTATTTCCCCGGCACGCAAGCGCCGATCTTCGCCAAGCAATTCGCCGAGCGCGGGCTTGCCAAGTCGGGCATCAAGATCATCGGGCCGGGCGATCTCACCACCGACGACAGCCTCAACGACATGGGCGACCAGATGCTCGGCATGATCACCGCCGGAGGCTATTCCGCCGCGCACAATTCCGCGCTCAACAAGACCTATGCGGCGGCGATCATAAAGGCCAACGGCTTCCGCCCCGACTTCGTTTCGCTCGGCGGCTATGACGGCCTGCACCTGATCTACGAGGCGCTGAAGAAGACCGGCGGCAATGCCGACGGCGACGCCTTGCTCGCCGCGATGAAGGGCATGGCCTGGGAAAGCCCGCGCGGTCCGATCTCGATCGACGCCGATACCCGCGACATCGTCAGCAACATCTACATCCGCAAAGTGGAAAAGATCGACGGCCAGCTCTGGAACACGGAGTTCGAGACGTTTCCCAACGTGAAGGACCCGATGAAGGTCGCGGCGAAATAAGGAAACCTACACCGCCACATTGTCGATGAGCCGCGTCTTGCCGATCCGCGCCGCGACGAGGAGGCGGATCGGACCGGCTTTGGGTGAGGTGAGGGGGGCGAGAGTCTCGGCGTCGCGCGCTTCGAGATAGTCGAGCGCAAAGCCTGCAGCCGAGATCGTGCTGCGGCCGGCGTCGAGGACAGCTGCAATCGGCTGGCCGCTTCCGATCTTTTTTGCGCACGCTTTCAAAACCTTGTGCAGCGTTGGTGCGATTTTACGTTCACTCGGCGACAGGTACCGATTGCGTGATGACAGCGCGAGGCCGTCGGCTTCTCGCACGACCGGAACGCCGATGATGCGGGTTTTGAGATCGAGGTCGCGGGCCAGCTGGGTCACGACCTTGAGCTGCTGAAAATCCTTCTCGCCGAACATCGCCACGTCCGGCTCGCATTGAATCAAGAGCTTGGCGACGATAGTTGCCACGCCGGCGAAGAAGTGCGGCCGCACGGCATCTTCCAGGCCGGCGCTCGCCGGTCCCTCCGGGACGAGGCGGGTGGCAAAGCCTGCCGGATACATGGTCGCCACAGCCGGCGCCCAGACCAGGTCGGCCTTGAGCGCGGCCAGGGCCGCGATATCGGCGGCAAATGTCTGCGGGTAGGTTTTTAAATCCTCGTGCGGCGCGAACTGGGTCGGGTTGACGAAGATCGAGACGATGACGCGATCGGCCCGGCGCTGCGCCGCCCGCACCAGCGCAAGATGCCCGGCATGCAGCGCGCCCATGGTCGGCACCAGCGCAATCTTGCAACGCCGCGCGCGGAAATCGGCGATCGCGCGCTTGAGCGCGGGCAGGGCGCGGATGACGCGCGGGTGACGTTTCGACCGCGTCGGTGTTTTAGCCATCGCGCCGCCGTCGGCGTTGCGGCGCGAGCACAGTTTGCGTGTTCATGCTTGGACTGTGTGGTTAATGATTAACTTGTCGAGGCCGATGCTGTATCTTGACCATGAGCGTTGCAAGCCTGACTAAAGAGTAGTTTCGCTTGGGGTCGCGTTATCATGTTGATGCAGGCCGACGTCGGAAAGCCGCTTTCCGCGCACGTCATCGTGCTTGGTAACGAAAAAGGCGGCTCGGGAAAATCGACCACCGCGATGCACGTCGCCGTTGCGCTGCTCCAAGCCGGCCAGCGCGTCGCCACCATCGACCTCGATTCGCGGCAGAAAAGCTTCACCCATTACGTCGAGAACCGCCGCGACTGGGCTGAGCGCGCCCGCATCAAGCTCGAAATGCCCGTTCATTATTGCGTCGCACGCGGCTTTGGACTGCGGCTCGACGACATCGAGGCGCAGGAATTTGCCGCCTTTGCGGAAGCCGTGAGCGCGGTCGAGAACAGCCACGATTTCGTCGTCGTCGATACGCCGGGCAACAATTCCTACCTGATGCGGCTCGCCCATTCGATGGCCGATACGCTGATCACCCCGCTCAACGACAGTTTTGTCGATTTCGACGTCCTCGGCTCGGTCGATCCGACCAGCTTCGAAGTGGTCGGGGTCAGCCACTATGCCGAGATGGTCCGCGAGGCGCGCCGCCAGCGCCGCCTGGTCGACGGCGGACTGACCGACTGGGTCATCGTCCGCAACCGGCTCTCGACGCTCGGATCGCGCAACAAGCGGCTGGTCGGGGAGGGCGTCAATCAGCTCGCCCGGCAACTCGGCTTCCGCTCCGTCGACGGCTTTGCCGAACGGGTGGTCTACCGCGAGTTCTTCCCGCGCGGGCTCACCGCGCTGGACGACATCAACGAAGATACCCTGGGCCAGCGCCCCACCGTCTCCCACGTGACGGCGCGCGACGAGGTCAAAGCCCTGATCGATGACCTCAAGCTGCCGATCGACGAGCGCGGCAAGCGGCGCGTCGCCGCCCGCGCCGAATGGCTCGCGGCTTCGGCAAAGCCGCTGGACACCCACGACCTGCTCGCCGATTAAGGCGCTTCAGGCCCGGCCATTGCGCGCCATGCCCGCCAGCGCCACTTTATGGCGTGGCGAAATGGCTTGCCGCCAAGGTCCCTCGATGAGCAAAGACCGCTCCGATCACACGCCGGCACCGGCTTCGACCTCCCGCGCCGAGATCGATGCCTTCTTGAACCGCGTCGATGCGCTCGGTCCCGCGGTGGTGGCCGGTAAGCGCGGCCGCCTCATCTTCGCGCTCGATGCCACCATGAGCCGGCAACCGACCTGGGATACCGCCTGCCGGCTGCAGGCCGAGATGTTCCGCGAAGCCTCGGCCATCGGCGGCCTCGATATCCAGCTCGTGTATTATCGCGGCCTCGCCGAATGCCGCGCGTCGCCGTGGGTCGCCGAGCCGGCGCGGCTCGGCGCCCTGATGTCGCGGATCGGTTGCCGCGGCGGCCATACTCAAATCGGCAAAGTGCTTGCGCACGCCCGCCGCGAGAACGACAAAGCGAAAGTCGGCACCTTGGTGTTCGTCGGCGATGCCATGGAAGAGACGCTCGACGATCTGTGCGCCGGTGCCGGCGAGCTTGGCCTGCGCAACATCCCGGCTTTCATGTTCCAGGAAGGCTACGATCCGGTGTGCGAGCAGGCTTTTCGCGAAATCGCGCGCCTGACCCGCGGTGCCTATTGCCGATTCTCTCCCGGCGCCGCTCACGAATTGGCCGAGTTGTTGCGCGCGGCCGCGGCCTACGCCGCCGGCGGAATGAAGGCGTTGGCCGCTCTGAAAGAGCGCAACAGTGCCGGCGCGGTCAGGCTGCTCGAACAGCTCAAATAAATAGCCATGCCCCTTTTTCTCGGCGTCGCCGTTCTTCTCCTGCTGCTGTGGGCCGTGAATGCCTTCTCCAAGGCGGACCCGAAACAGGCGGCACGCCTGATACGCTACTTGGGGGGCTGCGGCGCACTGATCTTTGCCGCGTTTCTCCTGTTCCGCGGCGAGATCGGCGTCGCCATTCCGGTCGGCGTCTTCGGCCTGGGCTTGCTCGGCTGGGTGTCGCTATGGCCGGCGAGTTTCGCCGGGCGCACCCAGAAGAGCACCGGTCAGGTGTCCCGCGTCCGCACCGCATTTCTCGAAATGGAGCTCGATCACGATTCCGGCGCGATGCGCGGCCGCATTGTTGCGGGCCGGCATGAAGGCCAAAACCTCGACGCGCTCGATCCGCCGACGCTGATCGGCCTGCTTGGCGAGATCGACGGCGACAGCCGCGATCTACTTGCAGCGTATCTTGACCGCCGGCAGCCCGGTTGGCGTGAGCACGCGCAAGGTGATGCGGCAGCGGGGAGCCGGACGCGGTCGGCGCCCAGCGGCAAAATGACTGAAGAGGAAGCTTATCAAATCCTTGGCGTTCAGCCCGGCGCGACCGCCGACGACATCAGCCGGGCTCACCGTTCCCTGATGAAGAAACTGCATCCCGACCAAGGGGGGTCGACGTATCTCGCGGCCCGCGTCAATGAGGCCAAGGAGGTTCTGCTTCGTCGCCATCGCTGAGGCTTTCCCAAAAGGATGCTCTCGCGTGGCTTCCGCACTCTGAACAACGCTCACTCGTATTCCGTCCCGCTTGCCGGGATCTTCAGTTCTTGACCGTTATGCAGTCGAAATCGTTGCGTTTGAGTTGCTTGCAGGTGGCGTCGGCGGTCGCTTTGTCGAAGCCGGCGAAACGGGCGCGATAGAGCGCCTTGTCGCCCTTGAGCACGCGCTCGGTGAACGGATCGGCGGCGGCGAGCTTGTCGCGGACTTTGCTCTGCGCCGCGCTCAAATGCTGCTTGGCCTCGTCTTCGCCCGGATAGGCGCCGATCTGGATCAGCCAGCCGCCGCGGGCGCGGATCTGCGGTTCGGCCTTGGCCGGTTCGGCTTTGACGGGCTCGACGCCGGCCGCCGCAGCGGACGCAACCTCGATTTTGGGAATTTCAGCCTTGGGCGCTTCAATCTTGGCGACGTCCGGCTTGGCGGCCTCGGGCCTGATGGGGTCGGACTTGACCGCCGGGATCGTGACCGGCGTCGGCGGCATAGTGTCGGCCGAAGCGACGACAGTGCGTGTCTCCGGCTGCGGCGCCGGAGCCGCCACCAGGGCCGGCATCGGCGCCAGCGGCGCCGGTTGCACAGGAGCGATCCGGTAGGACACGGTTTTCACCAACAGCGGCTGGATCGGATCGTTCGAGCCGGCAGCGATGCGCGGGCTCGCCGTCGCGGTCGGCGCCGGATCGGCGCGTGCCACCGTCGATGCCTTGGTGACGGCGGCCTGCTGCGGCTCGTCACGGGGCGCGGCCTGCTCGGCGATGGCCGTTGCCGTGCGCTGCAGGGAAGCTTCCTTGATGTGGGCGCTGATCAATTCGCGCATATGGGCGTCGCGCTGGAAGCCGGAACGGCCGCCGAGCACGACGGCGACGACATAGCGTCCGTCGCGGTGCACCGAAGTGACCAGATTGAAGCCCGACGCCCGGGTAAATCCGGTCTTGATGCCGTCGACACCTTCGACCTGTCCGAGCAGATGATCGTGATTGCGGATCGCCACGCCGTGATAGACGAAGGCCGGCAACGAGAAATATTTGTAATAGCGCGGGAAACGGTCCTGGATGGCGCGGCCGAGCAGCGCCTGGTCGCGCGCCGTGGTGATCTGGTCGTCGTCGGGCAGGCCCGAAGCGTTGACATAGGTGGTGCGGCTCATGCCCAGCGCATGGGCCTTTTGCGTCATGAGCTTGGCGAAGTCGCTCTCGCTGCCGCCGAGGCTTTCGGCGATGACCACGGCGGCGTCGTTGGCCGACCGCGTGACCACGCCCTTGATGGCGTCTTCCACCGGAATGGTCTGGCCGGGCTTGAGATCGAGCTTGGTCGGGTCCTGGTCGGCGGCGTGGTCGGAAACCTTGAGCGCCGTGTCGAGCTTGATCTTGCCGGCGTCAAGCCGCTCGAACAGCAGATAGAGCGTCATGATCTTGGTCAGCGAGGCCGGATGGCGCGGCGCGTCGGGGTTCGAGGCCTGCAGTACGGCCCCGGTATTGCCGTCGACCACGATCGATGCCGATGGCGGCGAATAGTCCTCGGCGCGGGCGGTGTGATGCACGCGCGCCACGTGATGCGCGGCCACATAATGCACGCGCAGGCGGCGATGGTGCCGCGCGTCGGCGGCTTCGCTGGTAATGGTGAGAACCGCAACTATAGCGGCAAGACCGATAACGCCATAACGAAGCCCGTTGCGGGCTTCCGTATCCATCATTGCCATTACGCACCCCGTCCCTGACGCGCGTAGAGCCCCGGTTGAGGCCCAACCCCTGTTCGCTCCTTAGGACGATGCTTCCCCGTGGCACGGCGCCGGCTCGGTCCGGTTTAGCTGTCCACTTAAGAAGCACTGCCCCCGACTAAGGACCGGTCGTTACACAAACGACACGGTCAAGCACGCTAGGCGAACGCTGTTGCGAAAGCGTTAAGTCCCCGATACGCCGCCCTAAATGCCCACACCCACTACGAAAAGCTACTTTTTGTGCTTTGCACACAAGGCAGTTGCAATTTTTGTGCAGTGCACTATAATATCATCGTCGCCTGAAAAGGCCTTTTCAAGGCAAAGGGCGCAAGATTTTAACCATAGCAACAGACAGCCGCCGGAAGGACCGTCCGTTATGACCACCGATGAAATCAACAAGCTCGGCAAAGACAACGTGGAGTTGGCCATGAACTCGTTCGGGGCATGGTCCAAGACCGCCCAGGCCATTGCGGCCGAGGTCGTGGACTACTCGAAAAAGTCGGTCGAGGGCTCAGCCGCCCATTGGGAGAAGCTCATCGGCACCAAAAGCCTGGAAAAGGCCGTCGAAGTGCAGAGCGAATACCTGAAATCGTCCTACGAGGGCTTCGTAGCCGAGGCGACCAAGCTTGGCGAGCTTTACCTCGATTTCGCCAAGGAATCCTACAAGCCGTTCGAAAGCGCCTACGCCAAAGTTTCGGCAATGAAATAAGGCCGGCGCGCAGCTGCGCGCCAAGTCCTTGCTAGTCTTTGCCAGTCAGTCTTCGCCAGTCAGGCTTTGGCCAACAGGGCCTCGATCGCGGCTGCGATCTTGGCCAGGCTTTCATCGATTCTTCCGACCCTAAAGGCGATGTGCTCGAGCGCGTAAGCGGCGCGCTTGTCGGCCGCCGGCATGTTCAGGGCGTCATAATCCGGAATGAATTCCTGCTCGAGCTCGCGTAGCAGCTTTGCTCGGCGTGCCGGGTCAATCATGGCCGCCTCCTACTCGCTTTGCGCGATCCATAACCGAGTCGTCGAACCGCACCAATCCCGGTCGGTGCTGCTTCATCGAACTGGAACGCGGCCGGCTCCAACTCTATTATAGAGGTCGGTGGTGCGGGGAGCGGCGGGCGCAAGCCTTCCGGAATGTTCTGCCTCTCACTACTTAGGAGCCTGGAAGACAGACGCAGCAATGCCGCCGCCCGACGCCAATCCCATAACGCTGCCGCCGCGCATGGCGGACGACGACCGCAAGCGCAAGGCCGACCAAGGCGGTCCTGGCACCGCGGTCATCACCAAGACCAAGCCGCAGACCAAGCGGCCGAACCTCTACCGGGTGCTATTGCTCAACGACGACTACACGCCGATGGAATTCGTGGTCCACGTGCTCGAGCGCTTCTTCAACAAGGACCACGAGGCGGCGCACCGGATCATGATGCATGTGCACCAGCACGGCATCGGCGAATGTGGCGTTTTTACCTACGAGGTGGCCGAAACCAAAGTGACGCAGGTTATGGACTTTGCCCGCAAACATCAGCATCCTTTGCAGTGCATCATGGAGAAGAAGTGATTCCGGGGGGAAGCGCTCAATACAAGTGAAGAGAAACTGAAATGCCCACGTTCTCGCGCAGTCTCGAACAGTCGCTGCATCGCGCTCTGGCGCTGGCCAATGAGCGGCACCATGAGTATGCGACGCTGGAGCACCTCCTGCTGGCGCTGATCGAAGATCAGGACGCCGCCGCGGTGATGCGGGCCTGCAACGTCGATTTGGAGAAGCTGCGCCGCAGCCTCGTCGCCTATCTCGAATCCGAGCTCGATAACCTGGTCACCGACGGCGCCGAGGATTCAAAGCCCACCGCCGGCTTCCAGCGCGTCATCCAGCGCGCCGTCATCCACGTGCAATCCTCGGGTCGCGAGGAAGTGACTGGAGCCAACGTCCTGGTGGCGATCTTCGCCGAGCGCGAGAGCCACGCCGCCTATTTCCTGCAAGAGCAGGACATGACCCGTTACGACGCGGTCAATTATATCAGCCACGGCATCGCCAAGCGGCCGGGCATGTCGGAAGCCCGCCCGGTGCGTGGCGCCGACGAGGAGAACGACGCCAAATCCGGCGACGAGCAGAAGAAGAAGGGCGATGCGCTCGACGCCTATTGCGTCAACCTCAACAAGAAGGCTCGCGAGGGCAAGATCGATCCGCTGATCGGCCGCGAGTCCGAGATCAACCGCACCATCCAGGTGCTCTGCCGGCGGCAGAAAAACAATCCGCTGTTCGTCGGCGAAGCCGGCGTCGGCAAGACCGCCATCGCCGAAGGCTTGGCGCGGCGCATCGTCCATGGCGAAGTGCCGGACGTGCTGCGCAATGCCACGGTGTTCGCGCTTGATATGGGCACGCTCTTGGCCGGCACGCGCTATCGCGGCGACTTCGAGGAACGGCTCAAGCAGGTCATCAAGGAGCTCGAAGCCTATCCGGGCGCGATCTTGTTCATCGACGAGATCCACACCGTGATCGGCGCCGGCGCCACGTCCGGCGGCGCCATGGACGCGTCGAACCTGCTCAAGCCGGCGCTGGCCTCGGGCACGGTGCGCTGCATCGGCTCGACCACCTACAAGGAATATCGGCAGTATTTCGAGAAGGATCGCGCGCTGGTGCGCCGGTTCCAGAAGATCGACGTCAACGAGCCGACCATTCCGGACGCCATCGAGATCCTCAAGGGGCTGAAGCCCTATTTCGAGGAGTATCACAAGCTCCGCTACACCAACGAAGCCATCAAGGCGGCGGTGGAATTGTCGGCGCGCTACATCCATGACCGCAAGTTGCCCGACAAGGCGATCGACGTGATCGACGAGTCCGGCGCGGCGCAGATGCTGCTGCCGGAGAGCCGGCGCAAGCGCACCATCGGGCTCAAAGAGATCGAGACCACGATCGCCACCATGGCGCGGATTCCGCCAAAGGCAGTGTCGAAGGACGACGCCGAGGTGCTCCAGCATTTGCAGGCGACGCTCAAGCGCGTGGTCTATGGCCAGGACAAGGCGATCGAGGCGCTGTCGGCCTCGATCAAGCTCGCCCGTGCCGGGTTGCGCGAGCCGGAAAAGCCGATCGGCTGCTACCTGTTCTCCGGCCCGACCGGCGTCGGCAAGACCGAAGTGGCGCGGCAGCTCGCGGCAACGCTCGGCGTCGAGATCATCCGCTTCGACATGTCGGAATATATGGAGCGCCACACCGTGTCGCGGCTCATTGGCGCGCCGCCCGGCTATGTCGGCTTCGACCAGGGCGGCTTGCTCACCGATGGCGTCGACCAGCATCCGCATTGCGTGCTGCTCTTGGACGAGATCGAGAAGGCGCATCCGGATCTGTTCAACGTGCTGCTGCAGATCATGGATCACGGCAAGCTGACCGATCACAACGGCAAGCAGGTCGATTTCCGCAACGTGATTTTGATCATGACCACCAATGCCGGCGCCGCCGACATGGCGCGCGCGGCGTTCGGTTTTACCCGCACCAAGCGCGAAGGCGACGACATGGAGGCGATCAACCGGATGTTCGCGCCGGAGTTCCGCAACCGGCTCGACGCCATCATCACCTTTGCGCATCTGTCGCAGGAGGTGATCGCCCAGGTCGTCGAGAAATTCGTGCTGCAGCTCGAGGCGCAGCTCGCCGACCGCGATGTCACCATCGAGCTGAGCGCCGAAGCGGCCAGATGGTTGATTGCGAATGGCTACGACGAGCTGATGGGCGCCCGACCGATGGCGCGGGTGATCCAGGAGCACATCAAGAAGCCACTGGCCGACGAGGTGCTGTTCGGCCGCCTGAAATCCGGCGGCCATGTCCGCGTCGTGGTGATCACCGACGAGGCCGGCAAGAGCAGCCTCGGCTTCGAGTATCCCGACGGCCCGGTGACGCCGCGCGCGGAAAAACTGCCCGAGCCGCGCCGCGCCAAGGCAAAACGGCGCTCCTCGCCGCGGCGCAAGCCGCCGCCGGGCCCCGGCGACGACATACCACCACGCCGCGGCCCGGTGCCGAAGGTGCCGCTGGTCAAGGTCTAGAGCTTGCTGCAGTGCCCGGTCACTTAACCGGGCGCTGATGCAATTGGCCGGCGAACCAAATTGCCAGCACCGGTATCGTGACCGCCGCGCCGACGAAGAGCGGCACGGCGCCCAAGCGGTCGATCACCAGCGCGCCGGTGCCGACGCCGACCGTTTGGCCGACAAATATCGCGGAAGAAAAGATTGCGACCGCGGTGCCGCGGGCTTGCGGCGTCATCTGCGTGGCGTTGGTCTGCAGCGTGTTGTGCAGCATGTAGAAGCCCAGGCCGATTGCCATCGTGGCGATGGGCGCCAGCCACCAGGCCGGTCCGATGGCGAGCTCGATGTAAGCGGCCGCTATCAAAAAGCCTC